>NZ_JABFCN010000047.1 GCF_013087515.1 Rhizobium sophorae | reverse complement strand
TCAGAGGTGGCTCACTTCTCGGTGGAAAAACCGGCTCAGTTCCGCGTGGAAAACAACACCCCGAGGCCCATATTGGCAGTCAGTGTTGGGCAAACACCCGCTTCCTTTGCCCGTACCTCATACTTGCGAAGCTGATAGAGACGTTCGCGATCAGTCACAGCTTCCGAGATCATCTTGTAGTAGCGGTTCTCGTTATCGAGATAATACTCGTCTGCTACACTTTCATCGAAGCTGATGTAGTCCCTCAGGCGCTTCGGCGTCGCATTTTTCTCGGCTGGGAAGGTGAACCGTCCGCTGTTGAAGTGCTCCATGGAAAGGGCCACCATAAACAGGCGGGTTCGTTGCTGTGGCAACTCCGTCAGTTCGAAGGCGCTGAGTTCTTGGGCGTTTTCTGGTCTGAACCAGTATCCCGCCTTCTGGATGGCACGTTGAACCTCCAGAAACCATGCTCCACCCTCGCCGTACCTTAGAAACGGCGCGTTCTCCAGCACAAGAACTTTTGGCTTTTTGTCTCCGAACTGCTCGATGATCCGGATGATCTCGAAAAACAGACGACCCCGAGGATCCTCGAAGCCCTTCTTTTCTCCGGCCTGAGAGAAGCTCTGGCAGGGAAAGCCCGCATGAAGGATATCCACAGGCGACAGGTTGTCCTCGACCACGTCGATTTCGGATACGCTCTTCGTGATCAGGCGGACGTGCGGAAGGTTCTTCCGATACGTTTCCGCCGCATGATCGTCGAGCTCAACTGCCCAAGAGGATTCGAACCCGGCCTGCTCGAAGCCGAGGCAAAATCCGCCGATTCCCGAGAACAAGGCACCGCAAGTTAGCTTCATTTCAATACCGATTCTAAGACTCACAAACGCGTCTCCTTTTACACCAAGGATCAGCGGTTCGGCAGCGGGTCTCGAAAAAAATAAGAATGCGCATGGGATGGCCGACGTTAGACCGTTTTGCGCAGAGTTGCGGTTAAACCGGGGTGGATCGTCAGAATGCTCAAATCAAAGGAGGTGAACCGTTCTGTAGCGCTCGTCATCAGCGTACACCGACCATCATAGAAATCATTGAGCTTTCTGGAACGTGCGAGCACTTTCGCGTGCACCCTGCCGGGCAACAGCGTGCACTGGGGCCGTCCTGCTTGGCATCAGCGTACACCGCTGTGCAACCCGATTTTCCGACTCCGATCTGCCAGTTTTCACCCTATCTTCGGAGGCTGGATCGAGCCTTTCGATCCAGATGCGCAGCCGCGAGAGTACCAGAGTGCATTGTCCTTGCCTGAATCCTTCAAGACTAACGCTTCGGGCCCGACGCCTTCACGATGTCGAACGCTTCCTCGACGTGCTCGTGACTGATCCGGAGTCGAGGCTCGGGAGGATTGTTCCCGTTCCGCCCAGGAAACAGCGTGCCGAAGTAGTCTGGGCGTTTCTTGAGAAGCGTCGGGTCTACGCGGTGACTGTTGTGCTTCAGGACATTGTTGAGGCGGTTTAGATTGGGCAGTTGCGGGCTCACCGGATACAGGCGTCGCGTTTCCCTTCTCAGATCAGCAAACTTGTGCTCGAATTCATGGAGGCCCGTCCATGCCCTGGCGGATCGCTCCCAATAATGAAAGGCGCTCGTGATGAACGCTTCTCGGACGACAGTGACCGCGAGGATCGCGTCAAGCTCTGCCTGGGCGAGTAAACTCGCGGTGGAAGACACCAGGATGCCATCCTCGTCATATTCTCGGTCGTCGGCACCGCTCTCCAAATACTGAAGGCTCGCCTGCGTCGCCTCGCTGACTGTCTTATTGATCGTGGCGGCCGACGCCCGGTACGCATCACGGATGCGGTCGATGCCCGTCTGGTATTGGTAGGCTTTGAAGCTCTCGGGTATGATTGCCATGGACGGTCAGATTTCCTTCAATCGGGAAAGTGCAATCGACTGGATATCGAATCTTTCCGATGACTCCAGACAAGACGTTTTGCTGGTGTCCAAGGATTGTCAATTCATTGGCGCGATCAGCAAACGGATCACAAGCGTGCCACAGACTCATCAGTTGGAGCTAGCGCGCCGGCGGACGAACATCGTCTTCTGTATGATCAATGTTCTGAGGCCACTTTTGTCTATAAACATCGACTTTTCATGTGTCGGATGCGGTAAATGCTGCACCGGCTCGACGTCCCTGACTTTCAATGAGATGGTTCGCCATGCGGACGTTTTTCCCGTAGGAATGACTTGGAACTCCGTGCCATCGAAGAAGGCAATGGATCCGAAGGCCTTTCAAAACGTCAGGGATCGATCGTTCCTAGTGAAACTCAGTGACGGTCGGCTACTCCGTGTCCATGGTCGCATATCGACTATGACTCCAGGCAGAGCGCCTTGCCCCGCACGCAATGATGATATGAGTTGTTCCGTTCACGGAGCAGGTAAGCCGGGAGCCTGTTCGATTGCACCTCTGGGATTTGGAATGCCGATCGACTTTCGATACGATCAGGCTCCCCCAATGCTCGCGAACTGCCCTTCGGAGGCATTTATCGGTCCGCCACTCCTCAGGCGCGGCGTAGTGGTCGATCCGGTCTTCAAGCGGCACATTAGCGAGAACAAAAGGCAAGTGTCAGGCGACATTAAGCTGATAGAGTGTGTTCCGGCGTGCAAATTTGACCCCCTTGGCGGGGTAATCGGCATCCAATTTTGACCCCCCTCAGATTTCATCTGACCATCCGGCTTTTGGCGGCGGATGGAGCGGGAGTTGAAGCGAGTGGATACGATTGCGCGTGTTCGACGGGCCTTCCATGTGCAGGGCTGGTCGGTGAAGAAGATCGTCCGGGAACTCCATGTGTCGCGCAACACGGTTCGCAAGATACTGCGCTCCGACGAAACCGATTTTACCTATGAACGAGAGCGGCAACCGCTGCCAAGGATCGGAGCGTGGAAGGCCGATATCGAGCGTTTTCTAACGGCCAATGAGGGCAAGCCATCGCGCGAGCGGCTGACGCTGATCCGGATTTATGAGGAGGTCCGGGCGCTCGGTTACGACGGCAGTTATAATGCCGTCCGGCGTTATGCCAAGACCTGGGCGAAGAACCGGGGAGCTGTGACGGCGGAAGCCTATGTGCCGCTCTATTACGCGCCAGGTGAGGCTTACCAGTTCGACTGGAGCCACGAGATCATTCTGATTAACGGCGTAACGACGACCGTGAAGGTCGCGCATGTTCGGCTCTGCCACAGCCGGATGATGTTTGTGCGGGCCTATGCGGCTCCGATCTAAATCATTTCGCGTGACTGAGGCAGGAGACGGAGCCTACGCGGAGGCGGAGACCACAGCATCGCGCAGATACCGTACATCTGTTGATTCAACTACACTATTCGTGGTGCGGTGCATGCTGTTGGCAAGCGGAGTGCACGTTGTTGCCAAGCTGGTGCACGCTGATGCCAAGCACTACACGTTCTGGCGTCGGAAGGTTGGTTTCGGCCCTAAAATTGCTCAGGCGCAAATCTAACGCGGAAGAACTACCAGACCAAGGCTCCTAGGCGCAAACCAAGGAGGATTTACCAACTGTTACCTAAGTCTTCGGTGTGGACAGAACGGAAATGGCGCACCCGACAGGATACGAACCTGTGACCTTTGGAATCGGACCAAGGATTTTCGAAAGCTAAGTTACGACTGAGGGAGTTGCTTGGCTCGAAATCAAGCGTCATCAATAGAAGAACGGAGCCGCACGCCGATTCCCCCTCCGGTGACTTCGCCATCAGCCTGGAAGATGATTCCTGCAGCTTCGAAGGTGAGTCTCAGGAGGCGAAGATTGCTTTCACGCATATCGCCACCTTTTTCAAACGCACGTATCGAAACCGCGCTTATCGATGTTCGCTCAGCCAAGTCCCGTTGGGTCCAGTCCAAGAGCGCTCTTGCAGCGCGACATTGCGAGTGCTTCAGCATAAAACTTTCGATTTTAGTAAGTTTGGTATTGAAAACAAAACTTCAGGCTGCTATTCTTGCCCAACTTACCTTTTGCGAAGCACCGTTGCAATAAACGCGACGTGCGGCGGAGCGCATTCATGGAACTACGCCAGCTCTCCTACTTCGTCGCGGTGGCCGAGGAACTGCATTTCGGCCGGGCGGCCGCAAAGGTGCGCATCGCCCAGCCGGCGCTTAGCAATCATGTGCAGGCGCTGGAGCGTGAACTCGGCTGCCCGCTGTTCATCCGCTCGACCAGACGGGTGGAACTGACCAGGGCAGGGGAGATCTTCCACGAGCGCTGCGTCGGGATCCTGAGCGAGGTCGATCTGAGTGCCGAGATCACCAGGGCTGCGGCCGGCAAGACGATCCGGCAGATCAGGATCGGCACCGTCTATCCGGCGACCACCGGCGTGCTGCCGGCGTTTCTGGCGAAGATCGCCCGCAAGTACCCGGATATCCGCATCCATATCTCAAGCGGCAATACCGGCGACATCATCCGCGGCCTGGAAAACGGCCAGATCAATCTCGGCTTCATCAGACCGGTGGAAAACATCGGCTCGTTGCGCTTCTCCTCGATCGCCCATGAGCGTTATCTGTTGGCGGTGGCGAGGACCAACCGGCTGGCAGAGCAAGGTGAGATCGCCATCGACGATCTGCGCTCGGAGAAGATCATCGCCTTCAATCGCAAGAACCTCTCCTACACCGAGCGGTACTTCAACGAGAAGTTCGAGGAATACGATCTGACCCGCAATATCGCCTATAGCTGCGACGACACCTATTCGCTGGTGTCGCTGGTCTCGGCCGGTCTTGGCATCGGCTTCGCGCCGGAATGGACCGAGGGCATGCCGAACCGGGCCTTCGAGCTGAAGGCGGTAAGAGGCATCGACTTCCGGATCGGGCTCGGTGTCGCCTGGAACAAGGAGGACCCGACCGCCTCGCGCGATGACATCGTCGATATCGCGAGGTCGTTGGCACGGCCGGGCAGGTGAGGCGAGGGAGCCCACGGGTCCGCCCCAAGCGGAACGGCTTGCCGGGGGCAGGGGGATCAGGCGAGTAATGGGGTCAGGCGGTTCTGGAGCAACTGACTCGCTGATCATGCCCCTGCGTGATCTGCTGTGAGATAGATCGACTCCTCGATCTTAGTGCCATTCGAGCGCAGTGAAAGCCTTCAATCGCCACGCAACAGCAAGGCTGCCGAAACCAATCGACTTATCATAGCGCGCCCGGTCGCTTCGAGGGGAATGGTTACGAAGATGCAATACGTCACGCCGCAGGGTGGGGAGCTGGGTTTGCGATAGTGACGGTGAAGGAGAGTTTTTCGAGCGTGTGGGTGCTCTGACATTAGCACCACGTTTGGGAGGTGAGCGTAACGCTGATCGGGACGTTCTTTGGTGCGATTGAGGGCGTGGGATCAGAACTCGCCGGGAACTCGACTCTCCGAGGCTGTGTACGACTGCGATTCGGATCCCACTGACAACCCCGTCGACGAGATCCTTCGAACGACAGGCCCGCTGGCCAAGACTGACCACGCCGGCGGGGTGAGGTTGGTTCCTTGTTCGGCATCCATGAGCACTGAATTTCTTTTGCTCCAAGGCCGCATCGCTGAAATGCCTTTCACCACGGATTTACTGGCACTGGTAAGAAAGCGACGATGAGTAAGGTCAGGGCGGTTTCGCCCGGCCTTTTTTTGCCTGAGAGGCTGGAGTTTTCCTCAGGGCGGATCAGTGCCAAGTATCCAGCAACGGCTCGTCGTCGTCAAAGTTTCCATTGCTAGCGGCATCGTACGGGTTGATGCTCCGGCCGCCGCCACGCGTGCCATATGCCGTCAACTGAACCATGACCTCTTTCGCACGCTCAATGGCCTCGTCTTCGCTTGCAGCGTGACCGTCCGCGACCTTGATCGACACCGCTTCCCCGTCGTCGCCGACAAAGTCTACCCGCCATCCGGTTGTCTCGTGAACAATCTTCGTTTCCAGCAAGTGCATCTGATTACCCTGACTTCCGACCTTTGAGATCTGCCTCGACGCTCTTCCGGAGCGCGTCCATGATGCTGACCACATTCGACTTTGGAGCGGATTCGGCCGCCTTCCCCTTCGCCGCCTTTTTCGGCTTCAGCGCCTTCTTCTTCATAGCGATGATCTTGAGCAGGCTCTCCTGGATTGGATCACTCACCATGTCCGGAGACCAACGCGCGGTCTTCTGCTTGATGAGCTGCTGCACAAGGGGAATGAGATCCGGGTCTGCTTTCTCGTCGATGTCTTCGAAATAGTTCTCCTCCGGTCGAACCTCGTCGCCGAAACGCAGCGTCCAGAGCACGATGCCTTCGCCGCGCGGTTCCAGGACGACCGCCCGCTCTCGGCGGCCCATCACGAGCTTCGACACGCCGAAAACCTTGTCGGCCTTCATGGCATCCCTGATCACCGCAAATGCCTCGTTGCCGACGGCGTCGTCCGGCATCAGGTAATGCGGCTTCTCGAGGTAGATCCACTCGATGCTGTCGGCTGGGACGAACTTGTCGATGTCGATCGTCTTCACGGTGTCGAGCGCAACGGCATCCAGATCGTCCTCTGTGAGGATAACGTAGTCGTTCTCCCCGCGAGCGTAGCCCTTGGCTTCGTTCTCGTCCTTGACCGGCTTGCCCGTGACGGAATCGATGTACCGGGAGACGACGCGGTTGCCCGTCTCCTTGTTGAGTGTATGGAAGCGAACCTTCTCGCTTTCGCTCGTAGCCGGGGTCATCGCCACGGGGCAGGTGACCAGCGAGAGTTTGAGATAGCCTTTCCAGTAATATTTCGGAGCCATGACCTATCTCCCTAGCTGGCCTTGCGCCGCGGAGCGGCCCCGGAAGAGGCGGCTTTCGAAGCCACTCCGTGTGCGGCGCGCTGCCTGCCAGTGCCTTGATTGGCATTGGCCGCAGTGCGTTTCGTTTTGTCGTCAGCGGCCTTCATCATGCCTGCACTCTCTCGGAGTGCGGCCAGCAGATCGTTGGGCTTCGAGACCTGCACCTTCTTCGGCTTCGGAAGCGACTTGCCTTCCAGCTTCGCCTTCACCAGATCCGCGAGGGCGGCTTCGTAGCGGTCGTCGAAGGTCGCCGGATCGAACTCGCCCTTCTTGGTGCTGATGATGTGCTTGGCGAGTTCGAGCATCTCGCCCTGGATCTTAAGCTTGGGCATCTCCTCGAAAGCCTTTTCGGAGGAACGAACCTCGTAGTCGTAGTTGAGCGTGCTGGCGATCAGCCCCTTGCCGTGCGGCCGTATCAGCACCGTACGCATTCGACGGAACAGGACGGTGCGGGCGATGGCCGCGACCATCGACCTCTTCATCGCATCGCGGAGAGCCGCGAACGCGTCTCCGCCCATCTTGTCGGGCGTGAGGTAGTACGGCTTGTCGAAGTAGACGTCGTCGACGTCGGAGCAGGGGATGAACGCCTCGATCTCGAGCGTCTTGTTGCTCTCAGGGATCGCGGCGGAAACTTCCTCAGGATCGATGATGATGTACTGGCCGTTCTCGATCTCGAAGCCCTTGGTCTGGGCTTCCTTCGGCACCGGATCCTCGGTCTCGCTGTCTATGAAGATGCGGTTGACGCGGTTGCCCGTGGCCTTGTTGATGGTGTTGAAGGTGATGCGCTCGCTAGTCGAGGCTGCCGTGTAGAGAGCGACGCCGCAGCTTACCTCACCGAACTTCAGAAAGCCTTTCCACTGTGCACGCTGTCCTGACGGCATGACAAATTCTCCGAATCACTAATACGCGACTCAAAGACGTGTCAGAGTGATTCGTTCCGACTCAAAACGAATCATTTTTCAATGCTTTACGGAATTTCTCTCTCAAATTGATTCCGCCGTCTCCGCTGGTCGAATTGCGCCCGACAGTAGTGGAAAGCGGTAGAAAATTTTAAGTTCTGGAGCCACAGCAACTTGATTCACCAGCACATGCCGCTCACCGCTTAGGGAATTCCGCAGCCGCTTCAAGCGCAGCATCATCATCCGCTATCTCCCGGGAACCACTGGAATCGTCATGAGTTTCTACTGCGGACGTTTATTCGAAGGAGAAGCCCGATGGCACAGACACCGACATCCCGAGGCCGCGCACAGGATCGAGCCCGCGTGGCCGGCGGCCAGGATCACGAAGTCAAGTACGAAGCAACGAAGGAGGGCGTCTCGAAAGATGCCGTCAAGAAGGCCGTGAAGAGCGCTGGAAACTCACGGAAGAAGGTCGAGGCCGAGATTGACCGCCGTTAGGCGGCTGAACGACGGTGCCCTGTCCACGGACGAGGCAGGTCCCCGTGGATGTCCTGTCTTTCCTAGTCTGGATCATGGCGACGCCGCTGTGGTCGTAACGAAGCAGTCATAACCACGCAGGCCTGCCGCCTCCATGTCTGGGGTAACGCATGTCCAAGTGCATACAGGAAGACCACCTGCTGATGTCGAAGGCGGTCCGTGAATGGTATCGGTACTACAAGGTGGAGTGGGACGATCAAGCGTCCTCGTTTTTGTGTGATGCCGCCATCGAACTCTACAACGAGGGCTGTCGCTCGGTAGAGGAGATGGCGACCGTTCTGATCGGCACGTACGTCGGGCTGGCCGCCACGCGCGTAAACGCGCCGTCTTCGAGCTCAGTGCATTGACAGGCCAAATCAGATCGGCCTGAACTCGACGAATTCGCACTGCATGTGATCCGACCGCGTCTTCTTCCAGTCGTAGACATATTCCCCCTGGTCGATTGCCGAGCAGCTCATTCTAGGCAACACGGTACCGGATGGATTAGTCGCCGCTCTCCGAGCGATGTGCCGCCAGAACATGCCCGAGGTATCGGACTGGTCCTTCAATACGAGAAAGTTTCGGGTTCCGGTGCGATCCAGCATTGAAGAGAGCATGGCGTAGATGCCCTTGACGCGAGACCGGACGTTTAGCGCTACTCCTATTGCCCGCTCAGCTTCCAACTATCCCCAGACGGGCAGGCTACGCCGTTGAAGCGCGTGATGCCGTCGAGAGATTGCCGACTGGTCATAAAACCGCGACATCCGTCAGGTCCATCGTTACTGGGATCGATCTGTTCGATAACACCCGCGCTGCCCGTCGATGGGTTGGCCCAAGCAAGCGCAGTTGCACCGACAGCACTGCGGCCGACAGTATCTGCGATCACCGCTTGATCGGTCAAAGGCGTCTGGTGCTGGATTGCTGACTGGGCGAGGGTCGTCTCAAGCGGGTCGCTATGTGAGCATGCCGCTAAAGCTGCGATACTCATTGCCAAGATGGAGCTCTTCGGATTCATCGGTCGGATAATGCGGTTTGCTTGTTGTGTTTCAAGTTACAAATGGTTCACGATATTGCAAGGTCTGAAGAAGACGCGGTCGCTTTGAGACGGCGCGGACGTGTTCTCCAAAGGGGGTCAAGAGACCTTTCAATGAGCACGGCCGGACAATGATCTCTACGCGTTTCAACCGTTCGTGAGGATTATCCCAATCACCAAGTCTCCGTTGCTCGCCCAGGCGACACCCAGTAGTCTCGCCGTCTGACCGACAGGTCATTATTGAAAATGCAGCGATTCGATGGCCATTCTCTTCAAAACAACAATCAGCGAAAACACCGCATTCGAGATGATCGAACGGTCGCTGTCAGGCGCTTACCAATATGACGGTTACCTCAATGTCGTTAGCGATGCGGGCGAGACGGCATTGTCTTGGGGGCCGGCAATGCATGCCGAAGAGTTCAAGGCAGAGGTCAGCCAAATCCTACGGCAGACTTGGGATGCTGCCCGCTTCTGGGTCATCTATGAGCGCCGCGAAGACCGGAAGGATCCAGAAGGGACTGACATCCGCAACGCGGCTTTCCGCCTGACGCGCGGATACAGCGGCGTTATCGTTGTCACGCTCAGTCTCCTTGGGAAGCGCGACAGCGCCAATGACCTGGAACTCGTCTTCGTCTGCTTCGAGCAGGATTTTCACAGGAGGAACTTTCGCGTGCGCTATGAGGGTAAGCCGTTACCAAACCAGGATTGATCTTGCTCGAAGGCGTGTTGCTCGCGCGCGCGACGGTTCTACGTTCGATTTGAAGGCGAGGGCAGGGGCAGGAGAACTGGGCGACCATCGCTTCGCTCATGGAGACCTGCATGTGTGGATGGCTCCCGTGATGCAAGAGGCTTATTTGACTGATGCGCGAAAGTCGGCGGCTTGCATGTGTCCGGCCTACATGAAGGCGGCATATTTGGCCGCCGGCCCAGATGAGATTCGCGGATCGGGTCCATAAGAAACTGACGCGCTCGAAGCGCCTACAGGTCTACTGGGTGTCCCGATCTCGTCCATCAACTGTCGCGTCATCTTCCCATTACACAAGGCGGCAACTTGGCGAAGAAGCTGAGCACCTCCTCGCGGCGAAGCTGCTTCTGAAGAACAGGGCGGCCTTTTGCATCCGCCCCGTGAACCTGAAAAACCCGCTTTGCCAGATCAAGCCCGACCGTCGTTACTTCGCACATGGATGACATCTCCCCTTAGAGCGATCATCGCGACCGCTCTTTCACTATGGCGCCGGACGAGCGAGCCATCCACCTCATCAAACTCAATGTCGTCGATCCGCCGACCTATCTGACCGCCACGCTCACTGCCATCGTCAATGGTCACAAGCAGAGCCGTATCGATGAGCTATTACCGTGGAACTATCCGGTTGAAGAGCCGACCAGGCTGGTCAGATCCTGGCGGTCTGGGCGTTCAAATTCGCGAGGAAGCCGAGGAAATGACAGACTTCGACTTTGACGACGGCCCCCTTAAGATGCGATGGAACTGGCAACACCATCGCACGCAAGATGCTCCGCCAGAGTACCTATACCCTATGATCAGTCGGAAGGTTGGCCGCCGCGAACCGTCGGTGCTGAGGGTTAAGGGGGATTCCCGAAAACGAGGTTGAAAAGGGTGCTCCGGATCAGGGGCAGACACCCTTTTCGTGCTGAGTTTTGCAGTCTCAGCGGAACGGAAATTAGCAGAGAGATTGCTGTCTACCATCGGACCGAAGTCCGACTCGCTCGCAATAATTCGTCGGGGCATAGGCCGCAACGCCGCGTCGTTCCTAGCTCTTGACCACGGATGTACTGGCTCTGGTGATTGAACGACGATGAGGAAGGTCGGTGCCAATTCGCCTCGGCCTTTTTTGTTCGTTTGTACCCTGGCGCCGACAAGGGCGGATCACGAAGCCCATGCTCAATCGTACCATTCTGGAAATCACGCCCAAGGAGCGTATCCAATGGCCAAAACACCAATCAGAGTTGGCATCATAGGGGTACACCCCGACCGTGGTTGGGCATCGACCGCCCATGTTCCCGCGCTAAGGGACCTGCCGCAGTTTCGACTTTCGGCGTTAAGCCACAACCGGATCGAAGTCGCAAGGGTTGCGGCACAGAAGTTCGGCGTTGACTACGCTGTCTCATCGACCGAGGAACTCGTGAACCATCCCGATGTCGACCTCGTCGTCGTTACAGTCAGGGTGTCGGAGCACCTCCAGCTCGTGACCGCCGCCCTGGAGGCGGGGAAGTCGGCATTCTGCGAGTGGCCTCTCGGCATGAACCTCCGGGATGCGGAAGCTATGAACAAGCTTTCCGCCGCCAAGGGGGTCTACACGATGATCGGTCTTCAGACCGGGGCAAGCCCGATCGGGAGCGACCTTCTACCGGATGGCCATAAAGTCTGAGCGGCGATATGAGCTGATCGGCAGCTTTCAGGACATCGCCGTGGCGGCTTGAACGACCGACATGGTGAAGGGTTTCGGGTGCCGTCAGGCGTACGAAAGCCTCTCATGCAGGAACCCGCG
>NZ_JABFCN010000046.1 GCF_013087515.1 Rhizobium sophorae | reverse complement strand
CGTTTTTCCATCTTATCGGGGGCAACCACCCTCGCCAGCCATCACTCTTGAAAATGGTCCTGGGTGATCGCGCCGCGATTACCCCATGTTTTGCGACCACGACATGCTCAAATCAAAAACCTAAAGTGTGGCAGGCGAATCTGAGGATCGCGCCCTACTTTAGCCGTCACAAAAGATGCACTTTCGCCGTGTTACCGTAAGATCCCGCCATCCCCGCGAGGTTCTCCATGCTGAAGAATTACAAGGTCTTGAAGGGTACGGCGAGCGCACTCGCCCTTGATGACGACAACGATCCCCATATCGAGATCCGCATCGAGGCGGGCGGCGTCAGCTACCGGATCGCTCTGAATGTCCGCTCGAAGATGTCGCCGCACGACCTGCTCTATGCCAACATCGTCGATTTCAAGCATTCGGCACTGACGGACGCCCTCGAAGCCCTGCCGATGGGCCTGACCGACATCCGCAAGGACCGTCCGGAGCTTGCGATCGACTATGTCCGCGGCGGGCTGATCGAGCGCGAGGACATGAATGTCGCGCCCTTCCAGCTCTCCGGCCCGAAGAACGACCTGCGCGATTTCATCGAGCCGATCGTCGAGGAAGGCATTGCCGATCCCGACATCCATTTCTATGCCTTCGGCGAGGCCTGGGGCCCCGAGCACAACAAGCCCGACCAATATTTTGATTTCGAGCCGGGCAACGGCATCCACGACATCCACATGAACCAGGGCGATGGCGGCAGCTTCAAGGCCACCAACGGGCCGAACCAGGACGGCGCGCTGCTCGTCCATTTCAACGATACCGACGAATGGGCGGCGATCTTCCTCTGCTTTCAGTCGCAGAACTGGAATACCGATGCGGCGACCGGCCATCCGGTTTCCGACAGCCGTGGCGGCCAGGGCCGCGGCGAAGGGACACGCCGGCCGCAGCCGATCGTCGCCTCGTCGCTGCGCATCGTCGCCGCGCTGATCAACCCGGTCAACGGCGAAGGCGGCACCGAGGCCGAAACGGTGACGATCATCAACCGCTCCGACATGGAGGCATCGCTCGAAGGCTGGAAGCTGGAAGACGAAAACGGCAGGACCCAGACGCTGTCGGGATCGCTTAACGCAGGCGAGCTGCGCACCATAGCGCTCGATGCCGCAGCCGGCGGCCCGCAGCTTGCCAACCGGGGTGGCGACATCATCCTGCGCAATGCCGACGGTGCCGTTGCCGATCGGGTCGGCTACGGCAAGAGCGAGACGGCGAACGAAGGCTGGACGACGATCTTCTGATCGGCGCCCTGCCCTTGATCCGTCCGCCGGGCGGCTGGAATCAGCTGCCGATTTCGGCCGAGATCAGCGCGCTCAGGCGGCCGATGCCGTCTTCGATCATCTGCTCGTTGGCGCAGGAGAAGCTGAGGCGGAAGGTGTTGGCGCCCGAACCGTCGGCGAAGAACGCCTTGCCGGGCACGAAGGCGACCTTGGCGGTCTCGATCGATTTCGCCAGCAGCTTGGCGCCGTCCATGCCCTCCGGCAGCGTGATCCAGATAAACATGCCGCCCTCCGGCTTCGTCCAGCTGGTGCCTTCAGGCATGTATTTCTCAAGCGCGGCCAGCATGCAGTCGCGACGTTGGCTGTAGGCGGCCTTGATCTTGGCGACCTGCGCGTCAAAGCCGCGCTCGGCGACATCTGATATCGCCATCTGGTTGATCGTCGAAGAATGCAGGTCGGCCGCCTGCTTCATCAGCACAAGCTTGCGGATGACGGGCGCATTGGCGACGATGAAACCGACGCGAAGGCCGGGCGCCAGCGTCTTCGAGAAGCTGCCGCAATAGATCGTGCGCGTATCGTTGATATGACCCTTCTCGGCGATTTCGAGCGCCAGGATCGGCGGGATAGGATCGCCGTCATAACGCAGCGACTGGTAGGCCGCATCCTCGATGACCGCGATGTCGAGATCTTCCGCCAGTGCCAGGACCTTCTTGCGACCGTCAAGATCGACGGTCTCGCCGGTCGGATTGGAGAAGTCTGCGGAGAGATAGGCGAACTTGACCTTGCCGCCGGCAGCGGAAGCGGCCGCGCGGTAGGACTCGGGCGTCCGGTTGCCGTTCGGCGTCAGCTGGTCGTAGGCTGGTTCATAGGCGTTGAAGGCCTGCAGCGCGCCGAGATAGGTCGGCCACGTTACGAGCGCGGTGTCATCAGGCGACAGGAAGAGCTTGCCGAGATAATCGAGGCCCTGCTGCGAACCGGACACGATGAAAACGTTGTCGAGTTCGCAGGGGATGCTGAGAGCCGCCATCTGCCCGACCAGCCATTCGCGCAGCGGCTTGTAGCCCTCGCTGACCGAATATTGCAGTGCCGCGTTGACGGCGGCTCCGTCGAAGATATCGGCATAGGCCTGCTTGAATTCCTGATCGGGAAAGAGCGCCGGATCCGGAATGCCGCCGGCAAAGGAGATGATGTCAGGCCGGTCGAGAAGCTTCAAGAGCTCGCGGATCTCGGATGCGCGCATGCGCGACGAGCGCGACGCAAACATGGTGTCCCAGTTCAGCATGGGGGTTTCCTCATATTTTCTATACCGGCGACAAACCATGCCACGGAAATTATGTCAATAATACTGACCTATTTTCTTGTCATGATGACAAGTGTAGACGCCATCCAATAACGAAGGCGCTCGATCCGGAATTTGCTGCTCGACGTCAGCCCCATCAAGCGATTATTCCTCTGATCAAAGCGGAAACCGGTCGATTCAGACCTTCCAAGACCAGCCCGGCGGCGGTAGTGTCGCCGCCACTATCCAATGTACTATCAAGGTGCCAGCAATGACCGCGACGACGACCTCTCCTGAAATCAAAATCGAACTCCACAAGTCTCCCGTCTCGGACGCCGATCGCATCCAGGCACTGGAGACGCCCGGCTTCGGTAAGGTCTTCACGGATCACATGGTCCTAGCACGATGGACTGCCGACAAGGGTTGGCACGATACGAAGGTTACGCCGAGGCGTCCTCTGGAGCTCGATCCTGCGAGCGCCGTGCTGCACTATGCTCAGGAAATTTTTGAAGGCATGAAAGCCTACAAGGCAGATGATGGCCGGATTCTGCTCTTTCGGCCTGAAGAGAACGCCCGCCGCTTCGCGCAATCGGCGATCCGCATGGCGATGCCTCCCGTGCCCGAGGAACTCTTCCTGAAGGCGGTCGAAGAACTGGTCCGCGTTGACAAGGCCTGGATTCCGTCCGGCGACGCCAGCCTGTACCTTCGCCCCTTCATGTTCGCCAACGAGGCGTTTCTCGGCGTTCGTCCGGCTCAGGAATATGTCTTCTGCATCATCGCCTCTCCGGTCGGCGCCTACTTCAAAGGCGGAGCGAAGGCGGTCTCCCTATGGGTCGAGACCGAATACACCCGTGCTGCCGCCGGCGGCACTGGTGCTGCAAAATGCGGCGGTAACTACGCGGCCAGCCTCGTGGCGCAAGCCGAAGCGGCGAAGAAGGATTGCGATCAGGTCGTCTTCCTGGACGCCGCAGAGCATCGCTGGGTCGAGGAACTCGGCGGCATGAACGTCTTCTTCGTCATGAACGACGGATCCGTGGTGACCCCGCCTCTTGGCGGCACGATCCTGCCGGGTATCACCCGTGCCTCGGTGATCGTGCTCGCTCAAGAAAAGGGCTTACGCGTCGAGCAGCGTCCCTACTCCTTCGCAGAATGGCAGCAGGACGCAACCAGCGGCAAGCTGGTTGAAGCCTTTGCTTGCGGCACTGCCGCGGTCCTGGCGGGCATCGGCCTGGTTCGACATGCCGGCGGCGAGTTTCTGGTCGGAGACGGGCAGACCGGCAAGTTGACCAGCGAACTGCGCCAGCAGCTCGTCAGCCTGCAGAAAGGCGTAACGAACGATGAGCGCGGCTGGACCCGCCTTGTCCCGGCCTGAACTCCGGACGCTTCACGCAACGGCGGCGTCAATGCCGACATGGGCGCCGCTCTCCGCCTCGCCCGCAAAGCCGTCGGGCTGGCGATCTATTCCGCCCTCGCCGAAGTTCGTTTCGATCTGCACGATACGATGTTCTTCGATCCGACAGCCATTAAGCAATCCGCGATCTCTTTCGAAACCGGGCGCCGCCCGGTTTTTTGTTGCCGAGTCAGCCGGGAAAAACCCATCGTCGAGTTCCCATTTGGCGACCGAAATAGCACCAACGCCAAAAACGGTTCGCCATTGACCGATGCCAAGTGAATTCTTAATCCATAATCGATAGAGGAAGGGTAAGAATGGCAAACCGCAACCCTCTCTACAAAATTCCAGATCTCCATTCCCAAGGAAGTGCGCGAACAACAGCACTGGTCGGCGGGAGGAATTCGTGTTCATACCCAAAGGCAAAGGCGTATTGCTGATGCCGGTCCCGACGCTTGCCGATCTTCGCGGCATCGCCGAAGGCGCAGACAACAAAAACTACCGTGACCGAAACGACCGTTTCTGATGCGCGTGATCGACAGCTCCGCATGGATAGAATGGCTGACGAAAAGTGCTGCCGGAACCCAGCTGCAGGCCGAAATCCCGGAACGCGATCAATGCATCGCTCCGACGATCGTGCAGCTCGAGCTTTCCAAATGGCTAGCACGCGAAAGGGACGAGGAAGCCGTCGACAGCTTCATCGCTTATACCGCGAAATGCATGGTTGTTTCTCTCGACACAACGCTTGCTCGCCGGGCTGCCGAAATATCGGCAGCCCATAAACTCGCCACCGCCGATGCGATCATTTATGCGACCGCGGAGCGCCACGACGCCGACATCCTGACCTGCGGTGCCCATTTTAAGGATCTCGAACGCGTCATCTATATCGATAAAAAAGACTGATCCGCATGTGACCCAAGCCCTCGACGACTGGGCACAACGCTTCTATCACAAACTGGGAAATGATAATCTGGCATCTGGAATGGCTGAAAACCGGCATGTGCAGGCGGCACCGAATCCAATGGCGAAAATGACGATCTCGCTTCCGGATCATCTGGCGGAATACGTCGAAAACCGTGTCGCAAGCGGCAGATATAGCAATGCCGACGCATTCCTGGCGGAGCTTATTCTGAAGGATCAGCTCCATCACAAGCTTGATGACGAAGAACTGCGCAACATTCTGAGACAGGCTGAGGAAAGCGGCACGAGCGAGCGGCGTATTCCCGACATCCTGTCGGAAACGAAGGCAAAGCTGCGTGACAACCACCTATAGGCTAACCCGAACCGCAGACGCAGTGCTATCAGGCATTGACGAATATGCTTGCCTCAATTTCGGCGAGGCGCAGGCAGACGCCTATCTTCTCGACTGGGACAGGATTTTCGTGCTTCTTTCGCATGCTCCCTCCATGGGAGAAGAGTGCGACGAACTCGGCGCTGGCCTTCGCCGCCTCCTCCATATGCGTCACGTCGCCTTCTACCGGGTGACGTCAGAAGGGATTGTCGTCATTGACATCATCGACGCCGACCGGCTTCCTGAAAGACATCTTCAATCCAACCGACGCCCGCGATCGGCCGAACAGCATGCCTCTTAACCGCACCTCCGCCTTCTATGAGGGAAATGCCGAGACATACGCCAAGCGGGCGCGCAGCCTGCCGAAGCAGCAGCTCGATGCCTTCCTCGCTGGGCTTGTGCCGGGTGCGGCAATCCTCGAACTCGGCTGCGGCGGCGGGCAGGACAGCGCCTACATGCTGGCGCAGGATTTCGACGTGACCCCGACGGATGGCTCGACCGAGCTTGCAAGACAGGCGGAAGCGCTGATCGGCAGGCCGGTCAGGGTCATGCTGTTCAAGGAGCTCGACGCCGACAGCGCCTTCGACGGCGTCTGGGCGCATGCAAGCCTTCTCCATGTTCCGAGACTTGAACTGCCCGACGTCTTTGCCCGCATCCGCCGCGCCCTGCGGCCCAGCGGCCTCCTTCACGCAAGCTTCAAGGCAGGCGATGCAGAAGGCCATGACGGCTTCGGTCGTTATTACAACTATCCCTCCGCCGAATGGCTCTCGGAGCTTTTGACGAAAGGTGGTTGGCGGAATATCGCCATAAGCGAATACGACGGTGGCGGATATGACGGCAAGCCGACCCGTTGGCTCACCGTCAGCGCACAACGATAAAGGCCGGAGCTTTCGCCCCGGCCTTCAATTCCTACAGTCCGAAAACCGCTTAGTTGACCGACTTGTCGACCAGCTTGTTCTTGCCGATCCAGGGCATCATGCCGCGCAGTTTGGCCCCGACTTCTTCGATCGGGTGGCTGTCGTTCAGGCGGCGGATGCCCTTGAAGCGCGAGCCGCCGGCGCGGTATTCCTGCATCCAATCGGACGTGAATTTGCCGGTCTGGATGTCCTTGAGGACGCGCTTCATCTCGGCCTTGGTCTCGGCAGTGATGATGCGCGGACCGGAGACATATTCGCCCCACTCGGCCGTGTTGGAGATCGAGTAGTTCATGTTGGCGATGCCACCTTCATAAATCAGGTCGACGATCAGCTTCACTTCGTGCAGGCACTCGAAATAGGCCATTTCCGGCGCGTAACCGGCTTCGGTGAGCGTTTCGAAACCAGCGCGGATAAGCTCGACAAGACCGCCGCAGAGAACGACCTGTTCGCCGAAGAGGTCGGTTTCGCACTCTTCGCGGAAGTTGGTTTCGATGATGCCCGAACGGCCGCCGCCGACGCCGCAGGCGTAGGAGAGAGCGAGTTCAAGTGCATTGCCGGAAGCGTTCTGGTGAACGGCAACGAGGCAGGGAACGCCGCCGCCCTTCTGGTATTCGCCGCGAACCGTATGGCCCGGGCCCTTCGGTGCGATCATGACGACGTCGACCGAAGCCTTCGGCTCGATGAGGCCAAAGTGAACGTTGAGGCCGTGAGCGAAGGCGATGGCTGCGCCATCGCGGATGTTGCCGGCGATGTCGGCCTTGTAGATGTCGGCCTGCAGTTCGTCCGGGGTCGCCATCATCATCAGGTCGGCCCAGCCGGCAGCTTCGGCAACTGTCATGACCTTGAAGCCATCGGCTTCGGCCTTCTTGACGGTCGGCGAACCGGCCTTGAGCGCGATGACGACGTTCTGGGCGCCGCTGTCCTTCAGGTTCAGCGCATGGGCACGGCCCTGCGAACCGTAGCCGATGACGGCGACCTTCTTGGCCTTGATGAGGTTGAGATCGGCATCACGATCGTAATAGACGCGCATTTGAAGTTCCTTCCCTTGTGCTTGTCTTGTTGACTGTCATTAAAGCGGAATCAGCCGAGAACCGGCATCTCCGCCAGAACCTTGTCCGTGCCGTAGAGCCGGAGGAAGGCGGTGACCGCCTTCTCCGCCTGGCGAGCGGTATCCTTGAGGCCTGGTTCGCCGAGCAGCATGCGCACATGCAGGTCGGAGACAACAAGGCCGTAAAGCGTGTGATAGGCTTCGTCGGCATCGGAAAAACGCAGCAGCCCTGCCCTCTTTCCGGCATCGATCAGCGCCATGGCGCGCCGGTCGATCTGGCGGCGGCCGCGTTCGAGCAGCAGCTTGCCGAGCTTCGATCCGTCGCGGTTGGATTGGCCGATCGCCAGCCGGTTCAGCGCCAGCGAGACGTCGCCGGCCAGAACCTCCAGCAGGTCACGCGCGAAGATGACGACATGATCGTGCAGGCTCGCCGCCGTCAGCCGCTCGCCGTTGCGCTCGAAGGTGCGCACCTTGCTCGCCTGATAGGCAATCATCGCCGACAAGAGCCCGTCGCGGTCGCCGAACCACTTGTAGAGGCTTTCCTTGGAGCAGTTGGCGGCGCGCGCCACACCGGATGTCGTCAGCGCCTTCTCGCCGCCGTCCACGAGCAACCGCAGCGCCTGCTCCAGTACGGCGTTCTGGCGCGGCGAAAATTCGCTCGGCTCTGCGGTATCGACGGACACGGTCGTAGCTCCCATATACGTACCGTACGGTACGGTTCGTGACGTTTATGCGATAAACCAGCCACGTCGTCAAGAAGTCCAGATAGATTTTTTAATACGTGAAACCGCGATGAAACACCAGAATTGGATAGGCGCGAATCCTCGCCGATCGCATAATGTCGGGCTATACCATTTGCCCGGAGGCTTCGATGTCACGCCTTTCTGCAGCTCTTCTCCTGCTCGGAGCAATCCTCCTTGGCGGCTCAAGCGCTCTCGCGCAGTCCGACAACGACATCTATAATCGCATCGAAGAGCTGCACGGCGATGCCGCGGGCCTCGACCGACCGCTGCGCCAGCTTGTCAAGGCGATGCGCTCGGTCGACGCCAAGACCATCGCCGGCCTCGCCGAATACCCGCTGACGGTCAAGGCCAATGGTGAGACCTACGACGTCGAGAACGCCGAGGATTTCATCGACAATTTCGATGATCTCGTGACGCCGGAAACGCGCCGCGCCGTCGGACGCCAGCAATACGAGGATCTTTTCGTCAACAGCGACGGCGTCATGCTGGCCGGCGGTGCCGTCTGGATGGGCGCGATCTGCGAAGACAACGCCTGCGAGGCGAGCCATTGGGCGATCATCGCGATCAACAACTGATATCTGTCGAGGAGAAAAGGCAATGAGATACCGGATAGCCGCCGCGGTCATGATCGCAGCTCTTGTCGTCGCAGCCAATGCGCAGGCCGCCGAAACGCGCTGCGGCTGGATCGAGAATCCGACGCCCGCCAACTGGTGGCTGGAGGATGCGGAGAACACCTGGACGATCTTGACCCAGGGCGACGATGCCGGCGAGGTCGAAGGCATGGAGCTGATTTCCGACATCTCCGAACATGACTATGTCAGAACCAACGGCAATTACGGCTACGCCTGCGCCTGCATGAGTGTGGAAACGGATGGCGAGGACCGCATCACCCGCATCCTGTCCTTCCGCCAGCTAAAGCTCGCCAAATGCCGTGCCGACAAGGCGCTGAAATTCCCCGGCTGATCCAAGAAACGCCTATGATGCCACAGCGCAACCGGCAGGGATCACGAGAGGCTCCGCCGGCATCGTCTTCTCGATCGCGTATAGCTTCGCGAAACCGGCATCATCGACCAGTGTCAGGCCCGCCGGCATCAGGGTGCCGACATAGCGGTCGGGGATATCGGCATTGGCGACAAGGACGAAATCGAAACGTCTGCGCCAGTCCGACAGATAAGGCGTGAAATCGCGATAAGCTTGCATCATTGCCGGGCATGAAAGCACGCCGATCGACAGCAGATTGCCCTCGGGAACCGCGATCTCAGACCATGGCGACAGAACGGATAACGGCTGCTTGCCTTTTGCAGTGAAGAGCGTCGGCACGAAAGCATGCGACAAGGGGACGGCGAGCGTCGGCAGATGCCGGAAGGTGTCCAAGCCCCAGGCAAAATGGCGGCTGGAGTGAGCAAGGTTGCTCACCGTCTCGGGTTCGTGCCCCAGAGGCAACACGGCAGCACCGGCCGGCACCTTTTTCAGCACCGCCTCGACGGCAGCAACGTCCTTCTGCGCCAGCCACCAATTCCAGCCGACCCAGCCGGTACGGCCGAAGACTGCGAGATTGATGATGAGCGCCAGCAACAGCGCTTGCCGGCGCGTGAGATTGGCGAAGGGGCACACCATCGCCATGGCGACGAGTGCCGCCATGATCGGAAAGCGCCAGCTGATCCAGCCGGTGCCGAGCATGTGGCGAGGTGCAATGCAGGACAGCAGCAGCAATCCGCAGGCGGTGACGGCAAGCCCCGCATGCATGCGGATATCGCCCGCGCGGATGGCACGCGTGCAGATGAGTATCAGCGGCAGAACCAGAACGACATCCACCACCGGGACATAGGTGGTGATGGCGGAGAGCAGGTTCAGAACGATCAGGACGATGCCGTCGTTCCAGGCAAGGCCAAGACCGTCGCCCCCGGCATTAGGCAGAGCTGCCGTATGAAGATAGAGCGCAAGCGGCGGTAGGACGCAGGCGCCAAGCGCCAGTGCCAACCGGCCCGCGAGCCTCATCAGACCCGCCTTCGATCGCAGTATATCGAATCGCCAGGAAAACTCGAGCCCGCAGACGACCGCCATGTAGAAGCCGAGCGAGAAGATGTGCATCACCGTCAGCAGCAATGCGGCGGCGAGCCGCCAGGCAAAAACCAGGGCGGGATTTTTGCGCTGCAGCCGCAGGTCGACGCAGGCAAACAACAACGCCATGCCGAGGCCGATCTGGAAGTTGATGAAGCCGCCGATCATGGTGGCGCACCAGCCCAGCGACAGCATGGCGACCTGCCAGTAGTGCCGGCCGCCGAAAAGCGCGCGATGTAGGCCGATCGCGGCAAGCGGCGGCAGCACGATCGCCAGGAAAAGCAAAGCCCGCGCTAGCTTGTCGGCGCCGACAAGCGGTCCCAGCCAGGTGGCCAGAACGTCAATCCCGACATTGGTGAAGGTGCGGTTCCAATCGACTGCATAGATCTCTGGAAACGGCTGCTCCCCGATCCCGCCCGAAAGGAGCCAGATACGGGCGTAGTGATTGGCGTAATCGAGAACCGGCGGAAAGGGAAACAAGAGAACCAAAGCCGCGGCAAATCCGACGAAAGCGGCAATCGCAATGGTGGAATCCTGCCTGGCGATCGATTCCTCAGGCCCGGCTGTGGCCACAGCAGGCGTGGCAATCCGGTCCATTATCCGATCCGGCTGTTCTTTTGCGAGCGCGGCGGCTCTTCGGATGCAAAGGCCGCTTCCAGCGCGGCGCGTTTATCGCCGGCGCTCATCTCCGAAAAAGCCGTCGACAGCTCGGCGTGTTCGCTGCCGCGCAGGATCGTCTCGATCATAAATATCGGCCGTCTCTTGCTCTCCTGTACCAGACGGCCGAGATACTCGCCGATGATGCCGATGCAGATCAGCTGGATGGCGCTGAAGGCGCTGACCGCGGCCATAATCGACGACCAACCGGTGACCGTCTCGCCCTGCAGCCAGCGAACGAAGGTATAGACGAGCAACGCGATCGCGACACCGGCACTCATCATGCCAAGCCATGTGGCTATACGCAGCGGCGTCGTTGAAAAGCTGGTGATCGCATCCAGCGCAAAATTGATCATCTTGCGCAGCGGATATTTCGTCGAGCCGGCAAAACGGGCGTCGCGTTCGTAAGGCAGCGCCACCTGCCTGCCGCCGATCCAGCTGACCATGCCGCGGATGAAGCGATCGCGCTCCGGCATCGCCAGCAGGATATCGACGACGCGCCGGCGCATCAGTCGGAAATCGCCGGTGTCGCGCGGGATGGTCACGGAAGCGAGTTTGGACAGGGCGCGATAGAAAAGTGAAGCGGAGGCGAGCTTGAACCAGGTTTCGCCCTGGCGGCCCGTACGCTGGCCATACACGACATCGGCGCCGCGCTCCATGATTGGCATCATCATCAAAAGCAGTTCGGGCGGATCCTGAAGATCGGCGTCGATCAAAAGCACGCGCTCTCCCCGCGACGCGGCAAGACCCGCCGTAGATGCCAGCTGGTGGCCGTGATTGCGCAGAAGACGAACGCCGAGCAGCTGCGGCATACCGGCCGCCAGATCGGAGATGATCTCCCACGTGCGGTCGGATGAGCCGTCATCGACGAGAATGAGTTCGAAAGCATCGCCGGCAACGCTATGCGCGGCAGCAGCGGCGCGGCGGCAGAATTCGCGCAAGCCCTCTTCCTCGTTGTGACAAGGCGCGACGATGGAGAGGAACGGTGCTTGCGTCATGCGGACATCTGGGCCTGCTTGATATCTGCCGCAAGACTAGCCGGAAACGTCAAACAATCCTTTAATGATCGCACCGCGCTTGGCAGTTTCTTGCTGGGCGCGGTATTCTATTCCGCCGCCATGACATCGCGGGCGCCGTCGACATCGCGGGCCGGTGAAGCGCCATAGAGGCGGCTGTATTCGCGGCTGAACTGCGACGGGCTCTGATAGCCGACGCGATGGCCGGCCGTGCCCGCATCGAGCCGCTCCACAAGCATCAGACGGCGCGCCTCGTGCAGGCGAAGCTGCTTCTGATACTGCACCGGCGTCATCGCCGTGACCGATTTGAAGTGATGATGGAAGGACGACACGCTCATGCTGACGCGGTCGGCAAGGTCTTCGATGCGCAGTGGCCGCGCGAAATTCTCCTTCAGCCATGCTACGGCGCGCGCAATCCTGTTGCTGTGGCTGTCTGCAGTGGCGATGTTGATCAGCCGCCCGCCATCCGGCCCGGTCAGCACCCGGTAAAGGATTTCCTGCTCGATCAGCGGCGCCATAGCAGGAATGTCGCCTGGACGATCGAGCAAGCGCAGCAGGCGGACGGCCGCATCCAGAAGCTCAGGCGGAGCGACGTTCACCGCCATACCGCGCTGCCCATCAGTATCGGCGGCCGGGCGCGGAACATCGATGCGGCTGAGCAACTCCAGCAGCTTTTCGGAATCGATTGCCAGGCCCAGGCAGAGATGCGGAACCTCGGGGCTTGCCTCCGTGACGCGCCAGGCGACCGGCAGGTCGAGCGAGGTCAGCAGATAGTCGCCAGTTCCGTAGCTGATAAGTTCCGTGCCGAGGCGCAGGCTCTTGGCTCCTTGCAGCACAAAGGCAAAACAGGGCCGGTAGCTGCTGTGCAGTGGATCGCTAGGCTTGGACCGACGGCTGATATGAAGATTGCCGATATCCGTCGCAAACTCGCCGTCGCCAACCGCGAAGCGCATCGCGATATCGACAATTTCCTGATAGGGGCTGAAGGGCAAAGTCATGCGGCAACTCTTTCTGTCAACTGTCTGACGCCGGCGATACCGCTCTTATCTAGAGTGCCTTGGCCATTTCGCAAACAGGCCGGCGCCTCACTTTTGCAGGATCGTGCAAAAAGCTGAGAGGATCGCTCTAACCCTCTGACGCAGTTCCGGGCAATAGTCCAACATCTCTTTCAACCCCCACCACAATCGAAAAGGATGGTTCCCATGCCTATTGCAAGAGGCTACGCCGCGACCGACGCTTCCAAGCCGCTGACCCCTTTCACCTTCGAACGCCGCAACCCGAACCCCGATGACGTCGTTATCGACATCAAATTTGCCGGCATCTGCCATTCGGACATCCACACTGTCCGCAACGAATGGAAGAACGCCGTTTATCCGATCGTGCCGGGCCATGAGATCGCCGGCATCGTCTCGGCCGTCGGTTCCGATGTGACCAAATTCAAGGTCGGCGATCGCGTCGGCGTCGGCTGCTTCGTCGATTCCTGCATCGGCTGCGCCGAGCGCGACCTCGATCGGGAACAGTATATGCCGGGGCTCGCCGGCACCTACAACGACTTCGAAGCCGACCGCAAGACACGGACCCAGGGCGGCTATTCCGACTCGATCGTGGTTCGGGAAGGCTATGTCATGTCCATTCCGGACAATCTGCCGCTCGATGCCTCCGCGCCGCTGCTCTGCGCCGGCATCACGCTCTATTCGCCGCTGCGTCACTGGAATGCCGGCCCCGGCAAGAAGGTCGCGATCGTCGGCATGGGCGGCCTCGGCCACATGGGCGTCAAGCTCGGCGCCGCCATGGGCGCCGATATCACCGTTCTTTCCCAGAGCCTTTCCAAGAAGGAAGATGGGCTGAAGCTCGGCGCCAAGGAATATTACGCAACCAACGACCCGGAAACCTTCACGAAGCTCGCCGGCACTTTCGACCTGATCATCTGCACCGTCAGCGCCGAAATCGACTGGAATGCCTATCTCGGCCTCCTGAAGGTGGATGGTTCCTTCGTGGTGGTCGGCGCGCCGGAAAACCCGATCCCCGTGCATGCCTTCTCGGTCATCCCCGGCCGCAAAAGCATATCCGGCTCGATGATCGGCTCGATCAAGGAAACCCAGGAAATGCTCGACTTCTGCGGCGAGCACAACATCGTCTCCGAGATCGAGAAGATCAACATCCAGCAGGTCAACGAAGCGTATGAACGCGTCCTGAAAAGCGACGTCCGCTACCGCTTCGTCATCGACATCGCCTCGCTGGCGGCTTGAGAAAACGAGAGGCGGCTCGCGAGAGCCGCCTTTTTGATAACGGCATCCCCATCCGTCCTCATGCTGAGGCTCTCGTGGACTGCAGCCGCAGCAGATATTCGACTGGTTTGAACGGATCGAGGCCTGAGCGCTGGCGCGAGCGCGGCGGGCCGGCCATTGCGGCATAATGATCGAAAGAGGTTTCCATGGTCCCCGTCCCGCTCGTCAGGCCCGGCAATTGCTGCTGGACGCTCTGGATCATCGCGGACGCCATGGTGCCTTCCAGCCGGGCCATGCCGTCAGCAATCACGGAATCCGTCATCGTCGCAGCAGATTTCGCAAGCAGGGTCAGCAAGCCGCTCAAGCTCTCGGCGGGCGCTTCGAGATGAAAGCGGTCGATCGGTTCGCATAGGACGGTTTGCGCGGCCGACAGTGCATCTGCCAGCACCCAAGGCGTCAGCCGCCGGAAGTCGGCGGCGGTGCTTGCAGGCGAGCTATGCCGGGCTGCCGTCATCGCCACGTGGCAATCGATGATCTGCCAGCCGAAAATACCCTGCTTCAGCGTCTCGAACACGGTTTCTTCGACCGCCCTGTAAAAGCTGGCAGGCATCTGGCCTACGTCCACTTCAAGTGCAAAGCTGTTGCCTGCCCCGTCTCTACGCGCTTCGACGCGTAGACCGACGGTGGCGAGAAACGGATTGGGCTCCTTGAAGAGGATCTGCAGGCCTTCCCCGGTTCCCACAAGCCTTTCCACGAAGATGACCGTGCTTTCCTCGAACCCAGCCTCGAGACCGAAATCCGTCAGCAAGGTCGATTGGACGACTTCCTTCTGCACCTCGCCATAGAGCGATACGAAGATGTCGTCCGCATCATCGTTCCGGCGCAGATTGATCAACGGGTCCTGCTCGGCCATCTGGTTCAGCGCCAACCAGAGCGCCGCTTTGTCGGACGGCCGCCGGGCAAGGACGCGGGTTTCGAGGCTGGGCGGAGCAAACTGCGGCCGCCCGCCCGCGAGCAGGTCGCCGCCCACCGCATCCCCGATGCGTGCGCCGGCAAGGCCGCTTACACGCGCGATCCGCCCGGCGCGGAAGCTTGCGGCGCCATGAATCCGGCCGCCATCAAAAACCTCGATCGCGGTCACCCTATCCGGGCCTTTGGGCAAATCCAGATGTTGCCGCAGCCGGACCGTGCCTGACCTCAGGTACATATAGACCAGCTTTTCACCGCCCCAGCCGCGTTCGATCTTGAAGATTGTTCCGGCAATCGGCCCGTCCGGATCGAGGCGCCGGCCGGGCAATATCGTCGCAATGGCCGATGTCAGGGCCGGCACGCCGACGCCGGTCGTTGCCGCACCAGCGAAGACAGGATGCACCAGCCCCCTGGCGACCTGATCGGTCAGGCAGCGTTCAAGCCTATCCGCCGTCAGGCGATCGGGCGTCAAGACGTAATCGTCCAACAGTGCCTCGTCATTCTCCGCGAGCGCTTCGCAGAGCGGCGTGAAAAGCGGCTCGCATCCGGGAGCCAACGCCTCCACCCTGGCAAGCCTGCTGCCGGCATCGATCACGGAAGACATGGCGATGGAGCGAACGAGCAACTGGCTAGCAAGCGCCTCCAGCACCTCCGGATACCGCGCGCCGAGACGATCGACCTTGTTGACGAAGAAGATGAAGGGAACGCCAAGCCGCCGTAGCGCTCGCACCAGCACCCGCGTCTGGGCCTGCACGCCTTCGACCGCCGAAACGACGACGACCGCGGCATCCAGCAATCCGAGCACCCGCTCGACCTCGGCGATGAAATCCGGGTGACCGGGCGTATCGATGAGATTGACGATCCTGTCGCCGATCGTGAACGACACCACCGCGGCTCTGATCGTGATGCCGCGTTGCCGTTCGAGTTCGAGAGTGTCCGTTTGTGTATTGCCGGTATCGACGCTGCCGAGCTTGTCGATGACGCCGGCGTCAAAAAGCAGTCTTTCGGTAAGGCTAGTCTTGCCTGCATCCACATGGGCGAGGATGCCCAGATTCAAAGTGCGCATGAACCACCAACTTCTCGGAATTTCGAATGTGATTTTCGTGAGAAGTGAATCGGCGCATTGGAACCTCTACCTGATGACAGGACAGCTGGATGCGTAACTCCCGGTGGTTGGGAGACGCGGGCGGAATGCTAAGGGTGAGTGTGGAGACATGTCAAGCGGGGCGTACCCCTGCTTGGAAGCGGCGGGCGTCTGGATCGACGCTGCGGCAAGCACACCGATCAGCCCTCATGGTGAGGAGGCCCACAGGGCCGTCTCGAACCACGAGGGCGGGTGGTTGGGCGGGTGCGTGCTGCATGCCGATATCACTGGGTGAAGTGGCGGTGGCCAGCCCCGTCCTTCGAGGCCCCTTCGGGGCACGTCAGGATGAGGCCGGAGAGACGTCGCATTCCGGGGGCACGGCAGGATCGCCGTGGACGCGCCGCAGCATACCTACCCCTCCTCCCGCGTCTCCTTCTGCGTAATCAGCCGGGCACTGTGCTGGCCGCTGAGATAAATCCACAGCCAGCTCCAGGCGACAGCGAAGCGCGAGCGGGTGCCGATCAGGAAGTAGATATGGGCAAGGCCCCAGATCCACCAGGCGATCCAGCCCTTCAGTTTGATCCGGCCGAAATCGATGATCGCAGCACTCTTGCCGATCGTCGCCAAGCTGCCCTGATGCCAGTAGCGGAAGGGCGCCAGCGCGGGTTTGCCGGATATGCGGGCGCGGATGACCTTGGCGACGTAACCGCCCTGCTGCTTGGCGGCGGGCGCAATGCCCGGCACCGGCTTGCCGTCCTCGCGCATGACGGAAGCGGTATCGCCGACGACGAAGACGTCGGGCAGGCCCGGCGCGCTCAGATCCTTCTCGACCACGACGCGCCCTGCCCGGTCGGCTGCAACACCAAGCCACCGCGCCGCCGGCGAGGCAGTGACTCCGGCTGCCCAGACGATCGTCCGGCTGGGAACGAAGGTCTCGCCGATCTTCACGCCGTCGGCGTTGCACTCGGTCACCGGTTGGCCCAGATGGATCTCGACCCCGAGTTTCTCCAGCGCCTTCTGCGCATAGGCCGAAAGCTCTTCGGCGAAGGTCGGCAGCACCCGCAGGCCTGCTTCGACCAGAACGACGCGGGTCTTGCGCGTATCGATGTTGCGGAATTCCTTGGGCAGCGTGAAATGCGCGAGTTCGGCGATGATGCCGGCCAGCTCGACACCGGTCGGCCCGGCCCCGACGATGGTGAAGGTCAAAAGCGCATCGCGTAAGGCAGGATCGCTCTCCATCTCCGCCTTCTCGAAGGCAAGCAGCACGCGCCGGCGGATCGTCGTCGCGTCCTCCAGTGTCTTCAGGCCGGGCGCCACCGGCTCCCATTCGTCGTGGCCGAAATAGGCATGCGTCGCTCCGGTCGCCAACACTAGCGTATCGTAACCAAGAGTCATGCCGTTGCGTAAGGAAACAGTCTTCGCACCGCTGTCGACGCCCGTGACCTCGCCGAGCAGCACCGTCACGTCAGGCCGGTCGGCATAAAGGCGGCGGATCGGCCAGGCGATCTCGGAGGTGGAAAGAATGGTGGTCGCCACCTGATAGAGCAGCGGCTGGAAGAGATGGTGATTGCGCCGGTCGACCAGCGTGATCTTGACGCCCGCCCCCTTCAACCCGTTGACGAGCTGCAGCCCACCGAAACCGCCGCCGACAACGACGACATGATGATCGCTCATGACCTACCCCTTTGCGCCATTTCGCTCAAAGCCAATGTGGCCTTCGTCGCGAAGGTTGCAACTGCCGTTTCGGCATAGCTCCCCTGCATCCCAGTCGGTGGAGCTTGCTCAATCGGCATATCCGACGGGGATCGCCGTGCCGCCCTTCAGATGCTCCATCGAGATCGACGCTGAAACATCAAAAAGCTCGATCTTGCGGACGATCTGCTTGTAGATCACGTCGTAGTGCTCGACGCGCGGCAGCACGATCTTCAGGATATAGTCGTGATTGCCGGTCAGACGGTGCGCCTCGACGATCTCGGGAATGTCACTGATGATCCTGCGGAAGCTTTCCGTCCATTCGTCGGAATGGTGCGCCGTCTTGACCAGCGCGAAAACTGTCGTCGGCACGCCCATCTTTTCCCGGTCGAGCACGACGATGCGCCGGGCGATATGGCCGCTCTCCTCCAGCCGCTGGATTCGCCGCGAGCAGGCCGATATCGAAAGCGCCACGCGCTCGGCGAGATCGGTCACGGATATGCCAGCATCCTTTTGCAGCATGTCCAGAATTCGTCTGTCGCGATCATCAAGCATGTGTCGAACATAACCCTCTCGCGTCTTTTTTGCAGGATTTCATAAAATGACGCAAAATCCTATCACATATATGACGCGAGAGACAAACAAAGCAAACACGTCGCGTTGGGATTGCGGCATCATTTTCGAAAGTTCAGAAGCATGGAGAGCATGAAGAGATGGAAACGATCGGCCTGATCGGCGGCATGAGTTTCGAAAGTTCGGCGGTCTATTACCGCCTCGTCAACGAGATGGTTCGTGACCGCAAGGGTGGCCTCGCCTCGGCCGAACTCATCCTGCATTCGGTCAACTTCGAGGAGATCGTCGCCCTTCAGAAGGCCGGCGACTGGGATATGGCCGCCCGTCGCCTCGCCGACGTGGCTCTGCGCCTGCAGATCGCTGGCGCCGGCTGCATCCTCATCTGCACCAACACCATGCATCTGATCGCCGACAAGGTCGCAGACAAGATCTCCGTGCCACTGATCCACATCATCGACGAGACGGCGAAATCGCTGCATGTGGCCGGTCGCAAGCGCCCGCTACTGCTTGCTACCCGCTACACGATGGAACACGGCTTCTACAGCGACCGTATGAAGAGCCTTGGCCTCGATATCATGGTACCCGATGCTGGCGACCGCACGACCGTGCACGACATCATCTTCAACGAACTCTGCGCCGGCAAGGTGCTCGACAGTTCGCGTCAAAAACTGCTGGATGTCATCGCTCGCGCCGTCGAGAACGGCGCCGACAGCATCATCCTCGGCTGCACCGAAATCTGCCTGATCCTCGATCCCGACCATCTACCGTTGCCGGGCTTCGACACCACCGCGATCCATGCGCGGGCGGCGGTCGATTTCGCGCTTGGCGCGGACGAGACTGCGGAAGAGGAAGCGGCCTGACATCGCCCCGCTCTTGGGATCAGCAATTTAATTGACTCAGTCAACTAAATGCACAACTAGGTCTTCGTTCAGAGATCTTTGCCGGACTGCTGACAAGTCGGCCAACACCTCTGTCGTCATGCTCGGGCTTGTCCCGAGCATCTGCAACCGATGTAGCAGATCCTCGGCACAAGGCCGAGGATGACGCCGAGTAAAGAGCGAGGTTTGTCAGCAGTCTGACAAAGATCTCCATCTGGAGATCTTTGTCATGTCCGATATCGCCCTTATCGAAACCGCTCGCGATTTCAACCGCTTCTATACGAACTTCCTCGGCCTCTTGAACAAGGCCTATCTCGACACCCCCTTCACGCTGACCGATGCCCGCATCCTCTTCGAGATCGGCTCGCATGACGGTGTCAGCGCCGTGGCGTTAGCCCGCGACCTGCATCTCGACGCCGCTTATCTCAGCCGCATCCTCAAGCGTTTCCGCGCCGAGGGGCTGATCGAAACCAGCCCCGATCCAGCCGACCTGCGCAGCCAGGTCATCATTGTCACCGACCGGGGACGCGAGCAGTTCGAAGAACTCGGCCGGCGCGCCAATGCGCAGATCGCCGCCCGGTTCGACAATCTTGCCAGCGGCGAGCCGGAGGCAGCGGTCTCCGCGATGCACACCATTCGCGCGCTGCTCGACCCGGCCGCAAAGCCCGCACCGGCCATCATCCGCGCCCACCGCGCCGGCGATATCGGCTGGATCGTCCAGAGCCAGGGTCGCTTTTACGCAGAAGAATATGGCTGGGATCTGCGCTTCGAGGCGCTGGTCGCCGAGGTCGCCGGAAAATTCCTCGCCAATTTCGATCCGGCCAAAGAATATTGCTGGATCGCCGAACGCGGCGGCATCAATGTCGGTTCGGTCCTCGTCACCGATGGCGGCGACGGCATCGCCAAGCTCCGCCTGCTCTATGTCGACAAATCAGCCCGCGGCCTCGGGCTCGGCAAGCTGCTGGTCGACCAATGCATCCGCTTCTCCAGGGAGAAAGGCTACCGCGAACTCTCGCTCTGGACCAACGACATGCTGGAGACCGCCCGCGCCATCTACGTCAAGGCGGGCTTCCGCCTTGTCTCCGAGGAGAGACATCGCATGTTCGGCCCCGAGGCGAACGGCCAGAACTGGGTGCTCGATCTTTGAATTTGCTGCATCGCCAAAATTCTGCTTGATTTGGAAACGATCATTCCCTAATTAAGCGGTCATGACCGTTGGCAGCCTCGTATCAGATGAAAAAACCCGCAGCCGTGGTCGTCCGCGCGAGTTCGATATGGACGCCGCATTGGATTCGGCCCTACGGGTCTTTTCCGAACGCGGCTACCACGCTACGTCGATCAGCGATCTGACCGAGGCAATGGACCTCGCCTCTGGCAGTATCTACAAGGCGTTCAAGGACAAGCGCGGCGTCTTCCTCGCCGCTTTTGGTCGTTATCGCCAACTCGGCCGGCGGCGTCTCGAAGCGATGATTGCGTCGGCGGAAACAGGCCGCGACAAAGTCTTCCAGATGGTGATGTATTATACGGAACTATCCCATGGCGATGCTGGCCGTAAGGGCTGCCTCGTCGTCGGCGGCGCCAATGATTTCGCCCTGCTCGACGATGAAACGGCCACCCACGTTGCAACTGCCTTCGCCGCAGACGAAAAGCTGATGGCTGGTCTCATCCGCATCGGCCAGGCCGACGGCACCGTCCCGACGACGGTGGACCCTGATGCCGCCGCCCTTACCTTTCTCTGCTTTACCAAGGGCTTGCGCGTGATTGGCAAGACAGGACGCAGCAGGCAGGAGATGGTCGCCGCAGCCGAAGCCGCGATGAAGCTCGTGACTTGAACAGTCCACACCGTGGACGAGAGAAATACCGGCATTCGGTCAAGGATCGGGTGGCCGCAGCTAGCATTTTTGCATTCAATCCTTTCAATCTTGAAGACCGGAGCTTCCGATGAGCATTTCAGCCACCACGCCGGATGAGGCCATTCCCCGGGCGCTATCCCCCTGGCTCACCTTCCTTTTCGCCGCCGCCTGCGGGCTGGTGGCCGCCAATCTCTATTACGGCCAGCCGCTTGCCGGCCCGATCAGCGCCGATCTCGGCTTCACGCCTGCCGCCACCGGCCTGATCGTCACGCTGACGCAGATCGGCTACGGCCTCGGCCTGCTGCTGATCGTGCCACTCGGCGACCTCACCGAAAACCGTCGTCTGGTGCTGCTGCTGATCGCCGTCTCCGCCGTTGCGCTCATCGGCGCTGCGCTGTCTTCGACGCCAACGGCCTTCCTCGTCGCATCGCTCTCTATCGGCCTTTCGTCGGTCGCAGTTCAGGTCCTGGTTCCCTTCGCCGCCAACATGGCGCCCGATGCAACGCGCGGCCAGGTCGTCGGCAACGTCATGAGCGGTCTGCTCTGCGGCATCATGCTCGCCCGCCCCTTCGCAAGCTTCGTCGCCGAGGCCTCCTCCTGGCACGTGGTCTACTACGTCACCGCAGCGCTCATGCTCGTGCTCGCCGTCGTCTTGCGCATCAACCTGCCGGTTCGCCTGCCGAAAACGAAGCTGCGCTATGGCGAGCTGCTCGCCTCGATGGGCCATCTGGCGCTCACCTCGCGCGTGCTGCAGCGCCGGGCGCTCTATCAGGCCGGCATGTTCGGCGCCTTCAGCCTGTTCTGGACGACGACGCCTCTGCTGCTCGCAAGCCCAACCTTCGGCCTGACGCAGAACGGCATCGCCCTCTTCGCCCTCGCAGGTGCTGCCGGCGCCGTCGCTTCGCCAATCGCGGGCCGGCTTGCCGACCGCGGCATGACAAAGGTCGCCTCGACGCTTGCCATGCTGCTCGGCATGGCGTCCTTCCTGATCAGCCATTTCGCAAGCGATGGCTCGCTCGCCGCCTTGATCCTGCTGACGGTAGCCGCGATCATGCTCGATTTCGGGGTGACGACCAATCTCGTCTGCGGCCAGCGCGCCATCTATGGCTTGAACCCGGAACATCGCAGCCGGCTCAACGGCCTGTTCATGGCCACCTTCTTTGCCGGTGGCGCACTCGGCTCGGCCGTCGGCGGCTGGGCCTATGCGACCGGCGGCTGGACGATGACCGCCTGGATCGGCTTCGCCTTTCCAGCGCTGGCCTTCCTGCTTTTCCTCACGGAAGAGCGCGGCAAGGAAGCCTAACTATCGGCGGAATCGAATCGCGAACGGGCGGCGCGAACGGCATCATGGTTCGCTTCCGCCCAGTTCAGAAGCTGCGACAGCGGCTGGTAGAGCGAACGTCCAAGTTCGGTCATCGAATATTCGACGCTCGGCGGCTTGGTCGGAAATACCTCGCGGTCGATATAACCATCCCTCTGCAGGTCACGCAGCGTCTGCGTCAGCATGCGCTGCGAGATATCGGGGAGCATACGCCGCAGCTCGCCGAACCGATGGGGCCTGGCCGCCAGCACTTCGAGCAGCAGCGTCGACCATTTGCCGCCGATCTGCTGCATCATGTCCCTGACCGGGCAATTGCCGAAATCCAGGCCGGCGAGATCGATCTCGCGCCGCGCTCCCGGCACCCTGTTCTTCAGACTGACGACCGCACCGCTCATCTGCTGGTTCCCTTTTGGTAACGTAGAGCTGAAAAACTGCCTCCTTTACACCGCCAAGTCAATTCCTATTCTAGTGTTACTCTCTTTTCGAGACCACCTACACAACACAGAAGGAAACGGCGTATGAGCGAAATCATCCTGGTCACCGGCGCTGCGGGGCAGCTCGGCCAGCGTGTCATCCATCACCTCATCGAGACCTACAAAGTCGCCCCCGGCAACATCGTCGCAGCGACGCGCAGCCCGGAAAAGCTCTCCGAACTCGAAAGGAAGGGCGTCGTCACCCGCAAGGCCGATTTCGATGACGCGGCAGGTCTGGAAAAGGCTTTCGCCGGCGTCGACCGGCTGCTGATCATCAGCACCGACGCACTGGATACTCCCGGCAAGCGCCTCGCCCAGCACAAGGGCGCCGTCGCGGCGGCAGTCAAATCAGGCGTCAAGCACATCGCCTATACCTCGATGCCGGCGCCGGACAATTCGCTCGTCACCTTCGCGCCCGATCATCTCGGCAGCGAAAACGCCATCAAGGCAAGCGGTGTCGCCCATACGATCATCCGCGACGCCTGGTATCACGACAACTATCTGCACGGCATGCCGCACAACCTGCAGGGCGGCAAATGGTACAGCGCCATGGGCGACGGCAAGATCTCGACCATCTCGCGTGACGACTGCGCCCTGGCGATCGCCGCAGCCCTTGCCTCCGGCACATCAGAGAGCGCCACCTATACGCTGACCGGCACCCAGTCGCTGGACAGCCGACAGATTGCCGCCATCGTTTCCGACGTCGCCGGCAAGCCGCTCGAAGTGATCGACGTCACCGACGAACAACTCGGCCAGGGCATGCGCGGCGCCGGCCTTCCCGGTTTCGTCGCCGACATGCTGGTTTCTGCCGACGCCAACACCCGCGCCGGCAAGTTCGACATCGTCACCGAAGACTTCACCAAACTGACCGGCAAACAGCCGCAGCCGCTGAAGGATTTCTTCGTCGAACACAAGGCGGCCCTGACCGCCTGAGGCATCGCTTGTCGCCCCTGTCCTTTGGGTTTAACCTGAGGACAGGGTCGCAGTAGACACCGATCTTGACTGCAAAAAAGCTTCATTCCAGCTGCGCCATTCACGACAAAGACGCCCCCGCGGCTGGATTCTGCAACAGAACGTGACCGAGGGACCGCTGGAGAATACCGCGCTGCTTCTCGATACGAGATCGCCCGACAGCTTCATGACGCGGGAAATAGCCGATCCTTAGAATTGCGAGACGAAGCGAGGCGGTTTTTCCCTAAGGTCCAGGCCATATTCAAGCTCGGCCCGCATCCAGAGAACACCGCTTTCATAGGGATCGTCAGACATTGTCTCAGTTCGCGCGTCGGCGACATTGCTGTCAGGCCAGTTCTTGACGCACGCGACGTTCTCACGTTTCCGCTCGTTCCGGTCGATCGCACACCATTCTCGTCTCTCGTCGAACGGAACCCATGCGAGACCATCCCGGAAACAGGTGATGGCGCGATATTTCGGCTCGACGACGATGTTCCCGGCAGCATCCGCGATGCCCCAAAGCAAGGTTCCCTTCGAATTCCCTGAGACGCGCTGTCCGCCGTCTGGTTCGCAACGCAACTTTGATTGCCGATCCTCCAGGCGGCGCGGCTCGGCGACTTCACGTCCTGATGGGTCGATCCAAAACTTCCGCGCATCCTTCGATACCGCATAGGCGCTGGAATCGCGCTGCATCTCATCGAACTGGGGAGCGAGGGTCAATACACCGCTGCTGTCCAGTATTCCCCACTTGCCGTCAACCTTGACGCCGGCATAGCCACCGCTGAAACCAAATTGGCTCTGAAATGACGGCGGATCGACAAGCAGTTTGCCGTCCTCCTTGAGAAATCCCCATTTTCCATTGTACCGAACCGATACGGGGAATTCGCAAGTCATGTGCGTGTCGTCAAAGAGATACGAAACCGTCGGCTTTTCGTCCGCTCCGACGACCTGAATACGGTTGCCGCTGTGCATGAATTTAATACCCGAAGGACATGCCACCAGCGCCTTCCCATCCTCCGGGTTGGGCACCAGATCCCCGGCACGGTTGAGCCCGATCCACTGGCCGTCGACCAATATCTTGGCCACCTCACCGGAATAATTGGGCAATCTCGCATCGTCAAACAAACGCCCGCCAAGCAACCGCCCCGCCTCGTCAAGTAGGCCGGCTTTCTGGTCTTCGGTCACACGGTAAAAACCGTTTCGATACCCATGAATCCTAAACTGCTGTGGGGCGAGAATAGTTTGACCGTCCCGGTCGATCACGCCGCATTGGACGGTGTCGGCCCGGCCACGTTGGCTGGCCTGGCCTTTGTGTCCGGCCGGCCCGCCATAACAGACGATCGCTCTTCCGCCATGGAGTTTACCGACTGTTTCGAAGCGAGGCTCGATCTTCCAGGTTCCGTCGGGAGCAAGCAATCCGTATCGTTTGTCTCCCGGTTGAGCGGCCCAGACGAAAGTACCGAAGTCGAATTCTTTAATGGCCAGCTCGTCCTTCAGGATCTTTCCCGAGAGCAGATCGACGAGCAGATAGCGTGGATCGTCCCTCTCGAAGAGCAGTTCCCCGATCATGAAACGCGGGAAGCCAAAAGATTCCGGCACGATCGCTTTGCCGGGACGAACGAGTGCCGCGTCGGCCGCGAATGGGATGGCACGCGCGTAATTCGGCGGCAGTACAAGCTTTCCCGTCCTGTCGATGATTCCTGTCTTGTCACCGGCCACCACCTCGGCATGGCCTTTGCGAAATGCGCGGGCAAGATCGAACATAGGCGCGATCATCATATCGCCACTCGAATTGATATAGCCGAATTTGCCCTCGGAGCGCACGGCGGCCAGCCCCTCCGAGAAAGGAAGCGCAACTTCGAACTTGCGATCGATCCGCGGTTCTAACGTCGCTCTGTCGATATAGCCGCAAAGAGCGTAGACGCCGCCGCACCTTTCCACCCATCTTTCCGGCCGGGGATCGGCGACCCCGGCTCCAACGGAGCAGAGCAAACACGCCCATGCCGCCGTGACAAACATAAGTTGACGAGTAACTACTCTCATCCTAGCGCCCCCCGGTTGAAAGAACCAGGAGATGGTCGTGTGTTGGAAATATGGCCAATCTGCGGGTTTGATGTCACGAGCACAGGAATCCCTGCGCCCTCACTCGTGGGCACGGGAGATCCTCGCAATGCATCAAGTTAGTCGCCACCAATACGCGAGAAGAAAACGCCCTTCCTCAAACCGCCTGCCCGCAGGCCCGGCAGAAGCGCCGCACCGTTTCCGCCATGCCGTATTCCAGCGCATCGGCGGTCAGGCCGTGGCCGATCGAGACCTCGGCAAGCTGGGGAATGCGCCTGACCAGCGCCGGCAGGTTTTCGACCGTCAGATCGTGGCCGGCATTGACGGCAAGGCCGATTGCAAGGGCCGCATCCGCCGTCCGTCCGAGCGCTTCGAGGATCGGGGCGGCCCGCTCCGGCGCGTCAAAGCAGCCACCATAGGGACCGGTATAGAGCTCGATCCGGTCAGCGCCGACCGCCTTGGCGATCTCAACCGCCTGTGCGTCCCCGTCACCATCGGCAAACAGCGACACCCGGCATCCCATCGTCTTCAACCGCGCGACGGCATCGGTCAGGAACGCCTGGTGCTTGCGGAAATCCCAGCCGTGATCGGAGGTCGCCTGGGCGGGATCGTCAGGCACCAGCGTCACCTGCTCAGGTGCCGCCCCGGCGCAGAGTTCGAAGAATTCCTCGGTCGGATAGCCCTCGATATTAAACTCGGCCTTGGGGAATTCGTCGTCGATCAGGTTGCGGATCACCGGCAGGTCGGAAAAGCGGATGTGGCGCTGGTCGGGGCGCGGATGCACTGTCAAGCCGCTCGCACCGGATTTCAGCGCGATACGCCCGAGCGCTTCGACGCTCGGCCAGGGCAGGTCGCGCCGGTTGCGCAGCATGGCGACGGCGTTGAGGTTCACGGAGAGCTTGGCGGGCATGGCGAGATCCATCGGTCACGGAAATGGGAGGCCATGCTTTTAAGCCAAGTGCTCGGCGATGGCCAACGAGATTCACAAATGGATGCGATGCCAATCGCTGATGGGCGCCGAAATTACGCTGAGCATTTGCCGCACGCGTACCGCAGATAGTAAATCCCGTCACCTTTGAAGAGGAGCGCGAGATCCCGCATTGCAGCACATGTTTTTGTGCAACACACCCAAGAACCCGGCAAAATATGCCGGTAAAGTTGCTATCCCATTTAAAAGAGATTATTTTTAGCACTTATAAAAAAGATCGTTCACGCATAACGTGGACATCGTATCGCGTAGAGTACGCCGCGTACTGCTTCTTTCCCACTGAGAAGAACGCCTAGAGGAAACCCCACTCGCCGCGCATGGGAAGCAACTGGCAAAACCGCATGAGGTGCAACAACATGCCCCAGGAGGGTTCATGCCAGACGGTTCCAAACGCCTGTTTGCCACCGCCGGTATCGCTTCGGAGGCCCGATCGAAATATCGGTTCCTGCCTTCAGCCGCGCTACCGCCGGATCTACCTGATGGTCCTGTGCCCATCGCCGATATGGCCAATGCATTCGGGGTTACGCACAGGACACTGCATTTCTACGAAGAAAAGGGATTAATCTCGGCCAACCGCATGGGCCTGATGCGGGTCTACGGCCAGGACGACGTGATGCGCATGGCCGTCATTACCGTTTGCCGTGAGACCGGCATGCCGATCGCCGTCATCCAGGAATTGATGGACGAACTCCGCAACGCCGATTCGCAGGAAACGGCCGAGGCAATGTTCCGCGAGGCCCTGCAGGTGCGCAAGCGCGAACTGACGGCGGAGATGTCGACGCTGCACCGCCAGCTTCAGCAGGTCGGCGACCTCCTGGACTACGACGGCGGTATCGAGGAGCCGCCGTTAAACGACAATCAGGACAGTGCAAGCCTGACCCCGCAGGAGCGGGGTTGCCTGGAACTGATGGCCGAGGGTTATTCCACCCAGCGAATCGCCCGGGCACTCGACCTGAAGCATGACGAAACCCGTGACCTGGAAGCCGGAATCATCCTGAAATTCCGCGCCAACAACCGCTTCCAGGCCATCGCCAAGGCCGTTCTGCTCGGCATCGTGCAGGCCTAGCACCATCCGCCTAAGACACGGCCGCCACCGTTTCTTCCTCGCCAGTCCTGATCGGGAATGCCCCTGATCGCGAGTACGACCAGGATTAGCGGACGATCGTCAGCGTCTCCGCCGCGCGCGTGATCGCGGTATAGAGCCAGCGTTCCCTGGTATCGCGAAACGCCCAGCTCTCGTCGAAGAGGACTACGTCGTTCCATTGCGAACCCTGCGCCTTGTGAACGGTCAGCGCATAGCCGTAGTCGAACTCATCGTAGCGTTTGCGGGTGTTCCATGGAATCTCGCCCTCGACATCCTCGAAGGCCTGCTTCAGCAGCTTGATCTTGGCTGCTCCCCGGTCCATGTCGTCATCCTCTGGCCTGACGAGCAGATTGATGCCGGGCTTCGTCGTTTCCTTGGATGAGGTCATCACCTGCCAGAGCGAACCGTTGAGCAGGCCCTTTGCCGGATCGTTCCTCAGGCAGACGAGCTTGTCGCCGGTCTGCGGATAATCGGCATTGAAGCCTTTCAACTCGCGCAGGCGCTGATTGTAGCGCCGCCGCGTGCGATTGGTGCCGACGAGCACTTGGTCGGCATCGAGCACGAGCTGCTGCGTCACCTCGTTTTTCGAGATCACCTTGGCCGTACCGTAATCGCCGAACATCACCTCATTGCCTTCGCGCACCTGCATGGCGAGCTTGATGATCGGATTGTCGCGCGCCTGCCGGTGGATATCGGTGAGCAGGTAGTCCGGATCCTGGTTGGTGAAGTAGCCGCCGCCTGTCACCGGCGGCAACTGGCCGGGATCGCCGAGCACCAGGATCGGCGTGCCGAAGCTCATCAGATCCTTGCCGAGCGCCTCGTCCACCATCGAGCATTCGTCGACGATGATCAGCGCCGCCTTCGCGACCGGGCTTTGCCGGTTGATTGAAAACATCGGCGCGATCGAGGTCTTGCCCGTTTCCTCGTCTTCCACGGCCTCCTCACCACGCGGCCGATAGATCAGCGAATGGATCGTCCGAGCGTTCGAGGCGCCGCGCGAGCGCAGCACCTGCGCCGCCTTGCCGGTGAAGGCGGCAAACAACACGTCGCCATCGACATTTTCGGCAAAATGCTTGGCAAGCGTCGTCTTTCCCGTTCCGGCATAGCCGAACAGGCGAAAGAGCGGCGAGCGCCCTTCCTTCAGCCATTTCGAAACAGCCTTCAGGGCTTCATCTTGTTGCGGCGCAAATTGCATGATCGCAGGACTTGGCAGGATTCGCGGGCTTTAGGCAAGGCGGAAACGGCAAATTGCCGGGCCGGACGATCATCAGTTCCACTGGCGGTCCGCGCCGCTGGCGCACATCGACGGGTCCTGCCCCATAGCGTCAGCGAGAAAGTCCAGAACCGTCTTGACGCGCAGCGGCATGTTGCGCCGCGAGGGATACACGACGGTAACCGGCAGCCGGCTCGGCTGGAAATCCTTCATCACGGGGACCAGCCGGCCGGCGACGATATCGGGCATCGCGATGATGTGCGAAAGCACCGCAAGACCCGCTCCAGCAAGGGCTGCCCGGTGAATAGCGACGGCATTGCAGGCGGTCAGCCGCGGCGAGATCCGGACCGATATGTCTTCCGAACCGTTCGAGAAGGACCAGGTATTGGCCTCGCCTGCCCTATTGTAGCACAGGCATTCATGGTCCTTGATCTCCTTCGGTGTGCGGGGAGCCGCCCTGCGCGCGAGATAGGCGGGAGATGCAACGAGGAAGGCGGTCGTCCAGCCGATCCGCCGGCAGACGAGGCTGCTGTCGGCGACCTGGCCCAAACGCACTTCGAGATCCAGGCGCTCCTCGATCATATCCGAGCCCTGCTCCCTGAAAATGAGTTCGACCGAGAGCTTCGGATGGGCAGCGAGAAGATCGCCGAGCCGCTCGCTGAGATAGAGGCCGAGTGGTGCTGGAACGCTGAGCCTGACCTTTCCCGAGGCCATGGCGCCGTCCGATCCGGCAGCGTCGCCAAGCTCCTCAACCGCTTCGAGAATCCGCAGCGCCATCGGCAACATCCGCTCCCCCTCTGCCGTCAGCGACAGGCCGCTCGTCGTGCGATGCAGGAGGCGAGTGTTGAAATGGCCTTCGAGGGCTGCGACCTGTCGCGAGACCGCGGGCTGCGTCACGTCGAGATCGTGCGCGGCCGCCGAGAACGAACCCGTCTCCACGACACGCTGAAAGGTCCGCAATGCCCAAACGATATCCATCCCCTGCCCCTCATACTTTTGCGCATAGGCTTTATGCAGCCAGACTAAGCGAGAATGGCTTTACAGTCCAGCAATTAAGGATATCTTATGTCCATAAGGATATTTAATGTCCTTAATTAAAGGAGAGACACATGACCCAGCGACTGAACTACGCCCAGCAGTCCCCCGAGCTTTTCAAGAAATTCATGGAATTCAGCATGGCGCTGAAGAGCAGCGTGATCGACGAGAAGCTGCAGGCCCTCGTCGAGGTCCGCGCTTCGCAGATCAATGGATGCGGCTTTTGCCTCGATATGCATGTGAAGCAGGCCAAGATCCTCGGCGAGACGGAACTGCGGCTCTACCACGTCGCCATCTGGCGGGAATCGAACCTGTTCATCCCCCGCGAGCGCGCAGCCCTTGCCTGGACCGAAGCACTGACGAAGCTTCCCGAGGGCGGCATTCCCGACGAGATTTACGAACGGGTGCGCGGCCAGCTTTCCGAGAAGGAGATCTCGGATCTGACTTTCGTCGTCATGGCGATCAACGCCTGGAACCGCGTCAATGTCGGCTTCAAGACCGTGCCCGGCACGGCCGACAAGGCCTACGGCCTCGATAAGGCTGGCCTGAACTAAACCCCGCAATTCATTGAGAAGATTCACCTTTGACGCTGCCGCACCACGGCAGCGAACGGAGATCCATTATGAAAATCGTTGTCATCGGCGGAACCGGCCTCATCGGTTCGAAGACTGTCGAACGCCTGCGCAAACGCGGCCATGACGTGATCGCTGCCTCGCCGAACTCCGGCGTCAACACGATCACCGGAGAAGGACTGGCAGAGGCGCTCTCAGGCGCCGAAGTCGTGCTCGACCTCGCCAATTCGCCGTCTTTCGAGGATAAGGCCGTGCTCGATTTTTTCGAGACCTCGGGCCGCAATCTCCTCGCCGCCGGAAAACTCGCCGGCGTCAAGCACCATATCGCCCTCTCCGTCGTCGGCACCGAACGCCTGCAGGAAAGCGGCTATTTCCGCGGCAAGCTTGCCCAGGAAAAACTGATCAAGGCATCGGGAATTCCCTACACCATCGTCCATTCGACGCAGTTCATGGAATTCCTCGGCGGCATCGCCCAATCGGGCACTGTCGGCCAGACGGTCCACCTGTCGCCGGCCTATGTGCAGCCGATCGCTTCTGACGACGTGGCGGACGCCATGGCGGACGTGGCCCTCTCTGCTCCCGCCAACGCGACGCTCGAGATCGCTGGTCCGGAGCGGGCGCGCCTCAGCGAGCTCGTCGCTCGCTATCTGAAGGCCATGAAAGACCCGCGCACCACCGAGGCTGATGTCGAGGCGAGATATTTCGGCGCAAGACTAAACGACCAGTCGCTCGTTTCCGACGACAATCCGCGGCTTGGTTCGATCACCTTCGAGCAGTGGTTCGCAAAGTTCGCCCAGCCGACATGATTGACGTGCCCTCAAGACGCGACCGCCCTAGCGCGTCTCCCCCGACCCAGCAACCATGGAGATTCCGATGATCAGAACATTTTTCCTCGCCGCCGCCCTCGCCTTTCCGGCTGCCACCGGCGTTAGCGCCCATGACAGCAGCGAGTCTGCGAAGGTGACACTCGTTTATGAGCACGAGCTTCCGAACGTGCCGGGCAAGAGCGTCAAAGGCGTGCTGGTCGAATACGGCCCAGGCGGCTTCTCTGAAGGCCACACCCATCCCGACACCGCCTTCATCTACGCCACCGTGCTTGAAGGAGCGATCCGCAGCCAGGTCAATGACGGTCCGGTTAAGGTCTATCATGCCGGAGAGAGCTTCTCCGAAATGCCGGGCGACCGTCATGGCGTCAGCGCCAACGACAGCGAGAGCAAGCCCGCCCGCCTGCTCGCCGTCTTCGTCGTCGACACCAACCAGAAAGAGCTGACCTATCCGCTCAAGAAGTGACGATCCGCATTACAGCGCCGCGCGTCTTTCAGACGCGCAAAGGACGCTGTAACACTTTGAATCTACGCATCCTGCTTTCCGGAAATCGGTTCCGATTTTCGGGCCGATGCGATACCGCCTGCGCAGGCCTGATGCTTGCGCCGGCGGCCGAGATGCTGAACCATGTGCCGCCCGCGCCCCCGGAGACAGAGAGATGATTGACGACGCCCTCTTCGGCAAACCCCTGATATCCCTGATAACAGTCGGATTTGCCGGTATCGTCGTCTGGCATCTGCTCTCCCGCCAGCGGCCGACGACGCGACTGGTGGTGCAGATCCTGTTCTTTGGTGTGATGACGCTGATCCTCGTCGGCAGCGGCATCGAACCTCACCGGTTTCAGGGATATGGCTCGGAAGATCCGCAGGCCCTGCTCATCATCGTCGCAAAAACGCTCTGGTGGATCCATCTGGCATGGGCCGTCATCGGTTTCATCAGGCTCTATCTGGTGCTGGAGGGCAGCCCGCGAGAGGCCCGCCTGCTTCAGGATCTGGTTATCGGCGTCGTCTATATCGGCATGGCCCTGTCGGTTCTGGCCTTCGTCTTCGGCGTGCCGATCGGAACCCTCGTCGCAACCTCCGGCGTGGTCGCGATCATTCTCGGCCTGGCGCTGCAGAACACGCTCGCTGACGTCTTCTCCGGCATCGCGCTGACGCTCGGCCGGCCATACATCATCGGTGACTGGATCCTCTTGAGCGATGGCACAGAGGGGCGCGTCGTCGAAAGCAACTGGCGCGCGACGCATATCCTGACCAGCGCAAACAATATCGTCGTTCTGCCGAACAGTTTTCTGGCAAAGCTCGGCCTGACGAACGTCAGCCGGCCGGACGAGACCCATCTCTTGATCCTCACCATCCGCATCGCCCCGACGCGGATGCCGGCATCGGTCCGCCAAGTCATGGCAACGGCGCTTGCGAGCTGCAATTCGATCGTGCGCGAGCCGCCGCCGGTCGTAGCACTCAAGGGGCTGGATGCCACGGCGCTTGAGGTCGAGCTGCAGTTTCGGGTGACAAGCCCAAGCCAGCGGGTGCCGGCGCGGAACGAAGTGCTCGATCTCGTCTATCGCCATTGCAAATCCGCCGGCCTGTTGCTGGCCATTCCGCCGTCGGCGACGGTGCTGACCGCCGATCTGCCGACGGAAGAAAGCGCAAAGCCGCCGAGCGTAACGCCGCTTGCCCTGATCGAGGCCATTCCGGTCTTTACGACGCTGACATCCGATGAGAAGCGCAGGCTCGCCGAAACCACGACTGTCCGGGAGTTCCGCAAAGGCGATGTGATCGTGCGGGAGGACGAAATGCTCCCCTCACTGATGATGGTGCGCGCCGGCATCATCGCAGCGCGGAACGCAGGCGAGGAACGCGGACGGCTCGCGCCGGGCGACTTTTTTGGAGAGACCGGACTCCTCGCCGGCATGCAGGAAGTCTGCACCCTGGAGGCTCTGACCCCCGTGACCGCCTATGAGATCGACCAGGAGGCCTTCGCGCCGCTGCTAAGCGAACGCCCGGCGCTGGCGGAAGAAATCGCCGACCATCTCGCCAGCCGCGCCGAGCGTTTCCGCAACGGCGCCCCTTTGCCTCCCGAACATGCCCACAGTGCGCATGCCATCCTGAAGACCATCAGGACCATTTTCAAGGCGTAGAGATCGGCGCCCCGCTCAGCCAGCGCGCTTGAGCACCCATTCGAACGTGCTGCGCCAAATGTCGGCCGGCACTTCCTCGGACAAGGTCCCGACCAGATCGGAAAGCCGGACGCGCCTCAGCGTATCCCGCCAGGCCTCGTCGGCCTCCCACATGATGCGCGCGACCGCGCATGGCTTGCTGTCGCAATACCCTTCCGGCCGGCAGGGATTGTTCGCCCGGATGTTCGTACAGGTGAAGCTGCGGGCCTTCCCCTCGACCGCCTCGACGATCTCGAGAAAATTGATATCCGAGGGGGTCTTGGCAAGCCTGTAGCCGCCACTCGGACCGAGCGTGGTCTCGACCAGCGATGCCTGCGAAAGGTTCTGCAGTGCTTTGGAGAGATATTCCTTCGGCAGACCATGAAGCTCGGCGAGCGCCTTGGTGGAAAGATACCTGCCCTCTGGCAGGCCCGCGAGAATGGCGCAGCAGTGAAGCGCCCACTCGACCTGGCTTTTCAGGATCATTCAGAAACTCGTATGATGGCTGGCTCTGCCAATGGAATTAAGGACATATTATATCCGAAAACAGACTCGATGTAAATGAGCTGCAAAAGCAATGTGTTGTTACCTGAACGGCGATGCGGCTCCGATCTCCACTCAGCCCTCGTTCTCGTCCTCTCCCCGCGCCTCCCCATTTTCAATTCCGGCGATCAGTTTGCGCAGCAGCGCCGCGAGCGCCTCGCGCTCCTTTCCGTCAAGAGCCTGCAGAAACGAAGCTTCGCTCGCCATGTCGGTGCGGAAGGCCTTTTCGGCGAGTGCCGCACCCGCCTCGCTCAATGCCACCAATACGCTGCGCCCGTCACGCGGCGATTTCTCCCGGCGGATCAGGCCCGCCTTCTCCAACCGGTCGAGCCTGTGGGTCAGGCCTCCCGAGGAGATCATCAGCGCCGAATACATGTCTGTCGGGGTCAGCCGGTAAGGCGGTCCGGAACGGCGAAGCGTCGCGATCACGTCGAATTCTCCGCGGTCGAGACCAAAATCGGCAAAGGTCGCCTCAATGCTCGGGCGCACCAGGTTCGACAACCGAAAGGCCCGGCCCAGGATCGCCATCGGCTCGGTGTCGAGGTCGGGCAGTTCCAGCGCCCATTGCCGGCGCAGCCGGTCGACATGATCCTCGTAGGAGCCCTCTCCTTTAGTTCCATTCGTCATTTTCTGCCTCATATGCCACCACAGCCGAGACATACACCTTCCATCAACATCAAGGAAGATGTCTTGACAGGAAGACAGTTTTGAGAATATATCTTCTTGCGAAGATAGTTTTGTGATCGCAGATAGCACCAGCAGGAGGCATGTGATGTTCAGTATTCTTCGCCACCAGGAACCGCGACCCGATCAGAGCCGCACGGTCCGCTTCGAAGGCCGCGGCCATGGCGGCGAGATATCGCTTTTCCTGGTCGATAATGAGCCCGGCCAAGGGCCTGACCTGCATGTTCACCCCTATTCCGAAACGTGGGCAGTCAGGAAAGGCGAAGCCGAATTCACGGTGGGCGACGCCAAGACCCGCGCCTTTCCCGGCGATATCGTCGTCGTGGCCGCCAACATTCCCCACCGTTTCGAGAATGTCGGCACCGGACGGCTCGAAATCGTCTGCATTCATGCCAGCGACGAGATAGTGCAGGAGTTTGTGTGAGGCAAAGCCGCCTCAGAAGACAACCTCTGAAGACAAAGGAAGAGGAGAGAACCGCAATGCCTAAGATGATCTTCGTGAACCTGCCAGTGAAAGATCTTGCCGCTTCGACCCGTTTCTACGACGCGATCGGCTGCAGCAAGAACGAACAGTTCAGCGATCACCAGGCGTCGAACATGGTCTGGTCCGAGGCCATTATCTTCCATTTGCTGACACGCGATTTCTTCGCGAGTTTCACGCCGAAACCCGTTGCCGAAGCGCAGAAGGCGAGCGAGATGCTAATCGCGCTGACGATGGACAGCCGTGAAGAAGTGGACGCTATTGTCGAGGCAGCCGCAGCCGCCGGCGGCAGGGCCGATCCGCGCGCGCCGACGGACATGGGCTGGCTCTACAACCGTGCCTTCGAGGATCCCGATGGCCATATATTCGAAGCGGTCTGGGTCGACATGGCGGCGGCGACCGCCTCAGCACCATAACGGACGATACCTCTCTCCAGCCTCATCCTTGTGCCCCGCAGGGGCCTCGAAGGGCGGGGCTGGCCACCGGCGCTGAAACCCAGCCATATCTGCACGCAGCACGCACGCACCCAGCGACCCGCCCTCGTGGTTCGAGACGGCCCTGCGGGCCTCCTCACTATGAGGGCTGTGTGCCTCGCTCCCGCTCTCCAAGAGCGCGTCGATCATTCTCAACGGTCCGACCGCCTCGACGCAGCGGCCCCGCCATTCGCACAAAACTTTCGCCCCGCCTGGAATAAAATCGCCTCCCCTCGTGTCTCATCTCAGGCATCGCAAGATTGCGTGCCCAATCTGAGGAGAGACATCATGAAATCCGTGAAATCCCTGTCCGTCGTGGCGGCCGCCGCCCTTGCCGCGACCGCTGCTTTCGCCGCTGCTCCCGTCAAGGAAGTCGACTCCGCCAAGGGCAAGGTTCTTGCCGGCGAAAACGGCATGACGCTCTACACTTTCAAGAAGGACGTCAAGGGCGTTTCCAACTGCTACGATGATTGCGCTAAGAACTGGCCGCCGCTGATGGCGGCTTCCGATGCCAAGGCTGATGGTGCATACTCGATCATCGACCGCAAGGATGGCACGAAGCAATGGGCCAAGGACGGCATGCCGCTCTATTATTGGGTCAAGGACAAGAAGACCGGCGACATTACCGGCGACGGCGTCGGCGGCAACTGGGATCTCGCCAAACCTTGATAGTCGGACCCTGATGCCAGGAGAGCCGGCGTGAAAACACCCGCACCCGAAACCTTCGAGGGCCAGATCCTGGCCCTCCTGCCCTCGCTCAGGCGTTATTCGCGCAGCCTGACGCGCTCGGATGCCGATGGCGAGGACCTGCTCCAGGATTGTGTTGAAAAGGTTCTCACGCGCCGCGGCCAATGGCGCGGCCTCAACCTGCGCGGCTGGGTCCTGACCATCATGACCAATCTCTACCGCAACGGCCGGCGCGGCAAGACGCGCGACGGCCTTGTCGAGCTCGGTGCCGCAGAGAATCTGGCCGCGTCCGAACCGCCCGCCGATCCGCTGGAACGTGCCCGGCTGGACGATGCGCTGAACAGCCTTTCAGAGGAACACCGCGCCGTGCTGATGCTCGTGGTCATCGAGGGATACACCTATGGCGAGGTCGCCGCCGCGCTCGATATCCCGATCGGCACCGTCATGTCGCGCCTGTCGCGCGCCCGCCGGCGCGTCGCCGAGCGATTGAAGGCCGACAACATCATTACGCTTCGGAGACCGAAATGAACGAGACCAATCCGAGCGTCACCGAAGCCGACCTTCACGCCTATGCCGACGGCCAGCTGCCGGAAACGGTGCGCGTCCGCATCGAGGCCTTCCTGGTCGACAATCCCGACGAGGCGGCGATGGTCGCTGAATGGCAGGCGCAGAATTCAGGCATCCGATCGCTGTTTGCCGGCTATGAGAAGGCGAAGGACACCGATCCTCTGCTCGTCGTCCCCCCGCGCGCCGTCTCATCGAGAGCGAAACGCTGGGCGATCGCCGCATCAGCCCTCCTCGTCTTCACGCTCGGCGCCGCCAGCGGCCATTACGGCCCCGCACTTCTGGAAAAGCCGGAACTGCAGCTTGCCGGCTCCGAAACCCTACCGAAACAGGCCCAGACCGCTTTCACGGTCTATGCCGCCGAGGTTCGCCATCCCGTCGAGGTCTTCGCAAACGAGGAGGTCCACCTCGCCACCTGGCTCGGCAAGCGCCTGGCAATTCAGAACCTCAAGATCCCGAACCTGCAGCCGCTCGGCTTCAAGCTTGTCGGCGGCCGCCTGCTGCCGGTCGACGGCAGGCCGGGCGCCATGTTCATGTATGAAGACCAGGCCGGCGAGCGCCTGACCGTCATGGTCGGCCGCAACACGGAGAACCGTACGACGAGCTTCCGCTTCGCCTCATCAGGCAATCTCGAAACCTTCTACTGGATCGACGGCGAACTCGGTTATGCCGTCACCGGCGAAATCTCCCGCGAGACGCTGCGGGAGATAGCCGAGGAGTGCTACAAGCAATTCCCCTCGTGAGGATCAGCGTGAGGGATCGTTGCCGAGCTCGATCGGCCGTCCATGCGGCGTCGCCTCCGCCGCCCGCTGCCAGCTCTGTTGCAGTGCCAGGATCGTTTCCGCGTCGGCGATGCCGTTGTCGACAATGAGGTCGGAGAGTGCCGCCACCCAGCAGTCGAAATAGTCGCTGCCATCTTCGGCCCGGCCAGGCTTGTGCAGTTGCGCGGAAAGCGTTTCAGCCCATTCGCTCCAGCTGAACAGGCCTTTTGCGTGCAGGTGCACGGTCATGGCGAAAGCTTCGGCCGCCCATGGCTCGGGAAAGACCGGCTCGCCCTCCCGTGACCTCGGCAGGCTGGGCGATTGCGTCAACGGCGACATTTCATGCCGGCTCAAGATAGCTCTCCCAGGCATCAATCGACACGGTCAGCGTCGGATCGGCATCTCCGCCCCAAATCTCCACGCCGTCGAAAACGACGGTATAGAGCCATTGCGGGTTTTCGCCCTTGTCATGTGCATTGTCGTCAGGGAAAACGAAAGAGCCCTGTACTGCCTCGACCACACCAGTCCTGGCCCTGGCATAACGCGGCAGGCGCGTATGCGTCGCCGGATTGAAGTTCTTCGTCCTCACCGTCTCGCCGACCGCAAAGAGCGGCACGGTCTTGACAGGACGATCGCAAGGGCCGCCTTTCGCCAGAACGTTGGGCACCATGTCCGCCTTCAGCACCCGCTTCGGAACGGCTCCTGGCCGCTGCGCATGACCGGACAGCAGCTCCTCACGTGTTGCAAAGCCGTGCCGTTCGAGCAGCTTATCGATGCCGCGGATCCAGATCTCGTAATAGCTGGCGGCGAGGTAATCGGCCGGCGGAATATTCTCGCGCGCATGCCGGCTTTCATCGATCGTCCATGCGCCGAAAGCGCCGCAGGAAAGCGTGATGCCGAGCGCCCGCTTTTCCCATTCGGCATGGAAACAGGGCTCGTCCTTTTCGGGCGCGACGGGACCGAAGCCCATCTGCCCGCCGAGATCGTGCGGTCCGTTCATGTGGCGCTCTCCGGCTTGCGGGCAACGGCCGTGCCGATCATCGCATCGCGGCTGACGAGGCCGGCGAGCATCTGCTCATCCATTCCATCGGTCCCTTCGGGCCGTTCGGGGATGACGAGGTAACGCAGTTCCGCCGTCGAATCCCAGACGCGGATCTTCTTGTCCTCCGGCAGCGTCAGACCGAATTCGGCCAGCACGCCGCGCGGATCGATGACGGCGCGCGAGCGATAGGCCGGCGCCTTGTACCAGACCGGCGGCAGGCCAAGCACCGACCAGGGATAACAGGAGCAGAGCGTGCAGACGACGAGATTATGGGTCTCTGCCGTATTGAAGACGGCGCGCATATGCTCGCCCTGCCGGCCCGTATAGCCGAGGCTGGCGATGGCCGCCGTCGCATCACGCTTCAGCCAGTCGGCGAAATCGGCATCGCTCCAGGCCTTGGCGACGACATGCGCGCCGTTCCTCGGCCCCACCTTCGTCTCGTAGGTCTCGACGATCGCGTCGATCGCCGCCGGATCGATCAACCCCTTCTCCGTCAGGAGCGTTTCCAGCGCCTTCACGCGCGCCTGCATGTCGGAATAATGGTTGTCGTGATCATTCCCGTGGGCGTGCTCATGTCCGTGAGCATGGTCGTCGTCATGGTCGTGCAAGGCGAAGCCCTCCCGAAACTGCCCGCTATTTCTAACATATGCCGCAGGCCCGCCAAGCCCTTCTATGTCTCATGCGCTTTTCCGCTAATCTCCTGCCATGAACATTCTGATTCTCGGCGCAACCGGCTTCATAGGCTCCGTCGTTGCGGCCCGGCTCGTCGCCGACGGCCACGTCGTAACTGGGCTCGGCCGTAATCCCGCGCGTGCGCGCCTGAAACAGCAGACGATCGACTGGCGGCGCGCAGATCTCTCACGCATGACGAAACCAGCGGATTGGGACGAGATCCTCAAGGACCAGCATGTCGTCGTCAATTGCGCCGGCGCCCTGCAGGACGGCCTCTCGGATGATCTGTCGGCCACCCAGGCAGAGGCGATGCTGGCGCTCTATTCCGCCGCAAAACGCTCGTCGCGCCCGCTGATCGTGCAGATATCGGCAAGGACGGCGGGAGCGGCGGGCGATCTTCCTTTCCTCGCCACCAAGCGGCGGGCCGACCAGGCGCTGGCGGCTAGCGGCCTGCCTTACCTCATCCTGCGCCCTGCCCTCGTTCTCGGCCGCAATGCCCATGGCGGCTCGGCGCTGCTGCGGGCGCTTGCCGCCTTTCCCCTGGTGCTGCCGCTGGTCCATGCCGAAAGTCCGGTCGAAACACTTTCGGTGGACGATGTGGCGGAAGCCGTATCGCAGGCGGTCTCCGGCGGCATCTCCGGCGATATCGATCTTGCCGCCGACGAAGTTCTGACGCTCGCCGATCTCGTCGGCCTTCACCGCCAGTGGCTCGGCCTGCCGCCCGCCCGCGTGTTCGCTCTTCCCCGCTGGCTTGCCAGCCCGGTGACATGGCTGGCCGATCTATCAGGACTGCTCGGCTGGCGTTCGCCGCTGCGCTCGACGGCGATGACTGTCATGTCGGAAGGCGTGCGGAGCTCGAAAGCAGGGAGCGACCTTGCCACGACACCCGCGGCAGCGACGCTCTCGGCCAATCCCTCCGGCGTACAGGATCTCTGGTTTGCCAGGCTTTATCTTTTGAAGCCGCTCGTCATATCGGGCCTATCCGCTTTCTGGCTGCTCTCAGGTCTGATCCCGCTGCTGACGCTGGAGAAGACGTCCGCTCACTTCCTGCCGTTCATGCCTGAGGCCGCGGCAACGGCGCTGACGCTTGCAACCTGTCTGATCGACATCGCTCTCGGCGCTGCCGTCCTCCTTCGTCCGCTGGCGAAAGGCGCCCTTCTCGGCATGCTGGCCGTGTCGTTCGCCTATCTTGCCGGCGCCAGCCTGCTCGAATCCGCGCTCTGGCTCGATCCGCTCGGCCCCCTCGTCAAGGTGGTGCCGTCGCTAATGCTGACGCTCACCGCACTTGCTACGCTGGATGAACGCTGATGCTCGAGGAATGGCTGCTGCTTGTCCATGTCATCGGCGCGACCGTGCTCTTCGGCACCGGCGCCGGCATCGCCTTCTTTATGGTGATGGCGCACCGGACACGCGATCCCAAGCTGATCGCCCATGTTGCGGCAACGGTAGTGGTTGCCGACACCCTCTTTACCGCCACCGCAGTCATTCTCCAGCCGGTGACCGGCTATCTGCTGGCCCGGTCGATCGGCTGGGAGTTGTCGGAGGGCTGGATTGCGCTGTCGCTGCTGCTTTATGTCGTGACCGGCCTGTTCTGGCTGCCCGTCGTCTGGATCCAGATCCGGCTGCGCGATATTGCCCGCGCCGCAGCAGCGGCGGGACAAGCCCTGCCGCCGGCCTATTTCAGCCTCTACCGCATCTGGTTCGCCTGCGGCTTTCCGGCCTTCTTCGCCGTCATCGGCATTCTCTGGCTGATGCTCATGAAGCCGGCAATCGCTCTATTTTAGCATCGGCCAGAGGCTCGCCACCAACAGCACCGCCATGCTGATATTGAACCATTTCAATCGCACCGGATCGGAAAGCCATTCCCTCAGTGCCGAGCCGAAACCGGCCCAGGTCGAGACGCTGGGCACATTGACTGCCGCAAAAGCGAGACCGACGATCAGCACGCTGACGAGGTAGAGTTGCGGATTGGTATAGGTCGCCATCGCGGTCACCGCCATCACCCAGGCTTTCGGGTTGACCCATTGGAAGGCGGCGGCGGCGAGGAACGACATCGGCTCAGCGCCGGTTCTGCCTTCGCTGAGCGAGCGCGAGGAAGCGATCTTCCAGGCGATCCAGACGAGATAGGCGCCGCCCGCAAACTTCAGCGCCGTATAGATCACAGGTATCGTTTGCAGCAGCGCGCCAAGCCCGAAGCCGACGCCGAGCAACAGCACAAAGAAGCCAGCACCGATCCCGAACATATGCGGGATCGTCCTGCGGAAACCGAAATTCACGCCCGATGCGAAGAGCATCATATTGTTCGGCCCCGGCGTGATCGAGGTCGTGAAGGCGAAGAGAACGAAGGCGAGAAACGTATCCAGTGGCATGAAACCTCCCGGGACCGGCCATCCTTCGTAGCCGATTTCATTTAGGTCAATGTAACTGTCCTAAATTGCTGATGCCATTACATCATTGTCATGGTGACAGGATTACTTGAAAGATAAGAATTGGCGGCAATCTCCCCCAAATGGAAAAGTTCATGCAAGACGACCCGATCCCGACGATCACCTTCCCCAACGGCGCGCAAGTGCCGGCGCTCGGCCAGGGAACCTGGGCCATGGGCGAGGATGCCGGCCATGCCAAGGCCGAGATCGAAAGCCTCAAGGCAGGCATCGATCTCGGCATGACGCTGATCGACACCGCCGAAATGTACGGTGACGGTGGCGCTGAAGAGATCGTCGGCCAGGCGATCAGGGGCCGGCGCGACGAGGTCTTCATCGTCAGTAAGGTCTATCCTTGGAATGCCAGCCTGAAAGGCACGATCGAGGCTTGCGAGCACAGTCTCGAACGGTTGGGCACTGACCGCATCGATCTCTATCTCTTGCACTGGCGCGGCAACTATCCGCTCGCCGAGACCGTCGCCGCTTTCGAAACGCTGAAGGCGTCAAGCAAGATCGGCGCCTGGGGCGTCTCCAACTTCGACACCGACGACATGGAGGAACTGCTCCGCGTGCCCGACGGCGCCAACGTCGCCGCCAACCAGGTGCTTTATAATCTCTCCCGCCGCGGCATCGAATTCGACCTGCTGCCCTGGTGCCAGAACCGCGGCATTCCCATCATGGCCTATTCGCCGATCGAACAGGGACATATCCTGCACCATCCCGAACTAATCCGCATCGCCAAGGCCTATCAGGCAACACCCGCCCAGCTGGCGCTCGCCTTCCTCTTGGAACGCGACGGCGTCATCGTCATTCCGAAGACGTCGAATGCCGAACGCGCAGCCGAAAACCGCGACTGCGTCTCGCTCGACATTACCGACGACGACTGGGATGCCCTCGACGCCGCCTTTCCACCGCCCACAAAGAAAAAGCCGCTGGAGATGCTCTGATCTCCAGCGGCCTTCAACACCGTTGCGGTGCCGGGTTTACATCCCCTGCGCGCCGCGGTTCATCGCCGCAATCCCGGTACGGCAGACCTCGATGAGGCCGAGCGGCTTCATGATCGCCACGAACTGATCGATCTTCGACGATTTGCCGGTGATCTCCAGAATGAAGTGACCGACGGTCGCATCCACCACCTTGGCATGAAAGGCATCGGCAAGGCGCAAGGTCTCGGCGCGCATCTCGCCCTCGCCGATCACCTTGATCAGTGCCACTTCGCGCTCGATCGGCCGGTCCTGGCCGAGTTCGCGGGCGCGCACTGTCAGGTCGACGACGCGATGCACCGGCACGATGCGTTCCAGCTGAGCCTTGATCTGCTCCAGCACCTGCGGCGTGCCGCGTGTGACGACGGTGATGCGGGAAAGATGCGCCTGATGCTCGGTCTCGGAGACCGTCAGGCTCTCGATATTATATCCGCGGCCGGAAAACAGGCCGATGACCCGGGCAAGAACCCCCGGTTCGTTGTCGACGAGAACCGAAAGCGTGTGGCTTTCGACAGCCGCCGTTTCCGGCGAAATGAAGTAAGCGGAGCCCGTGGGCTGTAGGTGAGCGTTCATGTCCTTGGTCCCTTCCCTTATTAGACGAGCGCGCGGCCCTTGGCGTCGATCGCATTGGCGACCGCTTCATCGGTGGCCTCGTCCGGCAGCAGCATTTCGTTATGGGCCTTGCCCGAGGGGATCATCGGGAAGCAATTGGCGAGATTGGCGACGCGGCAATCGAAGATGACCGGCTTTCTGACCTCGATCATCTCCAGAATGGTGTCATCAAGCGCATCCGGCTTTTCGCAGCGCAGGCCGACGGCGCCATAGGCCTCCGCAAGCTTGACGAAATCGGGCATCGCCTCCGTATAGGAATTCGACAGGCGGTTGCCGTGCAGCAGCTGCTGCCACTGGCGCACCATGCCCATATACTGGTTGTTCATGATGAAGATCTTGATCGGCGCATCGTGCTGGATCGCTGCCGACATTTCCTGGATACACATCTGGATCGACGCGTCACCGGCAATGTCGATGACGAGACTGTCGGGATGGGCAATCTGCACGCCAAGTGCGGCCGGCAGGCCGTAGCCCATCGTGCCGAGGCCGCCCGAGGTCATCCAGCGGTTCGGCTGCTCGAAGCCGAAGAACTGCGCCGCCCACATCTGGTGCTGGCCGACCTCGGTGGTGATGTAGGTATCGCGGTCCTTGGTGTGGGCAAAGAGCCGTTCCAGCGCATATTGCGGCATGATGACGTCATTGCTCTTCGTATAGGCGAAGGAGTTGCGCGCCCGCCAGCGGGCGATATCGGTCCACCAGTCATCGAGGCGGCCCTTTTCCGGTTTCTTCGGCAGCGCCCGCCACAGACGGACCATGTCTTCAAGCACATGCCCGACATCGCCGCGGATGCCGATATCGACCCGGACGTTCTTGTTGATCGAGGACGGATCGATATCGATATGGATCTTTTTCGAATTCGGTGAAAAGGCATTGAGGCGGCCAGTGATACGGTCGTCGAAGCGGGCGCCGATGCAGACCATGACATCGCAGTCGTGCATCGCCATGTTGGCCTCGTAGGAGCCGTGCATGCCGAGCATCTTCAGCCAGTTCTTGCCTGAAGCAGGATAGGCGCCGAGGCCCATCAGCGTCGAGGTGATCGGGAAACCGGTGAGCTCGACCAGCTCGCGCAGCAGCTTGGAAGCCTCGAGGCCGGAATTGATGACGCCGCCGCCAGAGTAGATGATCGGACGGCGCGCATTCGCCATCAGTTCGATCGCGGCATGGATCTGGTTGAGGTCGCCCTGGATCTTCGGCTGGTAGCTCTTCTGGATCGCGTAATCGGCGGGCGGCGTGTAGGTGCCGGTCGCAAACTGCACGTCTTTCGGAATATCGACGACGACGGGGCCTGGACGGCCGGACTGGGCGATGCGGAAGGCCTCATGAATGACGGCAGCGAGCTGGTTGACATCCTTGACCAGCCAATTGTGCTTGGTGCAGGGCCGGGTGATGCCGACCGTATCGCATTCCTGGAAGGCGTCGGAGCCGATCAGTGGGGTCGGAACCTGACCGGTCAGGCAGACGAGCGGGATCGAATCCATCAGCGCGTCCTGCAGCGGCGTGACGGCATTGGTAGCGCCCGGACCCGAGGTCACCAGCATGACGCCGACCTTGCCGGTGGAGCGGGCGTAACCTTCGGCCGCATGGCCGGCCCCCTGCTCGTGGCGGACGAGGATGTGCTTGACGTCCTCCTGCTGGAAGATCTCGTCATAGATCGGCAGGACCGCGCCGCCGGGATAGCCGAAGATATGTTCGACGCCGTTGTCCTTCAGCGCCTTGAGAACGATCTCCGCTCCCGTCATCCGATTGCCTGCCGCCTGATTGTCCGTGCTCATCTGTCTGTTCCGTTTGATGCTGGGATTGCGTTTGTGGCCGGAAGCCCTGATTTCGGGCATAAAAAAAGGCCCCTGAGGAGCCTGTCATCTAGCGCATGGGTGGCTATCGCCGGATGGTTACACCATCCTGCCCATGCGCTTTCCCACCACGATAAGAGCCGTTGCGATTTTCATGGTCGGAAGTGATAGACAGAAAATTTCGCAGCGTCAACGCATGCCGCAATAAAAAACTGCCCCACACCTGCATCCCCGAAATTCGATAGGATGAAGGATTTGTTAAAGGATCGACTTTATTCTTCTTCGCTACCGCATGGAGTAGCCCTTTGCTCAACAACGACTTGCGCACGTCTGGCAAGGCAGGCGAGCATGATCGCCGCGATGGCCATGCGCCGGGAAATCGCTTTCTCGGCCGCGTCGTTGCATGCAGCGGTTCGCGGGCGACGATTGCGGCCGTCGCCGAACAGGGCGGCACCGATCTTACTGAACTCTGGTCCGTGGGCCGGCTGATTTCGATCAGCGTCGGCCGCAACCGCGTCGTCGCGCTCGCCTACCAGATGAACACCGGTAGCCATGCCTGGGGCGAAGGCGAAGACAACATTTTCAAGATCGAGACCGAGCTGCTGGGCGAAGTCCGTGTCGACGAGGACGGGCGAGAGGAATTCTCGACCGGCATCTCGCGTTATCCCTATCTCGGCGCCATCGCGCACCGCATCCGATCCGCAGACCTGATGCGCATCTACGATGCCGGCCAGGGTACGACCGCCGTCATCGGCAAGCTGACGCAGGACGAAAGCATCGATGCGGCGATCCATATCCCCTCGATGCTCTCCAAGCATTTCGCGGTCGTCGGCTCGACTGGCGTCGGCAAGTCGACGGCCGTATCGCTGCTCCTGCACAAGTCGATCGCGGCGGATCCGAAGCTGCGTGTACTGATTCTCGATCCGCATAATGAATTCGCCGCCGCATTTCCTCAGCACGCCGTCACCATCGATACCGATACGCTCGACCTGCCCTTCTGGCTGATGCGGCTGGAGGAATTTGCCGAGGTCGTCTTTCGCGGCCGCCCGCCGGTGCCCGAAGAGCTCGATATGCTGCGCGATATCCTGCCGGAGGCCAAGCGTGCCTTCCGCGGCAGCGACAACTCGCTCGTGCGCCGCACGACGGAAAAGAGTTCGATCACCGCCGATACGCCGGTTCCCTACCGCATGGCCGATCTGCTGGCGCTGATCGACGAGCGCATCGGCCGCCTGGAAGGCCGCTCGGAAAAACCCTTCCTGCGGTCGTTGAAGATGCGCCTCATCGCCGCGATCAACGATCCGCGCTATCACTTCATGTTCTCCAACAACACGATCAGCGACACGATCACCGAAACCATCGCGCAGATCTTTCGCATCCCCGGCGATGGCAGGCCGATCTGCACCTTCCAACTGGCCGGCATTCCCTCCGAGGTCGTCAATTCGGTCGCCTCTGTGCTCTGCCGTATGGCCTTCGAGGTGGCGCTGTGGAGCGACGGCGCCATCCACATGCTCGTCGTCTGCGAGGAAGCTCACCGCTATATCCCCTCCGATCCCAGCCTCGGCTTCGTGCCGACGCGCCAGGCGATCGCCCGCATCGCCAAGGAAGGCCGCAAATACGGCGTCTCGCTCGGCATCATCACCCAGCGGCCGGGCGAGCTCGACCAGACGATCCTGTCACAGTGTTCGACACTCTTTGCCATGCGCCTTGCCAATGACCGCGACCAGGAAATCATCCGCTCGGCCATCCCGAATTCGTCGATCTCGACGACGAGCTTCATCTCTTCGATCGGCAACGGCGAGGCGATCGCTTTCGGCGAAGCGATCAGCGTGCCGATGCGCATGCGTTTTTCCCGCGTCGACGAAAACCTCTTGCCGAAGGCGAGCAGCGCCAACAACAAGCACAGCGAGGAAGATCCGGATACGGTCGATTTGCGCAAGATCGTCACGCGCATGCGGGCGGTGACCGTCGGACCCGACATTGCGAATTTCCAGCAGAATTATGCCGCGTCCGTGGCAGGTTTCGACGAGACAGACGCAGTCGACGAGGATCTTGACACGAAGCCATACACGCCGCCCGCCTCTTCCGCCGCGCCGCCCGTCTCCGCGCCGCTTGAATCCTACCGCCGCGAACTGCTGCCGCAGACACCGCGGCTGGACCCGGCCACGTCACCTGCGATCGATCCCCGGCTGGACGCGCTCCGCCGCGAGATGCGCCGCGACGAGCCGGTCTTTCCCCGGCCGACACCCCCGGCGGACCAGCCCGCAGTCTCTCGTCGGGAGCCCGGCACGTCGTTGCGCGAAAGCATCTTGAAGAAACCGCTGAGCAGCCTCTACAACAAGGATTGAGGCTTCAGCTGGCTCTCCAGAGCGATCAGAGGCTCGACGGCCTCGAGCACCCGTTGCCGATCCGTCGGCCCGAGCGGCAAGAGAGGGCGTGGGAGCTCTACCCTGGCGAGTGAGAGAAGGTCGACCAGCGTGTAGACCACGCGAAGGCTTCCGAACGCCTTGAACGTTTGCCAGAGCGGCTCGAGAAGACCATCGAGCCGACGCACTTCGCTGCCCTCGCCCGCAATCGCGGCCTTGGTCAAAGCAAGGGCGACGCGCGGAAGCAAGCCGCCGATGACGCTGTACCAGGCGTCGGCACCTGAAAGCAGCGCTTCGGCCGCGGCCCAGTCACCGCTGTAGCCGATCGCAAGCCTGGTCCTTTCTCGCAATTCCGCCAACTCGCCTGCAAAATCGCCGTCAGCAGGCAGAGGCATCTTCACGGCCCTGATCGTCTCGATATCGGATAGGCGCTGCAGAAGATCCCGGCTGAAGGTGAAGTGGGTCGTGCCGGGATTGTTGTAGATACAAAGCGGCAGCTTCGCCGCCTCGGTGACCGCCAGGAAATGCTCGTAGGCTTCGTCCTGGGTCAGCGGCGTGTAGGACACCGGCGCAAGCAGAAGAGCATCTGCACCGGCGGCCTCGGCATCCTTCGCCAGGCTCCGGGCGTGGTCTGTCCTCAGAGCACCGACGCCGACGACGAGGGGAATACGACCGCGAACGCACTCGACCGCAGCCTCGACGGCTCGCCGTCGTTCCTCGCGTGTGAGAAAGGCGTAGATCCCGGTGCTGCCAAGAAGGCCTATCGAAGCGACGCCTGCATCACACAGGCGTTCCAACAGGCGGCAGAGGGCTTCCGTGTCGACCCGGCCATCCCTATCGGCGGGCGTTGGCGGAAAGGCCGAAAGGCCATGAAACGGAGAAATGACAGACATGATGCGATCCTGGAAATCCGGTCAATGTGAGAACAGCAGGCGCGATCCGGCGCCCGCGAAGAAGATGGCGAGACTGCCCTCGATCCACCGTCGCGCACGGGCGTAGCCGCGCACCATCGGTGCCGTGGAGAAGAGCACGGCATAGCCGGAAAATATTGAGATGCCCAAGAATACGCAGCCGCCAAAGGCCGTGACGGCCATCTCCGGCGAAGCGCCGGGCTTGAGGCCGAGCGACATGATCGCCACCCAGGCCAGAACCGCCTTCGGATTGCCGAGATGCATCAGAACGCCGCGACGATAGAGCGCGCCGAGTTGCGCGGCAGGCCGGACGGCCTCGCTTTCCGGCCCATCCGGGGCGGCGGCCGAGCGGGCCGCCCTCCAGGCGAGCCAGAGAAGGTACAATCCGCCTGCGATCTTAAGGAACAGCAGGGCATGGGCATAGCGGACGAGGAGTGTCGAGATGCCGGTGACCGCCACCAGCCCCCAAAATGTCGACATCGTAATGACCCCGGCGGCAAGGGCGAGCGCCGGTCGACGCCCCTGCCGCATCGCCACATTCATGATGGCCATGTTGCTCGGTCCGGGACTGCCTGCAGCGATTGCGTAGGCGATGTAGACGACGAGAAGATCCTGCATTTGCGTTTTTCCAGAAGTTTGCGCCCGCGCACGGCACGATCCCGAAGGCGAAGAATTCGCCATCGGGGAGCCGCCAATCCGCTTCCTTTTCCTCGAAAATTGGTTCATCGTGAAGCGCCATTTTTGAAGAAACTCTATGGACCATTTCGCGATGTCCAAACGGCGCAGCATCATCGAGATACCATCATTGAACGCGATCAATCGAACGGCCAATGTCGGTCGCCAGCTTGCGCAGGCCCTCCGGAACGCAATCGCCCGCGGTGAGCTGAGGTCGGGGGAACGCCTTCCTTCGACGCGTAGCCTTGCGGCTTCGCTGAAGATCGCGCGCGGCACTGTCGTCGAGGTGTTCGATCAGTTGACCGCCGAAGGCTATCTCGAAGCGCGGGTCGGAGCAGGAACCCGTGTTGCCGTCGATCTGATGGATGCGCCGCCGGCGCGCCCGCCTGCGCCGGCAGTACCGTCTGCCGCGGATGCTGTCGATCTGCCGTTCCAGGCTGCCCGGCTGATCGCCATCGCCCGTGCGCTCACCCCGCACCCGCCCGTTCCCTTCGCCATCGCCGTCCCGTCTTGTGGCATTGCGCCCGACGACAACTGGCGCCGTCTCGGCAACCGCGTCCGCGCGTCGCGACAGGCCGCACCTTCGGGTTACCATGACCCTATGGGCTTGCTCGAACTCAGGCTTGCCATTGCCGACCACGTCCGGCGCGCGCGGGCCGTTCATTGCGAACCTGAACAGGTCATCGTTACGTCAGGCACCCAACAAGGCCTCTATATGGCGGGCCGGGTCCTTCTCTCGCGTGACGATCCGGTTTGGGCCGAGGACCCGGCCTATCCCGGCCTGACGGCCGTGCTCGACGATCTCGGCGTACGGACGCACCGCCTGCCGGTCGATGCACAGGGAATGAACGTGGAACGCGGCCTCGAGCTCTGTCCCCAGGCGCGCGCCGCATTCGTCACCCCTTCGCACCAATATCCGATCGGGATGCCGCTCAGCATGGCGCGGCGCAATGCCTTGATCGCCTGGGCTGACCAAAATCGCGCCTGGATCATCGAGGACGATTACGACAGTGAGCTGCGTTATGCCGGACACCCGTTTCCGTCGATGCAAGGGTTGCGTCCGTCACGCGTCGTCTATCTCGGCACCTTCAGCAAGGTGCTCTTTCCTTCCCTGCGCCTCGGCTACGTCATCGCCCCTTCGCCACTCGCAGAAGCCTTTGCCGGCGCCCGCGCCATTCTCGACCGGCATTCGCCGATCGCCGAACAGCATGTTCTGGCGGCCTACATGCGGGAAGGTTATTTCGAAGCGCATATCCGGCGCATCCGCGGCCTCTATGCCGAACGCCGCGCTGTTCTGCTCTCGGCGCTCGAGCGGGGCTTGCCTGAGGGCTGCCGCGTCCAGGAGAGCGACCAAGGCATGCATATTCTTCTATGGCTGCCCGAGGAGGTCGACGACGTGCAACTCGCAGCCCATGCCCTCTCGGCCGGCCTCGCCGTACGTGCGATTTCCCCGATGTATGCCACACAGCCGGCGCGTCGCGGCCTGATGCTGGGCTTCGGCGGATTTATGCCGGACCAGTTACAGGCCGCGGTCGGCGAACTCGTCAAACTGCTGAGCCAACAGATGTTTCAAGTTGGAGGCCCGCAACGAACTGAAGCCTAAACTGTCAGCCGCTCCCAGCTGTCGTCCATCTGGTTGCGGAACCATGTCATTTGCCGCTTGGCATATTGCCGCGTCGCCGCAGCACCCTTCTCCAACACCTCGCCGCGCGTCATCTCGCCCCTCAGCATCGCCGTAATCTGCGACACGCCGATTGCCTTCATTACAGGCGCCTCGGCCGGCAGATCGAGCGCAAGCAGAGCCCGTACCTCGTCTTCCGCACCTTGCTGCAGCATCTTTTCGAAACGCCCGTTGATGCGCTGATGCAGCACAGCCCGGTCCGGCAGCACGACGATCTTGCGGGCCTCATCGGCGTCGATCACCACCGGTCCCGCCCGGCCCTGGAAATTGGCGATCGATCGCCCCGTCGCCTTCAAGACCTCCAGCGCCCGGACGATCCGCTGCCCGTCCTGGCGGTTGAGGCTTGCCGCCATGGCGGGATCGGCCTCGGCGAGTTCGGCATGGAGCCCGTCCGGCCCCTCCTCCAGCAGCCGCGTCCTGAGTCTCTCCCGCAGCACCTCCGGTATCTCCGGCATATCGGAGAGCCCCCCGATCAGCGCCTTGAAGTAAAGTCCCGTGCCGCCGACGAAGACCGGCAGCCGTCCTGCGTCCCAGAGTGCCGGTAGTAGTGCCGAGACATCCCGCAGCCAGGCGCCTGTGGAATAGGCCGCACCTGCCGGCACGTGGCCGTAAAGATGATGCGGCACGCCCTGCATCTCCTCCTCTGACGGCCGCGCGGTCAGCACCCGCAGCGTGTCGTAGACCTGCATGCTGTCGGCGTTGACGACCGCGCCGTCATGGCGTCTGGCCAATTCGACGGCGAGCGCGGACTTGCCGCTGGCGGTCGGCCCGGTTATCAGGATCGCGTTCACTGTGCTCAGAAGGTTTTCCATCATGGCCCTCGTTGCCACGCTTGTTGCCAATCCGTCAAATCCCGTGCTGACACCCGCAATCGCCGAACGGGCGGCCGAGGCGGTCAAGGCTTCCGGCCTCTACTGGTTGGCCGATGGCGTTGCCTGCGACATCGCGCTGCGTGACGGCACTGATGCGCAAGCGGCAGAGGCCAATATCCTTGCCGTCATAGCAAGCGCGCCCATCGACCTTGTCATCCAGGAGCAAGAGGCCCGCCGCAAGAAGCTGCTGATCGCCGACATGGATTCGACGATGATCGGCCAGGAGTGCATCGACGAACTCGCCGCCGAAGTCGGCCTGAAGGAAAAGGTTGCTGATATCACCGCCCGGGCCATGAATGGCGAGATCGCCTTCGAGCCTGCCCTGCGTGAGCGTGTTGCCCTGCTGAAGGGGCTGCCGATATCGGTCGTCGACGAGGTGATCGCCAAGCGCATCACGCTCACCCCAGGCGGCCTGGAACTGATCGCCACCATGAAGTCGAAAGGCCATTACACCGCGCTTGTCTCCGGCGGCTTCACCGTCTTCACCAGCCGCATCGCCGCCACCCTCGGCTTCGACGAGAACCGCGCAAACACCCTGCTCGAAGACGGCGGCATCCTCTCCGGCTTCGTCGCCGAACCGATCCTCGGAAAACAGGCGAAGGTCGATGCGCTGAACGAAATTGCGGCTCGCCTCGGAATTTCGCCGAAAGAGGCGATCGCCGTCGGCGACGGCGCCAACGATCTCGGCATGCTGCACCTTGCCGGCTCCGGTGTCGCGCTCCACGCCAAGCCAACTGTTGCCGCCGAAGCGCAGATGCGCATCAACCACGGCGACCTGACCGCCCTGCTCTATATCCAGGGCTATCGGAAGACGGATTTCGTGACGGCTTGAAGGCGATATCGCGCCAGGCACACCCTCTCCTTCCCGTTGCACTGGCAGCGCCTGGGGTACCCCCCTCTGCCCTGCCGGGCATCTCCCCCACAAGGAGGGAGATCGGCTGGGCGCGATGGCTTCCCCAGACAACTGGCCGTATCGTGAACCGTCAATTTAGGGCGAGGCATCGCTTCCTGCCGATCTCCCCACCTGTGGGGGAGATGCCCGGCAGGGCAGAGGGGGGTGTATCACACGGCACACCCTCTCCTCGTTATCAGTGCCCTCAGGGCTTTGCGATGCCACAGGTGTGAGGGAGAATCGGAGACCACGGCGGCATCCATCACCGCCATAGCTTTTCTTATTCCATCGGCACCGCCACGAACCGCAGATCGCCATTCGCCGATGCGATCATCAGTTGGGCGTTGCGGCGGCCTTCCTGTTTCAGCGCCTGCACCTTGGCGGCGACCGCATCCGGCGACTTCATGAACTCCTGCGCCACCTCGACGATCACGTCGCCGGGCTTCAACCCCTTTTCGGCGGAGGCGGAGCCGGGCGTCACTTCCGTCACGACGACGCCATCGACGCTCTCGGCAATGCCGAAGGCCTTGCGCGTCTCGGCGCTCAACAGCGACAGCGACAGCCCGAGCACGTTCTTCGGCGTGGCCGCATCCGGCGACACCTGGCCCTTGTACTGGTTGGGTGTATCAGGTGCAGGCTTGGCCTGATCGCCGGAATCCGGCTGGTCCATGTCATTGTTCTCGCCGGGATCCGGAGTGATCACGCCGTCGTCCTGCGAGCCATCGGGTGCTGAATCGTCAGATGCAGCCGCCTGATCGCTGTCCTCGAGTCGGCCGAGCTTCACCTTGACGGTCTGCTCCTTGCCGTCGCGCAGCACTACCACCTCGACTTCCTTGCCGACCGTGCTTTCCGCCACCACTCGCGGCAGGTCGCGCATTTCGCTGACGGTCTTGCCGTCGAATTTCAAAATGACGTCGCCTGCTTTGATCGAGCCGTCGTCGACGGGGCCGCCCTTGATGACGCCGGCGACCAGCGCGCCCTTTGCAGTGTCGAGCCCGAGGCTGTCGGCGATATCGTCGGTCACCGGCTGGATGCGCACGCCGAGCCAGCCGCGCCGCGTCTCGCCATATTCGCGCAGCTGGTCAACGACGCCGGAAGCAAGCTCCGACGGCACCGAGAAGCCGATACCGATCGAGCCGCCGCTCGGCGAAATGATGGCCGTGTTGATGCCGATCACCTCGCCCTTCATGTTGAAGAGCGGGCCGCCCGAATTGCCCTTGTTGATCGCCGCATCCGTCTGGATGAAGTTGTCGTAGGGACCGGCATTGATGTTGCGGCCACGCCCGGAAATGATGCCGACCGTCACCGACCCCCCGAAGCCGAACGGATTGCCGATCGCCATCACCCAATCGCCGATACGCATCGTGCTGGAATCGCCGAATTTCACGGATTTCAGCGGCGTCTTCGGCTCAACCTTCAGCACCGAAAGATCGGTCTTCGTATCGGTGCCGATCAGCTTCGCCTTGAGCTTCGAACCATTGGCGAAATTGATCTCGATATCGTCGGCGCCCTCGATCACGTGATTGTTGGTGACGATATAGCCGGCCGGATCGATGACGAAGCCGGAGCCGAGCGAGCTGACATTGTGGTTGCCGCCCTTGTTGCCCTGCTGCTTGTTGAAGAAGTCGTTGAAGAATTCCTGGAAAGGCGAGCCGTCTGGCGCGCGCGGCGCCGGGCCTGCGCCCTCGTCGTCCTTCACCTTCTGCGAAGTCGAGATATTGACCACGGCGTCGAGCAGGCCTTCGGCGAGATCGGCGACGGAAGCCGGGCCGCTATTGGGCACGGCGGCCTGGATCGGAGCGGTCTGCTGCGGCGCGGCGGGTGCGGGAGGCGTAGGAGCGGGAACAGCCGTTTCCGGAGTAGCCGGAGCGGGTGCAGTAACCCCGGGTGCGGTCGTCTCAGGCGCGGTTTGCGCATAGGCAATCCCGCTCACGCCAGCTTGCGCCAGGATTGCGGCGCTGGCCATAAGCGCGAGCGTTCGTCTGAAGGGCGAGCGAATCGTGGGGGCCATCAAGCTTCCTCATAAGGGGTACATGCGCACATTGAGCATCAGCATAAGGCGGAATGATGGAGGGTGAAATCACCTTTTCGCGAAATCCCCGTGCAATGTGACGTGGCCTCGCAAAAGCCGGACACACCTAACACCTGCTGCCATCGCCACAAATTCGAAGTCCCGCGACTGCCGCTTGGAACTGGAGACAAAGTTGCCTCGCTATCCCAATACGAAACGAGGGGCCGGTACGAAACCAGCCCCTCGATGATGCGGGAGAATGCAGGCCCGGTGAGGAAACCCTGCATTCAACAGATCGTCAGTTCGCCGGCTGGGCCGGTGCGCCAGGCGCAGTCGGTGGCGGCAAAGCCGGAGCAGGCGCTGCCGGATTGCCGGCAGAGTTGTTGAAATAGCGGAAGAACTGCGAGTTCGGCGAAAGCACCAGCGTTGTATCCTGCGACGAGAGCGCCGAGGAATAGGCCGCCATCGAGCGGTAGAACTCGAAGAAAGCAGGATCGCGTGAGAAGGAGTCGGCGAAGATGCGGTTGCGTTCCGCATCGCCCTGGCCCTGCAGGATTTCGGACTCGCGCTGCGCATCCGCGGTCAGCTCGACGACCTGGCGGTCGGCGATGGCGCGGCGGCGCTGGCCCTCTTCGTTACCCTGTGCCCGCAGCAGTTCGGCTTCCGCCAGACGCTCGGCCCGCATGCGGTTGAAGGTGCGCTCGGAAACGTCCTGCGTCAAGTCGGTACGGCTGATGCGCACGTCATCGAGCGTGATGCCCAGCGTCTCCGCATCGGCCTGCAGTTCGTTGCGAACCTCGAGCATCATCGCCACGCGCTCGCGGGAGAGTGCGGCTTCGATGCTGCGCACGCCATAGACCCGGCGCAGCGAGGAATCGAGACGGGTGCGAAGCCGCGCTTCCGCCGCCTCCCTGTCACCCGACACCGTTTCGCGGAACCGGCGCGCATCGTTGATGCGGTAGATGATGAATGCATTCACCTCGTAGAAGGCGCCGCCCGAAACCTGGACGCGGATATTGTCGAGGTTGAAGCGCAATTCCTGCTTCTGGACATATTGCACGCGGTCGGCATCGGCAAAGGAGAAGGGCAGCTTGAAATAGATGCCTGGATCGGTCTTCACCGATTGGATCTCGCCGAAGCGAACGACGATTGCCTGCTCGCGGGCATTGACCACGAAGACTGAGGAATAGATCACGGCCAGCACGATCGCGAGAATGATGAGAATGACGGGAAGTCTGTTCGACATCATGATCAGCCTCCCTGCTTCTGCGTCGGTCTGCCGATCTCGTTGAGAGGCAGATAGGGCACAATGCCCTGCTTTTCGTCGATGATCACTTTCTTGGAACCCTTCAGCACCTGTTCCATCGTTTCCAGGAACAGTCTCTGGCGCGTCACGTCAGGCGCCTTGGAATATTCGTCATAGATTGAAATGAAGCGCTGCGCTTCACCTTCGGCCTCCTTGACGATCCGGTTCTTGTAGGCTGCGGCGTCTTCCCGGATGCGAGCCGCGTCGCCGCGTGCCTGGCCGAGCTTCTGGTTGGCGTACTGGTTCGCTTCTTCCACCAGACGCTGCTTGTCCTGGTCGGCGCGCTGCACTTCTTCGAAGGCATCGGCCACTTCACGCGGGGGAGCGACATCCTCGATCGTCACGCGGTTGATCGCGATGCCCGCACCGTAGCGATCCATCGTGTCCTGGATGATGTTGCGCACCTCGGTCTCGATCGGCCCGCGATTGTCGCGGAAGGCATCCTGCGCCGGCCTGCGGCCGACGATTTCGCGCATCGCGCTTTCGGAAACCTGCTGCAGCGTTTCAGCCGGATTTTCGAGACGGAAGAGATAGGATTTCGGATCGTTCACCGTATAGAGCACGGAGAACTGCACGTTCACGATGTTCTGGTCGCCGGAAAGCATGAGCCCGGCAGTCGAATTGGTATTGTTGCGACCGCCGATATTCTGCTGCTGCTCGGTGACCTTGACGATCTCGACCGAGTCCATCGGCCAGAGATGGAAATGCAGGCCCGGCATCGACACCTCTTCACGCGGCTTGCCGAAGCGAAGCTCGACGCCGCGCTCATCCGGCTGAACGGTATAGACGCACTGGATCAGCCAGAAGACGGCGACGATCGCCACGACGATCACCGCCACACCGCCGTTGAAGCCGCCGGGAATGATATTGCGCAGCTGGTCCTGGCCGCGCCGGATGATATCTTCCAGATCAGGCGGTCCGCCCTTGCCGCCGCCACCGCGCGGCCGGTTCGGCCCCTGTCCCCATGGTCCCTGATTATTACCGCCGCCGCCGCCCCAAGGGCCGCCGCCGCCATTCTGATTGCTCCAGGGCATCAAAACCTCGTTGTTCGTTAAGTCGCGACGCATCCGAAACCGTGGGGGCTGACCGGCGGACGCGTTGGTGACCGTTATAGGTATCGCCGCATCGGCTTTCAACGCAGCGTGAGAAACTTGGTCAATTTAATTGGAAAATAGTTCATTTTCAGGCGCGACGGCGTTCGTAGACGATGAAACGCGTGGGATAACTGTCCTTTTCGCTGGCCGGAACCGCGATCGCCTCCCCCGCCTGCCAGATCTCGGGATCGATCGCGGGAAACGAAGCGTCTCCGTCGAGATCGGCCTCGACATGCGTGATGCACATCCGATCGACAAGACCGATCGCCTGGGCATAGACCTGCCCGCCGCCGAGAATGCAGATTTCGTCGACGCCGGTTTCGAGCGCCAGCCTGTCGGCCACCGTCATCGCCTCGGGCAGCGAATGAGCCATGCTGACATCAGCATGGTCTATCGCCGCTTGCCGCGAAATGACGACGTTCGGCCGTCCCGGCAGCGGCTTGCCGATCGAATCGTAGGTCTTGCGGCCCATCAATACAGGCTTTCCCAATGTCAGCGCCTTGAAGCGCTTGAGATCGCTCGAAAGCCGCCACGGCATATCGCCGTCGCGGCCGATAATGCCGTTGCGGGCAACGGCGGCGATAATGGTCCTGCGAATGTCGGCCATGGAATATCCCGGATCAGACGGCGATCGGCGCCTTGATGTTGGCATCGGCCTCGTAGCCGATCAGCTCGAAATCGTCGAAAGTGAAGCCGAAAATATCCTTCACATCAGGATTGATGCGCATGAACGGCAGCGGCTTCGGCCGGCGCGCCAGCTGCAGCTTCGCCTGGTCGAAATGGTTGTGATAGAGATGGGCATCGCCGAGCGTGTGGACGAAGTCGCCGGGCTTCAGTCCGGTTACCTGAGCCACCATCATCGTCAGCAGCGCATAGGAGGCGATGTTGAACGGCACGCCGAGGAAGATATCGGCCGAGCGCTGGTAGAGCTGGCAGGAAAGCTTGCCGTCGGCCACATAGAACTGGAACAGGCAATGGCAGGGTGGCAGCGCCATTTCGTCCACTTCGGCCGGATTCCAGGCCGAAACGATGTGGCGGCGCGAATTCGGGTTGTTGACGATCCCTTTGACCAGATTGGCGATCTGGTCGATATGGCCGCCGTCGGGCGCTGGCCAGGAGCGCCACTGGGCGCCGTAGACCGGCCCGAGATCGCCGTTTGCATCGGCCCATTCGTCCCAGATCGAAACGCCGTTCTCCTTGAGATAGCGGATATTCGTCTCGCCCTTTAGGAACCATAAAAGCTCGTGGATGATAGAGCGCAGATGCAGCTTCTTCGTGGTAAGGACGGGGAAGCCCTCTTCGAGATCGAAGCGCATCTGGTAACCGAAGACCGAGCGCGTGCCGGTGCCGGTGCGGTCGCCCCGGTCGGAGCCCTTTTCCATCACGTGATTCAAGAGATCGAGATATTGCTTCATGTCGCGCTGATTCCGTTTCGGCCAATTTAAGCCTTCGGAACCGGGAAACCAATCACCGGCGGGCATTTTCCCAATGTTTCTGATGGGTCGCATAACGCTTTTATGACGTTTGCCCTTTCCTTGGGCTGAGGAAACCACTATATCAGCCTTGCCGGCCTTCGGGTCGGCTATGGCGATAAATGAGCGGTGTAATAAACCTATTGGACCCGGGGGCGGTACCCGGCGCCTCCACCAAAAACCGGCGGTCTTGAAGGCCGGCTTTTGATGGGGGCGAAACAGGATCGACAAGGGTGTAAAGATCGTCTTTTTGCTCGGCATTGTACCGCCGTTATCGGGCTAAAATTGTAGTTGCAAACGACAACTATGCGGAAGCTCGTCTCGCTGCTTAATCGCGGTGTGACACTTCAATCAAAGTCCTAGTGGTTCGCACCTCTAGGCGGGGTCCGAAGGCACCTGGCAACAGAAGCCTTCACCTTCTCCCTGCCGCCGAAATCATGTATGCTGCTGAAAAACGTGACTCGGCTCCGGTCTTTCCCAAGGCGCCCGGACGTGGCATATAACCTTGTGAAAAGACTTCCGAACCGACGAAAGACAGGAAAAGCATGGGGCAGGATCATATCCGCTACGACATTCTGGCACAGGATGCACTTCGCGGCGTCATCCGCAAGGTATTGGCGGAAGTCGCAGCCACGGGCCGTCTGCCCGGTGATCATCACTTCTTCATCACCTTCCTCACGGGCGCCACCGGCGTGCGCATCTCCCAGCACCTGAAGTCGAAATACCCCGAGCAGATGACCATCGTCATCCAGCACCAGTTCTGGGACATGAAGATCACCGAGACGCATTTCGAGATCGGACTTTCCTTCTCAGACGTTCCGGAAAAGCTGGTTATCCCATTCAATGCGATCCGCGGCTTCTACGATCCCTCTGTCAACTTCGAGCTCGAATTCGACGTACCGCTCGCCGATGGCGAGGAATTGCCGTCCGGCGAAATTACCGCCTATCCGGTGGATGCGGCCGGAAAGCCCGATGACGCCGCAGGCGCAAAACCCGCCGACGGCGAGGAGAAGAAACCGGGCTCCGTCGTCTCGCTCGACTCCTTCCGCAAGAAGCAGTGATTTGAAGGGAGGCCAAGCCTCCCTTCTTCATAGGGAATCCAGGTATCGCATGAGCGCCGAAATCATCAATCTGCGCCAGTTCCGCAAGAAGCAGGCTCGCTCCGAAAAGGAGAAGCAGGCCGAGCAGAACCGCATCTCCTTCGGCCGCACCAAGACCGAAAAGCAACTGACCCGCAGCCTGAACGACAAGGCCGACAAAGCCCATCGCGACGGCCGAATCGAGACGGACGACGACGGCGCGTGACGCTTTCACGCAAAGCGTGAAAAGCCGGAATGGTTTCTGCGATCAGCCACTTGCGCACTTTCCTAGAATCGATCTGCCAACCCACGCTAAATTTGATAGAACGTCCTGAGCGCGTCGTCCCGGACGCGCTATGCTCTGCCCGGGATTTGAAGGCTCCATGATCCGCAAGCATTCGGCGACATTGCACGGCCATCGCACCAGTTTTTCGCTGGAGGATGAGTTCTGGGCCGAGCTGAAGACGATTGCCGGAGCCCGTTCGATACCGCTCGCCGCCCTGATCTCCGAAATCGACGACCACCGCCCACCGGACAGCAACCTGTCCTCGGCGCTGCGCTTGCATGTGCTTTCCTGGCTGAAGGCGGGCGCCGGCCACCAGCCGTGACGCATGTTGCTCAAAATCGCGTAGCGATTTGGGAGGACATCAATGAAAACAAAGACCTGAAGCGCCTTGCATGAATCAAATTCTATGCGCTTTCACTGCGCCTGAACGCCCGGCAACTGGTCGAAATTGAGCGGACCGGGCTGCGCTTGCCCGCTGCGCCGTGCTGCTTCCGCCTCGGCGGCGGCCCTCGCCTGCGCATCCGCATCGGCCTTCGCTTTGGCTTCCGCCGCGCGTGCAGCCTCCGCCTCGGCAGCAGCCTTCTCAGCGGCTGCTTTCTGCGCCAGCGCGCGCAGCCGCTCTTCCTCCGCCTGCCGTTGCTGCTCGATCTCGGCCGCCTTGATGCGCTCGGCGTCGTTGAATCGGTAGAGCGCCACCTCGCGGCGCAGCCGTTGTTTTTCGAGCACGACCGCCTGCAGCCGCTCGACACGCCGGCGCTCGCGCTCGAAGGCGCGCAGCGACAGATAGCTGGTGATATCGGTCACATCCATCGTCTTGCCGGGTGACGGCAGCATGCCGGAAAAATTCAGACGGAGCGCAGGCTCGGCGCCGGAAAGCGCTTCCGTGCCAGGATTAAAACCGACACCCAGCGTCGCGCTGATCCGCTCTTCCGGCAGCGCGATCTGCGCATCGGCGGTGATGCGGGCGAGATCGTTGGCGACGGTGACATTCTGCACCCTCAGCGTCCCGTCGGCGATGTTGAAGGGGATGCCGAGCGGCGGCAGCTTCGCCTCGCCGTTGCTGAGCAGCGTCTCGATGATCGGATGCACCTTGCCGGCATTGATCTGCTCCTGCATCGTATCCGTCGCGGCAAGCAGCGGCGGAAGGATGGCAAGGTTCAACCCGCGTATGCTGGTTTCGCCGAGCCTCAACTCGCCCGAACCATTGAGCGAGCTGGCGATCTCGCCGATGGTCTTGCCCGAGGCCTCCATCGACAGCGATAACCCGAACTTGCCGTTGGCGATCGGCGCGCCGTCGCGCAGCCAGACGACGCCGGAAAGATCGGAATCGGCAAGCGCAATCTTCGTCTGTAGGAAACCTGTGCCGTTGGCATTGGTAAAGAGCAGGTTGCCGGAGAGCTTTCCACCGTCCCAGTTGCCGGCCATGTCGTTGAGCTGCAGCTCATCGCCCTTGTAGGCGACATTGCTGGTGAAGTCCGACACCGCCGTTTCCGGCAGGCCGGGCCAGAACTCCTTGGCCGCCAGCTTCACGTTGACGTCGAGATCCTTGAAGATGGGCAGCCCCAGCGGCGCCGTCGTCAGCTCACCATTGGCGGGATCGACGATCTGGCCGAACACCGCCTCACCGAGCCAGCCGGCATCGGCCTTGGAGAGTGTCAGCCCACCGCTCGCGGTCGTCTTCGCGGCCTTCCGGTCGAAGGTCAGCGCACCGGAAAATTCGTTGTCGGCCGCATGCCCCTTGAGATCGGAAAAGACGATCTTGTCGCTATCGACGGCGGCATTGACCTGGAGGCCGAACGGCAGTCCGGTTGCGGTCTGTGGCAGAGCGATGCCGTTCATGATGAGATAGGGGTCGATATCGGCGCTGTCGAGCGAAAGCGCGATCTGGCCGTTCATGAATGTCTCCGGACGGACATCGACCTTGCCGTTGGCCATGAACGACGTGCGGTCGGTCGCGAAGGTCAGCGCCGCATCGGCGGGATCGTTGCCGGATGCCTTCACCTTGAGCGTCAGGCGGCCGTTGGCCCCGACATCCACCGGCAGCGGGTCGAGCCCGGCCTGGCCGAACAGGATGGAGGGCACGGCGTTTTCGAGCGTCGCCTCCAAGCTCGTCGTGCCATTGCCGGTCAGCGCCAAGAGGTCGGACATGCGGTAATCGAGATTGACGCGGCTGCCGTTTGCCACGCCGGCAAGCGTCACCGTCAACGCGTCGCCCTCGTCGCCGCCGAGCGTCAGTGCGCCGCGCAGCGCCGTATTGCCGTACCAGCCGGCGTTGCGCACTAACCGGTCGAGCACAGGGTGATGCGGCAGGTGCTCGCGCAGCGTGGTGAAGAAGCCGCCGGGATCGGCCGATTTGAAGGTGATTTCGCCCGCACCCTTGTAATCGAGCAGCGAACCTTCCGCCCTGCCCGTCGCCGTCAGCTCGGCGCCGGCGATATTCTTTATCGACAACCGGTCGACGGCAAGCGCCCCATCAGCGATGGTAAACGTGGTCTCGACATCCTCGGCACTGACGCCGAAGGCGGTGAACTTGTCAGCCTTGAGCTGGGCGGCGATCTTGTGGTCGAGCACGTTGTCGCCGGCATCCTGGCCGGTCATGAGCCCGCTCAGCGCCTGCAGCGCGTCGAGATCGAGCGTATCGCCGTTGAGCGCCACCGATAGCGTCGGCGTCTGGCCGGAGATCGCCTGGCGCTCCAGCCGACCCTTCAGCGTCGCCGGTCCGATGGCAATCTCGAGATTTTCAAAACGCTGCAATTCATGTGTCAGGCTAACATTGGCCGAAAAGCCCGCCTGCCGTAATTGCCGGATGGCCGGATCGACCGAGCCGGCAAGCCAGGAGGCAAGCCCCGTCGGCTGGCCGGAGGCCACCACGATCTGGCCGTTGAACGAAGGTTCGCCCTGAAGCAGGAGCTTGCCCTTGCCTTCCACCTGCGTGCGCCCCGGCAGCGTGCCGGTAGCGCTGTCGATCATCCAACCGGTCCCGGCTGGTTCGAGCTCCAACTGCACGTCGCGCAGCGTCGTATCGCCGGCGACGATCGCCGGCAATTTGACGCTCGCCTTGCCCGGCACCTGCGGGATCGGCACTTGCGCGACGATATCGATCAGCGAATTCAGCCGCTGGCGCGCCGAAACAGCGGGATCCCGCGTCGTTTTGCCGGACGCCCCCTGATTGCCGATGCGGTTGACGTCGATCTGCTGCCCGTCGGCGGTCAACAGGAATTCCGGCGCATTGCCGGTATCGAGCGTCGCCTCGCCGGTTATGACATAGGGATCGTCCGTCGGGCCGATCTCCATTCTGTATTCGGGGATGCGGATGCGTTCGTTGGTGAGCTCGAAGCGGCCCTTGACGCGCGGCGGCTGCTCTTTCTTGTTGGCGGGCTTGGCGCTGTTGCGGATCTCGATCGCTGCCGAAAGCTGGCCCTGATAGTTCGGCTTGCTGTCGACGAGCTTCAGTTCGCCGTCGAGATCGATGCTGACAGGGTGCTTGTCCGGAGAAAGCCTTGTGCGCATGCGCAGCACGCCCTTCTCGTCCGGCTGACTGCTCGAGATCGAGAAGCCGCCGTGCTCGCCGTCGAGCGCAGCGTCGCCCTCGATGCGCCAGGGGCCGGCCAGCGACTTTGCCGACATTTCCGCGTTGAGGCCGGTGATACGACGCGAGCGACCCGACTGATCGTCGATGAATTCGACCTCGCCGCCGCTGACATGCACGTTTTCGAGAACGACGGTCCTTGCCGGTATTTCCGCGCGGCTGCCACGCATCCAGTCAAGCGTGCCGTCCTTGAGCAATCTCAAGCGCACCTTCGGATTGACGACGCGCATGTCGAAGATCAGCGCTTCGCCCGACAGGAAAGGCGCGAGCTCCGCATCCATGGAGAACTGCTCGACCTTGACGATCGGCGTGCCGTCCGCTTCCTGGCCGACGCGCACGTCATGCAGCGTCACCGACGGGAACGGCAGCAGGCGCGCATCCACCGTGCCGTAGACGGTGACCTTCTTGCCGATGATGCGGCTTGCCTGATCCTCGAAATTCTTGCGGAAATCCGTCCAGTCGATGAACAGCGGCGCAAGCAGCGCCACAAACAGCACTACGACGATCACTCCCCCCAGAAAGACGAGGAACCGGCCTACCAATGCAAAGCGTCTCCATTCGGGATTCTGTTGCCGACACTAGAGCATGATGCCGAAAAGTGTGAGCGGTTTTCGGACGACATCATGCTCTAACTCTTTAATTGAGAACAGGTTTCAGATTTCGGGGCGAGCCGGCCTGACATCATCTTTTTCTAGCGCTATTCATGCCGGGGGCAAGGCCCAAGTTCATGAGAATGTTCCGTTTTCAGCCATGGTGGAAAATCTTGCCGGGATTGAAGATATCGTCCGGATCGAGCGCCTGTTTCACCTGTCGCATCAGATCCACCGCGCCGCCGAGTTCCTGTTCCAGAAAAGCCATCTTGCCCTGCCCGATCCCGTGTTCACCGGTGCATGTCCCGTCCAGGTCGAGCGCCCGCTGGTTGAGTCGTTGCACGAAGCTCTCAGCCCTGGCGATATCTTCGGCACTTCTGTCGTCGAACAACAGCAGCACATGGAAGTTCCCGTCGCCGGCATGGCCGACGATCGGACCCAACAGCCCGTGCTCCTCGATATCCGCCTGCGTTTCGGAAACACAATCTGCGAGCCTCGATATCGGAACACAAACATCGGTCGAAAGTGCGGCAAGCCCGGGCGCTAGCGCCCTTGCAGCCCAATAGGCGTCGTGGCGCGCCTTCCAGAGCTTCGTCCGCTCCTCGGCATTGGCGGTCCACAGGAATTCGCCGCCGCCGCACTCGGCGGCGATCTCGGCAAAGGCTGCCGATTGCAGCGGCACCGTCTCGTCGGTGCCGTGGAATTCGAGGAACAGCGTCGGGCTTTCGGCATAGGAAAGCTTTGAATAGGCGTTGCAGGCCCGCATCTGCACCGTGTCGAGCAGCTCGATGCGAGCCACCGGAATGCCCATCTGGATCGTCATGATGACGGCATCGCAGGCGGCCTTAATGCTCGGAAAGGCACAGGCCCCTCCGGCGATCTTCTGCGGGATCGCCTGCAGGCGCAGCGTCACCGAGGTCAGAATGCCAAGCGTGCCCTCGGCGCCGACGAAGAGCCGCGTCAGATCGTAGCCCGCCGAGGATTTACGGGCGCGCCGGGCCGTGCGGATCTCCTCGCCATTGGCAGTGACGGCGGTGACGGCAAGCACATTGTCCTTCATCGTTCCGTAGCGCACGGCATTCGTGCCGGAGGCCCGCGTCGAGGCCATGCCGCCGATCGAGGCGTTGGCGCCGGGATCGATCGGGAAGAACAGGCCGGTATCGCGCAGATGGATGTTCAGCGCCTCGCGTGTCACACCCGGTTCGACGGTGCAGTCGAGATCTTCGGGATTGACCTCAAGCACCCGGCTCATGCGGCTGAAATCGATCGAAATGCCGCCATTGGCGGCATTGACCTGCCCCTCCAGCGAGGTGCCGACACCGAAACCGATCACCGGCACCTTGTGGGTCGCACAGGCTCTGACCGCCGCCTTCACATCCTCGGCGCTCTCGGCGAAAAGCACTCCGTCGGGCAGTTGCGGCGGGATATAGGTGGTCGTATGGGCATGCTGTTCGCGGAAGGATTGACCGGTCTGGAAACGCTCGCCGAAGCTCTGCTTGAGAATGCCGAGCACCGCGGCAATTCCCGCCTCGTTACGAGTGCCCGCCTTCGCGTCCTTCAGCGCCATCCCTTTGATCTCCCTGCCATTCCGCAGAACCATATCGTGTTCTGCGGGCTACAGCGCCGCGCGTCTTTCCAGCCGCGCAAAGGACGCTGTAGGACTCTAGAATTGCTACATAATTTCATCCTTAAATCGATTCCGATTTAAGGAATTATGCAGCAGGCTGGGTATGCGGCAAGTCACAGCGGCTGTCCAGTTAAGATTGGCAGAAGATTTCATTCCCCTTTTGTTATAGGCGGGTTGCTATAGCCAAGTCCGCCGTCCCCGCGCCTCAGACAATCGGCGGATTGAGCCGGGCAAAACCCTCCTGTCGTCGATAGGGGAAATAGGGATAGGGCGCCGTGACAGTGCTGACGGCGTCGAGCCTTTCGATCTGCTCCTTCGACAGGCTCCAGCCGACCGCGCCGAGGTTCTGCCTGAGCTGCTCCTCGTTGCGGGCGCCGATGATGACGCTCGATACCGTCGGCCGGCCAAGCAGCCAGTTGATGGCGATCTGCGGCACCGTCCGGCCGGTCTCACCTGCAATGGTGTCCACAACCTCGACGATGTCGAACAGTTTCTCGTCGTCGACGGGTGGGCCGTATTGCGCCGTCTCGTGCAGCCGGCTTGCCTCAGGCAACGGCTGACCGCGGCGGATCTTGCCGGTCAACCGTCCCCAGGCAAGCGGGCTCCAGACGAGGGCTCCCACACCCTGGTCGGCACCGAGCGGCATCAGCTCCCATTCGTAATCGCGCCCTGCCAGCGAATAGTAGACCTGATGGGCGACATAACGGGGATAGCCGTGGCGCTCGGCGGCGGCGAGCGACTTCATCAGTTCCCAGCCGGCAAAATTGGAAACGCCGACATAGCGGACCTTGCCTGCCGCGACGAGCCCATCGAGCGTCGACAGCACCTCCTCGACCGGCGTCGAGGCATCGAAAGCATGAAGCTGCAGCAGGTCGATATAGTCGGTCCCGAGCCGGCGCAGCGCATCCTCGGTCGCGCGGATCAACCGCGCCCGCGACGTTCCCCAATCCTGCGGCCCCTCGCCCATCGGCAGCGCCGTCTTAGTTGAGATCAGCACAGCGTCGCGCCGGCCACGGATCGCCTGGCCGAGCACCTCCTCGGACGCGCCGGCCGAATAGACGTCGGCCGTGTCGAAGAGATTGACGCCGGCTTCCAGGCAGATGTCGACGATCCGCCGCGCTTCCTCGGCATCGGTATTGCCCCAGGCGCCGAATAGCGGCCCGCTGCCGCCGAATGTGCCAGCGCCGAAGCTCAAGACCGGCACTCTGAGGCCGGAGGCGCCGAGATTTCTATAGTCCATGGATCTGTCTCCTGTATTTCCTATGAGATAGACCTCGAGCATTCGATGATATAGATTGCCTATCAGCAAATCATCTGTGACTTGAATTCATCATGAGTCGTCAGGACATCAACCGCTCCGGCGAAATGGAAGTCTTCGTCAGCGTCGTCGAGCGCGGCGGCTTTTCTGCGGCGGCCACGGCCCGGCGCATGACGCCGTCGGCTGTCAGCAAACTCCTCGCCCGGCTGGAGACACGCCTCGGCGCCCGCCTCGTCAACCGCTCCACCCGCAGGCTGCAATTGACGCCGGAAGGCTGTGCCTTCTACGAGCGCTGCGTCACCATCCTTGCCGATATCGCCGAGGCTGAATGTCAGGCATCGACAGGCGAACAGGCCTCAGGCCGCATCCGCATCAACACCAGCGGTTCTTTCGGCAACCATGTGCTGGCGCCGCTCATGCCGGCCTTCATGGCGCTTCATCCGGCCATAACGCTGGATATTTCCCATACCGACAGAATAGTCGACCTGATGGAGGAGCGCGCCGACGTCGCAATCCGCGCCGGCCCCTTGAAGAATTCCAGCCTGATCGCCCGTAAGCTCGGCGCCACTGGCAAGATCATCGTCGCATCGCCGGATTATCTCTCGCGTCATGGCAAACCACGCACGATCGCCGATCTTAGCCGCCATTGCCGCATCGGTTTTTCCTACGCCCGCGCCATCGAGGGCTGGCCGCTGCGCGAAGGTGGCGAAACGGTAACGATCCCGATCACCCCGGGCCTGCAGGTGGGAGACGGCGAAGCCATGCGCCACCTCGCTTTGTCAGGTGCCGGCCTTGCCCGGCTCGCCGCCTTCACCGTGCGCGCCGATATCGATGCCGGCCGCCTGGTGCCGGTGCTCGAAGAGGCCAATCCCGGCGATATCGAGGAGTTCTACGCCGTCTTTATGGGCCAGGGCGGCCCGCTGCCGGCGCGTGTACGCGCACTGCTCGATTTTCTCGTCAGCCATGTGCGCTTCTGAGGCATCCAGCCCAAAACCGTTCAGCGGCTTTGGAAAGATGACATGCATAAAAACAACGACTTGAAGCGGTCGCATGATTCAGTTTCGCATTCCAGCGCGCCGAGAAGCCAGATTTCGCAATTGACCGTCCGCCTCGCGCCCGCCTATACCGAACCCGCGTCAGTCGGTCCTTGCAGCCGCCTCTCTTCGTCATGCCGGAGCCTCTTCCCATCCTCAGCCCTTAAGGGCTCGCGCCGGTCGTGCTCTAACTATTTAATTTAGAGCAGGATTCATATTTTGGCCGACCCGGCCTAAAATCATCCTGTTCTAGGAAAGATACGGGGATCATGTCATTCAGCGATGCGAGCCGCCTGCTGCGGGATGCCGGCCTGCCGAAATGGGCGTTGCTGCTGGCACTTTCGACCGCTCTCGTCATCTTCCTCGAACTCTTCGCCCTGCCGGCCTCGCTGCTGATCGGACCGATGGTCGCGGCAATTGCGCTGGCGCTGACCGTTGGCAAGGGAAAGCTTCGCGTGCCCTTCTGGCCGCTGCAGTTCGGCCAGGTCCTAGTCGGCCTGATGATGGCGCGCACCATCACCCCTGACATTCTCGGCACCATGGCGAAGGACGCACCGCTCTTCCTGCTGTTCATCTTCTCGGTCATCGCCATCGCCACCGGCCTCGGCTGGCTTTTGACGCGCTGGCAGGTGCTGCCGGGGACGACCGCGGTCTGGGGTTCCTCGCCGGGCGGCGCCTCCGCCATGGTCATCATGTCGGAAGCCTATGGCGCCGATGCCCGTCTCGTCGCCTTCATGCAGTATCTGCGCGTCGTCTTCGTCGCCGTCGGCGCGTCTGTGATCTCGCGCCTGTGGGTGGCAGCCGACGGCGCCGAGCCGCCGCCGCTTGTCCTTTTTCCCGAGATCGACTGGCCGGCCTTTGCAGCGACGATGGCTTTTGCCGCCTTTTGTGCCTATGGCGTCTGGCGCCTGCGCCTCCAAGGTGGCACGATCATCGTGCCGCTCTTTCTCGGCGCCTTGCTGCAGGGCATGGGCCTGCTGAAAATTGAGTTACCGATGTGGCTGCTCGCCATCGCCTATGCACTGGTCGGCTGGAGCATCGGCCTGCGTTTCACCCGCTCGATCCTCAAGCACGTGGCGCGCGCCCTGCCGAGGGTATCGGCCTGCATCGTGCTGCTGATGGCGCTCTGCGGCTGCATGGCGGTGGCACTTCACGTGTTCGCCGGCATAGATCTGCTGACCGCCTATCTCGCCACTAGCCCTGGCGGCGCCGATTCCGTCGCCATCATCGCCGCCTCCAGCGATGTCGACGTGCCCTTCGTGATGGCAATGCAGACCGGCCGTTTCCTGGTGATCCTGATGATCGGCCCAATGCTCGCCCGCTTCATCGCACGCCGTTCCGGCCTTGCGGAAAATCCCGTCTAGAGCGGTTCAGCTTTTCATGGAAACGCAGAACCGCTCTAAGTTTTTGTTTTTACGCAATTCCGGACAGAAAACCACTTCGCACTTTTCCTGGAAAGGCTCTACTGCCCTGCTTGGGGTTGTGCGCGAGTGCTACCCATTGGCCGGGCGTCATGCCATAGGCCTTCTTGAAATGGCGGTTGAGATGGCTCTGGTCGGCAAAGCCGGTCGCCGCCGCCACATCGGAAATCCCCTCGCCCGCGCCGATCATCGCCCGGGCTCGCTGCAGCCGACGCATCAATAGGTAGCGATGCGGGCTGGTGGCGAAGGCCGCCCGGAAATGCCGCGACAGCGCAAAACGGTCGAGACCCGTCACCGCCTCAAGCTCGCCGGAATTCACTGCCCGAGTCGCATGCGCCTCGAGATAATCCCGTGCCGCCCGCGCCTGCCGCCAGGCGACGAGGCCCAGCGGCCGCGGCGGCAGGCGCGCATGCCGGGACAGGCCACCCGCCACCTGCGATACGAAATCGTCGACGAAAACCGCATCCAATTCGCGGTCAAGTTCGCCGAGTGCTGCCAGCAGAACGCCCGCCAGCGCCGGATCGCCGATCACGGGTTCATCGACAAAAGGCAGGCCGACGCCATCCGCCTTCAGGCATTCAAGAAGCAGCGACGGCTCCAGATAGAGCATGCGGTACTGCAGCCCAACCTCCGTCCCCGCCCCGCCGTCATGCTCCTCATCGGGGTGAAGCACGATCACCTGTCCTGGCAGGCTGAAGCGCCGCGCGCCGCGATAGCGGAAGGTCTGAACCCCCTTCAGAGTCACGCCGAGTGCATAGGTATCGTGCCGGTGCGGCTCGAAAGCATTGCCCGAGAACTGCGCCTCGATGCGCTCGATGCCGGGAAAGGACGGCGCAGCCAGGATGGCGTTGCCGGATGGTCCCGCGCACAAACGTTCAAGACCTTCGAAGACCTGCGGATGTAAGTCCTGGTTCAACGCGCCCGATACTCCATAACCCGTAGATAGGTGAAAGACCCTCCGATGTTTGATACCAAAATTGCCGTCGTCCTGCGAAACAATCTTGCCGGCTGGCAGAAGCTGAACGTCACCGCCTTCCTGATGACGGGCATCGCCGGCCGGCATCCCGAGATCATCGGCGAAGCCTACAGGGACCGCGCCGGCAATCTCTATAATCCCCTATCGATCCAGCCGATCATCGTGCTCTCCGCCGACGAGGCGACGATGTCAGCTGTGCACCGCCGCGCGCTGGAGCGCGATATCACCAGTTCGCTGTTTATCGAGGAGATGTTTGCGACCGGCCACGACGCGGCCAACCGCGCCGTCTTCGCAGAATTTGCGCCCGAAGACGCCAAGGTAGTCGGCATCGCGCTGCGCGCCGAAAAGAAGATCGTCGACAAGATCACCAAGGGCGCAACGATGCAGCACTAACAGAAACGGCCGGGCTTAGCCCGGCTGTTTCAAAGGCAGAAAATTCGGTTCAGCCCTGCGTGATCGGCGCGATCTGGATCTCGACGCGGCGGTTCTGCGCGCGGCCGGCCTCGCTCGCATTGGAAGCGACGGGCTGCGACGGGCCGAAACCGACGGCGGATACGCGGCGCTGGTCGATGCCCTGGCCGCCGAGATAATCGGCAACCGAAAGCGCGCGACGCTGCGACAGGTCCTGATTGTGCTGCAGGCTGCCGGTCGAATCCGTATGGCCGTTGACGTCGATCAGCGTGCGGTTGAACTTGCGCAACACGATCGCCACCGAATTCAGCGTCGGATAGAAGCCCGGCTTCACCGCGTCCTGATCGACGTCGAAGGTGATGTTCGACGGCATGTTGAGGATGATGTTGTCGCCGTTGCGGGTCACCGAAATGCCGGTGCCTTCGAGCTGGGCGCGAAGCTCGGATTCCTGCTGGTCCATGTAATTGCCGATCGCACCGCCGGCGAGAGCCCCGACGCCTGCGCCGATCAAAGCCGCATTACGCTTGCCGTGACCACCGCCGCCGACAGCCACGCCGACGAGAGCACCGCCCAGCGCGCCGAGCGCCGCGCCGCCGGCCGTATTGGAAACCTTCTGTTCACCGGTATAGGGATCGGTCGTCGTGCAGGCGCTGAGATAACTTGCTGCGACAGCCAGAAGTATGAATTTCTTGATCATGGACAGGACGGTCTCCGTTCAAAGCTGATGCGAGCAAATGGCAAGGATTGCGGCAAGAAAATGAAGATTTTCCCTTGATAGGGGAATTTCAGACGCCGAAACAGCAGCCATGTTGCAGCGATGCGCTGATATCACCAGTTTTCGCGAATTGGCAGCGCTCGACGTCCCGCAAGATGCCGCAGGCTACGACGATCAGCCCCCATGGTAAGGAGGCCCAAGGCCGTCTCGAACCGCGAGGGCGAGTGGCTGGATGACCCGCATCTTTAAAAGTTCTGGAACAGCTGCCGCACGGTGTCGTAGGTGGCGTTGGCGATGTTCAGCGATTGCAGGCCGAGCTGCTGCTGCGTCTGCAGCGCCCGCAGCCTGCTTGACTCCTCCTCCATGTCGGCATCGACAAGCCGGCCGATGCCGGCGGTGATGTTGTCGTGCAGTTTCGTGGCGAAGTCGTTCTGCAGGTTGATGCGCTTTTCCAGCGCGCCGAAGGCCGAACCGACCGTCGTCAGTTGCGTCAGCGCGGCATCGACGACGCTGATCATCTGGCCGATCTGGCCCTGCGTCGTGCTTGATGTCACCGAGATCACCACCTGCCCGGTGGTGGTGCCATTCTTGCTCGTCATCAGCACGTAATTTTGCGCAGCACCAAGTTCGGTGGCGAAATAGGCCGATGTCAGCACCCCGTATTCGCCGGAACCGGTGGCCCGGTCGTCGATCAGGTAGCGCGCGTCCTTGGAGGTCGTCGCCCCGACCGGCGTATTGTCGATATGGTAGCTCAGCATGCCGATCGAGATCGTGCCGTCGGCGTTGCGGATGAACGAGGCCGGGATCTGGCGCGGCTGCGTCGGCGTCGCATCGTTGGTGAGGACCACCCAGTTGTCGCTGTTGAAGGTCGCCGATTCCGAAACGCTGCGCAGTTGCTCCTGCAGCTGTTTGATCTCTTCGTTGATCTTGTTCTTGTCGATGCCGTCTTCGGTCGCGGCGACCAGCTTGGCCTTGATTTCGGAGACGACGTCGATGACGCTCTGAACGCCGGTATAGGCCGTTCCCATCGTCGCTGCGGCCATGCCGAGCGCATCCTGGATGGCCGAAACCGCTTTATTGTCGGTCCGCGCGGTGGAGGCGATCGACCAGTAGACGGCGTTGTCGCTGGCTTTTGCGACACGCATACCCGTCGTGATGTGGTTCTGCGTGACCGTCATATTCCGATTGATATCGCGCAGCACATAAAGCGCCGCATCCACGGAGACGCGCTGATAAATACTCACGGGACTAAACTCCAAAACACAACACACGCAAACTGAACTAAAAATGAACCATGCCGCACGGACATTCATGTCCGGGGTCGCTGAAACCCAGCGCATCGCAGCCTTCAAGAAACGAAGAAGACCAGTCGGTTACTGGTAACAAGCATTGCCGTTTATGCTTAACAAACGACTAAACTTCAGAAGTAATTTATCTTATTTCGCAAGGTTTCAGACACCATAAGAAACGCCGCAGGAGGAGATCCGGCGGCGTTTTCAAATTGGATGAAAATCCTATTCGGCGGCCTGCAGCTGCTCGTCGTCGGGTGCGGCGCGCGGCCGTGTGGCAATCGACATCTCTTCGTGCAGTCGCGCTTCCTCGTGGGCGTGCGGCTTGGCGAAGCGGGCAAGCAGTAGGTAGGCGACCGGCGTGATTAACAGCGTCACCAGCGTCGCGAAACCGAGACCGCCGACGATCACCCAGCCGAGCGCAACACGTGCTTCGGCACCGGCGCCATGGGCAAAGACCAGCGGCACACCGCCGAGAATGGTGGCGATCATCGTCATCATCACGGGGCGAAGTCGCAGCGCGCAGGCCTTCTCGATCGAGGTCCTCACATCCTCGCCCCGGTCGCGCAGCTGATTGGCGAATTCGACGATCAGGATACCGTTCTTCGCCATGACGCCGACAAGCAGCACCAGGCCGATCTGGCTGTAGATGTTGAGACTGGAGCCGGTGATAACAAGTGCGAAGACGGCGCAGGCAAGACCAAGCGGCACCGTCGACATGATGATCAGCGAGGACAGCACGCTTTCGAACTGGGCGGCCAGCACCAGGAAGATGATGACGATGGCAAAGCCGAAGGTCAGCGCCATGCCGCTCGAATTCTCTTCGAGCGTCGCAGCCTCGGCGAGCGGCAACAGGCGGGAGCCCGGCGGCAACAGCGGCTCGGCAAGAGCCGTAACTTGGCTGACGGCATCGCCGAGCGACATGCCGTTCCTGAGGCCGGCGGTGATCGCGACGGAGGCGAGCTGCTGCTCGCGGTTGAGCTGCGGCGCGACCGAACCTTCCTTCATCGTGGCGATAACCGACATCGGCACGATCTTGCCGTCGCCGGTTTTCAGGAACACGTTCTCAAGGTCGGTCGGATCGTCGATCGGCCGCGTCGTCGAGGTCAGAAGCACGGGATAGGATTCGCCGTCGACGAAGACGTCGACCACCGATCGCCCTTCGAGCAGTGATTGGATTGCCGTCGAAAGCCCGGTTATGTCGATGCCGAGATCCGAGGCGCGCTCGCGATCGATCGCCACCGATACCTGCGCCTGGCTGGGCTCGTTGGTCAGGCGCGGCGTATCGTACTGGCCGGTGGCCTCAAGCGACTGAACCAGCTTGGCGGCCGCCGCCGTCAGCGCCTCGTGATCATTGCCGATCAGCGCCATCTGCAGACCACTGCCGGCGCCGCGGATACGAAGGCTGTTCGATGAGATGGCATTGCCACGCAGGGCCGGCACCCTGGAGGCTGCCTGGTTGATATCGCCGACGATCTCCGTCTGCGTCCTGTCGCGTTCTCCCCAAGGGGCGAGCGTCAGCACCATGAAGCCGCTGTTCAGCGAACCGCCCTGGCCGGAGATCGAGAAGATATTGCGGATGTCGCCGCTGTCGACCAGCGGCTGCAGATATTCCTCGACGAGCTGCATCTTGTCGCGGGTATATTCGAGACTCGATCCCTGCGGCGTCGTCAGCCGCATCATCACCATCGACCGGTCCTCTTCGGGCGTCAGCTCGCTCTTCACCGTCGAGAAAGCAACGAGTGCCGCACCGGCAAAGATCACCGAGAACAGGATGACGACGAAAGGCGCATTGAGACAGCCGCGCAGCGCCCATTTGTAGAGATCGGCGAGCGCCCCGCCGAAGCGGCCGAGCATGCCGTGATCTTCGAGCATCGGCTTGGTCAGCATGCGCGAGGCGAGCATCGGACACAGCGTCAGCGCCACGATCGACGACAGCCCGACCGAGAAGGCGAGCACGAAGCCGAATTCGCGGAAGAGGCCACCGACCTGTCCCGGCAGGAAGGAGAGCGGAATGAACACCGCCGCCAGTGTCGCCGTCGTAGCAATGACGGCGAAGAACACCTCGCGCGTTCCGAGCACGGCAGCAGCGCGCGGACCCATGCCCTCGGAGCGCCGGCGTACGATATTTTCGAGCACCACGATCGCATCGTCGACAACGAGGCCCGTCGCCAGCACGATCGCGAGCAGCGTCAGGATGTTGATCGAGAAGCCGACCATGTAGATCGCCGCCAGCGTGCCGATCAGCGCCACCGGCATGCTGACCGCCGGGATCAGCGTCGCCCGCCAGTCGCGCAGGAAGAGGTAGATGACGGCGGTGACGATGACAGCGGCGAGCACCAGCGCCAGCACCACCTCGTGGATCGCGCCCTGGATGAAGACGGCGTCGTCACTGGTGATGGCAATCGTCGTGCCCTCGGGCAGCGTCTTCGACAATTGGTCGACGGCCGCCTTGATGCCGGTCGAGATGTTCAGCGTATTCGATTGCGCCTGGCGGATGATGCCGAGGCCAATACCCGGTTTGCCGTTGGAGCGCAGCGCCGTTTCGCCGTCGCGCGGCCCAAGCATCACCGTCGCGACGTCGCCCAGCCTGACGCGGTCCTGCAGGATCACGTTGGAAAAATCCGCCGGCGTCTGCAGGTTGGCCGTGGCGCGCACCACGATATCCTGCGTATTGCTCTTCAGCGAGCCCGCCGGCACGTCCAGGGCGGCATTATCGAGTGCCTTTGTCAGGTCGCCGATGGTCAACCCGCGGCTGGCAAGCGCGCCCTGGTCAACGTCGACTCGGAAGACCTTCTCCTGATCGCCATATTCCTCGACGTCGGCGACGCCGTCGACGGAGGCGAGACGATCGATCACCTCGTTTTCGACGAGCTGGGTCAGGTCGTCCATGTTGAGATTGGTGGAGGTGACAGCAAGGCGCATGATCGCCGAGGAATCCGAATCCGCCTTGACGATCTGCGGCGCATCCGCCTCATCAGGCAGGTTCTGGGTAATGCGGCCGATCGCGTCGCGCACATCGTTGGCGGCGACCGAGAGGTCGATCGCATCCGAGAATTCCAGCGTCACTCGGCTCTGGCCGAAGGACGAGGTCGACGAAATCGATTTCAGGCCACTGACGCGCGCGACTGCCCCCTCAATCACCTTGGTCAGTTCCTGGTCGATCGTCTGCGGTGATGCACCATCGAATGTGGTGCGCACGGTGACGACGGGACGGTCGACATCCGGCAGTTCGCGTACCTCGACGCCGACATAGGCGGCAAGGCCGGCAACGACCATCAGCGTATTGAACACCAGCGCCAGGATCGGCCGGCGAACGAAAAGTGCGGTGAAGCTCTGCTTGCCCGACGCCCTGTCCTGATGAATCTCGGTCACGTTCATTGGGTGGCGACCTCCGCAGTCGCGGCGACATCGGCGCTCACGCGCACCGCCCCACCCTCACGCACGCGCTGCAGGCCCTGCGTCACGATCACGTCGCCGTCCTTGAGATCGGCTTTGACGAGCACGAAATCCGGGTTGCGCTGCACGATGCTGACCCGCACCTTATGCGACTTGTCGTCGTTGACCTGCCAGACGAAGGAGCCCTGCGAATCCCACTGCACGGAGACCGGGTCGACGGCCGGATATTTGTCGCCGGCAAATTTCATGCTGACGCTGAAAGACATGCCGGCACGCAGCTCGTCGGAACTATTGTCGATCCGGGCGCGTAGGCGCAGCGTGCGGCTTGCCGCGTCGATGCGGTTGTCGACGGCTTCGACCACGCCCGAAAATACCTGTCCCGGCCTTGCGACCGACATCGCCTCGACCGGCTGACCGACCGACACAGTATTGGCGAAGCGCTCCGGCACCCAGTAGTCGACGAGGATTTCCGAACGATCGTCGAGCGTGACGATTGGGATGCTCGTCGTGACGTTGTCGCCGATATTGACCGGCACGATGCCGACGATGCCGTCGATCGGTGCGGTGATGTTGCGCCGGGCGAGATTGAGTTCGGCCGCCTGCAGCTGCAGCCGCGCGCCCTGCTCGGCGATCTCCGAATCGAACACGTCCATGCGCGACACGCTGGACTTGATGTTGTGATAGAGGTTGGACTTCTCCACGGCGGCCTTGACCGCCACATCAGCTTGGCCGCGGGCGATCACCTGCTCCTCGCTGTCGAGCTTGGCCAGCACCTGGCCGGCCTTCACCCTGTCGCCCGACTTGATGAGGATTTCGCGGATCGTGCCCGATGCCTGCGGCGTGACCGCGACCGAACGGATCGCGTCACCCGTGCCGATTGCGTTCAGCCGGTCATTGACGATACCCTGGACGACCACCTGCGTTGCAACGAGAATGGCGCTGTTGCGCCCGCCGCCATTGCGGCGGTCCCCCTGTCCCTGCCCCTCACCCCGCTGCTGCCCTTGCGCCCGGGCCGGAGCGTCGGCATCGGCAGTCTCCTCGGCCTTCGGCGCGATCTTGGAAACGATGCTGTCTGGAATGCCTGCATCGCGCATCGTATCGCCAGCGCCGGGCACGAAGAAAACCCACGCGGCAAAGCCGGCAAGAATGACGATGAGCGAAAGTACAAACTGCTTCCAAAAGGCCATTCACGTCTCCGGAGGGACCAGGGTCGGTCGAAAGAGGCGCTGCGGGATCGAGATTCCCGTCTGATGCGACAATATCGCGCGTTTACAGCTTACCGGCAAGCATAAGCAGCCGGCATTACCGATTTGTAATATCAGCAAAGAATGGAAATAACCCGGCCGCTCACTTTTGCTTGAATGAACACTTGCCCGTGTCTTTGATCCCGCCGATTGTCGGGGGAGATAGGGTACAAAATTCCTGATGATGCGGGTCGATGTCTATCGGCGCATCGACCACCGCACGCCCATCACGGCCGCAATCCCCAGTATCGGCCACACCGCCCAGAACTGCCCCGTCCAGGTGAAAATGTTGATGCCGGCAAGGCCAAGCGCCAGGATCGCCAGCGAGGTGATCTTGCGGTTGAACAGGATCTGATCGCGGTTCCAGGCGAGCGCCGCGACGACGGCAAGCGCGAGCACCGGAAAACGCGCCCAGAAGACGCCCTGCCACGACAGGATATTGATACCGATCAGGACTGCGGCAATGACGCCGAGCACGCCATACAGCCTGTGTCCGCCCGGTGCTGGGATTGTCTCGGCCTTGGCTGCCGCCATAACCGGCGCCGGCTGCGGCCGCGCGGGGCCGGATCGTTCTGCAGATGACGTCTCGTCCCTGGCATCGCCGATCTTCACTGCGTAGCTCGGCACGCCTTCATCGACATTCTTCACCATCAGCGGTCCGAGAAACTCGAAGCCGACCGCCACCTTGTTGCGGACCTGATCGTAAACGGTACTTGATATGACAATGCCGCCTGCCGCAGCCGACGTCTGCAGCCGCGCGGCAATATTGACGCCGTCGCCATAGATGTCGTCGCCCTCGACAATCACGTCGCCGAGATTGATGCCGATACGGAAGAGCATGCGACCGTCAGCCGGGCGGCGGGCGTTGAAACCCGCGAGTTCGTTCTGGGTGTCGACGGCCGCGCGCACCGCCTCGACCACGCTCGGGAAATCGGCGATCAGCCCATCGCCCCAGGTATTGATGACGCGGCCACCATGGCTTTCGATCAGGCGCCCCATCGCTTCCCGGCAGCGCTTCAGGCTCGCAAGCGTCCCCTCCTCATCAGCCCCCATTAGCCGCGTATAATCCTGCACGTCAGCACAGAAGATCGTCGTCAGCTTGCGCCGCGTTTCACTCATGGTCTCTCGTCTCCGCGCTATCCGGCCCCCAGGAAAGATCGCTGCAAAGGCTAAAATTGGTCGATTTGAGATCATGGGCTATTGCAGCGGCGGTAAGTTACTAAGCCTTTGTGTTCGCTGCCACCGATAATTGCTGATCTCGACCCGCGTTTTGCCGACATGACAGGCGGCATGAACGATTCAGCTTTATTCATTCGCCCAGTTATCGACCTTCAAAGGATCTGAAACGCGAGCAAAGCCCGGTCGCGCGTGACGAGGGTCGCCGCAGCTGCAACGGCATGAGCGGCAATCATATTGAGGTATCGAGCATCCAGGCTGTCATTCCTTCCAGCCCTCGAATGGATCACGATCATGCGAAGCCTGGCGGCGGTCGTCTGGCCCCAGGAAATCGTCCGGAACCTGATCCTTGTCATAAAGTTCAAAGAGACCATCCCATGAATCCGGCTTGCGTGATAGAATGACATCGCCGGCCTTCGGATCACGACGGACGACCTCACTCTCCTCGAAGCGGAACTCCGCAGGGAGCCTGACCGCTTGGCTGCGGCCGGTCGTAAAAATCTTGGCTGTTCTCGTTGCCATGATGGGCCTCCGCATTGCGATAGCTACCATGATATATACCGGCGGCCAGCGGCGAGCACGAGCGTCATCCGACCCACTGACGACTCCCGAGCCCTCTAAGTCCGGCGCTTCAAGAGAAAAACTGGATCACTGAACGATCTTGCGCGGGCTGGCCGTGTGCTCTCTCGCCACCGTGCTGGAACTGTCGATTTCCTGAAGCAAAACGTCATAGCCCCAGAGATCGGCGAGATGCTGCAGGACGAGCTTCGTATCGGCTTCCTGCAGATAGCAGCCATTCATCATGATATGTTGCAGCAGCAGCCGGCGGTCACCAGCGAGATCGACATCGACGATATCGATGGCCGGGTCGGTCCAGCCGATATCGTATTCGCGGGAGAGCTGGCGGCGGATGCGCAGGTATCCGCGCTCATTGTGGATCGCCGAAACCAGAACCCCCTCCGTCTGTTCCGGATCGTCGTAGAGGTGAAACAGCCGCAACTGCCGGATCAGGTTCGGGCTCAGAAACTGGCTGATGAAGCTCTCGTCCCGGTAATTGGCCCAGATGTCGCGCAGGACGGCCATCGCATCGCCTCGTCCAGCGATATCGGGAAACCATGCACGGTCCTCGTCCGTCGGCTTCGTGACGATTCGCTCGATATCCTGCATCATCGCAAAACCAAGCGCATAGGGGTTGAAGCCCGAGAACCGCCGGTCGTCATAGCTCGGCTGGAACACGACGTTGGCGTGCGACTTCAGGAATTCGAGGAAGTTTCCGTCGCTGATCTGCCCCCGTTCGTGAAGCCGGTTCATGATCTGGTAGTGGACGAAGGTCGCGGTTCCCTCGTTCATCACCTTGGTCTGCCGCTGGGGATGGAAATATTGTGCGACATGGCGGACGATGCGAAGGATCTCGCGCTGCCACGGCTGCAGCCGCGGCGCCGACTTTTCCAGAAAGTACAGGATGTTGTCCTGAGGGAGCCCGAGGGCGGCGCGGCGCTTTTCCAGGCCGCTGTCGCCGGCCTTCCGGGCCTTGCCAACGGGAACCGTGCGCCACAGGTCGTTGAACATCTGCTCCTCGTGGGCGCGGCGCTCCTGCAGCCGCTTCTCCTCCTGGCGAAGGTCGATCGTGGTCTTGCCCGCGTATCGATGCACGCCGTGCGACATCAGCGCATGCGCCGCATCGAGCGTCCGCTCGACGGCCGTCTCCCCGTAACGCTCCTCGCAGCGCGTGATGTAACCCTTGGCGAAGTCGAGATAATCGAGGATGCCCTCCGCATCGGTCCAAAGCTTGAAGAGATAGTTGTTCTTGAAGAAGTGGTTGTGGCCGAAGGCCGCATGCGCGGTGACGAGCGTCTGCATCGTCGCCGTGTTCTCCTCCATCAGGTAGGAGATGCAGGGAGAGCTGTTGATGACGATCTCGTAGGCAAGATCGCGCATCCCTCGGCGGTAGAAGGCTTCGTGATGCGCGAAGTGCTTGCCGAAGGACCAGTGGCGGTAAAAGAGCGGCATGCCGGTCGAGGAATAGGCATCGAGCATCTGCTCCGAGGTGATGACTTCGATCTGGTTCGGGTAGACGTCGAGGCCGAGTTCGCCGAGCGCGATCTCCTCGCAGGCGTCGTGGATGCGCTGGAGCGTTGCGAAATCCCAGTCAGCCCCCTCGAACAGCAGCCGCTCTCTTGGCCTCATCGTCGTGGTCATGGCGTCACCCTCGACTGTGCTTCACGTTTCTGGAACAGATCGTGGAAAACAGGGAATATTTCGCTTCGCCGGCAGACCTTGCGCATCGAAAGTGGCAGCTCGGAACGGATCCCGTCATAGAGCATCCAAAGCGGTGAACGGGATACCGAGGAGTCGCCGCCTTCTTCGCCGACCTCGATATAGGCGAAATACTGACACAGTGGCAAAATCTCGCGCAGCAGCTGTCCGGTCAGGTTTCCGTCCGAATGGGCGTTGTCGCCGTCCGAAGCCTGGGCGCCGTAGATATTCCACTCTGCCGGATCGAAACGCGCCGCGATGATCCCGCGCATTGCCGCTAGCGCACTGGATACCAGCGTGCCGCCCGTCGCTGGACCATAGAAGAAGGTTTCCTCGTCGACCTCCTCCGCCTTGTCTGTGTGACGGATGAAGACGATCTCCACTTTCTTGTAGCGCTTCGACAGGAAAAGATAGAGCAGCAGGTAGAACCGCTTCGCCAGATCCTTCATGTGTTCCGACATGGAGCCGGAAACGTCCATCAGGCAGAACATCACCGCCTTCGCCACAGGCCTCGGCTCGTTTTCGAAGCGGCGATACCGCACGTCGAGCGGATCGATATAGGGAATGCGCCGGCTTTTTTCCGTCAGGGATTTGAGTTTTGCCTCAAGCGCCAGGCGGCTCTCGTCGTCCTCGCATTCCTCGATCTGCCGCTGCAGGGCTTCGATCTCTTCGCGACGCGGACGGTGAAGCGCGACGCGGCGCATCATCGCGAGCCTGGTCGTGCGGCCGACGGCGATGTTGGACGGTGACCCCGACACGGAATAGCCGGCCCGCGATGGAGTTTCCTCCTCGGTTTCGGCCAGACGCCGCTTGGCAAGATCGGGCAGTTCCAGGTCGTCGAGGAACACATCGAGGAATTCCTCGCGCGTCAACACGAAACGGAAGCCATCCTCGCCGTCGCCTTCACCTGCATCTTTTGGCTTTCCACCTTTCCCGCCCGGCGGCCGCGGAATGATATCGCCTTCGACGAAGGCTCTGTTTCCCGGCAGGATGTGATCGGCGATGCCGCCACCGCCCCTTCGAAGGCTCGGTTCGGCCATTCCATCGATCGGCAGGCTGATCTCACCGCCGTCGAGCACATCGCGAATGTTCCGGTTTTGCAGAGAACGCTTTACCGCCTGCTGCACGGCGCCTTTCATGCGCCGAAGAAACCGTTGCCGATTTTCCAGACTTTTACCGCGCGGATTTAGCCGACGGTCGACAATGTGCATATTGGCTCCACATTAACTTGCCTGTTTGACGCGCATGTACCATTCGACGAGGCGCCGAACCTGCCTCTCCGTGTAACCCCGCGCAGCCATGCGCGAGACGAACTCGCTGTGCTTCTTTTCTGTTTCCGAATCCTTCTTCGATCCGAAGGAAATGACCGGCAAAAGATCCTCCACCTGCGAAAACATTCGCTTTTCGATAACTTCCCGGATCTTCTCGTAGCTCGTCCATGACGGATTCTTTCCGCCGTTGGCTGCCCGCGACCTCAACGAGAACTTGACGATTTCGTTGCGGAAATCCTTCGGATTGGCAATTCCCGCCGGCTTTTCGATTTTCGTCAGTTCCTGGTTGAGGAGCTCGCGATCGAGAAGCTGGCCGGTATCGGGATCCTTGAAGTCCACGTCTTCGATCCAGGCATCGGCATAATCGACGTAACGGTCGAACAGATTCTGTCCGTAATCCGCATAGGATTCAAGATAGGCCTTCTGAATCTCATTGCCAATGAACTCTGCGTAACGCGGCGCAAGATCGGCCTTGATGAACTCCAGATATCGCTTCTCGACATCGTCGGAAAACTGCTCGCGGCGGATCGACTGCTCCAGCACATACATCAGGTGAACCGGATCGGCACCGATATCCGTGGTGTCGTGATTGAAGGTGGAAGCGAGCACCTTGAAGGCGAAGCGGGTCGATATGCCGTCCATGCCTTCGTCGATGCCGGCGGCATCCCGATATTCCTGGACACTGCGGGCGCGCGGATCCGTCTCTTTCAAGCTTTCGCCGTCATAGGTACGCATTTTCGAGAAGTACGTCGAATTCTCATGTTTGCGCAGGCGTGAAAGCACGGAGAAGCGGGCCAGCATTTCGAGCGTCGCGGGGGCGCATGGAGCATCGGCGAGTTCCGATCCCTCGATCAGCTTTTCGTAGATCTTCTGCTCTTCCGTGACGCGCAGGCAATAGGGCACCTTGATCACGCAGATACGGTCGATGAAGGCCTCGTTGTTCTTGTTGGCCTTGAAGGTTTGCCATTCCGCTTCGTTCGAATGCGCAAGGACGATGCCGGAGAAGGGTATGGCACCGATATTCTCGGAGCCGATATAGTTCCCCTCCTGCGTCGCCGTCAGCAGCGGATGCAGCATCTTGATCGGCGCCTTGAACATCTCGACGAATTCGAGCACGCCCTGATTGGCGCGGTTGAGGCCGCCCGAATAGCTGTAGGCATCGGGATCGTTCTGGGAATAGGTCTCCAGCTTGCGGATATCGACCTTGCCGACCAGCGACGAAATATCCTGATTGTTCTCGTCTCCAGGCTCGGTCTTGGCGATGGCGATCTGGCGCAACCGCGAAGGCTGTACTCTGACGACGCGGAAGCGGGAAATATCTCCTCCGAAGTCATCAAGCCGCTTCAGGCACCACGGGCTCATCAGTCCGTTCAGGCGGCGCAGGGGAATGCCATATTGCTCCTGCAAGAGCGAACCCATCGTGTCCGGGTCGAAGAGATTGAGCGGACTTTCGAAAACGGGGCTGATCTCATCACCCGCCTTCAGCACGTAGATCGGATGAACCTCCATCAGCAGCTTCAGCCGCTCCGCCAGCGATGACTTGCCACCGCCGACCGGGCCGAGCAGATAAAGGATCTGTTTGCGCTCCTCGAGCCCCTGCGCCGCATGCCGGAAGAAGGAAACGATGCGTTCGATTGTCTCTTCCATGCCATGAAAGCCGGCAAAGGCCGGATAGATCCGGATGGTCCGGTTCATGAATATCCGACCGAGGCGCGTGTCCCTGGCGGTGTCGACCATCTGCGGCTCGCCTATCGCGGCGAGCAGGCGCTCGGTCGCATTGGCATAGGCAAGCGGTTCCTTTTTACAAAGGTCGAGATACTCCGCGATCGACATGTCGGTTTCGCGACGCGCATCATAGCTGCGGGTGAACGCATCAAATACGGATTCGCTCAGCATGGGCCCTCCATTCAAGGTTAATGCCACAGGCTCTAGGTCGTCATACCAAGGAGATGGACACGACATTCCTAAGAATCAATAGTTTCGCAGGTATATTCCACGCTCACCGGCTGTTTCTGGCAATGCACAAAAACGTGCATGCACCGGTTATTTTTTTACTCTACGAAACTGTCTCTTAATGTAGTTGAGAAGGATGCCATTGTGGTATCAGCACATTTCGCGACGTGACAGAAAGATGAAAAAGGTGTGCAATGTCGCCCGTGATTCGAGCACTGGAGAAATCGACGATTTGGCGGTCAATCTGCCCAAAGTCGATGCGGGGCAGCGTGTGCCGATCCGCTCCAGACATGCTGGAAGACGGCGCATCCCAGCCATGCGTCCCGCATCGTGATCATGCGCCTACCCGCGCGACTCAGCCGTTGAATGCCTTCTCCAGTGCGGCGACATCGATCTTGACCATGCCGAGCATCACTTCGGTCACGCGCCTGGCCCGCTCGCGGTTGCTGTCGGCGATCATCTCGGACAGCATGCGCGGCACGATCTGCCAGGAAAGGCCCCAGCGGTCCTTCAGCCAGCCGCAGGCCTCCGGCGTGCCGCCATTGGCGAGGAAGGCCTCCCATATCCGATCGATCTCGGCCTGGCTTTCCACAAGAATCGCGATCGAGAAGGAGTGGTTGAAGCTATCGAGCGGGCCGGCCTTCATGGCCAGGAAGGCCTGGTCGGCGAGCGTGAACTCGATCAGCTCGACGCTGCCGGGAGGCCCGCTCGGCGTTTCCGCCTGAAGTATGGTGGTGCGGCCGATCATGGAGTCCGGGATGACTGACACGTAGAATTCGACGGCTTCGCGCGCTTCCTCGGCGAACCAGAGATTTGAAACGACCTTCGGCATGACACGGCCTCCTTTTTGATGGGTGTGATCCGGACTGCTGTCCGATGACCCAAGGACGCCTCACGGGCGCCCGATCCGACACGCTGCGATCGGAAATTTTTAGCCCCGCCCGCACGCACGCCGACCGCAGCCGGGCTCGGCGGCGGCATTGCCGCCCGCAACATACCGCCTGGGATAGCGCCGGCTCGGGAATGAAAGCAGAACATCTTTTCTGGTCTTTCCTTCCCGAATCACTACATTACGCGCCATGAGCAATAGTTTCGACGATATGCCCTTCTTCGACGAAGAGCCGGGCGAGATGGCGCGCAAGCCGCAGCCGCCTGCCGCACCCGCCGAAAGGGCGCCCGCCGCCGGGGGCGGCATCGCCGCCCGCGCCATGGCGGCTCGCGACGGCGGCAAGCGGCCCGATTATCTCGCCGGGCTGAACCCGGAACAGACCGAAGCCGTCGAAACGTTGGAAGGGCCGGTCCTCGTGCTCGCCGGCGCCGGCACCGGCAAGACGCGCGTACTGACGACCCGGATCGCCCATATCCTCAACACCGGCCGCGCCTTCCCCTCGCAGATCCTCGCCGTCACCTTCACCAACAAGGCTGCCCGCGAGATGAAGGAGCGCATCGCTTTGCTCGTCGGTGGCACCGTCGAAGGTATGCCCTGGCTCGGCACCTTCCATTCGATCGGTGTCAAGCTTCTGCGCCGCCACGGCGAGCTCGTCGGCCTGCGCTCCGATTTCACCATTCTCGATACCGACGACGTCGTCCGCCTGATCAAGCAGCTGATCCAGGCCGAAGGCCTCGACGACAAGCGCTGGCCGGCCAAGCAGTTCGCCGGCATGATCGACACCTGGAAGAACAAGGGTCTCGGCCCTGCCGATATCCCCGAGGGCGATGCCCGCGCCTTTGCCAATGGCCGCGGCCGCGATCTTTATTTCGCCTATCAGGCGCGCCTGACGACGCTGAACGCCTGCGACTTCGGCGACCTGCTGATGCATCCGATCGCGATCTTCCGCAAGAATCCCGACCTCCTGAAGGAATATCACGGCCGCTTCCGCTATATCCTCGTCGACGAGTACCAGGACACCAACACCGCCCAATATATGTGGCTGCGGCTTCTCGCCCAGCGCCCCAAGGGCGAACTGCAGAACGTCTGTTGCGTCGGCGACGATGATCAGTCGATCTATGGCTGGCGCGGCGCGGAGGTCGACAATATCCTGCGCTTCGAAAAGGATTTCCCCGGTGCCAAGGTCATCAAGCTCGAGCGCAACTACCGCTCGACCGAACATATCCTCGGCGCCGCCGCTCATCTGATCGCCCATAATGAAGGCCGCCTCGGCAAGACGCTCTTCACCGACCGCTCTGATCCCGACGATGCCAAGGTGCAGGTCCACGCCTCCTGGGATTCGGAGGAGGAGGCTCGCGCCATCGGCGAGGAAATCGAGCAGCTCCAGCGCGGCAAGCATCTCTTGAACGACATGGCGATCCTCGTGCGCGCCTCCTTCCAGATGCGCGAATTCGAAGACCGTTTCGTCACGCTTGGCCTCAATTATCGCGTCATCGGCGGCCCGCGATTTTACGAGCGCCTCGAAATTCGCGATGCCATGGCTTATTTCCGCCTGGTCGCTCAAGCCTCCGACGACCTCGCTTTTGAGCGCATCATCAACACCCCGAAGCGCGGCCTTGGCGATACGACGGTGCGCGCGCTGCACGACTATGCCCGTGCCCGCGACATTCCGATGCTTGCGGCGGCGGCCGACATCATCGAGACGGACGAGTTGAAGCCGAAGGCGCGAAAAGCCCTCTACGACGTGATTCAATCTTTCCGCCGATGGCAGGAACTGCTTGAAAACACGCCGCATACCGAACTTGCCGAGCAGATCCTCGAAGAGTCCGGCTATACCGACATGTGGAAGAACGACAAGAGCGCCGAAGCACCCGGCCGCCTCGAAAACCTCAAGGAACTGATCCGCTCGATGGAAAGCTTCGAGTCGATGCGGGGCTTCCTCGAACACGTCTCCCTGGTGATGGATGCCGAGACCAACGAGAACCTCGACGCCGTCTCGATCATGACGTTGCACTCGGCCAAGGGCCTGGAATTCGACACCGTCTTCCTGCCCGGCTGGGAAGAAGGCCTCTTCCCGCACCAGCGCTCGCTGGATGAGAGCGGCCGCGCCGGCCTGGAGGAGGAACGCCGCCTCGCCTATGTCGGCATCACCCGCGCCAAGCACCGCTGCCATATCTGGTTCGTCTCCAACCGCCGCATCCATGGCCTCTGGCAATCGACCCTGCCCTCGCGTTTCCTCGACGAACTGCCGGTCACCCATGTCGAGGTCGCCGAAATGGAGCAGAGCTACGGCGGGTACGGCCGCGGCGGCTATGGCCAGTCCCGCTTCGACAAGGCCGAACCCTTCGCCAATTCCTATTCCACTCCCGGCTGGAAACGCGCCCAGGCCAACAAGACCGACGCCACGCGCGACAATTGGGGCACCCGCTCCGGCCACGCCGTCGAACGCATCGGTTACGGCGAAAGCGGCCCGAAGGGGCGCACCATCGAAGGCGAGCTGGTGGCGAAATCGACCTCGTCGGAACCGTCGAGATTCACCCTCGGCGATCGCGTGTTCCACCTGAAATTCGGCAACGGCAACATTACCGGCATCGAAGGCAACAAGCTGACGATCGAGTTCGACCGGGCCGGACAGAAGCGGGTATTGGACGGGTTCGTCGAGCGCGTGTGACCTCGCATCAACACGGCGCGAAACGTTCACCCGAGCATCCGCATCCTTCCGAGCCCGAGAATATCGTTGACGAGCGCGATGCCTATGCCCGCGGCGACGATTCCCAACCCGACAAGGAAAAGTCGGCGAGACCGATCATATTTGACGGCAAACAGGGAGTCGCGCGCCAGCAGATCGGCAAAGACCTTCACCTGGATGGCGATGCCCACGGTCAGGAACAGCATCGGCGGAATATCGATGCGGCTCCAGTCGTTGGGATTGGAAACCCAGACACTGATGAAATTGAGCGAGAAACCGAGAATGATCCCGGCCGCCGTCAGCGACCCGTTGCGAAACGTCGCATCGATCTTTTCGTCGGGGTCCGGCTGTGACATGGCTTCGGTTCCGCCTTGCTTCTGAGTAAGAAAGGCAGAAATCATGACCCGGAGCAAGATCGGCCTGACGTTGCCCCTCGCGGAAAACAGACGAAATGTCGCAGCCGCGCAAACCCGGTCACTCCGTCCACACCTCCTCCGCACGCTGCGTTACGGCAATTTCGGGCCAACACCGGCACCGATTTAATCGCACCCAAACAAACCGTTGCCCAAAAATCCAATAAATTCAATGAAAAAGCTTTGGCAACCGAAAGGTTGATGTGCATTGCCTCACGTCGTCAATCACACTCCTGCCCTGTCAAAACGTCGCTTTGACGCCTTGCGCAAATCAGCTTAGCCCAGAGGCTGCCCGCCCATGAAAGGCAGGCTTCACGACGAACTTTTCAAAGGAGGTTCCAGTGACCAGTGTTTCATCTCTCGGCAGCACAGTGACCCAGTACCAGTCTCCGCTGTCCAGCCTCGACAAGAACGGCGACGGCGTCATATCGGCGGACGAGTTGGCCGCCGCCTCGCAGTCCTCGACATCGGGCACGGCGTCGACCGACAGCGACGACAGCAGCACCGACATCGTCAAGAAGATCACCGCCGACATTCTGTCGCTGATGCTGTCCATGCAGAAGACCGATAGCAGCGACTATCAGGGCGACGGCAGCGATCAGAGCGACGACGATTCCAAGGGCGTCTTTGCCGCGATGGATACGAATGGCGACGGCAAGTTGACCGAGTCCGAATTCCTCGCCGCCGATCCGAACAGCATCAACACTTCAGGTGATAGCGATCCGCTCCTGACCAAAGTGCTGAGCGACATGCAGACGTCCCTTCAAGCCTACCGCAATACCTACGGCAATTCCGCCGCAGCAGGTGATTCCGCAGCCGACGACGTGGCTGCGGTCTAGCTGGCCAAGATCTGGGCCCTGCCGGGGGAGCCTCGATCCATCGATGCCGCACAAAAGCGTCCCGACGCGGCAATTGCCGCCGTCGCGGGCTGTGTCCGCAATTCGGAAATCATGCGCGAGCCTTCCCCATCCCTCCGTTCCATTTCAACACGAGAGCCGCCGTAAACTCTCGCAGTGGTTGCATTAGAGCACTCTGTTTTGACCACTTACTACCGCTAGTGCCAGAATTAACACTTGCGCGTCCGCGCCTGGAAATCCACTAGTTGATCCATTCAGTGTTCTTGGCGTCTTACACTGCAATAAAGCGAAGGGATTGGCCTTGATGAAAGCGCTGCTGCTCGTCGACATTCAAAACGGCTTCTGTCCGGGCGGCAATCTGCCGGTGCCGGAGGGCGACAAGGTGGTTCCCGTCGCAAACAGGCTGATCGACAGCGGCAAATACGACCTGATCGTCGCCTCGCAGGACTGGCATCCGCCGGGCCATGGCAGCTTCGCCTCCGCCCATCCGGGCGCCGCTCCTTTCGAGATGGGCCAACTGGCGGGCAAGCCCCAGATGATGTGGCCTGACCATTGCATCCAGGGCACGCTCGATGCCGAACTGCACCCAGAGCTCAAATCCGAAGAGATCGACCTGATCCAGCAGAAGGGCGAGAATCCCCATATCGACAGCTATTCGGCCTTCCGCGACAATGACCGCGATGCCTCGACTGGCCTTTCCGATTTCCTCGAGGATCAGGGCGTCACCGACCTCGACGTCTGCGGGCTGGCGACCGACTATTGCGTCAAGTTCTCCGCGCTCGACGCGCTGGATATGATGCCGGGTGTCCGCGTGCGCTTCATCGAGGATGCGAGCCGCGGCATAACGCCCGGAGGCGTCGCCGCCGCCATCGAGGAGATGCGGACGCATGGCATCGCGATCATCGACAGCGCCAAGGTCCTGGCAAGCTGATTGCGATCAGCGATAAAAGACAACGTGGCGGATGTCGGATCGGCACACGTCCATCCGTCCTTGGCTCTGAACACACCAATGATGAATCATGGGAGTTGAGAGATGAGAAAGCTTGTTACCGCAGCCTTCGTGAGCTTGGATGGCGTCATGCAGGCGCCGGGCGCGCCGCAGGAGGATCCGACCGGCGGCTTCACCCTTGGCGGCTGGACCGTCAATTACTGGGACGAGCCGATGGGCAAGTTCATGGACGGGATATTCAACGACCCCTTCGCCTTGCTGCTCGGCCGCAAGACCTACGAGATCTTCGCCGCGTACTGGCCCTTCGTCGGCGCAGACGATCCCATTGGAAAAGCCTTCAATGCCGCGACAAAATATGTCGCGACCACCTCGAAGGAGCCGCTCACCTGGGAAAATTCCTTTGCGCTGCGCGGCGATGTCGCCCCCGAAATCGCCCGCTTGAAGCAAGAGGACGGTCCCGACCTCCTGACGCAGGGCAGCAGTGGCCTGCTGCAAACCCTGCTGGCGCACGACCTGATCGATGAACTCCGGCTCCTGACCTTCCCACTCATCCTTGGCCCCGGGAAGCGCTTGTTCGGCAATGGCGCCAGGCCGGAGGCGCTGAAGCTCACGGCCAACTCGGTATCGACGACCGGCGTCATCATGAGCGTCTACGAGCGCGCGGGCGAGGTCAAAACCGGCAGTTTCGGAATGACGGAGCCTTCGGAAGCCGAAATCGCGCGCCGTGAACGGATGAAGCGCGAGGGCTGAGGCGGCGGTGGAGAGAGCGGAGGCCCGAAGAGCCTGCTGACGGGGCCTCCTATTTCATTACGTAGACGTCGTACGTCTCATCGCTTCCCGCGGTCGCGCCGAAGCGCTTGATGAGGCTTGTCGCGCTCTGGAAGGCAGAAATGTCTTCCGGCGTCAGAGACAACCGCCAAACGTAGCTTTCACGCAGGGAGACGGGCGCAGTAATCTGATCAAGCCGCTGCGAAAAAAGAATGACAACAGGCACATGCTCACTCTGCTGCAATCGATGTGCCGTTAGCAGAATATCGGCAAGGCTGAGCGAAAGCCGCGCGTTCGTTGTGTATCGTACGATGGCGCCGAACCGCTCCTCCCGCAGAAGATAGGTGCGATTGGAGACGTAATAGGGCAAGGCTTCCACGAGATAGTCGGGATCCGCCATGATGACCGCGTCCTTGAGATCAGGGCGCGATTGCATGAACGCACCGAAATCCTTGCTTCGGCTGAAGGGTATTTCAGCGACGAAGGCCTGATTGACCTTTTCGATGCCGGACACGACCTGTAGCGCCAGCAATATCGGGAAGCACAGACGGGCGAACCTTACGATACCGCCGGCAGCCTCGATGTCCGCAACGCCTGCCTCCTCGCGCTGAGAGCGCGGGCTCAAAGCAATGATGGCGATCATGAAAACCAGCCAGAGCGCCTGATGTCTGTATCCGCCGGGATAGACAAGCGTAAAAAGGAGCGAAAGCCCTAGAAGGACGAGTGCCGCTGCGATGATCGCCGGTCGCCGGTCCGCCAAGGCCAGCAGGCTGCCGTAGATGAGCACGGACATCAACGCTGCGAAAATATGGGACGCCAACGGATACGCCACGACCAATTCAAGGATGCTGTTGGGATAGAACGCCATGAAATGCGAGCTGGGCAGGGCAAGAGCACGAAGGGCAAGCAAGGCGAAATTCTCGCCGCTGAGATCGTTCTGCCCCGTATCGTTGAAAGTCGGATAGACTGTTGCGAAACAGAGAGCAATTCCAACCGCGGCAATGGCAGCGGCCGTCGCAAAGGCCCGATATTTCGTCAGAGGAGATCTCGGTCGCGCAAGAACCAGATCGAAGAACCAGTAGGCAAGGAAGCCGCCGACGAGTACGACCGAATGGACGTTGGTATTGGCCAGCAAGGCAAACAACAGGCCGAGCAATATCCCGTTGCGTGTTCCTTTCTCCCAGCTCAGGACGATAAGGAAAATCACCAGCATGCTGATGCCGTAATTTCGCGACATCGCGGCGTAGTCGAAAATCGCAAAGCTGCTGAACAGCGACAGCAGCATGACGGAAAGCGGCAATTTCAGCCTGAAAACAAGAAGATAGGCCGCCGCCGCCGCAACCGTCAGGGCGACGACCTTCAGGACGACAGGTGAGCCGACCACGACATAGGCGGCGCGCAGCAGGATATACCAGAGAGCAGGATGACCCTCGCCATGCATCTGGCGAAGCATATCGATGAAACTATCCCCCTGGAGGGCGAGTGATAATGCACGAACCTCGTCACGCCAGACCGTTTCGGACCAGCAAAGCGCAGACGCCAGCGCAAGCCAGACCATAAAGATCATCGCCTTGCCGAGCTTGGCGGATCGAGGTTCATCGATAGCAGATACAATCACGGCCAAATAACACGCAACCCGGTGAACGAAAGCGTCACGACCATATGGGCGCAGAAATAATTTGGCGTTAAGTGAGGGCCATTTTTTGATTTCAGGGGCGCTGAAGCATGTCACGCAAAACTGGGCAGCGGTTTAAACCCGACATGCGAATCTGAAAGATCGCGACGCGCGTTAGAATTTTTCCTCCCTCTCAAGAAGATGGATATCCTCCGCGACGTCGTCCATTCTCTGCAATAAGGCGGCCTGGGCATCTCTTAGCCCTCGATTGTAGAAATACGGGCCGATCTCCTCGGCGAAGAAGTCAAGCAGGAATTCAGCCGGCAATGCACCGATGGGATCGAGTTCCCGGTCGAAATAAGCGCGGATGCGCGAAACGATCTCAGCCTTTTCTTCCTTCGAAAATTCGATCTTCTTCATGTTTGCCTCTTTACCGAATGCGATCAGAACTTTGATGGTTCAGCGAAATCGATTGGTCAATCAATGAAATTCAATTGCCGTTGCAAGCCGTAGACCATAAGGGGAGACCTGAATTCCAACAGGAAATATCCCATGAATCGCGCCGACTTTGTTGAAGGTTTGCGGGGCGGCTCCGCCGTTGCGCTGGCATCGGCGCCCTTTGGTGCCCTGTTCGGAGCGCTTGCGGTCGAAAACGGCATGTCGCTGTCGGAAGCCGCCTTCATGAGCGCCACCGTCTATGCCGGCGCCAGCCAGATGGTCGGCATCGAACTCTTCGGTCACAATGTCCATGCCTGGCTGATCGTACTGTCGATCCTCGCCGTCAATTTCCGCCACGTGCTCTATTCGGCGGCGCTGGCGCGCTACATCGGCCATTTCACGCCGGTGCAGAAATTCTTCACCTTCTTCCTGCTCGTCGATCCGCAATTCGCCGAAGCGGTAAAGCGTGGCGAGTCCGGCCGGCAACTCACCTTCGCCTGGTATTTCGGCTTCGCCATCATCATCTACATTCCCTGGGTGCTGATCAGCGTCGCCGGCGGCATGCTCGGCGGCTTCATCGGCGATCCCAAGGCGATCGGCCTCGACATCCTGCTGCCGGCCTATTTCCTCGGCATCGTCCTCGGCTTCCGCAAGCGAGACAATTTCCTGCCCGTGGCGCTCGTCAGCGCAGTGGCTTCCGTACTCGCCTACCGCTATGTCGGCTCGCCCTGGCATGTCAGCCTCGGTGCTGCCGTCGGCATCCTGCTCGCCGCCGTGCTGCCTTTACCGCCGCAAGTGACTGATCTCGAAGCCGACGCCCTTAAATCCGAAGTGCACGAGGTCTGAGCCATGGAATTCGATCTTCATATGGCGCTCGTCATCCTCGCCGCAGCAGCCGCCACCTTCGCCACCCGCATCGGCGGCTATATCCTCATCACCCGAATGAAGAGCATCCCTCCGCGCATGGAGGCGGCGCTGAACGCCGTGCCGGCGGCCGTGCTGACGACGCTGGTCGCGCCCGCCTTCTTCATCGGCGGCTGGGAATCGAAGTTGGCGCTGATCGTCGCCCTCTTCATCGGCCTGCGCTTCAGCCATACATGGATGCTGGTCGCCGCCTGGATCGTCGTGATGACCTGGCGCCACACGATCGGCGCCTGAGCACGACGGCGCCGGCGCGTCGACGCCTCTATCAATATTCCAGCGGCAGCGTCGCGTTTTCGAGCCATGCCCTGACATCGTGATCGTGGATCAGCGGCATCAGCGCCTCACGCGTGCGGCGGTGATAATCGTTGAACCAGTGCAGCTGGTCATGGGTCAGAAGCTCCGGAATGACGAGGCTGCGGTCGATCGGGCAGAAAGTCAGCGTCTCGAAACCGAGCATCGGCGCATCGCCGCCCTCGATCTCTTCGGCCCCGCGCACATAGATCAGGTTCTCGATGCGGATGCCGAAGCTGCCCGGCCGGTAATAGCCGGGCTCGTTCGAAAGGATCATGCCGGGCAGCAGTTCCTGCGTCGAAAGCCTGGAGATGCGCTGCGGCCCCTCATGCACCGAGAGATAGGAGCCGACGCCGTGGCCTGTGCCATGGGCGAAATCGGCGCCGGCCCGCCACAGCGCGATGCGCGCCAGCGGATCGAGGTCGCAGCCGCGCGTGCCCTTCGGGAAACGCGCCGTGCTGATCTCTATCATCCCCTTCAGCACCAGCGTGAAGAAGCGCCGATGCTCTTCCGAAACAGTGCCAATGCCAACAGTGCGGGTGATGTCGGTCGTGCCGTTGATATATTGCGCGCCCGAATCGATCAGGAAGAGTTCGCCGGCCCCGATCATCCGGTTGGTCTCGGTCGTCACGCGGTAATGCATGATCGCCGCATGTTCGCCGGCGCCCGAAATCGTGTCGAAGGAAATATCCTTCAGCGGGTTCTGCATGCTCTGGCCGACGCGGGTGCGCGCCGCTTCGAGATGCTCGGCAGCAGCGATCTCGCTCACCGTGCCGGGCTTCGTCTGCGACAGCCAATAAAGGAATTCCACCATCGCCGCCCCGTCCTGTAGATGCGCGGCGGCAGAGCCGTTGATCTCGACGTCGTTCTTCACCGCGCGCGGTAACTTGGCGGGATCGGCGCCCTCCACCGCTTCGCCGCCCGCCTTGCGGATGATCTCGGCCAGGGCATAGGCGGCGATGTCAGGGTCGATCAGCACGCGGCCGCCATCCCGGGAAACGGCGGCGAGCTTTTCTTCCAGCGCCGATGGCGGCAGCTGGGTGCAGATCTGCGCGAGATAGGCCTCCGGCTCGATGCCGGTCTTGCGCTTGTCGAGGAAGATCTCGGCCCGGCCGTCTGCATGGATAATGGCGCGCGCCAGCGGATGCGGCGTATGCGGCACGTCGGCGCCGCGAATATTGAAGGTCCAGGCGACCGAAGAGGGATCGGCGATCAGCACCGCCGCAAGATTCTTCTTCGAAAGATCTGCGGCGATCGTCGCGATCTTCTCCCTCGCCAGCACGCCGGCCTGCGCGACGTTCTGGATGCTGACCGCACCAAGCGGCTCGGCCGGCCGGTCAGCCCAAAGCCTGTCGAGCGGATTGTGCGGTAGGAAGACCAGCGTGCCGCCGATCTCCGACAGCGCCCTTTCCAGACGGCGCACCTCGGCCCCGGCATGCAGCCAGGGGTCGATGCCGAGCCGCAGGCCCTTGGCTCCGTTTGCGGCAAGCCAGACATGCGGCGGTTCGTTGACGAGATCGCCACCCGAAAAGACCGAGCCGTCGACCTGTTCGGCAAGCTGCGTCACATAGCGTCCGTCGACGAAGACGATCGCCTGCGTGCGCAGGATCAGCGCAATGCCGGCCGAGCCGGTGAAGCCCGTCAGCCATGCCAAGCGCTCCGAACATGCGGGAACATATTCGCCGTTGAATTCATCGGCGCGCGGCACGAGGAAGGCGTCGATGCCGAGCGAATCGAAACCGGCGCGCAGCGCCGATACACGATCCCTGCCGAATTGCGGCGTGGAGGTAACCTCGAAAGACTGGAACATGCTGGAAACCCGAATGATTGAGACGAATCCGGTTAATGGGATGCCGGCCATGTTAGCGAAATTTCAACCGATGGGGAGAAAAAGCGACAAAACGAGTCGCCCCCCTGGGGCCGCTCAACATTTTGACAGAACTGTGACGCCAAAAGTTAATTTGGCACGCTTTATGCATTGGCCGCATGGCTCCCATGAGCGAAACCCTCTGCCTCCGCATTTCAGAATAGCTATATAAGCGTCATCGAACGGTTCGCGATGAACCTGTAACCAAAGGAATTCTTGAAATGACCGCCTCTCTCTCGCGCTTCGCATATAGCAGCCCGGTGCAGGCTGGCGAACGCCAGACCGTGCGTCACGTGATCGGCGCCCGCCGCCCGCAGAACGAGGACAGCCTCAAGCTGCTCGGCGCCGGCCAGCGGGCCACGCGCCACAAGGGCGCCCCCAGCTACGCGTTCTAAGCCTGAAAGCCAGTCCGTCTCCTCCCTCCCGGACCGGCCTATTGGAATGCAGTAGAGCCCGCTTGAGCGCTCCTCCCCTTGAGCTCGCGGGCATTGACCGGATAGACCGGTCGAAGGCGGTGCCATCGGCACCGCCTTTTTTGTTGTCTTCAACAAGGCTCACGGAGCGGCTCCGTTCCGATAAGGCGGTGCGGCACCAGGCACCGCCCTCTTCCCTGTGCTTGTCACAGGGATCCAGTGCGCCCCAGTCCTTGGGCGCGGCAAACTCTCTTCAAGCTCGTATGGAGTCATTCACCGCGCAGACGCGGTGGCCGGATCCCTGTGACGAGCACAGGGAAGAGGGTGGAAGGAGGCGCGTTGCCTCAAGCGACGCATACGTCGCAGGAGAAATCACCTGCTCACAGCCTTGAAAACTTAAGGCCGATCGAGATGGATGGTCACCCAGCCATTCCGCCAGATCGTCCTGACATGGCGAAGTCTCGCGCCACTATAGGCGGCAATCACCCTCCAGCGCTGCCCGGCAAGGATGCCGGAGAGAATGACCGATCCGCCAGGCGCAAGATGCGTCGCAAGCCTCGGCGCCATGCGGATCAGCGGCCGGGCGAGAATGTTGGCGATGATGAGATCGAAGGGACCATGCTCGGAAAAGGCCGTCGAATGAAAGCCCGGCGCGGTTCTGGTGACGATGCCCGAAGCGATACCGTTGCGGCGCACGTTCTCGGCCGCCACCTTCGTCGCGATCGGATCGATGTCGGTCGCCAGCACCGGTATGTTCCTGAGCTTGCGCACCGCAATCGCCAGTACGCCGCTGCCGGTGCCGAGATCGAGCGCGTTGCGGACTGGGCGCGAGCGCACCACGCTATCGATCACCTCGAGGCAGCCCGCCGTCGTGCCGTGATGGCCGGTGCCGAAGGCCTGGCCGGCATCGATCTCGATCGCGATGTCGCCGGGACGGACCTTGTCGCGGTCATGCGAACCATGCACCAGGAAGCGCCCTGCCCTGACGGGCTTCAGCCCCTCCAGCGATTTCACCACCCAGTCGACCTCGGGAATGACTTCCCGCTCCAGCACTGCTTGGGGAAAGGCAGTCGTCAGCGCCGTCTCGACGCGGGAACGCACTTCTGCCTCGTCCTCGGCCATCATATAGACCGAAGCTTCCCAGATATCCTTCTTCTCGTCGATCTCGGTGGTGCCGATGGCAAAGTCTTCTTCGCCGAAGACCGCGCTCAGAAGGTCGAGGATCTCCTCGGCCTTGCTTTCGGTCGTCGTCACGTAAAGGCGGATTTCACTCACGATAGGCGGTCTTTCCCGTTTCCGTTGCCCGCCACCGATCGAGCCAACGCCCCATCACGCTGAAGCTGTCACCCCTTGCTGACGAGATTCTCCAGCTTCTTTACCGCCGTGTCCGGGTTTTCGCCATAGGCGATCGTTCCGGAAAATCGCCCGGCCGAATCGAGCAGGAAGACCGACGCGGTGTGGTCCATCGTATAGTCGCCGTTCGGATCCTTCTCGTCGACCGGCACTTTCTTGGCGTAGACGCGGAACCCTTTGACGACCTCGGCGATCTTATCGGGCGCGCCCGAAATGCCAGTGATGCGCTTGGAAACATTGGAGACGTATTCGTTCATGATCTCAGGCGTGTCGCGTTCCGGATCAACGGTGACGAAATAGGCCTGCAGCTTATCGCCCTTCGGATCGACCTTCTCCATCCAGCCGTTCAGCTCGAAAAGCGTCGTCGGGCAGACTTCCGGGCAATGGGTGAAGCCAAAGAACAGCGCCGTCGGCTTGCCGCGCAGCGCCTCCTCGGTGATCGGCTGCCCGCTCTGGGAGACCAGGGTAAAGGGCACGCCGAAGGGAGCCTCCGCCACCACATTCCCCGATCTGTTGAGATAGTACGTAAACCCGCCGAGAAACCCGGCCAGTATCAGGACACCGACCCAGACGGCGATGCGGAATGTCTTCATTGGCATGATCCTCGATCCAGGCGGATGTGCCGCCCGCCACTGCTGGCGTGATTATAGCCTCGACCGGAGGCGCGCAATTCAAGAATATGTTTTCGAACCCGTGTTGAATTGTCTCACCGGCAGAAACTGCCACGGCAACGAAATCCGCCCTCAGGAATCTGCATGGATCAAAAATGCATGTGTTTGAATAGCTTACCTCTAAAGCGACGGGCAATCCGAAAATACATATCGTTAGGAAAGACTTAAGCCGTCACATCTATATTTAACGGCGGTTCTGCATCGCCTCTCCCGCTGGGGACAACTGGGAAGAATTCTGACCATGAACAACAACAACGCCATCAAGCAGTCGGGCGCTTATCTCGAAATCGTTTCGTTCCACCTGGGCGATCAGGAATTCTGCATCGACATCATGGCCATCCGCGAAATCCGCGGCTGGGCGCCGGTGACGCCGATGCCGCACACCCCGCCCTACGTCTTGGGTCTCATCAACCTGCGCGGTGCGGTGATCCCCGTTATCGACATGGCCTGCCGCCTCGGCATGAAGATGACCGAGCCCTCCGAGCGCTCGGCGATCATCGTCACCGACATCGCCGGCAAGCTGGTCGGCCTGCTGGTCGAGCAGGTTTCCGACATGATGACCATCAAGAGCGAAGACCTGCAGCCGCCGCCGGAAATCATCCCGGAAGCCCAGCGCGCCTTCTGCCGCGGCATCGTCGCGCTCGAAAAGACCATGGTCTGCTTCCTGAACCTCGACACGGTCATTGCCGACGAGCTGACACAGGCGGCCTGAGGAATACTCATATCTGGAATTCGAAGGCCCGGCTCGTCCGGGCCTTTATGTTTAGAGGATATGAAGCGGCCTGATCTCGCCAGGCAATATGGCACAGCCTCCACGACCCTCATCGCTGTGCTCGTCACAGGGATCCGGCCACCGCGCGTCTGCGCGGTGAACAACCCAGCTATTTAGGGAAATGAGCTTCCTACGCCCAAGGACTTGGGCGCGCTAGATCCCTGTGACAAGCACAGGGATTAGGGGGTTGGGGGAGACGGCCTGCCCTACTGCGGCTTCCCGTTCTTCCACACAACGTTCTGCCCGTAGAGCGGGATGGTCGAGATCGACATCTTCGCCGAACCGTCCGTCAGTTCGCGCGAATGGGCAAGATAGATCAGCGTGTCGTTGGTCTTGTCGTAGATGCGGTTCACGACCAGAGTCTTCCAGATCAGCGACATGCCCTGGCGGAAGACCTCGCTGCCATCCTTGGACAGGTCGATATTGCCGATCTCGATCGGCCCCGTCTGCCGGCAGGCAATGGAATTGTTGGACGGATCCTCGAACCAGTTGCCGTTCTTGAACCGGTCGATCAGGCTGCGGTCGAAATAGGTGACGTGGCAGGTGACGCCCTTGACGTCAGGGTCGGAGACCGCATCGACGATGATGTCGTTGCCGATCCAGTCGACCCCGACCTTGCCGACGACTTCGGCCGACGCAGTACCTGCGGAAAGGGCGGCGAAAGAGAAGGCGGCGAGGAGAAAATTGCGCAGTCTGGACATGGCGGCTCCCTGAATAATCCACATTCTAGATAAGCATGGACCCATGCTTTGCAAGAAATGCGGTTACGTGAGAACACTCAGCCCTTTCGGCAGGTGCAGGGCTCGTAGGCCTGCGCCGTCAGCCGACCTGGCTTCATGCCGATCAACGTCGGTATAGCGTGGACGGCATGGGCCTGGACCGCCCTTGCCATCTCGATTGCGGCCGCTGCGCAGACGGCGGCATCTTCGGCGGCGTTGTGGTGCACGAATCGCAGGCCCAGATGCTCTGCGATGAGGTTCAGCCGGTGCGAGAGGAAATGCGGCCAGATCCGCTGCGCCATCTTCAGGCTGCAGAGATAGGTAAGCTCCGGATAGGACTGCCGGTAGAGATCTAGGCTCGCCCGCCAGACGCTGAAATCGAAGGCGGCATTGTGGGCGATCATCGTCGCGCCCCGAAAATCCTCATGGAATTCGTCCATCACCTCGGGAAACTCCGGCGCATCTTCGACATGTTCCGGCCGGATGCCATGGATTGCAATGTTCATCCCGGAAAAACGCATCTGCCGTGGCCGGATCAGCCGCTCCTCGACTCGTGTCACCCTGCCCTCCTCGATCCAGGCAAGGCCGACGGAACAGGCGCTGCCGCGCTGTTCGTTCGCCGTCTCGAAGTCAATCGCGATAGTTTTCAATGCCGCAGTCCGAATCGTTTCTTCGGGAACAGGAATACCGCCCCGCTTCTAGCCGCGCAAATTCGACACGGCGCCCTGTTGACTTTTTAACCCGCATATCGAAACTTGTTGCCATGATCGGTTCCGTGACCATGGCAGCGCTTATTCATCACACCACGACCCTTGAAGGGTACGCGGGAGCGATGGCGCGTTAGCAGCGATCCGATCATCCCGAAAACCCTGCCGAGGCGAGCAGGGTTTCGGAAACCGGCTCTCCTCCCGACACTGATGGAGAGCATGAATGTCCGAAAACGAAGAGAATGAACCTCGCGGCCGAGCGCGCCTGCCGGATGGCGTCTTCGTGCGCGCCGTCCGCCTGTCCGATGCGGAGGAGATCACCAATCTCATAAATCTGCCGGGCTACCGGGCCGGCACCTTGCGGCCGCCGTACCAGCGGATCGAAGAGGTCCGCAAGTACATGGAAAATCCGTCGCCAGGCGCGCTCAACCTCGTCGTCACCCAGGACGGCAAAATCGTCGGCAATGGCGGCCTCAACCGTCTTTCCGGCCGCCGGCAGCACGTCGCCAGCATCGGCATGGGCGTGCATGACGATTTCACCGGCCGCGGCTTCGGACGGATCCTGCTCGGCGCGATGGTCGATGCTGCCGATGACTGGCTCGATATCAAACGGCTGGAACTGACTGTCTACACCGACAACGATGTCGCCATCGGCCTCTACCGGAAATTCGGCTTCGAGCAGGAAGGCCTGCTGAAGGCCTTCGGCTTTCGATCAGGAGCGTATGTCGACGCCTATACGATGGCACGGCTCAGGCTATGAGCGAGCGGGAGGCTGGCGGCTCGCCGTCAGCCCTTCACCCGCTGATCAGTGCCAGCCATTCATCCTCGTCCATCGTCTGCACGCCGAGTTCGCGCGCCTTGTCGAGCTTGGAGCCGGCGCCGGGGCCGGCAACGACGATGTCGGTCTTCTTCGAGACGGATCCCGCCACCTTGGCGCCGAGACTTTCCGCCCTCGCCTTCGCTTCGTCGCGGGTAAACTTTTCCAGCGAGCCGGTGAAAACCACGGTCTTGCCGGCGACCGGGCTGCCTGCCGTCGTCGGTTGTTCGGCCTCCTCGGGCGTCACTTCCTCAAGCAGTCGGGCAATCACCTCGACATTGCGCGGCTCCTTGTAGAATTCAACGATGGCGCGTGCCACGACCTCGCCGATACCCTCGATGGCGTTGAGATCGTTCCAGGCGTCACCGGCAAGCGCCTCGGCCTCCCGCATGCCCGTCTCAAAGGCAGCATAGGTGCCGTAGGAGCGCGCCAAGAGCTTCGCCGTGGTCTCGCCGACATGGCGGATGCCGAGCGCGTAGATGAAGCGGTGGAGCGCAATGCTGCGCCGTTCGCTGATCGCCGCATAGAGCTTTCCGACGCTGACCTTGCCGAAACCATCAATATTCTCCAGCTTGGTCAGCGATTGCTGCTGACGCTTCTCCAGCGTGAAGATATCGGGCGCAGTGCGGATCTGCAGCGACGCGTCCTCGTTTTCGAAGAAGAAGTCGATCTGCTTTGAACCGAGCCCTTCTATATCGAAGGCATTGCGCGAAACAAAGTGCTTCAGATGCTCCGTCGCCTGCGCCCTGCAGATGAAGCCGCCGGTGCAGCGGGTGACCGAATCGAGCTTACCGGTCTTCTCATGTCTTTCACGCACCGCATGCGAACCGCAGACCGGGCAGGTCTTCGGAAATTCATAGGGCCTGGCCTCGTCCGGCCGCTTCTCCATGACGACGTCGAGGACCTGCGGGATCACATCACCTGCGCGCTGCACGATGACGGTATCGCCGATGCGGATATCGTGCTCGTCGTCGCGGATGCGCTCGCCGCTATTGCCGATGCCCCTGATGTAATCCGCGTTGTGCAGCGTCGCATTGGTGACGACCACGCCACCGACGGTGATCGGCGTCAAACGTGCGACCGGTGTCAGGGCGCCGGTGCGGCCGACTTGGATGTCGATATTCTCGACGATCGTGAAAGCCTGCTCCGCCGGAAACTTGTGCGCCGTCGCCCAGCGCGGCGAACGCGAGCGGAAGCCGAGACGGGCCTGCAGCTCGAGACTGTCGACCTTGTAGACGACGCCGTCGATGTCGTAGTCGAGATCCGGGCGCTCGAGACCGATCTCGTCATAATGCGACAGGATGTCGGCGACCGAGTTCAATCGCTTCATCAGCGGATTGACGGGAAAACCCCAGTCCTTGAAGGTCTGCACCATCCCAAATTGCGTGTCGGCGGGCATTTCCGACATCTCGCCCCAGGCGTAGGCGAAGAATTTCAGCTTGCGGCTCGCCGTCACCTTGGCGTCGAGCTGGCGCAACGACCCGGCCGCGGTATTACGCGGATTGACATAGGTCTGCTTGCCCTCCGCCTCCATCTGCCGGTTCAGCGCCAGGAAGTCGCTCTTGGCCATATAGACTTCGCCGCGGATCTCGACGACAGCGGGCACGCCCTTAGGCAGTTCGTTGGGGATCTCGGCGATGGTTCGGATGTTTGCGGTGACGTTCTCGCCCGTCGTGCCGTCGCCGCGCGTTGCAGCTGTCACCAGCCTGCCGTTCTCGTAACGGATCGACATCGAGAGACCATCGATCTTCGGCTCGGCGGTAAAGGCGATCGACTGATCCGGCAGCCGGCCGAGGAAGCGATAGACGCCGGCGACGAAATCCTGCACGTCCTCCTGCGAGAAGGTGTTGTCGAGCGACAGCATCGGCCGCGCATGAACGACGGGCGAGAAAGTGACAGAGGGCGCTGCACCGACATGCCGCGATGGGCTGTCTTCGCGCATCAACTCGGGAAACCGCACTTCCAGCGCATCGTTGCGGCGCTTCAGCGCGTCGTAATCCGCATCCGAAATCTCCGGCTGGTCCTTGCCGTGGTAGAGCGCATCATGATGCGCAATCTCCTTTGCCAGCCGTTCAAGCTCGGCGGCAGCTTCTTCGATCGTCAACGTGTCGACGGCGGAACCTTCGGTGGACATGGAACATCACTCCAGAGAATCTGGTCAGAAAATCTGGATTGTTTTTAGAGCAAAATTGCCGGATGGAAAGAGAGGCTGCGGTCCTTCGAAAGGAAGATCGGTCTACCTGGCCTATTCCCAATCCTTGGCATTGCGCAGCCGGATGCCGCTGACATGCAGGCTGCTGTTCCAGAGACCCTTCAACGGCCGCAGGCTATCGACCACCCGAAGCTCCACCCCGCGCGGCCCAAACTCCTGATCGAGCCGCGAGATGGCGGTCCTCTTCATGGGAATGACGCATCTGCGGGACACCCACATGCCAGCATCACCCAGATCCTCGAAGCCCTCGGCCGGCATCTCGTAACGGTGGATCGTCTCCGCTTCGAGCCTTTCCAACCAATGGCGCTCGACGCAGGCGACGGCCCGCCAGTCGCCGAGCCAGTGCCGCCGTTCGACCTCCGGCGTATCGGCTGCCGCCCAGATCAGGATGCGGGGGCAATCACGCGGAAAGAGATACATGAAATCATGATCGGCATCGATTGCCCAGACGAGCGGACCGTTCAGCCATTCCCGGCCGGGCGCGCGGGCAGACGGGACGCGAACCGGACGTGGCTCGAACGCTACGATACCGGGATCGTCGCTGAAATGGAAAAGTCGCATGGCTTGAGCTCGCCGCCGATCGGGAAGCTTCAGCGCATATCGCGATGCGCGATGATTGTCATCCCGCCTGCCCGAGCCGAAAGAACGTCGGAAGAAAAATCAGCCGTTGCCGGCCAGCAGCCGCTTCGCCGCCGCCCTCGCCTCTTCGGTGACCGAAGCCCCGGCCAGCATACGGGCGATCTCCTCGGTGCGGTCCTTCTGCGCCATCGTCGCGACGCGCGTGGCAATCTTTTCAGAACCGTCGGCCGACGGTCCCTTGGAAATCAAGAGATGCGTCGCCGCCCGCGCCGCGACCTGCGGCGCATGGGTGACCGACAGCACCTGCACACGCTCCGACAGCCGCTTCAGCCGCTGGCCGATCGCATCGGCCACCGCACCGCCGACGCCGGTATCGATTTCGTCGAAGACGAGCGTCGGCGCCGATCCGCGATCAGCGAGCGCCACCTTCAGCGCCAGCAGGAAACGCGAGAGTTCGCCGCCGGAGGCGACCTTCATGATCGAGCCCGGCCGTGTGCCGGGATTGGTCTGGACATGGAACTCGACGACGTCGATGCCTTCGGCCAGCGCCTCGTGCGCATCCGTGTTGATCTCGACCATGAAACGGGCGCGTTCGAGCTTCAGCGCCGGCAGCTCGGCCATGACGGCCCCAGCCAGTGCTGTGCCGGCGTGATGGCGCTTTTCGGAGAGCGAGCGCGCCGCCGCATCGTAATTTTCCCGGGCCAAGCCGACCTCGGCGTCGAGCCGCGCAAGCCGCTCCTCGCCCGCGTCGAGGTCGGCAAGATCGGCGATCATGCGCACGGCAAGCGCCGGCAGTTCGGTGACGGGAACGGAATATTTGCGCGAGGCGGCCCTGAGCGCGAAAAGCCGCTCCTCCACCCGCTCCAGCTCTCTCGGATCGTATTCGGTCTTGCGCAGCGCCGCCTCGACTTCCATCTGCGCGTTGGAAAGCTGATCGAGCGCAGCATCGAGCAGCGCCACGGTGTCTTCGAGCAGTCCCGGCGCCTCATGGCTCTTGCGCTCCAGCCGGCGCACCAGCGAGGCGATATGGGGCACCGGCGAGGCATTGCCGTTGAGGAATTCGGACGCCTCGGCGATATCGCCGGCGATTCGCTCGGCCTTCATCATCTTCTGCCGGCGATCGGCGAGTTCTTCCTCCTCGCCATCCTGCGGCGAGAGCTTCTCGAGTTCCTCGACCGAAGAGCGCAAGTAGTCGGCTTCGCGCGCCGCGCTTTCCACCTTCTCGCGGTGCTTCTTCAGCGTCCGCTCGCTGTCGCGCCACAGGCGATAGAGCCGGGAGACCTCCGAAACCTCGTCGGTGAGGCCGGCAAACGCATCGAGGAGAGTGCGGTGGGCATTGGTGTCGACAAGGGCGCGATCGTCGTGCTGTCCGTGGATTTCGACCAGCATCTGACCGGCCAGGCGCATCAGTTGCACGCTGACCGGCTGGTCGTTGACATAGGCCTTGGTGCGCCCGTCCGCCGATTGCTGGCGGCGGAAGATCAGGTCGCCCTCGTCGTCGATGCCGTTTTCACGCAGGAGCATGCGGGCGCCGTGCTCCATGCCGACGTCGAACACCGCCGTCACCTGGCCCTTGTCCTCGCCGTGGCGCACCAGGCCGCCGTCACCGCGTCCGCCGAGCGCCAGCGACAGGCTGTCGAGCAGGATGGATTTGCCCGCCCCGGTCTCGCCCGTCAACACGGAGAGGCCGGTCTCGAAGGCAAGATCCAGCCGCTCGATCAGGACGATATCGCGGATCGAAAGCTGGATCAGCATTGGCCTCAGGAACCGAGAAGAAGTTTCTTGCCCGCTGCGGCGATCCACGAGCCCTTGTTCTCACGCGGCTCGGCACCGCCGCTCTGCAGCAGCTTGTAGGAATCAGCATACCACTGGCTGTCGGGATAATTGTGACCGAGAACGGCAGCGGCTGTCTGCGCCTCGTCGACGATGCCCATGGCGTAATAAGCTTCGACGAGACGCGCCAAGGCCTCTTCGATCTGGTTCGTGTTCGGATATTTCTCGACGACGATGCGGAAGCGCGAGATCGCGGCGAGATATTCCTTCCGCTCCATATAGTAGCGGCCGATCTGCATTTCCTTGCCGGCCAGCTGGTCGCGCGCAAAGCGGATCTTCGCCTGCGCGTCGTCGACATATTCGGAGTTCGGATAATTGTCGATGACGGCCTGCATCGCCTCGATCGTCTTGGCTGAGGCACGCTGGTCCTGCGTCACGTCGACGATCTGCTTGGAATAGGTGAGACCGATGAGATACTGCACATAGGCGGCATCCTGGGACTTCGGATATTGCGACATGTAGCGGTTGCCGGAAGCAAGCGCATCATCCAGGCGGCCTTGGCGGTATTTGACGAAGGTGCTCATCACAAGCGCCTTGCGCGCCCATTCGGAGAACGGGTTCTCGCGGTCGATCGCGTCGAACTTGCGCGCCGCTTCCGCCATGTTGCCGGCCTTCATATTGGCAAGGCCTTGGGTGTAGAGCACGTCGGGCGGATCGGTTTCGAGGCCGAGCTTGGTGATGTCGATATCGGGGTCCGACTGGCAACCGGAGATCAAGGCGCCTGCGCTGAGCACCAGAAGCGATGCGAACAAAGCGCGCGCTGTCTTCATCATACCTTCAGATCCTGCATAACCCATTCGAAAGAACCCCACTGCTGCCGCTCTCTCCACGGCAGCCACGCCTCGCTGGCGTTTCTAGCCACAAATGTGCATCAAGAGCAACGCAATGATAAGGCATTAACGCATTTTTGTGGCAGCAGCCGCAGAATGATTGGCTTTTCAACTTCTTCCCGACCTGTGGCGGCCGAGCATCGGTCTATTGCAGCAAACGCGGCCGGACATAAAAAAACCGCCTCCGGGAAAGAGGCGGCCTGGTCTTGAGAATATGCTGGAGGTCATGCCGACCAGGGAGCGAATTCCGAAACACTGACCGCGATCAGTTCGCGGGCAGCGACGCGCTGGCGCGGCGTCGACGTCTCGACCACCTCGTAGGCGGAGGGATCGGCGAGCAGCGCCTTCAGCGCATTGGCGTTCATCTTGTGACCACCGCGATAGGAACGGTAGCAGCCGATGAACTGGGCACCGGCAAGCGAGAGATCGCCGACGGCATCGAGCGCCTTGTGGCGGACGAATTCGTCCTTGGCGTAACGCAGTCCTTCGACGTTGATGACGGTGTTGTCGTCCGAGATGACGACGGAGTTTTCAAGCGAGGAGCCGAGCGCGTGGCCCGACGCCCAGAGACGCTCGACATCGCGCATGAAGCCGAAGGTGCGGGCGCGGGAAAGCTCGGTCTTGAAGACGGCGGCGGTCATGTCGCCGGCCCACTTCTGCCGGCCGATCAGCGGGCAATCGAAATCGATCTCGACTTCGAAGCGCGTGCCGTCATAGGGGCGGAATTCGCTCCAGGAGCCGCCATGCTCGATTCGCACCGGCTTGGTGATACGGATATAGCGGCGCTTGACGCCGAGCGAGACAAGACCGACCTGCTCGATCGCCTCGACGAAGGGCAGCGAGCTGCCGTCCATGATCGGCATTTCGGAGCCCTGCACCTCGATCACCACATTGTCGAGTCCGAGCGCATAGACGGCGGCCATGACATGCTCGATCGTCGCGACCGAATGGGCCGGCGAGAATCCGAGTACGGTGCAGAGGTCGGTATTGCCGACCTGCGATGAGACGGCCTTGAGTTCGGTGATGTCGCCATTGTCATGCAGGCGCTGGAAAACGACGCCGGTGTCCGATTCGGCCGGATTCAGGGTGATCGAGACTTCCGCGCCAGAATGGACCCCGGTGCCCGAAAGCGTCACGGGACGCGATACCGTCGTTTGAAAACCCAGCAAGCCAATTGCCATAAATTCTGCCTTTTATTCTTCCGTACCGGCGGCCTGTCCGATCGGCACGGTCATCGTTCATTCTGCAGCCGGAGCCTGTCGAAAGGTCTCCTAGGGCAGTTTCATTGCACCATACTTACGTGCGCCGGCGCTCCAATCCAAATCACTGTTTCTTTCGCTTTGTTACGAAGTCACGCGATTGAAATTGCTCGCGAATCGCAGGCTGAAAAACAGCAATGCCCGGGACCTTAATCCCGGGCATGAACGGTGCCGAAGCACGGCCTAGTTCGACTGGCGACGCAGGAATGCCGGGATTTCCAGCTGGTCGTCTTCCTGCATCATCCGGGCCTGCGGAACTGCCCGGCCCTGGTCGTCGAGGTTGCCGCGGCGCGGTGCGTAGAGGCTTGCCTCGGGTGACAGCGGACGGCGCTGCTGCGAAGCGGCCGGCGGTGCTGCGGTCATATCGGCGGCAACGGCGTCGTCGTCGCGGCGGCCAAGCGAATTGGTGATTCGCTTGAGCAGGCCCATCGGACCACGCTCGTCCGCCGCATGCGCAGAAGTCGGCTGCGTGCGGTGGTCGAGTTCGGCCTGAACGACCGGCGGGAAATCCTCGACCTTCGGCATGCGCATCGGTTCGGGCGCCTGACGGATGGTCGGCTCCTGACGGATCGGCTGCTGCTGGACTGGCTGGCTGATGACCGGCTGGCTCATGGCGGGCGCCGGAGCCTGCTGCTGCACCGGTGCCGGACGCATTGCCGGAGCTTCCGGCGCAGGCGCGAAGATCTTGCTCTGCGGACGGAAGGTTTCCTGCTGTGCCGCTGACTGCTGCAGCGGTGCGGCAGCACGCGGGGCCGGAATTTCGAGCTCGCGTTCCATCTCGGCTTCGCGGATGGTCTGCGCGATCGGATCCATGGCCTTCGGTGCCTGCATCACGGGGGCAGGCTGAACTGCGGCCGCTGCCGGAGCAACAGCCGCGGAAGGACGGATAGCAGGCTTTGCGGCCGGCTGGAAGTTGCGCTCGGCGGCTTCGTTCATCGCCCGGTCGATGCCGGTTGCGACGACCGAGACGCGGATGATGCCTTCGAGCGATTCGTCGAAAGTGGCGCCGAGGATGATGTTGGCGTCAGGATCGACTTCCTCGCGGATGCGGGTCGCGGCTTCGTCGACTTCGAAGAGGGTGAGGTCGCGACCGCCGGTGATGGAGATCAGCAACCCTTGAGCGCCCTTCATCGAGGTTTCGTCGAGCAGCGGGTTGGCAATGGCAGCCTCTGCGGCCTGGAGCGCGCGGCCGGAGCCGGAGGCTTCGCCGGTGCCCATCATCGCCCGGCCCATTTCGCGCATCACCGAGCGGACGTCGGCGAAGTCGAGGTTGATGAGGCCTTCCTTGACCATCAGGTCGGTGATGCAGGCAACGCCCGAATAGAGAACCTGGTCAGCCATGGCGAAGGCATCGGCGAAGGTCGTCTTGTCGTTGGCGATGCGGAAGAGGTTCTGATTCGGAATGACGATCAGCGTATCGACAGACTTCTGCAGTTCCTGGATGCCCATCTCGGCCAGGCGCATGCGGCGCCCGCCTTCGAAATGGAACGGCTTGGTGACAACGCCGACCGTCAGGATACCCTTGTTGCGGGCCGCCTGTGCGACAACGGGAGCAGCACCTGTGCCGGTGCCGCCGCCCATGCCGGCGGTGACGAAGCACATATGCGTGCCGTTCAGGTGATCGACGATCTCGTCGATGCACTCTTCGGCGGCCGCGCGGCCGACTTCCGGCTGCGAGCCGGCACCGAGGCCTTCGGTGACGTTGACGCCGAGCTGGATGATGCGCTCGGCCTTCGTCATCGTCAGCGCCTGCGCATCCGTGTTGGCGACGACGAAGTCGACGCCCTGGAGGCCGGCGGTAATCATGTTGTTGACGGCATTGCCGCCACCACCGCCAACGCCGAACACGGTGATGCGCGGCTTCAGCTCTGTGATGTCAGGCTTTTGCAGCTTGATGGTCATGGTACCTGTTCCTTCTCTCTCTGGCCGCATCGCCACGCCGGCCAATTACTCAAATTTCAGAAGCTTTCCTTCAGCCACTGGCCCATACGGGCTATGCGGCTGTTATTTCCCCCAAGCGACATGAGCAGACCGCTCTGTGACGCATGTGTCTCCATGTCCGCGACCTGCGGATAGATCATCAGGCCGACGGCCGTCGAAAAGGCCGGACCCTTGGCCGCCGTCGGCAACCCCGAGACGCCCATCGGACGGCCGATGCGGACGTTGCGGGCAAGGATGCGCCGCGCCACGTCGGCAAGGCCGGTTAGCTGGCTCGCCCCGCCGGTCAGCACGACACGCTTGCCGACGATCGGGCTGAAGCCCGAACGCTGGATACGGTCGCGGATCAGTTCCATCGTCTCTTCGATTCGGGCCGACACGATGCGCGAAACCAGCGCCCGCGGCACCTGCGACGGCTGGTCGCGATCGTCCTCGCCGATTGGCGGGATCGAGATCAACTCGCGCTCGTCGGAGGAATTCGTAAGTGCTGAGGCATGCACGACCTTCAGCCGCTCAGCATCCTCGATGCGGGTCGAAAGGCCGCGCGCCAGGTCGGTGGTGACGTGATGGCCGCCGAGGCCGACGGCATCCGTATGAACGAGCTTGCCTTCGGCAAAGACCGAGATCGTCGTCGTGCCGCCGCCCATGTCGATCGCCGCGCAGCCGAGCTCGACCTCGTCATCGACGAGAGCAGCAAGGCCCGATGCATAGGGCGTCGCAACGATGCCCTCGACCGACAGATGCGCACGATTGACGCTAAGCTCGAGATTCTTCAGTGCCGAGCGCTCCGCAGTGACGACATGCATGTCGACGCCGAGCGCATCGCCATACATCGCCAGCGGATCGCGGATGCCGCGCTCTCCGTCGAGCGAGAAGCCGGTCGCCAGCGAATGCAGCACCGAACGGTCCTGGCGCAGCGACTGCTGGCAGGCGGCCGACAGTACCTTCTTCAGATCGTTGAGCTCGACTTCCTGGCCGCCAAGATCGATTGTCGCTGTGTAGATGTCGCTGCCGAGGCGGCCGGCCGTCAGGTTGACGATCAGGCTTTCGACGGTCAGACCCGCCATGCGCTCGGCCGCATCGACGGCAAGACGGATGACGCCTTCCAGCGCGTCGAGATCGGCGATAACGCCGGTCTTGATGCCACGGGAACGCTGGTGGCCGATGCCGATGATCTCGATATTGTGTGTGCGGCCCGGCAGGATCTGACTTTCCTCGCGCGGCGTCAACCGGCCGATCATGCAGACGACCTTGGTCGAGCCGATGTCGAGCACCGAAACGACATGCGACCGCTTCGACGAAAGCGGCTTCAGGCGCGGCAATCCGAAATGGGATGAACCGAACAAGCTCATATATTCTGCCCCGCCTTCTTCAATTCTTTCGTACGCTCCGTCACTGCCGTCTGCCTGCGGATCGCCGCCTCCGGCGTCAGCTGGATCGCGGTTCTGTCGGCCAGCCTGAGATCGACTGCGGCAATATCTCGCTCCAGCAGCTGGTGCTCCTTGTCGAACTTCGAAAGCGTCGCCAGTGCCTGGTCGATACCGTCTTCCGGCAGTTTGACGACGACGCCGTTATCCATATGCAGGTCCCAGCGACGACCGGATATCCAGACATAGGCCTTCACGCGGGCCTTCACGTCGGGCCACTTCGAGAAGGCGTCCTCCAGTGAAGCCGCCGCCGTTTCGGCATCGCGGCCGACGACGAGCGGCAGCGCCGAAAACTTGTTGTCGCGCAGCGGCGCAATAACACTGCCGTTCTTCTCGATCAGGGAAAGCTCCTGCCCGTGCTGCCAGATCGCATAGGCCTGGCGCTCCTTGAGCTTCACCTCGATCGTTTTCGGATAAATCTTTCGGACTTCGACATTTTCCACCCAGGGAAGATGCGCGATCTTCCGGCGGGCGGCATCGACGTCGAGGGCGACCAGTGAGGTCGTGCCGTCAAGGCCGATCAGCTGCAGGATCTCGATTTCGGAGGTCTCCGCATTGCCGGAGACCTTCACGTCCTCGATCGCAAAACCCGCGGCCGTCGTCGTCGCCTGCGCGACGGCTTCGGTGTGACCGCCGAGCGACATGCCGTAAAGCCCCGTCGCACCCAAGAAAGCGAGCGCCGAGACCGTGCCCGTATGAACAGGAATATAGATGCGGCCGCCGCAGAGGCTGATCAGGAAGCGCGTGATCCGGCGCAGCGGACGCGGCAGCACGAACCGCTCTTCGGCTTCCATGATCGGAAGCACGGCATGATGGCTGGGGCGCCCAATCCTCTTGACCGTCAACGCAAACAAGACGCGTCCTCCACCATCCACCGGAGAAACTGACCAAATGAATAGCCGGCATGACCGGCCATTTCGGGCACGAGCGAGGTTGGAGTCATACCTGGCTGGGTATTGACCTCCAGCCAGATGATTTCGCCGTCTTCGGAGAAACGATCGTCGTAACGAAAGTCGGACCGACTGACGCCGCGACAACCGATTGCCTGATGCGCCCTTAGGGACAATGTTTGTATTTTTTGGTAAATATTCGGTGAAATTTTCGCGGGGATGACGTGTTTTGAACCGCCTGCCGCATACTTGGAGTCGTAATCATAAAAATTGTGTCCCTGCGGCACCACTTCCGTGACGCCGAGCGGAGTTTCACCCATGACGCCGCAGGTGAGTTCGCGACCATAGATATAGCGCTCGACGATCACTTCCTCGCCGTAACGCCACTCGGGCGAGCTGACGATCTGTGGCGGATGCGCCTGATCTTCCGTGACGATGACGACGCCGAAGCTCGACCCCTCGCGGACAGGCTTGACCACATAGGGCGGCGTCATCGGATGCGTCGAGGGAAAGGCGAAACGGTTGACCACCTGCGATTCGGCGACCGGAATACCGGCAGCGGCGGCAACGAGCTTCGCCTTATCCTTGTCCATCGCAAGCGCCGAGGCAAGCACGCCCGAATGCGTATAGGGGATCTCGAGATATTCGAGGATGCCCTGAATGGTGCCGTCCTCGCCGAACGGGCCGTGAAGCGCATTGAAGACGACATCGGGCTTCAGCGCGGCAAGCTTCTCGGAAACGTCGCGCGTCACGTCGATGCGCGTCACGTCGAAGCCCTCTGCCTCGAGAGCTTCTGCGCAAGCCTTTCCCGAGGAAAGGCTGACAGGCCTTTCCGAGGAAAATCCGCCCATCAGGACAGCGACATGCTTGCGACTCATCAACACCCCCAAAAATAACTTTCATTTTCGAAATCGACGCTTGCGCGAAGCTGTCTGCGCCGTTTCAGGCCTTTGTCCGACCTGGGTGCATTAGAGCATCATTATGGTTAATGAAGTGTTTACTTTCGTTAACTTCGTATTGCCGCGCCCTTGATTTTTTAACCTTCTCGTCTTCGGGATTGCCAGATCGAAGATGCCGCCGATCCGCGAAAACAGAAAAACCCGCACGGAAAAACCGCGCGGGCTCAATGGGATAGCTCGGTATCTTGCAGTCAGTCGGCGTCGTCAAGGAATTTCCAAACGAGCCCACCGAGCGCCCCACCTGCAAGTGGCGCAATCCAGAACAACCAGAGCTGCTGCAGCGCCCAGCCGCCGACGAACAGCGCCTGGCCGGTGGAGCGCGCCGGATTAACCGAGGTGTTTGTCACGGGGATAGAAACGAGATGGATCAGCGCCAGCCCAAGGCCGATCGCAAGCGGCGCGAAGCCCGCAGGCACCCGGCTGCTGGTCGATCCCAGGATGATGATCAGGAAGAACATGGTGAGCAGCACTTCGATCAACAGCGCCGAAAGCAGTGAATAACCGCCCGGAGAATGATCGCCATATCCGTTGGCGGCAAAGCCGCCGAGTTCGAAACCCGCTTTGCCGCTGGCGATGAGATAAAGCAGCGCCGCCGCGGCGATGGCGCCGACAACCTGCACGACGATATAGGGAAAGAGGCGCGCCGCCGGAAACCGTCCGGCAACCGTAAGGCCGAGCGAGACGGCGGGATTGAAATGACCGCCCGAAATGCCGCCCACGGCATAGGCCATGGTGAGCACCGTCAGACCGAACGCAAAGGCCACGCCGACAAAACCGATTCCAAGTTCGGGATAGGCCGCAGCCAGCACGGCACTGCCGCATCCGCCGAAGACCAGCCAGAACGTGCCGAGAAATTCGGCAACAAGACTCTTTTGCATGGATATCTCCTTTGCCCTCAACCAGAGGGTTAGCAATGAATCTGTTACAATTCGATTCCGGTCAAGCGCGCGGGCGCCGCCGTGGCAAGCCTCGCGCAAGGAAGGAAAACCCAAGGATTTGAAATGACACCGGGGGATGCGAGCCGGTAACCCATGCGGGCCGCGTCCCCTGTACCGAATGCATGTTTTGACATTTTCTCGGATCTGAAATTGCGTTAAGACCCGCGAGCCTCCCAAGGCGCTTCATAAAAATACTGATTGGAATGAAAATGACAGACGCGATCTCCGCATCGCCGACTCCTGCCTCGAACAGCGCGCAAGTCAATTCTCCGGCTCGCGTCCTTATCGCCAGCCTTGTCGGCACCACCATCGAATTCTTCGACTTCTACGTCTACGCGACGGCAGCCGTCCTCGTCTTCCCGCATCTCTTCTTCCCGGCAAGCGATTCGAACGCCGCAACGCTGCAGTCGCTCGTCACCTTCTCGATCGCCTTTTTCGCCCGCCCCATCGGCGCTGTGGTTTTCGGTCATTTCGGCGACCGCATCGGCCGCAAGGCGACGCTCGTCGCCGCGCTGATGACGATGGGGCTTTCGACCGTCCTGATCGGCATGCTGCCGGGCTACGATGCGATCGGCATCGCCGCGCCGCTGTTGCTGGCGCTTTGCCGCTTCGGTCAGGGCCTTGGCCTCGGCGGCGAATGGGGTGGCGCCGTTCTGCTTGCCACCGAAAACGCTCCTCCCGGCAAGCGCAGCTGGTATGCCATGTTCCCACAGCTCGGCGCTCCGATCGGCTTCATCCTCTCCTCCGGCTTCTTCCTCATCCTGGCGGAAACGATGAGCAATGAGGATTTCCTCGACTACGGATGGCGCATTCCCTTCATCGCCAGCCTCGCCCTCGTCGCCGTCGGCCTCTATGTTCGCTTGAAGATCGCCGAGACGCCGGAATTCCGCAAAGCCGTCGAAAAGCACGAGCGCGTCGCCGTGCCGATCGAGGTGGTCTTCCGCAACCATCTGCGCAGCCTGATCCTTGGCACCTTCATCGCCGTTGCGACCTTCGTGCTGTTCTACCTGATGACGGTCTTCACGCTCTCCTGGGGTACCACACCTCTGGAAAAGGGTGGGCTCGGTTACTCCCGCGAGCAGTTCCTGGTCGTCCAGCTTGTCGGCGTCGTCTTCTTCGGCCTGACAATCCCGCTTTCCGGCTGGCTCTCCGATCTCTATTCACGCCGCATCATCCTGACGCTGACGACGATTGCCATCGCGATCTTCGGCTTCTTCTACGCGACGCTGTTGACCAGCGGTCTCACAGGCGCTTTCCTGTGCTCGATCATCGGCCTCGCCTTGATGGGCTTCACCTATGGTCCGATCGGTGCGGCCCTCGCCGCCCCCTTCCCAACTATGGTGCGCTATACCGGCGCCTCGATGACCTTCAACCTCGGCGGCATCTTCGGCGCTTCGCTGGCGCCTTACATCGCCACCTGGCTCGCCACGCACTACAGCCTGGACCATGTCGGCTACTACCTCGCCGCCTCCGCGGTGATCTCGCTCATCTGCATCCGGCTATCGGGCCGCGAAGAAGTCTGAGCCACCAGCCACACAAACGCAAAAGCCGCGATGCTCGTCGCGGCTTCAGACTGCTGACAAACCCCTGGCCTTGGCTGGGGTTTGTCAGCAGTCATAGGTCGCCTTCACCCTCGTCGACGGACACTATTTCTGCAGCTTGCTCCGTGCAGAGGGGCGGCTACCGCAACATTCCTTGAGGTTCTTCCCTGAACCGCAAGGACATGGATCTTTGCTCCTGCGCTGCAGGCGACCGATCAGGGGGAGAATAGCCGCGGTCGGCAAAAATTCGGCGACAAGAGTAAACAACTTGGCTGAAATGCCGGGGACAACGCGGCGACGGCCGGAGTTGAAACCGCTCCAGGCCCGCTCAGCGACATATTCAGCGTCCAACTTGGGCAATATCTTGAAGAGAGCCGCCCGATTCGCGCCGGCCTTTTCAAGGAATTCGGTGGATACCGGTCCGGGCGCGACACATGTCACGGTAACGCCAAAGCGGCGCACTTCCTGATGGAGCGCGTCCGAAAAAGAGTGCACGAAACCCTTGCTTGCGTAATACAAGGCCATGTACGGCCCGGGAACGAGACCCGCTATGGAGCCGAGATTGATCACGCCGCCACGTCCGCGCGCCAGCATTCCAGGCAGGAAGCGAAGGGTCATGTCGGTCAGGGCGCGTATATTGAGATCGATGATCCCAATCTGATCTTTGACGGGGAGTAACGTTGCTGCGCCTCGCAGACCATACCCGGCACTGTTGACCAGGACGCCGCAAACCAAATCGTTGGCAGTGAGAAAAGCCTCGAGACGCGCTGACGCATCGGCTGCAAGGAGATCCAGCTCCAACGTGAACGCCTCACCACCGGCCTGCTGTACGTCGAGTGCCGCCGCAGCGAGGCCCTCAGGCGAACGCGCGACGAGTACGACGACATTGCGTTCACGTGCCGCAACCTTTGCGATTGCTCGTCCAATGCCACGGGAAGCACCGACCACGACGACAGCCAAACGGGGCTCACTGTGCGGGGTCATTTCGATGTCCCTGCCGCCGACATGATGGCAGGAGTACCGCTTTGGGCGAGGTTTCTCACTTCGTCGGCGATCTCGCAGTTCAAGATTCTTTCGAACCGCTCTAACGCCCGGGCGACATTCGCTCCATCCATGACCCTGTGGTCATAGTGGATGCGGACAGCAACCGATCCATCCTCGTCGATTGGACCGTAGTTGAGAAGTGTGGTCAGTGGAGTGAGCGGGTTGAGGGACTCCGCTCCCAGACCCGAATAGACAGACAATTGGAACGTGCCGAAATAGTGCGCACGCTTCCGCCCGATATTGAGCCCGAGCCACATGAGCAGCCACCTCACAGGGGCAGGTGCGCGAGCAAGCTTCAGAGAGCGCCGAAACTCCTTGATCTCCAGAACCGGAAGTGACCTCGCTGCGCGGATCAACGTTTCTAGCTGGGAAATGGAGCGTTGCTCGGGACCTTTGATGATGCTCAGCAGAACGACCCGCTCTCCCTCATGCTCGCGCTCATGGGCAATTGAGGCCACACTGGCCGGATATTCATAGAGCTGCGGCCTTGGAAACTTGATATAGGCGCGCCGCAATTCGGGGATCTCTTGAGAGAGCAGGGCGTATCCCTTCAAGAAAAGCACCGTCCAGGACGGCCGGGCATCCGTTCCGTCTCTGGCATCGAGGAGAGGCCGAAGGTTCATTTGCCGCTGGACCGTCACACGTGGCACCCCGATCGAGAATCTCATCAGATCTCCGACAAGTCGTCGCGATGCCGAGAGCTTGATCGTTCGGCCTCTCATCTTGCCACCTCTAGTAAAGATAAGGGATGATGCGCTTGGTCTTCGCCATATACGCGTGGTATTGCGGGCCGAAAACTTCCAACATCATACGTTCTTCCTTGTCCACCCTTAGGAAGAATAGAACGGTGAAGCCGATTAGGCCTGCCATGCCTGCCACCCAGTTCGACAGCAGAAACGCTTGTGAAAGCCCCATCAGAAGGAACGACGTGTACATGGGGTGACGGACAAGAGAGTATGGGCCAGCGCATATCAATTCGTGCTGCTGACGGATCTCCAGCGTAATCGACCAGTTTCGTCCTAATTGCTTGTGGGTTCTTCGAAAGACCCACATTGCGGTACAGAACAGTATTGCCCCGATCACGACGGCCCACAAATGAGGTGTATAGTCGGCGGCTTCGGGAATGCCGGTCGCGACGTAGAATCCCGGCACGATCGCAAGTCCAGCGAGAGCTGCCGCAAGCCCGACCGCCTCAGAACCGGTACGACGGTTGCTGATAACAGGCACTCGCTTTGCGCGGCGCTCAAATGGGTATCGAATGATGCACCATGCAACAATTCCGATAACCCAGACGACCTCGCCGACGACGGCTGCTGATAAGTTCAAATCAAGTCACCAGAACCTTTCTATGATCGGCCTTCCGCGATCGCCAACGCGTGTCTTGGATGCCCGCACGCATCAACCTGTATTCATCTCCCGCAGGGTTGCAATGAATTGTTGCGGCCTTAGCCAAATGCCGGGCGCCTTATAACCCATGTGCCGTGCGATATCCGCCACAAAGGCGTTGCAATTATAAACCGTTGCCTCCCAGAGATGAGTGGTTGCCTGCAGTTTGCGTATATACGCAACTGTGTCGCTATATTCATCATCAGTCAGCATCACACGCCAGCTTGCCGACCTGTACTGCTCTTCCAGGTCACCATCCGTTGCTCCGGTCGAGGCCGGAACGGGTATGAAATGGCCTAATACATAGGGCGCGGCATTGTCAGAAGCTGGCGCAAGTCCGGCAACTTCGGGATTGATCATCTTTCCGCTCTTATCCGCCCGCCCAAAAACGACGTAGGTGTGGCCGTAGGTCAGCGCATAGCGTGAGCGGAATTCGATGAAATACCGATTTGATTTGTTTTCAGCCGCATTGGTTGGAGCTACGCCTCTGCCATTCGACGTATAATGCGGTAGAGGCCTTTTGTCTTCTGTCTGGCATGACGATGCCATGACCGCCAACGCAATAACTAGCGACACACCGCCTCTTCCAAGCGCCATCACTAAGCTCCATATGCAGGCCCTGAGGAATGGGAGCCCGAAGTCAGCATATAAAAAGCCACTCGTGCGCTGTGAGTTGCGAAGGAGCGCAAGCCTGGCGGTTTATGGTGTAAGAAGAGGAAGGGTCTATGTGACCCTTCCTAAATTTCAAACGCGATATGCTACTTGTAGACTGCTTCTGCCGGCGGTGGGGCCTTCCCCTTGCCTTTGCCAATCGACCCGCAAGCACTCAGATTGGCCACCGCAAACATTGCAACGATCACGACTAGAATTCTGCTCATCATGAAGTCCTCTCCTCATCATGGGATAGCTTTTGAGGGCTACACCTTAAAGTTTAGCGACAATCAGCACCCTGGATAGGGCAGATATGATGCAACATGCAACGAATCTACATTAGCAGATACCTATTGCTATGACCAACCCTGCGATTTTAAATGGTAAACACCATCAGATGACAACGACGCGCGTGCCTACGCGTGTACGAGAGTACAGATCGACGATGTTTGCGTTCGTCAAGCGAATACACCCATTCGAAACTGCACGGCCTATCGACCAGGGGGCATTCGTTCCGTGCAACCGGAACAGGGTATCTTGTCCACCTTGGTAGAGGTAGAGGGCCGCTGCACCGAGAGGGTTGAGCGGTCCTCCCGGTATCCCGTCGGCATATTGGGCCAGCCGGGGTTTGCGCTGAATCATGTCATTGGTGGGCTTCCACGAAGGCCACTCTGCCTTATGGCCGATGGTGGCCTCACCCTTGAAACTCAGTCCTTCCTCTCCGACGGCAACGCCATAGCGAGTCGCCAGTCCGCCTGCCTCCACGAAGTAAAGGTAGCGGCTCGCCGTATCGACGACGATAGTTCCGGGCGGTTCACTCCCCGTATAAGCGACCTCCTGTCGTCGATAGCGGGGATCGAAATCCGGATCCATCGCAAACCGGTAGCGCAGCGGCGGCCCATCGCCCGAAGTACATCCAGAAAGCATCAGAGCCAGGCTCGCCAGCACCAGCCCCCGGCGTGTAATTTGGTGTTTGTTCATTTCCACCTGCCAAGTAATTCCGTCAATCCCGTTCATTCCAAATTAGCCCGTTCATTCCAAATTAGATTGCGACATCTTTTGACAAAGACACTCATTGCTGTGGAGGATGAGTTCGCAACACTGGCAACTTCCGGAGCTGCGCAATACCATGCGCTTCTATTTATCCGGGAAACCCCTTGCATCAATATTCGCGCCGATCGAATATTAGCATATCAACAAGGACAGAGACGATGAAGCTTTGCCTGGAGGGAAAAATCGCGATCGTAACGGGCGCAGGTTCCGGAATTGGTGCCGCCGTTTCCCGACAACTCGCTGAGGAGGGTGCCGAGGTTGTTGTCGCCGATATCAATGCTGACGCAGCACACACGATTGCCGCCGCAATCAGATCAGAGGGAGGCCGCGCCTGTGAATTTGTCGTCGATGTCAGTGACAGTGGAAGTGTGCAGAGACTTGTCGATTTTACCGTCGAGACATGTGGCGGCTTGGATCTGGCGGTCAATAATGCGGGAATTGATGGGGTGCGCGCCGCGGTCGCAGACTATCCGCTCGACAATTGGCACAAGGTGATGAACGTCAATCTGAACAGCGTTTTCTATTGCATGAAGTCCGAAATTGGCGCGATGCTTAAGCTTGGCGGCGGCGCAATCGTGAATATGTCTTCCACTCTCGGGTCCGTTGGATTACCCACCGCGGCGGCATACACCGCAGCCAAGCACGGGGTTGTCGGACTGACGAAAGTCGCTGCGATGGAGTATGCGAGATTGGGTATCCGCATAAATGCCGTCGGTCCCGGCTGGATTGAAACACCACTTTTGTCAGAGCACCTTGAGGTGGCGAGTACGCGACGCATGGCATCGCTTCAACCAATGGGCAGGCGTGGAAAACCGGAAGAGGTCGCGACTCTTGTGTGTTTCCTCCTGTCCGAGCAGGCCAGTTTCATCACTGGGGTGCACTATTTGGTGGACGGGGCCTATACCGCTCACTGAAGAAGGGGTTGGGAAGTAGACGGTGATTTCCAGACTACCTCCATTTTGCCTGATGCTGTGCTGCTGACGGGGCCCCCATATTGCGGTCTCTCCGCTGAGCTGTGTCGGCTGTCGGGCCGCGAGGAAGTCTGAGTCTCGAGCAGCAAATGAACAACAAGCCGCGACGGCTAGCGCATCGGCCGAAAATCGGAATCGATTTTCTGAAAGCACGATGCGTAGATTCAAAGCGGCTTTTTAATTGATGCCGTGAGCACTTCCGGTAAACCGGAACACTCACGGCAAAACGGGAACAGATCATGCGATGCCTCATTACCGGCGCAGCCGGCTTTATCGGTGGGCCTCTCGTCGAAAGACTGCATGGAGAGCGAATATGCGAGCTTGCGGTGACGACGCGATCTGCAGCCGCCAGCTTCCCGACATCTGTGCGGCATTTTCCCATCGAGATAACAAGCGAAACCGATTGGGCGGCAGTTCTCGAGGGTATTGATGTCATCGTCCATCTCGCCGCTCGTGTTCACATCATGCACGACCGCGCAGCCGATCCGCTTGCGGCATTTCGTCGGATCAACACCGCCGCCACGTTGAACCTCGCCGAGCAGGCCGCCCGCGCAGGCGTAAAAAGGTTCGTCTTCATTAGCAGCATCAAGGTCAATGGCGAGGAGAACGATCGGCCCTTCCGGCATGACGATACGCCAATGCCGATCGATCCCTATGGCATCTCGAAGCTGGAAACTGAAATCGGGCTGCATGAAATCGCCGCCCGAACAGGCATGGAAGTGGTCATCATTCGCCCGCCGCTCGTCTATGGACCCGGCGCGCGGGGCAACTTCGCCCTGCTCGTCGGACTTGTCCGGAAGAAGATACCGCTCCCCTTTGCCTCGCTGAAGAACCGCCGGACACTGGTCGCGCTTCCAAATCTCGTCGACCTGATCATCGCCGGGATGAAGCATCCCGGCGCATCCGGCCAGACCTTTCTCGCAGGTGATGGAGAAGATCTTTCGACTCCCGGACTTATCGAAGGGATTGCCGCAGGGCTGGGTGTCAAACCGATGCTGCTTCCCTTTCCCCCCGCCCTGTTGCAGATGGGCGCGAGAGTCACGGGAAAGGACGCCGTTTACCAGCGTCTTTGCGGTTCCCTGCAAGTCGACATATCCCACGCCCGCGAAGTGCTTGGCTGGTCGCCCCTCGTCACGCCGCGCGAAGGCCTGAAGCTTGCGGTGACGTAAACCGTTATTCGCTCGTCACGCCGTGGAACGGACGCACCTCACGGCCCGGCATGAAGACGCCGAGGCGTTTGATTTCCCATTCGAGCTTGATGCCGTCTTTTTCGAAGACCTCGCGACGTACCTGTTCGCCGAGATATTCGAGATCGTAACCGGTCGCCTGCCCCATGTTGATCATGAAGTTGCAGTGCAGCGACGACATCTGCGCTCCGCCGATGACGAGGCCGCGGCAGCCTGCCTCGTCGATCAGTTTCCAGGCCGAATGGCCGGCCGGGTTCTTGAAGGTTGAACCGCCTGTCTTTTCGCGCACCGGCTGTACCGTCTCGCGATGATTGCGCACGGCGTCCATCTCGGCGCGGATCTGCGCGCGCTCTTCCGGGTAGCCCTCGAACAGCACGGAGGTGAAGATCAGGTCGGCGGGCGCTGCCGAATACCGGTAGGAATAGCCCATCTCGGCATTGGAGAGCACATGCTTGTTGCCCTTGCGATCGACAGCATTGACTTCGATCAGCCGCTCGCGCGTCTCGACACCGTTCGCGCCGGCATTCATGCGCGCCGCGCCACCGATGCCGCCTGGAATCCCGTAGAAGAAATGGAAGCCGCCGATGCCGTTGTCCATCGCCATCGCCGCCACATGTTTATCAGGGCAGATGGCGCCGGCGAGAATCCGGTTTTCGCCGGCAAGCTCGACGAAACCGAACCCCTTGGCCGACAGGCGCAGCACGACGCCGGGAATGCCGCCGTCGCGCACCAGGATATTGGAGCCGACGCCGACCACCGTCAGCGGTACCTCCTCCGGCAATATCTTCAGGAAGGCGACGAGATCGTCGATGTCATGCGGCTGGAACATCAGCTCGGCCAAGCCGCCGGCCCTGAACCAGGTGACGCGGTCCATGGGGGCATCCGGCGTGATACGACCGCGGATATCCTTTACACCGTCCCCCAGAGACGCGAGAAGCTTTTCCCCATTCACCTGTTTCATACGGACTTTCCCGATAGGCCTTCCAGTTGTTTGGGCAGCGCCGCCGCCCAGGATGTGATGCTCCCAGCCCCCAACAGAACCACGAAATCGCCAGGCTTTGCAACCTCCGCAACCATCTGCGGTAGAAGCTCCGCCGAGCTCAGAAAGCGGGCGTCGCGATGGCCACCGGATTTTATGCGCGAGACCAGCGACACGGAATCGATACCCTCGATCGGATCCTCGCCGGCCGCATAGACCGGTGCCAGGAAGATGCTGTCGGCATCGTTGAAGCAGGCGGCGAATTCCTCGAACAGGCTCGCAAGACGGCTATAGCGGTGCGGCTGGTGGACCGCGATGACACGCCCCTTGCAGGATTCGCGGGCGGCGCGCAGCACCGCCTTGATCTCAACCGGATGATGGCCGTAATCGTCGAAGATCTGCACGCCATTCCACTCGCCGGTCAGCGTGAAGCGGCGCTTGACGCCGCCGAAGGAGGCGAGCCCCTTGGCGATATCTGCGCTCGATATGCCGAGCCGGTTGGCAACGGCAATCGCCGCCGTCGCGTTGGAAATATTATGCCGGCCGGGCATCGGCATGACCAGCCCCTTGAGCTCGATTACCTGACCGGTGCGGCGGCGGCGGATTTCGACGTCGAAGATCGAGCGCGTGCCGTCGATGCGCACATTCTTGAAGCGCACGTCGGCCTGCGGGTTCTCGCCATAGGTAATGATCTTGCGGTCCTCGATGCGGCCGACCAGCGACTGCACCTCGGGATGGTCGAGACACATGACGCCGAAGCCGTAGAACGGCACGTTCTCGACGAACTGCCGAAAGGCGGCACGCACGGCGTCGAAATTGCCGTAATGGTCAAGATGTTCCGGGTCGATATTGGTGATGACCGCAACATCGGCCGGAAGCTTCAGGAAGGTGCCGTCCGATTCGTCGGCCTCGACCACCATCCACTCACCCTCGCCCATGCGGGCATTGGTACCGTAGGCATTGATGATACCACCATTGATGACGGTCGGGTCCAGCCCACCAGCTTCGAGCAGCGTGGCGACCAACGAGGTGGTCGTCGTCTTGCCATGCGTGCCGCCGATGGCGATCGCATTGCGGAAGCGCATCAGCTCGGCGAGCATCTCGGCGCGGCGCACCACCGGCAGCAGCTTTTCGCGCGCGGCAATGAGTTCCGGATTGCTCTTCTTGATTGCCGTCGAGACGACGACGACTTCGGCCTCACCCAGGTTTTCCGCCCTGTGGCCGACGAAGACCTCGATGCCCTTGTCGCGCAGGCGCTGGACATTGGCGCTGTCGGCCTGGTCCGATCCCTGCACCTTGTGGCCGAGATTGTGCAGCACCTCGGCAATGCCGCTCATGCCGATGCCGCCAATGCCGATGAAATGGACGAGACCGATCGCCTTCGGCAGTTTCATGCGCGTGTCCTCTTGAATTCTGCAATTGTCCGTCCGGCGGCAATAGCCTCAACCATGTCGGCAAGCAAGTTCGCCGCATCGGGTTTGCCGGCGAGTTTCGCCGCCGCTGCCATGTGCGAAAGCTTTTCTGGATCGTTCATCACAGCCGTCAGGATCGCCGCGATCTTCTCCGGCGAAAGCTCCGACTGGGCGATCACCTTCGCCCCGCCGGTCGCAGCCAGTGCCGCCGCATTCGCCGCCTGGTCGTGATCGAGAGCGTGCGGGTAAGGCACGAGCACGGCAGGCCGGCCGATGACGGAGATTTCCGAAACCGTCGATGCACCCGAACGGCAGATGACGAGATGCGCCCTTGCCAGCCTCTCGGCCATGTCGGTGAAGAAGGGTGCGATATCGGCTCCCATCTCCAGCCTGGCGACGCAGCCGCTGACCATCTCCATGTCCTCGGGACGCACCTGCTGGGTGATGCGCAGGCGCACGCGGAGCGCGTCGTCGAGCAGGCTGATCGCCGTCGGTAGCGCCTTGGAGAAATATTGCGCGCCCTGGCTACCGCCGAAGACGACGAGGTTGAAGGCCTCGCCCGTATGCGACGGCGTGTAAGGTACCTCGGCTGCGGCGATGATTGCCGGGCGGACGGGATTGCCAGTCGTCACCGTCTTGTCTGAAAAGGCAGCGCCTCCCTCCGGCAGGAAACCGCCGGCGATGGCCTGTACGCGAGTTGCCAAGGCCTTGTTGGCGCGCCCCATCACAGCGTTCTGCTCGTGGATCATCGTGGCCACGCCGAGCCGGCTGGCAGCAAGCAGCGGCGGCACGGTGGGATAACCGCCGAAGCCGACGACGATGACCGGCTGCAGCCGCTGAATCAGCTTTTTTGCCGCCCGCATACCGCTCCAGAGCGTCCATAACGAGCGGGCGACCGCAACCGGGTTCTTCGAGCCGATCGTCGCCGACGGCACGACATGGATCTCCTCGGCCGGGAACTTGCCGGCATAACGCTCCGCCCGGCTGTCCGTGACGAGATGCACCGAATAGCCGCGCTCCTTCAGCTTGAAGGCCAGCGCCTCCGCCGGGAACACATGGCCGCCGGTTCCCCCGGCGGCAAGCAGCACGATGCCTTTGCTCATGGTCTTCTACTCCGCCGGCATGCCGTGCGGGACGCGGAAGAGGCTCCGGTCCTGCGCGCGTTTTTCCGGTCGATGGCGCGTCAGCGCCAGAATGAAGCCAGCGGTGACGCAGATCGCCACCATAGACGAGCCGCCATAGGAAATCAGCGGCAGAGTCATGCCCTTTGCCGGCAGCAGTTCGAGATTGACGCCGATATTGATGATCGACTGGATGCCCATCTGCAGCACCAGGCCGGCGACGGCGAAACGGTTGAAGTCGTTGCGCTCGCGATAGGCGTGCGAGAGGCCGCGCAGCACCAGCACGGTAAACAGTGCGACGAGCGCCATGCAGAAGACGATGCCGAATTCCTCGGCCGCGACCGAGAAGATGAAGTCGGTATGCGCATCCGGGATGATGCGCTTGACGATGCCCTCGCCCGGTCCCTGACCGAACCAGCTGCCGCGGATGATCGCCTCGCGCGCGGTGTCGATCTGGAACGTATCACCCTCGCCGGTCATGAACTTGTCTATGCGGCCGGCGACGTGCGGAAAGACGTAATAGGCGCTGAGCAGGCCGCCGGCGCCGCCGATACCGAGCAGCACGATCCAGATCCACGGCATGCCGGCCATGAAGAACATGCCGCCCCAGACGGCGGTCGTGAGAATGGTCTGGCCAAGGTCCGGCTGCGCGATGAGAAGGGCCGCGACGATGCCAAACAGGATGATGGCAAAGAGATTGCCAGGGATCTCCGGCTGGCGTGCATGTTCGGCAAACAACCAGGCGCAAACCACGACGAAGGCAGGCTTCATGAATTCCGACGGCTGAATGGAAAGCCCGGCGATCCAGATCCAGCGCCTGCCGCCCTTGACCTCCTGCCCGACGAACAGAACCAGCACCATCATGGCGAGCGAGATGATCAGGATCAGGATCGCGGTTCGCCGCACCTGGCGCGGCGTCAGAAAAGAAAGCCCGAGCATCACGGCGATCGAGGGGATCATGAAGGCCGCTTGGCGCTTGACGAAGTGGAAAGGTTCGAGCCCGATACGCTCGGCAACCGCGGGAGATGCCGCAAACGACAGCATGAAGCCAATGCCCATCAGGAAGATGAACATCGCCAGGAAGAAGCGGTCGATGGTCCAGAACCAATCGGCCAGAGGCCCACGTTCCGCGCGGCTTACCATATCATTTCTCTCCTATTGCCGGACCGATCAGCATTGTCATTCCGTCAAGTGCCGCCACGTGGCCGACAAAGGCATCGCCCCTGACTTCGAAGTTCTTATACTGGTCGAAGCTTGCGCAAGCCGGGGATAACATCACCGTAGAAGCAGCGGCCTCGTCGCGCTCCGCATCCGCTGCCGCATGCGCAACCGCCCGCTCCAGCGAGCCCGAGATCTCGTAAGGTACGGCCTCGCCGAGTGTCGCCGCGAACTCCGCCGCCGCCTCGCCGATCAGATAGGCCTTGGCGATGCGCGGGAAATAGGGCGCGAGCGTCGTAATGCCGCTGGCCTTCGGCAGGCCGCCGGCGATCCAGTAGATGCGATCATAGCTCGAAAGGGCCGGCGCCGCCGCATCGGCGTTGGTCGCCTTGGAATCGTTGACGAAGACGACGCGGCCGCGTCTGCCGACCGGCTGCATGCGGTGCTTGAGGCCAGGAAAGGAAGCAAGGCCGGTGCGGATGTCGTCGGCGGGAATCCCGACGGCGAGGCAGGCGGCGACGGCTGCGGCGGCGTTCTGCGCATTATGGCTGCCGCGCAGCGTCTGGATGCCGTCGAGATCGGCGAAGGGCAGCATGGCGCCGCCGGCGGCCTGGATGAGTTTGGTGCCCTCGGCATAGATGCCGTCGGCCAGCACGTTGCGGCGCGAAATACGGACCACCTTGACGCCTGCCCGCTCAACCCGGTCGGCGATCAGAGCCGAATGGCTGTCGTCGACGCCGACGATCGCGACATCGCTGCCGGCGACCAGCCTTTCCTTGATATCGGCATAATGCTGCATGGTGCCGTGACGGTCGAGATGATCCGGCGTCAGGTTGAGCAGGATGCCGGCCGACGGGTTCAGCGTCGGTGCTAGATCGATCTGGTAGGAGGAGCATTCGACAACGTAATAACGCTCGGCCTTCGGCGGATCGAGCGTCAACACCGCCGTGCCGATATTGCCGCCGAGCTGCGTGTCGTAGCCCGCCGATTTCAGCATATGAGCAATTAGCGCCGTCGTGGTCGACTTGCCGTTGGTGCCGGTTATGGCGATGAAAGGGCAATCCGGCGCATAGGCGCGGCGCTCGCGCACGAAGAGTTCGACGTCACCGACGATATCGACGCCGGCCGCGCGGGCAAGATCGACGGTCCAGTGCGGCTTCGGATGTGTGAGCGGCACGCCGGGCGACAGCACGAACAGCGCCTGCTGGCTCCAGTCGATGTTGTGCAGGTCTTCCGTCCTGATGCCTTCGGCAGCGGCCTTGGCGACACTGTCGGGATTGTCGTCCCAGGCGGTCACCTCGGCCCCGCCTGATATCAGCGCCCGGGCGGTGGCGAAGCCGGAGCCGCCGAGCCCGAAGAGTGCGACCTTCCTGTCCTTGAGCGTCGTGACCGGGATCATCGCTGCCTCACCGAAGCTTCAGCGTCGAAAGGCCGAGCATCGCAAGGCCGACGGCGACGATCCAGAAGCGGATCACCACCTGGCTCTCGGTCCAGCCCTTCTTCTCGAAGTGATGATGGATCGGCGCCATCAGGAAGACACGCCGGCCGGTCATCTTGAAGAAGCCGACCTGGATGATGACCGACAGCGTCTCGATGACGAAGAGGCCGCCGATGATTGCCATGACGATCTCGTGCTTGGTGGCGACGGCGACGGTGCCGATCGTGCCGCCGAGTGCCAGCGACCCCGTGTCGCCCATGAAGATGGCGGCCGGCGGCGCGTTGAACCAGAGAAAGCCGAGGCCGGCGCCGATGACGGCGCCAAGCACGACGGCGAGTTCGCCGGTGCCGGGCACGAAATTGATCTGCAGGTAGTTCGCAAATACCACGTTGCCGGCGAGATAGGCGATGACGCCGAAGGAGGCGGCGGCGATCATCACAGGCACGATCGCAAGCCCGTCGAGACCGTCAGTCAGATTGACGGCATTGCCGGCGCCGACGATGACGAAGCCGCCGAAGACGACGAACATGATGCCGATATTGATCATGAAGTCTTTGAAGAAGGGAAAAGCGATCGAGGAGCCGAAGGTCGAGCCGGCAATCCCCGAGGCAAGGGCGGTGCGCATCATGAAATAGACGGCGATGCCGGCGATGACGAATTCGATACCGAGACGAGCCTTGCCGGAAAAGCCCATGTGGCTCTGCTTCGTAACCTTGAGATAATCGTCGTAGAAGCCGATCGCACCGAAGCCCAGCGTCACCAGCAATGTGGCGACGACATAGACATTGGAAAGATCGGCCCAGAGCAGCGACGCGCCGACGATGCCGGCAAGGATCATCAGCCCGCCCATGGTCGGCGTGCCGGCCTTCTTGAAATGAGTCTGCGGCCCGTCGGCGCGGATCGGCTGGCCCTTGCCCTGCCGGATGCGCAGCGAATTGATGATGGTCGGCCCGAACAGGAAGACGATCAGTGCTGAGGTGAAGAGAGCAGCCCCCGTGCGGAAGGTAATATATCTGAACAGGTTCAGAAATTTAAAATATTCCGACAGTTCGACAAGCCAGATCAGCATTCAGGGCCCCTTGGTTACCCGATCAAAATTCGCGTTGCGTGTCGACAAATGGCGGGAACTTGTCAAGGAGCGCGGCGACGATCTTGCCGAAACCGATGCCCAGAGACGATTTCACCATCAACACGTCGCCTGGCGCGACCGAGTTCAATACATAGTCCGTCAATTCGTCCGTATTCTCGCGATATTCGACATGGACGCTTTCCGGCAACGATTCCTTGAGCGCAGCCATCTCGGCTCCTGCGAGCCAGACATGTTCGATGCCGGCAGCAAGCAGCGGCACGGCAAGGTCGGTATGGACCTTCTGCGCATAGTCGCCCATCTCAAGCATGTCGCCGAGCACGGCGATACGGCGTCCGCGGCCGGTCGGCTCGGAGGCCGCCAGCAGCGCGATCGCCGCGCGCATCGAGGCCGGATTGGCATTGTAGCTTTCGTCGATCAGCGTGAAGCTGCCGCCGCCGATGACAAGCCGGTGGCGTTTGCCTCTGCCCTTTTCCGGCCTCAGCGTCGCAAGCGCTTCGATCGCCTTCTGCATATCGGCGCCGACGATCCTGACGACGCCGAGCGCTGCGAGCGCATTCTCGGCGATATGGCGGCCCGGAGCGCCGAGCGCGACCTCCAGCGTCTCGCCGCCGATCGTCAGCCACAGCGTCGAATTCTCGTCGGAACCATTGAATTCTGCGAGCCGGAATTCGGCCTTGGCATGCTGGCCGAAGGAATGGATATGCTCGATGCCGAGCGACTGCGCCGTGCGGTCGAGGAAATTGAACTGGTCGTTGTCGCGGTTGAGCACGACATGGCCGCGGGGTTCGAGCCCCTCGAAGATCTCGGCCTTGGCGGCGGCGATTTCCTTGATGTTCTTGAAATTTCCGAGATGGGCCGGCGCGATCGTCGTGATGATTGCGACGTCGGGACGGATCATCGTCACCAGCGGCCGGATCTCACCGGGATGGTTCATTCCGACTTCGAAAACGCCGTAATCCGTATCCTCAGGCATGCGTGCCAGCGTCAGCGGCACACCCCAATGATTGTTGAAGGAGGCGACGGAGGCGTGCACCTTGCCGGAGGGCGACAGCACATGCCGCAGCATTTCCTTGGTGGTCGTCTTTCCCACCGATCCCGTCACCGCGATGATCCGGGCCCGCGAGCGCTCGCGTGAGGCAAGGCCGAGCCGGCCAAGTGCCGCGAGCACGTCTTCCACGACGATCATTGGCACAGTCAGGCGGCCCATGGCGGGAAGCCTCGCCTCGCTGACGACCAGAAGGGAAGCGCCGTTCGCCATCGCCATCGAGGCGTAGTCGTGACCGTCGACGCGGTCACCCTTGATCGCGAAGAAAGCTTCGCCCGGAGCAATCGAGCGGCTGTCGATGGAAATGCCGGTGATGCCTTCGGGCAGCGTGCCGAAAGGGCGCCCCGCCATCGCTGCGATCATGTCTTCCGTCGTCCAGAGCCAGCTCAAGATTTCAACTCCTCCAAGGCCTTGCGCACCTCTGCATGATCGGAAAATGGCAGGGTGACGCTGCCGATCGTCTGCCCTTCCTCATGCCCCTTGCCGGCGACGATCAGCGTATCGCCGGATCTCAGCATGCCGACTGCCTCGCGGATCGCCGTGGCGCGATCGGCGATTTCCGTGGCGCAGCTTGCTGCCGCCATGATCTCCGCCCGGATCGAGGCCGGTTCCTCCGAACGCGGATTATCGTCGGTGACGATAACGACGTCAGCAAGTCGGCAGGCGATCTCGCCCATGATCGACCGTTTGCCGCGGTCACGGTCGCCGCCGCAGCCGAAGACGACGATGACGCGGCCGGTGGTGAAGGGTCTGACCGAGCCCAGCACGTTTTCCAGCGCATCCGGCTTGTGGGCGTAGTCGACATAGGCAAGAGCGCCGTCTTTCGTATGGCCGACGAGTTCGAGACGGCCGGACGCGCCGACGAGCTTCTCGAGCGCGGCCATCGCAACCTTCGCCTCAACGCCCGTCGACATGGCAAGTCCTGCGGCGACCAGCGCGTTGGCCACCTGAAAATCGCCGGCCAGCGGAATGTCCACCTCGAAGATCTCGCCGCCGATATGGATCTCGGCCATCTGCTTGTGGCGGAAGTGCTCGACGCGCTTCAACGAGAGGTAATCACCCTTTCGCCCGACGGTACGAATGTCGTGACCGGCATCGGTCGCGGCCTTGATCGCCTGCGGCGACCACGGATCGTCGGCGAATATCACCGCCGGCGACCCCTTTGGCAACAACGTATCGAAAAGCCGCATCTTGGCGGCCATGTAGGCCTCGACGGTCGGATGATAATCCATGTGGTCGCGGCCGAGATTGGTGAAGGCGGCGGCGGCAAGCCTGACGCCATCAAGTCGGCACTGGTCGAGACCGTGGCTCGACGCCTCCATGGCGGCATGTGTCACGCCTTCTCCGGCAAGTTCCGCCAGCAGCTGATGCAGCGACACCGGATCGGGCGTCGTCAACGAGCCATACTCGTTGCGCGTCGGCGAGACGACGCCCGTCGTGCCGATCATCGCGGCCGCGTGGCCGGCATGCGCCCAGATCTGCCGGGTGAAAGAAGCGACGGAGGTTTTGCCCGCGGTGCCGGTGACGGCGACCATGGTGTCGGGCTGCCTGCCGTGAAAACGCGCGGCGGCGATGGAAAGGAAACGGCGCGGCTCCTTGACCGCAAGCACGGGGATCGAAGCATCGACGGCTTGGGAGGCGATCGCGACGGCAGCGCCGCGGCCGGCGGCATCCGCGATAAAGCCGGCGCCATCAGCCCTGGTGCCGGCGACCGCGACGAAGATATTGCCCGGAGCCACGTTGCGGCTATCCGAAGACAGGCCTGAAATATCAAGCAGGCCTGCCGGGCCTTCCAGCTGTGCTTCAAGTTCCGGAAACTGATCTCCGGCCAGGTCTCGCAATTTCATCGAATGCACTTTTCTCTCTTGAAGCCGGTTCACCCCTCGCGAATCGGCGTCGATATTCATTCACACTCAATAAGACACCAGCAAGGCCGATCCGCCCTCCCCGAATTTCGGCTCGATGCCGAGAATAGGGGCCGCACGCCTGATGATCTCGCGGGCGATCGGGCCGGCGGTACCGGCGGAGATCGTTCCGCCATAGGCTTTCTCGCCGGTCTTCGGCTCGTCGCAGAAAGTGATCACGGCATATCTGGGATCGTTCATGGGGAATGCGGCGATGAAAGAGTTGAAATTCAGGGTTGCCGAATAGCGCCCGTTCACCACCTTGTCGGCCGTGCCCGTCTTGCTACCGACGGAAAAGCCCGGCACTCGGGCGACGCGACCGGACCCCTTGTAGCCGTTGAAGTCGAGGAGATAGCGGATCTCGTCGCTGGTTGACTTCTTGATCACCTGCGTGGCGATCTCATCGGCCTGTTCGCGTGTGCGCGGCAGGAATGTCGGCTGGATCAGCTTGCCGCCGTTGACGAGAGCGGCAGCCGCCACCCCTGTCTGCAGCGCCGTCGTCGAGACGCCATGGCCGAAGGAAATCGTGATCGAATTGATCTTCTTCCAGACGCGCGGCTGGCTCGGCATCTTCACTTCGGGCAGCTCGGTCTGCATCTTCGTCAGCAGGCCGAACTTGGTGAGATAGTCCTTCTGCGCGTCGATGCCGACGATGTCGATGACACGCGCCGTACCGATATTCGAAGAATACTGGAAAATCTCGGGAACGGTCAGCCAGCGGCGCTGCCCGTGAAAATCGTGGATGGTGAAGCCGCCGATATAGATCGATTTGCTGGCATCGAAACTGTCGGTCATCTTCACCTTGCCGCTATCGAGCGCCATGGCCAGCGAAAAGGTCTTGAAGGTCGAGCCCATTTCGAAGGTGCCGTTGGTCATCCGGTTGAGCCAACCCTCCTTGGCGCCTTCCTGCGGATCGTTCGGATCGAAATCCGGCGCCGATGCCATCGCCAGCACTTCTCCCGTATGCACATCGATGACCGCGGCACCGGCGCCTTTGGCCTGGAAGTTGTTGACGGCGTTGACGACCGCGTCCCGAACGATGTTCTGCACGCGCAGGTCGATCGAAAGGCGCACCGGCTCGAGCGGCTGGTCGCTGGTCATGCCGACGGAGGCGAGATCGGCAAGCCCCTGGTCGTCGATAAATTTCTCCATGCCGGCGACACCGCGGTTGTCGATGTTGACGTAACCGAGGATATGCGCGGCGGTCGCCCCGCCCGGATAGAAGCGGCGCTTCTCCGGCCGGAAGCCGATGCCGGGAATGCCGAGCGCCAAGATCTGGCTCTGCTGCTTCGGCGTCAGTTGCCGGCGCAGCCAGGCGAAATGCGAGGTTTTGACCGAGAGCTTCTTATAAGTGTCCCTGACGTCGAGCTCGGGCAGCACCGTTGCAAGCTTCTCGACCGCCTCGTCGGCGTCGACGATCTTGTTCGGTTCGGCAAACAGCGAGACGGTGCGGATGTCGGTCGCCAGCACCTCGCCGTTGCGGTCGAGAATGTCGGGGCGCGAGGCCATCAGCCGGTCGGGCGGCAGGATGCTGGAGACGACCTCCTGATCCTTCATCGCATATTCGACGAGACGACCGCCGATGACGGCGTAGACACCCATGAAGCCAAGGATCAGCAAGCCGACGCGGCTTTTTGCCTGCCCTGATTTCTTCTTGCGCGATCCCTCGATCGCCAGGCCGGCGGGGGAAGGACCGCCGAACCGGTTATAGACGCCGGCGGAGAAATGCGCCTGGCTCTTCAAAACCATGATGCGGGAGAGAAACGACATTATTCCACCGACCCCGTTTCGATCTCGTCTGCCTCATCCTCCGCCCCGCCATCGAGCGTCACTGCGCCGTGCGGCTCCACTGCGCCGCGCGGCGCGGGCGTCGGAACGGGCTGCCCTTTGCCGGCCGCGCCCTTGGCGCCCGCCCCGGCCGCGCCATTGGCTTTGGCCTCCATCACGTCGGGCACGGGAACCTCGGATTTCAGCATCGGCAATTCCTTGGCATGCACGAGCGCCGTCGATTCCGTCGGCTGCAGCTTCAATTCTTCATTATACGCCTTGACCAGCCGCTCCAGCCGGTTCGGCTGCGATTGCAGCGCCCAGTCGGCCTTGAGAAGGTCGATCGTGTCTTTCTCAAGCTTGATCTCGGCTTCGAGGCGATGAACCTCCTCGAGTTTCAATTCGGCGCGGTGCTTGATCGTGTAGGTCACGGCGGCGGTGGCCGTCATGACGCCGATAAGCACGAGATCGAACGTTTTCAGCATATCAACCTCCAAGCTTTCCGAGACTGGCAAGATTGGGAAACCCGAACAGCGACATATCCGCGGCTTCGGCGGCGGCGTCCGTCCTCAGGCCGGCGCGCAGCTTGGCTGAGCGGGCGCGCGGATTGATCTCGGCCTCCGCCTCACTTGCCGAAACCATCGGCTTGCCGATCGCCGCAAAGGTTGCCGCCCGCTCATGCGCGATCGGCAGATGCCGCGAACCCGACGCCTTGCCGGCGCGATCGGAAAAGAATTTCTTGACGATGCGGTCTTCGAGCGAATGAAAGGTGACGACGACAAGCCGACCGCCTGGCTTCAGTACCGTTTCCGCCGCAAACAGCGCCTGCGCCAGTTCGCCGAGTTCGTCGTTGACGAAGATACGCAATGCCTGGAAGACGCGCGTTGCCGGATGGATCTTGTCCTTCATCTTGCGCGGCGTGACGAGCTCGATGAGACCGGCGAGATCTCGTGTCGTTTCAAACGGCTTTTCGGCGCGGCGCTTCTCGATCGCATGGGCGATGCGCGGCGCCTGGCTTTCTTCGCCGAGAAAATGGAAGATGCGGATGAGATCGGCGACCTTGGCGCGGTTGACGACATCGGCGGCCGAAACGCCTTCGGCCGACATGCGCATGTCGAGCGGCCCGCTCTTCTGGAAGGAGAAGCCGCGCTCGGCCTCGTCGATCTGCATGGAGGAGACGCCGATATCGAGCACGACGCCGTCGAGCCCACCTTGCGGCGCATGATCGGCAAGATGCGAGAATTGCGAATGAACGAGCCTGAGACGACCACCATGGGCGGCAACCATCGCTTGGCCAGCCGCAATTGCAGTCGGATCGCGATCGAGCGCGATCACCTCAGCGCCGGCAGCAAGGATGGCTGAACTGTAACCGCCCGCACCGAATGTACCGTCGAGGATGAGTTTGCCGGGCGCGGGCGCCAATGCCTCAATGACTTCGTCGAGAAGAACAGGAATGTGACGAACCGGTCCGCCACCGGCATCAGTTGAACCTCCGCCAGGATTCGCCACCATTCCGTTCCCTCGTTCTTTCAGGAACGCTTGCCCGCCAGCTTGCGCTCCCCTCGTGCCTGCGCCTGTGCGGCCACAAAAGCCTGCGGCTGCCAAAGCTGAAAATGATCCGCCCGACCGACGAAGGTCACTTCGTCCGAGATGCCGGTAAAGCCACGAATGAAATCCGTGACCATCAGCCGCCCCTCGGCGTCGAGCTTCATGAAGACCCCGCCCCCATGAATGAGAAGCGACATCTCGTTCGCATCCGGCGAAAACGGATCCTCCGCAGCAATCTGCCGTTCGAACCTTTCGAGAAGATCCGGACCGCCGATGCTGATCGCCGGAAACACAAAGTCCTGGAAGCAATAGAGCTCCTGGACGTTGCGTTGCGCCAGCACGGAACGAAAAGCCGATGGCACGGAAACCCTGCCCTTGGCATCGATCCTGTTGGTCGCGTTCGAAAGGAAGCGGCTCATGACACGAAACATCCGTTCCCGCAGGGATCCGGACGACCAAAAGACGCCCGAAACTCCCGATATCAGGCACAGCTTCGCAAGCCGGATGAGCGAAAACTCCTCCGACGCTTCCGGAGAGGAAGACGCCTTTGCTTTGCGATGAATGGGCAAGTGATTGCCCTGGTGCAGTGCGCATTTGGGATAGCATGGGACCATATGGGCGTCAATGGGATACGCCTATTTTGCAATAGACGCATGATCAAAAATTTATAAGCCGTTAAGTTTAACAAAGGGTTAGCATCGCCACCTTACAAACGACACGCATTGGTGGCTATGGAAGAAAAATCCATCCGGGGATGCATGAACATCCGCTTGAAAACAGTCGGTTTCAGCGACTTACGCTGAAAATCCGGCTGCCGAGCCGTTAAGATGATAATCGCCAGTTGGCCTGTAAGCCGGGTTCTGTATGGCTCCGGCGTGAACCGGAACGTGGCAGCCATTCCTCTGGGACAGCGTTCGCACGCTGCCTCACGCAACCCACCCGGATGACTGGCCTGGAAACCAGCCGGAAGGCCTTGCGGCCCCCCGCGTCATCCCTATTCGGTCTTGCTCCCGGTGGGGTTTACCGTGCCATTTCCGTTGCCGGAAATGCGGTGGGCTCTTACCCCACCCTTTCACCCTTACCTGTCATGACAGGCGGTTTGCTTTCTGTGGCACTTTCCCTGAGGTCGCCCTCGCCGGACGTTATCCGGCACCGTGTTTCCGTGGAGCCCGGACTTTCCTCACCCTACCACCTTTCGGCATTGGTAAAGCGCGGCTGCCCAGCCAACTGGCAGGGCTCCCATAAACGAGAGAGATCGTAATTGCTATCGAAATAAATGATATCGCTCAGAGCAATTCCAGCAAAACTGCGTAGCGGTTTTGCCCCCCGGAATTGCGTAAGAACAAATAAAGGGCGCACTTCCGTAATTCGGAGAAAAACGGAAATACTCTAGCGAAATTGCGGTGTGAAATCCGTCGAGTAGCCTTGTTGGCTGATTCCGCCTGACAAAAGCAGCTCGGCCCCAAGCCGGCCGATTTCGTCTGAACTCTTGGCCGACGTGCCGGCGCAGCCCGCCAGCACTGCGATCTCGGGCGATGAGCTATAGCCGATCATCGGGTAGCCGCTTTCCGTATGCGACACGACGCAGGCGGCCGTCGAAATCGAAAGCGGCACCATATCGGGCACAAGACCTTCAACGATGCGTTTGAGATGCGCGCGCACCGTATCGCGCCCCTCGGTCTTGAACCAAGCGCGCATTTCCGTGTCGTCGCTGAGCGCCAGATCGTCAGGATCGCCGCCGATCTTCAGGTAGAATTTGCCGTCGGGATACCGGATCGGCGGCAGCAGGTAGATATCGATGCCGGGCGCCCTGAGAATGAGCGACGGCATCGCGGCCAGGCGCGCCGCGTCGGCATCGCTTACCTCGAAAAGCGTCACGGTCCGGGCATAAACCGTCATCGCAATAGGCTGCGGCAACAGATTCTTCGCAATAGAAAATCCGCCTGCTGCCAGCAGCACCTTTTCAGCACGATGGGTCAGGCCACCGGCCGTCTCGACGACAGCCGATCCACCTTCGCTGCGGATCGAAACGACATGATCGCGAATGACCGTGGCGCCTGCCTTTTCCGCCAGCAGCGATTGGGCTTTCACAAGCTTGCGCGGACTGATGTGGCCGGCCCCCCTCGCCTCGAAGACACCCGCGCCCCCATCGGGAAAGGCGAAGAAGGGAAAGGCGGCTTTCAGCCCCGGCTCGTCGAGCAGGCTGGTCTCGACGCCGAGCGAAACAGCCGCCCTTCGGGTTTTCTCGAGATAATCGCCCCCGGTCGGCGCTACGACGACGCAGCCGACCTCGCGATAGAAATCGATGCCGCTGTCGCGGGCGATCTCGCCATAGCGGCTGATCGAGCGGTTGGCGAGCATCGCCCAGTTGCGGTCGGGATCGATGGTACGGGTGATGCGCCCCTCGTCGTAATGACTGGCGAAGACGCCCTTATGCGCCTTGCGGTCATCAGGCTCGTCCGGGCCAATCACCGCGACACCGTCCGCTTGGCGCGCCAGGTGCCGCGCCGCCGCTGCCCCCATCAGCCCGCGGCCGACGACGATATATCTGAAATCGACTGCCATAATGTCCTCTCAAGCGAAAACGGGTGTCAGTTCACGGCCGAAATCCTCATCCCCGAGCCGCCCTTCCGCCAGCACCACGGCTCCGAGGCGCCCGAGTTCGTCGGAAGATTTGGCCGCAACGAAATTGCCGCCGGTCAGCACCGCGATGCGCGGCGACTGCGTAAATCCGGCATAGGGATAACCGGTCGGCGTGAAATTCGCCACGCAGGGCGCCGAGGTGACCGGGCAGCCGGCAAGCCCCGGCATCAGCTGCAGGGCGACACGCGAGAGATGATCGCGCTCGGCGGCATTGCCGTCGGAACGGAACCACGCGCCGGCATCCTCCAACTGGTTAAAGGAAAGCGCCTCGGTGTCGCCACCGAGTTTCAAATAGGTCTTGCCGTCGGGATAACGCACCGGCGGCAGGATATAGATATGATCCTCCTCTCGGTCACCGAGCACGATCGTCGACGGCATATCGCCGAAGATCGCCATCTCGCGTTCACCGATCTCGTAGAAGGCGACCGTTCGCGCCATGACCCTGATATCGACAGGACGCGGCAGCAAGGCATGGAAATTACTGAAACCGCCGGCGGCGACCAGCACGCGCTCGGCACTATAGCTTTTGTCGCCAGCCATCACCTCGACATGGGAGCCCGCATCGCGCACCGATGTCGCGGTCGCCTCGACCAGCGAGACGCCGCCCTGTTCGGCAAGCTTGGCCTGCGCACGCACCAGCGCCCGCGGGTTGATGTGGCCGGCGCGCGTGCGTTCGAAATATCCTGTGAAATCAGGATCGACGTGAAGATAGGGAAAACGTCCGCCGAGTTCCGACGGTGCGATGGTCTCGATATCGCTGCCGAGCGTCCGGCTGACCGTCAGCGCCCTTTCGATATAATCCTGCTCGCCCTTCTCAGGAACGGCAAAGAGGCAGCCGACCTCCGAATAGAAGGAGATGCCGCTCCTTGCCTCGATCTCGCGGTAGCGGTCAAGCGAGCAGGCAGCGAAGGTTCCCCAGGCAAGATTGCCGTCGAAGGTGCGGGTGATGCGCGCTTCGTCGTAATGGCTGGCGAAGACGCCGTGATGGGCCTTGCGCTCCTCCGGCTCACGCGGGCCGATCAGTGCGATACCGTCGGCCATCGAGGAGAGATGCCGTGCGGCGGCTGCACCCATCATGCCGCGTCCGATGATGATGAACCTGAAATCGACTGCCATATCCCACCTCGCTAAATTCCAGCGATACCATGGCAATCATCTTGAATCATCCAGCTCTGGTTGGGGATAAGCGCTTCGGGCTCAGAGCATTGCCAGAACCTTGCCGCAATAGGACTTGGACACCGGGTTCATGCGCGTGGCGCCATGACCGGCATTGTATTTGAGGATGGTGTTGCAGGTCTCGCCACCACCGAGATCATGGGCGGCAGCCAGATATTTCATGCCGTACTTGATGTTGGTTTCCGGATCGAACAGGCCCTTGGCGCTGCCGGAATAGCCCATCATGCGGGCAGTTGCTGGCTTTATCTGCATCAGGCCGATTTCACCGTGGCTGCCGCGCGCATTCGGATTGAAATTGCTTTCGATGCGGATGACCGCGGTCGCAAGCGCAACCGGCACCTCATATTGGCTCGCATATTTGCTGATCAGTGCGGAATAGGAATTGCCGGAAACATTGGCGACGGGATAACCGCTCTGGCGCTCGACCGTCTTCAGCGGGCGTTCCGCCGTCTTGAGCGGACGCTTCGCGGGCTTGAACGAACGCTCCGCTTTCTTCAACGGACGCTCAGTCTTCTTCGAAGGACGCTCGACTTTCTTCACCGGCGCATCAGCTCGCACACCCCAATCATTCGCAAAGGCAAAGCTATTTCCGGCCAGCACCATGCCAACGCATGTTGCAGCAACAACAATCAGTTTTCTCATGTAGTCTTGAACACTCCGACCCAAAGAATTACCGGACCGCGCGCCTCGCTGTCATAGTGAATACCAGATCAAGGACAGATCAGGATTCGCGGTAATTCTTATCGTTTCACATAGCGCCCGTGGTTTAACTCGAAAACAACCCCGAGCCCCGCTTGGCGACGTTCTTAGACCATCGCAATGAGGAGATAATAGGGAAATGATGTGGCAGGCCGAATTTCGCGCTGCAGTGCGAAATTCGGCGTTTCACTAATTGTCGAGGAATCAGGAATAACGCGGCAAAGCCGACAGCAGCCGGTGCAACGTGTCGATCGTCGAGAAATCGGCGATGCCATCTATCCGTTCGGGCCGAAAATGGCGCTGGAAAGCTTCGACGTCACCAGCCATTTTTTCCGAGAATTCGCCTGTGATTTCAGTGCCGTAACCATAAAGCGACAGCATCGACTGCAACGCTTCCACAGGTTGGCCGGTATCGCCGCGCTGGAAGAAGCGCCCGCCGGTGATCGTTGCCGGCTCGACCCAGTGCCCAATGCCCGCTTGGTGGAGCGCGGCCCAGGGAAATTTCTCGCCCGGATCGACCTTGCGGATCGGAGCAACATCGGAATGCCCGAGGACCCGTTCAGGCGTGATCGACCAACGTTTGACACAGTCGCGACACAATTCGATCACCGCGGCGATCTGCTCTTTCGGATAATCAGGAAGCCCGCCCGGATGGCCGGCATTGGCGATCTCGATGCCGATCGACAGCGAATTGATATCGGTCTCGCCGTGCCAGCTGCTTTTTCCCGCATGCCAGGCACGCCGCATTTCCGGCACGAGCTGCACGACCTCGCCATTCTCATGCACGAAATAATGGCTGGAAACCTGGCTTTCGGCGCGACAGAGCCAGTCGAGCGCACCATCTGCCGTCGGCATGCCGGTATAGTGCAATAGGATCATGTCGGGACGGCGCCCGTCCGCCCGTTCGCCATGGTTCGGTGAAGGCTGCACGCGGGCGCTTCTGCAGTCGGCCTCGAAAGAGGTCATGCGGCGCGGCGTTCCTTCTCGATGGCTTCGTAGGCCGCGTTCAGCGCCGCCATGCGCTCGTTGGCGATCACATGAAATTCCTTCGGCACGCCGCGCGAGATCAGCCGGTCGGGATGATGTTCGCTGACGAGGCCGTGGTAGCGGCGGCGGATGGTCGGGAAATCGTCCGAAGGCGACACGCCGAGCACCTTGTAGGGATCGCCGCCGGACGAGACATGGCGGGCGGCGATCTGCTCGAAGCGGGTCTCGCTCATCTGGAAGATCTCGCCGATATGGCCCAGGAAATTCAGTTCCTTCTCGTGGATCAGCCCATCGGCCTTGGCGATGTGGAAGAGGCCGTCGAGCACGTCTTCCAGCACCGGGCAATTGGCCGCACAGGTAACGCAGAGCGTAGAAAGCCGTTCGGCATAGGCTTCGTAGCCGGCGACGTCCTGCCGCGCGAGGTTGTAAAGCCTGGCGACGTTCTTGGCCTGATCCTCCGGGAATTCGAAGATTTCGCGGAAGGCTTGGACCTCCTTTTCGCTGACGATGCCATCGGCCTTGGCCATCTTGGCCGACAGCGCGATGATCGCGACCGAGAAAGCCACCTTACGCCGGGTCTCGGGATCGCCTTCAAAAACCGTCCGGATAGCCTCGACCACCGCAGACAGCGCATTGCCTGCGGTATTGCCAATGGCATTCAACAGTTTTTCCCAGAAGGACATCGAAAATCTCACACACGTGTCAACTATAGAGAAACAGCTTGACCAAAGAATCGCAGCCTTTGCAAGGCGACTATTCGTCGTAGAGCCGAACACAGTTTTCACGATTTGGTAATTGTCGCACCGCAGCAAACGATTCATCCCGACCGCTTTCATCTCGCGTGAGGGCATGGACGGCGGTCGCCGGCATTGCCCGGGCACGTGGATTCCGGAGCGCGCGGCGGAAATTTCCAAGGGCAGTTCCCGGCACGCAGACCGGGTTGAAACGATTATATCAGCACTTCGCGTAGCCTTTGCGGTCCAACACGGCAGAAACGCGCATTTTTCGTAAATTCTTTACTTTACAGGGCCCTTTCCCTGCCGCATCCATGCGCTAGCTAACGCTGCCGCACCGAAACACCGTAGGAGGGATCATGGCCAAACAGAAAGTCGCAATGCTGACCGCCGGAGGCCTGGCGCCCTGTCTTTCGTCCGCCGTCGGCGGCCTCATCGAACGCTATAGCGACGTCGCGCCCGAGCTCGAAATCGTCGCCTACAAGTCGGGCTACCAGGGTGTGCTCCTCGGCGACAGCATCGAGATCACCCGCGCGATGCGCGAAAAGGCGCCGCTGCTGCACCGCTACGGCGGCTCGCCGATCGGCAACAGCCGCGTCAAGCTCACCAATGCCGCCGACTGCGTCAAGCGTGGCCTGGTCAAGGAAGGCGAGAACCCGCTGCGGGTCGCCGCCGAACGCCTCGCCAATGACGGCATCACCATTCTCCACACGATCGGCGGCGACGACACCAACACCACGGCCGCCGACCTAGCCGCCTACCTCGCCGCCAACGGCTACAATCTCACCGTCGTCGGCCTGCCGAAGACTGTCGACAATGACGTCGTGCCGATCCGCCAGTCGCTCGGCGCCTGGACGGCCGCCGAAGTCGGCGCGCATTTCTTCGACAATGTCGGCAACGAGCAGACGGCCGCCCCCCGCACCCTCGTCATCCATGAAGTCATGGGCCGCCATTGCGGCTGGCTGACGGCCGCCACCGCCCGCGCCTATCTGCAGCGTACCAGCCGCAACCAGTATGTCGACGGCCTGATGATGGACGCGCATCTGAAGAGCATCGACGCCGTCTATCTGCCTGAGATGGCCTTCGACCTCGACGCCGAGGCCGCCCGCCTGAAGGAAAGCATGGACCGCAACGGCCACGCCACGGTCTTCGTCTCGGAAGGTGCCTGCCTCGATGCCATCGTCGCCGAGCGCGAAGCCGCCGGCGAGACCGTCAAGCGCGATGCTTTCGGCCATGTGAAGATCGACACGATCAATGTCGGCGCCTGGTTCCAGAAGCAGTTCGCCAATCTGCTCGACGCCGAGCGTTCCCTGGTGCAGAAATCAGGCTATTTCGCCCGCTCGGCGCCGGCCAACGGCGACGATCTCAGGCTGATCCAGAGCATGGTCGATCTCGCCGTCGAAAGCGCGCTCAATAAAGTCTCCGGCGTCACCGGCCATGATGAAGGCCAGAACGGTAAATTGCGCACTATAGAATTCCCGCGTATCAAGGGCGGCAAGGCTTTTGACCTTTCGACGGCATGGTTTGCCGAAGTCATGGACAATATAGGCCAGAAATACAAAGAAGCGTGATTGACGGATGGTTAATATGATGTCTTTGCTTGTTCCCGAGGAATAGGAGGAGACACCATGTCACTTGAAGCTTGGCTCGCTTTTGCGGCCGCATCCGCCATCATGCTGGCCATACCGGGGCCGACGATACTGCTCGTCGTTTCCTATGCGCTCGGTCATGGGCGCAGGACGGCGTTCGCGACGGTGGGCGGCGTGGCGCTTGGTGACTTCACGGCGATGACGGCTTCTCTCTTCGGTCTCGGCGCCGTCCTGGCGGCTTCCGCGACCCTCTTCACCGTCTTGAAGTGGATCGGCGGCGCCTACCTGATCTGGCTGGGAATCAAGCTCTGGCGGGCTCCCATCATCGGCGAACCGGTTGCCGACAACGACAACCTGCCGGAGGAGAAGTCGCTAAGGATCTTCCTCCACGCCTATGTCGTCACCGCCCTCAATCCGAAGAGCATCATCTTCTTCGTCGCCTTCGTGCCGCAGTTTCTCAATCCGGCCCTGCCCTTCGTTGGGCAGATGGCGATCATGGAAGCGACCTTCCTCGTGCTGGCGATCCTCAACGCTTCCACCTACGCCTTTCTCGCCCACAGCGCACGCGGGCTGATTCGCAAGGCGAGCATCCAGCGCGCCGTAAACCGAACCGGAGGCACTCTGCTGATCGCTGCAGGCGCCGTAACGGCCGGGTATCGCCGTATTGCAGCGTAGAAATATTCCGAAATATTCCGTGGTTGCCGGAATGCCACGAATAGGTTAATGGGGTCACCAGGGCTTAGGCTTTTGGTAACTTTTATACGCTGCCGGGGCGGCGCGATTTCACGAAAGTGGCGGAATGGTAGCGATCGGATTATCCGGCTTGAAACGCAGTCTTGTCGTCTCGACGATACTCTGCGGCGTGATGACGGGATGTACGAGCGTCGAATACACATCGCAGGCCGAACTGACAGCCGCCCAGACCGTGGTGCCGATGCCGAAACCCGGCGAAGATGCAACACTTGCCGCGATCCCGACAGCCGAAGGCGCTGTCGGTCAGGCGGTTGCAGGCGCCATCATTCCCCAGGCATCCCCCTCCCTGACCGCAACGGCGATGCCGGCCGTGACAGCTTCTCAGCCTGGCGATCTTAGCATGCAGCCGGCAGCCTATGCCCAGATCCCGCTGACGCCCGAGATGACGGCGATCCAGTCCGTCGTGCCGACGCCGCGTCCGGGAACCCCGGCACAGCCAACGACGCAGCTTGCCTTTGCCGCGACACCGCAAAACAGCGCGCTTGCAGCACTAGCCGCCGTCGATACCACGCCGCGCGCCAGCATGGACTATGGTTTCGACGAATCCGGGCCGATCGATCCGCCGACCGCACCCCCGATGTTCAGCGACGACGACAAAGACGATGCGCCGACCGTCGAGAAGAGCTTTGTCACCAAGCTCATCCAGAAATATTCGAAAATCTACGAAATTCCCGAGACCCTGCTCCATCGCGTCGTCCATCGCGAGAGCCGCTATAATGCGAAGGCCTACAACAAGCGCGGCTATTTCGGCCTGATGCAGATCAAGTACAACACCGCCAAGTCCATGGGCTACGACGGTGCCCCCGGCGGCCTCTTCGATGCCGAGACCAACATCAAATATGCCGCGAAATATCTGCGCGGCGCCTGGCTCGTCTCCGACAGTAGGGAAGATGATGCCGTCCGCCTCTATGCGCGCGGCTATTATTACGACGCCAAGCGCAAGGGCATGACCGATATCGCCCAAGGTAACTATTGAAACCTGGTCATTGCTGAAACTACAGCGTCCGTGGAATACGCAGTAGTGATAACGGCTGAAAAAGCCCCGGCCTATGGCTGCGGCTGGGTCTGCCCCTGTGATCCGGCTTGCTGTTGCTGCTCTCCCGGTTGCGGCAATGCCGCCAGGATCGCCTTGAGAAGCACCTGCGGCTGGTAGTCGAACCAACTCGGCGTCAGGCCAAGCCTGACGACCACCAGATTTGCCGAAGGCACGATCGCTACGCTCTGCCCATCGTGCCCCGTCAGCCAAAACGTATCCTCAGGCAGCCCGGCCCCAGCGCTCGAGCCGCGGCCGGGTGCCAGCCAGGCCTGGCCCTGCGAATACCGCCCGTTCGAAGCCGCCGTCGGGGTGCGCATGGCGCCGACAAACCCCTCCGGCAACAGTCGCTGGCCGTTCCACACGCCATCCTGCAGCAGGAACTGCCCGAAGCGCGCCCAGTCATGCGCCGTCGCATAAAGATAGGAGCTTCCCGCGAACGTGCCGCGCGCATCGAGTTCGAACACGGCGCTCGTCATGCCGAGCGGCGAAAACAACGCGTCGTGCGGATAGGAAAAAGCCGCCTGAGCATTGCCGACCCTGTCCATCCAGATGCGCGAGAGCAGCACGGCCGTGCCGCTCGAATAGCGGAAGCGTTGGCCGGGTGCTGCCTCCATCGGCGCATTGGCCGGCAGCGATACCATGTCGGGATCGAGATAGAGCATGCGCGTCACATCGGCGACGTCGCCATAGTTCTCGTTGAAGGCAAGGCCGCTCTCCATGCCGAGTAGATCGGAAACCTTGATCTTGGCACGCGCATCGTTCTTCCACTGCGCCAGCAGGTTATCATCGTCGAAGGAGATCCTGCCGCCGAGCATCAGCCGGCCGAGGATCGTCGCATTCACTGTCTTCGTCATCGACCAGCCGATCAGCGGCGTCTTCGCCGAGAAGCCGCGGCCGTAGGCTTCGGCGACGATGCGGCCATTGCGCACCACCACGATGGCCCGCATTGCCGGGCCGGCAAGACCAGGATCGGCCAGCAGCGCGGCGATCTTCCCGTCCGCCGGATTGCCGGTCCCCTCGCCCTCCGGCCACAAGGCGTCGCTTACTTCCATTTTGGCCGGCGCATCGAAGGGCACCGCCTTCGCCGCCGCCTCGAAATTGCCGTCCGGCACGCTCGTGCAGCCGAAAGCACCGCGATAGAGCGCGTAACTCGGCGCAAACAGCCCCATGAAGCGCGCCGTCACATGGTCGTTGTCGCGGTCGACGTTGACGCGCACCAGCCGCAACAGCGGATTTCCGGGCGCCTGGACATCGTCATAGAGCACATCCTCGGCCTGCCGGCCGGCGATGAAGACATTCGAACAGACGATCTTGGCGGCATAACCGTCGCCGACACGCAGCAGTTCCGGCGGCTGGATGAAAAGCCAGCCGCCGGCGACGAAGACGACGAGAACGACAAGGAGAGCAAGCGCTTTCAGGATACGCAGGACAAATCGCATGACATTCCTCCATGCCGGGAGAGAAGCAGGAATCGCACGCGCCGAAAAGGGGTCGGAGCGAAGAAGGTCCGTCGTCCCGATCACTTTCCCAGGAGAGGCATCCCGGTCGCTCTCCCGAGGAGGCGGAAGTCTCCGAAGAGCGGCGCCCCACAGCCCACGTCATCAAACTGTAGCAGAGGCGCGCTACACGCCCTGAACGCTAAAAAGGTGACAGACTCATGTCAGAATTTGCACCGGATGCCGGCTTCCGCAAGAACCGGAAACTCAAGGACGCCCTTCTCCGCCACAAGGCTTTTTCGAAGGACGGCTTTTCCGAGCGTCTCTTCGGCCTTCTCTTCTCCGGCCTCGTCTATCCGCAGATCTGGGAGGATCCGGATCTCGACATGCAGGCGATGGAGCTGAAGCCCAACCATCGCATCGTCACCATCGGCTCCGGCGGCTGTAACATGCTCGCCTATCTCTCCAAGGCGCCGGCCTCGATCGACGTCGTCGATCTCAACCCGCACCACATCGCGCTGAACCGCCTGAAGCTTGCCGCCTTCAAGCATCTTCCCGGCCATGCCGATCTCGTCCGCTTCCTGGCAATGCCGAACGAGAAGTCGAATAGCCGCGCCTATGACCAGCATCTTGCCGCCAACCTCGATGAGGCGACCCGCAGCTACTGGAACGGTCGCAAGTTCGGCCGTCGCCGCGTCACCGTCTTCGACCGCAACATTTACGAGACGGGCCTGCTCGGCCGCTTCATCGGCGCCGCCCACCTTCTTGCCCGCTTGCATGGCGTCAAGCTGCGCGAGATGACCAAGACCCGCTCGATCCGCGAACAGCGCCAGTTCTTCGACGAACAGATCGCGCCGCTCTTCGAAAAGCCGGTCGTGCGCTGGATCACCGGCCGCAAGAGTTCGCTCTTCGGCCTCGGCATTCCGCCGCAGCAATATGACGAACTTGCAAGCCTTGCCGCCGATCATTCGATCGCGCCGGTGCTGAAGCACCGCCTGGAAAAGCTTGCCTGTCATTTCCCCATGAGCGACAACTATTTCGCCTGGCAGGCCTTCGGCCGCCGCTACGGCACCGAAGCGGAGGGCCCGTTGCCGACCTATCTGAAGTCGGAGCACTATCAGGTGATCCGCGCCAATGTCGACCGCGTCAATGTCCACCACGCAAGCTTCACCGAGCTTCTGGCCGGCGAGCCGGCCGCCTCACGCGACCGCTACATCCTGCTCGACGCGCAGGACTGGATGACGGACGAGCAGCTGAACGACGTCTGGACGGAGATCACCCGCACGGCGCGCGAAGGCGCCCGCGTGATCTTCCGCACCGCCGCCGAAAAAAGCATCATCGAAGGCCGTCTGGCTCCGGCGATCCGTGACCAATGGGATTACTTCGAAGAGAAGTCGCGTGAACTGACTGCGCTTGATCGCTCGGCAATCTACGGCGGCTTCCACATTTATGGGAAGAAAGCGTGAGCAAGGTCGGCACGGAGACGGCAGGACAGAGCGATGAACATGCCAGCCTCATGGATGGCATGTACCGCTACCAGCGCCATATCTACGACCTGACCCGCAAATATTACCTTCTCGGCCGCGACAGCACGATCCGCAACCTCGACGTGCCCGAAGGCGGCACGCTGCTCGAAGTCGGCTGCGGCACGGGGCGCAACATGGCTTTCGCCCACCGGCATTTCCCCACCGCCAAGCTGTTCGGCCTCGACATTTCCCAGGAAATGCTGATTTCGGCGCGCAAGACCTTCGCCACCAAGGCGACGATCCCGGAATTCCGCGTCGCCGACGCCACGGCGTTCACACCGCGCGAATTCGGCGTCAGCGGCTTCGACCGCATCCTGATTTCCTATGCCCTGTCGATGATTCCGGACTGGGAGCGCGCCGTCGATGCATCGATCGCCGCCCTCAATCCCGGCGGCCAGCTGCACATCGTCGATTTCGGCCAGCAGGAAGGCTTGCCGGGCTGGTTCCGGCGCATGCTGCAGTCCTGGCTTGCGAAATTCCACGTCACCCCGCGCCCCGATCTGCGCGAGGTCCTGGAAGCGCAAGCCCATGAAAACAACGCGACATTGTTGTTCGATAGCGTCGGCGGCGGTTATGCCTGGCGGGCAGCTATTATCAGTAAGCGCTCATAATTCGCTTGAAACTAACCGATTTTTTACGTTGATATGATGAAAAGAGGGTTATCCTCTGCTGACTCGTCTTTTTCGAAGGTCAGGTTGTGGGGCAAAGAGATCATTCGAGCTACGACGGGACGCCCATGCGCCGGCTTTTGTTTTGCGTTTTGCCCTTGGCCGTCCTTTTGGCCGGCTGCAGTTCCTCCGGTTATGACTACCTCGAAACGGCCTCGATCAAGCCGAAGACGCGCTTCAAGGATACCGATCCCCAGGATTTCGGAGCGAAGCATCCGCAGCAGAATCCGGTGCACGGCATCGATATTTCCAAATGGCAAGGCGATATCGACTGGGGCACGGTGAAGAATTCCGGCGTCGCCTTCGCCTTCATCAAGGCCACCGAAGGCAAGGACAGGGTCGATCCGCGCTTCGACGAATACTGGCGAGAGGCCCGCGCCGCCGGCATACCGCACGCTCCCTATCATTTCTACTATTTCTGCTCCTCCGCCGATCAGCAAGCCGACTGGTTCATCCGCAACGTGCCGAAGGAGGCCATGCGCCTGCCGCCGGTGCTCGACGTCGAATGGAACGCCGAATCGAAGACCTGCCGCTACCGTCCCGACGCCGAAACGGTGCGCGCCGAAATGCAGCGTTTCATGGACCGGTTGGAAGCCTATTACGGCAAGCGCCCGATCATCTATACCTCGGTCGATTTCCACCGCGAAAATCTCGCCGGCTACTTCCGGGATTATCATTTCTGGGTCCGTTCGGTGGCAAAACACCCCGAGGTGACCTATTCCGACCGCCGCTGGGCCTTCTGGCAATATACCTCGACCGGCGTTATTCCCGGCATCAGTGGGCCGACCGATATCAATGTCTTTGCCGGCAGCGCAAAGAACTGGAACAATTGGGTCGCGGCCGTTTCCAAGGATAGAAATTCTTAGTAACGTCTTGCGATGTTTCTTGCTTCCGTCACATTCGTCTGTGAAAGCGACGGCAATCTGTTTGATATAAGGACCGCATCCATGCACCGCTCGCTCGCAAGCCGCTCTGCACTCGCTCTTCTGTTTGCCCTCGCCCTCGCAGGCGGCGCGGCCGCCCAGCAGGCGCCGGGCGCAGCCCCGGCAGCGCCCTGCGGCGGCGATCTGTCCGCTTTCCTCGAAGGCGTGAAGAAAGATGCTGTCGCAGCCGGCGCCAGTGCGGCAGCCGCCGACGAGGCCTTCGCCGGCGCCGATATCGACCCCAAGGTCCTGAGCCGGGATCGCGCCCAAGGCGTCTTCAAGCAGACCTTCCTCGAATTCTCCCAGCGCACCGTCAGCCAAGCCCGCCTCGACATCGGCCGCCAGAAGATGAAGCAATATGCCGACGTCTTTGCCCGCGCCGAGCAGGAATTCGGCGTCCCCCCGGGCGTCATCACCGCCTTCTGGGCGATGGAAACCGATTTCGGCGCCGTCCAGGGCGATTTCAACACCCGCAACGCCCTGGTGACGCTATCGCATGACTGCCGCCGCCCGGAACTCTTCCGTCCGCAGCTGATCGCCCTCGTCGAGATGGTTCAGCACGGCGACCTCGACCCTGCCACCAATACCGGCGCCTGGGCCGGCGAGATCGGCCAGGTGCAGATGCTGCCGCGCGACATCATCGCCTATGGCATGGATGGCGATGGTGACGGCCATGTCCGCCTGAAACAGAGTAGCCCCGACGCCATCCTGACGGCGGCGAAATTCATCCAGCACCTCGGCTTCGAGCGCGGCCAGCCCTGGCTGCAGGAAGTGACCGTGCCCGATAACCTGCCCTTCGAGAAATCCGGTCTTGGCGGCACGATGAAGGCCGCCGAATGGTTTGCGCTCGGCGTCAAGCCGCGCGACGGCAATACCGCCTTCGGTAACCTCGAAGGCGACCTCGTGCTGCCGCAGGGCCGCATGGGACCGGCCTTCATCGCCTATCCCAATTTCAAGATCTATCTCGAATGGAACAAGTCGTTCATCTACACGACCTCGGCCGCCTATTTCGGGACGCGCCTTTCGGGCGCCGAACCCTATCTCAAGGGCGTGCCGGAACAGGGGCTTGCCAGCGACCAGATGAAGGCGCTGCAGACCAAGCTGCAGTCGCTCGGCCATGATGTCGGTGAGATCGATGGCATCCTGGGCTCCGGCACGCGTGTCGCGATCCAGAAGGAACAGCAGCGCCTCGGCATGCCGGCCGACGGCTGGGCGACGCCTGCCCTTCTCAACGCCCTCTGATCTCAGCTGACGCCCTGCCCGCCTCCCGCTTCGCAAGAAACGGGTGGCGCCGTTCGCCGCCTGCGTTAAAGCATCAAGCGAGCGGTTTGCGAGGGAGGAATCGGCATGGACAGCAGAATGAATGCCTGGACCTGGGGGCTGCTGGTCCTGCTCGGCCTGATCTGGGGCGGCTCCTTCTTCTTTGCCCGCATCGCCGTCCAGGACGTGCCACCGCTGACCCTCGTCTTCTTCAGGCTGCTGCTCGCAGCGCTGGCACTGCATATCTATATCGCCGGCCGTTTCGACTTCCATGCGATCCTCACGGCCCGCTGGCGCGAATTCCTGATCCTGGGGCTCATCAACAATGCCCTGCCACATACGCTGATCTTCTTCGGCCAGACCCGCATCGGCGCGGGTCTGGCGGCGATCCTGAATGCGACGACGCCGATCTGGACCGTGTTGATCGCCAACTACTTCACCTCAGACGAGAAGCTGTCGCCGGTAAAGATCGCCGGCTGCCTGGTCGGGCTGGCCGGAACGATCGTGCTGATCGGCCCCGGCATGTCGGCAGGTGGCCAAGCCCCGCTCTGGGCGCTGCTTCTTCCCGTGCTTGCCGCGATCTCCTATGGTTTCGCCGCCACTTACGGAAAACGTTTCAAGAATGTTCCCGCCCCTGTCACCGCAGCCGGACAGTTGACCGCCTCCTCGCTGATTGCGCTGCCGCTGTCGCTGCTGGCCGATCGTCCCTGGACGCTTGCCGCACCGCCGCTCGATGCCCTCCTCGCCATCCTGGCACTGGCGCTGCTGTCTACCGCCTTCGGCTACATCCTCTATTTCCGGATCATGGCGGCGGCCGGCGCCACCAATGCCTCGCTCGTCACCCTGCTGGTGCCGCCGAGCGCCATCCTTCTCGGCGTGCTCTTCCTCGGAGAAAGGCTCGCACTGAGCGAGTTTGCCGGCATGGCGCTGATCGGTTTCGGCCTCGTCATTCTCGACGGCCGCGCCTATCGCATGCTGGCCAAGGCCGCCTGAAAACCGGTTGCGAATTCCATATGTTTTCAACCGGTTGCGAGCCGGCCATGTTTTGGGCGCATAGGTAAATGCGCGATCGCCCGATTTAACGGCATGTTAAAATCTGTGAACAAAAATTTTCTGAAAATTAAGAAGTAATTTCAAATACTTGCTGAAACACTATTCGACTTATCCACCGAGCCCTTCTGCAGCGCAGCATAAGATCTGCTTCCCAACCGACATATTTCAGACATATTATCGGCCGGTTAACGCGAGGAGACAGACATGGGACTCACGCAATCCTTGAATGTTCTGTTGGTCAGTGCAGCATTTGCTTTCGTCTTGTCCATGCTCTTCATCTGAGCTGGCCGACGAAAGTGTAATGACTGATAGTGCCTAAACTCCTGAATAGCTGATCAATCCGCCAACGAAAAAGCGCATGTCCCGCCCGACATGCGCTTTTCACTTTTACAGCGCCGCACGTCTTTCAGACGCGCAAAGATCAGGCGGCTGCGCCCGCACTTTTTGGCGCCCGGCGGGACAGGCCGAGATTGTCGAGCACGGCGGAAACCAGCGGCGCACGGTTCATCGTATAGAGATGGAAGTCGTGGATGCCGCGCCGGACGAGATCGTCGATCTGTTCGGCAGCGACTTCGGCGGCGACCTTTGCCCGCTCCTCGGGCTTGTCGTCGAAGCCTGCGAAGCGCTCGTCGAGAAAGGCGGGGATGATCGTGCCGCAAGCCCCGGCGAAGCGCTTCAGCTGCGTCAGGTTCTGGATCGGCATTATGCCGGGCACAACGGGGATCGAGATGCCGGCGCCGCGCACCCGTTCCAGGTAACGCTCGAAATTATCGTTGTCGAAGAAGAACTGCGTCAGTGCTCTGTCGGCGCCATTGTCGGCCTTGCGCTTCAGCATGTCGATATCGGCCGCCGTGTCGCGGCTTTCCGGGTGTCTTTCCGGATAGGCGGAAACCGAAATCTCGAAATCGCCGATTTCCTTCAGGCCGGCCACCAGCTCCGCCGCATTGGCATAACCGCCGGGATGCGGCTGGTAGGGCGCGCCGGCACCACCGGGGGCATCGCCGCGCAGCGCCACGAAATGCGTCACGCCGGCCTTGCGGAACGTGTCGACCACCTGATGCGTCTCCTCCTTGGTCGCTCCGACGCAGGTGAGATGCGAGGCTGTGGCAAGCGGCGTCTGCGACAGGAACCGCGTGACCGTCGTCAGCGTCGGCGCTCTGGTGGTGCCGCCGGCGCCATAAGTCACCGAGACGAAATCCGGGTCCCAGTCCTGCAGTTCGCTGACGGTATGCCAGAGCTGCCCTTCCATCTCCTCCGATTTCGGCGGGAAGAATTCGAAGGAGACCCTGATGTTGCGGCCGCGCGCTTCGTTTTTCAAAGCCATGTCATACCCTCCCGGCAAATGTAGGTTCGGCGCCTTCGCTTAGTTGCGAAGCCATGAGGCGCCTCGGATCGCGCGCGAGCCAGACGGTGACCGTCAACCCCTGCCCGCTTTGCTGACCCGGATGAAGATCGACGACCTGCTCGACGTCGAGCCCGGTCTTGCGCAACCAGTCGGACATCGCCTGGTGCGAAAAACCGAGACGGACATGCGCATGCTCGTCGCGGAGATATTCGAGCGTGTGCGGCGCAAGGTCGATGACCACGAGCCGGCCGCCCGGCCGGAGCATGCGCGCCGCTTCCGCGATCGCAATCTCCGGCTGATCGAAGAAATGCAGCACTTGATGGATCGTCACCAGATCGAAATCCTGTCCCTCGAAAGGCAGGTTCAGGATATCGGCGTGGCGCACGGTGGCCTTGGTGATGCGGGACTTGTCGAGATTGGCGCGCGCCACACTCAGCATGTCGCGGCTGGCATCAACGCCGGTCGCCCGTCGGTAGAGCCCGGACAGGAGTTCGAGGATGCGGCCGGTGCCGGTGCCGAGATCGAGCAGCGAGTCTATCGGCTGGCTGCCGAGCAGCCGGATGACGGCAGCGTCGACCTCCTCATCGGCCGCATGCAGGCGGCGAAGCTCGTCCCATTCGGCCGCGTTGCGGCTGAAATAGGCCTGTGCGCGCTCGGCGCGCTGGCGCTTGACCAGCGAAAGCCGCTCGCCGTCGCGAAGGATGGTCGGATCGTTCTCGGAAACATGCTTCAGCAACGCCCGCACCAGCATGGCTGCCTTACCGTCCTGCTTGAGGCGGAAATAGGCCCAGGCGCCCTCCTGGTAGCGTTCGATCAGTTCGGCCTCGCCAAGCAGCTTCAAGTGGCGCGAGATGCGGGGCTGGGATTGGCCGAGAATTTCGGTAAGATCGGTCACCGTCAGATCGCCGCCGTCAAGAAGTGCCAGCAGACGCAGGCGCGTGGGCTCGCCGGCCGCCTTCAAGACGTCCACCAGCGCATCCAGTCCAAGCTTCAAGGGTTCGCTCATCTTCGATCCAATCAAGATATAAAGATATCTTTATGTGATTTGAAGAGCGGTGGCAAGCGAGAATTCGCTCTCTCCACGAAATTGCCTGCTCAAATTGCGACAGAGCCAGACATGAAAAAGCCCCGGCCGAACCGGGGCTTCCGCAAGCAAAAATGAGTGAAATCAGCGCGTCAGACGCTTGTGGGCCTGGCTGCCCGGGTTAAGGGCGTCGGGGCCGAGACGGCGCACCTTGTCCTGTTCATAATCCTCGAAGTTGCCTTCGAACCATTCGACATGGCCGTCGCCTTCGAAAGCGAGGATATGCGTCGCCAGACGGTCGAGAAACATGCGATCATGGCTGATGATGATGGCGCAGCCGGCGAAGTTCTCCAGCGCGTTTTCCAAGGCACCCAGCGTTTCCGTATCGAGGTCATTGGTCGGTTCGTCGAGCAGCAGAACGTTGCCGCCGGCCTTCAGCATCTTGGCAAGGTGAACACGGTTGCGCTGACCACCAGAGAGATTGCCGACCTTCTGCTGCTGGTCGCCGCCCTTGAAGTTGAAGGCGCCGCAATAGGCGCGGGAGTTCATGTCGAACTTGCCGAGCTTGATGATTTCGGCGCCGCCGGAGATTTCCTCCCAGACCGTCTTGTCAGCCGCAAGCGCGTCGCGGCTCTGGTCGACATAACCAAGATGCACGGTCTCGCCGATGCGGATCGAGCCGCCATCCGGCTTTTCCTGGCCGGTGATCATCTTGAACAATGTCGTCTTGCCGGCGCCGTTCGGGCCGATGATGCCGACGATGCCGCCCGGCGGCAGCTTGATCGACAGGTCGTTGATCAGCGTGCGGCCCTCGAAACCCTTGGTGATGCCTTCCATCTCGATGACCACCTGGCCGAGGCGCTCACTGACCGGGATGATGATCTGCGCGTCGCCGGGACGTTGCTTCTCGGCGGCATCCACGAGCTGCTCGTAGGACTTGATACGCGCCTTGGACTTGGCCTGACGGGCCTTCGGGCTGGAAGCGATCCATTCCTGTTCGCGGCTGATCGCCTTCTGGCGCGACGCGTCTTCGCGGCTTTCCTGCAGCATGCGCTTGGCTTTCGCCTGCAGATAGGCCGAGTAGTTGCCTTCGTAGGGGATGCCACGGCCGCGGTCGAGTTCGAGGATCCATCCGGTGACGTTGTCCAGGAAGTAGCGATCGTGGGTAATCATCATCACGGCGCCAGGATAGTCGCGCAGATGTTTTTCGAGCCAGGCGATGGTTTCGGCGTCCAGGTGGTTGGTCGGTTCGTCAAGCAGCAGCAGATCCGGCTGCGAAAGCAGCAGGCGGCAGAGCGCGACACGGCGGCGCTCACCACCGGAAAGGCTGGTGACTTCGGCGTCGCGCGGCGGGCAGCGCAGGGCTTCCATCGCCATCTCGACCTGGCTTTCCAGATCCCAGAGGTTCTGACTGTCGATGACGTCCTGAAGCTTGGCGCCCTCTTCCGCCGTCTCGTCGGAATAGTTCATCATCAATTCATTGTAGCGATCGAGGACGGCCGTCTTCGAGGCAACGCCTTCCATGACATTCTCGAACACCGTCTTGTTGGGATCGAGATGCGGCTCCTGCTCCAGATAGCCGACTGTCGCACCTTCGGCGAGCCAGGCTTCGCCGGTATACTCCTTGTCCTGACCTGCGATGATGCGCAGCACGGTGGATTTACCCGCGCCGTTCGGACCAAGGATACCGATCTTGGCATCCGGGTAGAACGAAAGGTGGATATTCTCCAGGATCTTTTTGTTGCCATAGGCCTTGTTGAGGCCGGACATATGATAGATGAACTGACGTGCCATGCTGCGCTGCTCCGGGCGGGAAACTTCGATTGTGCCGCTATGTAGGCGAAACAGCGCCTGCGGGCAACGCCGAAACCCGGTTTACTCAGGATTTCCGGTCAAAAGCCTGCAGCGTCGACGACACCCTCGTCACAGCCGAACGACGTTTTTCCAGCACCCTGGATCAGATCGGCGAGGCCGGCACTTTTCGCCGATGCCGCCCCGGCGGCTTCCGAAAGCCCGATCGTCAGCTCGCTGATCATCCTGACATTGCCGGCTCGCCGGCAGCTCATCTTGACACGGTCGCCGGCACCCGGCCCGAAGCTCTTGTCGAAAGCCGCCTTGATCGCGTCGGCCTTGACCGGCTTGCCTATATTGGCAGCGAAAAGATCGCGCACGGCCGAAGCGTTGAGTGCGCCCACGAGATGCACACCGACGCCGAAATAGTCGTCGGCGCTCATCTTCGTGCAGGTGCCATGCTTCACCCATTCATGCCGTTCCAGGCCGGATTGCGTGCCGGGCATCGCCTTTGCCAGCGCCGTCTTCGTCTCGGCCGCAAGCGTCACCTCCGGCAGCTTGTTCCAGTCGCCATCCTTGTCGGCGGCCTTCTGCTCGGCGCTCACGCCGCAATAATCCTGCCGCATCGGCCAAAGTCCGTGCAACGAAAAGTTCGTCGCGTCGGGGCGCTCGCCGGTCTGGCTCGCACACTCGGCTTTCTTCTGGTTCGTCTGACAAAAGGCCGGCTGCCAGCTTGCCGCCAGAATGAAGCGGGTGCGCCCGCCGGCCTCCTGTGCCACGCCGGCGCCGGCAACAACCATCGACACGGCAAACGTCAAGGTACGCAACTGCATGCTGCTCATTTCAACCCCCAAAAAGAACAATACAGGAACAAATAAGCATCAAAATCAAAAGGCCGCAACCCTGAATCGCAACAAGGCCGCAAATTGTTATCAGATAATCAAATGCCCATGTTGCAATTACCCGGCGATCTGGTCTGTTGCCGCCGGGAGGACCCACATGTTTTCTGAAACGCAAAGGCTCGCCGTGCCAGGTGCGTCGCTGGCCTATCACCATGCTGAGGCCATCACGCCTCCACGCGGCATTCTGTTAATATCGCATGGCTTGGCCGAACATTCGAAACGATACCGCGTCTTTGCCGAGACGATGGCGGCGCGCGGTTATCATGTCTATGCCCATGATCATCGCGGCCACGGCGAGACGACGGCACCCGATGCGCCGATCGGCCGCTTCGCCCGGCGCGGTGGGGTCGAAAGGGCGATCGGCGACGTCATCGCCATGCGCGGCCATGCGGCCTCCCGCCATCCCGGCCTGCCGGTGATCCTTTTCGGCCATTCGATGGGCGGCCTCATCGTCCTCAATGCTGCCGTCACGGCTCCGGCCGACTTCGATGCCGTGGCCGTCTGGAATTCGAATTTCGCCGTCGGCCTTGCCGGCCGCGCCGCCCAGGCGATCCTGCTTGCCGAGCGCATACTGAAGGGCTCCGACGTGCCGAGCGGCTTTCTGCCGAAGCTCACCTTCGGCACCTGGGGCAAATCCATTCCCGGCCGCCGCACCGAGTTCGACTGGCTGTCGCGCAGACCTGATGAAGTCGACAAATATGTCGCCGATCCGCTCTGCGGCTTCGACGCCTCAGTCTCTCTCTGGCTCGACATCTTCGAGCTGACCTTCCGCGCGCCACAGAAAATCCACCTCGACCGGCTGCCGCGGGACATGCCGATCCATCTCGTCGGCGGCGGAGAAGACCCGGCGACGGAGCATGGAAAAGCCGCGCTCTGGTTGTCAAACCATTTGAAAGGCCAAGGCTTCTCCCGTATCAGCATTGAGATATATCAGGACATGCGGCACGAAACACTGAATGAGATCGGCGCGGATGCGGCGATTGCAACCTTCGCGGACTGGTGCGACAGGGCCGTCCAAGATCCTGAGTGATCAATATCTTGAGTGACAGGGATTTCATCATGAACAGCACCTCCGCCCGCCCCGTTTCGTCCGCCTCCGACGTGACGATGGGGCTTGTGCTGATGTTTATCTCGGTGATGTTCTCGCCGCTCATCGATATTTTCGCCAAGCTTGCCATCGTCACAATCCCGTCCGCGGAGATCACCGCCGGCCGCTTCGCCGTACAGGCGCTCTGCATGCTGCCGATCGTCGTATGGCGGCACAGCTTCGCCGATTTCTCCTGGCGCCAGAGCCTGTTCCACGCAATCCGCGGCGCGATCATCACTGTCTCGATGATCTCCTTCGTCACCACGCTGAAATACATGGCGGTCGCCGACGCGATTGCGATCTTTTTCGTCGAGCCGATCATTCTGACGATCCTCGGCGGCATCTTCCTGAAGGAGACCATCGGCTGGCGGCGTTATACCGCCTGCGGCGTCGGTTTCTTCGGGGCGATGCTGATCATCCAGCCGAGTTTTGAAGAGGTCGGCTACATCGCGCTTCTGCCTGTCGTCAGTGCGTTCTGTATCGCGATCTTCGTGCTGATGACCCGCGTCCTCTCGCACAGGGAGGACCCTTGGGCGATGCAGTTCCAGATGAGCATCTGGGGCCTGCTCTTCTGCGCCGTCCTGCTTTTCCTGGGCCAGGGAACCGGCTCCGATCTCTTCGATCCGATCATGCCGGAAGGCCGCGCCTGGTTCTATCTCGCCGGCGTCGGCGCCATGGCCGCAATCGCGGGCATCCTTGGCGTCTATGCCTATCGCGCAGCACCAGCCTCGACGCTGGCGCCGCTGCAATATTTCGAGATCGTCTCGGCGACGATCTTCGCCTGGCTGGTCTTCGGCGACTTTCCGGATGCGGTCAAATGGCTCGGCATCATGATTATCATGGCGTCGGGGTTCTACATTGTCTGGCGCGAGCGCCGCTTTGCATCGAAACCGGTATCCGGTACATCAGAGGCGACGTTGGCGCCCTAGATCTAAGCCCAGATCTAAGAATGCGAGCCCGGAGGAACATGACGGAGACCGTGACGAAAAAACCGCCGCTTGCAGGGATCCGGGTTATCGAGCTTGCCCGTGTGCTCGCCGGCCCCTGGGCAGGACAGATGCTCGCCGATCTCGGTGCCGACGTCATCAAGGTCGAAAATCCCGACGGCGGCGACGATACGCGACAATGGGGGCCACCCTTCGTCGAGGGCGCCGACGGCGAAAATCTCTCGGCCGCCTATTACCACGCCGCCAATCGCGGCAAACGCTCCGTCACCGCCGACCTGAAGAGCGCCGAAGGCCAGGATCTCGTCCGCCGCCTCGTCTCCACCGCCGATGTGGTGATCGAGAATTTCAAGCTCGGCGGCCTCGTCAAATACGGGCTCGATTATGACAGCCTGCGCAAGATCAACCCGAAGCTCGTCTATTGCTCGATCACCGGCTTCGGCCAGAACGGCCCTTATGCCAGCCTCGCCGGCTACGATTACATCGTCCAGGGCATGTCCGGCTTCATGTCGATTACCGGTGAGCCGGACGGCCAGCCGATGAAGGCAGGCGTCGCCATCGCCGATATCTTTACCGGCATCTATGCCGTCTCGGCGATCGAAGCCGCTCTGATCCATGCCCTGAAGTCAGGCGAAGGCCAGTTGGTCGACATGGCCCTGCTCGATGTGCAATCGGCCGTGCTCGCCAATCAGAACATGAATTACCTGGTCTCCGGCGCCGCACCGACCCGCCTCGGCAATGCCCATCCCAATATCTCGCCCTATGAGGTCGTGCCGACGGCGGATGGTTACCTCATTCTCGCCGTTGGAAACGACGGCCAGTTCCGCCGCCTCTGCACCATCCTCGGCCTGGAGGCCATCGCCGGCGACGAGCGTTTCGCCACCAACAAGGCCCGCGTCGCAAATCGCGACGAAGTTCGCCGCCTCGTCTCCACCGAAACGCTGAAATGGCAGAAGGCGGATCTGCTGAAGGCCTGTGAAGAGAACGCGGTTCCATCAGGCGCAATCAACACGATCGAGGAAATGTTCGCCCATCCGCAGGTGCAGGCCCGCGGTCTGCGCATCGATCTTGCGGATGCCGCCGGAACGGTAATCCCCGGTGTCAGGACGCCTGTGGTGCTGTCGGAGACGCCGCTGCACTATATCAGGCCGAGCCCGCGTCTCGGCGAACACCAGGCAGAAATTCTGGCGGAACTCGCCGAGCGCGAGAGGAAGGCATCGTCATGAAGAAGGCATTGTCATGAAGAAGACGGGCGGAGAACTGATCGTTGAGGCGCTGAAGGCGAACGGCGTCAAGCGTCTCTCCTGCGTGCCCGGCGAGAGCTTCCTCGCAGTCCTCGACGCGTTGCGCGACAGCGATATCGACGTCCTCGTCTGCCGCCAGGAGGGCGGAGCGGCGATGATGGCGGATTGCTGGGGCCGGCTGACCGGCGAACCCGGCATTTGCATGGTGACCCGTGGCCCCGGCGCCACCAACGCCTCCGCCGGCCTGCATATCGCCAAGCAGGACTCGATCCCGATGATCCTGTTCATCGGCCAGGTGCAGCGCGAAGCACGCGAGCGCGAAGCCTTCCAGGAGGTCGAGTTCCGCCGCGCCTTCACCGAATTCGCCAAGTGGGTGGGCGAGATCGACGATGCCGCCCGTATTCCCGAGTTCGTCACCCGCGCCTTTGCGGTCGCAACCTCCGGCCGGCCCGGTCCTGTCGTGCTGACACTGCCGGAGGACATGCTGCGCGACGAGGTCGAGGCCCCCCGCGCCCGGCACTATGCCAACGTCGAGGCCCATCCCGGCCGCCGTCAGATCGACGATTTTTATCTCCGTCTGCTGAAAGCCGAGCGACCGATTGTGATCCTTGGCGGCACGCGCTGGGATACCGATGCCGTCGCCGATTTTCAGAGCTTCGCCGAGCGTTTCCAGTTGCCCGTCGGCTGCTCCTTCCGCCGGCAGATGCTGTTCGATCATCTCCATCCCTGCTATGCCGGCGATGTCGGTATCGGCATCAATCCGGTGCTGGCAAAGGAGATCAAGGAGAGCGACCTGCTGATCCTCCTCGGCAGCCGCATGTCGGAAATGCCGTCCTCGTCCTATACGCTGATCGACATCCCCTACCCCCAGCAGTCGCTGGTGCATATCTATCCCGACCCTTCCGAGCTCGGCCGCATCTACCGTCCGGATCTTGCCATCTGCGCAGCACCTGCCGATTTCGTGGCCGCCCTCGCCGATCTGGAAGCGCCGGCCGAACCGCATTGGACCGAGCGCACCGTCCGCCTGCACCAGGCCTATCTCGCCTGGTCGACGCCACCATCGACAGGTCCGGGCGCCGTCCATATGGGGCCGATCATGGGGTGGCTGGAGGCCAATACCGGGCAGGACGCGATCTTTACCAATGGCGCCGGCAACTACGCCACCTGGGTGCACCGCTTCCATCGTTTCCGCCGCTTCAACACCCAAGCCGCCCCCACCTCAGGCTCAATGGGTTACGGCCTGCCGGCGGCGGTGGCTGCCAAGCGGCTCTTTCCCGAGCGCGAAGTCATCTGCTTTGCCGGTGACGGCTGTTTCCTGATGCACGGCCAGGAATTCGCCACTGCCATTCGCTACGGCCTGCCGATCATCGCAGTCGTCGTCAACAACGGCATCTACGGCACGATCCGCATGCATCAGGAGCGCGAGTATCCCGGCCGTGTCAGCAGCACCGATCTGACCAATCCCGACTTCGCAGCCCTTGCCCGCGCCTATGGCGGCCACGGCGAGACGGTGGAAACGACAGCGGATTTCGCCCTCGCCTTCGAGCGAGCACGCGCCAGCGGCAAACCCGCAATCATCGAAGTCAAACTCGATCCCGAAGCGATCACGCCGACACGCACGCTCTCGGAAATCGCGCAAACAAAAAGCCGGTGAGAAAACTCACCGGCCCTGAAGGATAGGGACGCCGCGACTTCAGTCGAGTGCAGCCGTGACGATGAATTCGACCTTGTATTTCGGCGCAGCGAGCTTGGCTTCGCTGGTGGCGCGCGCCGGCGGATTGGCCGGATCGATCCAGCCTTCCCAGACGGCGTTCATCTCGGCGAAATCGGCGATGTCGGACAGGTAGATGATCGTCTGCAGGATCTTCGACTTGCTGCTGCCTGATGCAGCCAGCAGACGGTCGACTTCGGCAAGCGATGACTTGCACTGATCGGTGACGCTTTCGCCTTCGCCGACTTGGCCTGCGAGATAGACCGTGTTGCCGTGAATGACGGCGCCGCTCATGCGCGAGCCGACGTCGATACGCTTGATGCTCATTATAGTCTCCTGAGTGAATGAAAGGTGACGGCGCTGAGGTTCAACGCCGGAAAATCGCCCGGAACGGCCTCAATTACGGATATGGTGGGTCTTCTGGTAAATCGCCGTCGAGCGTGCGCCGGAACGGCAATAGCCGAGCATCGGCCGCGGGAATTCATCGAGCGCGTCGACCATGCCCTGCACGGCTTCCTCGGTCACCCCCATCGGTCCAACCGGCACATGGGCGATCTCGAGACCGAGCTCCTTGGCGCGCGCCTCGATAACGGAGAACGACGTCTGGTCGGGACTTTCATGGTCGGGGCGGTGGCAGACGATCGATTTGAACCCCAGCGCCTTGATCTCGTCGAGCTCCTCCAGCGTGATCTGGCCTGAAACCGAATATTCATCGTCGATCTGGCGAATATCCATCGTCTTGTCTCCTCAAAAATCGTGGGCTGAAGGTCTACGACGGAGGTCTGCCAGCGTCAACAACACTTCGTTCACAGGAAGGTAAAGGTCAGCGCAGAGCTGCGGCTTTCGCCGGGCACCAGCATATTGAACTCACCGGCAGCCTCAAGCTCGTCGCGCGATATCCAGCGATGCGACACCGGCTCGATGCCGATGATATGGGCCGGCGCCTTCTGGTTCCGCCAGACCTGCAGATGGGGCAGCGTGTCGGCACGGAAGCGCACACGCAGCGTCCTGCCGCCGATTGCGGCGATCGGTCCGAGGCGGACCTCCGCGAAACCCTCCTCCGTCGCCGACGCCGCGACGCAGAAGATGCCGCCCAGCTCCTCGCCAAACGCCCAGGGGAAACCGCCATTTTCCAGCATCCGGCCTTCGAGCCGCGTGCCGTCGTCCAGCCATTTGCCGCCGATGTTCATGTGGTACATCAGGAAGGTCGGCACCGTCCGATCGCTGGTATTGACCACCCGATCCTCGAGCCGCACCTCGCCGGTCGCACCATCGATCCGCCACAGCCGCTCGATGCGCTGCGGCAGTCCCTCGACGGTGGTGATGTCGATATCGGCCCGGCATTCCGCATTGCCGTTCTCGAACTTCGTCCACAGCACCTTTGCCGCATGGCCGGAGGCCGATCCGTGCAGCGGATAGACCTTACCGTCGTTCCGGCCGGCGATCGGCTGGCGGTGGCGGATATGGTCCGGCCCGCAGGTGAACAGGAAGCCCTCGAGCGAGTGATCGATTCGCGGGTCGCCGTCATCGGGAATGGCGCGTTTCGGAGCGATGTCGACGCCTTCGACGATGCATCCGCCGATATCCAGCACCGATGTTTCGTCCAGCATCAGGCGCGGCCCGCTTGCGGCGGCAAATTCGATCATCACAGTCTCCTCGGGGAATGGTCGGCCCCTTAGAGCGCCGTGTGTCCTTTCGGACGCACAAAGAACGCTCTAACACCTTGAATCAACGCATCATGCTTTCCGAAAATCGATTCCGCTTTTCGAAAAGCATGATGCGCTAGCGTTAGGTTTCGCGCCGCCATTCGTCAATCGGGGCTGTTCCCATCTTGTGGTTTTGCCGCAACCGCGGATTTTGCGGAACTGACACAAGGACGCAAACGTTTATGAGTAAAAGGAAATCTTAGTGATTTTCATATTTTGTTCAGCACGCTTTCATAAATTCCACACTAGCGTCAAAATTCGCAGGTGTGTGTCTGCCCAATCACTGTTCGAGGTATGAGACGTGAATCGCTTTTTGAAGTCGGCATTTTGCTTGGCGGCCGCTCTGACTGCCCTTGCGGCTACACCGCCGGAGGCAGGCGCGCAGCAGTTCCGCGACCGCCGCCAGAGCGATATCGTGCTTGTGACACCGAGCGGCGAAATCCTCGACTATGTTCCAGCCGGCTATATCTATGCCCGCGACCGTAGCGGCAATCGCGTGTTGATCGACGACTATGGCAACGTCGTCGCCACCGAGATGCGCGCCCGCGGCTACTATCCGCCGCGGCCCGGCCCGCGCGAAGTCTATAACGACCAGTACGGCAACGACCCCTATTATTCCGACAACAATCCCGACGGCGATACGCGTTATTCCGAGCGTGGCGCCGTCACCGGCGGCATTCCGCGCGATGCCGCGATCGAGCGCCATCCGCTCGGCGACCAGCCCTACCTCGAGGATAACAGCATCGGCAATCCGCAGCCCGGCGACGATTATGCCTCGATCGATCCCGACCAGCAGATCCCGCCCGCCGATCAGCCGAAGGCCGCACCCGATGAACCTGTCATCACGCTGAACAACAAATCGAAGCCGGAGATCGTCGCATTGCAGGTCTTCCTCGACCGCGCCGGCATCTCCCCCGGCGTCATCGACGGCCATATGGGTTCGAACGTCACCAAGGCGATTTTAGCCTACGATCAGATGACCGGTTCGAAGCTCGACCCGAACAACACCGACGCCATTCTGGAAGAGCTGCGCATGACCGGCGGGCTGCCCGTCGTCAGCTATACGATCACGCCGGCCGATGCGGCCGGCCCCTTCGTCGCCGAGATTCCGGAAGACTATTCGCATAAGGCGCTGCTGCCGTCGCTGGCTTACACCTCGACCACCGAAATGCTCGCCGAGCGCTTCCACATGGATGAGGCTTTCCTCAAGGAGATGAACCCCGGCGCCGACTTCACCGTTCCCGGCACCGTCATCAAGGTCGTCAATCCAGGCGAGCCGAAAAGCGGCGCGGTAGCCCGCATCATCGCCGACAAGGGGCGTAAGCAGGTCTTCGCTTATGACGGCGCCGGCAATCTCCTCGCCGCCTATCCGGCGTCGATCGGCTCCACCGATACCCCCTCTCCATCGGGCACGGTCAATGTTGAGCGCGTCGCCCTCAATCCCGGTTACACCTACAATCCGAAGATCAATTTCCAGCAGGGCGCCAATGATAAGATCCTCAACATTCCGCCCGGCCCGAACGGTCCCGTCGGCACCGTCTGGATGGCGCTTTCCAAGCCGACCTACGGCATCCATGGCACGCCCGAGCCCTCAAAGATCGGCCGCACCCAGAGCCACGGCTGCATCCGCTTGACCAACTGGGATGCCACCGAGCTTGCCAAGATGGTCAAGCCAGGAGTGACGGTCGAATTCGTCGACTGAGCCGTGGAGCATATCCCGAAAAGTGTGAGCCGTTTTCGGACGACATCAGACCTTCGTTCCCGGCCGAGTTCGCTGGAATGATGCGGCCTGGACCGTCGCCAATGAACCGGCGCATCTTCGGGACATGGGTCGAAAAAGCTCGCTCCAGCCCTTTAGCCGGGTGACATCGTCAGCCCCCGACAATGTGGGCCGCCCAGCTTCTATGCCATCGCTCAAGCCCAAGCGGTCCGTGTAAAAGAGCCGCCACAAACAGAAACTTGCGATCTCGCTGCCGATGGGTGCCGGAAACTTAAGTCCGCGACACAAAGCTCAAGCCGTCACTTTCTCGAAACAAATGACACCGACTGCGGTCAACGAACATTCGCAGGAGCGCTCCTTCGTTGGTTGCGAGGTGGTCAGGTAGATGCATGATGCTGGGAGCCTCGTTGCCTCGAATCTTCGCATAGATATAGGTCTCAGTCCCGATACTTTCAGCGTAATCGACAACCATTTCAACACTCAATGGATCGTTCGAAGCATCGTGTTGGATCCGGAAATGGTTGGGCCGAATACCTAACACCACTTCTTCGCCTTCGCTGGCGCCGGGCGCGTGAAAGGGAAGGACTATTTCACCAAAACCCGGCACCGCTATCGTCACATCGCCGCGGCTGATGGAAATCAGTTTTCCGTTATAAAAGTTCATCTGCGGCGACCCGATAAAGCCTGCGACGAACTTGTTGGCCGGCGTTTCGAACAGTTCGAGCGGCGTGCCGACCTGCTCAACCCGCCCGCCATTGAGGACCACGATACGATCGGCCATGGTCATCGCCTCGATCTGGTCATGCGTGACGTAGATCATCGTTGCCCCGAGCCGCTCATGCAATCGGCTGATCTCGCCGCGTGTCTGGACGCGAAGGGCCGCGTCGAGATTGGATAGCGGTTCGTCGAAGAGGAATAGCGACGGGTTTCGAACGATGGCACGGCCGATTGCCACGCGTTGCCGCTGGCCACCGGAAAGCTGCTTGGGGCGGCGCTGCAAAAGTGGTTCGATCGCCAGCATCCGCGCGGCTTCGATGACGCGCGCATCGATATTCGCGCGGCTCATCTTGAGGTTCTCCAGGCCGAACGACAGGTTTTTTGCGACAGTCATATGCGGGTAAAGCGCATAGGATTGAAACACCATCGCAATACCGCGGTCGCCCGGGGGCGCGGTCGTGACGTCTTGGTCATCGATGAAGATTTGACCGGCCGTCGTGTCTTCCAGGCCGGCAATCAGCCGGAGCAAGGTTGATTTTCCGCAACCTGATGGACCGACGAGAACCACGAATTCGCCCTCGTTCACATCGAGATCAATGCCGTGAAGTATCGAATGATGGCCGAAGCTCTTCGTGACGCGATCCAACTTAAGCCCAGCCATACTCCGTCCTTCACATTCATCGTCGCTTTTGGGGCTTCAGCCCTATCGACGTTACCCTCGACATGAAATGCAGTTTGCAGGCCTATAATTAGTTCGTCAAGATGACGAACGTAAAATTATCTGTTACTGCTCCGCAGGTTCCTCCCCATATGACAGGACTCCTCCCATGAACTTTCAATCCGGCAGGCTCGAGCCTGCCTCCAGACGGACGCTGGCCAAGGCATTCTCGTCGGGTGCCAACGGTCGCCGCCTTGATCCGCTTCCCGCTCCACCAGAAGAAAACCGACCAAAAGCGGTTCTATATATGCTTCTCGCGGTCACGCTTTTTGCTTTCCTCGATTCCGCTGCAAAGCTATCGGGACACGAGGTACCGACGTTGGAAGTCGTCTGGCTCCGCTTCGCCGTGCATTTCGTTGTGGTGGCAGTTATCCTCAATCCATGGCAGGCCCCGCATGCCTGGCGGACGCGGTCGCCGAAGCTCCAGTTGCTGCGCGCCGGTATCCAGATCTTCTGCACCGGGCTTAATTTTCTGGCGCTTGGCTATCTGCAAATTGCGCAGACACTCTCTATCCAGTTCATGACGCCGATATTCGTGACAATCCTGTCGATTTTCTTTCTGTCCGAACAGGTCGGCCGCTATCGGTGGTTCGCGATCTTAGCAGGTTTTGCCGGCGTGTTGGTCGTGACCCGCCCGGGAATGGACGGGTTTCACTGGGCCTTCGGCGTCTCGCTGATCTCGGTCATGGTCGGCGCCAGCTACAACATCCTGACCCGGCGTCTCGCGACCACCGAATCTTCAGGCAGCATGCTGCTGATCATGGCCGCATTTCCGGCGATCATCCTGCTGCCCGTCATGCCATTCGTCTGGAAATGGCCGGAAAATAGCTACGCCTGGAGTGTTCTTCTTGCCACGGGATGCTTCGGCGCCGTCAGCCATTTCTTCATGATCCAGGCACATCGCTTCGCACCCGCCTCATTCCTGGCGCCGCTGCAATATGCCCAGTTCCTGGCCGTCGTCCTGCTGGGTTTTCTGGTCTTCGGAGACATACCGACAACCTACACCTTCCTTGGCGCAAGCATCGTTATCGCCTCAGGCCTCTTCATCTGGTACCGAGAGCGCCGTCTGTCGATATCCACCGCAGAGTAACGATCAGAGCGGCGGCGGCGGAAGCCGCCGCTGTTCAGGCAGGATTTGCGGCGAGAACAGCAGATTGTGGACGTGCGTCAGCCCGATCGCGAGAGCTCCCACCAACGTTGCCCGATTGCCGAGCACGCTCGCCTTGACGTCGATCATGCGTCGGCTGGCCTTTTCAATACCAAGGCCTATACGATCGACGATCATCGGATGGCGCCCGATGCTGCCGCCGAGCACAACAGTCTTGGGGTCGACGACGGCATAGACGGCGACGACGAGCAGGGCCGCGATATCGGCGACTTTGCCAATTACGTCGGTCGCGATGGGATCGCCCGTCTCTGCCAGGCTCATGATATCGCGGACGGAGGTTCCTTCCACGCCGCCAGCTCGAGCGTAAAGTTCGGTAATGCCCTGCGCACCAATCGCACATTCGAGTGCGCCGCGTTCAAGACTGTCGTCAGCATATGGATCGGCTCCGAACGGCATATAGGAGATTTCCCCCGCCGCCCCGCTCGCTCCCCGCATCAGTTTTCCATCCTGAAGGACACCCAAGCCGATGCCGGTCCCAAGAGATACGAAAGCGACCGAGTCTATCGCCGCAGCGCAGCCCTGCCAGGATTCTCCGATGACGGCGGCATTGACGTCGTTTTCCAGCACGACCGTGCAGCCAAGGCGATCGCTCAACACCCGACCAAGGTCGATCCCACCGATATCCGCAAGATTGGGTGCCATCGACAGAGCGCCTGTAGCCGGATCGACTACGCCGGGAGTTGCCACTGCGGCGACGAGGACGTTTTGGGAAGTAATGCCGGTGTCCGTCAGCATCCGCGACAATATCGCCTCAACCTGGTCGATCAGATAATAGCCACCTCGCCTGTCCGACGGATATTCCCTTTCGGCGACGATATTGCCGACGATATTGACGAGTGCGATGCGGGTCGTCGTTGGCCCCATGTCGATGCCGACGGCGTAGCCCGCATTTCCATTCACCTCATAGGTGATTGCCGTGCGGCCGACGCGTCCGCTGGTGACACCCTTTTCGCGAACCCATCCGCTTTCTTCGAGCGTACGGATCACTTCGGACATCGTCTGCTTCGAAAGCCCGGTGAGTTTGGAAAGTTCCGCGCGAGAGGTCGGCCCGGATTGCAGGAGAACATCCATGACGGCGCGAACGGAGATCTGACGAAGCACAGGAGGCGCGTTTTCGGTTATGGCCATGTTCGAACTATCCGCCGGTCGGTCTTTTGTTGCAAACTGATGTCCCTGCTTTTTCCATGATTACCGGTGGATTTCAAACTGGTTGTTGACAGCTCACGGACGCAGCAATATTAAATTCGTCAACCTGCCGAACAAATATAGCAGAGGACTGCTTTTGTCAAATATTTCAGCCATTGCGTCGAGTTTGCGCAAAGAGCCTAACAGCCGTTGCGCCACGCCATCAGTTGCGCGTTCCGATGTGGTCATCGGCGTCGATCTCGGTGGCACCAAGTTGCTTGCCGGCGTCGCAGATCGGAATGCAAATGTTCTGGCCAGGACCTCGGAGCCGACAGAGCACGGAGCTGACGCGCCAGTTCTCAAGCAGATACCGCGGATGATTCTGTCTCTTCTCGATCAGTGCGGTGACTGCGTCCGACTGAACAAGGTTGTCGTTGGCATTCCAAGCGCCGTCTCACCTGCCACAGGAATTGCTTCCCTCTCCCCCCATCTTGCGATTCCCGCAGACCGCCCGCTTGCTGATGTGCTGTCGGAGAGCCTGCCATGTCCGGTTGTTGTCGAAAACGACGTCAATCTCGCCGCATTCGCCGAGGCCACGCTCGGCAAAGGCCGTGACTTGGGGTCGCTTGCATTCGTTGCGTTTGGAACGGGTGTCGGCATGGGCCTTGTTGTTGGCGGAAACCTTTTTCGTGGCCAGCACGGCCGGGCCGGCGAACTCGGCTTGCTGCCGTTGGGCTTCAACCCGCACGAGACGGCGTCGAAGGCGCGCGCCGGCCTCTTCGAGGATCAGGTCGACTCACCCGCGATCCGCAGTCTCTATGGCGATGGAACGGTGACGGTCAGTGAGATTTTCGCCCGATCTCTGGCAGGCGATGAAGAAGCCAGGGCCGTGATCGAGACTGCGGCGAAATCGGCCTCGGTCGGTATTGCGTCAGTCCAGGCACTGTTCGATCCCGCGCTCACCGTGCTCGGTGGCGGCATTGGCTCGCGACCGGAGTTCGTCAAGGCCGTCAGGCAGCATATGAACGCCTTGCTCCCATTCGAGGCCCGAATCGAAGCAACGAGCCTCGGTCCGGATGCCGGCATGCTCGGAGCGATCATGCTCGGGCTGACCGATATCGCCGGTTTTGGAGAAGATGGACAACAGGAGGCCGCCCTATGACGACATCACCGACGAAGCAGACCGCACTCACACCCCTTCCAGACGGTCAGGTCCGTTCTGAGCAAGCAGTGCTGCTTCCCTTCATGGCGCCGCGTCTGCAAGGCGACTGCCGGCCGGAGGGCAAGCTCGAACTTTCGCTCTGGGGCGCCGGCAAGCTTGCCACCCTCTCCTTCTCAGGCTGGACCGGGCCGTTTATCTATGCGCCCAACCGCGTTGAAACGGCAAACGGCGGCGGACTTCATGTGGCCCAGTCCGTGCCGGCACTCTTTCTCAAGGGCGCGAAGCTTCGATCGATCACGCCATCACGTCGCTGTGCCTGGTGGGGCGGCATGATGCCGCGCCAGCCGATCGAGCGCAGCGGCGAGCGCAGAACCGTGCGCACTGCATGGGGTATCGTCGTTGCCGAGCAGCGAACGGACGGCGTTCTTGTTGTCGCTGGCGCCACACAGGAAGAAGCGGAAAAAGCCCTGGCGATCGATCCGGCGGCAGTGATCGATGAGGCGCGCGTCTATGTGGAGCGGTGCGACGCCATGCCGGAGGCGCAACCGCTGATGCGCAGCATGATTTCTCAGGGCATTCACGCAGCACTTTCCAGCATACGCCGCGACGAGCACGGCGCCTTTGCCGGTCTGGCTGCCGGCCAGGCCTACAGCGCGCCGGCACGCACCTATTATCGCGACGGCTATTGGACACTGCAGGCCCTGCTCGACCGTGAGCCGGCGGCCGTGCGTGGCCAGATCGATCTGCTCGCCCGCAGCATCCAGCCGGACGGCGAGGCGCCGAGCGGCGTCATTCTGACCGGGCCCGCCCAGGCCGAAGAATGGGAGAAGGTCCGCCGGTCACATCCGAAGATCAAGCTTGAACACTTGCGCCCCGGCGACTGGTGGAGCGATCACTTCGACAGCCCGCTTTTCTTCATCCTGACGATCGGCGACTATATCAGAGCGACGGGCGACAATGCGCCGGTCTCACTCTACTGGGACAAGATCGTCACGATCTTCGAACGCTATTGCCGGTTCGATGTGGCTGGTAACGGGCTACCAGTGAAGCCGCGACATGATCGCGACTGGGCAGACAACGTCTACCGCCACGGCTATGTAGCCTATGATCTCGGCCTTTGGATCGGGGCGCTGGACGTCATCACCGAATACGGCATCGATGCTGCGGTTGCCGAAAAGGCTGCCGCTGTCGCGGTCAAGGCGCGCGCATCGCTCGATGAAGCGCTCCTTCAGCCGAATGGTATTTACGCTGATTACGGCACGAAGGACGATTTTGTCGAGGATCACCTGACGCTCGACAGCCTGACGCTTCTGCGTTTCCGTGCCGTGTCGCCGGAACGCGCGAAGATCGTGCTGGCCAAGGTGCAGGAGACACTGGAGAGCCGGAACAATCAAACCCAGCCTTACGGCGACTGGGGTGTCCTGTGTGCCTATCCACCCTTCAAGCGCACCAAGGATACACGCGAGAAGTCTTCTTTCGCCTATCGCTACCACAACGGCTCTGATTGGCCCTATCTCACTGGCCTTTATGCCGAGCAGCGCCTCGCCTATGGCCTGGACTGCTTCGACTATCCCCTGCTTCGCTGGTGGCAGACCTGCCTGGAAGAAGGCTGGATGGGAGCGGTCGAATATTTCTCGCCACCCTGGGGGCGTGGATCGCTGCTCCAGGGATGGAGCAGCATGCCGGCGGCCGCAGCCTTGGCTTACAGAGACAGGGTCTTGGCGGCAAACCGCTGACGCTTCCTCAACTGACCGCCCTCGGGTCTCTTTTTCACGGATATCGTCTCGCAAAACGCAAACAAAAGCCGCCAGGAAGGAACTTGGCGGCTTTTTTATTGAGACAATACGGGGAGCTTATTCCTTAGCAGCCCCTGCCATCAATCCGCTCATCAACATACGCTGTAGAGCCGTAAACATCACCAACACCGGCAGAACAGACAGAACGGACATCGACAACAGTCGCGGCCAGTTGATGCCGTACTTGCCGACGCTATTGGCCAGCGCCAGCTGTACGGTCCATTTATCCTGGTCGGTGATGATCAGGAACGGCCAAAGATAGTCATTCCAGCGCCAGACAAGATTGAACGCCAGGAGCGTGCCGATGGCAGGCAGCGCCAATGGTACGATGATCCGCAGAAGAATCCGCCATTCCGGCGTCCCGTCAATGCGGGCCGCTTCAAGCAGGCTATCGGGAATATTCGTAATGTACTGGCGCATCAGGAAAACCCCGGTTGGCGTTGCCGCCGGCGCAATGATCAGCCCGGCGAGCGTATCGAGCAGCCCGAGGTCGCGAAGGACGAGAAACACCGGGATCATAACGATTTGCAGCGGCACCATCAGCGACGACATGATCAGCAGGAAGACCAGCGTGTCGCCCTTGAACTTGAACTTCGCCAGGGCATAACCGGCCATGACGCTGATCGTGACCGAAAGCATGGCCGAAAGAACCGAGACGATAGCGGAATTCTGGAAGAACAGAAGGAACTTAGCCCGCGATACCGTGTCGATGAAGTTCTGCAACGTCGGCCGTTCCGGCACGAATGTCGGAGGCCATTGGAAAATCTCCTGCTGCGACTTCAGCGAAGACAGAAACAGCCAGACCGGCGGCATCAGGAAGACGAAGAGGGTCAGGGCGACGAAAGCGAGCCGCCACGGAGTATAGACGCGCGTCATTTTTCGCCTCTCGATACGCGGAGCTGGAAGACGGTAAGAAGCAGCAGGATAACAAAGAGGACCATGGACTGCGCAGCCGCAACGCCAGCTTGCATCGGCTTTTGAAAGGCCGTGTCATAGATCGTCTGGATCAGGTAGACCGTGGCTTTCCCCGGCCCACCACCCGTCAACGACACCACGAGTTCGTAAACTTTGAAGGCCTCGATGGATGAAAGCACCAGCACGACGGCCATCGTGGGCTTCAGCAAAGGTAAGGTAATGTGCGTAAACTGCCGCCACTTTGTCGTGCGGTCGATCGACGCTGCTTCGTAGTAGTCGGGGGAGATCGCCGTCAAGCCTGCAATGAAGATCATCATATTGAAACCGGCCTGCGCCCAGATCCACGCAATCACGACGGCGATCTGGGCCATCGTATCCTGTTCGAGCCAGGCGACCGGTGCGATGTGCATCAGCGACAGCAGGTAGTTGACTAGGCCGTTGTTCAACCCGAACAGCCAGCGCCAGGCAACGCCGATAATCAGGAGGCTGATCATCGAGGGGAAGAAAACGATCGTGCGGACAAACGCGAAGAATTTCGTCTGCGGTGAAAGCAGCAAGGCGAGCGCCAGCGAAACCGCAATGTTAAGCGGAACCGCCACGACGACGAAGACGACAGTCTTGACCAACGAGGTGCGAAAATCCGCATCTTGGATCAAGCCGGTGAAATTCTGGAATCCGACATATTGAGGCCACGTGTTCGGCATCTGGTCAAGCACGACCACGCCGCGACGGAAGAACGCCATCAGCAGCCCCTGTGCCAGAGGATAGAGCGTGAAGGCCACCAGCAGCGCGACGGTCGGAACCATAAGCAAGTATGGCCATGCAGCCAGTCCAAGGGAGCGACCTAACCCTCGCGATGCCGGGCGTTTGCCCGGCATCGTTTGCTCATTTACGATCAGCGTGCTCGTCACTTGCTGGCCTCGACTGCATCGTCTGCCGCTTTCTTGATCTGGGCAATCGCTTCCGCCGACGATATCTGTCCGGCGACGGTCTGCGTGACCGCTGTTTTGACCGTACCCCAGACGGACTGCATCTGCGGCCATGCCTGGTCTGTTGCAGCATAGGCGGGGCTGACGTTCAGCTCATTCTGCATGCTTTTGACGGCGTCCGTTGCTGCCGGATTGCCGTATTCGATCGCCGGCGTCTTCAGGTTCGCCGGAATCATGCCGAAGGTCTTGGCATACTGCGCCTGGATTTCCGGAGAGGTGACCCATTTGATGAAGGCGACGGCTTCAGGCAGGTGCTGGCTGGTGTTGAAGGCAACGAGATAGTCGCCGCCATAGATCGACGAGGCAACGGTGCCGCGCGGCGTCGGCCCGGCCTGCCAGGCAAAACCGGCATTCTTTGCAAGGCCGGCAATCTGCCAGCTGCCCGACATGTAGGCCACCGCCTGGCCGGCCGCGAACAATTCCTTCGGATTGTCCGAGCTTGCGCCGGTCCAAAGACCGGGTGGCATCGAGGATTTCGAGAGATCGACGAATTTGTCGAGTGTCTTGGTCCAGGCGGCCTCGTCCATAACGACCTTCACCGGCTCCTGCTCGGAGAAGATGTGGTTGCCGTACTGATATTCGTGAACGATCCAGCGGCTGGCCGAAACGTCCCAGACAAGCGGATAACGGGTGCCGGATTTCTCGGCCACTTCCTTGATCTTGGGCAGGAACTCCTCCCAAGTCCAGCCGGTCGCCGGATCTGGGATCGCGACGCCTGCCTTCTTGAAAGCATCAACGTTGAGGAAGATGCCGGTCGACGTCACCTGAAGCGGCGCGGCAATGACCTTGTCGCCCAGCTTCGCGCCGTCGGCCCAACCCTTGACGAAGTCCTTGATCCAGTCAGGCCCGATCTCCTTGTTCAGATCGGCAAGGAAGGGACGGATGACCGGCTCCATCGAGGAGGTAAGTGAAAGGTCCGGCATCATGCCGGAAGCGGCAAACTGCTGGAATTTCTGGATCATGCCGTCATAGGGCGTAATCTGCAGGTCGAAAGTCGTCTCGGGATGCGATTGCGTATACTGCTCGAGCAGTGCGCGCACATTGGCTTCCTGCTCGTCGCCATCGACATACCAGACCATTTTCAGCTCGGAAGCCATCGCGCTCGTGAGCATAAAGCCGGTCGCAGCGGCTGCCATTACAATTGTCTTGAGCGGTTTCATGGGTTCCCCTTCTTGGCTCATATCGTTCGGCTGACATTTGTTCGTAAGCATGACGAATTAAATACGAGTTTTCGGCGCTGTCAATACATCGAATCCGGCGATCGTGAAGCTCTTGAGGGAAATCGCCGTGGCAACCCGAGCGGTCGCCTAGAAAATGACGCGTTTGTCGTCCTCCGCACCGAGAGGAATCAGCAGCAAATCATGCTTCGAAGCGACGAGGCTCCTGGCGGTAGATTCGTCGCTGTCTGAGGTCAGACCGCGTCTGGCTGGCGGCGATAATTACGGAAAGGCCGCCGGATAGCTCCGGCGGCCTCGTCATTTCATGCTCCTGCAAAATTTAAAGTGTTACCGAGTCTTGTGCGTATCTGAAAAGACGCGGCGCTGTAGCATCGTCAGGCGGCCGAGCGGACCATCGGGTTCGTCACACGGGCGGATGCGGCCAGCCTCACCGGCAGTTTGCGCATCATTTCCTCGGCAAAACAGGTGGCGTTTTCACGGGCCTTGTCGAGGTTGCTGACACGCGTGGGATCAATCGTGTGCAGCGTGCCGCCACAATCGAAGATGTCGCGGAAGGCGGAGCGTTCGATGATAGCCGTATCGAGTACCGGCACATGCCGCTCGCTGAGCAGCGACTTGACGACTTGCAGAGCCCGCGTCGTCACCATCGAGTTGACTCGGGTGAGCACCACCGAATGGCCGATCTTGATGCCGGCCTTCTCATCCAGATACTGCAACAGTTCGAGCACCTGCGCGCCACCGCGCGCATCCATCGCACAGCCCTGGATCGGGATCAGCACATGGTCGGAAAGGCCGACGGCGGTGGCAAGCAGCGGATTGCGCGCACCCGGCAGGTCGACGATGAAATAGTCGGTATTGTGCTTGTTCTCGCTGATATGCTGCGGCAGCGAGGCGGTTGTCACGAAATCGATCACCGAAAGATTGGCCACATGACCAGAGATCTCGTGCCAGCGCGAAATCCAGTGCTGCGGATCGGCGTCGAGAATGGTGACGCGATAGCCTTTGCGGGCAAGCTCGGTCGCGAGCAGCAGAACAGCGGTTGTTTTGCCGGCGCCGCCCTTGGTATTTGCGAATGTGATGACAGGCATTTTCGGTCCTCGGAAGGCTATGGTGCGAGCCGGAATCGCTCTTTTACGCACCATCGGAGCATCGTGCGGTTAATCCATCCTTTCTAATCATGGTTAACAAATTCGAAACACGGGCGGCGAAATTGCAGCCGGTATTTTTCACATCCCTAAAACTTGGGATGCCGCGGCAACGAAAAAAGCCCGGAAAACCGAGGTTTTCCAGGCCGGTCTGTAGGTCCGCTCTTATGTTGTCAGAAGCAATCCCTGAAAAGAGCCTTGGTATTTTCGAGTGTCATTGCAACCGGGTTACCGCCGGCGCTCGGATCTTCGATCGCCATGGCCGACAATTCGTCGATGCGGTCGGCGGCGATTCCCATCGCCGACAGCGTCTCCGGCACGCCGAGTTCGGAGCGAAGCTTCAGCACATAATCGTAGAACCCGTCGAAACCGCCCGAAATGCCGAGATAGGCCGCGGCACGGCCGATCTTCTCCTCGATCGCCTTACGATTAAAGCGCAGCACCGCCGGCATCACCACCGCGTTGGTCATGCCGTGATGGGTGTTGTAGACGGCGCCGATTGGGTGCGACAGCGCGTGAATGGCGCCGAGCCCCTTCTGGAAGGCGACCGCGCCCATGGCGGCGGCGGCCATCATGTTGGCGCGGGCTTCCAAATCCGTGCCTTCCCTATAGGCGCGCGGCAGGAATTCCTTGACGAGCCGCATGCCTTCCAGCGCGATGCCGGCTGACATCGGGTGATAGAAGGGCGAGGAATAGGCCTCCAGGCAATGGGCGAAAGCATCCATGCCGGTGCCGGCCGTGATGATCTTCGGCATGCCGACCGTCAGTTCAGGATCTGAAATGACGACACCAGGCAGGAACTTCGGATGGAAGATGATCTTCTTCACATGCGTTTCGGAATTGGTGATGACGCTGGCGCGCCCAACTTCCGAACCGGTGCCTGCCGTTGTCGGTACAGCGACGATCGGGGCGATGCCCTCGAGGCTCGCACGCATCCACCAGTCGCCGATATCTTCGAAGTCCCAGACCGGCCGCGTCTGGCCGGCCATGAAGGCGACGCACTTGCCGAGATCGAGGCCGGAACCGCCGCCGAAGGCGACAACGCCGTCATGGCCGCCGTCCTTGAAAGCCCTGACGCCGGCGTCGAGGTTCTTTTCGTTCGGGTTCGGATCGACATCGGCAAAGATCGCCCGGCCGAGACCGGCATCTTCGAGAATATCGAGCGCAGTCTTGGTGATCGCCATCGAGGCAAGGCCACGGTCGGTGACGAGCAGCGGCTTCTTGATGCCGAGGCTCTTGCAGGCGCCGGCCAGTTCCGTGATGCGGCCCCGGCCAAGCTTGACCGATGTCGGATAGCTCCAGTTTGCGGTGATGTTGCTGCTGCTCATGCTGTGACTTTCTTCAGATGGAAGGATTTCGGACGCGTCAGATTGTGGAAGCCGATGATCGACAGCGAGCCGCCGCGGCCAGTCTCCTTGACGCCGGTCCAGCAAAGCGCCGGGTCGAGATAATCAGCGCGGTTCATGAAAACGGTGCCGGTTTCGATCTCGCGGCCGAGCCGCCCTGCCCGCTCGACATCTTTGGTCCAGAGCGAGGCCGTCAGCCCGTACTGGCTGTCGTTCATCAAAGCGAGTGCCTCCTCGTCGCTCTTCACTTTCATGATGCCGACCGCCGGACCGAAAGTCTCTTCGCGCATGAAGGCCATGGAGTGGTCGACATCGACGAGGACCTGCGGTGCAAGATAGGCGCCGCCGTCATCCTGGGGGAAAAGCTTGGGATCGACAAGCGCTTTGGCGCCCTTGGAAACCGCATCGGCGATCTGCTCGCGCACCACCTTGGCGAAGCGCTTATGTGCCATCGGCCCGAGCGACGTCTCGGGATCGAGCGGATTGCCGAGCTTGTAGTTCGACACCCAGGCAACCGACTTCTCGACAAAGGCGTCATAGAGCGATTCATGTACATAGATGCGCTCGATACCGCAGCAGCACTGGCCGGAATTGTAGGTCGCGCCGTCCATCAGGGTGTCGACGGCCGCCTCAAGATCGGCGTCCTCCATGACATAACCCGGATCCTTGCCGCCGAGTTCGAGGCCAAGGCCGGTGAAGGTGCCGGCAGCCGCCCGTTCCATCGACCGCCCGCCTTCGACCGATCCGGTGAAGTTGACGAAATTGAAGCTGCCGGCGGCAATCAGCGCCGAAGTCGTTTCATGATCGAGGAAGACGTTCTGGAACACATCCTCGGGAACGCCGGCCTCGATGAAGGCTTGCACCAGCCGCTCACCGACCAGCAGTGTCTGCGAGGCATGTTTCAGCACCACGGTATTGCCGGCCATCAGCGCCGGCGCAATCGTATTGATCGCCGTCATATACGGATAGTTCCACGGCGCGACGACGAAGAGGACGCCATGCGCCTCGCGCTCGATGCGGCGCTCGAAACGTTCGCTCTCCTCGACGACGAGAGGCGCCAGCGCATCCGCCGCTATCGAAGCGACATAGTTGGAGCGCTCGTTGAAGCCCTTGTATTCGCCGCCATACTTGACCGGCCGGCCCATCTGCCAGGCAAGCTCCGGCACGACGAGATCGGACATCTCGTTCAGCCGCGCAGCACCCTTCAGCACCAACTGCACACGCTCTTCGAGCGGCCGTTTCGCCCAGGCTTTCTGCGCCTTGCGGGCGCGCGCCACCACATCCCTGGCGGCGTCGAGCGAAAGCGTCGGGCGCTCGGCATAGACCGACCCGTCAACCGGTGAAATGCATTGGATCATTGCCATGATCTGTTCCTATCCTCGCATTCTTCAAAATTTGAGTGAGGCCGTAGCCCCTCATCCGCCTGCCGGCACCTTCTCCGCGCCTGCGGCGCGAAGGGGATATGCCGCACCGCCTTCCTTAACCTCGAACGCTGCTTTGGGCACGTCCCCTCTCCCCGCGCGCGGGGAGAGGGTTAGGGTGAGGGGCAACCCGCAAAATGCCTCTTAAGCTCTTTCGAAACCGCGCGCTACTTCCCAGTCGGTGATGCGACGGTCGTATTCTTCCTGCTCCCATTCGGCAGCGCGGGTGTAGTGGTCGATCACATCGTCGCCGAAGGCTTTGCGCAGCATTGCCGATTCCGTCATTTCAGTCGTCGCCGCGCGCAGCGTGCGCGGGATTTCGCGAACGCCCTTGCCGCCGTAGGCGTCGCCGACGAAGGGGGCTTCGAGTTCGAGCTTGTTTTCGATCCCGTCAATGCCGGCGGCGAGCAGCGCGGCGAAGGCGAGATACGGATTGAGATCGGAGCCGCCGACGCGGCACTCGATACGAATTCCCTTGGTCTCCTCGCCGCAGAGCCGATAGCCGGCGGTGCGGTTGTCCTTGCTCCAAATCGCCTTGGTCGGCGCAAAGGTGCCAGCCATGAAGCGTTTGTAGGAATTGATGTAAGGCGCCAGGAAATAGGTGATCTCGCTCGCATGGGCGAGAAGCCCGGCGACGTAATTGTGCATCAGCGGCGACATGCCGTATTTGCCCGTATGGTCGAAAAACAGCGGCTTTTCCTCCAGGCTCCAAAGCGACTGATGGATATGCGAGGAACTGCCGGCGGCATTGTAATTCCACTTGGCGAGGAATGTGATGGCCTTGCCCTTCGACCAGGCGATCTCCTTGCAGCCGTTTTTGATGATCGCGTGCCGGTCGGCCATGGCGAGCGCATCAGCGTAGCGCACGTTGATCTCCTCCTGGCCGGCGGACGCCTCGCCCTTCGAGTTCTCGACCGGAATGCCGGCGCCCTGCAGCCCGGTGCGGATCGCCCGCATCACCTCTTCCTCCTTGGTGGTCTGGAAGATGTGGTAGTCCTCGTTGTAGGCGCTGGCGAGCTTGAGATTGCGGTAGCCGGAAGCCTGCGCCGCCTCGTAGCTCTGGTCGAACAGAAAGAATTCGAGCTCGGAGGCCATATAGGCCTTCATGCCCATATCCTCGAGCCGCTTCACCTGCTTCTTCAGGATCGCACGCGGCGAGTGGGCGACCTCCTCATGCGTGTGATGATCGAGCACGTCGCAGAGCACCAGCGCGGTGCCTTCGAGCCAGGGAATACGACGCAGCGTCGCCAGATCCGGCTTCATCGTGTAGTCGCCGTAGCCCTTCTCCCAGCTCGTCGCCTTGTAGCCGGAGACAGTCTCCATCTCCATATCGGTGGCGATCAGATAGTTGCAGCTATGCGTTTCCTTCCAAGCGCTCTCGACGAAATATTCCGCCTGGAAACGCTTGCCCATCAGCCGGCCTTGCATATCCACCTGGCAGGCCAGAACCGTGTCGATGCGCCCTTCGGCAACATCCTTCCTGAGATCGTCGATTGTGTAGCTGCTCATGATTGATCCGCCTGAAATAGGGATTGATAAAATCGGGGCAACGAAATCGCATACGCCCGGCCTGGTATCACGGCCCGATGCCTTTTCGTTGAACCGGTGATGGGGCCGCAGGATGCGGCCCCGCCATTTGAGAGGGAAGCCTCGATGTTCAGCCTTCGCCGCTTTCGCCGACGGCCGCTTCAGCCGCCGCAATTTCGGCCTGGCGTTTCGCCACGTCGGCGCCGATCGGCGGCCCCTTGAAGCGGCGGCTCTCGAAGCCGAACCAGACGATACCGGTGACCACGAGGAAACCGACGGTGATATAGAGCGCCCATTCGTTCGGCGGCTGGATGCCGAGAATGAAGATTAGGATCATCGCGATGATCGAGAGCACCGCAAAGAGCTTGAAGACGGCTTCGCCGAGATTCCATGGGCCCATCTTGTCCCACTTCGATGTGCCCCAGGCGAAGAGGCCGAGCGTGATCGGGATCGCGAATGAGAAAAACAGGAAGATTACGGTGCACGAGACGACGATCGTGTAGACCGGCGTGTCGCCGATCGTAACCAGCGAGGAACCCCAGACGAATAGCACGGACAGGATCGAGCCGGTCCAGATCGCGGCCACAGGCGTGCGATACTGCGGGCTGACCTTCGACAGCGCCTTGGACGCCGGCAGGCCGCCGTCACGCGAGAAGGCGAAGATCATGCGGGAGACCGAAGTGACGGTCGCAAGGCCGCACAGCCACTGGCTGACGAGGATCGCAAGGTAGAGGATGTCCTTCACGGCCGCATTGACCTGCGAGTCCATCGCCCAGAAGAACACGTTCCAGCCCTGCTTTGCAGCATCGTCCATGTTTGGCAGCATGAGCACGAAGGAGCACAGCATGATGTAGCCGAAGAGTGCCGACCAGAGCACGGAGGAAACCATGCCGCGCGGAACGGAGTGGGCCGCCTTGACGGTTTCTTCCGACGTATGGGCCGAAGCGTCGTAGCCGGTGATGGTATAGATCGGCAGCAGCAGGCCGAGAAGGAAAACCCAGCTGCCCGACGTCGTCGGCCAGACATTACCGCCCGCTTCGCCGGAATAGTTGGCGAAGGTGAAGAGCCGGCCGAATTCATAGGACGGGGCCGACAACAGGCACACCGCCGCAAGCGCGATGGCGGTTGCGAAAATCAGGTAACCCGAGAAGTCCGTCAGCTTTGCGGTCAGCCCGATTCCCATATGGTTCACCAGTGCCTGCGCGCCGGTGATGATGACCAGGAAGACGATCCGCACCGTGATGGTGTCCGTCAGGCCGAGGTAGCCCGTGCCGAACGTGCCCATGAAGAAATAATAGGTGCCCACGTTGATGGCGCCGAGCACGGTGACCAGACCGAGCAGGTTGAACCATGCGGTCAGCCAGCCGGTGAAGCGGTTGCCGAGGATCGAGCCCCAGTGATAGAGGCCGCCGGCAGTCGGGTAGGCGGAGCTGATCTGCGCCATGGCGACGGCAAACACGAGCGAGATGAAGCAGCCGAGTGGCCAGCCGATGCCGATTGCCGCCCCGCCGGCGCCTGAGGTCGCTTGCGCCAGCGAATTGATGCCGCCGGAAAGGATGCAAATAATGGAGAATGAGACGGCGAAATTCGAGAATGAACTCATTCGCCGTTCGAGTTCCTGGGCATAGCCCATGGAATGCAGGATGTGCACATCCTGCTTCTTGTCCAGTTCGGTATAGTCCGACATGACTTCCCCCTGTTCACGACCGGCCGCGGGATTGCGGACCGATTCAGTGCCAATTGTCCGTGGCATTTTCGCCATGCGGACGTCCGCAGATAAACTGCTCCCTCGGGTTCTTCTTTTTATCAGGCGTCCAGGCTTTCCTGGAGCAGCCCTTTTAGATAGTCAGCCATGACCCCTTGGCCGCTATCGTCTGCGATGAGGTCGTTGCGGACCTCGATCATCACATTGCGCAAGCCGTTCGAAAGCCCGTGCAGGATCAGCGTGTGGGTCACGCCGTCCTCGGGTCCGTAGGGCTCGTTGCGTTCCGTCCTGTAAAGCGGCGCCTTGGCAGCGGCCTCCAGCATGCGATCGGCGAGCCGGCTGTCCTCATCGTGCAATATGCCGAGTTCGACGGCGCGTTCGCGGCCATGATAGACCGGCGTGAAGCTGTGCATCGTCACGATGATGCTGTCCTGACCCCTCGCCCGGCGATCGCGGATCAGCCCGCGAATGGCGTCATGGAAAGGTACATAGAGCGCATCGGTGCGCGCAAGCCGTTCTTCAGGGCTCAAATCCTTGTTGCCGGGAATGGCATAAATTTCGCTGGTCTCCGGCATGGCGCCGGGTGAACTGGGCGGCCGGTTGCAGTCGTAGATAAGCCGTGAAAACCGCTGGTAAGCGAGCGTCGCGTCAAGCGCTTCCGATAGGATGCGCGCGACCGCCAGCGCGCCCGGGTCCCAGGCGATGTGGCTGGAGAGCGCTTCGCTGGGCAGGCCGAGATCACCGAAAACGGCTGGGAGCGCATTCGAAGCGTGCTCGCAGATTAGAAGCACCGGGCTCCGGCCGTGAATGCGTTCGATCCCGACGCAGTCGCCGTCCGCTTCGCTGAGGATTTTCGGCCGGGCCAGCACCAAAGGCGCCACTCCTTATCCCTTAACAAATTCTTGATGAAGAAAAGAATTCTTCAGGTTTCGGTCAGTGTCAAGCATGGACTGAAAATTTCTTTTCATGACAGTGGTTGACATGGATTGTGACAGCGTTGTTAACTTTGAGTGGGAAAGTGGCGCCAGACCATCCCGGGGAGCATATTAAGTGACAGTTGCGTCGAAAACGGTTTCGGACGTCATACACTCGCATTTGGGGGTGTTGACTCGTGCCGAGAAGCAGCTGGCAGAAAGCCTGCTGGACAATTATCCGGTCTCCGGCCTCGGCAGCATCACCACGATAGCCGAAAACGCCGGCGTCTCGACGCCGACCGTCGTACGCATGGTGCAGAAGCTCGGCTTCAAGGGTTATCCGGACTTTCAGGCGCATTTGCATCAGGAAGTCGAGGCGACGATCTCGAACCCGATCGCCAAGCACGACCGCTGGGCGCAGAACGCGCCGGGCACCCATATTCTCAACCGTTTCGCCGATGCCATCATGGGCAATCTGCGCCAGACGCTGACCGATCTCGACACCGCGACTTTCGACAGCGTCGCCGCGCTGCTCTCCGACCGCAAACGCGGCCTTTATTTCGTCGGCGGCCGCATCACCGGCGCGCTTGCCGAATATTTCTTCACCCATATGCAGGTGATCCGGCCGGCAACGACACTACTATCGTCGAATTCCAGCAGTTGGCCGCAATATGTCCTCAACATGAATGCCGGCGACATCCTGATCATCTTCGACATCCGCCGCTACGAGCAGGAGATGGTGAGCCTTGCGACTGCCGCCCGCAAGCGCGGCGCCGAAATCATCGTCTTCACCGACCAATGGGGTTCGCCGGCCGCCAAGCTCGCCAGGCATGCCTTCCGCGTCCGGATCGAGGCGCCGTCGGCCTGGGATTCCTCCGTCGTCACCCTTTTCATCGTCGAAGCGCTGATCGAGGCCGTTCAGAATTCGACCTGGGACGAGACGAAAGAGCGCATGAAGACACTGGAAGGCCTGTTCGAGCAGACCAGGCTTTTCCGTAAACCGGGTTAGGAGGACAAGACTAAAACAGAAGAAAAACAATGACGGATTTTTCGCAGAACCAGACGGCGTTGTCGCAAATAAAGCATTTGTTGCAACCCCCGCTATTCACAGCAGAATTAACGTCACCGAACTGTCACACAAGCTTCATGTAATCTCATTAACAGCATCGCCAGACACTGAAAACCCGAAGGAGAACAACAGTGATCTCTAACATTTCTCGACTTCTGTCGCTTTCTACTGCGCTGATCGTGGCCTCGACCGCGATTGCCGCCGCCGAGCCGAGCGCTGAGCTTATCGCCGCCGCCAAAAAAGAAGGAAGCTTGACGACGATCGCTCTTCCGCACAGCTGGTGCGGCTATGGCGACGTCATTGCCGGCTTCAAGGCCAAGTACGGCATCGAGGTCAACGAACTGAACCCGGATGCAAGTTCGGGCGACGAAATCGAAGCCATCAAGGCCAACAAAGGCAACACCGGCCCGCAGGCTCCTGACGTCATCGACGTCGGCCTCTCTTTCGGCCCGTCTGCCAAGAAAGACGGCCTGATCCAGCCTTACAAAGTCTCCACCTGGGATTCCATTCCGGATACCGCCAAGGATGCTGAAGGTTACTGGTACGGCGACTATTACGGCGTTCTCGCGTTCCTGGTGAACAAAGATCTCGTCAAGGAATCGCCGGCCGACTGGGCCGACCTGAAGAAGAGCGACTATGCAAACAGCGTCGCCCTCGCAGGCGATCCGCGCAGCGCCAACCAGGCTGTCCAGGGCGTCTACGCCGCTGGTCTTTCCGCATCCGGCGGCGACGCGGCCAAGGCAGCCGAGGAAGGCCTGAAGTTCTTTGCCGAACTGAACAAGAGCGGCAATTTCGTGCCGGTCGTCGGCAAGGCTGCTCCCTTTGCGCAAGGCTCCACGCCGATCGTGATCGCCTGGGACTACAACGCCCTCTCGTGGGGCGAAGGCCTGAAGGGCAATCCTCCCTTCGAGGTCGTCGTTCCGAAGACCGGCGTCGTAGCCGGCGTCTACGTTCAGGCGATTTCCGCCTTCGCTCCGCACCCGAACGCTGCCAAGCTCTGGATGGAATATCTCTATTCCGACGAAGGTCAGCTCGGCTGGCTGAAGGGCTATTGCCACCCGATCCGCTTCAACGATCTTGCCAAGAACAACAAGATCCCGAAGGAACTGCTCGACAAGCTGCCGCCGGCAGCAGCCTATGAAAAGGCTGTCTTCCCGACGCTGGAAGAGCAGGCCGCTGGCAAGGAAACCATCACCAAGAACTGGGATTCCGTCGTCGGCGCCAACGTTCAGTAAAATTTAATCCTGCCTCCCCGCCCACCAAGGCGGGGAGGTCTTCTCACTCCGACGCCCCAGGATGAGCTTTTCCATGAGCACCGTTTCAACGCCGATGGCGAGCAGTGCCCCCTTGATCAATAAAGACCGCGTGATCGACTGGCTGGGCATCGCACCCTTCATTATTTTCTCTCTGCTATTCCTGATCATCCCCACGCTTTATCTCGTGGTGGGCGCGTTCCTCACGCCCGAGGGCGATTTCACGCTGAAGAATATCGGCGATCTTTTTACGCCATCGATCATGAGCGCTTACTGGATCAGTATCCGCGTCTCGGTCGCCTCCGCCCTCGGCGGAGCGTTGATCGGCTTTTTCCTTGCCTGGGCCGTCGTGCTCGGCGGCCTGCCCGCCTCCGTGCGCTCGACACTGCTGACCTTCTCCGGCGTCGCCTCGAATTTCGCCGGCGTGCCGCTGGCCTTCGCCTTCCTAGCAACGCTCGGTCGCACCGGGCTTGTGACGATCTTCCTGCGCGAATGGTTCGGCTTCAATCTCTACGGCACCGGCTTCAACCTGCTGTCCTTCTTCGGCCTCACCATCACCTATATGTATTTCCAGATACCGCTGATGGTGCTGATCCTGACGCCTGCCCTCGACGGCATGAAGAAGGAATGGCGCGAGGCATCGCAGATTCTCGGCGCCACCAACCGCCAATACTGGACGATGGTTGCGCTGCCGATCCTCTGGCCGAGCCTGCTCGGCACGACGCTGCTGCTCTTCGCCAATGCCTTTGGCGCCATCGCCACAGCCTTTGCGCTGACCGGCAGCTCGCTGAACATCGTGCCGATCCTGCTTTATGCGCAGATCCGCGGCGACGTTCTGCACAATGCCAACCTCGGTTACGCCATCGCGCTCGGCATGATCGTGATAACCGGCGTCTCCAACGTCCTTTACCTCCTGCTGCGCATGCGCGCCGAACGGTGGCAGAAATGAAAGCTCAACGTCTCGGAGCCTGGATCGCCATCATTCTCGGCGCGTCCTACTTTATCATCCCGCTGATCGGCACAATCGAGTTTTCGCTGCGCATGCGCCGCGGCGAATACAGCCTCGACGCCTATCAATCGGTCTTTTCGGACGCTCAGTTCCGCGAGACCTTCGGCTATTCCATGCTGATGGCGCTGCTGACCATCGTCTTCGGCATGCTGCTCGTCGTGCCAACGGCCTATTGGGTGCGGCTGCGGTTGCCGCAGATGCGCCCCGTCGTCGAATTCATCACGCTGCTGCCCCTTGTCATCCCGGCAATCGTCATCGTCTTCGGCTACCTCAGGATGTACAATTCGTCCTCCTACCTGCCGCTGACGGGCTCTACCACCGGGACCAATATCCTGCTGGTCTTCTCCTATATCACCCTGTCCCTGCCCTACATGTACCGCGCCGTCGATACCGCCATGCGCGCCATCGACGTCCGCACCCTGACGGAGGCAGCCGAAAGTCTCGGCGCCAGCTGGACGACCATCATGTTCAAGTGCATTTTCCCCAACGTCATGAGCGGCGTGCTCTCAGGCGCCTTTATCACGCTCGCGATCGTCATGGGTGAATTCACCTTCGCCGCACTGCTCAACCGTCCGGCCTTCGGTCCCTACCTGCAGCTCGTCGGCGCCAACAAGGCCTATGAGCCTTCGGCGCTCGCCGTCATCGCCTTCTCGATCACCTGGCTCAGCATGGGCCTGCTCAACCTCGTTTCCCGCGTCGGCAAAGCCCGCCCGGCAAAGGCTTAAGGTATCTGGTTCATGTCCTTTCTCACACTGACCAACATTCAGAAATCCTTCGGCCCGGTGCAGGTCGTCAAGAACTTCAACATGACGATCGAAAAAGGTGAGTTCATCTCCTTTCTCGGCCCGTCAGGCTGCGGAAAGACGACCGTCCTGCGCATGATCGCCGGCTTCGAAACGCCGACCGGCGGCACGCTGACCATCAATGGCAAGGATCAGAGCTCGCTGAAGCCGAACCAGCGTAATATCGGCATGGTCTTCCAGGCCTACGCGCTGTTCCCCAATATGACGGTGCACGACAATGTCGCCTTCGGCCTCAAGGTCGCCGGCGCGCCGAAGCCGGATATCGACGCCCGCGTCAAGGAAATGCTTGGCCTGATCAAACTCGATCATCTGGCCGATCGCTTCCCCTATCAACTATCGGGCGGCCAGCAGCAGCGTGTCGCCCTTGCCCGCGCGCTTGCCGTCAAGCCGCAGGTGCTGCTGCTCGACGAGCCGCTCTCCGCACTCGACGCCAAGATCCGCGTCTCGCTGCGCGAGGAAATCCGCCAGATCCAGCAGCAGCTCGGCATCACCACGGTCTTCGTCACCCATGATCAGGAAGAGGCCCTGTCGATCTCCGACCGCATTGTCGTCATGAATGCCGGCAAGGCCGACCAGATCGGCTCGCCCTTCGAGATCTACAACACGCCGGCCACGCGCTTCGTCGCCTCCTTCGTCGGCACCCTGAACCTGATTGAAGCCAAGGTCGTCGATCCCGACACCAACCGCATCCAGATCGGTGATCAGGGCATAACGCTGAAGCAGTCGGTCGCCGCTCACAAGGCTGGCGAAACCATCTCGCTGGCGCTGCGTCCGGAAGCGGGCTCGCTCTCCGACAGCGTCAAGAGCGACACGGCACTGACCGGTCAGGTCGTCTCGGCTCACTTCCTGGGGTCGGTCATCCGCACCCGCATGAATGTCGGAGGCAACGTCATCTCCTTCGACATGTTCAACAGCCCGGGCATCACCCCGCCGCAGGCTGGCGAAACCGTCACGCTGCGCTTCATGGCAGCCGACCTCCTCATCATCCGCGACTAATCAGCAAAGCGCGATCTCGCCCGGAAGGCGCCGCCGACGCGGCGCTTTTTTCATTTCAGGCCGGCCGACCTGTCAGCAAACGTGATGCAGCCATCACCGCAAAGCACTTGAACTCTCCGAGATCAGTGCCAGAAGTTGAGCAAACCAAATGAGCCGGCAAGCCCTCCGTCCGGCATTTTACGCGATAGGATATGTCAATGATTACCTGCCACCTGCGTTATGTGATCGATCCGTACAAGCTTGCCGAATTCGAAGAATATGCCCGGCTCTGGATTCCGATCGTCAACAGGATGGGCGGCACCCATCATGGTTATTTCCTGCCGTCCGAAGGCGCCAACAATATTGCCGTTGCCTTGTTTTCCTACCCGAGCCTGGCGGCTTATGAAGACTATCGCACGCGCATGGCAAGCGATCCGGAATGTCAGGCCGCCTTCGAACTCGACAAACGCAATCGCAGCATCATCAGCTATGAACGTAGCTTCATGCGGCCCGTGCTCGGCTGATAGAACTCGTACACACCGACTGGACATGAAAAAGCCCCGCACACCGGCGGGGCTTTTTGTTCTGTCATGCGCTCAGCGGATCGCCTGGTTATCTACATCGAAACGATGCACGTGCGCTTGGTCCGGGGTCGCGTAGACGATCTCGTCCGGCTCATACTGGTGCTCGCCGAAAAGACGTGCGGTCAGCAGGCCGCACTGGTCGGATTCCAGATAGATGATCGTGTCGGCGCCGAGATGCTCGACATGCACGACCTTCGCAGCCCAAGTCCCCTGTTCGCGCGACAACGTCAGGTGTTCGGGACGTACGCCGATCGTCTTGGCGCTGTGGTCGCCGACCTTCTCGGCCGCGATGAAATTCATCTGCGGCGAGCCGATGAAGCCGGCAACGAAGACATTGGCCGGTCGTTTGTAGAGTTCCATCGGCGAACCGATCTGCTCGATCGCGCCGGCATTCAGCACCACGATCTTGTCAGCAAGCGTCATCGCCTCGACCTGGTCGTGGGTGACATAGATCATCGTTGCCTTCAGGCTGCGGTGCAGCCGGGCGATTTCGAGGCGGGTCTGGACGCGCAACGCCGCGTCGAGGTTCGACAGCGGCTCGTCGAACAGGAAGAGCTCCGGTTCGCGCACGATGGCGCGGCCGATGGCGACTCGCTGGCGCTGGCCGCCGGAGAGCTCGGCCGGCCGCCGCGCCAGATAGGGTTCCAGCGAGAGCATGCCGGATGCCTTGCCGACACGCTTTTCGATCTCGTCCTTGGCGGTGCCGGCCTGCTTGAGACCGAGCCCCATATTGTCCTTGACCGTCAGATGCGGATAGAGCGCGTAGGACTGAAACACCATGGCGATGCCGCGCTTGGCTGGCGGCGTCAGCGTCTCATCGCGGCCATTGATGACGACGGCGCCGGACGTAACGTCTTCGAGGCCTGCAATGCTGCGCAGCAGCGTTGATTTCCCGCAGCCCGACGGCCCGACGAAGATGACGAATTCGCCGTCCTTGACCTCGAGGTCGATGCCTTTCAGCACCTCATGCGTGCCATAGGACTTGCGGATGGATTTGAGTTGAAGCGATCCCACGGGTCTTTCCTTATAATCTGACCGGCTGGCCGGTGCGCACGCTCTCGTCGGCGGCAAGGCAGATGCGCAGCGACGCCACCGCATCCGCCATATGGCGGTCGAGGTTGAGATCCTCGCGGATCGCCCTCAGCATGAAGGCCTGTTCCAGGTCGCAGAGCGCCTGATGACCGGGCTCGCCTGCCATAGTCATATCCTGGTCGGGCCGGATGAATTTGCCGTCCGGGCCCGTCTCGGCCGTGTGCAAGCGGATAACCGAGGTCTTGGTGTGCGTGTCGATATCATCGGACTTGGCGTTCGGATCCATGACGATCGACACCGCACCCTTCGGCGACATCACATCTTTCACGAAGAAGGCGGTTTCCGAAATCATCGGCCCCCAGCCCGCCTCGTACCAGCCCACGGAGCCATCCTCGAACAGCACCTGCAGGTGACCGTAATTATACATGTCGGCAGCGATCTCGTCGGACAAGCGCAGCCCCATGCCGCGCACCTCGACGGCTCTTGCGTCGGTGATCTGGCACATGACGTCTACATAATGCACGCCGCAATCAACGATCGGCGAGGTCGTGCGCATCAGCGACTTATGCGTCGCCCAGGTCGGGCCGCTCGACTGCTGGTTGAGGTTCATGCGGAAGACGTAAGGCGGGCCGAGCTTGCGCGCCTCTTCGATCAGCTTCATCCAGGAAGGGTGATGGCGAAGGATATAGCCGATCACCAGCTTGCGCCCCGCCTTCCTGGCCGCCGCGACGACGCGCTCTGCGTCGGCGACGGTGGTTGCCAGCGGCTTTTCCACGAAGACATCGCAGCCGGCCTCGAAGGCGGCGACGGCATAATCGGCATGGCTGTCGGAATAGGTGTTGATCGAGCAGAGGTCCGGCTTCAGCTCGGCGAGCGCCGTCGTGAAGTCGGGATGGATCGTGTAGCCCTGCAGCTCGGCCGCCAGCTCCGGCGTCGAGCGGTTGACGAGACCGACGATCTCGAAGCCGGGATTGTTGTGATAGGCGAGCGCATGGCTACGGCCCATATTGCCGAGGCCGGCAACGAGCACGCGGATCGGTTTTTCGGTCACTTGACGGCTCCTGACGTGATGCCGCGGATCAGCTGCCGCGAGAAGATGACGTAGAGGACGAGGATCGGCAGGATCGCCAGCGACAACGCCGCCAGCACCGCATTCCAGTTGGTGACGAACTGGCCGATGAAGATCTGCGAGCCGAGCGTCACCGTCTTGGTGGCCTCGGAGGGCGCCAGGATCAGCGGGAACCAGAGATCGTTCCAGATCGGGATCATGGTGAACACCGCGACCGTCGCCATGGCCGGGCGCACCAGCGGCAGCACCAGGCGGAAAAAGATCGCATATTCGGAAAGCCCATCGATGCGGCCGGCATTCTTCAGATCGTCCGAAACCGTGCGCATGAATTCCGACAGGATGAAGATCGCCAGCGGTATGCCCTGCGCGGTATAGACGAGGATCAGCGCCGTCAGCGTATTGACCAGGCCGGCCGCCACCATGCCCTGCAGGATCGCCACCGTGCCGAGACGGATCGGGATCATGATGCCGATCGCCATATAGAGCCCGAGCAGCATATTGCCGCGGAAACGGTATTCGGAAAGCGCAAAGGCGGCCATGGCGCCGAAGAGCAGCACCAGCAGGATCGAGACGATCGTGACGATGAAGCTGTTCTGGAAATAGGTGGCGAAATCGCCCTGCCCCAACACCGTCTGATAGCCGACGAGGCTGAAGGTCGATGGTGTCGGGATCATCAGCGGCTCGCGGAAGATCGAGGCGCGATCCTTGAACGAGTTGATGATGGTCAAAAACACTGGAAACAGCGCGACCAGCGTATAGGCGCTCAGCGCCAGGTGCACGAGGCCGGTGCGGATGGGAGATGTGCGTGCCTTGGACATGCGCGCTCCTCAGAATTGATAGCGACGCATGCGCCGCTGGATGACGAAGAGATAAAGCGAGACGCCGGCGAGGATGATGAGGAACATCACTGTGGCGATCGTCGCCCCCATCGAGCGGTCGCCGAGCTGAAGCTGGAAACCGAAGAAAGTGCGGTAGAGCAGCGTGCCGAGAATGTCTGTCGACATGTCAGGTCCGGCAAGCGCGCCCTGCACCGTGTAGATCAGGTCGAAGGCGTTGAAATTGCCGACGAAGGTCAGGATCGAGATAATGCCGATCGCCGGCAGGATAAGCGGCAGCTTGATCTTCCAGAATTGAGCCCAGCCGGTGATGCCGTCGCATTCGGCGGCCTCGATCACTTCCTCGGGGATGCTCAGAAGGGCCGCATAGATCAGCATCATCGGAATGCCGATATATTGCCAGTTGGAGATCAGCGACACCGCGATCAGAGCCGGGCCGGACTGGCCGAGCCAGGGCGCGAACAGGAATTTCAAGCCGATGAGATCGAGCATCCAGGGCGCCACGCCCCAGATCGGCGAAAGGATGAGCTTCCAGATGAAACCGACGATGACGAAAGAGAGCAGCGTCGGCAGGAACATCGCCGTGCGGTAGAAGGCAACGCCGCGCAGCTTCGGCACCGAAAGCAGGGCGGCCAGCGCCACGCCGATCGGGTTCTGCACGCACATGTGGATGGCAAAGAAGATCAGGTTGTTGACGAGCGCGTTCCAGAAATCACGCGCCCAGCGCGGATCGCCGAACAGCACCTTGAAATTCGCAAGACCGACGAAGGCCGGCTGCCCGTCGACCGTATTGTAGAGCGACAACCGAAGCGTTTCGATGAGCGGCAGCACCATGACGGCGGAATAGACGATCAGGGCCGGCAGCATGAAGACGAAAATGTGCCAGCGCACCGGGCGCTTGATCGGGACGATATCGGCCGCGTTGTCGGTTTCGCTCATGGCTTTTGCCTATTCTTGTCGACTGGCTGCAAGGGCAGCACAGGTGGAAAACGTTGCGCCTCACACTAACTCGCTGCCACCTGGGAAGAGAGGGAACACGCCCTGCTGAGATGCCGTATCGGGCTGGGAGGTCGCTGCGAGTCTCCTTCTCCCCGCGAGCAGGGAGAAGGTGGCCGGCAGGCCGAATGAGGGGCTGCAAACGCCGCCCCTGATCACATCACTTGGCCGGCTTGTACCAGCTGTCGAGGCCCTTCTGGAGCTTCTCGGCAGCAACCGCCGGCGTATTCGTGCCGTTAATCACATTGGCCGATTCGACCCAGGTCTCGTTCTCGAGGTTCGGCGTGCCGCGCGACAGGATCTGATAGGTCGAGCGCACGGTCGACTTGTACGGACCGCGCCAGGAAACGAATTCCTGAGCCAGCGGATCGGACATCTTGACCGGGGTAGAGTTCAGGCTGAAGAAGCCCGGCAGCGAGTTGGCGTAGATATCTGCGAACTCCGGCGAAGCGACCCAGCTGAGGAACTTCTTGGCTTCCTCGGCATGAGTGCTCTTCGCGTTCAGGGCGACGCCGATATCCGGATGGTCGGAGATGTAGCCCGTATCGCCTGTCTTCGGAACCGGCGGCGGGAAGGCGCCCATCTTGAACTGGGCCTGGCTGTTGAAGAGCGCGATTTCCCACGAACCGGCCGGATAGATGGCTGCGCGGCCGAGCGTGAACAGGTTCTGGCTGTCCGAATAGGTCTGGGCTTCAAAACCGTCGCCGAGATAGGGCTTCCACTTGGCAAGCTCTTCATATGGCTTGACCCACTCGGGATCGGTCAGCTTCTGCTTGCCGGCGATCAGGGCTTCGCGGCCCTCTTCACCCTTCCAGTAATTCGGGCCGATGTTCTGGTAGCCCATGGTAGCGGCTTCCCAGAGGTCCTTCGTGCCCATGGCGAGCGGGATGTAGGTGCCGTCGGCCTTGATCTTGTCGAGCGCTGCGTAGAACTCGTCCTGCGTCTTCGGCACCGAGATGCCGAGCTTGTCGAAGGCGTCCTTGTTGTAGATGAAGCCGTGGATGACCGAAGCCATCGGCACGCAGAAGGTCGACTTGCCGTCATCGGTCGTCCAGGCGGCCTTGGCGACGGGCGAAAAGTTCTCCATGCCCGGCAGGCCGGTGAGATCGACGAGCTGCTTCTTGTTGAAAAGTTCGAGCGAGGCATCGAACGGCCGGCAGGTGATGATGTCACCTGCGGAGCCGGCATCAAGCTTGGCGTTCAGCGAGGCGTTGTATTCGGTCGGCGCGGTCGGCGAGAAGACGATCTTGATGCCCGGGTTCTTCGCTTCGAATGCCGGGATGATCTTTTCCTGCCAGATCTGCAGGTCGTCGTTACGCCAGCTTTCGACCGTCAGCGTGACGTCGGCGGCATGGACGAGGCCCGCTGACGTCAGCAGACTGGAGGCAAGCAGCAAGCTTTTCAGAGCAGTGTTTTTCATTTCCCTCTCCTGTTTTAAAGCGCCGCGAGGCGCTGTTTGATCTGAAACAAGCAATTGGCGTGTCTGAGAAAACACCCAACGCCCCTTGGAGGACCGCCAGCAATGCCGATCCCGAAAGCTCGACGGACACGAAGGCGGATCGCCTGCGGCCGGACTGCGCGCCTTCCGGCGACTAAACCGAGGGCGGCGAAATGATGGGAAAGCTGATGGATGTCTGAATCTTCGCCACCAGCTTGACGGGCCGGCGGGTCGTCATCTCGATCATCTTCGTAGCGGTTCCGGCTTGGCTCAACTGCCGGTTTTCGTGGGCTTCGAAGTGCTGTTCCCTTTTGCCGAATTAATGCCAAAAAAATACCAATTGTCCAGCCGAAATTAACTTTTCAGCCTGATAAAACTTACTAAAAAATTTAATCGAGCAAAATCAATATGATAAAAAGATTGATTTTCCGCGTCGTTCCCACTTGGTAAATGGTATTTTTTTGGTATTGTAGGAAAAAACATAGGGAACGGCATATTCGGAGGCCCGATGACGGAGCTTGCAATCGGCATAGACGGCGGCGGAACGAACTGCCGGGCCGCAGTCGCGGACAGGAGCGGCAACATCATCGGCCGCGGCAAAGCCGGCCCTGCCAACATCCTGTCGGATCTGGAAAACTCCCTTCTCAATATCGTCGAATCCGCCCGGCAGGCGTTAGGCGATGCCGGGCTTGCCGCTGAAACCCTTTCCTCCGTCGCAGCCGTCGTCGGCGTCGCCGGCGCCAATGTCGGCGATTACGGCAGGCGAATCGAAAAGGCCTTGCCCTTTGCCGAAGGCCGCGTCGTCACCGATGCGCTGATCGCCCTGCAAGGCGCGCTCGGCGATACCGATGGCATCGTCGGCGCCTTCGGCACCGGCTCGGTCTATAATGCCCGCAAGGATGGCCGGCTGAACGGCATCGGCGGCTGGGGTTTCGTTGTCGGCGACCAGGCAAGCGGTGCCCGCCTCGGCCGCGATCTCCTGGAACAATCACTGCTTGCCCATGACGGGGTGCGCCCGGCATCACCAATCACCGACGCGATCATGACCGACTACGGCAACGATCCCGAGCGCATCGTCGAATTCGCCCATTCCGCAAAACCGAAGGATTTTGCCCGTTACGCTCCCACCGTCTTCGAATATGCGGCTAAGGGTGATGCCGTCGCAGCCGGCATCGTCACGGATGCGGCAACGGCGATCGGCGAAAGTCTCGAAGCGCTGCTCTGGCCCGAATGCCCATCGATCTGCTTGCTCGGCGGCCTTTCCGAAGCCTACGAGCCCTGGCTTTCCGAACGCTACAGGTCCATGCTTGCCAGGCCGAAAGGCGATGCGCTGCAGGGCGCGGTGGAACTTGCAGTCAAGCTCTTGAACGACAGGCAGAGAGGTGCGGCATGACCGACGACCTCGCCACCCTCCTTTCCCTGGAGCGCCTGCAGGCAGCCGGCACAGGGCCGCTCTACGTCAAGCTGCGCCGCACGCTCGAAGGAGCCGTGCGCGCCGGCACGCTTGGTCACGGCGATGCGTTGCCCCCCGAACGCGACATCGCCGAATTCGCCGCCGTCAGTCGAGTCACCGTGCGCAAGGCGATCGACGAACTCGTCGCCGATGGCCTGTTGGTGCGCCGTCACGGTTCAGGCACCTTCGTCGCCAAGCCGGTCTCCAAGGTTGAGCAGCGCCTGTCGCAGCTCACTTCCTTCACCGAAGACATGGCGCGCCGCGGCATGTCCTCCCGCTCCGAATGGCTGCACAAGGGCATCCACACGCCCTCTCCCGACGAGATGATGATTCTTGGGCTCGGCACCGACGTTAAGGTTTCCCGCCTTTCCCGCCTGCGCATTGCCGACGACCAGCCGCTGGCGATCGAAAATGCCAGCGTTTCCGGCGAATTCCTACCCGACCCCTCAGCCGTGACCAATTCACTCTATGCCGAACTCGAACGCCTCCAGGTCCGCCCGGTACGCGCGGTGCAGCGCATCTCCGCGACCAATATGAAGGAAGCCGACGCCCAGCTTCTCGGCGTCTCCGTCGGTGCAGCCGGCCTGTCGATCGAGCGCATCTCCTATCTCGGTTCCGGCCGCGCCGTGGAATTCACCCGCTCGCTCTATCGCGGCGACGCCTATGATTTCGTCGCGGAACTGACGATCGCGGTGACTTGAATCGCAAAGCCGACATCATCGGCTCAAAAGACGCAATCTTCTTGATTTTCAAAAGCATGAAGCCGGAAAGTGAATCACTTTCCGGCTTCATCATTTCTTGATTCACTTTATCAGCGGCCGACGCCAAACGGCTGGTTACGCCGCATCCTCGATCTCGGTTTCGGTCTTGCGCGGCACGTAGTTCAGCACCGGCCCGAGCCAGCGCTCCACCTCAGCCACGGCCATCTGCTTGCGCGCCGCATAATCCTCAACTTGATCGCGCTCCACCTTGGCGACGCCGAAATAATAGGAGTCGGGATGGCCGATATAGAGGCCGGAGACCGAGGAGCCCGGCCACATCGCATAGCTCTCCGTCAGCTTCACGCCGGCCGCTTTTTCAGCGTCGAGCAGCTTGAACAGCGTTGCCTTTTCAGTGTGGTCAGGCTGGGCAGGATAACCGGGCGCCGGGCGGATGCCGGTATAGGCCTCGGTGATGAGATCCTCCTTGCTGAGCGTCTCGTCCTTGGCATAGCCCCAGTATTCGCGTCGTACCTGCTCGTGCATACGCTCGGCAAAAGCTTCGGCGAAGCGGTCGGCCAGCGCCTTGACGAGGATCGAGGAATAATCGTCGTTCGCCCGTTCGAAACGTTCGGCGATGGCGATTTCCTCGATACCGGCCGTCACCACGAAGCCGCCGACATAATCCTGAACACCGCTTGAAACGGGCGCCACGAAATCAGAAAGCGCCACGTTCGGCCGCCCGTCCCGCTTGGAAAGCTGCTGGCGCAACGTGTAAAAGGTCGCCAGTTCCTGCTTGCGGCTCTCGTCCGTGAACAGCCGGATGTCGTCGCCGACAGCGCCTGCGGGCCAGAAGCCGATGACCGCGCGCGGGCGAAACCACTTCTCGTCGATGATCTTCTTCAGCATCGCCTGCGCATCGGCCCAGAGCGCACGCGCCGCCTCGCCCTGCTTCTCGTCTTCGAGAATGGCCGGGTAGCGGCCGCGCAACTCCCAGGTCTGGAAGAACGGCGTCCAGTCGATGTATTTGGCAAGCTCGGCCAGATCGTAATCCTCGAACACCCGCGTACCGAAGAATTGCGGCTTCGTCGGCTGGTAGCCCGACCAGTCGATCTTGTGCGCATTCTCGCGAGCCCGCGGCAGCGGCAGGCGCACCTTCTCGGCCTCGCTGCGCGCATGGGCGGCCGCCACCTTGGCATATTCGGCTCTTATATCGTCGACATAACCCTGGCGTGTCTCCGGCGACAGCAGTGCCGAGACGACACCGACGGCGCGGCTCGCATCGGTAACGTAGACCGTCTGCCCCTTGTTGTAGCCCGGATGGATCTTCACGGCCGTATGCACGCGGCTGGTCGTCGCTCCGCCGATCAACAGCGGGATCTCGAAGCCCTGGCGTTCCATCTCGGCGGCAACATGCACCATCTCGTCGAGCGACGGCGTGATCAGGCCGGAAAGGCCGATGACGTCGACCTTCTCGGCAATGGCCGTTTCGAGGATCTTCGTCGCCGGCACCATGACGCCGAGGTCGACGATCTCGTAATTGTTGCAGGCAAGCACGACGCCGACGATGTTCTTGCCGATATCGTGCACGTCGCCCTTGACGGTCGCCATCAGGATCTTGCCGGCCGACCGGCGTTCATCGCCGCCGTTGAGGCGCTTTTCCTCTTCCATGTAGGGCAGCAGTACGGCCACCGCCTGTTTCATAACGCGCGCCGACTTCACCACCTGCGGCAGGAACATCTTGCCCGAGCCGAAGAGATCGCCGACGACGTTCATGCCGGCCATCAGCGGTCCTTCGATGACATGCAGCGGCCGGGCTGCCTGCAGGCGCGCCTCTTCGGTATCGGCCTCGATATATTCGGTGATGCCGTTGACCAGCGCATGCTCGAGACGCTTCTCGACGCTCCATTCGCGCCAGGAAAGATCCTGGACCCGGCCTTCGCGTGCCGCGCCGCCACGGAATTTCTCTGCCACTTCGAGCAGCCGCTCGGTGCCGTCAGGTCGGCGGTTCAGCACCACGTCCTCGCAGGCCTCGCGCAGCTCGGGATCGATGTTGTCGTAGACGGCAAGCTGGCCGGCATTGACGATGCCCATGTCCATGCCCGCCTGAATGGCGTGGTAGAGGAACACGGCATGCATCGCCTCGCGCACCGGCTCGTTACCGCGGAACGAGAAGGACAGGTTCGAGACGCCGCCCGAAATATGCACCAGCGGCATGCGCTCACGGATCGTCCGCGTCGCCTCGATGAAGTCGACGCCGTAATTATTGTGCTCTTCGATGCCGGTCGCGACCGCGAAGATGTTCGGGTCGAAGATGATGTCCTCGGGCGGGTAGCCGATCTTCTCGGTCAGCAGCTTGTAGGCGCGCGTGCAGATATCCACCTTGCGCTCGTAGCTGTCCGCCTGCCCCGTCTCATCGAAGGCCATGACGACGACGGCAGCGCCGTAATTGTGCAGTAGCCGCGCCTGGGCGAGGAAATTCTCTTCGCCTTCCTTCAGCGAGATTGAGTTGACGATCGGCTTGCCCTGCACGCGCTTCAGGCCTGATTCGATGATCGAGAATTTCGACGAGTCGATCATGACAGGCACACGCGCGATGTCGGGTTCGGCGGCGATCAAGTTGAGGAACTCGACCATCGCCTTTTCGGAATCGATCAGGCCTTCGTCCATGTTGATGTCGATCACCTGCGCGCCGTTTTCGACCTGATCGCGGGCGACATCGAGCGCTGCGGTGAAATCGCCGTTCGTGATCAGTTTGCGGAAGCGGGCCGAGCCGGTGACGTTGGTGCGCTCGCCGACATTGACGAAGGGAATGTCCTTGGTCAGCTCGAAAGGTTCGAGGCCCGACAGCGACATGAAGGGGCGATGCTCGGGAATGGCACGCGGCTTGTACTTCGCAACGGTCTCGGCGATCGCCTTGATATGCTCGGGCGTCGAGCCGCAGCAGCCGCCGACGATGTTGACGAGGCCCTCGCGGGCGAAGCCGTCGATCTGCGCCGCCATCAGCTCCGGCGTTTCGTCGTACTGGCCGAACTCGTTCGGCAGGCCCGCATTCGGATAGGCGCAGATGAAGGTGTCGGCAACACCCGAAAGCTCCTGCAGGTGCGGGCGCATCGCATTGGCGCCGAGCGCGCAGTTGAGCCCGATCGTGAAGGGATTGGCATGGCGCACGGAATTCCAGAAGGCCGACGGCGTCTGGCCGGACAGCGTGCGGCCGGAAAGGTCGGTGATCGTGCCCGAGATCATCACAGGCAGGCGCACGCCCTTGGCTTCGAAGCGCTCCTCGCAGGCGAAGATCGCTGCCTTGGCGTTCAGCGTGTCGAAGATGGTCTCGATCAGGATGATGTCGGCGCCGCCGTCGATAAGTCCGTCGATCTGCTCGCCATAGGCCGAACGCAGATCGTCGAAGGTCACGGCGCGGAAGCCGGGATTGTTGACGTCGGGGGAGATCGACGCGGTGCGGTTGGTCGGCCCGATGGCGCCGGCGACGAAGCGGCGGCGGCCATCCTCACGCTCGGCGCGCTGTGCTGCCCGGCGCACGATCTCGGCACCTTCCTTGTTAAGGTCGTAGACCGCACCTTCCATCTCGTAGTCGGCCTGCGCGATGCGGGTCGAGGAGAAGGTGTTGGTCTCGAGAATGTCGGCGCCGGCCTTGGCGTATCTGTAATGGATCTCTTCGATCGCGTCCGGCTGGGTCAGAATCAGAAGGTCGTTATTGCCCTTCTGGTGACAGGCGCAGCCGATGAAGCGCGTTCCGCGGAACTGGTCTTCATCATAGCCAAGCCCCTGGATCTGCGTGCCCATGGCGCCGTCAAGAACAAGGATGCGTTCGCTCGCGGCTTGTCTCAAAGCTGCGAAAACTTCACTGCCGTCACGCTTGCCCGTTTCCGGACCAAAGAGATTGTCAAACACGGGAAGGCTCCTTGACGTCATAAGACCAGATAGTCCAAATCACATAAAGATATCTTTATGTCAATATATGCCTATCGATTTCGTGCTTTGCAAATGTCGCCGGATGACAGACTCGCACGACGCCTATATAGGCGTTTACAACGCTTTGTGCACGAAATCGGAGGAGCATTATGGCACCCGCAACCGGCAACGCCGTGCTTGGAAACTGGACGACCCGCGCCTATCATCGCGGCTGGCTGCTTAACCAGGCGAACGGTCTCTTCGATTTTTTCCAGCACAACTCGGTCAATCCCAAGGGCGGCTTCTACGATCTCGACGACGAAGGCAGGCCTCTCGACGCCGAGGGCCAGGTTCGCGGCATCCATATCGCGGCGCGCGCCGTGCATTGCTTCTCGATCGGCGCCCTGCTCGGCCGCCCCGGCGCTGCCGATGTCGTCGACCACGGCATGGATTATATCTGGAACCATCATCGCGACCGGAAAAATGGCGGCTATTTCTGGTCGCTCAACAATGATGGTCCCGTTGATTCCAACAAGCAGGGCTATGGCCATGCTTTCGTGCTGCTCGCCGCCTCATCCGCAAAAACGATCGGTCATCCGCTTGCCGACGGCATGTTGGCCGATATCACCGAGATCCTCAACACGAAGTTCTGGGAGGCGAAACACGGCGCGATCGTGGAGGAATTCACGGCCGACTGGCAGCCGCTCGATGGCGGCACCTATCGCGGCCAGAACTCCAATATGCACCTGACCGAAGCGCTGATGGCGGCCTTCGAGGCCACCGGCGAGAGGGAATATCTAACCAAGGCCGAGAGCATCGCCGACCTCGTCATCCGCCGCGCGGCCGGTTCGGTCGACTGGCGCGTCGCCGAGCATTTCGACGCCGAATGGAAGCTCGACAAGACCTACTATCATCCGAACGAAATGTTCCGCCCGGCCGGTACGACGCCCGGCCATTGGCTGGAATGGGCCCGCCTGATCCTGCAGCTCTGGGCGCTCGGCGGCAAACGGATCGAATGGATGCCGGATGCGGCCAGGGCCCTCTTTGCGCAATCCATGGCGCTCGGCTGGGACAACGACAAGGGCGGCTTCTTCTACACGCTCGATTGGGACGACAAGCCCGCCAAGCGCAACAAACTCTGGTGGCCAGCCTGCGAAGGTGCGGCTGCTGCACATTTCCTCAACGAGCACCTGCCGAGCGATTTCCATGAGGAAAGCTACCGCAAGATCTGGAACGTGATCGAGCGCGCCTTCATCGACCACAAGAACGGCGGTTGGCACGAGGAGCTGACGGAAGATCTCGTTCCCTCGCACTCGCTGTTCCCCGGCAAGGGCGATATCTACCACGCCCTACAGGCCTGCCTCATCCCGCTCTTCCCGGCCACGGGCAGCCTGACGAAGGGTATCGCCGAGGCCGGCGGCAAGCTCTAAGATTGAGGAGTCCAGCGCCGCGCTCGCTCAGAGCGGCGGGGCGAGCCGCAGCGTATCCAGATCCTTCGCCAGCATCAGCGCCAGCGCCTCGACGGCGAGATTATGGTCGTCACGCTGCGGCAGGCCGGAGACGGTGACCGCACCGATGCAGCCGATACCCTTGACGTTGATTGGGAAACTGCCGCCATGCGGCGCATAGTCGGCGCCGGAAAGCCCGTTATCCTCGACCGTCTTGCCGTCTTTCTGTAGCTTCAGCCCGGAGGCATAGCTGCTGCGGAAATAACGCAGCACCATGTTGCGCTTGCGGCGGACCCAGTTGACGTTGTCGGGCGTCACACCCGGGAGTGCCGCATAGAAGACGGGCATCGAATGCAGGGTCACGTCGATCGCGATGCCGAGGCCGCGCTCGGTGGCGAGTTCCTGCAGGAGCTTGCCGAGCTGCCATGCCGTCGTCAGGTCGAAAGCGTCGAAGCTCAGAGCTTTCTCCTGCTCCGCGATCCGGCTGAGATCGTTCTCAATTGTCATGATAGGCGGCCTCTCCTGCAATGATCCGCTGCAGACCATTCTCATCAGAAGAGAAAAAGTAAAGTAAAACTTGGGCCTACCCCTGATGTCAGAGCTTCGGCGTCAGCATCTCGAAGCGGTCGCGGATGGTGGCGCAGGTATCGCCGCCAAGCCTCGCAATGGCATCGACCGCAGCCGGATCGACATGCAGCCGTTCTGGATCGACCACCCCGTCGCGGTAATGCGCATAGACGATCTCGCCCATGACGATCTGCCGCGAGCGGCCGAGCTCCAGCGTCACGTGCCGCCTGCATTCGAAGGCGGCCGGCGCCTCGGCAATGAAGGGCGAGGCGACCTTCTCGCCCGGCATCGCCGTCAACCCCGCTTCCTTCAACTCGTCGACGCCGCGCGGATATCTGGCGCCGCAGACATGCATGGCCTCGGCGATGGCAAAGGAGACGATGTTGACCGTGAAGACCTCGGTCATACGGATATTGTGGCCGGTGTCCTTGAACGACATGTCGGCATTATTCTCAACCCCGATTGCCAGGATCGGCGGATCTGCCGAAAGGCAGTTGAAGAAGCTGAAGGGCGCCGCATTGATCCGACTGTTTTCGTCGATCGTCGTCACCAGAGCGATCGGTCGCGGGATGATCGTGCCGATCATCAGCTTGTAGCGTTCGCGCTCGGTGAGCTGCTTGAAATCGAAAGAGACGGACATCGGTTCAGCCGACCTTCAGGACCGGCGAGAAACCGCTCATCGCCCCGGTGAAGGGTTTCGGCAGCGGCGAAGCATAGGACCCGCGCTTGCTGGTGGAAAGCCCGAGCGACACCAGCGCTTCGGCCTGCTTGACGGCGGCCGCGACGCCATCGACGACAGGCACACCGTAGATCTGCTGCAGCTCGCGCGCCAGATCGGTCATGCCGGCACAGCCGAGCACGATCGCCTCGGCGCCGTCTTCCAAAAGCGCCCGCTCGATCTCGGCCCTGAGCTTGCCGACCGCGCCCGAGGCCGCATCTTCGAGCTCCAGCACGGGGATATCGGAGGCGCGCACCTTGGCGCGGTCGCCCATGCCGTAGCGTCGCACCAGATTGTCGATCAGCACCAGCGAGCGCTCCAGCGTCGTCACCACGGTGAAGCGCTGAGCCAGGAAACCCGCCGTCACCACGGCGGATTCGCAAAGCCCGAGGATCGGGACATCGGCGAAGGTTCGCGCCGCTTCGAGACCGGTATCGTCGAAACAGGCGATAACGGCCGCGTCGTAGCCCACCCCCTGCCGCTCCTTAAGCTCGGCGAGCAGGCCGGGGATCGCTAAGGCCCCGTCGTAGTGCCCCTCGATGGAAACCGGCCCCATGCGCGAGGTGGCCGCGATGATCTCCGTGCCGGATGCCGCCACCGCTCGCGCGGCGGTGGCGGCCTTCTCGGTCATGGAGGCCGTGGTGTTCGGATTGACGATGAGGATGCGCATGTCAGTCTATCTTTGCCTGCCGCCGGCTGAGCATCGTCATGATGCCGAGCGCGATGAGAATGATGGTGAAGGAAAATAGCGTCGTCACCGTGCCGAGCGCGTAGAGCACCGGCGTCGTGACGTTGGTGGTCATGCCGTAGATTTCGAGCGGCAGCGTGTTGTAGGTGCCTGATGTCATCAGCGTGCGGGCGAATTCGTCATAGGAGAGCGTGAAGCCGAACAGGCCGACGCCGACGAGGCTCGGCGCGATCATCGGCAGCACGACATGGCGGAACGTCTGCCAGGAGCTGGCGCCGAGGTCGCGCGCCGCCTCTTCATAGGCAGGCGAGAAACGGTTGAAGACCGCAAACATGATCAGCACGCCGAAGGGCAGCGTCCAAGTGAGATGGGCGCCGAAGGCCGACGAATACCAGGCGGGCTTCAGTCCTCCCTCCTGGAAGACGACGCCGATGCCGAGCGATATGATGATCGACGGCACGACGAGGCTTGCGACCGTGGCATAGAACAGCGCGGTCGAACCCCGGAAACGGCGCCGGAAGGCAAGGCCGGCGAGCAGCGAGACGACGACGGTCACCACCATCACCATTAGCCCGAGGGTGAAGGAGCGCCGGAACGAGGCGCCGAAATCGCCGACCGCCTGCTTCTCGAACAGGTTGAAGAACCAGTGCGTGGAAACGCCGTTCATCGGGAAAGTCAGGCCGCCATCCGGCCCCTGGAAGGAGAGGATCAGGATCGCCGATAGCGGCCCGTAGAGGAACAGCACGAAGATGACGAAGAAGAGCGCCAGCAGGTAGAATTCCAGGCCGCGTTTTTCGTGGCTCATCTCAAAGCTCCTTGCGGATATCGACGACGCGCAGGATGGCCGCGACCATCAGCAGCACGACGGCGAGCAGCACCACGGCATTGGCGGCAGCGGCCGGATATTGCAGCAACGACATCTGGTTCTTCATCATCAGCGCCACCGAAGCACTCTGACCGCCGGACATCACCTGCACCGTCGAAAAATCAGCCATGACGAGCGTGACGACGAAGATCGTGCCGATCGCCATGCCGGGTTTGGCGAGCGGAACAACGACATTCCACAGCACCTGCCAGCCAGACGCGCCGGCATCGCGCGCCGCCTCGAACAGCGACCGGTCGATGCGCATCAGCGTATTGAAGATCGGCGTCACCATGAACAGCGTATAGAGATGCACCATGGCGAGCACGACGGCGAAATCGGAATAGAGCAGCCATTCGATCGGCTGCGGGATGATGCCCATCTTGATCAGCGTCGAATTGACGAGGCCGTTGCGCCCGAGCACCGGGATCCACGAAATCATGCGGATGATGTTCGACGTCATGAAGGGCACGGTGCAGACAAGGAAAAGGATCATCTGCGTCGACGTCTTGCGGATGTGGAAGGCCAGGAAATAGGCGACCCAGAAACCGATGACGAGCGTCAGCGCCCAGACGATCGCGGTGAATTTCAGCGTGTTGAGATAGATCTTCCACGTTACCCACGAACCGAGTGTGTCGGCGTAGTTCATCGTCAGGAAGTCGGGATAGAGACCGGCAAAGTCGTAGTCCCAGAAGCTGACGACCGCGATCATGGCGATCGGCAGCAGGAAGAACAAGCCGAGGATGACGAACAGCGGCGTCGCCTGGAGATAGGATATCGCCGATGGGGAAAGCTTCAGTCCGCGCCCGCCGCGCGCGCCCTGGCCATCCTCCTCCGTTTCCGCTGCGATGGTCGCCATATCCGGTTCTCCATTTGCTCATTGTCCCAGGCAGGACAAGCGGTGCATGCCGCCCCCTCATCCGCCTGCCGGCACCTTTGCCTGGGGCGAGCCACTGGTCTCGACTCGTCCTTTCGGCCCCCCGCTGGGGAGAAGAGATTCGCGGCAGCGCCTAGGCCACCGCGAACCTTGATTTTGTCTCACGACGCGGCCACGGACTCCCTCTTCTCCCCAGCGGGGAGAAGGTGGCCCGAAGGGTCGGATGAGGGGGCGGAGCGAAGCGACGTCTTGAGCATCGCGAAAGACAGTGGCTCTCCGCCCTCTCGATGTGGATCAGGCCGCGATAAACTCGTTCCAGCGGCGGACCATGTAGCGGTCCTCGTCCATGACGGAGTTCCAGCAGGCGACGGCACCCATGCGGGCTTCGAAGGAGCCACCGTCGCGGACAGCGCCGGCCTTTTCCATCACCTTGCCTTCGGGAGACAGGATGTCGCCGGCAGCCGGCTTGCCCTCGATCCAGTAGCCCCATTCGTCGGCCGACATGAATTGCTTGGCAGTGTCCATGCAGGCGGAATAATAACCCTGGCGGTTGAGGTAGCCGCCAACCCAGCCCGACGTGTACCAGTTGATGTATTCATAGGCGGCATCGAGCTGCGCGCCTTTGAGGTGCGAGGCAAGGCCGAGACCGCCGCCCCAGGCGCGGTAGCCTTCCTTGAGCGGCTGATACTTGCAGGCGATGCCCTTGGAGCGGACGGCGGCGACGGCCGGCGACCACATGGACTGGATGACGACTTCACCCGACGCCATCAGGTTGACCGACTCGTCGAAGCTCTTCCAGAAGGCGCGGAACTGGCCGTCGCTCTTGGCCTTGATGAGGAATTCGATCGTCTTGTCGATCTCTTCCTTCGTCATGTTGCCCTTGTCGGCATATTTGATGTTGCCCATAGCCTCCATGATCATCGCCGCATCCATGATGCCGATCGACGGGATATTGAGGATCGAGGTCTTGCCCTTGAACTTCGGATCCATGATGTCGGCCCAGCTCGAAATATCGCGGCCGACGAGATCGGGGCGGATGCCGAGCGTATCGGCATTGTAGATGGTCGGAACCATCGTCATCCATTGCGTCGGTTCCTTGGCAAAGGTCTTGGCGCCCGGAGCCTCGACGAAGCCGACCGTGTGCGGCGCCGTGCCCTGGGCGATGACGCTTTCCGGCTTCAGCTTGCCGTTGATGAACAGCGGCACGATCTTGTCGTAATATTTCAGCTTCTTGACGTCCATCGGCTGCATGACGCCGGTCGGGAACACCTTCTTGGCGATCCAATATTCGATGTCAGCAATGTCGTAGCTGTCAGGCTGGGTGACGGCGCGCTGGGCGGCGGCGTCGGAATCGGTCGCCGTCATCTCCAGCGTGATGCCGAGATCGGCCTTGCACTTCTCGGCGATCGCATTGATGTTCGAAACGCCGGTGCCGAACTGGCGAAGCGTGATGTTCGTCTGCGCCCAGATTGTGGGAAAGCCGGTGATGGCACCGGAGCCGGCGATGGCGCCGACGGCGGCAGCACCCGTCTTCAGGAGCGTGCGGCGGGAAAGACCCTTCTCCGCCTTGGTCGATGTCGCTTCAGTGGTCATGTCAGTTCCCCTTTTCTTGGATATGGAAGGTTCAGTGTTCTTGATGGATGGCTCATGCGGAAGAGCGGCCGAGAAGCACGGCGTCCTCGAGCGCCCAGCTGAGCGAAACGGCATCGCCGACGGCGACCGGCCGGGCGAAATAGTCGCCGTCGTCGGCAATGACGGTGAAGTCATCGCTGCCGGCGCCGATAACGGTGATCTTCACGGAAGAGCCGCGATATTCGATGTTGGAGACAATGCCGTCGAAGCCGAGCGTCCATTCGGTCGCCACCTGCAGGCGCACGCGATCGGTGCGGATGCCGATATCGACGGGCTCGCCGACTTCCCTGCCCGTCCCACGCACGGAAAAGCTCTGACCTTCCGGGACGGTCATGACGAGCACGCCGTTCTCGCTCGAGGTCACCCGGCCGGACAGCACATTGTGGTCGCCCATGAACCGCGCGACGAAGGCCGTCGCCGGACGCTCGAAGACCTCGCGCGGGGCTGCCGCCTGCTCGATCCGGCCGTCATTCATGATGACGATGACGTCGGCGAGCGCCATTGCCTCTTCCTGGCTATGGGTGACGTGCACGAAAGTGATGCCGAGCGACTTCTGGAGTTTCTTGAGTTCGGCGCGCATGCGGATCTTCAGGAACGGATCGAGCGCCGACAGCGGCTCGTCGAGCAACAGCGCTTCCGGATCGGTGATCAGCGCGCGCGCCAGCGCCACGCGTTGCTGCTGCCCGCCGGAAAGCTGGGCCGGGCGCCTGACGGCATAGGCCTCCATCTGCATCAGCTTGAGCATCTCGAGCGCCTTCGCCCGCCGCTCCTGCTTGTCGACGCCTTTCATCTTCAGGCTGAAGGCGACGTTGTCGATCAGGTCGAGATGCGGGAAGAGCGCGTAGGACTGGAACATCATCGCCGTGCCGCGCCTGGCAGGCGGAAAATCGGTGACGACGACATTGCCGAGCCGGATATCGCCCGACGAAATGCTCTCGTGGCCGGCGATCATACGCAGCGTCGAAGTCTTGCCGCAGCCCGACGGGCCGAGGAAGCAGCAATAGGAGCCGGCGGGGATCTTCAGGCTGATCGCATGGACCGCCGTCGTCGCGCCATACACCTTCGAAACGGATACTATATCGATCTCTGCCGCTTTCGACATCATGCCTTCCCCTGTTTGGAAAAGACGATGCATCTGCCGTGCCAGACTCCGTTTCCTGCAGCAAGCCATTGTGAAATAACGATTTTATCAAGACTGCAGCTAAGAAAGCAAATTATAGGCACAGCGCTATATGCACATGATTTAGGCTATCGTGCGCAATTTGTGCAAAACATCGTATACAATCTGGCCGCCATTTCGGGCACAAATTCTGTTTAACTTTGGCGCGAAGCCGGATATGGTTTGCCGACCATCAGGAAATAAATTTCATGAAATCCGCCGCCAAGGCTCAGCAGGCCGAAGACTCCACAGATACCGGCGCGCAACAGATCCGCGATGCCATTCGCGAAGCGATCGTCGAGCGCAGGCTCTCGCCCGGCACCAAGCTTTCGGAAAGCGATGTCGGCAATCTCTTCAACGTCAGCCGCACGCTTGCCCGCGCCGCCCTGCAGGCGCTCTCCTATGAAGGCCTCGTCAGCGTCGAGAAAAACCGCGGCGCCTTCGTCGCCTATCCCTCGCCGGAAGAGGCTCGCCAGATCTTTTCCGCCCGCCGCTTGGTCGAACCGGGCATATTGCGCGAGGCAGCGGCGCGGATCACGCCTGACGATATTACTCATCTGCGACAGCTTCTGCTGGAAGAAGGCCGCTTGATGAGCGAGCGTGGCCAGACCGCACGCCGCGCTGAAATCAAGGCATCGGGCGATTTTCATCTGACGCTGGCAGTCATATCGGGAAATTCGATCATGCAGCGCTTCATGGAGGAGCTCGTCGCCCGCTCGTCGCTGGTGATTGCGCTTTACGGGCAGTCGACCGCATCGAGCTGCGGCCATTCCGAACATGGTGATATTGTCTCGGCGATCGAAGCCGACGAACTCGACCGCGCCTGCCAGCTGATGCTGCATCACATCGCCCATATCGAGGCCGATCTTGACCTGCGCGAACGCAAGAGCCTGGGCCTCAAGGAAGCCTTCGAACTCTGAACATGCAAAGGATGCGGGCGCGGATGCTCCACCGCCCGCCGCTTCAAACGGACTCTCGAAACACTACCAAGGCGTCTTCTTCGGCAACATCTCAAAAGCCGCGAAGATATCCTCGGCGCTCATCGGCTCGCTCGACCGCAGCTTCACGATTCCGTCGCGTCCGATCAGGATCAACCCGAACTCGCCGGATGGCGGTCCCTGCAGCCGATCGCGAATATCGTCGGCATCGAGTTCCCAGTCATCGTCGAACAGCGCAAATGCGCCGCCGCCGGCAATGCTGAACACCTCGATGTCTTCCTCGATTAAGCGCATATGCGCCTTGCGCAGCCATTCATCCTGGATGAGCGCGCGGTCATCTTGCGCATCGGCAAAGATGATCAGCACCCGTTTCCTGTCGCGAAACTGCTCGAGCGATTGCGGAAGATCAGGCTCACGCCTGGGTGTACCCATGATTTCATGAACAATAGATTTTAGCATGGTGCTCATTCCTCGCCCGTCACCACAGCATAACTCTCAAATCGGGATCGATTTATAGATTATGCAGCAATTCAAACTGCTACAGCGCCCTTTGCGACTCTCGAAAAGGGCGCTGTAGTTGCGGGCTGTGCCTGCCGAATTAAACGGCTGGGAATAAGCGAGGTTCCGCCAAGAAGCGGAAAAGGATCGCAGCCATGGCCGCGATCCTCACTTTGTCAGTCGCGGCCCTGGTCTTCTGACGCATGGGCCGAAACGGCAACGAGATCCGCAGCCCCGGTGAGGAGAAGGCGCTTGCGCACTAGGACGCGCATGACACGCGCCGCCGTCGAGAAAGTCATCTGGTCGAGCGGGCCTTCGCCCTCCCACGGCTTGGTCAGCCGTTCGGTGACGGCGCCGACGATGTTCATCGGCACGATGTCGGTGCATTCGCGCATGGCTTCGAAAACGAAGCTGATGGGGATGACCCGGCCTTCGTGGGTCACGATCGGTTCGGTCAATTCGCTGTCCCATTCCTCGAAAGCATAGAGCGCTTCACGAAACAGCTGCTGGAGGTTGAACGGCGCGTGGCCGTCATGAAGTGGCGGCAGTGCATTCATCATGTCTGTCTCCTCTTGATGGGTTGAAGCCAAAGTCCTCCGGTATCGGTCGCGCCAACGCGGGGAACGGAACGATTTGCTGCCCCTGCGAACCGAATAACACTATTGATTCTATAGAGTAACACGCCGGGGTAAAGCCCATTTATCCGCCGCCGCGGAAGCGAATTCCATAACACGCTGATATTCTTGCGTGTTTAGACGAAATTTTCTCCGCGCACACCAGCCTTAAAAATCTATGCCACCCGCCCGAGATCGCTCCGGAATGACACGGCGAGGCGAAAAAACCCTGAAAATTCACGGAACTTTTGTCTCTGTAATTTGTTTTGTCCTCACATTCGCAAAACACACTGGGGTTATCACCAATGACGCAAATCCGTGAACCGGAGCGCCGAAGCAAAATCCTGCGCGGCCGCCCCTATAGCCTTGACGAATTCGCCTCCAAATATGGCCTGCGCGGCGAGCAGGCAGAAAGCCTGTTTACCCGTTTCGGGCCCTCCTCGATCGAACTCGACCTGCTGATGGCAGCCAAGCGCCGGCCGCCGGTTCTGCAGGACAGAATTGCCGAATAACAATTTTGATCAATGGAATGGATCGATGAGCGACAGACGCCACGAATGGATCAGCAAAAGAGCTTACGCGATTTGGGAGGAACAGGGTCGGCCAAATGGGCGCGACGACGAGCACTGGCGCCAGGCAGTTGCCGAACGCGACGCGCTGGAGCGCACGCAGGCCTCCTCCGATGGCCGCGAGGTGCTGGTGAAGTTTCGCCCGAAGCCGCAGCGGCCCGAAGCGCCACGCGCCAGTTGGTTCAACCGAACAGCAAACGTCGGCTGAATCCTTTCTCACATCGACCAGGCCGCTTGCGGATCGAGCGGCTCAGTCGAGCCTGAGCCGGAAGCGCGCCTGAAAATCTCCCTGCCACCACATGGGGAAATTGGTTCCCCACTTGTTGTTGTGCAGATTGAAGCGGATACCGGCGGTAAAATCCGGCAGAGTTCTGCAAAACGTCATAAAATCTGAGCTTTGCGGCGCAACCAGCGGCGCATCGAAGGTTTCGATCGTCAGCGGACCATCGGCAAGATCACCGCGTGCTGATGTCACCGCCTGCAATTGTGCCCCGCCGCTCGTCGCAATATTCCCCGATCGGTGCCAGAGGCCCATTTTGTGGAAATTCCAGTCCCCCGCACCATCAGGCGTGAAGGAAAGAAAGCTTGCCTCCGGCATGCGGTTGGCGGGCTTGTCGTGCAATGTCAGGCTGAGGTTGAGGCGATCGCCCTCGGCGGTGAAATGCAGCATCACATGCGGCGGCGCGCCATATTTCTGCACGGCCTCGGCCGGCATCGACAGAAGGATGCCCGCCGCTTGCGTTGCTTCCAACGCCGGCAGAAAGACCTTCGAAAGTGCGGCCCCCGACCAGGCGAGCCCCGGCTTGTCATGGTCGAGCACCGCCCATTCCTGGCGATGGGTCAGGTAGGTCTGCATGTGGCGGTTGACGTCGCCGGCATCGTAGCTCTCATATCGATAGGCGATCAGCGAGCCGTCGCAGCCGGAGATCGTCCGACCGGAGGGAGAGGTGATTTCGGCCACATCGCCGCTCGCGCCGTCGAGCACGATCGACCAGCCACCGGTCTGCAGGCGGAGCTCCCGCCCACCGCCCTTGATGACGGCAGGCGTGGCAAATTCGGCAAGTACGCTCTGGGCTGCGCTCCGGTCCGTCTCGTCGAGCTCCGAGACCGCCTGGTCGAGATAGGCGCGCTGCTCATCCCATGAGGCTTCGGTATAGGCGAAGCGATAATCGGATCGGCGTGCGGCCTCGAAATCGGCCCGCGACCACGCCTTGTCGTCGCGCAAATAGGATTTGATATCGACGCCGCAGGTATGTTCGGCCACCATCGCCAGTCCGCGCCCGAAGGCGAGACGTCGCGCGTCGAGCCCATCCGCCGCGAAGCGGTCGTAGAGCCGCTGCAGCGCAAGAAACCGCGCCGTCTTCACCGGATCGCTGCCGCTGCCATGGATCCAGCTGTCGCCGAGTTCCAGCTCGACAACAGGGAAACGCTCACGCTCCCCCCAGAGAATGGCGCCGTAATCCTCGAGCGTCGCCGCGCGAATGACCGCATCCGGCTCACGGGCGCGTAGTTCCCGATAGGCCTCGGCCGTCTGTGGCACGCTCTGCGGCCCCATATTGTCGTTGGTATGGGCAAAGCTCAGCCCGTCCTCGAAACCGTCTGGAAAACAGGTCTCGCCATAGGAGCGCTGGTACATGACGACCACTTCCTCGCCGCCGGACGCCCGCCAGCGGAAGATCTCGGGCACGTCGGGCGGCGGTGAGGCCGTATTGACGCCGAGATGCAGGAAGCGGATGCCTGCCTCGGATAGCAGCGGCACCATGCCGAGCGTATGGCCGGGTACATCGGTCATCTTCGCCGCGATCGTCGTCTTGCCGAAGCGGCGGTCGAGCTCCTGCGAATAGGAAAGCCCGGCCCGGAAGAGATCCGGCGACATCAGCTCCGTATGGGTGGTGAACGGCAGGCCGTGCCAGCGGATCAGCCCGCGCTCGATCGCCTGTTCCAGCGCTCCCACCTCGGCTGCAGAGCGCGAATTCAGATGATCCCAGATCAGCCAGGCGCCCGTCGTCCAGATGAATTTCGGCTCGTCGGGATTTTCGGCATGAAAATGCTTGGCCGTTTCGATCGCCTGCGGAATGAAGCGCTCGTGATATTGCCGGCGGACTTTCTCGGCATGATCGGTAAAGCCGATATCGAGATGGGTCTTGAAGACCAGATGCACGCGCTTTTCAGTCATTCCATTCACATATCGGTGATGACAGTCGAAACATTCTGCAGCCAGTGGCGGCACAGGTGAGGAGTGTAACCGTTTCCACAAACACCATTGCTATTGCCACAAATTCTTCGTCAACCCGTTTTGGCACAAATCGATGAAATAGTGCGAGTTTATTAACCATATATCCGAAAACGCTGTCGTCCGACGCTTTCATCGTAGAATCGAATCGCGACAAGAATGAAGACGTGTTCATCGACAATTATATAGAAAAGGCGGCGGGACTTCCTTGCTGCCGCGCCCGGGTGGTGCGCTGTTTAGCCAAGGAGAAAAGCCCGAGCCTTTCGGGAAAGCCGATTATCAGAAGGCGTTGGTTTCCTGGCAGAGCGCCCGGTGAACCTCAGTCCAGAACAGCGCCAGCGGCGTGTCGCCGTTGCGTTCGGCAACGAGGGCGCGGATCAGCGCTTCGGAGCCGGCCATGTCCTGCCAGCTGGATTTCAGGCCCTTGGCGGCCTGTTGGCATTCGGCAATCTCGAATGGTCTCTTGCTGTCCATATGAGGCCTCCTCATGGAAGGCGCTAGCAGATGGGGCCAAGATTGTCATTCCCCGCATATGTGGGGATGCCTTGTATTTGTGACGGTGCTCGCGGTAGGATTGAGGGGATTGGGGCAGTGGAAATGATTGAAAATACCTACAGCGAAAAGTTCGAGTCCGCTTTCGAACAGATCAAGGCTGCGGCCAATGTGGATGGCGCCATCCGCATTCTCCAGGCGGAATATGGCCTCGATTTCGTCACCTACCATCTCGCCCAGACGATCGCCAGCAAGATCGATTCGCCCTTCGTGCGCACCACCTATCCGGATGCCTGGGTCTCCCGTTACCTCCTGAACAGCTATGTGAAGGTCGATCCGATCGTCAAACAGGGTTTTGAACGCCAGCTGCCCTTCGACTGGAGCGAGGTCGAGCCGACTCCAGAAGCCTATGCCATGCTGGTCGATGCCCAGAAGCACGGTATCGGTGGCAACGGCTACTCCATTCCCGTCGCCGACAAGGCGCAGCGCCGTGCGCTCTTGTCGCTGAATGCCCGCATAGCGGCCGAGGAATGGGCCGAACTCGTCCGCCGCTGCCGCAACGAATGGATCGAGATCGCTCATCTTATCCACCGCAAGGCCGTCTACGAGCTGCATGGCGAGAACGATCCCGTGCCGTCATTGTCGCCGCGCGAGATTGAGTGTCTGCACTGGACGGCGCTGGGCAAAGATTACAAGGATATTTCGGTCATCCTCGGCATATCAGAGCACACCACGCGCGATTATCTGAAGACCGCCCGTTTCAAGCTCGGCTGCGCGACCATCTCGGCCGCCGCCTCGCGGGCCGTGCAATTGCGCATCATCAATCCCTAGCGAATCGCGATCTTTCAGATTCGGTCCTCGCGCTTTAGCTCTTTGTTTTACGCATGTCGTTGTCGCAAAACCGCGGCACACTTTTGCGCGACATGTTCTGCCCCCCTCATCTGAGGGGGCCCATCTGAGGGAATTTCCGATCCGGCCCGCATGAACCATTCTGCTTTCCACGAACTTGAAAACGCTGGAGGGCAAAATGTTCGTTATCATTCAGGCACATGAGTATCAGAAATACGCTGCCGTACTCGACCAGATGTTTCGCCTGCGCAAGAAGGTCTTCGCCGATACGCTCGGATGGGACGTTCCCGTCATCGGCCCTTACGAACGTGACAGCTACGATTCGCTCGCCCCCGCCTATCTCGTCTGGTGCAACGACAGCCGCACCCGTCTTTATGGCGGCATGCGCCTGATGCCGACGACGGGCCCGACCCTTCTCTACGATGTCTTCCGCGAGACGTTTCCCGATGCCGCTGATCTTATCGCCCCCGGCATCTGGGAAGGCACGCGCATGTGCATCGACGAGGAGGCGATCGCCAAGGATTTCCCCGATATCGACGCCGGCCGCGCCTTCTCCATGATGCTGCTTGCGCTTTGCGAATGTGCGCTCGATCACGGCATCCATACGATGATTTCCAATTACGAGCCCTACCTCAAGCGCGTCTACAAGCGCGCCGGCGCCGAAGTGGAAGAACTCGGCCGAGCAGACGGCTACGGCAAATATCCCGTCTGCTGCGGCGCCTTCGAAGTGTCGGACCGGGTGCTGCGCAAGATGCGCGCCGCCCTCGGCCTCACCCTACCCCTTTATGTCAGGCACGTGCCGGCCCGCTCGGTCGTGACCCAATTCCTGGAGATGGCAGCATGAACCGCCTCGCTGAAACCGCCACGCAGACCGCAATACAGAAGGATATCGGCGCGCTGGAGCGCCATGTTCTCGCATCCCGCGACATCGCCACGCAGATAGGGGATCCCTTCCTCTCCTATCTCCTTTCGATGGCGCTGTTTACGATCTACGAGAAGAAGGCCCATCACGAGAACGAGGCGCTGAAGAGCAGCTTCAGCTGAGGGTGTGGTTCCCCTCCGCCCCGCCTGAAGACGAGCATGTCTCCCGGCGCCTCGCGCGCAGCCGCAAAAACAGTCCCCGTTTTGCGGCTGCGCGCCCCTGTCCGGTCATCCGGGTATTGCCGTTACGTCATCAGAGAATCGATTGTCGAAATCAGCGTATCGTGCATGTAGGGCTTCGGCAGGAAGGCGGTATTGGCGGGCAGCGCCATCGGATCGAGCCGCACCATGCCGGAGGTGATGATGATGCCGATATTCGGCCGCATCGCCCTCACCCGATTGGCAAGCTGGAGACCGTCCATCGACCCGGCCATATTGACGTCGGTGAACAGGATATCGACATCCTGCCTGCCCTTCAGCACCACCAGAGCCTCGTCGGCATTCGCCGCCTCCAGCGCCACATGACCGACCTCCTCCAGCACATCGAGAATATTGAACCGGATCAGCGGCTCGTCCTCCACGATGAGCACCACGGCACTGTTCGAAGCCACCATCTGCGATCGCCCTCTTCATGCGGAATGTGACTTGGATAAGTGTAGCCCGCGGGAGAAGGTTCCAGTGGCTGCCCACGAAATATGCATCGTCCACAGATGCTTGCGCTGCCCGCTTGTGGCTCCTCAGGATTTGCGTTAGAGCGGAACCCGTGCTGCGGGAACCATTGCCCCGGCACCCAGCGCCGGACACGGCGCCAGGGCCTGTAGCTCAATGGTTAGAGCCGGCGGCTCATAACCGCTTGGTTGGGGGTTCGAGTCCCTCCGGGCCCACCACTCCGCCCTTGTTTCAATCGCCTCGTGGCTCTGCCGCGGTCCTTGTAATTGTGGCGCAGCATTATCTATGCTCTTGCGGAAGTTGAGGGAGGGGGAATGAAGTCTTGGTATGATCGCTATGGAGTATGGATCGCGCTCACGGTTTTTGCGTCGATTAGTTTCATATCGCGTCGGCTTCAATCCGACTTACCTTTCCATTCAAAAGCTGTGTTCTCCGAACGACAAAGGCGACTGTCTCAGGCAATGGGTGTCCGCCTCTAGCGGTTGGTTCGGCGGTGCCATTACTCTCGCAACTCTCATTGTGCTTTCGCGACAGGTAAACGACGTCCGAACTCATCACAGAGAAACGATTGCGCAGGCGAAACTTCCTGTCTACTTGAGGGCAAAGCGGGTGGTAGATGCCACGGCGATCGCTCGGATTACATTGGAATTGATTGCCGACGCTGTCACCACGGCGGAACAGAATGGTCCGACGACCAACGGCCTTTTTCGGATGAGAGCCGGCATAAAATCTCTCAAAAATGACGTTTCTCGGCCTGAATTTGACAGCCTCGAACCGCTGAAATGGGCTGTTGCGTCGTCCAGCGCTTGTGACATTTGCGGATTGGTACAAAGGACCTCTGTCCGTTCCCGCGCGCCATTGGCCAAGTTCTCTCGCTCGCCGCGTCGCCAGTCCTGAAGCATTTCATCATACAGAGGGGCGGGATTGCCGAGATCGAACGCGTCTGGCGATCAAGGCAGCCGCAAGAAGCGAGTTCGGGTGATTGTCCGGTGCGACTGCAACAAGAAGAAGTATGTGCGACGGTTGCCAAATATCGGCCGGTGAAGATTTCCTAAGAATGATCAGAAGCATCGGGTTCGTGCAGCGCTTTACGAATTGATGCGCGCGTGATCGACGCGGTAGTCGAGCCACCTGCCTTTCGATCGAAGTTGTGGTACTGATTAATGGATGTCGTTGTTCTCGGGAGGGGTAGCAATTCATGGTCGTGCACAGGGATATGACTAGCGACGAATGGAAGTGGCTTGTGCGCCTTTGCCAACACGAAGCGGATAGCATTCCTAAGGAAATTGAAGCGCGGTTTACCGAACTTGGTCTGCTCGGGCCGAACGGTCTTTCGGACAATGCTAGGAATTTGGTTCAAAATGAACTGCTGGCAGAGCGGCGGAACAGACTGCAAGGGCTTCACTGAGTGATAACCTTGGGCGCCAAGCAGGAGTCCAAGGTGGTGATGTTCATTTGCGGCACGGCCCAAGCAGGAAAACCGACTATCTCGGCGGCGGGCGTTTCCTGATCGTCCGTGCAGCTATTAGCGCGGCCTCATGCCTGATTGGCACGCAATTCTAATAGCTACAAGAGCGTCCATCGCTCGGCCTGAATCCACCCCCACAGGCCGGATTAAGCGGCTGACGCTCATAATAACCGCCATAACCGCCGCCGATCGACGAAGTTTGATCGGGGCTTGTTGATGTGCAGGCCGAGATGATCGAGGCAAGGCTGATCAGCGTTCCGGTCGCGATAAATGCGAGAAATCGGTTCATCTGAGCTTCTCCTTCGGAGGGGATGGTTTTACCCCAAGCGGGCAATCTACCATGCCACGGCGAATACAGACGAGGATTTATAGCGGCCGACCGCCCTCGGCGACCGCTTCTAACGCCAATGTGATCGCTTTTTAGGCCTGCTCCGCCCAAGCCATGCACCGTCACATAACTGTCATGCAAAATTGCCCATTGTTATGGCAGCCTGGGCAAAATATATGCTGCCGGCTAACAAAAAAAAGAATGAGTGAACTGCCATGAGTGCCATACATAAACTTTTCAACCGCAATCTCCTGACCCGCTTCGTCGCTGGTCTCGGTGCGGTTCCCCAGCGTATTCGCGACGCACGCGAAGAGCGCAAGCCCGCTATCCACCCATCCTTCATGGACGATTTCGGCGCCTAGCAGGACAATTGGCGAGTCAACAGACTCGTCTGCCCCTGCGATTACGTTCTCCAATGTCATTTCAGTTGATATCTGACAGGAAGCCGCCAGCGGCTTCTGATCAAGTTGCGGCGGAAAATTCCTTCTGGAACCAGATCCGGTCAACGGGCCGGCCTCCCGCATACCCGCTGACCCTGCCGAATTCGACATATCCGAGCTTCGGGTAAAAATCCGGGGCCTGGGTCGAGAGCGTGTCGACGCAGGCCACAACGGCGGCGCGGCGGCGCCCTTCTTCTTCCGCCGCCGCCATCAGCTTCCTGCCGATGCCGCTCAGGCGCAGCGATTTTTCGACCCACAGATTGCCGATGAAAAGAACCGAAAAGGAAACGGAGGCCGTTATCCCGCCGGCAAGCCTTCCGTTCTCCCGCCAGACGATAGCGAAGGCCTCGCGTCTGATCTGAGCGCTCTCGTTGAAGGCGTTCAGGCCATCGGAAATCGCGGTGGCGATCTCGGACGGGACGGGATCGAGTGTTTCGAACATTGCTTCCTCGTCGTCGATGGTCGCCATATGATAGCGAGCCCTCGGTTCCGGTCCAGCCGTTTCGGCTCTTAAGGGTCGGCGGACGTCCTCCGGTTTCAGCGCCAATGCGTGCGCCCCTTAGATTTTTTTCTCGCTGCGCATGCGCCTGTCTTTTCCGCCGTAATAGCTTCACAATCAACCGACAGAAAGCTCTTCCGGGAAACGACAACCAAGGAATGAAAACATGGCGCCGATCTATACCAGAACTGTCCTGATGACCGCCCTTCTGGCGCTGCCGCTCGCCGCCGCAGCGCCCGCCTTCGCGCAGGAGGCAAAACCGCGCGAGCCGGTGATTTCGGTGACCGGCGATGGCGAATCGTCCGTCGCTCCCGATATGGCAATCGTCAATCTCGCCGTCGTCAAGCAGGCGAAAACTGCCCGCGAAGCGCTCGATGAGAACAACAAGGCAATGAACGACGTTCTTGCCGCGCTGAAGAGCGGCGGCATCGCCGAGCGCGATCTGCAGACATCCGGCTTTTCCATCCAGCCACAATACAATTATCCGCAGCCGGTCGACGGCCAGCAGCAGCAGCCGCAGCTGATCGGCTACCAGACCATCAATTCGGTCACAGTCAGGCTGCGCGATCTTGCCAAGCTCGGCGCGGTGATCGACCAGTCCGTCAGCCTCGGCATCAACCAGGGCGGCGAAATCCAGTTCACCAACGACAAGCCGGACGCCGCGATCGAAGAGGCACGCAAGGCCGCCGTCGCCGATGCCGTCAAGAGGGCGAAGACGCTGAGCGAAGCCGCCGGCGTCAAGCTCGGCCGCATTCTCGAGATCAACGAGAATGTGCCGCGCGCCATGCCGCAGCCGGTCTATCGCGCCACGATGATGAAGGAGGCCTCCGACGCCGCCGTTCCCGTCCAGGGCGGCGAGAACAATTACAATGTCAGCGTCACCGTGACCTTCGCCATCGAACAATAAGCATTATAACGCCGCGCGTCTTTTCGGACGCGCGGCGTTGTAGGAAAGACCTTACAGAAAACCGCCCTTGCCGATCCGGGGAGACTGACAAAGGCGGTTGTGGCCGCCGCATCGGGGAGACGGGGGAGCGTATTCTTCCAACGATTAGCGGCGGCGCAAGGCGGGGCAACCGCGCACATTGCCGAAGCTCATTTCATCGGGGCCGCGACGCGTCCAGCCCTGGACGATCACGCGGCGCGGGGTGACGTCGACAACCCGGGCGCGGCGAAAGCCGTAATCCCGGGCGAGGTTTTCGGCAAGCTGCGGATTGCAGCCGCGCGACGGGCGGCCGTAGCCTGAAGGCGGACGGTCATAACCCGGAGGCGGACGGCGGTAATCCTGCGGCGGACCACGGTCCGGCTCACCAATAATGATATTCAACTGGGCGGCGGCCGGGGCCACCGTACCGGCCAGGGTGCCGGCTGTCAGCATGACGGCAAGACCCGCCTTTGCCAGAAACTGCATCATCGAAAAACCTTTTCGTTTGAAAGTCGGGCCGGTCGAGCCGCCCTCCCATTACTCCGCATGACGCCGAAGCGTCATTTGGGAATCACTCATACAGGTCAGAGAAGAGACGGCTGAAAGTGTCAGCGTCAAGGCAAAAACGGACCGGAAGCGCCGCATCGGCGCCTCCGGCTGTAGTCCTCAGCGCCGGATCAGCGGGCAGCCGCGGACATTCGCGAAGGTGATCCTGTCCCAGCCGCGGCGGTCGCGCCCTGCGACGACGACGACGCGCGGCGACATGCGGGAGATATGGGCTCTCCGCAGGCCGAAATCACGCGCCTTGCGCACAGCGTGCATCGGTGAGCAGCCGCGGATCGGACGATGGTATTGCGCCTCGACGATAAAGCTCGTCTGCGGTCCGGCGGCGGCGGCCGTGGAAACAGTGGCCGGAATAGTGCAGAGGGCGAGCAGAGCGGCAAGCGAAGCCTTGGTCAGGAAATGCGTCATGTTGTGTCTCCGTCGATTGAATTCCAAGCTCTCCCTTCAGGGATTGTCTCGACAGTAGACCCAGCAAACTGAATGGCGTTCGAACCGGGCATTCACTTTGCATTCACAAGAATTAATCCGGTTTCAGGTGCTGAGATGCAGCACGATTTCGCGCCGGTGCGGCCGGTCACGATGTTCGAAAAGATAGAGCCCCTGCCAGGTACCGAGCATCAACCGCCCCCTGGCGACGGGAATGCCGATCGTGACCTGCGTCAGCGCCGCCTTGATATGCGCCGGCATATCGTCCGGCCCCTCGGCCCTGTGCACGATCCAGCCCATCTCGGGATCGGAGGCCGGCGGCACGAAGCGGCGGAAGAAGGCGAGAAGATCGGTGCGCACATCGGGATCGGCATTTTCCTGGATCAGCAGCGAGCAGGATGTGTGGCGCACGAAAACCGTGAGAAGCCCCTCCTCCTGCCCCGACGCGCTGACGAAGGCCTCCGCCTGGTGGGTGAATTCGTAAAGGCCTTGTCCGCGTGTGGACAAGGTGAGGATCGTCTGGGGCAAGGCGCTCTCCTGCTTCGAGATGACATCTGGGTCGCGAGTTGGCGCGCTGCTTGGCGCAAGTCAAGCTTGCCCGGGCGATCAGAGTTTGAGCAGCGTCTCGAAGCCGCCGTAGATCATCCGCTTGCCGTCGAACGGCATCTGCCACTGGTCGCCCTTGAGCCTGGGATCGGCCATCACCTTGGCATTGATATCGTCGCGTTCCTGGCGCGAGCCGTAGACGATCCAGGAAAACACCACCACCTCGTCCTCCTTCGCCTGCACGGCGCGGGGAAAGGAGGTCAACTCGCCATGGGGCACGTCATCGCCGATGCATTCGACATATTCGAGCGCGCCATATTCCTTCCAGATCGAGCCGGCGAAGGTCGAGAATTCCTTGTAGACCTCGATATTCGCTTTCGGCACAGCGACGATGAAACCATCGACATAGGACATCTCGCTCCTCCTTTGCGTAGCTGCGCCTTGTTATGGCGGAGGAGATAGGACGGCGGCCAGGCAGGTCCAGGGACGAAGCGCTCAACTGCCTTTCCATCTCTGGCCTGCGCCGCTGTCGATCGTTCACTCGATTTGTGAGGTTTGACCCAGATCCGGTTTTCCGCTTTACCGGCATTGCAGAACAATCCTTCCAGTAAGCATTGGGCGGGACACCATGATTAGAGCGGTCCTTTTTGATCTTGACGAGACCCTCATCGACAAGACCGCTACCGTCCTCACCTTCCTGCCGCTCCAATATCAGCGGTTTCGTCTTGGCGAGCACGGTGTCGAGGAACAGGACTACATCGCTGAATTCCTGCAGCTGGAGAAGGCCGGCCTGGTAAGAAAGCGCGATCTTTATCCGCGCCTGGTGGAGACATTCGGTCTCCCCGGCGACCTTGCTGCAGCCCTCTTCCATGACTTCGAGACAGTGTATCCCGGCATGGCTGTCCCCATTTCAGGGGCAAGACAGACCATTTCGGCGCTGAAGCAATACGGAGTTCTAGTCGGCGTCGTCAGCAATGGCGAAGGCAATGTTCAGCGACCGAAAATCGCGGCGGCGGGACTGAACGAAGGGCTCGACCTGGTGGTCATTTCAGGAGACATCGCCCTTCGCAAACCGGCACGGGAAATTTTCGAGCTGGCTGCCGGCCGTCTCCACCTGCCCGTCGACAGCTGTCTCTTCGTCGGCGACAATCCCGAGGCCGATATTGTTGGAGCAGAGAACGCCGGTATGCATGCCGTCTATTTCGGCCCGAAAAACGCCTGGCCCGCTTCGCTGCCCTCGCCGCGGTATCAAATAGATTTGCTGCCACAGCTGATAGCCCTTGTCCGCGATCTGAACGCACTCACCGAGGGCTTGATGGCGACGAAGCGCCCGCGCCTAAGGTGAGCCCATGCATTTGGCTGCGGCCTGATAGCCGCACCCGAGGCTTGCCAGGCACCGCCCGGAGAAGGTCGCCCGTTATCCGCTTCGGCCCCCTCAGGGCCCATTCACCAGCTTGAGGATGAGCTGCTGGATATTGCCGCCGTCACCCATTTCGATCTTGTCGAAGTCGCGGCCGCGCTGGCGCTGTCTTTGGGAGATCTCGCCGAGGCGCCGCGTCAGCTCGATCCTGATCTTCTTGCAATCGGGATCGTCGGCAACGGTGAGGCCGATGCTCATCGCCTCGATCTCCTTGACCATCTCCTTGATGGTCTCGCCATGCACCCGCTCATGCGCCTGCACCCCTGATATGAAGCCCTCCCAGCTGCTCTTCACGGCGGCTGGCAGCTCGGCGGATGGTTTCGGCAGCGTATAGGTGATGATGAGCTTCGGACGGTTGGTCACGATAACGCAGGCATTTCCCTGCGGTTCGTATTTCCTGGTCCAGGTCAGCTTGAACGTCGTATGCGCGATAGCCCGGCCGAAGCCACTGGTCTTCGGCCCACGCTCGCCGATCGATGCATAGAGCCCGGCCCCCGAGGTGCCTGATATCGAATAGGGCCGTACCTCTTCGACCGCCTGCCACTCGGCCAGCGCCACAGCCGGCACCGACGCGAAAACCGCCGCAAGCACACAGGATAGAAAATTTGTTGTCACGCGCGGCTCCGCCGAATGATGTTTCGGGCCGAACCTAGCGGGAGCGGTCGTCGCTTTCAACGCGTCATGCATGTGCTAGCCCTTCAGCGTCTTGACCTTGGTGAGATCGGGGAAGAGCCGCATCCACAGGGCGACGACGACGATCGTGCCGAGTCCGCCGACAACGCCGGTGGCGACGGGGCCGAGGACTGCCGCCATCATACCGGATTCGAATTCGCCGAGCTGGTTGGAGGTGCCGATGAACAGCGAGTTGACGGCGCTGACGCGGCCACGCATTTCGTCCGGCGTCAGAAGCTGCACCAGCGAGCTGCGCACGACGACGCTGACCGTATCGGACGCGCCGACCACGAACAGCGCGACCACGGAAAGCGCGATATTGGTCGAAAGCGAGAAGACGATGGTGGCGACGCCGAACACGGCGACGGCGGCAAGCATCTTGCGCCCGACATTGCTACTCAGTGGCCGGCGGGCGAGCGCGATCGACATGGCGAGCGCGCCGACCGCCGGGGCAGCGCGGAGAAAACCGAGCCCCCAGGGACCGGCATGCAGGATATCGCTGGCGAACATCGGCAGCAGCGCAGTCGCGCCGCCGAGCAGCACCGCGAAGAGATCGAGCGAGATCGTCCCGAGCATCACCGGCCGGCTGCGGATGAAGGAGACGCCTGCAAAGACCGAGGCGAGCGTCACCGGCTCACGCTTGGCAGGGCTCCATTGCATCCGGATCGAGATGACGTTGAAGCTTGCGACGGCAAAGAGCAGCGCGGATATGGCAAAGGGCGCGACGGGGTGGAGGCCATAAAGCAGGCCGCCGAGCGAGGGGCCGACGATCAGCGCCGTCTGCATCAGCGAGGTGGAGGTTGCAACCGCCTTCTGCAGCATCGAGGCTGGCACGATGTTCGGCAGCAGCGCCGCCATGGTCGGGCGCTCGAAGGCGACGACGGCGCCGAGCACGGTGACGGCGGCAAGGATGCCGGCCGGTGTCAACCATTGTTGCCAGGTGGCAACCGCCAGCACCAGCGCCGTCACCGCCTCGATCAACTGGCAGACAAGTCCGATGCGCCGCCGATCGAACCGGTCGGCGACATGGCCGACGACGAAGGTCAGCGCCGCCATCGGGAGAAACTGGCACAAGCCGACGAGGCCGAGCGCAAAGGCGCTGTGCGTCTGATCGTAGATCATCCACCCCATGGCGATGCCAATGGACTGGAAGGAAAGCGAGGAAAAGACGCGGGAGGCGGCGAAGTTCAGATAGCCGGGGTGGCGAAGAACGCTCCCCGGGCCTTGGGATATGTCCATTGCGATGTCACCGGCCGGCAGCGCGGGTCCGCCAGCCTTTATAAGAGTTTTCAAGGTCGGAGCGGTGTTCTGCCCGAATGGGCGAATTGTCAATCGCAATGAGCTGGTGTCACCGGATTGTGCGATGCCTCGGTTTTAGCGCGGTTCCCTGGAGATGCTGAGATAGCCGGGATCGAATTCGGCGATTTCCTGCAGGCGTTCCCAGTCGACGATGGTGATCGTCCGGTTCTCCCAGGTGAACACGCCCTCGCGCCTCAGCGCCTGCAGCGTCTTGTTGAGGTGGACGACGGAAACGCCGAGCACGTCGGCCATCTCGATCTGCGTCAACGGAAACTGGAAACTTGCGCCGCGCGTCCGCTTCACCACCTGCAGCCGCACGAAGAGTTCGCAGACGAGATGGGCGATATGGGCGCGCTTAGAGCGCCGGCCCATGGCGACAATCCACTCGCGGTGAATGGCGCCATCCACCAGCGTATCGAGCCAGAGCAGCCGGGTCAGATGCGGCATGCCCTCGGTGATCGCCTTGAGATCGGCGTGATCGGCAAACGCGACATGGCAGGACGACAGCGCGACGATCCCGTGATCCATTTTCTTGATCGGGAAAGCATGCAGATCGACGAAATCGCCGGCGACATGCAGCGCGGTGATCTGGCGGCTGCCATCGGCCATCACCTTATAGCGCGCCGCAAAACCATCGAGCAGCAGCGTGCTGTAGCCAGGCCTGCTTCCTTCGGAGACGAGATCCTCCCCGGCAGCAAAATACCTGTCTTTGACGATGATGGCTCTGAGATGGCTTTCCTCTTCGGCCGACAACACATCGCGGCTTCCAAGGTTGAGCAGCAGGGATTCAATCACGGGCTTGCCCACCGGTATCGCTGGAGCCCGACCGATTTCGATGCGACCTATATTTTTCTATAAGAATCAATGCCTAGCCTCGGGAACAATTGTCTTCATCTGTGATTTTCCCCTGTGACGCGCAGGAAAGAACATGGCTCGCTACTATTTCGATCTACACAACGGGGAAGGACCCACGCGCGATGAGCACGGCACCGAGCTCAGATCTCGTGAAGACATTCCGAAAGAAGTGACCCGCATCCTGCTGGATGTGGCCCGTGACGAATTGCCTGCGGGTGATCGCGCGATCATCGCCGTCACCGTTCGCAACGAGAGTGGCGATCCGGTCACGGTTGCCAGCCTCGTCTTCAGCAATGAATGGCTCGACGTCTTACGATAGCCGCAGCCGTTTAAGGGCTGCCGCCGGTCACACATACGCATCAATCCGACTCGGTCGATTGCGACGCGACGCTAAGACCCGCCTTCATGGCCGGCAATTAAATTTGACATAGTCATTCGATTGCTTTGGCGCGATCGACAAGCAATTCAAAGGCCGGCATGCCTGTGGCTGCTATTTCGCAATTTCCTCGAGAATCAACCGGATTTCCGCAAGCGGTCGCCGGCTTTCATCGAAGAGCTCCACCGACATCATATTCAAAGGCGCGGTCGGCAAGCCTTCGGCGGCCATCTCCGCGAGCACGCGCCGCGCCTCTGCTTTCGCAGCCTCGATAGAGTCGAAATCATATCCCGTCTCGGTCGCCCCGGCACCATCACGATCGAAGAGCTGAAAGTAGAATTTCGGCACGACACATCCCCCGCTAGATGAGCCTAACGGCCCGGAAGCAAACATGTTCCGCCGGAACGGCTGCAATGCGCGTCGTCAGAAGGTGCCGGCTTCCGGAGAGGCCATTTCCTCGATGCCGTCGACGCGATCGGGATAGAAGGCGAGATGCTCTTTTATGTTGCTGACCGCGGCATTCGGCGCCTCGTAGGTCCAGACGGCATTCTTCGAGCGCTCGCCGCCCGCAATGATGCTGTAATAGGACGCATCGCCCTTATAGGGGCAATGGCTGGTGTGGTCGGTGCGCTGAAGCAGCGACATGTCCACATCCCTCCGCGGAATATACTGCACCGGCGGATAGGAGGCCTCGCGCAGCGTCAGTGCGTCGTGGGTGTCGGCGATGGTCTTGCCGCCAAGCGTGACGACGACACGGGAGGGATTGTGCTCGACCGTGATCGGATGGTCCGGCCCCGGAATCTTGATCGACTTGTCTGACATGGTGGTTCGTCTCCAGGAGATATCGGCCCCATGGAGATAGGGCGGCGATGCCGCCGGCCCAAGGCCTCGAATACCACCTTCGTTTAGAATTCGAAACGCGCCGATTCCACGCTCAGCACCGCCATTTTGGGTGCCACCGGCCAATGCCCCGCGAGCACATCCGCAACTGTGGCGACCAGCTTCCCCATATCCTCACCGGCGGAAACATGCAGGGCCTCCGCAACAATCAGCACCGAGCGCGTGGTCTCCCGCACGGCCGAAAGCCCGCTCTGCCGGTTCGTCCAGCGCCGCGCATGCGCGTTTCCCGCACCGTCTGCGAAGATCACCTCGTCCGGCTCCGGATGTTCGATTTCGCCGGCGAAGGTCAGATAGGTCTCGTCACCCCTGGCCCGCCGGACCTCGAGATCGCCAGCGATCTTTTCAGCGTCGAAGACAGCGATCGGAATGGCGAAGGCGAGCGAAATCGCATTGCAGAGATCGATAAGCGGATGCAGACGCGGCAGCGCATGCTCCTGGCGGAATCGGCGCAACAACGCCTCGGAAGCGCAGCGATATTGTGTCGGCTTCAGCCCCATGCGGGAAAAGCCGCGACGCCAGGCCTGAATTTCGGGGAATTCGCCTTCCTGCGCTTGCGCCAGCCGGGCCTCGGCGATCGCGTAGAAGCTTGCGATCACCGCCTCGACATCGACATCCGCATGGATGCCGTCGCCATGGAGCGCGCCGGCGCGAAGCTCCGGAAAGGCCTGCCACATGGCATCGGAATGGCTGAACTGCATGGTCTATCTCTCTCCGGCAAGTTTCGCGCTACGGCTCCCGGCAAAGGCAAGCCCGAGCACGGCCGCAAGCACGCAGGCCATGCCGGCGATCTGGCTGAGCCCGACCGGCTCGCCAAGGATGATGAAGGCAAGCATGACGGCGGAAACTGGAGCCAGCGCGGTGAAGAGAGCGGCCTCCGTGCCGCTCACCCTTTCTGCCCCCGCATACCACAGCAGAAATCCGCCGACGGTCGGCACCACCGCATAATAGCCGACGGCGGCGACAGCGCTTGCCGAAATACCATCTGCGAAAGGCGCTTCGAAAATAGCCGGGATGGCGGCAACAATGAAGCCGATGCCGGCCATCAGCGTCGACAGGGCAAGCGGCGCAACCTCCGTCTTCAGCCGTTTGTTCAGCAGGATGAACAATCCTTCGCAAACGACGGCGCAAAAGATCAATGCATTGCCGGCGAGCGATCCGCCGGCCGCATCCGGTGTGCAGGCGATCGAGAGCACGCCTGCCGTCGCAAGCGCCACGGCCAGAAGCAGGGCACGCTGCGGCCGTTCGCGAAGCAGCAGGATGGAGATTGCGGCCGACACCACCGGCAACGTGCCGATGATGACGCCGGCATCGGCAGCCGAGGTCAGGCTGAGGCCGGAGATCAGCAGCGTCGTATAACCGACGCTGCCGGCACCCGCCTGAATGATGAGGATGAGGCGGTCATGCCGGGAAAACCTCGGCAGCCGCGCGCCGGTCGCCCACATCAGCAGGAGAAGAACAGGAAAGGCGATGGCGAAGCGCAATGCGGTGGCGCTGAAAGGCGGCAGGCTTGATGCGATGAGCTTGCTTGCAATGACGGTGCTCCCCACAGTCAGCATGGCCAGCGCCAGATAGACATAACCTTGAACCTGCCTCGACATTCGGCGTCTCCTGTTGGATGCGCCGAGAAAACAGCAGGAGCCTGTCGGGGTCTTGAACGAAATTGCAGGCGCAAAGCAGCTGCTCAGAGAAAGGCGCCGGCATAAAGCCGCGGCGAAAGACCGTATTTGCGCACGAAGACGCGCGTCATGTGGCTCTGGTCGGCAAAACCGCTGGCAAAGGCCGCCTCCGCAAGCGGCATGCCCTGAGCGATCAGCCGGCGCGCGATATGGATGCGGGCCTGGACGAGATAGGCATGCGGCGTCAATCCGGTCGCCTTGGCAAAGCCGCGCAGCACCTGGAAGCGGCTGAGCCCGCTTTCCCTGGAGAGATCGGCGAGCGAGATGGCGGCAAGTGGATCATCGTCGATCAGGTCTCGCGCCACGCGGATCGACGCCGGCACCGGTGGCCGCTCTTCGGTACCAGAGCACTCCCGCATGACATCGGCGACGAGTTGCAGAAGCAGTTCCTCACAGAACAACCCATCCGCCGCCCTGCCGCCGGTCACCGCGCCAAACAGCGTTTCGAAGCGGGCGGCGATCGCCGCGTTGCGGATGACGGGATGCGGAATTTCCGATCGCCCTACCCCGCTTTCGCTGATCTCTCGTGAAAGACCGCTGACGATTGCGGGATCGAAATAGAGGATGCGCCACGACCGCCCCTCGCCGATCGGCGCGCCGTCATGCACCTCGTTCGGATTGACCGTGATGATGTCGCCGGCCTCGGCCTCCACCATACCGCGGCCGCTGAGCGATGACTGAGCACCGGCGGAAATCAGGCCGATGCCGAATTGCTCATGGGTGTGGCGCGCGAAGCTGTGATGCGTTTCCGCCGCCACGGCTTCGACGCCTGATAGCGCCGAGCGCAACATCCTGAACTGATTTCTCGCCATCATCTGCCCGCAGGTCCGATCGCCGGCCACTCTGCCAGCCGCAGTGCGATGACGCAATCGTAGCCAGACTGGGCTGCCTAGAAGAACTCGTCGAGCAGCTGATAATAATCCAGCCTTACCGGATCCGTGGCCGGCATGCCGTAACGTTCGAGGAAGGGCTGCACCAGCGCCTCGCCGAAATTGTGGGCAATGCTGCGGCAGGCGAGCGCGATATCCTGATAGCGGTCGGCGACGCCGAGCCGGCTGCAGTCGATATAACCCGAAAATCCCTCTTCCGACGCGATGAAATTCGGCAGGCAGGCGTCGCCATGGGTGACGACGAGATCCTCGCGGCCAAGCCTCTTGCGTTCAAGTTCGGCAAACAAGGCCACAGCACTCTTTCCAAGCCGCGTCTCGTCAAAATCGGTCTCGTCGACGATGCCAGCCTGCATCCGCGCTTTTGCCGCAGCGATACGCCTCTCCAGCCGATGATCGAACGGGCAGGATGCGATCGGCAGGCGATGCAGGTCAAGAAGTGCCGCAGCCAGGAGTTCAACCCGCGCAAGCGGCGTCAGCACTGATGCACTGGCGAGATCACTCCCGGGCAACGCGCTGATCAGCAGCCGGTTGCGCACGCCGTCGCTATCCTCTGCAATGATATCGGGACAAGGCAGACCGGAAGCTTTGACCCAGCGAAGCCTGGCCGCTTCATCGGCGAGTTCGCCAAAAGGACCGACCTCTTCGACCTTCAGATAAAGCGTCGGCAATCCGAGAGCTTCCAGCCGAAAAACGCTCGCAGCGGAACGGCCGAGCGCATCGCGTTCGAACCGGTAACCAGCCAGACGGGCATCAAGCACGCCCGTCGACGGTGGTTGATCCTCTTGGAAAATCGACATGATATCTAGGCCGTTGATGCTGGCGCATTATCCCGACAAGGCGGGACAGCGCAAGCGGCGCGACCAGTCAGCACACATTGGCAGACTGAACGATCCTTCTGCGACCTCAATGAACGGTTTCGGCTGGCGCGGCTTCGAGAAGGATTTCGAAAGCCTCTTCCAGAGCAGCCACCAGAATATCTGTCAGCTCGTCGCCCTTGTTCTCCAAGAACACCGCGCTCACGGCTTCGTCCTGACGCTCAAAAAAATGCTCAATCTCGTTCGACATATCATTGTCCCCTTCTTCACCGGAATCATCACGGCCATGAGAAGAGGCTAGGTGCGGTTCCTTGCGCGTGGCTTGTTCCTGATAAGGCCGCAATCCAGGATCGCAAGGACTAGTCACGGATTTCATACTTCGCATACTGACTGCGGGGGATCAATCCGCCAACTTCGTGGGCGAACGACACGACTTTCGTGGCTCCCTCATCCAGCTCGCAGCGGAAGCGAACGTGGTACCAGCCTTTGGCTGTGCCAAAGGCTGCATCCGGGACATCAAGGACGGTACCGCTGCGCAACCCGAAACTAGGCAATGCGGATGGAAAATAACTCGGCGAACCGTGAACGAGTTGGCCCTGAAGCTCGGTAGTGCAAAGCGTGGCCACTCGCTCTTTGCGCGGAAGGCCATCGATCGCAGTCTGCGCAAACAAATTGCCATCCCCCATGCGCGAAAACAGCGTTTTTGCCTTCGGCAGATCGTTGTTTTTCGCGGCTGCTTTCGGCTTTTCAGCGGCCTTCTGCTCCGGCGGTCTGGCCTGATCGATACTCGTCGTGGCTTCGCCAGACACGTCTGTCGGCGGCCCATTGGGCTTTGGAGAAACGTCTGTTGTCGCAACCTCTGGAAGCTTCACATCATCTGGGACGGGCTTTGAAGCAGGCGTCTCAGTTTCAGGTTTTTCCGCAGCAGCCTGTGTCGGCATCTGCTCAGGTTCGGCATCGTGCTGCGGCGGAGTTGTTGCGGGTTTGGTTTCGCCTTGAGAAGAATTTCCCGCGAGCGATTTTTCGGGACCGCTATTCCTGTCACCAAACTCGATGACAGGGTTCAGGGTCGGCATAGGCCTCGGCTTAGCTTGCTCGGGAGTCTTGCTGGCCGGCGGAGGCGGCGGAGGCAGAGGAGGTGGAGGTGGAGGTGGAGGTGGCTCCTTCTTAGCCTCCTCCGGTGGCTTCGGCTCCGGTGGCTTTTCCTTGGGCTCCGGCTTCTTCTCCTCCGGCGGCGGAACGAGCTCAACCTTCACGCTCTCGTCTTCGAGAGGTTTCGGCTCGATCTTCGGCAGCCCGAAAATCAGAAGAGCAACGATAGGAATATGCGCAGCAACGGACGCGACGACGCCCCAGCGGATTTCAGGCCGCTGCTTTCCCGTTTCGTGCTGCGCTTCCGCCGGTTCTACGTCTTCTTCTGTCACAGCAGCGATGTGGCCTTTAAAGCCGGCAGCATCAAGCCACAAAAGAAAAAAACCGCGTGATCGAGCAGCGATGAGGTTATTGGTCGACCGCGCCATCGTCGGCGACCAGATTGTGCTCCTGCCATTCACCTTGCGGAATGGCATCGCCGACGAGGAAGGCGAAGGACGCGACCTTACCGGAGCCGGCATCGAGCTCGCATTTGAACTGGATGTTGTACCACTTCCGTTTGCTGCGGAAGGCGCCGCCCCTGACCTCGACGCTGTTGCCGCTGACCTTCTCCGCCACCATCGCATAGGGGGCAAGCATATCCGGCGCCATGGCCGGGTGCGCCCGGCGGACCTGCTCCAGCGCCTCCAAGTCACAGAGCTGCAGATTGCGCTCGCTGCCGGCAAGCCCACGTAGTGCCTCGCGGGCGCGGCGGCTGCGTGGATCGGCAAGGAGCTTGTCGGAAAACAGCTGCCTTGCCTTGACGAATTCCGCCGGCTTTTGCACCGGCAAAGTAATCGGTGCCACAGAAGGCATTACCGCAGCTGGCGGATTATTGGTAACCGGCGCCGCCGGCTCGGCTTCGGGTTTTGCCGCCTCGGGCTTTGCCTGTTGAGGCGAAGGCGCTCTGACGGGCTCCGGCATTTTCCGCGATTCCACGGACTGAGGAACGATCTCCACCGAGAGACCGTCATCCGGCAATGGCAGCGGCGGCTCGGCCTTCGGTAACAGCAACAGAAGGAGCAGGATCGCAACGATATGCAGTGCGAACGACGCAGCAGCGCCTTGCCGGATCCCGTTATCCCATTTGTCCGCCGCCGGTTCCATCGGTCAGGAAGCGGCTGTCGAACGACCGGTGACGATCATGAAACTGAGGAGCGCTTTCATCATGAGCTTGCCGAAAAGTCGGGCCGGAGCCTGCCGCGGAAATTGAAGCACGCCGCGACACTGCCAGCGCAGCGAGTGCTCCGCAACATCTAAGATCGACGATCTCCGGCTCCGGTTATCCGAGCGAGCCGATGAGATCCCGGTAGGCGGCCTCCGGGAATGCCTTCAGCGTCTCCGTGCGGACATTGCCGCCCATCGCCAGCGAAAGGGTAAAATGCGCCATCACGGCGTCATCGGGCGCCTCGCAGACGGCGACCATGTCATGCCCGCCCATCGTCAGGTAGAATTGGTTGATGGAGCCCCCGACGCTGGTGAGCAATTTCTTCGCGGCATCGAGCCGTTTTGCCGAGTCGCGCACATTGCGGATGCCCTGATCCGTCCAATTGATCAAAAGAATGTAAGTGGTCATGTCGCACCTCCTGACGGAGGATTGGCCCACGCAGGTAACGTCGACCCTCGCTCGCGTGTCGCGAGTGATCCCTTCCCCCGTGGCCGGATTATAATCCTGTCACCGCAGAGGGACAAGAAAGGCGCCGGGATCATTGGTATTAATCACGAAAAGCAAAAGCCGGGCGCGAAGCCCGGCTTTTCCAATGAGAGCGGCGGCGGCGAAGCCTTAGCTGTCGAGAAAGCTTCTTAGCTTCCTGGAGCGGCTCGGATGCTTCAGCTTGCGCAACGCTTTCGCCTCGATCTGTCGGATACGTTCGCGGGTGACCGAGAACTGCTGGCCGACTTCTTCGAGCGTGTGGTCGGTGTTCATGCCGATGCCGAAGCGCATGCGCAGAACACGTTCCTCGCGCGGCGTCAGCGAGGCGAGAACGCGTGTCGTCGTCTCGCGCAGGTTCGCCTGGATGGCGGCGTCGATCGGCAGCAGCGCGTTCTTGTCCTCGATGAAATCGCCGAGATGCGAATCCTCTTCGTCGCCCACCGGGGTTTCGAGCGAAATCGGCTCCTTGGCGATCTTCAGGACCTTGCGGACCTTTTCGAGCGGCATGGCAAGCTTTTCAGCCAGTTCTTCCGGCGTCGGCTCGCGGCCGATCTCGTGCAGCATCTGGCGCGATGTCCGGACGATCTTGTTGATCGTCTCGATCATGTGCACCGGAATGCGGATCGTGCGGGCCTGGTCGGCGATCGAGCGGGTGATCGCCTGACGGATCCACCACGTCGCATAGGTCGAGAACTTGTAGCCGCGGCGATATTCGAACTTGTCGACCGCTTTCATCAGGCCGATATTGCCTTCCTGAATGAGGTCGAGGAACTGCAGGCCGCGGTTCGTGTACTTCTTGGCGATGGAGATGACGAGGCGAAGGTTTGCTTCGACCATTTCCTTCTTGGCGATGCGCGCTTCGCGCTCACCCTTCTGCACCATATGGACGATGCGGCGGAATTCCGAGATTGAGATACCGGTTTCGGTCGCCAGATTCTGGATTTCCTGGCGAATGTCGCGGATCGTCGTGTTTTCACCCCTGGCGAATTCCTTCCAGCCGCGGGCGGCCAGATTGCCGATCGACTTCATCCAGTTCGGATCGAGTTCAGCACCCTGATACTGCTCCAGGAAGCTATCGCGCTTGACGCCGTAGGATTCGGCCAGACGCAGCAGACGGCCCTCGTTGGAAACGAGGCGCTTGTTGATGTCGTAGAGCTGCTCGACGAGGGCGTCGATGCGGTTCTGGTTCAAGGACAGAGATTTGACGGCCTTGATGAGCTCATCTTTGAGTTCCTTGTAGCGGCGCTCCTGGGCAGTGGACAGCGTGCCGGAAGCCGACAGTCGCTGCTCGACCTGCTGGTCCTGCAGCTTGCGCAGCTTCTTGTAGGTCTCGGCGATCGTGTCGAGCGTCTCCATTACCTGCGGGCGAAGCTCGGCTTCCATCGCCGCCAGCGAAAGGTTGGATTCGTCCTCGTCCTCTTCCTCCTCCTCGGGAGGCAGGCCTTCGCCGCCGACATCGGTGATGTCGTCGTCGCCGGAGCGGGCGCGACGGGTCTTTTCCTTCTCTTCGGCGAGCTTGCGATCAGCCTCGATCTTCTCGGGGCTCTGGAACTGCGGCGCAGCCTTGGCTTCAGGACCGGAATAGGTCGTTTCGAGATCGATGATCTCGCGCAGCAGCGTCGTGCCTTCGTTGAGTTCGTCGCGCCAGATGATCAGCGCCTGGAAGGTCAGCGGGCTCTCGCAGAGACCCGCGATCATCGTCTCGCGGCCGGCCTCGATACGCTTGGCGATCGCGATTTCGCCCTCGCGGGAAAGAAGCTCCACCGAGCCCATCTCGCGCAGGTACATGCGAACCGGATCGTCGGTACGGTCGGTCGGTTCTTTTTTCTTGGCAGTCGCAAGCGCCGTGCCGCTCGAAGGCGCGAGTTCGCCGCCTTCGCTCTCCTCGTCGCCGCCGGCGTCGTCGTCATCGCTGCCGCCGGAAGCACCGGCTTCCTCGGCTTCCTCGTCTTCGATGACGTTGATGCCCATGTCGGACAGCATCGACATCGTGTCTTCGATCTGCTCGGACGTCACTTCTTCGGACGGCAGGACCGCGTTAAGCTCGTCCATTGTCACATAGCCGCGCTTCTTGGCGGCCTTGATCATCTTCTTGACCGCGTCGTCGGAAAGATCGAGAAGAGGGCCGTCGCTTGCGCCGTCGCGTTCGACTTCCGCGTCTTCGTTCTCTTTGACCTTGGTTGCCATTTATATCGTCGCCTTCCTGACGCTATCCAATCTCGCTACGGTGAACGGCTTGTCTCAGGGCCTGACGCGCCGCACGCGCCGCCCTCGAATCACCTTTGCCCACCTAACGGGATGACATTTAAAGCCTGATTAACCACGATTACCGGCACCGGACAGCAAAGCTTTCTTGCTTTTGGATTTCCGGTCATGGTTGCGCGATCCGCCTTGACCCAGTTCACCATTCAACAAGTCGAACGGTGATTCCCACATTTTTTGTTCTCGTCAAGCTTTTCCAGAGAAAAAGCCCACAAAAATACGGAAAAAGCCTTATCCACAGGCTTTGAACCGCGGCAGCGATTGCGAACCCTTATTTAAGATGCGGCGAACAAAAGACAAGGGCAGCAAGAATTTTGCCCGCCGCACCAGTTGCTTCCACCATTTTTGCAGTTGTGCCGAGAATATATTCGCCATTGCCTGACGGATATCGGCTAACGCGCCGCGCCGTCATACGCCTTCACCGTAAGCGCGCCGATATCGACCGCGGGAATACAGCGCAGATTGATCGAAGCCATGGCTGCGCCGTTCGGACCCACAGCCTCGCCGAACGGCGCGATGCCGCAATTGGCGCAGAAGTGATGCCGAATGACATGCTGGTGGAAAGTATAGGTCGAGACATTGTCCTCCGGCGTTGTCAGCACCAGTTTCTCGCGCGGCACGAAGGCGAGAAGTCCGCCACGCCTTCGGCAAAGCGAACAATTGCAGTCGAGCGCCTCGGTGAATTCGCCTTCGACCTCGAAAGCCACATTGCCGCAATGGCAGCTTCCTTCATAGAGCATGTCGTCTCCTCACATCCAATCCATCACAACCTTGCCGGAATTGCCCGACCGCATCGCCTCGAAGCCGTCGCGGAAATCGTCGATGCCGATCCGGTGGGTGATGATGGGCGCGAGATCGAGGCCGCCCTGGACGAAAGCGATCATCTTGTACCAGGTCTCGAACATCTCGCGGCCGTAGATGCCCTTGAGATTGAGCATCTTGAAGATCACCTTGTTCCAGTCGATCTCGAAGCCCGCCGGCGCGATGCCGAGAATGGCGATCTTGCCGCCATTGTTCATCTTGTCGATCATGTCGCGGAAGGCAGGTGCGGCCCCCGACATTTCCAGCCCGACGTCGAATCCTTCCGTCATGCCGATCGCCTTCATCACGTCGGCGAGGTTTTCCTTCGATGCGTCGACGACGTGGTCGATGCCGAGCTTGCGCGCCAGCTCCAGCCGGTGGGGATTGATATCGGTGATGACGACCTTGCGGGCGCCGGATCGCTTGGCGACGAGCGCACCCATGATGCCGATCGGCCCGGCGCCAGTGACGAGCACGTCCTCGCCGACGAGATCGAAGGAAAGCGCGGTGTGCACGGCATTGCCGAACGGATCGAAGATCGCGGCGATCTCGTCGGAAATATCATCCGGGATCGGCACGACATTGCTTTCGGGAATGCAGACGAACTCGCCGAAGGAGCCTGGGCGGTTGACGCCGACACCGAGCGTGTTGCGGCAGAGATGCCCCCTGCCCGCCCGGCAGTTACGGCACTTGCCGCAGACGATATGCCCCTCACCGGAGACCCGCTCGCCGACATGATAGCGGGTGACCGCCGAACCGATCTCGGCGATCTCGCCGGAGAATTCATGGCCGACCACCATCGGCACCGGAATGGTCTTCTGTGCCCACTGGTCCCAGTTCCAGATATGGACGTCGGTGCCGCAGATCGCCGATTTTTTCACCCGGATCAGCACATCGTTTGGCCCGACCTCGGGCACTGGCACATTCTCCATCCAGAGCCCGACCTCGGGTTTTGCTTTGACCAGTGCCTTCATCATGTTCGACATAATTATTCCCACTTTGGTTGGCACCTGACTTTGCTATTCCCTCTTCTCCCTAGCGGGGAGAAGGTGCCCGTAGGGCGGATGAGGGGCTGCACGGGACGCCATCAAATCCCGCATGTTCCTCGCTCGCCGCTCGAAACCTCGCTTCGCTCGCCCCCTCATCCGACCCTTCGGGCCACCTTCTCCCCGCTGGGGAGAAGAGGAAGCTAGACGCACCGGCTTCGTCAACCTCGACGCTGTGTTTGGCACGTCCACTCTCCCCGTTTTTCACGGGGAGAGTGTTAGGATGAGGAGCAAACCCCATTCTCAAATCACACCCAGTTCCCGCCCTGCCTCGGCAAAGGCCGCGATCGCCCTTTCCACATCCGCCCGCGAATGCGCCGCCGACATCTGCGTGCGGATGCGGGCCTGCCCTTTCGGCACGACGGGGAAGGAGAAGCCGATGACATAGATACCCTTCTTCAGCATCAGGCTGGCCATATCCTGGGCGAGCTTGGCGTCACCCAGCATGACAGGAATGATCGGATGGCCTTCGCCGGCAAGCGTGAAGCCGAGCTTGGTCATTTCGCTGCGGAACAGATCAGCATTGTCGGAAAGGCGCTTGCGCAGGGCATCGCCGTTTTCGATGAGGTCGAACACCTTGAGCGAGGCGGCGGCGATGACGGGCGCCAGCGTGTTCGAGAACAGATAGGGCCGCGAACGCTGCCGCAGCCACTCCACAACCTCGGCCTTCGCCGAAGTATAACCGCCCGAGGCGCCGCCGAGCGCCTTGCCGAGCGTGCCGGTGATGATATCGATCCGGCCCTCGACACCGCAATATTCCGGCGACCCACGACCGTTCTTACCGACGAAGCCGACCGCATGGCTGTCGTCGACCATGACCATCGCGCCGTATTTCTCGGCGAGATCGCAGACGCCGCCCAAGTTGGCGATGATGCCGTCCATCGAGAAGACGCCGTCGGTGGCGATCAGCTTGAAGCGGCTGCCTTCGGCCTTCTTCAGCTCTTCTTCGAGCGCTGCCATGTCATTGTTTGCGTAGCGGAAGCGCTTGGCCTTCGAAAGCCTGACGCCGTCGATGATCGAGGCGTGGTTCAGCGCATCCGAGATGATGGCGTCCTCTTCGGACAGCAGCGTTTCGAAGAGGCCGCCATTGGCGTCGAAGCAGGAGGAATAGAGGATCGTGTCCTCCATGCCGAGGAAGGAGGAGATGCGCGCCTCAAGCTGCTTGTGCTCCTCCTGCGTGCCGCAGATGAAGCGCACCGAGGCCATGCCGTAGCCGTATCGGTCGAGCGCCTGCTTGCCGGCCTCGGCCACCTCCTCGTTGTCGGCAAGGCCGAGATAATTGTTGGCGCAGAAATTCAGCACGCGCTCGCCGGAGACAACGGCAATTTCGCCAGCCTGCTTCGAGGTGATGACGCGTTCGGACTTGTAGAGGCCGGCATCCTTAAGAGAGGCAAGCTCAGATTGCAGGTGGGAGAGAAATGCTTTTGTCATTGTAAACGCCCTTGTCCCCAAAACGTCCTCCGATGGGCGCTGCAATTAGCACAAAGCAAGTGCGGATGTCGCCAATCCGGTACGAAATATTTTCACAGGAAAGGTCCCGCAGCGAGAGAAATTGAAATGAATATTCAAAAGTGATATCTGTATATGCAGAAGGAATATCACCATGGCGCTTTATATTCGAGACCCTGAAGTAGACGAGCTTGCGAGTGAGCTGCAGCGCCTGACTAAGGCTGCGACAAAAACCGACGCTGTGCGAACGGCCCTCCATCATGAGCTTACGCGCGCGCGGCAAAGCCAGCCGCTGCATGAACGCCTTGCACGCGCAAAATCGCTGGCGGATGCGCTGGGAGCAAATGACCCGTCATTCGACATGAAGAAATTCAGCGACGAAATGTGGGGTAGCTGATGTTTATCGACGCATCGGCGATCGTCGCCATTCTTGCGCGAGAGCCCGGTCATGAGGAGCTTGAGAAGACTTTGGCGGCATCGGACGATCCCACTATGCACATCTCGCCCCTCGTCCGCTTCGAAGCCATCCTGGCGCTGGCACGGCAGAAGACGCCGACAGGCAGAAAGACGACACCCGAACTTCTAAAGGCATCAGCCGAAGCGGTTGATGCATTCGCCGAAGATCTGATTCTCGAAGAGATTTCGATCTCGCATGAAATCGCCGAAGATGCGCTGTCTGCGAGCATGCACTATGGAAAAGTCATTGGTCATCCGGCAGATCTGAATTTCGGCGATTGCTTTGCCTATGCTTGCGCCACAGCGCTGAAAACGCGCCTTCTCTACAAGGGCAACGATTTCCTCCACACAGACCTTGCCTAACCAACTGCTCCGGGATCGGGTCCATCGCCAATCTCCGCGAACTACTGGTCGTGCGAGAGGATGATCTCCAGGAAGGCATCGCCGTAGCGTTCGAGCTTCGCCTGCCCGACGCCTGATATGGCGAGCAATTCCTTGCGGCTGCGCGGCTTCTCGGTGGCAAAGGCGATCAGCGTCGTATCGGGAAAGACGACATAGGGCGGCACGCCGAGCGATTTCGCGATCGCCATGCGCTCGGCCCTGAGCGCTTCGAAGAGAGTGCCGTCGGCGCCTGATAGTGCCGATTTGCGCTCGCTGCGTTCCGCCTTCTTCGTGCGCCGTTCCGAGGCCGGCCGGTCCTTGCGGAAGAATACCGGCCGCTCATGCTTGAAGACGGAGCGCGCCTCCGGCTCGAGCTTCAGCGCCCCGAAGGCTTCGTGGTCGACGCGGATCAGCCCCATGGCAAGCAACTGGCGGAAGACCGACTGCCAGACGCGCGCCGGAATATCCTTGCCGGCGCCGAAGACCGGCATGTCGGTGTGGCCGAAACGTTCGGTCTTTTCGTTGACGTTGCCGAGGAGCACGTCGACGACATGGCCAGCGCCGAAACGCTCGCCGGTGCGATAGATGGCGGCCAGCGCTTTGATCGCCGCCTCGGTGCCCTCCCAGGTCTCCACCGGTTTCAGGCAGGTGTCGCAATTGCCGCATTGGCCGGCATGCGCCTCGCCGAAATGGGCGAGGATCGCCTGGCGGCGGCAGGAGGCGGTCTCGCAAATCGCCAGCAATGCGTTGAGCTTGGCGCGCTCGACCCGCTTGATTTCGGCGGCGGCACTGCCCTCGTCGATCATCCGGCCGCGCTGGATCACGTCGGCCATACCATAGGCCATCCAGACCTCGGACGGCAGACCGTCGCGCCCGGCGCGCCCCGTCTCCTGATAATAGGCTTCCACAGAACCCGGCAGGTCGAGATGGGCGACATAACGCACGTTCGGCTTGTCGATGCCCATGCCGAAGGCGACGGTGGCGACCAGGCAAAGGTTCTCTTCTTTCAGGAAGGCATCCTGATTGGCGTCACGAACCGCCCTGTCCATGCCGGCATGATAGGCAAGCGCGCGAATGCCCTGCCCGTTCAGCCATTCGGCCGTATCCTCGACCTTGGCGCGCGACAGGCAATAGACGATGCCGCTGTCACCCTTGTGACCGGACAGGAACCGCAACAGCTGCTGGCGCGGCTGATCACGCTCGACGATCTCGTAGGCAATGTTCGGTCGGTCGAAACTGGTGGTGAAGATCCGGGCGGCATCGAGCCCCAGCCGCTCGATGATGTCGTCGCGCGTATGCGGATCGGCCGTCGCCGTCAGCGCCACTCTGGGCACACCGGGATATTGCTCGCCGAGCCGGCCGAGCGCACGATATTCCGGCCGGAAATCATGGCCCCATTGCGAGACGCAATGGGCCTCGTCGATGGCAAACAGCGCGATCTTCTCGTTGGCGATCAGATCGCGGAAACCATCGGTCAAAATGCGCTCGGGCGTCACGTAGAGAAGGTCGAGTTGGCCTGCCGAAAGCGCGCGGCGAACCTCGACGAACTCCTCGCGCGACAGCGACGAATTGAGCGCGGCCGCCCGGATGCCGAGCTGCTTCATCGCCTCCACCTGATCGCGCATCAGCGCAATCAGCGGCGAAACGACGATGCCGACGCCGTTGCGGCAGAGCGCGGGAATCTGGAAGCACAGCGATTTACCCGCACCTGTGGGAAAGAGCACGACCGCATCGCCGCCGGAAACCACGTGTTCGACGACCTGCTGCTGCTTGCCGCGGAAGGAGGAATAGCCATAGACCTGCTTGAGAATATCGAGCGGCGAGCGGTCGGAAGAAAACAGCGCGCCGGAAGCGGAAAAACCCGGTTCATCCTGTTCAGTCAGCGACATCAGTGGTTCGCCGCCCCTTTGACGCGGCCGGAAAGCACGCCGAAGCCATCGATGATGGCTTCCTGGTTCTCAAGGCGCACCCCTTCGAAATGCACTTCCTGCTGCGCTCGCATCAGTTGAACGATCGCCTCGCCGTCGCCGGCTTCGGTTGCCAGCGCGATCTCGCGCTCGAGCTCGATCTTCTGCCGGCGCAGCGCCTTCGCCCGCTTGTGGGAGGCCAGTGCCTGGCGGTATCCCTCACGCGCATCCTCCATCGCCGCCTGCTCGGTCGCGATCCACAGCCGGGCATTGCGCACCTGCTGGTCGAGGCTTTTGATAAGCGGGCCAAAGCCCTCGAATTCCAACCTTTCGGTCAGATATTCGCGCGTCAGATGCGGGCCGGCAACGGCAGCGGCTGCCCCCAGCATCGCCGACCAGAGCCGTTGCAGCTCGCGGCTGTCATATTCGATCGCGGCGATCTCGTCATAATCGTCGATCATCAGCGAGGGGTGATTGACGACGGTCAGCGCCAGCACGCTTTCGCGCAGCGCCGTATTGTTCTGGTGGCCGCGCACGGGACCCGATCGGGCGAGCCTTTCGGAAATGACGCTCGGGCTTTTCGGCCCTGCCTTGCCCGCATTGTCGCGGCCCGTCCGGTAATTGCCGTTGCCGTTGAAGCCGCCGCGGCGATCGCCATTGTTGCGGTTCTGGAACTGCGGCTGGAAGAAGGCGTTCAGCCGATCGCGAATATCCTGCTGGTAGTGGCGGCGGACGTTCTCGTCGGCGATGACGGCGACCAGTTGCTTCAGCCGCGCCTCGAGCTCGGCGCGCGCCTCGGGCGTGTCGAACTTGCCGGTGTTGACCTCCCGGCTCCACAGCATCTCGGAGAGCGGCTTTGCCTGGCTCATCACCTTGTCGAAAGGAGCGCGCCCGTCATCGCGCACGAGATCGTCGGGATCCTTGCCATCGGGCAGAAGCGCGAAGCGAACGGAACGGCCGGGCTTCAGATGCGGCAATGCCAGTTCGGCGGCGCGATTGGCGGCGCGGATGCCGGCGCCGTCGCCGTCGAAGCAGAGCACCGGTTGCGGCACCATCTTCCAGAGCAGCTCGAGCTGGTTTTCAGTGAGCGCCGTGCCGAGCGGCGCGACGGCATTCTCGATGCCCGCCTGATAGAGCGCGATCACGTCCATATAGCCTTCGACGGCGATGATGGTGCCGGTCGCATTCTCGTCCTGAGGATCGCCGCGACCCGGTCCCTGGATGGCGCGCCGCGCACGGGCGAAATTGTAAAGGACATTGCCCTTGTGGAAGAGCTCCGTCTCGTTGGAGTTCAGATATTTGGCCGGCGCGTCAGCCGACATGGCGCGGCCGCCGAAAGCGATCACCTTTTCACGCGACGAAAGGATCGGGAACATGATGCGGTCGCGGAAACGATCGTAGGAAACCGGCACGTTTTCATGGACGACCAGACCGCAGGCCTCGATCTGCTCCTTGGAGACACCCTTTCCGGCGAGGAATTCCTTGAGCGCATTGCGGCTGTCGGGCGCATAGCCGAGACGGAAGGTCTCGATGGTACGCCCCGTCAATCCGCGGTCGCGCAGATAAGCGCGCGCCCTCGCCCCATTCGCCGTCTGCAGCTGGTCCTGGAAAAATTGTGTCGCCATTTCCATGACGTCGATCAGCGAGCCGCGCTCCTTCTCGCGTTTCTCCATCACAGGATCGGCAAGCGGCATCGGCACGCCGGCCATGTCGGCGATCTGCTGTACCGCCTCGGGGAAACTCAGGCCTTCAAGTTCTGTCAGGAAGCGGAAATGGTCTCCGGTGACGCCGCAGCCGAAGCAGTGGTAGCGGCCCTTTCGGTCCTCGCAGTGGAAGCTCGGCGATTTCTCGCCGTGGAACGGGCAGCAGGCCCAGTAATCGCCGCGCGACACGTTGGTCTTGCGCTTGTCCCAGCTGACGCGGCGCGCGATCACGTTCGAAATCGGAACGCGGTCGCGGATCTCATCGAGAAAGGTGTTGGAAAAGCGCATTTATACCTCTTGGTACTCTCCATATAAGCTGCTTTGGCGCTCCATGCCACGAAACTTGTCATGAAAACCCGCTATTCACAGGCAAGTGCATCCGTTGCCTGCGACGTCGGTTTTCCAATCAACAACACGTTATCGCCCCTGCGACAGGGGTGCGACATTATTGTCCCCGCTGACCGGCGACTCCATCGCCGCGAGTGCTCAACGAAGAGCCGCAGTTTTTCGAAAAATTTGAGTAAGTCATTTAAAAACAGTAAGTTATTCATTCCTATATTTGAGCATCCCCGTCTTCAAGCCAACAACTCAGCCTCCGCTTTAATGCCCATCAAACCGCCGTTTTCGCCAATCATTATTTTTTTGTAATTTGAATATGCAGCCAGCCCGCAATAAGTTCGATCTCAACAAAGCGATCCCCGAGCGAAGCACCATCCCTACCCCCGGCGCCGCTTCGCAAGGGTGCCTTTGCAAATACCCTCCGGCTTGGGCTTCGGCCCTGCGTGCCGGTGGAAGCAAAGAGCAAGAAGGCAGGAGCGCCCCCAGCTCCTGCCTTCTTAAATTTTGGCTCTCCTTGCGACAACTCTCCCTTTGAAATTAACCGCTTATCGATAAAACCGTTGACAGGCGGCGCTTGCATGAAAGATGTATGCGCCGAACTCCCTGGACCTCTCCAAATGGCTTTTACCGCGGATAATCTTGCAGCCGACGATCGCTTTCTCGCTGCGATCTTGCATTGCGCCGATCAGATGCTCGCCATCTATCGTGAGAGCCCGCGCATCGCCTCGATCTTCGCCGCGCAACAGCGCTGGCTGATGGCCCATGCCGGCTTCGCGCTTCATTACGGTTATTCCGAAGACGGAAAGAGCGGCGGCCTCTATTCCGGCCGCTTCATCGATTTCGCGGTCAGGAACGACATTGCCAGCCGCAATACGGCCGCGGCCTTCATGCAGGAAATGCTGGCCTATCGCTTCCTGCGAGCCGTTCCCGGCCCCGACAAGCGCACACGCTACCTGGAGCCCACCGAAATCGCCGAGCAGCATTTCACCCGATGGCTCGTCACCCATATGATGATCCTCGACAGCCTCGACGGCGGTAAGCGCGCGGATAAGATTGCCGCCGATCCCTCGGCGATGATGGCAGCGATCCAGCCGCTGATCGCCAGGGCGATCATCGGCAGCGAACGGGTGCGCAGTCCGGGCGCCACGTTCAACCTCTTCAACTGGGCGAACACCGGCGGGCTGGTGATGGACTACCTGATCTCGCGCCTTCCCAAATTTCCAAGGACGGCCGACCGCGTCGTGCTCGGCCCTCTGTCGCTTAGGGAAATCCGCGAACAGTTCATGATCTCCAACACCCACCTGAAGCGGCTTCTGACGCAGGCAGCGACCATGGAGAGCATCGGCTGGACGGAACCCTCCCGCAAGGGCGACTTCTGGCTGTCGGCCCACTTCATCCGTGAATATTGGAATTATCAGGCGGCGAAATTCGCCATCATCGATGCCGCCGCCGAAGCGGTGCTCGGGCCTGCGGTCCTTGACGAACCGCAGGCAAGAAAGGTTATCTGAGGCTTATCCGTTCAATAGTTCCTTGACGGTCGCCGACGCCTTGGCGAAATCCATCTGGCCGGCGTAACGCTCCTTCAACGCCGCCATCACCTTGCCCATGTCCTTGGCACCCGCGGCACCTGTCTCGGCGATGATCGCCGAGACGTTGGCGCGCACTTCGCTGTCCGAAAGCTGCTTCGGCATGAAATCCTGGATGACGATGATTTCGGCGCGCTCCTTGGCGGCGAGCTCCGGCCGGGAATTCTCCTCGTAGATCTTTGCCGATTCGTCGCGCTGCTTCACCATCTTGGCGAGGATCTGCAGGATTTCGTCGTCGCTCGCCTGCTCCTTGCCGGTGCCCCGGTTGGCGATATCGCGGTCCTTGACCGCGGCCTGAATCAGCCGGACGGTGGAAAGCCGCTCCGCATTCTTGGCCTTCATCGCCTCTTTCAGCTGGGTGGCGAGTTGATCGCGCAGCATGGTCTTCACTCCTGTTTTGATGCCGCTTCATAAACCACGCTGATGCGGCGGATCAAATAAATTGCGCGGTCGATGCGATAAAGCGCAGGAAAACGGCCACGATCTCGGCTACAAAGATTGACGCTAAGCGATTGCGTGGCTATTTACCGCCACCTGCACCAAAATTCGTGATCAGGCCTGAAGCGCGCGGCATTGCCGTGTCCACACGCCTGCGAAATCAAATGGCGACGAGCGCGACAACGCGCCCACCTGCCGGAAACGGGATGAAGATGACCGCGACAGCACCCTGGACAATCGAAAAGCCGACCGCCCTGCTCGTTCTTGCCGACGGCACGGTTATCGAAGGCAAGGGCATCGGCGCCACCGGCAAGGTGCCGGCCGAAGTCGTCTTCAACACAGCGCTCACCGGCTATGAGGAGATCCTGACGGACCCCTCCTATCTCGGCCAGATCGTCACCTTCACCTTCCCGCATATTGGCAATATCGGCACCAATGATGAAGACATCGAGGATCTGACGCCCGCCGCCCGCCATGGCGCCGTCGGCGTCATCTTCAAGGCCGACATCACTGAACCCTCGAACTACCGCGCCGCCAAGCACCTCGACCAATGGCTGAAGGCGCGCGGCGTCATCGGTCTCTGCGGCATCGACACGCGCGCGCTGACCGCCTGGATCCGTGAGAACGGCGCTCCGAACGCGGTCATCGCCCACGATCCGAACGGCGTCTTCGATATCGAGACGCTGAAGGCCGAAGCCAAAGCCTGGAGCGGCCTCGAAGGTCTCGACCTCGCCAAGATCGCCTCCTCGGGCCAGTCCTCGCATTGGACCGAAACGCCGTGGGTGTGGAACGAAGGTTACGGTGAACTCAAGGCGACAGACGCGAAATACCACGTCGTCTGCCTCGATTACGGGGTCAAGCGCAACATCCTGCGCCTGTTTGCCGGCCTCGACTGCAAGGTGACTGTCATGCCGGCCGCAACGAGCGCCGAAGACGTACTCGCCATGCAGCCGGACGGCATCTTCCTGTCGAACGGCCCGGGCGATCCGGCGGCAACCGGCGACTATGCCGTGCCTGTGATCAAGACGCTGATCAAGACCGATATCCCGGTCTTCGGCATCTGCCTCGGCCACCAGATGCTGGGCCTGGCACTCGGCGCGAAGACTGAGAAGATGCATCAGGGCCATCACGGCGCCAACCACCCGGTCAAGGACCATACGACCGGCAAGGTCGAGATCGTCTCGATGAACCACGGCTTCGCAGTCGACTCGAAGTCGCTGCCGGATGGCGTTGAAGAGACTCATATTTCGCTTTTCGACGGCACCAATTGCGGCCTGCGCGTCCTCGGCAAGCAGGTCTTCTCCGTCCAGCACCATCCGGAAGCCTCTCCGGGCCCGCAGGACAGCCACTATCTCTTCCGTCGCTTCATCAACATGGTGCGCGAAAAGAAGGGCGAACCGGCGCTCGCCGAACGCTGATTTCAAGCGATAGCGATTTCCGATGAAGGCCCGCTTACAGCGCCGCGCGTCTTTTCAGACGCGCAAAGGACGCTGTAACACTTTGAATTACTGCATAATTCCTTAAATCGATTCCGATTTGAGGAATTATGCAGCGGCCGGGCCCTTTCTTTATCCGCCTCTTGACCTCAGCTTAAGTTGAGGAATTACAGATCTGCCTGCAAACATCGATGCAGGAGAAAATGGATGAGCGGAGCTTTCTTTCGAGTGGACAAGTTCATCGTGCCGGCAGCGGCGCGAGAGGAATTTCTCGTCAAAGTGATGATGACCCACAAGCTGCTGGAAGTGCAGGACGGGTTCATCGATCACAGGGTGCTGGAGCAGGTCGCCGGTCCAGGCGAATTCAATTTCGTCACGATTGCCGAATGGGAAAATACCGAAGTCGTCGAGCGCGCGCGAGCAGCCGTGGCGGCCGCTCATAAAGCCGCCAATTTCGATCCGCAGGAAATGTTTGCGCGCCTCGGCATTCGTGCCGATATCGCCAGCTATAAACCTGTCGCGGCTTGAGGGTAAAGAACGGCCGGCTCAGGCACCGGCCGTCGCTCCTTCGCGGCGAAGGAGAAGGTAGAAGCGTGCACAGAGCATGACGGCAGCGGCCGCCAGCCCGACAAGGAAACCGAACCAGATGCCGATGCCGCCAAAACCGAGCGGGAAGGCAAAGGCCCAGGCGAGGAAGAAGCCGATCGGCCAATAGGCGATCAACGCCATGATCATCGGCACACGTGCGTCCTTGAGACCGCGCAGCAATCCATTGGCAACCACCTGCAGCCCGTCGACGAGCTGGAAAAACCCGGCAACGACGATCAGCGGCCCGGCATAAGCAAGCACTTCGGACGCTTCGGGCGAATTGACGTCGAGGAACCAGCTACCGAGGAATTGCGGCATGGTGGCAAAGAGCACCGAGCCGACTGCCGAGATGGCGCAGGCGATGACAACAACCATGATCGAAGCGCGCACCAGCCCCTGATAATCGCCCTGCCCGTGCGCGACACCGACGCGCACCGTCGCCGCCTGGCTGAGGCCGAGCGGGATCATGAAGGCGATCGAGGCCCATTGCAGGGCAATGCCATGAGCGGCGAGTTCGATGGTGCCGATATAGCCCATCAGCAGCGAGGCCACCGTGAACAGGCTGACCTCGGCAAGGAGGGTAACGCTGATCGGGAAACCGAGCCGGATGACCTCCAGCAGCGCGTGCCAGTCGGGTTTCCAGAACCGCACGAAGATCTCGTAGCGCCGCGTCTCTTCCCTCCGCTGCACGAAAGCCAGGATGAAGAGGAAGCCGGCTGTCTGCACGACGACCGACACGATCGCCGCGCCCTCGAGCCCCATCGCCGGAAAACCGAAATGGCCGAGCACGAGCATATAGGCGAAGATCGCGTTCATCACCAGCGTGGCGATGGTGACGTTGAGGATGATGCCCGCCTTGCCGATGGCGCTGACGAGCGAACGCATGACATTGAAGAGCAGGCCAGGCAGCACGCCGAACTGGCCGATCATGATATACCCATGGGCGAGCTTGGCCACCTCGGGCTTCTGCTGCGCAAAGAGCAGGATCTGTTCCGCATTGAAGAAGGCCGGTTGCATGATGATCCAAAATCCGATCACCACCCAGAGACCCATGCGCAGCGATCGGCGCACCGAGACGACGTCGCCGCGGCCATAGGCGTGCGCCACCATTGGAATGACGGCGATGGCAAAGCCCGAACCGAAGATGAGGATCGTGAACAGGAACTGCGCCGACAGCACCATCGCCGCCAGCTGCTCGGCGCCGAGGCGGCCGACGATCATCACATCGGTGGTGTGGATACCGAGCTGCGCGAGCTGAGCGCCGATCAGCGGAATGCCGAGCGCCAGCGTTGCACGGAAATGTGCACTCCAACGATTATCGTTTATCGGCGCAAGCCTGCGCGCGTCGATCGGCGTGTCCATGACACCAGTCCTGTGATTGAAATAGGCGTCGCCGCAGCTTGCGGCGAAATATCATCCGGGCTTAGATCAAAGCCCGGAGAAGAACCACCCCCAAACAGGCAGATGATGAAAAATTCATCATCGCATCACCATTTCTGATCGATCAGCCCGTCGCTTCCAGCGCCTCGGCCGGCTCCCTCACCCGAACCCTTGTGAGGAATACTACGGCGGCCAGAAGGATGAGCACGGCGGCCGTGAGATACGGCGCGCCGGCAAAAGTGACGGGCGCCTCAGGCCGCGTGAAATAGGAAAACATCTGCGTGAAGATCAGTGGTCCGACAATGGTGGTGATGCTGCTGAGGCTGGTCAGCGCGCCCTGCAGCTCGCCCTGCGCCGACGGCGGCACCATGCCGGCGGCGATGCTGCGCAGCGGCGGGTCGGCCACGTTTTCGATGACGGTCGCAACGATGACGACATAAACCATCCAGCCCTCCCAGGCGAAGGCATAGCCGGTCAGTCCTGCAGCTGAAAAGCAGAGGCCGAGAAGCGCCGTCTTCCATTCGCCGAGCAGAGGCACGATGCGCGGCAGGACCAGCCCCATGACGAGCGCAGCACCAATCCCGTAGATGCCGAGAGACAGGCCGATCTGACCCTCGCTCCAGCCGTAGCGATAGGTCGAGACGAACGACCAGACCGAGGGATAGACGGCATGCGCCAGGAAGAATAGGAACATGACGAGACTGACCCAGCCGATGCCGGGGTAGTGGCGCATCTGGCGCAACGCGCCGAGCGGATTGGCGCGTTTCCACTCGAACCGGCGGCGGTTCTTCGCCTCCAGCGTTTCCGGCAGCAGGAAGCAGGCGGCGATGAAATTGACAAGCGATAGCGCAGCCGCGCCGAGGAACGGTACAGGCGGGCCGAATTCGCCGAGGACCCCGCCGACGACGGGGCCGATGGTGAAGCCGACGCCGAAGGCGATGCCGATCAGCCCGAAATTCTTCGCCCGGTTCTCCTCAGTGCTGATATCGGCGATATAGGCCGAGCAGGTGGCAAAGCTGCCGCCGCTGATGCCGGCAAGCACGCGGCCGACGAACAGCATCCAGAAGCTGGTGGCGATGCCGCAGATGAAATTATCGATCGCGAAGGTCAGCACCGAAAGCAAAAGGATCGGCCGGCGGCCGAAACGGTCGGACAGGTTCCCGAGCAGCGGCGCGAACAGGAATTGCATGCCGGCATAGACGAGCATCAGCCAGCCGCCGTCGATCGCCGCATCGCTGACGCTGCCGCCGGTCAGCTGCTCCAGAAAGGCGGGCAACACCGGCATGATGATGGCGATGCCGATAATGTCGAGGAAGAGGATGACGAAAACCAGGAACAGGCCGCGGCGCACGAATTTCGGGTCAAGCATGAGGCATCTCTACAGCGGTTGTTTTCTGGAAAGACGATCTCGTCGCCGCAGAAGAGACATAGCGCGGAAGGGAAACCGAAACAATCCATGAACATTTCAAAGTTTTTGATAATGCACTGAACGGGAAATTATGAAGAGGCCTCAACCCGTGAGCGCGTTGCCGTTCCAGCTTCAGATAATCAAGAGCCGCCCAGCGGATCGTCGGGCGATGCGTTCCCTTGCAATCGCCGCGATGGCATCCAGATTACAAGAGGGACCGGTCATTGTGCATTACCCCGCACAGCCTGTTTTGAAACTCTCCGATTATCGCCCGAATGCGAAAGCGGTAGAACAGCAGCATGGATGGCGACGCCCGGCGCGAGTGTGCGATCGCGCCGCGGAGCAGAATAAGGAGAAGACAGTTGCAGACCTATCGTTTGGGAAAGACCGGACCCGAAGTCTCGGCCATCGGCCTCGGCTGCATGGGCATGTCGGGCATGTACGGCCCATCCGATCGCGCAGAAAGCATCGCGACGATCCATGCCGCGCTCGATGCCGGCATCAACCTGCTCGACACCGGCGATTTCTACGGCATGGGCCATAACGAAATGCTGATCGGCGAGGCATTGAAGGGCCGCAGGCGCGAGAACGCCGTCCTCAGTGTCAAGTTCGGCGGCCTGCGTGATCCCGTCGGCGGCTGGAATGGTATCGATGCCCGTCCGGTCGCGGTGAAGAACTTCCTCAGCTATACGCTGCAGCGCCTCGGTGTCGATTATATCGACATCTACCGCCCGGCCCGCCTCGATCCGAACGTGCCGATCGAGGACACGGTCGGCGCCATCGCCGACATGGTCAAGGCAGGTTATGTCAGGCATATCGGCCTGTCGGAAGTCGGCGCCGATACGATCCGCCGCGCCGCCGCTGTCGCCCCGATCGTCGACCTGCAGATCGAATATTCGCTGATCTCGCGCGGCATCGAGGAGAAGATCCTGCCCACGACACGCGAACTCGGCATTTCCATCACCGCCTACGGCGTGCTCTCGCGCGGCCTGATCAGCGGCCACTGGCAGAAGGGCCAGGGCGGAACGGCCGGCGATTTCCGGGCCTACAGCCCGCGCTTCCAGGAAGGCAACATCGAGCAGAACCTCGCTCTGGTGGAGAAGCTGCGCGAGATCGCCGTGGCAAAGAGTGTCTCGGTCGCCCAGATCGCCATCGCCTGGGTCGCCGCCAAGGGCAAGGACATCGTCCCGATCATCGGCGCTCGCCGCCGCGACCGGCTGACAGAGGCGCTCGGCTCACGCGCCGTCGACCTGTCACCAGAAGATTTCGAAGCTATCGAAGGGGCCGTGCCGAAAGATGCGGCCGCAGGTGGGCGTTATCCCGAGCATATGCTGCAGCATATGGATAGTGAGAAGTAACCGAGAGATCGAAGGGGCTGCGATGTGCTTTGTGCCATGCGCCCCTTCATCTCTCCTCAAACCGGTCCCGAGAACGTATCGCAGGCCGACAGCTGGCCGCTGTCGAAGCCGCGCTTGAACCATTTGACCCGCTGCTCCGAGGTACCGTGGTTGAAACTTTCCGGGACGACATAACCCTGTGACCGCTTCTGCAGCGAATCGTCACCGATCTGCTGGGCTGCGTTCAGCGCTTCCTCCAGATCGCCTGACTCGAGCAGGCCTTTCTGCTGGGTATATTTGCCCCAGATGCCGGCAAAGCAATCGGCCTGCAGCTCGACGCGCACCGACATCTTGTTGGCGTCGGCCTCGCTCATGCGCTGACGGGCCTGGTTGAACTTCGGCAGGATGCCGAGCAGGTTCTGCACGTGATGGCCGACCTCATGGGCGATGACATAGGCCTCCGCGAAATCGCCCGACGCACCAAACCGGTCGGAAAGCTCCTGGAAGAATTCGGTATCGAGATAGACCTTGTGGTCGCTCGGGCAGTAGAACGGACCTGTTGCAGATGATGCGGAGCCGCAGGCCGATGCCGTCGAGCCCGAGAACAGCACGAGGCGTGGCTCCTCGTAATTTTGGCCCTGCGCCTGGAAGATGCCCTGCCAGGTATCCTCGGTCTCGGCAAGGACGGTGCGCATAAACGCAGTCATCTCGTCGTTGGCGGGCGTGCGTGTTCCGCCGGACTGGCTCTGCTCGTAGCCGGGACCACTCGTCGTGCCGCCGCTGTCGAGCACCTGCAGCAGATCGATGCCCATCATCTTGAAGATGAAATAGATGACGACAAGGAAAATGATCGTGCCGATGCTCAAGCCCCCGCCGGCGCGGCGAACGCCGCCCCCGGAGGGAAAATTGAAGCCACCGCCGCGGCCGAAACCGCCACCGGAGGGACCGCCGCGGCGATCCTCGACATTGTCTGACTGACGTCGGCCTCTCCATTCCATTTTCGCTCTCCCCGGCAAGGCCCGTGCTTGCACTCAATCTATATATCCGTCGACGGCCGGAATTCCAGCGACTTCATTCGCACCGAAAACAAACGCCTGGGCGGCCTCACTTGTTCGTTGAGCTGGTTGTGCTGTCCCTTTATGTCCGGCGCTGTGGGGGCCGTGCCTTGCGACTTTCCCTCCTCTTGGCGCGCCAACTCCTTTTCCACGGTATGGGGGCATGATATTATTCCCGTAAAGGAATGAGCGGACCCGCATCTGTGAACCCTTCACCCACGGCCGCGGCCCCGGATCTCGTCGTCCGTGATAGGATCATGTTTGAGCCGCCGATATCCAGGCGGATCGGACTTGAGGAAGCGCCGGAAGCCATCATCAATCCGGAGCGTAGCGGCGAAATCCGGGGTGCCGGTTGTGCCTGACGAGAAATAGCCTTTCGCGCCGTGTTGGATTCCTGTCGATTCCGCGATTTATGGGGTTCCGTTTGCAAATACATTTGCCTATAAGCCGCTTCTAGCCTGAAAAGACCCTCAATGCGCGACCCGACCCGGTGATCTCCCACCCTGGCCGGCTTTTTGCGCAGCTAGAAATGGATATCGCCCATGCCGAAGCGCCAAGACATCAAATCGATCCTCATCATCGGCGCGGGACCGATCGTCATTGGCCAGGCTTGCGAGTTCGATTATTCCGGCACCCAGGCCTGCAAGGCGCTGAAGGAGGAAGGCTTCCGCGTCATCCTCGTCAACTCCAACCCGGCGACGATCATGACTGATCCGGGCCTTGCCGACGCCACCTATGTCGAGCCAATTACCCCCGAAGTCGTCGCCAAGATCATCGCCAAGGAGCGCCCGGATGCGCTGCTGCCGACCATGGGCGGCCAGACGGCTTTGAATACCGCGCTTTCGCTGAAGCGCATGGGCGTGCTCGACCGCTACAATGTCGAGATGATCGGCGCCAAGCCCGCCGCCATCGACATGGCCGAAGACCGCGCGCTGTTTCGCGAGGCGATGGCCCGTATTGGGCTGGAAACGCCGCGCTCGATGCTGGCGAACGCCACCGACATCAAGGACCTCGACCGCAAGACACACGAGGCCGAGCGCGTCAAGCTGCGTGAAAGCCTCTCGGGATCCGACCTCGACAAGGCGCTGGACGAGCTGGAAAACCAGTGGAACCTCGGCGAGAGCGACCGCAAGCAGCGTTACATGAGCCATGCCATGGCGATTGCCGCCCAGGCGATCGACCATGTCGGCTTGCCCGCGATCATCCGTCCTTCCTTCACGCTTGGCGGCACCGGCGGCGGCATCGCCTACAACCGCTCGGAATTTTTCGAGATCGTCGGCGGCGGCCTCGACGCCTCGCCGACCACCGAAGTGCTGGTCGAAGAATCGGTGCTCGGCTGGAAGGAATATGAAATGGAGGTCGTCCGCGACAAGGCGGACAACTGCATCATTATCTGCTCGATCGAGAACATTGATCCGATGGGCGTCCATACCGGCGATTCGATCACCGTCGCGCCGGCGCTGACGCTGACGGACAAGGAATACCAGATCATGCGCAACGCCTCTATCGCGGTGCTGCGCGAGATCGGGGTGGAGACCGGCGGCTCGAACGTCCAGTTCGCCGTCAATCCCAAGGACGGTCGCCTCGTCGTCATCGAAATGAACCCGCGCGTCTCGCGCTCGTCGGCGCTCGCCTCCAAAGCCACCGGCTTCCCGATCGCCAAGATCGCCGCCAAGCTCGCCATCGGCTATACGCTAGACGAACTGGATAACGACATCACCGGCGGCGCAACGCCTGCCTCCTTCGAACCGTCGATCGACTACGTCGTCACCAAGATCCCACGTTTCGCCTTCGAGAAATTCCCCGGCGCCTCGCCGGTGCTGACGACCGCCATGAAATCGGTCGGGGAAGTCATGGCGATCGGCCGCACTTTCGCCGAATCGCTGCAGAAGGCACTGCGTGGCTTGGAAACCGGCCTGACGGGTCTCGACGAGATCGAGATCCCCGGCTTTGAAGAGGGCGAATCCAGCCAGAACGCCATCCGCGCAGCCATCGGCACACCGACGCCCGATCGCCTGCGCATGGTCGCCCAGGCGCTGCGCCAGGGCATGAGCGAAGCCGAAGTCCACGAGGGCTGCAAGATCGACCCCTGGTTCATCGCCGAACTGAAGGCGATCATCGAGATGGAGGCCCGGATTCGCGAGCACGGCCTGCCTGAAGATGCCGCCAACCTGCGCATGTTGAAGGCCATGGGCTTTTCCGACGCGCGCCTGGCGACGCTAACCGGCAAGCGCCCGAAGGAAGTCGCCGAATTCCGCAACAGCCTGAACGTCCGCCCTGTCTTCAAGCGCATCGATACCTGCGCGGCCGAGTTCGCCTCGCCGACCGCCTATATGTATTCGACCTATGAGACGCCTTTTGTCGGCGCCGCCCGCTCCGAGGCTGAAGTGTCCGCCCGCCGAAAGGTCGTTATCCTCGGCGGCGGCCCGAACCGCATCGGCCAGGGCATCGAGTTCGACTATTGCTGCTGCCATGCCGCCTTCGCGCTCAAGGATGCGGGTTATGAAGCGATCATGATCAACTGCAACCCGGAAACCGTTTCGACCGACTACGATACATCGGACCGCCTCTATTTCGAGCCGCTGACGGCCGAGGACGTGATCGAGATCCTGCGGGCAGAACAGGAAAAGGGTGAAGTCGTTGGCGTCATCGTCCAGTTCGGCGGCCAGACGCCGCTGAAGCTTGCCGAGGCGCTGGAAAAGAACGGCATCCCGATCCTCGGCACCGCGCCTGACATGATCGACCTTGCCGAGGACCGCGACCGCTTCCAGAAGCTGTTGATGAAGCTCGACCTCAACCAGCCGAACAACGGCATCGCCTATTCGGTCGAGCAGGCCCGCATGGTCGCCACAGAAATCGGCTTCCCGCTGGTCGTGCGTCCCTCTTACGTGCTCGGCGGCCGCGCCATGCAGATCCTGCATTCGGAAGGCCAGTTGCAGAGCTACCTGCTCGATACCGTGCCTGAACTGGTGCCTGAGGATATCAAGCAGCGCTATCCCAACGACAAGACCGGCCAGATCAACACCCTGCTCGGCAAGAACCCGCTGCTCTTCGACAGCTATCTCAGCAACGCCATCGAAGTCGATGTCGACTGCCTCTCCGACGGCACTGACGTCTATGTCGCCGGCATCATGGAGCATATCGAGGAAGCCGGCATCCATTCCGGCGATAGCGCCTGCTCGCTGCCGCCGCGCTCGCTTTCGGTCGAACTGCTTGACGAACTGGAGCGCCAGGCCAAGGCCATGGCCAAGGCGCTCAATGTCGGCGGCCTGATGAACGTCCAGTTCGCCATCAAGGACGGCACCGTCTACGTTCTCGAAGTCAATCCGCGCGCCTCGCGCACCGTGCCCTTCGTCGCAAAGACCATCGGCGCGCCAATCGCCAAGATCGCCGCCCGCGTCATGGCTGGCGAGAAGCTCGATGCGACCTTCGCCGCCTATGGGCAAAAGCCCGATCCGCGCAAGCTGAAGCACATCGCCGTCAAGGAAGCCGTCTTCCCCTTCGCCCGGTTCCCCGGCGTCGACACGCTGCTCGGCCCGGAAATGCGCTCGACCGGTGAAGTCATCGGCCTCGATACCGATTTTGCGCTGGCCTTTGCCAAGTCGCAGCTCGGTGCCGGCGTCGAGCTGCCGCGTGACGGGACGGTCTTCGTCTCCGTCCGCGACGCGGACAAGCCGCGCGTGCTGCCGGCGATCCGCATTCTCGTCGAGCAGGGTTTCAAAGTGCTGGCGACCGGCGGCACTGCCCGCTTCCTCGGCGAAAACGGCATCACCGCCACCAAGATCAACAAGGTGCTCGAAGGCCGTCCGCACATCGAGGACGCGATCCGCAACCGCCAGGTCCAGCTCGTCATCAACACCACCGATGGCAACAAGGCGATCTCGGACTCCAAGTCGCTGCGCCGTGCGACGCTGATGCAGAAGGTGCCCTACTACACGACGATGGCAGGCGCAGAGGCCGCCGCCCAGGCAATCAAGGCGCTGAAAGCCGGCAATCTGGAAGTGCGGCCGCTGCAGAGCTATTTCGCCTGAGATGCGGCAACGCCATCGCTCGATGAGCGGTGGCGCACCCCCGTTCGGTCATCGCCTGCTGCATAATTCCTTAAATCGGAATCAATTTATCCAGCCACTGCTATAAGCCGCTGGATATTCAGCATATCTTCGCGAAATCGCGCCAGTTCTTCCGCCTTCAGCCGCTCGTCTGGAATACGCAGCAGATAGGAAGGATGCACCGTCACGAAAAGCGTTCGCCTCTCGTCGATCGCGATCGCTTTCCCCCTGACATCCTGCAGCCGCTGTTTCGTATCGGTGAGCGCGGCGAGCGCCGTTGCCCCCATCGCAACGACCAGCTTCGGCTTGATCAGCGCCATCTCCAGATTGAGCCACCAGCGGCAATGCTTCACCTCGTCCATATTGGGCTTCTGATGGATGCGTCGCTTGCCGCGCGGCTCATATTTGAAGTGCTTGACGGCATTGGTGACGTAGAGCCTTGAGCGATCGATGCCCGCTTCCGTGATCACCTGGTCCAGCAGCCTGCCGGCGGGACCGACGAAGGGGCGCCCGGCAATATCCTCCTGATCGCCCGGCTGTTCGCCGACGAACATCACCTCGGCATCGCGCGGCCCCTCCCCGAATACGGTTTGCGTGGCCTTCGCATACAGCGGACAGCGGGTGCAGCCGTCAGCTTCCGCGCGCAGTGCTTCCAGCGTGCCCGCCGGCGCTTCGGGCTCAGCTGGAATGCTGCGCGCGGCTTGTTGCAGGCGATCGTGAAACGGCAGTGATTGGGTCGCCTCCCGTGCGGCCATGGCCCGCACCTTGCTCTCCGCCGATGCGATCAGCCCAGGGATGAGATCGGCTTCCGGCAGGTTCTTCCAGTATTTTTTCGGCATCTCCGCCTGCATCGCCTTCAGCTTCAACCGCGCCGGATTGAAAATGCTGGCATAGTAGGTGCGCCAAAGTTCATCGGTAGCATCGGTGAGATTGGGTCTTTCGCACGGCGCGTCGCTCATCGTTAGCAGCTCGCCGTCCCAGGCCGCCGACCCCTTGGGCGTGGCGATCAGCCAGTCCATGTCGGTGAAGCGCCGTTGGAAGAAGGGCGCCGTGCGCCTGACGATATGGTGATCCGGCTCGAACCAGGTGAGGAATTTTCGACGGCCCGCCGATACTGCATCGATCTCCTTGAAGCGAACGAAGGCCGTCATCTTGTGCGCGTCGCGTCGAACGTTTTTCGCCATCAGCCTGGCACGGGCGACGTCCTCGTCGGAAGCCACTCCAAGTAATTGCCGGTCCAGTTGCAGCCGCCAGAGCAGACGGTAAAGCAGGGAAAAACGCGCCGGGTCGGAATGACAGAGAACTGTCTCCGCCAGCTCGATGAAGGCGGACGGCACCGTCATCGGCTTGCGTGCCATGATAGGCGCCGGCGGCATGGCGTCGCGTTGAAACGCAAGGTCCGCCTCCTCGCCCTTTTCGCGCCAATCGATCTCTTCCGGCAGGATGCCGGCGACTGCGAAAGCGCGCGCGGCGTCACGCCATTCGGCAAGCTCCCCGCGTCCTGCCAGCACGACCCGGCGCATCACAGCAACGACAATTGTTCGGGTTGCGGTTCGAACATGGCGCGAAGGTCGGGGCGCTCTATCAATCGACGCGGCGACCAGCCTTCCGCCGAGATGAAGGACTGAACCTTCTTGATCGAAATGCCGAGCCGCGCGAGATCATCGAGCCGCAACCGGCGAAAACGCCGGGCCGAAACGATCGCCTTGACTGTCTTGGTGCCGAGACCGGGGACACGCAGCAACCGCTCGCGCTCGGCCCTGTTGATATCGACGGGAAATTCGGCCCGGTTGGCGAGCGCCCAGGCAAGCTTGGGGTCGAGGGTGAGATCGAGCATGCCGCCCGCCTGGTTCGCGGTGATCTCGTCGATGCCGAAACCGTAGAATCGGTAGAGCCAGTCGGCCTGATAGAGCCGGTGCTCGCGCATCAACGGCGGCTTGATCAGCGGCAGGTTTTTCGACGAGTCCGGGATCGGGCTGAAGGCGGAATAATAGACGCGCTTCAGCCCGTAGCTGCTGTAAAGCCGGCCGCTGGTCGCAAGGATCGTCGCATCGTTCGCGCCATCGGCGCCGACGATCATCTGCGTGCTCTGGCCGGCCGGCACGAAACGCTGACGCTTCTTCGTCCGCAGCGTCGGTTCGCCGGCGGCCTCGATCTTCAGCCGCAGATCCCCCATCGATCGGCGAATATTGGCAGGCTTCTTTTCCGGCGCAAAGCGTGTGATGCCGTTATCCGTCGGCAACTCAATATTGAGCGACAGCCTGTCTGCATGAAGCCCCGCCTCCTCAATCAGACGCGGCGAGGCTTCAGGGATAGACTTCAGATGGATATAGCCGCGGAAATTGTGGGTCACACGCAATTCGCGAACGATGCGGACCATCTCTTCCATCGTGTAATCGGACGAACGAATAATGCCGGAGGAAAGAAACAGCCCTTCAATATAGTTGCGGCGGTAGAATTCCAGCGTCAGCCAGATGACCTCCTCCGGTGTAAAGCGCGCCCGTTCGACATTACTCGACGAGCGATTGACGCAATAGGCACAGTCGTAGATGCAGAAATTGGTCAGCAGTATTTTCAAAAGCGAAATGCACCGTCCGTCCGGGGCATAGGCATGACAGATGCCGGATCCTTCGGTCGAACCGAGCCCGCCACTTGCCCGGGAATCGCGCTTCACCGTGCCGCTGGAAGCGCAGGAAGCGTCATATTTCGCGGCAGCGGAAAGGATGGCCAAGCGTTCTGTAAGCGACTTCTTCATTAGTATGTTCACTATATGTTCCCATGTAGAGAGTCAATCAGGACCATGCGATTTCTGCCCATTGTCGAGCCGCATCACCTGATGTTGGGGCGCGCCGCCCTCTTTCATGCGAATTTTCTGGAAATCGGCCTTGGCGATCTGCTATAAGCGTCCGACTAAGATTGTGGCACGGTTCCGAAGCTCCCCTTCGGGACCTGTTTTCTTTTGTGTTCGCCGCTGATTGTGCGGATACGAGGATTGAAGGACAGAAAAATGGTTGAAAAGGTACCGATGACACCGGGCGGTTTCGTCAAGCTGCAGGAAGAGCTGCGCTGGCGTCAGCAGGAGGAGCGCCCTCGAATCATCGAGGCTATCGCCGAAGCCCGTGCCCATGGCGACCTTTCCGAAAACGCCGAATATCACGCCGCCAAGGAAGCTCAGAGCCATAATGAAGGCCGCATCAGCGAGCTGGAAGACCTGACGGCGCGCGCCGAGGTCATCGACCTCACCAAGATGTCGGGCGACAAGATCAAGTTCGGCGCCAAGGTGAAGCTCATCGACGAGGACACCGACGAAGAAAAGACCTACCAGATCGTCGGCGACCAGGAAGCCGACGTCAAGGCCGGCCGCATCTCCATCTCTTCGCCGATCGCCCGTGCTCTGATCGGCAAGGAAGTCGGCGATTCCATCGAGGTCAACGCACCGGGCGGCTCCAAGGCCTACGAAATCCTCCAGGTTTCCTGGGGCTGATCGCCCGCCAGCCGCGAGACCCCTCCCTTGCCGGATATTCGTGACGTCGAGATCATCGCGCCCAATTTCAAGCGCCGGCTCTCCGGCGTCACGTCGACCATCGTCCAGCTCATCCCCTGCCAGATTCGGCTCGGCATAAAGATCGCAACCCTTGGCCCCGGCCTACCGGAAGGCCTGCCGAAACTGAGGTGGCGCCAGCTCCTTGGCCTCTGGCGCCCGCCCGCGTGCCGGCGCCAGCGTGTCTGGCATGCCCGCCGCAACAACGAGATGGCCACCGGCATCCTGCTGCGCCATCTGTTGCGCATGCCGCTGAAGCTTCTCTTCACCTCGGCCGCGCAACGCCGGCACACTGCCTATACGAAATGGCTGATCCGCCGCATGGACGCCGTCATCGCGACCAGCGACCGTTCCGGCTCGTTCCTCGACGTACCGCACACGGTGATCCAGCACGGCGTCGACCTTGCTCTGTTCCATCCGCCGGAAACTGCGGAGGACGGCATCGCCGCCACCGGCCTGCCGGGCCGCCATCTCATCGGCTGCTTCGGCCGCGTGCGCCATCAGAAGGGCACTGATCTTTTCGTCAAGGCGGTGATCGAACTGCTGCCGCAGCACCCCGATTGGACGGCGATCGTCTCCGGCCGGGTGACGGCCGAACACACGGCATTCGCAGACAAACTCAAGGCGGATGTCGCGGCCGCCGGGCTCAGCGACCGTATCCTCTTTCTCGGCGAAGTCCCTGACATCAAGATCTGGTATCGCCGCCTGACGCTTTACGTCGCCCCTTCCCGTAACGAGGGATTTGGCCTGACGCCGCTCGAAGCCATGGCTTCGCGCACCGCGGTGGTGGCATCGGACGCCGGCGCCTATGCCGAGCTCATCGTCACGGGTGAGACGGGCTCGGTCGTCGCCGCCGGCGATGGCGAGGCGCTGACACGGGCAATCGCGCCCTATATCGCAGATCCCGCTCTGGCGATCGCCCATGGCGAGAATGCGCTGCGGCATGTCAGGACGAATTTTGCGCTGGAGAAGGAAGCGAGCGCGATCGACGCCGTTTACGATCGCCTTCTCGGGGACAATCGCGGCTGAAGCAGAACAGAGAAACGGCCCGTTGGATAACGGGCCGTTGCAGGGATTCTAAGGAAAAGGAATAGCTGCTGGTTATTCGGCCGGCTGGAGCCCGGCAGCAGAAATATCCTCTCCGGTCTGGCCGCCCAGTGCCGCGGCAAGCTGCGCCGTATCCAGCTCGTTTTCCCAACGTGCGACGACGATCGTTGCCACCGCATTGCCGACGAGATTGGTGAGCGCCCGGCATTCCGACATGAAGCGGTCGATGCCGAGGATGAGCGCCATGCCGGCAACCGGCACGGAGGGGACAACGGAGAGCGTTGCGGCAAGCGTGATGAAGCCGGCGCCGGTGATGCCTGCGGCACCCTTCGAGCTCAGCATCGCCACTAAGAGCAGCAGGATCTGATCGCCCCAGGAAAGCTGAATGCCGGTTGCCTGGGCAATGAAGAGCGCTGCCAGCGTCATGTAGATGTTGGTGCCGTCGAGATTGAAGGAATAGCCGGTCGGAATGACGAGGCCGACGACCGAGCGCTTGCATCCGGCCTTTTCCATCTTGTTCATCAGCCCCGGAAGGGCTGCCTCCGAAGACGAGGTGCCGAGGACCAGCAGCAGTTCTTCCTTGATGTAGCGCAGCAACGCCACGATCGAGAAGCCGTTGTAACGGGCGACAGCGCCGAGAACGACGAGGACGAAGAGCAGGGAGGTGATGTAGAAGGTGCCGATCAGCATGGCGAGATTGGCGATCGAACCGACGCCGTACTTGCCGATGGTGAAAGCCATGGCGCCGAAGGCGCCGATCGGAGCAGCCTTCATGAGGATGGCGACGAGCTTGAACACGGGCGCCGTCAGGGCATTGAGGAAGTTGACGACCGGTTCGCTCTTTTCGCCGACCATGGCGAGCGCGATGCCGAAGAGCACCGAGAAGAACAGCACCTGCAGAATGTCGCCATCGGCAAAAGCGCCGACAATCGTCGTCGGGATGATGTTTGTCAGGAAACCGACGATGCTCTGCTCATGCGCCTTTGCGGCGTAGCCGGCGACGGCGGCGGGATCCAGCGAGGCAGGATCGATGTTCATACCGGCGCCGGGCTGGACGACATTGGCGACGATCAGGCCGATGACGAGCGCCAATGTCGAGAATGTCAGGAAGTAGAGCATCGCCTTGCCGGCGACGCGGCCGACCTTCTGCAGGTCGCTCATGCCGGCAATGCCGGTCGCAACCGTCAGGAAGATGACGGGGGCAATGATCATCTTGACGAGCTTGATGAAGGCATCGCCAAGCGGCTTCAATTGGGTGCCGAGTTCGGGATAGAAATGGCCGAGCAGGATACCCGCAGCGATGGCCGCGAGAACCTGGACGTAGAGATGGGTATAAAAGGGCTTCTTGCCCTTGCTGCCTGCGACTGCATCGAGTGGTGCTGCGATCATGATGTCCTCCTAGTGGCTCGTCCGGAACGAACTCCGGCCTCCCGAGCCGTTCGCTTCAAGTCCAACAGCTCAGCCGTTGTTGCGAGGTTCTTCGCAATCGCCGTGCCAGTTCTACGTCCACACTCAACAGATTGAATTTATTAATGAAAAATTTACGGGACTTGTGATGACTCATTAAGAAATGCGGAAATCCGCACAAATCCATTTGCGTTTCGTGCAGAAAAATGCACAAATCCGCCATGTCCGTGTCGCAGAAATTGTGGCCTTCCCTGCCCCTGCAACACCGCATCCGCCGGATGTGGTGGGCCTATGCCGTGCTCGCCCTCCTGGCTGTCGTGGCAGGCCTCTGGGCCGGCGGCGAAGTCGGTCGGCACCGGGCAGAGGCTGCTCTCGAGGAACAGGCCCGCATGGATGCGAGGCTGAATGCGGCTTTGCTGCGCACGGTTCTCGAAAAATACCGGGCGCTTCCTTTCGTGCTGTCGCAGGACGCGGCACTCGCCGCGGCGCTGGCAGGAAACGATGCCGGCGCGTTCGAGCGGCTCAGTCAGAAGCTGGAAAATTTGGCGGCGGGCACGAAGGCTGCCGTCATCTATGTCATCGACAAAGACGGTATGGCGGTATCGGCCAGCAACTGGCGAGAACCGACGAGCTTCGTCGGCAATGACTATCGTTTCCGCGAGTATTTTCAGGGGGCGGCGGAACGAGGACAGGCCGAGCACTTCGCGCTCGGCACGGTCAGCAAGAAACCGGGTCTCTATATCTCCCAGCGGATTTCGGACGGCAATGGCCTGCTGGGCGTCGTCGTGGTCAAGGTTGAGTTCGACGACGTCGAGGCAGATTGGAATGCCTCGAACACACCGTCCTATGTCGTTGACGAGCGCGGCATTGTACTCATCACCAGTATTCCGTCATGGCGGTTCATGACGATCGGCCGGATCGCCGAGGACCGGCTGACGGCGATCCGCGAAAGCCTTCAATTCGGCGATGCGCCGCTTCAACCCCTTCCGCTCGACATCGTCCGAAACCTCGGTGACGGGCTCGATGTCGTCGGGATTGTGATGCCCGGGGATGCCGGGAAAACCAGGTTTCTCGACGTCGCAACGTCGGTGCCGGCGACCGGTTGGCATTTGCAGCATCTTGTCGCGCTCGGGCCTTCCGTCGATGCGGGGATTCGTGAAACCCGCATGCTGGCATTGCTGATACTCCTGCCGCTACTGGCCGGAGCAGCGCTCCTGTTGCGCCGCCGCCATGCGATCGCCCTGCGAATCTCCAGCGAACAGCAGGCGCGGGAGGAACTGGAACGGCGGGTAGTCGAGCGGACGCTGGATCTCAGCCAGGCGCGGGACCGGCTGCAGGCTGAAATCGTCGGCCACAAGAGCACCGAGCAGAAATTGCAGGCCGTGCAACAGGATCTGGTGCAGGCTAACCGACTGGCCATTCTGGGTCAGGTGGCTGCCGGCGTTGCCCATGAGATCAACCAGCCGGTGGCGACCATCCGTGCCTATGCCGATAACGCCCGCACCTTCCTTGATCGCGGCCAGACTGCGCCTGCCGGCGAAAATCTCGAAAGCATTGCGGCGCTGACGGAGCGCATAGGTTCGATCACCGAAGAGCTGAAGACCTTTGCCCGCAAAGGCCGCGGCAGTGCCGAACCAACAGGATTGAAGGACGTCATCGAGGGTGCGGTGATGCTGTTGCGCAGCCGATTTGCCGGGCGCATGGATACGCTCGACATCGACCTGCCGCCCGCCGAACTGCAGGTGATGGGAAACCGAATCCGTCTCGAACAGGTGCTCATCAATCTGCTTCAGAACGCCCTGGAGGCGGTGGCGCCGAAGGCCGGAGAGGGTCGCGTCGAGGTCAGAACATCCACCGATGCAGGGATGGTAACGGTAACGGTCGCCGACAACGGTCCCGGCATCCCCCCGGAAATCCGCAAGGGCTTGTTCACGCCGTTCAATACCTCGAAGGAAAGCGGCCTCGGCCTCGGCCTGGTGATCTCCAAGGATATCGTCGGCGACTACGGCGGCCGGATGGAGGTTTTAAGCGACAGCAGCGGAACCCGGTTCATCGTTCAGCTAAGGAAGGCTTGAGATCATGGAAACGCCGACCCCTGTTGCGCTGATCGACGACGACAAGGACCTGCGCCGCGCCACCGCCCAGACGCTCGAACTCGCCGGTTTTTCCGTTTCCGCCTATGACGGCGCGAAAGCCGCGCTGGCGGATCTGCCGGCGGACTTTGCCGGCCCTGTCGTCACCGATATCCGCATGCCGGAGATCGACGGACTGCAGCTGTTCGCCACGCTGCAGGGCATGGATGCCGACCTGCCGGTGATCTTGATGACCGGCCACGGCGATATTCCGATGGCCGTTCAAGCGATCCAGGACGGCGCCTATGATTTCATCGCCAAACCCTTCGCCGCCGATCGGCTCGTTCAAAGCGTGCGTCGCGCAAGCGAGAAGCGGCGGCTTGTTCTGGAAAACCGCATGCTGCGGAAAGCAGCCGAAGATGCGCAGGAGAATTTGCCGCTGATCGGCCAGACGCCTGTCATGGAAAACCTCAGAAACATTCTTCGCCACATCGCCGATACCGATGTGGACGTGCTCGTCGCTGGCGAAACGGGCAGCGGCAAGGAAGTGGTTGCCCAACTCCTGCATCAGTGGAGCCACCGCCGGAAGGGCAATTTCGTAGCGCTGAACTGTGGCGCCCTGCCCGAGACCGTCATCGAAAGCGAGTTGTTCGGCCACGAGGCCGGCGCCTTCACCGGTGCCCAGAAGCGCCGTACGGGCCGCATCGAACATGCAAGCGGCGGCACGCTTTTCCTCGACGAGATCGAAAGCATGCCGGCCGCCACCCAGGTCAAGATGCTGAGGGTGCTGGAGATGCGCGAGATCACGCCGCTCGGCACCAACGAGGTGCGTCCGGTCGATCTTCGCGTCGTCGCGGCTGCCAAGATCGACCTCGGGGATCCCTCGGTGCGCGGGGATTTTCGCGAGGATCTCTATTACAGGCTCAATGTCGTGACGATCTCCATTCCGCCGCTGAGAGAACGCCGCGACGATATTCCGCTGCTGTTTTCCCACTTCACTGCCCGCGCCGCGGAGCGCTTCCGTCGCGATGCCCCGCCGCTTTCACCGGATGTGCGGCAGCATCTCGCCTCGCACTCATGGCCGGGCAATGTCCGCGAACTCTCGCATTATGCCGAACGTGTGGTGCTTGGCGTGGAAGGCGGCGGAACGGCAGCGGTCCCTGTGCAGCCAACGGGCGCCACGCTTCCCGAACGATTGGAACGCTACGAGGCGGAGATCATCCGCGACACACTGGCGGCCAATAACGGCGACGTGCGCCGCACCATCGAGGCGCTCGGCATTCCGAGAAAGACGTTCTACGACAAACTCCAGCGCCACGGCATCAACCGGGGCGGCTATATATCGCGCAAGTAATCCGTGACGACGATTAACCTGCCAAGGTCGTTTTAGACTTCGACCAGTCCCAGCTTCTTCACCTGCCGGATCGTCAGCATGGTGCGCACGGTGTCGACATGTTCGTTCGCCGTCAGCACCTCGATGACGAAATCCTGGAAGCGGGTGAGGTTTTCCGCCACGCAATGCAGCAGGAAATCGCTGTCGCCCGAAACCATCCAGGCCTGGCGCACCAGCGGCCATTCGGCGGTGGCGGCGGCAAAGGCCTTGAGATTGCCTTCCGACTGATGCTTGAGGCCAACCATGCAGAAAGCGACGAGGTCGAAGCCGAGCTTCGGGCTGTTCAGCATCGCGTGGTAGCCCTCGATGATGCCCGCTTCCTCAAGCTTGCGCACCCGGCGCAGGCAAGGCGGCGCCGAGATGCCGACGCGATCGGCAAGCTCCACATTGGTCATGCGGCCATCGGCCTGCAGCTCCCGGAGTATCTTTATGTCGATGACGTCGAGTTCCGCACGACCCACATCATTGCCTTTCTTTAATTCTCCGCGGGGAGCTTCTATATAAAGCCGCGGAATACGCAAGAAAGTTTCACGTCGATGACGGATTCTTGCACATCCGGGCGATTTGCCTTGTTGGTAACGCAAGGCTGCCCTTGAATAAAAGCATTGGACGTTCATAAATGGCGCAGGGACGCGAAACGGCCGCAATCGCTATCTAGCCGCCGCCCTCCTGCCAGTCGAAAGGAAATGACATGCCCGCCCGCCATACGAAGGTGCTCATCATCGGTTCCGGACCCGCAGGCTATACCGCCGCGGTCTATGCCGCGCGCGCCATGCTGAAACCGGTTTTGATCGCCGGTCTCGAACAGGGCGGCCAGTTGATGATCACCACCGATGTCGAGAACTATCCGGGCTTTGCCGATCCGATCCAGGGTCCCTGGCTGATGGAGCAGATGCTGCAGCAGGCAAAACATGTCGGCGCTGAGATCGTCAACGACCTCGTGACCGAAGTCGACATGAACCAGCGCCCCTTCGTCGCCCGCACCGACAGCGGCCAGGTCTGGACCGCCGATACGCTGATCATCGCCACCGGCGCCAAGGCCAAGTGGCTCGGCATTGAGAGCGAGCAGCATTTCCAGGGCTTCGGCGTTTCGGCCTGCGCCACTTGCGACGGATTTTTCTATCGCAATAAGGATGTGATCGTGGTCGGCGGCGGCAACAGCGCAGTCGAGGAAGCGCTTTATCTCTCCAACATCGCCAAGTCGGTTACGGTCGTGCACCGCCGCGACTTCTTCCGAGCCGAGAAGATCCTGCAGGAACGCTTGTTCTCCAAGGATAATGTCAAGGTTCTGTGGAATACCGAAGTGGCCGAGATTACCGGCACGCCGGCCAAGCCACCGATGCCGCAATCCGTAACCGGCGCGCGCCTGCGCGACACCCGCACCGGTACGATCACCTACATAGTGATCGATGGCGTCTTCGTCGCCATCGGCCATGCTCCGGCAACCGAACTCTTCAAGGACAAGTTGAAGCTGAAGGACAATGGTTATCTCTGGACCGCGCCGGATTCGACTGCGACCAGCCTGGACGGCGTCTATGCCGCGGGCGACGTAACGGATGATACGTTCCGACAGGCGATCACTGCCGCCGGCCTGGGGTGCATGGCAGCGCTTGAAGCCGAGCGATATCTGACGGGCCACATGCCCGTCGCCGTGGCCGCGGAGTAAGATCGGCATGAGGGGTGGGGGAATGCCATTGGATTGGGACAAGCTGCGTATTTTTCACGCAGCTGCCGAGGCGGGTTCGTTCACGCATGCGGCGGATAAACTGCATCTGTCCCAATCCGCCATCAGCCGCCAGGTCAGCGCGCTGGAGCAGGATGTCGGCACCAAGCTGTTTCACCGCCATGCGCGTGGCCTGATTCTGACGGAACAGGGCGAACTGCTTTACCGCACCGCCCATGACGTGCTGCTGAAGCTCGAAACCGTGAAGATGCAGCTCACCGAGACGACCGAGACGCCATCCGGCAAGCTGCGCGTCACGACGACGGTCGGCCTCGGCCAGGGCTGGCTGACTGACAAGATCCAGGAATTCCTGCAGCTCTATCCCGATGTGCAGATCCAGCTGATCCTCGACAATGAGGAAGTGGATGTGAACATGCGTCATGCCGACTGCGCGATCCGCCTGCGCCAGCCGCAGCAATCCGACCTCATCCAGCGCAAGCTCTTCACCGTGCACATGCACGTCTATGCGGCCCCGTCCTACATCAACCGTCACGGCGAGCCGCAAAAGGTCGAGGATCTCGACAATCATCGCATCATCACCTTCGGCGAGCCGGCGCCGAGTTACCTGCTCGATGTCAACTGGCTTGAGGTCGCTGGCCGCTCGTCCGACAACAAGCGTATTCCGCATCTGCAGATCAACAGCCAGACCTCGATCAAGCGCGCCGCCCTGCTCGGCATCGGCGTCGCATGCCTGCCGGATTACATCGTCGGCCGCGACCCGGGCCTGATTCAGCTGGCGATCAATGCCGACGTCCCCTCTTTCGACACCTATTTCTGCTATCCCGACGAGATCAAGAACGCCGCCAAGCTAAAAGCCTTCCGCGATTTCATCGTCAGCAAGGCCAGAAACTGGAACTTTTGAGCCTGGTTTTATTGATGAATTGCCGACTATGCAGAACACGCATGACTGGCATGCACAAATGAGGGTTGCCGTTTGCCCATTAAACCACCATATCGCACATAGCTGATGCACACGGTGGCTTTTCCTCCCAGTTCCACCGCATTAGCTGTTCCCCTCTGGAGGTTTTTGACCTTCACACTTATAAGGGCCCTGGTTTTCCAGTGGCCCTCTTTTTTTGCCTTTCTTCCTCAGGGAAATGCCGCAACGCAAAAAATTTGTGCGACGCATAGCAGACATGCACAAAAAAGCATTGAAACCTGCTCAAGGAAGCACCATATCCCCATCAGCTGATGCATCTTGTGGTTTCTCTCCCAGTACCACCGCATTAGCTGTTCCCCTCTGGAGGTTTTTTGACCTTCACAATTATAAGGGCCCTGGTTTTCCGGTGGCCCTCTTTTTTTTGCCCAAAATTTGTTCATTTAATAAAATCCATCGCCTCACGCCTCCGTGATTTGCATATCGAAGTCTGACGATCGATATATCGTCCAGACACGATTTACAGTTCGGCGAAAGACGATGGACAAAGACGAAATCATCAAGGCGCTCGCCCATCCTGCCCGGATGGACATTCTGAACTGGCTGAAAAATCCCGAGAAGCATTTCCCCTCGCAGGAGCATCCTTTCGAAATGGGCGTCTGCGCCAGCCAGTTCGAACGCTGCGGCCTGTCGCAGTCGACGGTCTCGGCCCATCTCGGCACCCTGCATCGCGCCGGCCTCGTCACCACCAAACGCGTCGGCCAGTGGATCTTTTACAAGCGCAACGAAGAAACCATCGCCGCCTTTCTCAAGCAACTGACGCAGGACCTTTAGAATGCCCCTCGCCCTCCTCGTTCTTGCCTTGAGCTCGTTTGCGATAGGCACCACCGAATTCGTCATCATGGGTCTGTTGCCGGAGGTCGCCGCCGATCTCTCGGTCAGCATCCCGCAGGCCGGATGGCTGGTGACCGGTTATGCTCTGGCGGTCGCGATCGGCGCACCTGTGATGGCGGTTTCGACCGCGAAGCTGAAGCGCCGCACCGCCCTGATTGCGCTGATGGCCTTCTTCATCGCCGGCAACCTGCTTTGCGCTCTGGCGAGCGACTACTGGGTGCTGATGATCGCCCGCGTCGTGACAGCACTTTGCCACGGCGCATTCTTCGGCATCGGCTCCGTGGTCGCCGCCGGCCTCGTTGCCGAAGACCGCAAGGCTCGCGCCGTCGCGTTGATGTTTACCGGCCTGACACTTGCCAATGTTCTCGGCGTGCCGATCGGCACTGCGATCGGCCAGGCCTATGGCTGGCGCGCCACCTTCGGCGTCGTCACCGTCATCGGTATCGTCACCATATCAGGCCTGATCGCCATCCTGCCCAGGGACAAGCAGCAAGAAAACGGCAGCATCCTGCGCGAGATCGCAGCACTCAGGAATGGCGGCCTGTGGTTGGCACTCTCCACCACCGTCTTCTTCGCCGCCTCGATGTTCGCCCTCTTCACCTATATCGCGCCGCTGCTGCGCGACGTCACCGGCGTGTCGCCGGAAGGCGTCACCTGGACGCTGTTCCTGATCGGCCTCGGGCTGACCGTCGGCAACCTTGTCGGCGGCAAGCTTGCCGACTGGCGGCTCGGTGCAACGCTTGCCGGCGTCTTCGCCACTATCGCCATCACTTCGATCGCCTTCAGCTATACGAGCCGCTTCTTCATCCCGGCTGAAATCACCCTCTTCCTTTGGGCAATGGCAAGCTTTGCCGCCGTACCGGCGCTTCAGGTCGGCGTCGTCGGCTTCGGCAAGGACGCACCGAACCTCGTCTCGACGATCAACATCGGTGCCTTCAATACCGGCAATGCGCTCGGCGCCTGGGTGGGCGGCCTGGTCATCGACGCCGGCTTCGATCTCACCCGCGTTCCGCTCGCCGCGGCCTTGATGGCCCTGATCGGCCTCGGCGCGACGGCGCTCACCTATCTCTCCGCCAGGGGCCGGGCCGCCCTTGCCCCTGCCGAGTGATCCTCCCGCAAAAGAAAGGACCATCATGGCCAAGCTCTTCGAACCCACGAAAGTCGGCGACATTTCAATCAAGAACCGCATCGTCATGGCGCCGCTCACCCGCAACCGCTCGCCGGGCGCAATCCCCAACGACCTCAACGTCGAATACTACCGCCAGCGCGCCACCGCAGGCTTGATCATTACCGAAGCAACCGCGATCACCCAGCAGGGCCAGGGTTACGCCAACGTGCCTGGTCTCTACAGCAAAGAGGCTCTCGACGGCTGGAAGCGCGTCACCGACGCAGTTCATGCCGCAGGTGGCAAGATCGTCGTCCAGATGTGGCATGTCGGCCGCATCTCGCACACGACGCTGCAGCCGAACGACGGCAAGCCGGTTTCATCGACCAACCGCGTCGCCAAGGCCAAGACCTATCTGGTCAATGCCGACGGCACCGGCAGCTTTGCCGACACCTCCGAGCCGCGCGCACTCGAAACCGCCGAAATCCCCGGCATCATCGAGGATTACCGCAAGGCTGCCCGGGCCGCTATCGACGCCGGCTTCGACGGTGTCGAGATCCACGGCGCCAACGGCTACCTGCTCGACCAGTTCATCCGCGACGGTATCAACGACCGCACCGACCAATATGGCGGCTCGATCGAAAACCGCACCCGTCTGACCTTCGAAGTAGTCGATGCCGTGGTCAAGGAAATCGGCGCGGGCCGCACCGCGATCCGCATCTCGCCGGTGACGCCGTCCGGCGAAAGCTACGATTCCAATCCGCAGGCGACCTTCGCCCATGTCGTCGAAGGATTGGCCAAATACGACCTCGCCTATATCCATGTCATCGAAGGCCAGACCGGCGGCGACCGCGACTACAAGCAGGGCGACAATCCCTCCTTCGATTACAAGGCGCTGTGCCAGACTTATGAAAAGGCCGGCGGCAAGGCCGACTGGATGGTCAACAATGGTTACGATCGCGGTCTGGCGATCGACGCTGTCGAAAGCGGCCGCGCCGATCTCGTCGCCTTCGGCAAGCCCTTCATCGCCAATCCCGATCTCGTCGAGCGCCTGGAACACAACCTGCCACTCAACACGCCCGACCAGTCGACCTTCTATGGTGGCACCGGCAAGGGCTATATCGACTATCCCATTCTCGAAAAGGTCGCCTGACCTTTCACACGCGAATGCGAATCCCGCCGAAAGGCGGGATTTCCATCTTCGACGCGTTTTTGTAGGGTGCCGCCATGTTTGCTCCCTATCTTGATCGCTGGTCGCTGATATCAGACGGCGAGCCTATCATCACCCACTCCAGCCGCCTGCTGCCGGTCCTCTGGCAGGACAGGCCTGCCATGCTGAAAGTGGCAGCCGATATCGACGAACGATACGGCGCGCTTCTGATGCAGTGGTGGGCCGGTGACGGCGCAGCCTATGTCTATGCCCATGAGGGCGACGCCGTGCTGTTGGAGAGGGCGATGGGGAAACGCTCGCTGCTTGCCATGGCGATGAACGGCGGGGACGACGAGGCAAGCCGCATCCTTTGCCGCACCGCCGCGCGGCTGCATGCCCCGCGTGAAAAACCGCTTCCCGATCCCGTGCCCCTCAGCCGCTGGTTCCGTGATCTCGAACCGGCGGCCGACAAACATGGCGGCGCGCTTGCCGACTGCTCGGCGATCGCCAACGTCCTCCTTGCCGATCAGCGTGATGTCACCATCCTCCACGGCGACATCCACCACGACAATATCCTCGATTTCGAGGCGCGCGGCTGGCTGGCAATCGATCCAAAGCGGCTCTACGGCGAGCGCGGCTTCGATTTCGCCAACATCTTCGCCAACGAGGAGTTGCCGACGATTACCGATCCGGCTCGCTTCCGCCGCCAGCTTGCCATCGTCTCGGCGGAGGCCGGGCTCGAGCCGAAGCGGCTGCTGCAATGGATCGCCGCCTATTCCGGCCTTTCCGCCGCATGGTTCCTTGGCGATCCGAACATCGAGCAGGCAGAAAAAGCCCTGACGGTCGCCCGGATCGCGCTGGCCGAACTCGAGAACTAGAGCCTTTCAGGTTTTGACGGAAGCGTATCCGGCATTGGCGAAGTAGTTGCTGCAT
>NZ_JABFCN010000045.1 GCF_013087515.1 Rhizobium sophorae | reverse complement strand
CGTCCTTTGATGGGCCGGACTCTAATGCAATCTGGAGGAAATTACCCGTGGCAGGTCAGGATCTATGTCTAGACCTGCGGCTAGCCTTGGATTGATGCGGATGATCGAGGCGGTGCCCGAGCGCCTTGACGGCTCGCCGCGACAGTTGCGGCGGTTCTGGTCTGATGAGTTCAAGGCCACAGCGGTCGAGCAAGCCTGTCAGCCGGGTATGAACGTCTCTGCAATTGCGCGGCAAATCGGGATACTTCCGTCTCAGCTCTATCGCTGGCGCAGAGAATTCCTGGGAAGTGATGAGCCTGGGCAAGCCGCAGCGACAATGGATCCGCAGAGCGTTGTATCCGACCCCGACCCCATCGTGGAGATCATGATTGGCAATATCGTCGTGCGGGTGGGCCGGCATGTCGACGAGGCGCATCTGCAGCGCGTGATCCGGGCGGTTCGCTCAGCATGATCCCCGCGGGTGTAAAGGTCTTCCTCGCCAGCCATCCCATCGACTTCCGCAAAGGGCCGGACAGTTTGCTGTCGCTGGTGCGCGATGCCGGCAGTGATCCGTTCAACGGCTCGCTTTATGTCTTCCGGGCGAAGCGCGCAGACCGGGTCAAGATAGTCTGGTGGGATGGGTCAGGGGTCTGCCTCTATTCCAAGCGGCTAGAGAAGGCGCAGTTCTGCTGGCCGCGGATCGGCCACAACCGGGTGCTGCTCAATCATGCTCAGCTTATGGCGCTCGTTGACGGCATGGACTGGAAACGGGTCCGCTCTGTGGCGGTGAAGCCGCCTGAGATTGTTGGGTAAATGCCTGCGGCGAAGTGAATCAACCGCCTGAAAGGGCAGGAAAACCGGAGCAAAATATGCTCTGGTAGGCCTCATGACGCCGCCCGATCTACAGCTCCCAGATGATGTAGAGACCCTGAAAACCATGGTCCTTGCCATGGCCGAGAAGATAGCGCGCACCGATGCTCTCGAGAGCGAGGTCGCAGATTTGAAGGCCAGAAACGCCGATGCCGATGAACGCATCGAGCGCTGACCCAGATCCTGAAAGCCTTCGATCGGGCCCGCTTCGGCCGGCGATCGGAAAAGCTCGGCTCTCCAAGCATCGATGATGAGCAGCAGGCTTTTGTCTTCGAGGAGATCGAGACCCGCATCGCTGCAATCCGAGCCCAGGTGAACAAGGGTGCCGACCATCCCGATGGCAAACGTCCGCCCCGGCTGCGCAAGGGCTTTGCACCTCATCTGGAACGGATCGAAGTGGTGATCGAGCCAGATGAACTGCCCGAACACGCTGGCAAGCAGAAGGTGCTGATCGGAGAAGACGTCTCGGAGCGATTGGACGTCGTGCCGGCGAAGTTCCGCGTCATCGTTACTCGGCGGCCGAAATATGCCTTCAAAAACGAAGACGGCGTCATCGAAGGCGGTACCTGTTCGATGGTGGTGCTGGGAGCACTTCCGGCACAAGTCATATGAACAGGAGCAGGAGCTGAGACGAAAACTCCAGGCTGCAGAGTTGGATAAGGGAAAGACGCAATGATTGCAGGTTTGATCCTGTGCGCGTCACTGACGGCCGTCGACGGGGACACGATCAAATGCGATGGGCAGAATATGCTACTGCTGGGAGAAGGTGTTCCGTTCGCCTCGGGCACCGATACGCCGGAGATCGGATCGCACGCGAAGTGCATGAAGGAACGGAAGCTGGCGCTGATCGCCAAGGGCAGGCTGAAAGAGCTTTTGGCTGAAAAGGGATTGCGCGTCGTGTTCAGCGGCTCGGTGGACCGTACGCAATCGCACCGACATCTCGTTAACGTCTATCGAACGAACGGTGAAGAGATCGGGAATAAGCTCCTTCGCGAGGGTTTCGCTTGCACGTGGAGCCCGCGCCAGCGCAACGACTGGTGCGGTTAAACTGATGCGATGGCGACCGACGAGGATCGACGACACCACTCCGCAACTGAATAGATGCTGCGGTGTCAAGCCGACGGTTCTTCATGATCTCGCATCAACGCAGATTTTCTGTCCAAAATGCAGAGCAACCGCCACGAGCAAAACGCAACCATTTCTCAGCGACGCGGCCAGGCAACGTGAACACCAGACATGACGGGCGGCAGAGGCTTGGAACAACCCAGCTTCTCGACAATGTTGATGAACGCGGGTTCGTTCAGCGCTCCTGCGGCATTCCGCCCATCACACATTTTATCCAAAGCCGCAGATTCGTGTTTCGGAATACGGTCGACGCATCCGCCTCACCTCGGTAGAAGGTGACTATGAACGATTCGAAAGACCAAAACAGAGACCAAGACGAGCGGCAAACCAAGCCACCGCTTCCAAAGGGCGAGAAATTTTTCGATCCGTGGGACGCAGAGTTTCGTCGCGCTTACAAGCCGGACACGTTCGAGTTCTAGAGTGGCGAGGTCCTACTCTATCTCATAAACCGCTGCGTGGTCCTGAGCCTCTCGCAGCCCCTTGTAAGACGCATGTGCGAAGCGGTGCGTCAGCGTCACCGAGCAGCGGCTGCGGAGCTTGCGCGGCGGCTTTTTTCATCCGGCCATGACATCAGCACAGCCTTAAAAAGGAACTTGCCTAGAATGACTATCGACTCATCTGTCGTGACCAGAACATAACGAGAACATCGGCGCGGCCGCCAACGGTGGCCCGGACCCCGGCAGATTGGTGCGCCTAACAATTTAGGTACCGCAATTATATTCGTTTCGACAGGTTGACTTTTTCATTTCAACACGGTGAGAGAGCACCCAGTAGCAGATGACTGTGTTTCTCCAAGAGTATCAAATGAGCAAGAGGAACTATCGTCCGGAGATCGATGGCCTACGGGCAGTTGCCGTCTTGCCGGTAGTGCTTTTCCATGGAGGAATCGGTCCTTTTCACGGTGGCTTTGCAGGGGTCGACGTTTTCTTCGTTATCAGTGGGTATCTGATCACGTCGATAATGTATCCTGATCTCGTTCACGGCACTTTTTCGTTCACGAAGTTCTACGAGCGCAGGGCACGACGGATCCTGCCGGCCCTGTTCTTGGTCATGGCAGCGAGCATTCCATTTGCTTGGCTTTCACTTCTTCCGATGGACATGAAAGGTTTTGCTGAAGGTCTGATCGGCGTATCACTTTTCGTATCCAACCTCGTTTTCTGGAAGCAAGCCGGCTATTTCGATGCCGCCGCCGCTCTAAAACCGTTGCTTCATACTTGGAGCTTGGCCGTTGAAGAGCAGTTCTACATCTTTTCAGCGGTGCGCCTCTTCGTCAGACCAGGAAGGCGGATGCCGGCGGCGCGATCCCATTTCGGCAGCTCGTTGCAGGCCCCGACGACATCGCCAGAGTTCAGCTTGCGGGTCAGTGTGGATTTGCAGAAGGCGCCGGTGCCGACGTTATAGGTGAAGGACAGGAAAGCGACATATGCGCCGGCCGGCACTTGATCCGGCTGCTTCATGCAGGCACGCATGCCGATCTCGAACTCCTTCAGGCCATCCCCCAGCATGTCCTTGCATTGAGCAATGGTGAATCTGTCGCCCATCTTCACGCCGCGCGTCTCGCCGAAGCAGACCGTCGGAATGCCGCGGGTCGCGGTAGGCGACGGTTCGCAGCCCTTCGAAGGTGCTGACGACAGCGATGCATGCGGCAGCGATCGCGCTACCCTTCTTGAGGCGGCTTGCCATTCAGGTCTCCTGAAGCTTTTTGCTGGACGAAGATGCGGGCGATGATCGCAGAGACGGCGAAAAGGCCGGTGAGCGCCGACATTCCGAGTTGGATGTAGATGTTCTTCGCAACCCAGGTGGCGGCCACGGAGGTGTAGATCGGCTCGATGATGATGAAGAGCAGAGCGAGCACCATGAGGCGCACGCTCCAGGCGCGTTTCAGCACCTCGCGCCAATTATGGACAAGCATGGATAAACTCCAGATTGTGGGTGGTGGCCGACGAGGCGCGCTTGTTTCTAAATGCTTTCCTGATCTACAACCGATTTGGGGAAGGAGACTCGTTCATGCAGGCAAAGGCTCTTGTACTGGTACTATCGGTTGCGCTGGCAGGGTGCCAGACGCAGAGCGGCGACATGGAGGTAGCCCCCGTTCCGGTCCCCGGAGCGGACCACGCTCTGCAAATGAGCAACACACCTGACGTCGAGTACAATCCGGACGACAAAGAAGACCGCGAACGCCATGCACTTAATTATCTGAAGAAGCGATGCCCTGCCGGTCGCATCATTAAGGAATCTGTGATCGAGACCAGCACATCCGATCAGGGTCGCCCTGCCCGGAGCTACATTCTTTACGTGAAATGCTAAGGAAGGATCGTCGCTTCAGGCGCGGTCCCTCGATCCGGCCTGTCTAAAACAAAGATGAGGGTTGTAGCTACTGATCGTGCCGTTGCCGTACTGTTCGTTAGCCTATATACGATTTCCGCCGATGAACATTGAACTTAATAAGGACGAGACTTTGGGGATTCTGCGCAACGTCGCACATAGGCTGGGTTTGACGAACTCTGCTAATTCGAACGCGTGATCTCAGAAGATAGGGCTACTGCACCGGACGAGTACAAATTTGCGGACGAAGTGCTAGCGGCTTTTCACTCTGGCGGTGGTCTCGCGCCGCGCATGCAGGCGTACAAACTTGTTTCATTGAATCGGTTGCTTCAATCCTTAAAACCGGCATCAATTCTGGAACTCGGCAGTGGCTCATCGACAATAGTTTGCGCCCGCTACGCGTCTCGAAACAACGCGAAGTTCGTCACGATAGAAGAAAGCAAGGAGTCGCTCGACAATACCTTGTCGATGCTGAACAGCTTTGGCGTGGCCGACGCCGTCACTCCATATGTCCGAAATAAGCATATCGATGTTGTGTAACCGCCCGATTGGAACCGCCTGCCGCCTAGCGCCCTGATGGCCTAAGACACGTGTTTAACGACGTCGTTAGCGACGTGTCTTAGGCGAGGATTGCGATGCGCGTTGAAATTCTTGGGCAGGAACGTCGACGGCGGTGGCGCGAAGAAGACAAGCTTGCAATTGTCATGTCGGTTGGGGTTTCTGGAGCCACGATCACAGAGATTGCTCATCGTCATGATGTAACGCGGCAGCAGATATACGCCTGGCGTAGCGAGCTCAAGAAGAAGGGGCTGCTCCCGGTGTCTTCGAATGCATTGTTCATTCCCGTCGATCTGAATGCCGTGCAGAACGATGCCCCTGAATTGAGGGAGAGCTGCTCCGGGATGATTGAGCTACGATTGATCTGCGGCCGCACGCTTCGTTTCGAGAGTTCTATGGCTCCCGATGTCCTGACGCAGATTATCCGGGCAGTGGAAGCAGCATGATTGGGCCTGGGACCGGCGTTCGGGTGTATCTTGCGTGCGGGATCACGGATATGCGCAAGGGAGTAGAAGGCCTTGCCGCGCTTGCGCAGGATGTTTTGCGTCAGAAGCCGACTGGCGGCGCGGTCTTCGCCTTTCGCGGCAAGCGTGGCGATCGTTTGAAGCTGCTGTATTTTGATGGCCAGGGCTTCTGCCTGTATTACAAGATCTTGCAGAAGGGGCGGTTTCCTTGGCCTTCGGCATCCGACGGGACTGCCCGGCTGACGTCGGCCCAACTGGCGATGTTGTGGGAAGGGATCGATTGGCGTCGTCCTGATTGGGGTGCGCCACCGGCCCGTGTCGGGTGATTTTATCCCACTGAAACCACTGGTTTTTATGGAAATTTATCCTGGCTCGTGGTAGTCAGGATCATGTCTAGCGCGACGACAAATCTTCCGGACGATCCAGCCTTTCTCAAGGCAATGATTGCCGCTTTGCAGGCGGAAAACGCGAAGATGTCGGCCACATTGCAAGCGCATGATCAGTTAATCCAAACGCTGCGGCTGCGCATTGCCAAGCTGAAGAAACAGGTCTTCGGCAAGTCCTCCGAAAAGATTGAGCGTGAAATCGAGCAGTTGGAACTAGCGCTTGAGGATCTGTTGATCGCCGCCGCTGAAGGCAGTACGGCGCCAATCGATGAACCTGATGAGGCGGCGTCTGTTGTTCCCTTGGCGGATACATCTGAAAAGATCATGCGCCGGCGCCCACGCGTCTCGGACAAGGCGGTTCGCGAGCGCCGAGAGCTCGATCCTGGCTCCTGCTGCCCGGAATGCGGAGGTGAATTGCGTCTTGTCGGTGAGGACGTCAGCGAAATCCTCGACATGATCGCCGCGCAGATGAAAGTCATCGAAGTTTCTCGACTGAAGAAGTCCTGCCGCTGCTGCGAGAAAATGGTGCAGATGGCAGCACCCAGCCGCCCGATACCGGGCAGCATGGCCGGCGCTGGCCTCTTGGCGTACATTCTGGTCTCGAAGTTCGACGACCATTTGCCACTGTACCGTCTGAACGAGATCTTCGCCCGCATGGGCGCCGACATTCCCGACAGCACGATGGTTGATTGGTGTGGTCGCGCCATGCAGGTGCTTCAGCCTCTCATCGAGCGGATCGAAACGGCGGTCATGGCAAGTGACCTGCTTCATGCGGACGATACCCCGATCAGGGTGCTGGATCGCTCGCTGCGAGACAAGGGGTTGGGCAAGGGTGTGAAGAAGGGCAGGATCTGGACGTATGTCCGCGATCAGCGTCCATGGGCAGGCAGTTCCCCGCCCGGTGCAGTCTACTATTTTGCTCCTGACTGGAAAGAAGAGCACGTCCACCGCCACCTCAAGCAATCAAGCGGCATCCTTCAGGCTGACGGCTACAAAGGATATGGCAAGCTATACGCGCCTGGAGAAAAGGGAGAATCTCGCTTCAAGGAAGCCGCCTGCTGGGCTCATTGGCGACGAGACTTCCACGATATCTGGACATCAAACAAGTCCGAGATCGCGCGAGAGGCTCTCGATCGCATCGGAGCGCTTTACGACATCGAGCGTGGCATCAATGGGCAGCCTCCTGAGATCCGGCTTGCCGCGCGTCAGACCCAGAGCAAGCCTAAGGTCGATGCATTCCGCCACTGGGCTGAAGCTCAACTAACGCGCATTCCGGGCAAAAGCGATCTGGCGACAGCTTTCCGCTACGGATTGAGCCGATGGTCTTCACTCTGTCTGTTCCTCGACGACGGCCGCGTCGCGATCGACAACAATTCCGCCGAGCGGGCACTGCGTCCGATAGGCGTGGGAAGACGGAACTGGCTCTTCGCGGGAGCCGATACGGGAGCGGAGACCTTGGCACGCGCCATGACGATCATCGAGACGGCAAAGATGAATGGTCTTGATCCGCAGGCCTATCTGGCAGACGTGCTCGATCGCATCCACGATCACAAGATCAATCGGTTAGACGAATTGCTTCCGTGGAACTGGTCGGCGATCACCACAATCGACGCGAAGGCAGCCTGATGGCGACAGTCACCTACGTCCGTACGATCAAATTTGTTGCCGAAATCCTCGAAGAGGACCCGGAGCTTCTTCAGGCAATTGTCTCCAACGATGATAATCTGAGCTACGGCAGCATCATCTCCGTGTACACCGGAGACGACGAATCGGTGACCGCACTGACAGACGACGGCATGGACGAATTGGAGCAGATGCTCAAAGATGCCCGCCGCTCACCCCAAGAATGGAACGACTTCCTCGACAGCTTTGTTGACGACGAGCTGCTCGTCGCTCGCATCAAAGCAAAATCTCGGCGGTAGCAATCGGGCGGTTACGATGTTGTAGCGAGGACGGCGTCTTATATCGATCGCCCAACGGTTGCCGCGGATTTCGTGCTTATAGACGGGCCTGCATTGGAATTGGGCGGGGAGAAATACATTGACGCTGCTTGCGTCGACATATTCGACATGCTGCCTGGGCCAAAGACCATTATCGTTGACGTCCGAAAGCCGACAGTCGAACGAATGGTGAAGGAAGTTTCAACTTCATCGTATCGATATACGCCATCGGACATCCTTTCCCGGTCTCCAAAATCGAACTTTAACTATTTCTCGATTTTCAGCCGCGTTTGAGCGCCGGGCGCCACCAAAGCCTCACTCTGCCGTGAAGCACAGGGCAGCCCCGGTGGTGGCTCTGGTGGCTCACACGACCGTCGTGGTGAGCGCAAGTGTCACGTTTCTAACTGCTGGCTGACAGCGTCGCGCATCTAACCAGCTTTGACACGTCGGCTGCCCCAGGCGGCCGTGCTTCAGCCGGTTCAAGGTGAATTTGCCGGCCAACACCGCACAGTCGGGCCGCTTCAGCGTCAGGCTCTGCGACAGAAGCCGAAGAACCGGGAATGGCGCAGCCTGTCATGGTCGTCGACTTGCTCGAATCCCAAGGCGAGCGCCGCGATGCGCTGCCTGACCAGCGTGTGCGCACTGTGGACCTTGCAAGCCGCAGCGCGGCGTCAACAAAGCACGCCGCCATCCGCTCGAACAGGCCAATGACTTGTCGACATGGCGAAGCAAAAGCGCGCCGGCATCCGAGGTGACCGCGCCGCCATCGAGACCAGCCACAACTTTGTGGCCGTCGAAGCATTCAAATACGAGCGGCGTCGCGATACAGTGTAGTTACATCGGACCCCGTCTTGCAGTCTGATAATCTTTGCTACAAAAGGAGTTCTCAGGTTCTTGGGGCCGGTTCACCTCTTACATTGAGATAATTCAGGCTGGGCATGAGCTGGAGTGATATTTCGAATGCCAAATTTGCTTGCGCAGATGCATAAAATCATCTACCGCCGCATCAGATATACCGTGACAAGGCCCAAGCCTCCGAAAACCAGTGTACCATTTGCCGGCCCTGTCGTGGTCGTCGGATCGGCACCCGTTTCCCACAAGCCCGTCGGCTTCGATGAAACATATCGTATCATTTCGGTGAACGCCTCGCAAATAGCTGTCCATGCCTGGGGCATCGATGCGCCCGACATCACCCTGATGGGCTTCAACGAGCTCCAGGGCGGCAATGCGGCAGCGGTGGAGACAAGGCGCGTTCTCACCGGGCACCGCACCGGCGCTCTCTACGTTCTCACCTGGCGGCGGGGTCAAAAACGCCAGGCGCGCGTGAAAAACAATCTGAACTCGTTCAACTATTGCTACCGGGATCTCCATCTCGTGGGCCGCTATCAGCGCATAGCGTTGATGCACAAAGCCAGCGGACTGGTGAACCTTGAGCTCGATGCCGAAACCAAGTGCTCGAACGGAATGATCGCAGTGTTGTTTGCATTATACAGCGATGCAAGCGCGGTCATCATAACCGGCATCAATCCTCATTCGAACGGCCACATATACAACAGCGCCAATCTGACCCGCAAACATACTCGTTTCGACCGGGAAATCCTGATCAGGCTGCTCAGGCAAGGTTATCCCATCTACACAGCCGATCCGCAGGTCTCGGAAGAAGTCGGCCTGCCGCTCTGGCAGGGTGACAAAGAACCGAAGTCCAAGGCGGCGCAATAAGCAACCGACAATTCACAACAGCGATCTTCCCCGGCTTGTCAATCGAGATGACCGGTTCAGTTGCAAGCTGCCAAAGAACACAACGCCATGACATCTTTAGAGCACACTTCGATTTTTAAAGGATGGCCGGCAGAGATGACGCAACCATATTCTGAAGATCTTCGCGAACAGGGATAGCGCGCTTGAATGCCGGAGAAACGATACGATCGATCGCAGCCGCACTTGCGATCGCCCCCTACCTGTGCTTCGAAGTGGAAGAAGCGGCTTGCCAAGACCGGCGCTCTGACGGGGGGTCGCGTCGGCGGGCGCAAGCAGCGGACCTGTCCGGCGAACGGGCCGACTGGCTGCGCCAACGTTGCCGATCCAGCCCGTTCACGACGCGGGGGTCTTGTGGCGAACTGGCCGAACGCGGCATCAAAACCGAGCGACGCGCCGTTTGGGTGTTCGTGCAGGCCGAGGGTCTGGGTTTCAAAAAAAGGTTCTGCCGACCGAGCAGATGGCGAAGGGCAGCATGCCGTTCCAGCCGATGAAAAGACCGATCGGCAGGAAAAGTTTGGCATCGCCGGCGCCGAAGACGCCGATTCCCGGGGCGAAGGGCAGGGGGCCGCCCCCCAATCCCAGTGGAGCAAAAGAGCGCCGCCCCGGTTTCAAAAACCGTGAGCATCACCTGTGGGGTACAGTTCTGGACGTCAGGGTGCCGATGATGCCAAAAACGATATCCGGCACGACTGGAAAATCAAGGAAGTAAGGGGTTTTTCTGAGAATTGGCTGGGGAACCTGGATTCGAACCAAGATTAACGGAGTCAGAGTCCGTCGTTCTACCATTGAACTATTCCCCAGCAGGTGCCGTCGAAGCGTGGCTCGGCTGCTGTGCGGCGCTTATAACCAAAAGCCGGCGGATTGCAAATAGCTGTTTTGAAAAAAATCGGTGCTGCCGCAGAACGTTGAAACCGCCGCAAATCCCTTGTCCAAAAAAGAATTTGTCGTTTTCGGCGGGCGCTGATATTCTTGCGGCAACGCAAAAATCGAATGAGCGCCTGCTGCATATCCCAGGACTTGCGCGGCGCGGTGGAAAAATAACGTGGAAGACCCCGAAGGCGGCGCAAAGCTGCAATTTGACGGGGCGTCGGCGGCAGGGCGCAAGGACGGCAAGAAGTCCAGGCGCCGCAAGGGCAAGCGTGGCGGGCAATCCCGCAACGCGGCTCATACCGCTTCGCATGAGCCTTCCGGCGGTGCCGGACAGCCTGCGCGCCCGATGGAAGATGCAGCCGGGAATCCGGCCCGCAAGCGCAAGCGTCGCCGTCGTGGCGGCCATGGTGCTGTGCAGGACGGTTCACCTCTCCCCCAGGCCATGGAACAGACGGCAGCGGCAGGCAATGCTGTCCGCTCCGATAGCGATTCAACGCCGAGCCGTCGTAACCGCCGCAAACACCGCGGCAAGCGCGGTCTGCAGGGCCGGCCGCTGACACCGGCAAAACCATCAGGTACCCAGCAGCAGGAAAGCCGCGCAGAAGAAACGGTGCTCAGGGCCGAACTGCGTGAAATATCGAATGGCGCGAGCGCCAACCGCCGGGGCCGCCAGGAAAGCCATATCTATCCCGCGCATCAGGGAGATCGCCAGGGCGGCGAGCATGCTTGGCCGGAGGAGCTCTATGCCGCTCTCGATCTCGGCACCAACAATTGCCGTCTCCTCATTGCCCAGCCGACCCGTCCGGGACAATTTCGCGTCGTCGACGCCTTTTCCCGCATCGTGCGCCTCGGCGAAGGCCTTGCGGCCAGCGGTCGTCTGTCCGACGAGGCGATGGAGCGGGCGATCGAAGCGTTGAGGATCTGCGCCTCCAAGCTCAGGAACCGGGAGATCCGCCGCATGCGGCTGATCGCCACCGAAGCCTGCCGCCAGGCCGTCAATGGCGAGGAATTCCTCAGCCGCGTCGTTGCCGAAACCGGCCTCGCGCTCGAAATCATCGATCGAGAAACCGAAGCGCGGCTTGCCGTCTCCGGCTGCTCCTCGCTGGTCGGTCGCGAGACGCGCTCCGTCGTGCTCTTCGATATCGGCGGCGGCTCGTCGGAGATCGCCGTCATCCGTATCGGCGACAATCGCTTCAGCCGCCTTGCCAATCACATCACCCACTGGACTTCGCTGCCGGTCGGCGTCGTGACGCTGTCGGAGCGCCATGGCGGGCACGACGTCACGCCGGAGGCCTTCGAAGGCATGGTGCGCGAAGTCGAAGGCATGCTTGGAAGCTTCGATTGCCCGGAGATTGAGGTCGCCCAGACCGGCGACTTTCACCTGATAGGCACATCGGGCACGGTGACGACGCTTGCCGGCGTGCATCTCGACCTGCCGCGTTATGACCGGCGCAAGGTCGATGGCATCTGGCTGTCCGACGATGAGGTCTCCGCCATGCAGGCAAAGCTTCTCTCCTGGGATTTCGCAAGCCGCGCCGCCAATCCCTGCATCGGGCCTGACCGGGCCGATCTGGTGCTCGCCGGCTGCGCCATCCTCGAGGCGATCCGCCGCCGCTGGCCGAGCCCGCGCATGCGCGTTGCCGATCGCGGCTTGAGGGAAGGCTTGCTCACCGACATGATGGCCGATGACGGCGTGTGGCGGCGCAACCGCAACCGCCGTGGCCAGCGCGTGAGATCGTGAGATAAGGAAAAGGCATGACCAAGGCACCGATCGCGGGAAACCGCACCGGCCGCAAGCTCGGCCAGCGCGTCAAGAACAAGAAGATGAAGGCCTCCTCCCGCCAATGGCTGGAGCGCCACATCAACGATCCCTATGTGCAGCGCGCCCAGCTTGAGGGATATCGCGCTCGTGCCGCCTTCAAGCTGCTGGAGATCGATGAGAAACACCACATCCTGCGCGGCGCCAGGCGCATCATCGATCTCGGCGCTGCCCCCGGCAGTTGGTCGCAGATCGCCGCCAAGGTCACCGGCTCGACGGATGATGATATTCGTGTGGCTGCGATCGATTTCCTTGAAATGACCCAGCTGCCCGGTGTCAAGATCCTGCAGCTCGATTTCCTCGATGCCAGTGCGCCGGAAAAGCTGTTGGAGGCCGTCGGCGGCACACCCGATCTTGTCATCTCCGACATGGCTGCACCAACCACCGGCCACCATCGCACCGATCATCTGCGCACCATGCATCTCTGCGAAGTCGCGGCACATTTCGCCGTCGAAGTGCTCCAGGAAGGCGGGCACTTCCTCACCAAGACCTTCCAGGGGGGCACCGAGCGTGAGCTGCTCGCCATGCTGAAGCAGAACTTCCGCCAGGTCGTCCATGTCAAACCGAACTCGTCGCGCGCCGAATCGGTCGAGATGTTCCTGCTGGCCAAGGGCTTCAAAGGGCGCAAGGCCGAAGCTGAATAGCAAGCTTGATCTTCGGGCCACTCTTGTCCGATGATGGCGATCCTAGTTAGATCCGGATGATCTCAAGTCGATCCACGTCTTGTGGGACATAGGCATGCCCTAGCGTGCATTCGGTCGTGTCCATCAGGCAAGGCTAGCTGCTAACCGCGCTCGAACAACGGTGTCTCGCATGCTAGCCATGCCGATCAGAGATCAAATCAGCCTGCACGTCAGCCCTGTTTTTCTGCCGATCAACTCCTTGCGTCGCATCGTTCAACATTGTTTAAAAAGGGCTATGGCGACTCGGAATGCGTTGCCTGAATGCCGCATTGAATAAGGCCATGGATTTCGCCCTTATCGCGGCTTGACAGCCGACTTCGCGATCCTTAGCGAGTCAGCACCGATAGGGTCAGGCCGGTAGGATGAAATATTTCAAACAACTCATGATAGAAGCGCTTTATCCCGGGAATGGGGCTGTAAGCGCACTCGACCGAAACAACCGCATTGCCGTCTTCCTCTTTGCAATCCTTCCAGGGCTTTCCCCAAACTTTAACTCCTTCATCCTCCTCGCGTCGATGCTGTGGGGCGCCTACTCCCTGGCGACAGGTCGCCTTGCCTTGAACCTGTCGAGATCCGACCGGTTGGTTGCCGTCGGTATGTCGATATACCCGTTGGTGATGATCGCCAGCATCTTCATCAATCCGCCTTACTCCGAGGTATCGGACTGGATATTCCGGCTCCTGCCCTTCTTCTCGATCTGGCTGGTATTGCCGCGGATGCGCCAATCTCCCGATGGCCGTCTCGTGCCGCTCTTCATCCTCGGCGCAGGGATCGGCATGATCGTTACTTTTCTGCTCAGTCTCCTGCAGATCGCGTTTCTTATGGACCGGGCGGAGGGCGGGGCTACGAACGCTGCCCTGCTGGGGATCATAGGCATTCTCTTCGGCGGCATTGCGCTCCTCAACCTTCAATCTCCCAAAGGCGTGGAGCAAAGGATCGCGATTTTGGGATATGCCGCGGGTCTCGGCTGCGTTCTGCTGTCGGGAACGCGCTCGGCTTGGCTGGTCATTCCCGTCCATGTCGTCATCTTTCTCTGGTTTTTTCGCAAACGCGGCTTCCATCTGAGCTTGCGCAGCCTCGCCATTACCGGCTCCTTGCTGTTTGTGGGCCTTGTTGCCTTAGGTAGCGGCCCGGTTTTTCATCGCATTCAGGAGCTTCAGGAAAATCTGACATCGCTCGAACGCACCGACGGTGAGATCACCTCGCTTAGCGCGAGGTTCGCTTTGTACAAGGGTGCACTGTCGGCAATCAGTAAGGACCCGTTGACTGGTTACGGCCCGCAAAACCGGATGACTTCGGTTTTGGCAGAGTTGCCCGATAACATACGGCCGCAGCTGTCCTTCACACATGTCCACAACGGTTTTCTGACTGCGGGAATCGATGCCGGTGTTTTCGGCATCGCGGCGCTTTCGCTGATGCTGCTCATCCCGGTGATCGGCGCGTGGAGAAAAGAAGCCGGGCCGGGCCGCGATCTGGCGATTGCGCTCGCACTTCTGCTCTTCAGCAGCTACGTCATAACCGGCAGCTTTGGCATCATGTTTAACCAGAAGGCTCTGGATCCGATCTTCGCCTATATGGTCGCCCTGATCTGCACGGATCGAGGCAGCACACTCTTTGCGCCCGTTGTTTCGAGCTGATGGCCTTGCACATGGGTGGCAGGCCAAGGGCTTCAAAGGGCGTAAGGCCGAAGCCTGAACAGCAAGCTTGATCTTTGGGCCGATCATGTCGGATGATAGCCGGCTTGAGGATAGTGGGCTGCTGATCCAATGCTTCTCTACGTCACGCTCGGAACCAACGACCTCTATCGCGCAGGGCATTTTTATGATGCCGTGCTGTCTCCCCTCGGCTATCGCCGCCAGCGCTCTTCCGAAGAGGAAATAGGCTATTCCGCCGAGGGCGATACGCGATGCCGCTTTTGGGTGGTGACGCCGTTCAATCACCGCCGGGCGACCTCAGGCAATGGCGCCATGGTGGCACTTGCAGCCGAGACGCGAGCAGCTGTCGATGCCTTCCATGCAGCGGCAATCGCGGCAGGCGCCGTGGATGAGGGCGAGCCCGGCTTGCGCTCCTACCATGCCCATTTCTATGCCGCCTATGTGCGTGATCTCGACGGCAACAAGCTCTCCGCCGTCTGCGAAAGCCCGGAGTAGCGGCTGCCTATTTCACCGCGTGCTGTTCGGCTTCAACAGTTGCTGCCGTCATCGTCTTCAAGCGGTGGCCGGAAACGAGCGCACCGGCATTGCGGTCCATCCGGATGAAGGGAATGGACGCAATGACGGTCAGTCCGGCGATGATGTAGAAGGCGAGGTGGAAATCGGCCACTTGCAGCGCTTCGCCGCGGAAATAGATCGAGCTCTCCAGGATTGCGGCGGCGAGCGCGACGCCAAGCGCCAGGCTGATCTGCTGCATCACCGAGCTCATCGATGTCGCTTGGCTCGCTTCCGCATCATCGATGTCGGCGAAGGCAAGCGCATTGACGCCGGTGAACATGAAGGAGCGGGAGAAGCCGCCGAGCAGCAGGACGCCGATGATGACAAGATGCGGCGTTGACGGCGTGAACAGGCCGGTGACGACAGTCACGAGCGTCGTCACCATGGCGGCGCCGAGCAGCGTCGTGCGGAAGCCGGCGGCCGCGAAGACGCGCTTCGCCATGAACTTGGTGGTGATCGCCCCGATCGCGCCTGCAAAGGTGATGAGGCCGGATTGAAACGGCGTCAGCCCAAAGCCGAGCTGCAGCATCAGCGGCGTCAGGAAGGGCATGGCGCCGACGCAGATGCGAAACAGCGTGCCGCCCAAGGTGGAGGCCCGAAACGTCGGGGTCTTGAACAGGTTGAGGTTGAGGATCGGCGCCGGATGCCGCTTGGCATGGTGCACGTAGAGGACGCCGCAGATGAGGCCGATCAGAGTGGCGGTGACGCCGATGATCGGGGGCAGGGCCGGCAGGCTGACCACCGACAGGCCGAAGACGACACCCGCGGCCGAAAGCGAGGTCAGCACGAAACCGGTGAAATCGAGCTTCGGCGGTGCCGTCGCTTCCACTTCCGGCAGAAAAATCGTCGCAAGCCAGATGCCGATGATGCCGACCGGCACGTTGATCAGGAAGATCCAGTGCCAGCTGAAATAGGTGGTGATGAAGCCGCCGAGTGGCGGTCCGGTGAGCGGGCCGACAAGTGCGGGGATGGTGAGCAGCGCCATGGCCGAGACCAGATCGCTGCGCTTCGTCGTGCGCACCAGCACGAGGCGGCCGACCGGCGTCATCATCGCGCCGCCCATGCCCTGCAGGAAGCGGGCAAACACGAATTCGACGAGGTTGGACGAAATTGCACAGAAGATCGAGCCGATGACGAAGACCGAGATGGCAAGGCGAAAGATCTTCTTGGCGCCGAACCTGTCGGCCATCCAACCGCTGACCGGGATGAACACCGCCAGCGCTACCATGTAGGAGGTCAGCGCCAACTTCAGCGTGATCGGCCCGACATTGAGGTCCGCCGCGATCGCCGGCAGCGCGGTCGCAATGACGGTCGAATCCATCTGTTCCATAAAGAGGGCGACGGCAAGGATCAGCGGGACGATGCGATTCATAGGCGGGAGCCTTGATGGGCGCGGAATGGAGCGGGGAAGGCCGGTGCTGTTTAGTCCCAGCTGCGGGTTCTGCCAATCCCTTAATCCGGGCCACAATTCGGGTCGATGACACGTTTGCTTCACGTCTGCGTGAGACGGCTTGCCCGACAACCTCGCCTATCAACATTGACATATGTTTACCCAGCCGGGGCAAGAAATCCGGCCGGAAACGTCATTGGGGCCGAGCGGCGGCACACCGCACGCCATGGGAGAATGGATATATGACAATTTCGACGCGAATGAAGCGACGCACGCTTTTTGCCGCAGGCCTTGGCTTGGCTGCGGCGCCGGCAACTTTTAGAGATAAGGCCGAGGCGGCTGCGACGGTAGAAAACAGAAATATGGATGGAACGCCTTTGCCCGAAATCGATCAATTTAAGCTCGGTTCCTATAAGTTCACCGTCGTCCGCGACGGCATCAACATCTCAGAAAAGCCCTACGAAACCTTCGGCACCAATCAGGATCCCGAAACGGTCAAGGCGTTGCTCACCGCAAATTTCCTGCCGGCTGACAAGTTCCTGAACGGCTATACGCCGGCTCTCATCGATACCGGTTCCGATGTCATCCTCATCGATACCGGCTTCGGTGCGGCGGGCCGAGCACGCGGCGCCGGCCAGCTTGCCGAAGGCCTGAAGGCGGCGGGGTATTCGGCCGAGGATGTCACCATCGTGGCGCTGACCCATCTGCACGGCGATCATATCGGCGGCTTGATGGAAGACGGCGCGGCTGCCTTCAAGAATGCCCGCTATGTCGTCGGCCAGGCGGAATATGATTTCTGGTCGAACAAGGCCCGCGAGGGCACGCCGGCCGAAGGCGGCCACAAGGCGGTGCTCGCCAATGTCGCGCCGCTCGCCGAAAAGACCACGTTCATCAAGGATGGCGATAGCGTCGCGCCCGGCATGACGGCGATGCTGGCGGCCGGCCACTCACCGGGACATATGGTGTTCCACGTCGAATCCGAGGGCAAGCGCCTGGTGCTGGCCGGCGATACGGCCAACCACTATATCCTGTCGCTGCTTCGCCCGGATTGGGAAGTGCGATTCGACATGGACAAGGCGCAGGCGGCGGCCAGCCGCCGCAAGGTTTTCGAGATGATCGCGACCGATAAGATCGCCTTCCTCGGCTATCATATGCCGTTCCCAGCTGTCGGCTTCGCTGAGAAGCAGGATGGCGGCTATCGCTTCGTGCCGAAGACCTATCAATTCGACATCTGAGCGAGATGCATGGCTGCCATGACGAGCCCGGCGGCCATGCCGGGCTTTTTGCTATTTCCTTCCTGTCATAGACGTGTTACCAGCCCTCGCCAACTTCCAAGCAACCCATGCAGACCGCCGGGGCGGACGATTCGTTTCCGGGCAGGGTCGCATTTTTATTAAATGAAGGAATTTGGCCATGGCACGCATCATTGAAACGGCAACCGGCGCAGACGCGCTTACCTTCGACGACGTGCTGCTGCAGCCGGGACATTCCGAGGTCATGCCCGGCCAGACGAACATCTCCACCCGCATCGCCCGGGATTTCGAACTCAACATCCCGATCATCTCTTCAGCCATGGATACCGTCACCGAGAGCCGTCTGGCGATCGCCATGGCCCAGGCCGGCGGCCTCGGCGTCATTCATCGCAACCTGACGCCGATCGAGCAGGCCGAGCAGGTCAGGCAAGTGAAGAAGTTTGAAAGCGGCATGGTCGTCAATCCGGTGACGATCGGCCCCGATGCGACGCTTGCCGATGCGCTCGGGCTCATGAAATCCTACAGCATTTCCGGCATTCCTGTCGTCGAGAAGTCCGGCCGCCTCGTCGGCATCCTGACCAACCGCGACGTCCGCTTCGCTTCCGATCAGGAACAGAAGATCCATGAGCTGATGACCAAGGACAATCTGGTCACCGTCAAGGAAAACGTCGACCAGCAGGAGGCCAAGCGCCTGCTGCATTCGCATCGTATCGAGAAGCTGCTGGTGGTCGATACCGAGGGCCGCTGCGTCGGCCTCATCACCGTCAAGGATATCGAGAAGTCGCAGCTGAACCCGAACGCGTCCAAGGATGCGCAGGGCAGGCTTCGCGCCGCCGCTGCCATCAGCGTCGGCGATGACGGCTTCGAGCGCGCCGAACGGCTGATCGAGGCCGGCGTCGACCTTCTGGTCGTCGATACCGCCCACGGTCATTCGCAGCGCGTCCTCGATGCCGTCACCCGCGTCAAGAAGCTTTCCAACTCGGTGCGCATCATGGCCGGCAACGTCGCCACCTATGACGGCACCAGGGCGTTGATCGATGCTGGCGCGGATGCCGTCAAGGTCGGTATCGGTCCGGGTTCAATCTGCACGACGCGCATCGTCGCCGGCGTCGGCGTTCCCCAGCTCGCCGCGATCATGTCGGCGGTGCAGGCCGCGAATGATCAGGACGTGCCCGTCATAGCCGATGGCGGCATCAAGTTCTCCGGTGATCTTGCCAAGGCGATCGCCGCCGGCGCTTCCGCCGTCATGATCGGCTCGCTGCTTGCCGGTACCGATGAAAGCCCCGGCGAGGTCTATCTCTACCAGGGCCGTTCCTTCAAGGCCTATCGCGGCATGGGCTCCGTCGGCGCCATGGCCCGCGGCTCGGCCGACCGTTACTTCCAGGCCGAGGTGCGAGACACGCTGAAGCTCGTGCCCGAGGGCATCGAAGGTCAGGTGCCGTACAAGGGGCCGGTTTCGGGCGTCATCCACCAGCTCGCCGGCGGTCTCAAGGCGGCCATGGGTTATGTCGGCGGCAAGGATCTGAAGGATTTCCAGGAGCGGGCCACTTTCGTGCGCATCTCCGGTGCCGGTCTTCGCGAAAGCCACGCCCATGACGTGACGATCACCCGCGAGAGCCCGAACTATCCAGGCGCCGGCCTCTGATCATGAAGGCAGGCAGCGGGATTCCTCTTTGGGTCGTCGCGCTGCTCGCAGCCCTCTGCCTCGCCGTGCTCGCCTGGACGACATTCGGCTTCGTCGTTCCCTTCAAGCACGAAACCGGCCAGGCAGTGCTCGATACCTATTTCGCCGGTTACGACGAGTCGGCGGTATTCCACATGCAGAAGCTGCTCGATGAGAACGAGACGGCGACCAGGCTGCTGTGCGCCATGTATTTCGGGCCGGAGCTGATCTTTCCGGCCTTGCTGACGGCGCTGCTGTTCCTCGCCTTTCTCAAGCTCGGTCCCGTCGGTGCGTGGTTCGGCCAATCGGTGCATCCGGTCATTGGCAAAGCGATCTACCTGCTGCCGTTCATCTACGGCATAGCCGATTACGGCGAGAACATCTCGAGCCTGGTCGCCTTCGGCGACGGTGCGCCCTCAACGCTTGCGACGCAGCTGCTGCCGTGGATGACACGGCTGAAATTCGCAAGCCTCGCCATCTGCTTCATCCTCATCGCCCGGCTTGCCATCGCCCGCTGGCTCTCTTCGCGTGAACCTTGAAGCGGCTGTCATCCCCTCCACCGCCAGGCCGGATTTGAAAGTCTTGTCACCATGAAATCGGAAAGGACCTCGACCTTCGCAGGTCGGCTCCGAGCAGAAGGGGTGACGAAATATAGTGCGCCGGCAGGCAGCGTCCAGCCGGAAAGGATTGGCTTCAGCCGGCCGTCAATGAGATAGTCATGCGCGAGAAATTCCGGTAGTTCGATGATCCCGAGGCCGCGTAGCGCCATCGGTACCAAGGCTTGCGAATTGGTGGCCCTGAGCGCACCACTTGGCACTATGACCTCCTCCTTACCTTCACTGTTACGCAAGCGCCAGACGTCTTGGCGCGGTCTGTAGGCGTATCCGAGGCAATGGTGAGCAGCCAGGTCGCGAGGGTGTTCAGGCGCGCCATGTCGATCGATGTAGGCGGATGCAGCGAGAATGAAGCGATCCACCGGCGTGAGCCTGCGCGCGACCAATGATGAATCCGGCAATACCGCAATTCGGAGCGCCGCATCAAAGCCGTCTCCCACGATATCGACGACGGCATCGCTCATATGCAGGTCGATGGAAATGTCCGGATAGAGCTCGAAAAAATCGGGCAGGATCGGCGCCAGCCAGCGTGTGCCGAAGGCCATCGGCACGGCTAGCCTGATGAGGCCTCTCGGCCGGGTAGCAAGCTCCCGGGCTGTGTCTTCTGCTGCCTCGGCCTCAGCATAGATCCGTGCGGCGCTGTCGATCAGTCGCAGGCCAAAATCCGTCAACGCGAGCTGCCGCGAAGTACGGTTGAAAAGCCTTGCGCCCAGCCTGTGCTCAAGCCGGCTGACGGCACGCGAAACGGTCGGCACGGACACCCCAAGCGTTTGAGCAGCCCGCGCGAAAGAACGTTCCTCGGCGACTTTTGCAAACATCGCCAGGCCTTCGAAATCCGGAAATTTAGTCATATCATTCCTGAAACGATAGCTTTCAATTCTTTCTATTTCGAAACGGTGCCGCCGTCCATATCTCAGCTCCAGTCGAACAAAGGAGACGAGAATGACACAAAGACTGGATGCAAAGATTGCGGTCATTACCGGCGCCACTTCAGGCATTGGTCTTGCAACAGCCAAGCGCTTCGTGGCTGAGGGCGCTCGGGTTTTCATTACCGGCCGTCGCAAGGCTGTTCTCGATGCAGCCATCGCTGAGATCGGCGGAGGGGTTGTCGGCATTCAGGCTGATTCGGCCAATCTTGCCGACCTCGATCAACTCTATGAACGGGTAAAGGCAGAGGCCGGGCGAATTGACGTGCTCTTCGTCAACGCGGGTGGAGGGTCCATGCTGCCCCTCGGCGAAATTACCGAAGAGCAGTATGACGATACTTTCGATCGGAACGTGAAGGGGGTTCTCTTTACGGTGCAGAAGGCCCTGCCACTGCTTGCCCGAGGATCATCGATCATATTGACGGGATCGACAGCAGGCTCGACCGGCACGCCCGCCTTCAGTGTGTATGCCGCATCGAAAGCTGCTTTGCGCAGCTTTGCGCGCAACTGGATCCTTGACTTGAAGGATCGCGGCATTCGGATCAATACGCTCAGTCCCGGCCCGACGGAAACGACTGGACTGGTCGAATTGGCAGGTAAGGACCGAGCTCAACAGCAGGGCCTGCTTGATTATCTTGCGGCCCAGGTGCCAATGGGCAGGGTCGGCCGTGCCGAGGAAGTTGCCGCAGCCGCACTCTTCCTTGCCTCGGATGATTCCAGCTTCGTCACCGGTGCCGAACTCTTCGTCGATGGCGGCAGCGCCCAGGTCTGATGAAACCGGGCGGCCCGCTATTCTGAGGGCGGGCTGCCGACGCTGGTATCCTTTTCTCCTTTCGGCTACTGCTCCCAACGAATGCGAAAGCGGAAAGGAAACAGCCATATGACCGGCTATCAAATCTTCTGGCCACTCTTCGCCCATGTGGCCCTGGTTTACGGTCTTTATGCGCTTCTTGGGCTTCGGCGCGCGAAAATGGTCCGCGCCGGAAAGATCAACAAATCGGAATATCGGGAAAACCGCGGCGAACCGGCCGAGAGCCTTGCCGTCAAGAACTGCCTCGCCAACCAGTTCGAACTGCCTGTGCTCTTCCATGTCTGCTGCATTCTTCTTTATATCACGGACGCCGACAATATCGTCACACTCGGGCTTGCCTGGATCTTCGTCGCCCTGCGTTATGCTCACGCCGCTGTCCACGTCAGCAGCAACGAATTGCGCTATCGCAGCCCGCTTTTTGCGGCAGGCTATGTCGTACTCGCTGCCATGTGGATCTGGCTCGCCGTTTGGATGGCAATGGGCTGAACCTGCATCGATCGCAGCCAATCGGACGGCGTGCTCTATATCCCCGACAACGCGATGACTGTCTCTTCTCTGCGGGAGCGTGGCACAACCTGTCGAGGTCTTTTCGATGCTCCATCAATTGCCGCGATATGTTGTGAGGCCTTGATTTCACAGGCTTTTGACGACCGTTAAAATCCGAATGTTTCCATTTACGGCAGGTGAAGGCTTGCATGTCATACCCGCCCGACGCGGTGGTTCGGCACATGCCTTCCGCCGTGAACAATAAGAATGGGAACGACATGGGCGCGGAAAGCATGGATCGGATCGGCTTGCGCAGGAAGCCGAAGCAGGAGCGCAGCATCCAGAGGCTGGACCTCATTCTCGCCGCCGCCGCCAAGATCATCGCTGAAAAGGGCGTCAGCGCCATGCGGATGACGGAACTCGCAATCGCCGCCAAGGTGCCGATCGGTTCGGTCTACCAGTATTTCCCGGAGAAGGCGGCGATCGTCAAAGCCCTGTTCGACCAGCATGCTTCGACGATCCAGGCGAAGACGGCGGCGATGTTGGCCGATGTCAGGTCGCTCGACCAGGCGCTGGACCGCGTCTGCGCCATTATCGACTGGTATTACGATTCCTACCACGACGATCCCGTCTATCTCGGCGTCTGGATGGGAACGGAAACCGATCAGGATCTGCTGCGGCTGAATATCGAGCATAGCGGCCGCGTCGCCGGCATCTTCCATGACGCCGTGCGTCAGCTGGCTCCCGACCTTTGCGACGAAGAAATGTATGCGCGCACTTACCTGTTCAGCCACCTGATCGGCGCCGTAATCCGGCTTGCCGCCGTCAGCGAGGAGGCCTTGGCGCGGCGTATGCTCGATGAGTGGAAGCGCGTCATCCGCGCCTCCCTTTTCGCCACCACGGTGCCGCGCGCCGCTTGAGCTCTTACCAGCTTGGTACCATATTGGCGGCCTTCAGCCGCGGATAAAGGCGCGCCTGGGCGGATTTGACGTCCGCCTCGAGGCTGTCGTCGACGACAGCGGGCGTGATATTGTCGAGGCAGGCGGTGATATGCGCCGTGATCGCATTCATCAGCGAGAGCGAAACGCCCGGACGCTTCATGATGCCGATCTGCACCGGCGGCAGCGTCGGAAAGCCGTCCGCCTGGCTCAGCACTTTCATGCCTGTGCGCAGCGCCGATTCCGGCATCACCGAAACCGCCATGCCGGCAAGCACGGCGGCGGCAACGACGGTGCAGGACCAGCTGGTGAACAGGATTTGGTGCTCGCGTCCCACAGCATCGAGCGCCGAGCAGGCGAGCTGGCGCCACTGGCAGTCGCGCCGGCCGACGGCAAGCGGTACCGGTGCGTCGTCGCGGATCGGATGGTTGGCCGAGCCCACCCAGCAGAGCGGCTCGGTTCTCACCACATCGGACATGCGCTCGCGCGGATTATGGGTGACGAGCGCGATGTCGAGCTCGCCCTTATGCATGCGCTCGGCAAGATCCACCGAGGGCTCGCAGACGATATAGAGCTCGACATTCGGATGCGTCTTGGCGAAGCGGCCGATGATTTCCGGCATGTAGCGGTCGGCATAATCGTCCGGCGTGCCGATCCGCAGCGTCCCTTCCAGCCTGTTGTCGTCGAAGGCCGCGATCGCCTCATTGTTCAGGCGGATGATGCGCCGGGCATAGTTGAGCAGCTTTTCGCCCTCGACCGTCAGCCGGTTGCCGCGCCCATCCTTGATGAACAGCTGCTTGCCGATGCGCTCCTCGAGGCGGCGCATCTGCATGGAGACGGCCGATTGGGTCTTGTAGACCCTGTCAGCGGCCTTGGTGAAGCTGCCGGAATCGACGATGGCGATGAAAGTCTGCAATTGGTCGAGATCAAGAGGCGCGGACATGTTGTCACCCATAAAGATAGCTGATGATAATCATTAGAAACATTCGTTGGACTGATCAATAGGTCTTTGGCATCTTCGGGATGCAAATCAAGCAAAGTGAAGGACAGACGCCCTGCCTGTCCGAGCCAATTCAGCCTTCTCCTTCCCGTGCGACCTCGCGGGAGGGGTGGGTTGTTGTGCGCCTAAAAAGAAAATCGAAAGAAAGGAGAGTCCCATGCGGATGACAGACAGAACAATAGAACTCGACTGCGGCAAGCTCACCCCGACGTTTCCCCAGCGTCTGGCAGCAGGCCTCGCACCGTTGACCTCCCTCTTTCGCGGGTTCCGCAATCGCATGGAGATCAACGCGCTGCGCGATCTGAACGACACGCAGCTGAGGGATATCGGCCTTACCCGGGCCGACCTGACCTCCGCGTTCCTGGCGTCGACCTTCTTCGAGGACCCGTCGGAACATCTGACGCGCTCAGCACGCAATCGCTGGCGCCTGTCGTTGTTCCGCTCCCACGAGGAGTAGGAGCGTCGAGTTTCCCCGCAGGGTGATAGCCAATAGCCCTGCCGCTTGACCCGGTGATCGGCTTTCCCAAGCCATCTCCGGGTTTTTTTGTGCGCTAAAGCATGTCGCGCAAAAGTGTGCCGCGGTTTTGCGATAACGACATGCGCAAAAAATCTAAAGCATGTCGCGCAAAAGTGTGCCGCGGTTTTGCGATGCGACATGCGAGAAACCAAGGACCTAAATCGTGGCAAGCGAATCTGAAAGATCGCGACGCGCGTTAGAGCGCTATTTGCTCGTTTCCGAGGAGGGCTTCGGCCGATAGGTTTCGAAGATCGCTTCCAGGTTCCGCTGGTAGTTCTTCTGCACTTCCAGTCCGCTGTCGAACATGGCGTTCAGCATTTCGGTATAGCTGTCGGCATTGACCTTAGCCTCCTCCTTGAGCGCCTCCGGCGTCTTGGTCTTGGTCGGGGCCCCCGGCTGCTGGCCGAGCCCGCCCATCATCTCCTGGAAGGCCTTGGCGAAGGGATTGTCGAGGAAGGGGTTCGGCTGAGGCGTCGCTTCAGGCTTCGATTCCGAAAACATCAGCTGCATCGCCTGCGTGAAGGGATTGTCGAAGATGCTGGGGTCCGGGGCAGTCTTTGGCTTCGGTGCAAAGCCGGTGCTTTCCAGCCACTTCTGGATAGTCTCGCCCATCGCCGTGTTGACAAAGGGGTTGACCGGCGAGGCCATCTGGCCGGTCGTCTGCTTGAAGAGCCCGCCCATCAGTGTATCGGCCAGCACCGGCAGCATCCGCTTGTAAATGTCCTGGCCGATCCCGGTCATCTGCGCCGCCTGGGCGGCAACCGCGCGCGAAACCTCCTTCGAGCCGAAGAGCTGGGCGAGGATGTTGTTGCCGTCGGAAATGCCTTCCGGCGTGAAGGCCCGGCTCATATCCTCGAAATATCGCCCATAGTTGCCGGAGGAGACCGCCTGCATCAGCCCGACGAAATCGTAAGGGTTGCTGGTGCTGCGCTTGAGCCCGGCGGAAAAGGCTGGCATCAGCGCCGCCATCGCCTTCGTCGCCTGTTCCTGCGCAAGGTTGAACTGCCGGGCGATCGCCTCCATCGCTGCGCCGTTCTGCGCCTGCATCATCATGTCGAAGAGTGGCAGCATGGAAGTCCCTTTCCCCGAGTCGTGACGCGTGTCACGTCACTATAACCTGAAATGCTAATGCGCAAACGGCTTTTTGCCATAAGAACTTAGGGAGGAATTTTTTGCTGGAGCATGCGGTCGAGCCTCAGCGGCAGATCAGTGGAACACCGCCGCCGGCCCTCTCGCTTCGGGACATCATCGGTTCGGGATGGGAGGCGCGTGTCGGGCAGTGTTTATGTTCTGCTCGGCAAGGCGGGATGTTTTCAGATGCTGCCGGAAAAATGTCTTGAAGTCGCGAAAGCTCGCAAATCCGAGAGCGGTGGCAACGCGAACGACGGTGGAGGGGGAGACGGAGCACTTGAGCGCGACAGAAGCGACGGTCCCGAACGCGATCAGTTCCGGATTTGTGAGCGCCATGCGGGCAGCGCGTTCCTGCTGTTCGGGCAGCGTCAGGCCTGTCTTGACGATCATGGCCTTGAGTTCGGTCAGATCGTTCGGCCGCTTGAGATTTTCCTCAGAATTCATGACCGTGGTTCCTTCGAGATACGGTGCGCCGGCTCCGGGCCTACCGCGGTTGGCCTTCAGTTCAGCGGGATTGCCTGCTTTTTCGAAACCGATGCGATGCAGGCAAGCGCGATTGCGAGGGCATTGCGAGCATCCGTACCCGTCGGCCCTTTGGTTAGTTCACGGTTACGAACGGAGCGGACGAAAGAGGCGAGCTGGGCCGTGTAGCCGTGAACGAAGTGCTCGGTGTCGCGGCGCCATGTGTCGTTCGAGACGCCATTGCCGTCGAAGAGCGTCATGCTGGAGCGGCGCACGTCGCCCATCGTGACCATCCCGCCGGAGCCGAAGACTTCGCCGCGAATGTCGTAGCCGTAGAGGGCGGAGAAGTTTGCCTCGGCGACCGCGATCGAGCCATTGTCGAACCGGATGGTCACTACAGCCGTATCGAGGAAGCCTTTCTCCCGGGCATCCGGCCGGATGAGGGCGTCGGCCATTGCATGGACCTCGACGGGCTTTGCTCCGGGATTGAGCCAAAGCAGCGTGTCAAAGTCGTGAATGAGGGTTTCGTAGAAAATCGTCCAGAGCGGAATGCGATCGGGATCGGCGCCGAACGGGCCGGGATCGCGCGTCAGCGAGCGGATCAGCTGCGGCGCGCCGATCTTTCCCTCGTCGATCGCGGCACGGCCTTCGGCAAAGGCCTGATCCCAACGCCGGTTGAAACCGACCTGAAGGGGAACGTTGGCCGCGCGTGCCGCTGCAATAGCGCGATCGGCATCCTCCAGTGTCAGCGCCATCGGCTTTTCGCAGAAGATCGCCTTGCCGGCTTCGGCGGCCTGGACGAGGATATTGGTGTGGAAGCGGGCAGGTGTGGCGATGATCACGGCATCGAGCCCGGGGTGGGAAAGAAGCTCCGCGACGCCGGTATAAGCGGTCTCGACGTCGAGCGTCTCGCCGAGCCTGGCGGCAGCGCCCGGTGCGGGATCGGCGATGGCGACGAGATTGGCGTTGACGAGGCGGCGGGACACGGTCTCCCCATGAAAGGAACCGATGCGGCCGGCGCCGATGAGGCCGAGATTGACGGGTTTGTTGGCTGGCATGGCAGCAATCCTGTGCGTATCGAGATGGATCAGAGGGTGAAGGCGGTGCGGAAGGCTTCAAGCGCGGCTTCGGGATCGCCGGCCGACCAGGCTTCCATGCCGACCGGGCCGGAATAGCCCATGGCGTTCAGCGCGCGGGCGATGCCGCGCCAGTTGATTTCGCCGGTCCCCGGCTCGCAGCGGCCCGGCACGTCGGCCACCTGGATTTCGCCGATCCAGGGCAGGCATTTGCGGCAAAGCTCGATCAGGTTCCCTTCGCCGATCTGGGCATGGTAGAGGTCGAGATTGAGGCGAAGCCGGGGGTGATCGACGCTCGAGACCAGCGCCAGCGTGTCTTCCGCGCGTCCGAAGGGCACGCCCGGATGATCGACCGGTAGATTGAGGTTTTCGAGCGTGAAGGTGACGTTTTCCTCTTCGGCCATGTCGACGATCCGGAGGAGCGTGTCGCGCGCTTTCAGCCACATCGCGCCGGTGACCACTTCGACCGGCTGGACGGGTAGGCCCCCATCTCCGAGGCCGGTGCCGTGCAGGTTCAGCCGCTGCACACCGAGCCGCTTGCCGATCTCAGCGGTTTGGCGCGCCGTCCTTAAAAGTTCGGCGGCGCCCTCGTCGTCGGTCAGGCGGCCGGTGAGATAGCCGTTCATGATCGTGAAGGTCGCGCCTGTTGCCTCCAGTTTGGCGAGGTCGTGCTCCGGCCAGTTCCAGAGACCGACGCCGAAGCCCATTTCCTTCAGGCGCGCGGCGCGCCATTCGATCGGCTTGTCGCGCCAGAGCATTTCGGCGCAGGCGGCAAGCGGGAAGGAGGAAGTCTTGGCAGCACTCATGGCAGGGTTTCCATATCAAGGGTCTGAGGTGGTGAGAGCGGCGCGAGCGCCGCATCGTAGTTCGGGGTGAAGGTCGGTCAGATCGTTCCGCCGAGTTCTTCCGACAGGGTCTGCAGCTCCTTGCCGCCGGCCATCAGGTTTTGAAGGTCCTCGATGCCGATCTCGCTCTTCGAATAGGTGCCGAGCGTGCGGCCGCGGTTGAGCGCGGTGAAGCGGTTGCCGACAGCATAGGCGTGGCGAACATTGTGGGTGATGAAGATCACGCCGAGGCCCTTGCCGCGGACCTGGTTGATGTATTTCAGTACCATCGATGTTTGCGCCACGCCGAGTGCCGATGTCGGTTCGTCGAGGATCAACACCTTGGCGCCGAAATAGACCGCGCGCGCGATCGCCACGCATTGGCGCTCTCCGCCGGAAAGCGTGCCGACGGCCTGCTCGGGATCGCGCACATCGATGCCGATCCTGTGCATCTCGTCGCGCGTCACGTTGTTTGCGTGTTCCATGTCCATGCGCTTGAAGGGGCCGAAGCCTTTGAGCGGTTCGCGTCCCATGAAAAAGTTCCGGGTCACCGACATCAGCGGGATCATCGCGAGATCCTGATACACGGTGGCGATACCGGCATCGAGCGCGTCGCGCGGACCGGCAAAGGCGCGCGGCTGCCCTTCGACCAGGAATTCTCCCGATGTCGGCTTGAAGACGCCGGCGAGCGTATTGATCAGCGTCGACTTGCCGGCGCCGTTATCGCCGAGAAGGCAGAGCACTTCGTTGGCATTGACGGTGAGCGACACGCCGTTCAGCGCAATGATGGAGCCGAAGTGTTTAACGAGGTTCTTCACCTCGACGAGGGGCGTCTGAGACATGCTCATCAGCGTTCTCCCGTGACGCGTTTGCGAATGACATTGTTGAAGATCACCGCGATCAGCAGCATGCCGCCGAGGAAGACGAGGTACCAATCCTGGTCGATCGAGGTGTAGGTCAGGCCGATCAGCACCATGCCGAAGACGATCGAACCGAAGAATGCGCCGATGGCCGAGCCATAGCCGCCTGTCAGCAGGCATCCGCCGATGACGGCGGCGATGATGGCCTCGAACTCCTTCTGGAAGCCACGGCGCGCATCCGTCGAGCCTGCGTCGAGCACGGTCAGGATGGCGACCAGCGTGGCGCAAAGGGCGGTGATCACGAAAAGCGTGGTCTTGACGCGGGCAACCGGAACGCCCGATTTTCTGGCGGCGCGCGGATCGCCGCCGGCTGCGAAGATCCAGTTTCCGAAGCGGGTTCTGAGCAGGACCCAGGTGGCAAGAAAGGCGATGCCGAAGAACCACAGGATCTCGACCGGAATTCCCGGCACTTTCGGCGTGCCGTTCGGGAAGGTCTCGATGATCCCGTGCCCGGCGAGCCATGAGAACAGGCCGATAAAGGCGTCGCCCGAGAAGAATGGCGCGAGCGGACTGCCGGCTGCGGCTTCCTTCATGCCGCGCAGCTGGGTGGCGCCGCCGCTTGCCCATTTCAGGCCGACGAGCGTCAGGCCGCGCAGGATGAACAGGAAGGCGAGCGTGACGATGAAGGATGGAAGTCCGGTCCGCATGGTGATCTGGGCGTTGGTCACGCCGATCACGGCGGCGAAGGCCAGCGCAACGAGGATCGCCACGCTGAGCGGCAGGTGCAGAACGACGAGGGCGGAGCCGAAGACCAATCCGGCAAAGGCCACCATCGAGCCGATCGACAGATCGAATTCGCCGCCGATCATCAACAATGCCGCGCCGATCGCCAGAATGCCGAGCTGCGCGGCCGGCGCCATGAAATTGATCACGCCGGCCAGCGTGAACATGGCGGGATTGGCGGTGAAGAAAAAGAAGATGGTGACGAGCACCAGACCGGCGACGGCGCCGAGTTCCGGCCGCCGCAGCAGCGCGGTCAAACCCGAAACCTTTTTCAGCCGCTCATCGGATCGGGTGGCAGCCCCATTCTGTTCATTGGCGAGCGTCATGGTTCATTCCTCAAGGATTGGTCGTTGCCGTGCGTCCGCCTTCACGCGTGGAGGCGCGGCGTTGGAGGCAGCCTCCGCCCAGGCGGAAGCTGCCGCGGCTCCGCCTCAGCGGATGCCCTGGGAGGATTTCTCGATGACCGATGCGGCCGCATCCTTCTCGACGAAGCTCGGGCCGGAGGCGACGTTGCCTGCCGGGATCGTGCCATATCGAGCGTTGAGCGCCAGGAAGGTCACGGGGAGATAGCCCTGGAGGTATGGCTGCTGGTCCACCGCGAACAACGCCTTGCCGTCGGCGACAGCCTGCAGGAAGCCGGCGGACAGATCGTAGGATGCGACCTTGACCTTGTCGCCAGCGCCCATCTTCTCGACGACGGCGACCGCACGCTCGCCGACGAGCGGAGCCGACAGGCCGAGAACGACATCGATGGACGGATCGGAGGTCAGAGCCGCCTGGATCTTCGCTTCAATTTCGGCCGGATCGGCCGTGGTCGGCAAAACGGTGACCGTGCCGCCTTCAAAGCCCTTCTCGGTGCCGGCGCAACGCTGATCCAGCGCTGCGTTGCCAACTTCCTGGTTGACGCAGAGGACGTGCTTCAGGCCGAGAGATTTGAGCTTGGCGCCGACCTTGACGCCTGCCGGCAGTTCGTCCTGGCCGACATGCAGCTTGATGCCGAGTTTTTCGGCAGCGGAAATGCCGGAGTTCATCGAGATGACCGGGATGCCGGCGGCAACGGCCTTTTCGATCGCCGAACCGAGCGCATCGGGATCGGGGTTCGAGATGACGATGCCGGCAGGGCTCTGGTTGACGGCGGCTTCTATCAACTGCGCCATCGCCACCATGTCGAAGGTTTCGGGAGCGCGATAGTCGACCTTGACGTTGCTGTCCTTGGCCGCCTGCATCATGCCGTTCTTGACGATCGACCAGAACGGATCGGACGCCTGGCCGTGGGTGACGGCGATGATCGTCGGCTCCTGGGCCTTGGCTCCGACAGCCGCCGTGGTCGCAACGCCAAGGGCGAGGGCGCCGAATGCGAGCTTCTTCAAAATAGATGTCATGTCTTCCTCCTCTAGACCATCCACTCCTCAGGATGGTGAAAAACGATTGCTACCGGGTGCAAAGGTGCTTGCTACCGGGTGCAAACGGGTGCATCTTATTCACGGATGCGCTAAAATCAAGCATTCATTTCATCAGAATCATAAAATGGAATGTTTGTTTCATTTTTGCGGGGAGGCATCATTGCGAAAAAGAGCAACGGCCAAAGAGGTCGCGGATGCGGCAGGCGTCTCGAAGTGGACGGTCATCCGGGCATTTACGCCGGGCGCCTCGATCACCGAGGAAAGCAAGCGTAGGGTTCTCGAGGCGGCGGCCGTGCTCAACTACACGCCCAATCTGCTCGCCCGTAGTCTCGCGACCAATCTGACGCATCAGGTCGCGGTCTTCGTCGACGACTTCGCCAATCCCCAGAAGCTGCCGTTCCTGGAAACCCTGACCGAACGTTTGCAGGCGGAAGGCCTGGTCGCGGTGCTGATCAATATCAACAATCACTTCGATCACGTCCATGCGCTGCTGAACGCCGATCAGCGTCAGGTCGACGCCGTCATCCTCTTCGGCACCGCCTTTCGCAACGAAACGCTGAGCGACCGGCAATTGGGCAGGGGCATGCCGCCGATGTTCGTCCTGGCGCGTGACAGCCAGATCGACGGCGTGCCGGCCGTCGTCTGCGACGCCGAACTGGCGCTGCGCGACATTGTCGACCACCTCTATGAAAGGGGATACCGGCGTCCCGGTTTCATGACCGGTGCGCCGGCGCTATCGACGGCGCTGCGGCGCCGGCAGCATTTCATCGATTTCTGGAAGGGGAAGGGGGTGGACGAGATCGCCATTCTGTCCGCCGACAGATACAGCGCCGAAGCTGGGGCAGGATCCGTCCGTCACTATCTGAACGACATCGACCCGGCCGCAAGGGTCGACGTCCTCATGTGCGAAAATGATATCCTCGCCCTCGGAGCGATGGACGAGATCCGCGGCAATTTCGGACTGCGGATACCTGATGACATCGCCGTCGTCGGCTTCGACAATTACGAACTCGGCGGCGCCTCCTGCTATGGCCTGACGACCTATGAGCAGCCGAGGATCGAGATGGTGCAGGCGGTCATCGGCATGATCAAGGGCCGGCTGGAGCCGGAAACCGTAACCCTTCCCGGCAAGCTGGTCGTGCGCACATCCACATAGGCCATTTCCACATGGGGCGCTCCTTTTCGCGGCCACCAAGCGGCACTCTCAAGACATATCTCGGAGGAAATCTCGATGACTGGACATATCACTGCCTTGCCCGTTGGCGTGCGTCTGGCGGTCAGTCCGCTGTCATGGGCCAACGACGTTCTGGAAGACCTCGGCGCCGACATATCGCTGGAAACCTGCCTTCGGGACGCTGCCGAGAGCGGCTATGAGGGGATCGAGCTCGGGCGGAAATTCCCGCGCGAGGCAGGAGCGCTCCGCTCGCTGCTGGACAGCCATCGGCTTGCTCTCGCATCCGGATGGCATTCCGGCGAGTTGGCCGAGCGCAGTGTCGACGACGAGATGAAGGCCGTTGCCGGGCACGCCGCGCTGCTGCGAGCGATGGATTGCAAGGTGATGGTCTATGGCGAAGTCGCGATGATGACTCCTGGATCGCCGCTGGATGCACCGATGTCGCAGCGGTTGCGCATGCCGGCGGCCGAAGTGGCGGGATATGCCGGACGCCTGACCGATTTCGCCGGACGCCTGGCGGCGGAATATGGTCTGACGCTTGCCTACCACCATCACCTGATGATGGTCGCCGAAACGTTCGACGAGATATCGGCAATCTTTGACAAGACAGGCTCGGCGGCGGGACTGCTTCTTGATACCGGCCATTGCGTCGCCGGCGGCTTCGACTATGCCAGGCTGATCGATCGGTTCGGCGATCGCGTCGTGCACATTCATCTGAAAGACATTCGCGGTCCTATTATCGACGAGGTGCGTGCGGGTGACATGAGCTTCAATGCCGGCGTGCGCCGGGGCATGTTCACCGTCCCCGGCGACGGCATCATCGATTTCAAGCCGCTTGCCCGTTTCGTCAGGGACAGCGGCTATCGCGGATGGCTGGTCGTCGAAGCCGAGCAGGACCCCGCCGTCGCTGAACCACGCCCCGCCGTCGAGCGGGCATTTAAGCATGTGCAGGCAAATTTCCGGAGCTGAGCCGATTTCTTCGGCGGCATGATATCCTCACCGGAAACCGATCCCTGCGCGCCGGCGTTCTCCTTCCATGGCCGAAACGAAATCCCCCGCTGATCACGACGAGGCGCCGCCTAGCGAAGACGGTGCAAAGCCGGGCGCGGATATTTCCTTTCCCTATGACAGGATGACCGTCGAGCAATTCCGAAGACGCTTCCCCCGTGCCCGCTGGAGCGATGTCCGCAAGGCTTGGTTCGTTCCCGGGCGGACGGCGTCCCGCCGCATCGGACGATGGCTTGCCGAGATGGAGGCCGAGACCGACGCCCATGCGGATGCGAAGGGACGCGACGCCTTCGTCTTCGATCCCATCGACAGTCCATATCTCGAACTCGGCAAGGCAGGCTTCCGAATCCGCACGCCCTATTCGAAGACCGTCGTCGACGAACTGCGCGAGGTGCCATTCTCGCGATGGGATGGCGATCTCAGGATATGGCACGTGCCCTTCCGGTCCTATGAGGAACTCCGACGCCGGTGGCCTGATATCGAGGCGGCGGCGCGCAGAAACGAGCCGGAGGAGAGACGGCGTCGCGCCGAGGAGCGGAAGGGGAGCGAACAGGACAGGCGCAGCAAGCTCCGCTCTGCGGAACGAAAGCGTCATCGCTACCCGCTTCAGGGCGACGACTTGCCGCCGATAGGCCGTCCTGTGGTCATCGCCTACGGAATCGTCGTCTTTACCGATATCACCGGCGAACTGGTCGACCCGAACATCGTTACGGACTTCTATCCCGGCGTGACCGAGGATCACGTCTGGGGATTTTGGCGGGTGCCCACATTGGAAGAACTCGTCCGCACCTGGCCTGCGAAGATGCCATCAGTTCAGGACGCCGAGTGGTGGCTGCCGACGATCGAGGAACTGAGGCCTGCCCGCCGCACGGCAAGATCGCGCGAAGCCAGGAAGCGCGCGACGGCGCCGTGACCACAGCTTCCCACTGCATATTCTTTGAATCAGTTCCGATTTAGGTAACTATCCAATGGCTCAGGCTCAGTACTGATAGTCCTCGAAGACCGGTTCCACGGAGCCGTGCCAGCGGCCGTGATAGAGCGACAGCAGATCCTCGGCGAGCGTCGCCTTTTTGGCGAGCACTTCTTCGAGCGGCGCCAGGAAGATGCTCTCGTCCTGGCCTTCCCGGTTGAGCCTGCCGCGCGCCTTGAGGCCGGCTCTTGATATGCCGATCACCTCGCGCGCCATGTCGAACAGTGGATGGCCGCGGAATTGCGCCTTCAAGCCTTCGGCGGGGACGGCGTTGCGCAGCGCCCCGATCTCGGCAAAGCTCCAATCCTTGGTCAGTTCGTCGGCGGCTTCGAGTGCCGCATCATCGTAGAGCAGGCCGACCCAGAAGGCCGGCAAGGCACAGATCCGGCGCCACGGGCCGCCGTCGGCGCCGCGCATTTCGAGGAAACGCTTCAGCCGCACGTCGGGGAAAAGTGTCGAGAGATGGTTCGTCCAGTCACCCATCGTCGGCGCCGGATCGGCGACCTCGCCCTTCAATGCGCCGTTCATGAACTGGCGGAAGGTGACATGGGTACAGTCGTGATAGCGGCCATCGCGGACGATGAAATACATCGGCGCGTCGAGCGCCCATTCGGCATAGTCGCGGAAACCGAAATCATCGCGGAAGGTGAAATCGAGCAGGCCGGCGCGCCGGTTGTCGACATCGCGCCAGATATCGCCGCGCCAGGAGAGCAGCCCGTTCGGCTTGCCCTCGGTAAAGGGCGAGGATGCGAAAAGCGCGGTCGCCAGCGATTGCAGCTTCATCGACACGCGCATCTTCTTGCGCATGTCGGCTTCCGAGGAGAAATCGAGATTCACCTGGATCGTGCAGGTGCGGTACATCATGTCGAGACCCTGGGTGCCGACCTTCGGCATATAGCGGGTCATGATCTCGTAGCGTGATTTCGGCATCTGCGGGGTTTCCGCATAGGTCCATTTCGGACTGCCGCCGATGCCGAGGAAGCGGATGCCCATCGGTTCGGCAATTTCGCGCAGCGTCGCCAGATGCTGGTTCGATTCCTTGCAGGTCTCGTGGATCGTCTCCAGCGGTGCGCCGGAGAGTTCGAACTGGCCGCCTGGCTCGATCGAGATCGCGCCCATGCCGTTCTGCTCGGCAAGCCCGATGATGTTACCGCCGTCGGTGATCGGCTCCCAGGCGTTTTTTTTCTGCAGACCGGTCAAGAGGGCCGAAATACTTGCATCGCCGAAATAGGGAACCGGACTGTTGTCGGCGCGAAAGAAAGCGAATTTCTCATGTTCGGTGCCGATCCGGAAGCGCTCCCGCGGCTTGTTGCCCGCGGCGATGTAATCGGTCAGATCCTGGACCGAAGAGAGCGGTGTCTGGTCGGTGGTGTCGCGGGCCATGCGGGATACCTGTATTCGAAAAGGCGCCCAGGGGGCCGGGCAGTTGGAAGGGTGATTTGGACCCAAGCCACCTATGTTGCAAGTGAAATTGTTTCAACGACGCATCAAAAAAATAGCAGCGATTTCCATGTCAACCCGTTTTCGACCTAATTCCAATCGCCGATCGCCGCCTGCACCACCGCGAGGGCCGCGACAGCTGCCGTATCGGCCCTCAGGATGCGCGGTCCGAGCGGAATGGCGGTGACGAAATCGAGGCTTCGAAGCCGCGCCCGCTCTTCTTCCGAAAAGCCGCCTTCCGGCCCGACGAGCAAAGCGAGATGTCTTTCCCTGATCGCCGACAGCACCGGCAGTGGGTTCTGCCCGGTATCGCCCTCGTCGCAATAGATGATGCGGCGCTCTTTCGGCCAGCGGTCGAGCAGGTCGAGAAGCCTCACCGGCTCGGCCACATCGGGGATGCCGAGAATGCCGCATTGCTCCGCCGCCTCGACGACATTGGCGCGCAGCTTGTCGAGATTGGTGATCTTGCCCTGGACGTGCTGGGTCATGACCGGCTGCAGCAGGCCGGCTCCCATTTCCACAGCCTTTTGCACGAGATAATCCATGCGGCCGACCTTCAGCGGCGCAAAGAGATAATGCAGGTCGCAAGGCGGCGGCTGCGGCCGCGTCTCTTCGGTTGCCGTCAAGAGGATGCGTTTGCGCGTGGGGAAGGTAAGGGTCGCCTTCCACTCGCCGTCGCGGCCGTTGAAGAGCAGGATCTCCGCACCTTCCTCCATCCTCAGCACATTGCCGAGATAGTTGAACTGGTCGGCATTCGCCTCGATGACGGCGCCGCGGGAAAGCGGCGCGTCGACGAAAAGCCGTTGCATACGGAAATTGGCGCGCATTCGAAAAACTCGAGGTTTCAGATGAAGAGCGCGAACATAGCCCAATAAATCATCGCCGCAAGCACCCCCGAAACCGGCACGGTGACGATCCAGGCAGCGACGATTGTCATGAAGTGCGAACGTCGCACGAGATAGCGCCGCCGGGTCTCGTGGATATTCGGCTCTTCCGGCTCGTCGATGTTGAAGCTTTCGGCCTTGCGTCTGATATAGGCGATGCGGGCCTTCGAATGGCGCGTGTACCATTCGCGGAAGAACCCGACACCGAAAACGGAGCCGACGGCGATATGCGTGGTGCTGACCGGCAGGCCGAGCCAGGAGGCGACGATGACAGTGAAGGCGGTCGACAGCGCGACGCAATAGGCCCGCATCGGATTGAGCTTGGTAATTTCCTCGCCGACCAGGCGGATCAGGCGCGGCCCGAAGAGCAGCAGGCCGACGGAGATGCCGAAGGCGCCGATCAGCATCACCCAGAGCGGCGGATACCCGACGCCGCCATCGCCGCCGATGCCGACCGAGTGGACGATCGCCGAAAGCGGCCCGACAGCGTTCGATACGTCGTTTGCGCCATGCGCGAAGGACAGCAGCGCCGCAGAGCCGATGAGCGGCAGCCGAAACAGCGTCCGCAGCGAGCTGTTGCGGTTTTCGAGATCCCGCGCTTGGGCGAGCACGAGCGGCCGGGCGGCAAGCCAGCTCACCAGGCCGATGCCGATCCCGATGAGGATGATCGTGAAAGACTGATATTTCCCCGTGGGCGAGAGCTGCAGCACCATATAGGCCATGAAGCCGCCGGCCATCACTGCGACCAGCACCGGCACCCAGTGCCGCGCGGCGGCGACCTTGTCGTCGCGATAGACGATCAGGGTCTTGACGAGATAAAGCAGCCCGGCGGCAATCAGCCCGCCGATCAGCGGCGAGGTGATCCAGCTCGCGGTGATCTCCAGCATCACCCGCCAGTTCACCGGCTCCGGCCCGACGGCTGAGATGCCGGCGCCGATCACCGCCCCGACGATCGCATGGGTGGTGGAAACCGGCGCGTTCATCCAGGTTGCGAGGTTGATCCAGAGGGCGGCGGCCGTCAGCGCCGCCATCATGATCCAGCCGAGCATCGCCGGCGGCACCTGGACGGCATCGACGATGTTTGCGGAAATTGTCTTGACGACATCGCCGCCGGCGATCGTGGCGCCAAGGATTTCGAAAATCGCAGCGATGATGAGTGCCTGGCCCATCGTCATGGCGCGCGCGCCGACGGCGGCACCGACATTGTTGGTCACGTCATTGGCGCCGATGTTCATCGCCATGTAGCCGGCAAGGGCTGCCGCCGCCACGACGAGCACTGCCCCCGGCTGGTCGAACACGTAGACACCGGCAAAGAGCATGGCCAGACCGACGAAGATCAACCCGAGACCAGGTGTTACCAGCCGCCGCAAAACATGCTTCGCCGCGTCCTCGGCATAGGTGATCTTGTCGAGGTCCTTGTCGAGCGTGCGTTTCGTGAGGACTGCGGGACGTGGCGGCATTCTTTTTCCTGAGGATGAATCTGCTTCTACGCTGCTTTCCTAGCAGCGCAAGATGGCAGGATTCATTCCGCCGGAATTTGTTTCACTGCTGGAATTTTCTTCGGTGCTCTGGACGAAAGCCTGTCGGTTATCGTCTGCTGGAAGGCGAGGAAAAGATTGCGGAGTTCCGGTTCGCGCACGCGCCGGACCGCCTCGTCGAACGAGACCCATTCGATGGTGCGCTCACCCTTTTCCTTGAAGTTCTTTGCTATATTGGTGACTTCGAGCGCATAGACCTGCACCTTGCAGATCACCTCCACCCCGTCGCGCAGCACCTTCGGATAGGTGTAGGCGCCGAGCGTCTCCGTTTCGACGACGCCGCGGACGCCGGCTTCCTCGAGGGCTTCCTGCACCGCGACTTCATGGGCGCGTTTTCCAGTCATCGGCCAGCCCTTGGGAATGACCCATCGGCCGGTGTCGCGGCTCGTCATCAACAGCACCTCGACCTCGCCGCTCTTCTTCTTTACCCGATAGCAGAGCGCACCATATTGCTGTCGCGGCGGACGGCGGAACATCAGTTGCACATCGGAAGCCAGTCGGGCGAGAAGAGTCAATTGTCGGGTCACCTTCGCAGTCGTCGTCAGGAATCACTCATATACGTATATCATGGAAAGCTTACTCAATCCAAAATAGGCATGACGATTCGAAACGCGATTTGATCGCCGTTCATAGGGGAATCGAGGCGGGACAGGCTCGGAAAATCCGTCACGCCCTGTCTCGAATGCGTCACATTGCACAGCTGTACAATATGGCGTGATCTTGCTTTTTGTTCAATGGCGAGATCTAGTGATCCACTACGATTTTGTGAATGTCGTCCTCATGCGTCTTCCACCGCTCAATGCCATCCGCGCCTTCGAGGCCGTCTGCCGTCACGGCAGCATTCTGAAGGCTGCCGAAGAGCTGAATGTGGTGCGCGGCGCCGTACGCCAGCAGATAGGCACGCTGGAGAATCACTTCGGCAGCAAGCTCTTCACGCGTGACGGCCGCAGGCTGGTCCCGACCCTGCAGGCCAGCGCTTTCGCCGAGGCTTCGAGTGTGGCTTTCGACATTCTGCAGCGCGCAGCTTCGGAACTCGGAGGCGCCGCGCCGGGCCGCATCCGCCTTGGCGTGCCCTCCGCCTTTGCCGTCTGGTGGCTGATGCCGCGCGTGGCAGGAATGCAGGCAAGCCTCGGCGATATCGCGGTCGATATCGTGCCGACGGCGGTGGTCGAGCCGCTGCAGATGCACGCGGAATTGGACGCTGTGATCATGGGCGGAGAATACCGTCCGGCCGCGGGCATCACCGCCCTGCGGTTCATGGAGGACGAGTTCGGCCCGGTCGCCACGCCGACGCTTGCCGCGACACTATCGAGCGACCCTGCATCGATGGCCACGCTGACAATGCTAATCAGCCGCAGCGTTCCGAAACTCTGGGACGAATGGTTTGCCGAAAGCGGCACGGCGCCGGTCGTCTTTTCCCACGCCCAAGAATTCGAGGATCTGCTGCTGGCGTTGGGGGCCGCCCGCTCCGGGCTTGGCGTCGCACTTGCCCCGCGCGCGTCGATCGAAGACGATCTCGAGCGCGGGCATCTGGTCGCGCCCTACGGTTTCATCTCCCGGCCATCGGGCTATAGCCTCTGCTGTCGCACGCCGGATGCGAAACGGCCGGCCTTTGCCGCCTTGGCCAGCTGGTTGCTCCATTGCGGGACACCGGCCTGAAAGGGCAGATTTTCTGCCCATTCGCCAGAATTACTTCCATGTTCGCAGTCCTGTTGCTCCGCTAAAAACAGCACCAACACGCAAATAGGAGAGATGATGGAAAAGAGCGCAACCCGCATCGATTGGATCGGCAACAGCTGCCGGCTGCTCAAGGCGACGGCGGCCGAATTCGAGCGGACGCGTCCCTTCGAGGGCCTGTCGATCGGCACCGGCATTCATCTCGAGCCGAAGACGGTGGCGCTGCTGGTGACGCTTCGCGCCGGTGGCGCGCGGCTCGTCTGCACCGGCAATCTCAACAGCACCCAGCCGTCGACGGTCGAATTCCTGCGTTCCCAAGGCATCACGGTCTTCGCGACGCAGACGACCGATCCCGCCGCGCATCATCAGAGCCTCGAAGCGGTCATCGCCGAAAAGCCGGATCTGCTGCTCGATAATGGCGGCGATCTCTTCGCCATTGCGGCGGAAAAACCCTACGCCAATCTCCGCGGCGGCACCGAGGAAACCACCTCCGGCCGCACCCGCCTGCTGCCGCTGCGCGAGCGCCTGAACATGCCGATACTCGTCATCAACGACAGCCCGATCAAGCAGTTCGCCGAAAACAGGCATGCCGTCGGCCAGAGCCTGTTCGAAAGCTACCTGCGCTTCACCAACCGCTCCACCAACGGCAAACGCGTGACGGTCTTCGGCTACGGCGCGTGCGGCAAGGGCACGGCTGCCTGTTTCCGCAATGCCTTTTCCACCGTCAGCGTCGTCGATATCGATCCGGTGACGACGCTCGAAGCCCATCTCGACGGCTTCGTCACGCCGCTACGCGACGCTGCGATCCGCTCGGCCGATATCATCGTCACCGTCACTGGTTTTGCCGCTATCGTGACGGCGGCCGACCTGCCGCTTGTCAAGGACGGCGCGATCCTGATGAATGGCGGCCATTTCCCGCATGAGATCAATGTCGAGGCTTTCCGCCGCCATCCCGATGTCGTCGGCATCGACCGCTATGAGGCCGATCACATCGAGACCTTCCATCTCAGCGACGGCCGCTCCTTCCATCTACTTGGCGGCGGCCACATGGCCAATCTCGCCGGCCCGCGGCCGCTCGGCAATACCGTCGAATCGATGGATCTCGGCTTCACCCTTCAGGCCCGCTGCCTGGAGCGCATCGCCAGAGGCGAAGCCGGTGCCCAATCCTGCCTCGTGCCTGTGCCCTCCGATATCGATGCGCTGGTGGCGAACGCCTATCTCGATCTGACGCGCTAATTCCGCCGACGGATCAAGATCAGTCGATCTCGACGACGAGCTTTCCGTCCGCCTGCCGCTCTTCGATCAGCCGATGCGCCTCATCTGTATCGGCAAGGCTGAAGCGGCGCGGGTCGAGCTTCGGCATCACCTTGCCGGCTTCGACGAGCTTCGTCATCTCCCGCATGATCTCACCGTGATGGGCGCGTCCCTCGCCGGTCAGAAGCGGAAGCAGCGTGAAGACGCCGGAATAGGTGGCGGCCTTGAAGGAGAGCGGCGCCAGCGCGTGGCTTCCCCAGCCAAGGCAGCTGACGACATGGCCGAACTGGCTGACCGCTCGGAATGCCGTATCAAGCCCCTGGCCGCCGACCGTATCGTAGACCAGATCGAAACCCCTGCTGGCGGTATGTCTTGCGAGGTAGGTTTCAACCGTTTCCGCATCACGATCGATCGGCGTTGCGCCAAGGCCGGCGAGATAGTCCGCTTTCGAAGCACTGTCGACGACATAGACCTCGGCTCCGGCAGCCTTGGCGATCTGCGCGACGATATGGCCGACACCGCCGCCGCCAATCACCAGAACCTTCTGGCCGGCCTTGACCCCGGCGCGGTCGACCAGCCCTTCCCAGGCGGTGATCGAGATCAGCGGCAGGGCGGCTGCCTCGCGCATCGACAGATTCTGCGGCTTTGGCGCCAGCAGTGCGGTGTCGACAGCTGCAAATTCGGCAAGCGATCCCTGAATGCCGCCGACCCCGCCGGTCATGCCGTAGACCGCGTCGCCCTGGCGGAAACCGCTGACGCCAGCCCCGATCTCTTCGACGATGCCGGCCATATCGATGCCGACAATGGCGGGAAGCGGGTGGCGGGCATGCGCCGCATTGCCGGCCCGGATCTTGAGGTCGAGCGGATTGACGCCGCTTGCCTTGACGCGTACCAGAATCTGGCCTTCGCCGGGCACCGGTCTTGCAATATCGGCGATGCGCAATGGCGAATTCGGCGCTTCCGCCAGCAACGCTTTCATCGTTGATTTTACGGACATGGAACTCTCCTTCATTCGCAGTGCGGTGTCTGTAGAGACCTCCGCAATGAGTTTGTTCTGGAAGAAGATGGTCCATTGAAACGCGAATGAAAATGAAAGATAACGACTGAAGTCCATGCATTTTTGTTTGGCGGATGCGAACGATGGAATGGAGCGACCTCAAGCTGTTTCTGGCGATCGCGCGGTTCGGTACGCTGGGGGCAGCAGCCCGCAGCCTCGGACTGACGCAGCCGACGATGGGCAGACGGCTGCGTGCCCTTGAAACCTCTCTCGGCCAGACGCTCTTTCAGCGCACGACCGATGGCTTCGTCCTCACGGATGAAGGCGCGGCCGTGTTCGCCGGCGCAGAACGGATCGAGGAGGAGGCGCTCACCGTCGAGCGTGTCCTTGCCGGCGGCAGCCGTCAGCTCGATGGTTTTCTCAGGCTGTCCTCATCCGACTGGTTCGGTGCGCATGTGCTTTCACCGGTGCTGGCGGAATTCTCGCAAGTCCATCCGAAGGTGGTGGTCGAATTGTTGACCGACAGTCGGTTTCTCAGCCTGTCGCGACGTGAAGCCGACCTCGTCTTCCGTATCCAGCCTTTCACGGAAGCGGAGGTCATATCGCGCAAGCTCATCCATATCGAATACGGCCTTTACATCAGCCGCGGCGCGCCGCACCCCGAAGCCGGCGACGGCGCGGGCACCCGCCTCGTCACCATGGACGAAGCTTTCGGCGACATGCCGGATGTCGGCTGGCTGCAGCGCCTGTTGCCGCGGGCCGGCATCGTCATGCGCAGCAACAGCCGCGACGTGCAGGCGGCACTCTGTGCCAATGGAGCCGGGCTCGCCGTCCTGCCACGGCCGCTCGGCGATTCTCTTGCGACCATCGAACTGGTCGATCTCGGTGAACCGCCGCCCGGCCGCGACACCTGGGTCGGCTATCACCGCGACATGAAGCGCCTGGCGCGGCTGCGCGCCCTGCTGGATCTCGTCATCGAGAGGCTGGCGCGCTGAACCGGCGGCGCCATCAGCGCTCCCAATAGGGGACAGGCCCATAAAGTTCTGCCAGATAGTCGATGAACAGCCGCACCTTGGCCGGCAGAAACTGCCGGCTGGGATAGACCGCCGACAGCGCGACATTGTGCGAGCTCTCGTAGGCCGGCAGCACCTGCACCAGTCGGCCACTCTTGAGCTCTTCGCCGATATCCCAGGTGGAGCGCAGCGCGATCCCGAGACCGGCGATGACAGCCTCGCGGATCACCTCGCTGGAATTGGTGATCAGCAAACCTTCCGGCCTGAGACTCAGCGCCCCGTCCGGCCCCTTCAGCCGCCAGGTGTCGTTATTATGGGCCGGCAGGCAGCGGTGGTGTTTCAGCTCGTCGATGTGCTTCGGCTCGCCATGCGCTGCAAGGTAGTCCGGCGAAGCGCAGAGCAGCCGGCGCACCGGCGCCAGCCTTCGGGCAACGAGGCTCGAATCGGTGAGTTCGGCGATGCGGATCGCCAGATCGAAGCCGCCGCCGACGATGTCGCTGAATTCGTCGGTCAGCATCAGGTTGATCGCAAGCTCCGGATGCGCCTCCATGAAATCCTTCAGATGCGGCGCGATATGCATGCGCCCGAAGGAGGTCGGGGCCGAAATCTTCAGCGTGCCGTGCATCTGCGCCGAACGGCCTGAGATATAAAATTCTGCCTCCTCCAGCCCGGCGAGAATGCCGAGAACGCGGTCGTAGAAGCCCTGTCCGGCTTCCGTCAGCGAAATCTGCCGCGTCGTGCGCTGCAAAAGCCGGGTGCCGAGCCGATCCTCCAGCCGCTTGATGCGCTTGGAGACCACGGCCGGCGAAAAGCCAAGCGCCCGCCCGGCGAGCGACATGCTTCCCGTTGAAACGACCTTGGCAAAGATTTCGAGATCACCCAGATTGGTCATAAGGTTTTCGCGACTTTTTCCCCTTTTGGCATAAGTGCTTAGCATTTGCGCCACTTTCGGGAAAGTGCTAAGCCGATCTATCGGCGGCAGGGAGGTTCGCGGCCGGTTTCCGCTCACCTTCCCGCCGTCATTCCCTCTCGTCAGGGCCAGGGAGAACGCCATGTCCGACGCCATTTCGTTTCTCAGTCCCCGCGCCGATGTCTTGGCACGCAGAGCCCAGATCGTTACCGATCTGACCGATCTTCTGCCGCCGGAATGCCTGGTGCATGAGGCGCGCGAGTTGGTGCCGTTCGAGACCGACGCCTTCGTGTCCTACCGCCGCCTGCCGCTCGCCGTTGCCCTGCCGCGCACCACGGCCGAGGTTTCCGCCGTCATGCGCTATTGCCACCGCTACGGCATTCCGGTCGTGCCGCGCGGCGCCGGCACCTCGCTCTCCGGCGGCGCCATTCCGCAGGAAGATGCCGTCGTTCTCGGCCTGTCGAAGATGAACAGCATCCTTGAAATCGATCTGGCGAACCGCGTCGCCTTGGTCCAGGCGGGCGTCACCAATCTCAATATTTCCGAATCCGTTTCCGCGGACGGCTTTTTCTATGCGCCTGACCCGAGTTCGCAGCTTGCCTGCACCATCGGCGGCAATATCGGCATGAATTCCGGCGGTGCCCACTGCCTGAAATATGGCGTCACCACCAACAATCTGCTCGGCGTCAGGATGGTGCTAGTCGATGGCACGGAGATCGAGCTTGGCGGCAAGGCGCTGGATGCGGCAGGCTACGACTTGCTCGGCCTCGTCTGCGGCCATGAAGGCCAGCTCGGCATCGTCACCGAGGCGACAGTGCGGTTGATCGCCAAGCCGGAAGGCGCGCGCCCCGTGCTCTTCGGCTTCGAGAGCTCGGAGGAGGCGGGCGCTTGCGTTGCCGATGTCATCGCCGCCGGCATCATCCCGGTGGCGATCGAATTCATGGACAAGCCGGCGATCGAGATCTGCGAGGCCTTCGCCCATGCCGGATACCCGCTCGATGTCGGCGCGCTTTTGATCGTCGAGGTCGAGGGGTCGGAAGCGGAGATGGACGCCGCGCTGAAGGACATTGTCGAGATCGCCCGCCGGCACGCTGTGAAGACCGTACGCGAATGCCAGTCGGCGACCGAGGCGGCATTGATCTGGAAGGGTCGCAAATCTGCCTTCGGCGCCACCGGCCGCATCGCCGACTATATCTGCATGGACGGCACCGTGCCGCTCAGCCAGCTTTCCTACGTGTTGAAAAGAACCGCCGAGATCGTCGATCATTATGGCCTGCGCGTCGCCAACGTCTTCCATGCCGGTGATGGCAATATGCACCCGTTGATCCTCTTCAACGCTAACGATCCCGAGGATGCCGCCCGCGCCGAGGCGGCCGGCAACGATATCCTGAGGCTCTGCGTCGATGCCGGTGGCTGCCTCACCGGTGAACATGGCGTCGGCATCGAGAAGCGCGATCTCATGCGCCACCAATATTCCGAGACCGACCTCGCCCAGCAGATGGCGGCGCGTGCTGCCTTCGATCCCGGCTGGCTCCTCAACCCGTCGAAGGTCTTCCCGCTCGAAGGGCGCCCCGCCGCATGATTGATCTGATGCCGACGAGCGAGGAAGAGGCAGCGGCGATCGTGCGCGCCCATGCGGAAAGCGGCCGGCCGCTCGCAATCTGCGGCAGCAATACCCGCTCGGGCTTCGGCAATGCGGTTGCCGCCGGGGATCGGCTGCGCTCGATAGGGCTTACCGGCATCGTCGCCTATAATCCCGGCGAAATGGTCATGACCGCCCGATCCGGCACGCCGCTTGCCGAGGTCGAGGCGGCACTTTCGCAGAGCGGCCAGATGCTCGCCTTCGAGCCTATGGATCATCGCCCTGTGATGGGCACATCGGGTGAGCCGACCATCGGCGGCGTCTTTGCCGCCAATGTCTCCGGTCCGCGTCGGCTGATCGCAGGTGCCGCCCGCGACAGCCTGCTCGGTGTGCGCTTCATCAACGGCAAGGGCGAGATCATCAAGGCCGGTGGCCGGGTGATGAAGAATGTCACCGGCCTCGATCTCGTCAAGCTGATTGCCGGCTCGCATGGCACGCTGGGTTTCCTCACCGAAGTCACCTTTCGTGTGCCGCCGCGCCCGAAGACGGAGCGGACGGTGGTGCTATCCGGCCTCAACGACGCCGCGGCGGCAAACGCCATGGCGGCGGCGATGGCTCTGCCGGTAGAAGTCTCAGGCGCCGCCCACCTGCCGCTGACGGTGACGTGGAAATTCCTTGCCGGCAAATTGCCCGAGGGCGAGGCGACCGTTCTGCGCATCGAAGGCCTGCCGGGCTCGGTCGATGTGCGGATCGAAAAGCTTGCCGCAGCAATGGCGGGCTTCGCTACCGTCACGCTACTGGAACAGCCGGAGAGCTCCAGGCTCTGGCAGGAAATCCGTGACGTGCTGCCCTATGCCGACGGCACCGCGCGGCCGGTCTGGCGCGTCTCGGTCGCCCCCGGCACCGGCCATCAGCTGGTCGCAGCCCTCCGCCTTGAGGCCGGTGTCGACGCCTTCTACGACTGGCAGGGCGGCCTCGTCTGGATGCGCATGGAGGCAGGCCCCGAAGCCGAGATAGTCCGTCGCTATATCAAGGCGCTCGGCGGCGGCCACGCAACGCTGATCCGTGCATCGGGTGAGGCGAGGGCGGTCACCGCTGCCTTCCACCCGGAGCCTGAGGCGGTAGCGATGCTGTCGCGGCGGGTGAAGGAGAAGTTTGATCCGGCCGGCATATTCAACCCGGGGAAGATGGGATGAGGGACAAAATGGGTCTGCGTCTGGGTTACCCCCCTCTGTCCTGCCGGGCCCGGCAGGACAGAGGGGGTATTCCAGGCACAACGCCCGACATCCTCCCAAAGCAGAGGTCCCGCTAGGATGCAAACCAACTTCACCCTGACCCAGCTCCTCGATCCCGATGTCGCCGAATCCGAGCAGATTCTGCGCAAATGTGTTCATTGCGGATTCTGCACCGCCACCTGTCCCACCTATGTGACGCTCGGCAATGAGCTGGACAGCCCGCGCGGCCGCATCTACCTGATCAAGGATATGCTGGAAAACGGCCGGCCCGCCGATGCCGAGGTCGTCACCCATATCGACCGCTGTCTCTCCTGCCTTGCCTGCGTCACCACCTGTCCCTCCGGCGTCGATTACATGCATCTGGTCGATCACGCCCGCGCCCATATCGAAAAGACCTACAAACGCCCGTTCATGAACCGGCTGACGCGCGCCATCCTTGCCGCCGTGCTGCCCTATCCCGGCCGTTTCCGTCTGGCGCTCAAACTCGCCCGTCTCGGCCGGCCCTTCGCCAGCCTGATGCGCGGTGGCGCAATGAAACCCTTCGCTGCCATGCTGGCACTTGCACCGCGGTGGATCCCGACCGCTTCGGACTTCGCAAAGCCCGGCACGTATCGGCCCGAGATGGAACGGCGCGGCCGGGTGGCGATCCTTTCCGGCTGTGCTCAGCCGGTGCTCGATCCCGGCATCAACGCGGCGGCGATCCGTCTGTTGACGCGCTTCGGCGTCGAGGTCGTGATGCCGGAAGGCGAGGTCTGCTGCGGCTCGCTGGTCCATCACATGGGCCGCGCCGAACAGGCGCTCGAAAGTGCCCGCGCCAATGTCGATATCTGGACGCGCGAGATCGACGGGCAGGGCCTCGACGCGATCATCATCACCGCTTCGGGCTGCGGCACGACGATCAAGGATTACGGCCACATGCTGCGCCTCGATCCCGCCTATGCCGCAAAGGCGGCCAGGGTCTCGGCGCTGGCCAAGGACGTCACCGAATATCTGGCAACCCTCGACCTGCCGGCGCACACGCCGAAGGGCATCACGGTCGCCTATCATTCCGCCTGCTCCATGCAGCACGGCCAGCGCATCACGTTGGCGCCGAAGCAATTGCTGAAAGCGGCGGGCTTTACGGTACGCGATCCGGCGGAAGGTCATCTCTGCTGCGGTTCCGCCGGCACCTACAACATCATGCAGCCGGAGATCTCGGCCGCGCTGAAGGCGCGCAAGGTCAAGAACATCGAGGCCACCAAGGCCGATATCATCGCCACCGGCAATATCGGCTGCATCACCCAGATCGCCACCGGCACCGGCATGCCGATCCTGCATACGGTCGAGCTTCTCGATTGGGCCTATGGCGGCGCTGTGCCGGAAAAATTAACAGGTTTGCCGTTAGGCTGAGACCTATTGCAGCGCCGCGCATCTTATCGAGAGCCGCAAAGGACGCTGTCTCGGGAGGTTAGGCGATGTGGCGTGGAATGATCGTATTTGCGGGACTGCTCGGTGCGGCAGGCACTGCCCATGCGAATAGTCGTTTTTTCTGTTCCGCCGACGACAAGGAAGCGCGCTTCACGCTGGAAAGCGGTTTCGAAAGCGCCGCCGGCCACAAGCTCAACCATTTCCGCGGCGCGCTGATCGTCAAGGATCCGGCCCAAGAGGCCGTATTCGGAAAACGTGTTTTCGAATCGCAGCACCTGACCAACCATTGGTCGCGTGACGGCGAACTGCTCATGGAAGTCTTCGACGGCGGCGAAGATGACACCGGTGGAGCAACGCTGGATCTGGTGGTTGTCGCCGGCGAGCGCGGCAAGCCGGCAGCAAATTTCAGCGGCAGCTATTCCCTGGCGATCGAAGGCGGTGAAAAACCCTATGCCGTCGAGGGCAAGGTCAGCTGCGGCACGAAATAGCACCGCAGCTGAAATTTATCACCAATGGAATGATACGCCGACATTGACGGCATTGGTGAAGATGTTGGTCTTCAGCCGGTCGCCGCTGTCGATCGGAACGTCGACGCGCGAATAGGTGCCCTTGTATTCGACGAAGGTGGACCAGCGCTCGGTCACCTTGAAGTCGACGCCGGCCTGGGCCTGCAGCGTCACGCCGCCGAATTCATAAGCCCAGGTCTTGCCCTCGGGGCGAATCACTTCGACATGCGGAATGTTTACGCCGACGCCGGCGCCGAGATAGGGCGTCCAGCGGCGGGCCGGATCCTGGAAGCGGTAGAGACCGTTCACGGTGAGCAGGTTCAGGCCGTCGGTGAACTCGAAATGCGACCAGCCGGCCTTGGCGAGCGTATCGTCGTCGGCATAGACCTTGTCATGGGTAAAATCGAGCGAGATGCCCCAGTTCGGCTTGTTGAAGTCCTCGAGCCACCAGGTGACGCGGGCGCCGTAATAAGGCGGGCTGCCGAAGGACTTGCCTTCCCAGCCGGCGGTGAAACTCGTGCCGTCCGAAACGTCGACGCCGCTATGCGGTGCGGTCTGGTAGCCGCCGTAAATGGAGAATTGCAGGTCTTCCGCCGAGGCGGAAACTGCCGAACAGATGGTAAAAAACGCGATGCCCGCAAACAGGGAAGCGGAGGAACGCAGCGCAGATGTCATTGAATAGCCCCGATATAAATATGTCGACTCTTAGGCACATGTGCCAGCTTTTGGCCGCAAAGTCTAAGCAAAACAAAAGGCGCGTCAAATTGCGCCTTTCATTTTTTTGGTAAGTGTTGCTCAGCCGCCGAACATCGTGCGTAGCACGTCGATGCCCCTGTCCTCGAACGCCACCTTGCCCTGCCTGTTGCCGGGGCCGATGACGATCACCTTGGTGCCGACGGAGGCGCGATCGTAAAGATGCATGACGTCGGCGTTCATCATGCGGATGCAGCCGGAAGACATGTTGAGGCCGATCGTCCAAGGCTGGTTGGTGCCGTGGATGCGAAAGATCGTGTCGCGGCCGCCCTGGTAGAGATACATGGCGCGAGCGCCGAGCGGATTGTCCTCACCGCCTTCCTGGAAGGCAGGAATGATATGGCCCTTGGCGGCCTCGCGACGGCGCATCTCGGCCGGCGGCGTCCAGCTCGGCCATTCGGCCTTGCGGCCGATCTTGACGACCCCCGACCAGCCGAAGCCGTCGCGGCCGACTCCGATGCCGTAGCGGGTGGCGCGATTGTTGCCTTCGACGAGGTAGAGATACTTGTTGTTGGTATCGATGATGACGGTGCCGGCGGCCTCCGTCGTCACCAGCCGCACTTTCTTGCGCTTGAACTGCGGCTTCACATATTTCGGCATCTGCGCCACGCGCACGATCTGCGCCGGGCGCCGTGCATTCTCGGAAGCGGAGCCGGCGGGTGCAGCAAAGGCGGATGTGGACATCAAGGACAGGACAAGTCCGGCAGCAGCCAGACCCGACATTAGTTTGATCATGATCGATTCCCCTCAAGCAAATCCGCTCGAAGCTACATGAACTTCTGCCCGATTCAAGATCGGTGTGGCCGGATAAAAGCATTTTTTGGAGAAGGGGAGCCGGATGTTCTTGCGGCTCCTACTGCATAATTTATCCTCAAATCGGAATCGACGTAAGGAAAAATTATGCAGCAATTTAAAGGGTTACAGCGCCCCTTGCGGATCAGAAAAGACGCGCGGCGCTGGAAGTATTGCGCCGCCGTTACATGACGATGACGCGGGTCCCGACATTGACGCGGTCGTAGAGGTCGACGACGTCTTCGTTGCGCAGGCGGATGCAGCCGGAGGAAACGGCGCTGCCGATCGACCAGGGCGCATTGGTGCCGTGGATGCGGTAAAGCGTCGAGCCGAGATACATGGCGCGCGCACCGAGCGGGTTTTCCGCCCCGCCATCCATGCGCGCCGGCAGATAATGGCCCTTGGCGGCTTCGCGGCGGACCATCTCGGAAGGTGGCGTCCAGTCCGGCCATTCGGTCTTGCGGGTGATCTTGTGGACGCCTGCCCATTCGAAGCCCGGCTTGCCGACGCCGACGCCGTAGCGCCGCGCCTTACCGCCTTGCATGACCAGATAAAGGAAGCGGTTGTTGGTATCGATGACGATCGTGCCGGGTCTTTCCGTGGTGTCGTAATCGACCATCTGCGGCAGGTATTGCGGTTCGATCGGACGGCGGATCGACGGGATGCCGGGATTGATCGCCGAAACGGTCTGTGGTGCCGCCTGCGGCGCCTGGCGCAGGACGCGGCGCTGGAAAATGCCGCGCTGCGGCTGCCGGACGACCGGCCGCTGATAGACGACGGGACGAACCCTGCCGCCGCCCAGCTGATTGATCCAGGGCGCGGTCAGATCGGGGCTGAGCACGACGGGCGGGCGGGTGGCGTAGCGGTCGTCTGCAATGGCGGCCGTGGAGAAAATGCCGAACAGGGCTGCGGCAAGAACAAGTTGTTTCATCATCGGACGAACTCTCTACAAATGACCGAAAATGCGCTAGCGGGACATGTCCGCCCGGGCGGAGATATTCCGTCCGGGAAAGACGCTGCCATCTGATCCGCCAGCGAATGGTAAAGATCGATTCATGAAAAGCCGACCGACCGGATAAACTTTTCGTCAGGGTTACCGTTCGGTTTGGAAAGACGGTTTGCAAATGGTAAAGCCGGAATCATGAGCAGAGAACGAAGCGGATCCCCGCAGAATGAAGGATCATGAGCGCGACAGGCATTATCATCGGCGAGGACGGCAGGAGCCGCTGCCACTGGCACGCCAATCTGCCCGATTATCTCCGGTACCATGACGAGGAATGGGGCCGCCCTGTCACCGATGATATCCGCCTCTTCGAGAAGATCTGCCTCGAAGGCTTCCAGTCCGGTCTTTCCTGGCTGACGATCCTGCGCAAACGCGAGAATTTCCGCGCCGCCTTTTCGGGTTTCGATTTCGAGAAGGTCGCTCTGTTCGGCGAAGGCGATGTCGCTCGCTGTCTTACCGATGCCGGCATCATCCGTCATCGCGGCAAGATCGTCTCGACCATCAACAATGCCAAACGCGCAATCGAGCTCAAGGACGAATTCGGCTCGCTCGCCCATTATTTCTGGCGCTACGAGCCTGGTCATAACGAGCGGCCGGCGGTGGTCGACCGCGAGCATATAATCGCCAATCCGACGACGCCGACATCGGTGGTCATTTCGAAGGATCTGAAGAAACGCGGCTGGACCTTTGTCGGCCCGACCACAGTTTATGCTTTCATGCAGGCGATGGGTCTCGTCAACGATCATCTGGAAGGCTGCTTCTGCCGGCCCGAGGTCGAGGCGATGCGCACCGCTCTGGTTCGCCCATGAAAGATCACGCCGTGAGAACACTGATCGCCGCCGCTGCCCTGTTTTTCCTGACCGTCTCCGCCATGGCGCAGACGCCGCAGCTCGATCCCGGCGAGAAGCTGGAGAAGCTGCAATTCCCGGCCGTCACCATGCAGTTGAAGGGCTGGACGAAGTTCGGCAATGGCCATGTCTACACGCTGCCGGTGCGCGCCGGCCAGCACCTGAAAGTCAGCTTTTCGACGAAAAGCAAATTTGCTTTCCTGGCGATTTTCGACCTGTCGAAACCCGATGACGAGGCCTTCTTCGGCACCGACGAGGACGGCATGAGCTTCGAGACGACGGTCAAGGAGAACGCCACCTGGCTGCTGCGTCCCTATTATTCCAAGGTCTCGCCGCGCCGCGGCCTCGGCGCTCCCTTCAGCATCCTGATCGAGCCGCTGGCGGCTGCCCCGCAGCAGCCGAAACCGCCGGCCGAGCCGGAGCGCCCCTCGCTGTTCCCGAAGGCCCCGCCGAAGCCGCAATGAGGCAGAGGTAGCGCCCGGCTTAGAGCAATTCCAGGAAAAGTGCGACGCGGTTTTCCGTCAGGAATTGCGTAAAAACAAAAGGCTAGAGCGGTCCTGCGTTTCCGTTAACAGCTGAACCGCTCTAGCCGAGCCGGTCGATTAGATCGCGCAATTCGCCGAGGTGGTTGATCTTGCGGAAACGCGGGGCCTCTTTCGGCTCGTCCACATGTTCCAGCACCCAGGTCAGTTCGTGCGGCACGAAGACGCCGTAGCTGCCGGCGGCGATTGCCGGCACGATGTCCGATTTCAGCGAATTGCCGACCATCATCGCCCGCTCCGGCCCATCGCCGACCTTGGCGAAGATGCGGCGATAGGTGACCGCCGTCTTCTCGGAGACAATCTCGACGGCATCGAAGAAGTCGCCGAGCCCGGATTGGGCAAGTTTGCGCTCCTGGTCGAAGAGATCGCCCTTGGTGATCATCACAAGCAGGTATTTGCCGGCAAGCGCCTCCAGCGTGTCGCGCACATGCGGCATGGTCTCGACGGGATGGTTGAGAAGATCGCGGCCGGTATCTAGGATCTTGGCGATGACGCTCGCCGGAACCTTGCCCTCGGTGATCTCGATCGCGGTTTCGACCATCGACAACGTGAAGCCCTTGATGCCGAAGCCGTAATGGCGAAGGTTGCGTTTTTCGGCCTCCAGCAGCCGTTCGGAAATCTTCGGTCCTTCGGCGAAATCGGCAAGAAGCCCGGTGAAATGCGCTTCCGTCAGTCGGTAATATTGTTCGTTCTGCCAGAGTGTATCGTCGGCATCGAAGCCGATCGTGGTCAGTGGTCGCGTCGCCATATGCGTACCTCTTGAAATAAGGCCGGTAATCTATCGGCCGCCTGTGTCGAGACAAGGGCATCGCCTTCGCGGCAGGACCGCGTTGAAAAGCTCCGCCGCCGCACTACATCGAATCTGCCTCACCCTGCAGCCAGCCACGGCTGTGCCTGTCACGCGCAGGCCAATAATCAAGAAATGAAGTTCAGCGGTTCGCAAGCCTCTTGCGGCAGACACAAAGGATTTTTTCGACCATGCGTTACAATCAACTCGGAAATACGGGACTTTTCGTCTCGGAAATCTGCCTGGGCACGATGACCTTCGGCGAAGCCAAACAGGGCAGTCTGTGGGGCGCCATCGCCGATGTCGACCAGGATGCCGCCGACCGGATCGTCGAGCGCTCGCTCGGCTCAGGCGTCAATTTCATCGATACGGCCGACGTCTATTCCTCCGGCGAGTCCGAAAGGTTGCTCGGCCAGGCGCTGAAGAACCTCGACGTGCCCCGCAAGGACGTCGTCATCGCCACCAAGGTCTACGGCGTCATGGGCGACAAGCCGAACGACCGCGGCGCCTCGCGCGGTCACATCATGGATTCGGTGGAGGCGAGCCTCAAGCGCCTGCAGACCGATCATATCGACCTCTATCAGATCCACGCGACAGATACGGTGACGCCGATCGAGGAGACGCTGCGCGCTCTCGACGATCTCGTTTCCCGCGGCCTCGTGCGTTATATCGGCGTCTCCAACTGGCAGGCCTGGCGCATTTCCAAGGCGCTCGGCCTCTCCGAACGCCGGGGTTTTGCCCGTTTCGAAACCGTGCAGGCCTATTATTCCATCGCCGGCCGCGATCTCGAACGCGACATCGTGCCGATGATGCAGGAGGAAAAGCTTGGCCTGATGGTCTGGTCGCCGCTCGCCGGCGGTCTGCTCTCCGGCAAGTACGGTCCCGGCGCGCCCGGCAATGGTGAAGGCCGCCGCGCCAGTTTCGATTTCCCGCCCGTCGACAAGGACAAGGCCTGGGCCTGCGTCGCCGTCATGCGCGAAGTCGCCGAAAAACACGGCGTCAGCGTCGCCACCGTGGCGCTCGCCTATATCCTCGCCAAACCTTTCGTCACCACAGTCATCATCGGCGCCAAGCGTGTCGACCAGCTCGACCAGAACCTTGCCGCCGTCAAGCTGAAGCTCGATGAAGACGATATCAAGAAGCTCGACGAGGTGAGCGCGCTTGCGCCCGAATATCCGGGCTGGATGCTGGCACGACAGGGCGCCGGCCGCCGCCCGGCCGATTTCGAGCCGAAGGACTGACCTCGCCAACATAAGTCTTTGGGAACGCCTGACATTTCCGGCGTTCCCCTTTTCATCAATGATCGATTATTTGCCGTGGGTCTTGAGCCAGGCGTTCATCTCGGCGATCTCGGCTTCCTGCGCCTTGATGACGGCTTCGGCGAGCTTGCGGATATCGGGATCTTTTCCGTATTGCAGCTCGATCTTGGCCATATCGATCGCACCCTGATGGTGCGGGATCATGCCGCGGACGAAATCCGCATCGGCATCGCCGCTATACTCGATCATCATATCCTTGTGCATCTTGGCGTTCGCGTCGCTGAAGGCGTGGCTCGCCGCATCGTGGTTGCCCATCGGTTTGCTCATGTCCATCGGCTGGTCTTCGGCAAGGACGGAAGTGGCAATGATGGTGAGCATTGCGGAGAAGGCGATGACTTTCAAAGACATGAGAGTTCCTTCCTCTGTCTGACAATAGGTCTTCCAGGCGGCCGGGCCGCCCATTCTGCATAGATAGGCGTTGTCTCAGGACAGTCGGAGAGGAGGCGGCTGCAGTGTCGGCTTCTCGTCGTCCAGGGCGCGGGCAAGCGCCGGGGCGGGATAGCCGAAAATGGGGTTTCCGCCATCCATGACCGTCACCGTCGCTGGCAGCAGAAGACAGGCGGCGCAAAGCGGCATATGCGCGGCGTTGCCGGCGGCGCAGGGGCCTTTCGAGGGAGCGGTCTTCTCCGCCACCTGGGGCATGTCCATGCCTGCCATCTCATGATGCATGCCGGTTTCGATGGCAGCTGCATTCATCGACGCACAGGTCGGACAACCCGCCCATGCTAACATGGCGCTGTAGACCAGCCAGCCGAGAAACATCGTGACGAGGGCGAGCATGCGCATGTTTTTTTATAGGCGAATGCCTGATGCAAGCCAAGGCGACCGGTGGTCACATCGTGATCACCAAGCAGCCATGACCTTGTGCTCGATCCGATAATCCCGGCTCTCCTCGCCGAGCGGCGCCACAGGCCATGTCCAGGCCGCCTTTGCCGGCGGCGGCAAAACGCCATGCAGCAGGTCGGCCTCCTCATGCGTTTTGCCGTTGCGGTCGATGACGGCATAGGCGATGTCGGTCACCAGGCAGCTGCGGCAGGGAAGGCCCGAAAGCCCGGCAAGATGTGCCGCGATCAGCCTTTCCACCGTGTCTTCAGGCATCCGGTCGGCCTCGGCCTCGTGGCGCCGCTTCACACCGCGACCGATCTGCGACAAGAGGTTGGCGGAAACCACGAAATCGAGATAGGGCACGCCGCGCAGGAAGCCGAGCGGTTCGGGCTCGCGACCGGCGGTAAGGTCGTCATAGCCGGAGAGATCGCGCTCGATCAGCCGGACATTGCGATAGGCTTTGGCCGGCAGCCACAGGCGCACCGAGGCGAGATGAACGAGATCGACCAGCACCACGGTGTCGAAATCTCGCGCCAACACCTCGATCGGCACGTCGCGCAACAGGCCGGAGCCGAGGACGACGGCGGTCCGCTTCTGCCTGAGATCGGCCGTCGCCGCCAGGATCGCCTTCCGGCTCATCTCCTCATGTTCGGCCCAATCCGCCGCACAGCGCCCGGCCCGCGACCAGAGATTGACGGAATAGCGGATGAACTTTCGATGCGGCTTCCCGGTCAGCGGCAGGGTCGCGGCATAAAGAAGCGCCTCAGTGATCATGAGCATATCCGCATTTCTGATGGATGCCTCTTCGTTCAATCGATTCCGCTCTTGAGATCAAGACCCTTCGCCCTTGCCGCTCCCCGCCCAATCCGCTAGGAAACCGCCACTGTCACAGTCAGTGGAATCCCCGGAAATGAACGACAAGCAGAAGAAACCGCAAAAGCTCAAGGCCCGCCTGCCACGCGGCTTCGTCGACCGCACGGCCGCCGACATCCGCGCCGTCAGCGAGATGACGGCAAAGATCCGGGAAGTCTATGAGCATTATGGTTTCGATCCGCTCGAAACGCCGCTGTTCGAATATACCGATGCGCTTGGCAAGTTCCTGCCAGACAGCGATCGGCCGAACGAGGGCGTCTTCTCGCTGCAGGACGATGACGAACAATGGATGTCGCTGCGTTACGATCTGACGGCACCGCTCGCCCGTCATGTTGCCGAGAATTTCAACGAGATCCAGCTGCCTTACCGCACCTATCGCGCCGGCTACGTCTTCCGCAACGAGAAGCCGGGCCCCGGCCGCTTCCGCCAGTTCATGCAGTTCGATGCCGATACCGTCGGTGCGCCCGGCGTCCAGGCCGATGCCGAAATGTGCATGATGATGGCCGATACGCTGGAAGCCCTCGGCATCAAGCGCGGCGACTATGTCATCCGCGTCAACAACCGCAAGGTTCTGGATGGCGTGCTCGAGGCGATCGGTCTCGGCGGCGACGACAAGGCCGGCCAGCGGCTCAACGTGCTGCGCGCCATCGACAAGCTCGACAAGTTCGGCCCGGAAGGTGTGGCGCTGCTGCTCGGTCCAGGCCGCAAGGATGAATCCGGCGACTTCACCAAGGGCGCCGGTCTCGATCAGCCGCAGATCGACAAGGTGCTGTTCTTCGTCGGCATCAAGGACTATGCCGAAAGCGCTCAACGCCTCGCCGAGCTCGTTGCAGGAACCTCCAAAGGTGGCGAAGGCGTCGAGGAGCTGAATTTCATCGGGGCTCTCGTCGCGAGCGCCGGCTACCGGTCCGACCGCATCAAGATCGACCCCTCCGTCGTCCGCGGCCTCGAATATTATACCGGCCCGGTCTACGAGGCCGAACTGACCTTCGACGTCACCAACGAAAAGGGCGAGAAGGTCGTCTTCGGTTCGGTCGGCGGCGGCGGCCGTTATGATGGCCTCGTCTCCCGCTTCATGGGCCAGCCGGTTCCGGCGACCGGCTTTTCGATCGGCGTCTCCAGGCTGATGACGGCGCTGAAGAACCTCGGCAAGCTCGGAGCCAGCGAGGTCATCGAGCCAGTGCTGGTGACCGTCATGGACGGCGATGTCGAGGCGATGGGCCGTTATCAAAGGATGACGCAGGAACTGCGCGCCGCCGGCATCCGCGCCGAGATGTTCCAGGGCAACTGGAAAAAGTTCGGCAACCAGCTGAAATATGCCGATCGCCGCGGCTGCCCCGTCGCCATCATCCAGGGCGGCGACGAGCGCGCCGAAGGCGTCGTGCAGATCAAGGATCTGATCGAAGGCAAGCGGCTCTCCGGCGAGATCGAAGACAATGCCAGCTGGCGTGAGGCCCGTGTGGCGCAGGAAACGGCACCGGAAGCCGACCTCGTCGCCAAGGTGAAGGAGATCCTTGCTGCGCAGGCCGAGGATCGGAAGCGAGCGTCGAATGTTTGAGGCGCACCCCCCTCTGCCCTGCCCGGCATCTCCCCCACAAGGGGGGAGATCGGATAGGAGTGGCCTCTTGCCCCAATCAAACACCTTTGGAGGCCGAAGCCACTTGGCGCACGCTCAATATTTGGGGAAGCTGGAGCGCCCAGCTGATCTCCCCCCTTGTGGGGGACATGCCCGGCAGGGCAGAGGGGGTTATTTTCCGGCGCGCCCGTCGCCTATTATTCGGAGCGCCCCATGCCTCTGATCAACCTCCCCGAATTTGCCAACGACCTGCTTACCGAATTCGTCGAACGCAATGCCGAGCGCATCGACACGCCTGTCATTCAGCCGGCCGAACCTTTCCTGGATATCGCCGGTGAGGATCTGCGTCGTCGCATCTTCATGACGGAGAGCGAAACCGGCGCCAGCCTTTGCCTGCGTCCCGAATTCACCATCCCCGTCTGTCTGCGCCACATCGAGACGGCGACCGGCACGCCGAAGCGTTACGCCTATCTCGGCGAGGTTTTCCGCCAGCGTCGCGACGGCGCCAACGAATTCTATCAGGCCGGCATCGAGGATCTTGGCGATATCGACCTGTCAAACGCCGACGCCCGCGCCATCGGCGATGCCACCGGCATTCTCGCCCGCCTGCTGCCGGGCCGGCGCTTAGCCGTGACATTGGGCGACCAGGCGGTGTTCGAGGCTGTCGTCCAGGCGCTTGGCCTGCCGCTCGGCTGGCAGAAGCGCCTGATCCACGCCTTCGGCAATATGACGCAGCTGGAAGCACTGCTTGCCAGCCTTGTCAGCCCGCAATTCGTCACCGGGCTGGACGACGATATCGCCAGGCTCGTCGCATCAGGCGACGAGCAGGCGCTGGTCGCCTATCTCGAGCGGGAGATGCAGAAGACCGGCTACTCGACGAATGCCGGCCGCTCGGCCCTGGAGATCGCCCGAAGGCTCAAGGAAAAGCTCATCCTGTCCGAAACGCGCCTCGACGATGCGGCCTTCCATGTGCTGGAAGAGTTCCTGTCGCTCGACGTGCCGCTCGTCAATGCTTCCGCGGCCCTTTCCGGTTTCGCTGATGCTGCCGGCCTGAAACTCGGCAACGCGCTCGCCCGCTTCAATGGCCGCGTTGCAGCACTTTCCAATGCCGGCGTCGATCTTTCCTGCCTCGACTACCGCGCCGCCTTCGGGCGGCCGCTCGACTACTACACCGGCCTCGTCTTCGAGGTGACGGTGGAAGGTTCGACCGCGGTGCTCGCCGGCGGCGGCCGCTTTGACCGGCTCCTGACCTTCCTCGGTGCGACGGACCGCATCCCGGCCGTCGGCTTCTCCTTCTGGCTCGACCGCATCGAAACCGAAAGGGCAGCCGTATGACCATCACCATTGCGCTTCCCTCCAAGGGCCGGATGAAGGAAGACGCTTCGGCGATCTTCGAACGTGCCGGCATGACGATCTCGGCTGTTGGTAACGACCGCTCCTATCGCGGCCGCGTCGAAGGCTGGGATGACGTGGAAATCGCCTTCCTCTCGGCTTCCGAAATCTCCCGCGAAATCGGCAACGGCACCGTCGATTTCGGTGTCACCGGCGAGGATCTGATGCGGGAGGGTTTTGCCGAAGTCGACAAGCGCGTCGAATTCTGCGCCCGCCTCGGCTTCGGCCATGCCGATGTCGTCGTTGCCGTGCCGGAGATCTGGCTCGATGTCGACACCATGGCCGATCTCGTCGATGTCGCCGCCGATTTTCGCGCCCGCCACGGCCGGCGCCTTGCCATCGCCACCAAATACTGGCGGCTGACCCAGCAGTTCTTTTCGAGCCAGCACGGCATCCAGCTTTATCGCATCGTCGAAAGCCTGGGCGCCACCGAAGGCGCTCCCGCCTCCGGCTCGGCCGATATCATCGTCGATATCACCTCCACCGGCTCGACGCTGCGCGCCAACCACCTGAAGGTGCTCCAGGACGGCATCATCCTGCACTCGCAGGCCTGCCTCGTGCGCGCCCGCAAGGAAAGCCATACGGACGAGCCGGCTGTGCAGGCGATCATCGAAGCTGTGCGCACCGCCCTCTGAAATTGGCTGTCATGACACAATAAAAACCCGCCGTCGGATGACGGCGGGTTCGGTATGTCTGGGAGGATGTCTGCTGGTGTTACGCAGCCGCATAGGCGCCGCGGCGGGCGTCTAGCGAGTAGGCGCCTGCGCCATTGGTTGCGAGCATGATATAGGCGCCGGCGAGCGTGATGTTCTTCATGAGATTGACGAAGTTCAGGCCGTTGAGCCAGGCGTTGGCAGCGGCCGGGAAATCAGGAACGTTGATCGGCGAGAAGTGGAAGACGAAGCCGGTGAACACGCAGAAAACGGCGAGCAGCCAGCCGACGATGCGGACCTGGAAGCCGACCAGCACGGCAATGCCTGCTGCGAGTTCGAACAGGCCGGCGAGATAGGTGAGCGCGGTGGAAGCCGGAAGGCCGGCGCCGGCGATCATGCCGGCGGTCGATGCCGGATCGGTCACCTTGCCGAAGCCGGCGAAGATGAACATGAAGGAAAGCAGGATACGGGCAATCAGGATGATGACGTTGTTCGACATGGACGTTGTCTCCGTTTCAAGGACTTTGGAGATCTTGGTGCCCCAGCACCGGTTCGACCTCGGATGTCTCTATGTCGCTCTTTTCTCCTGTTGTGGAAAGATAAACGGAATGGGACACTTCGTTCACTAATATCGAACGATGCCTTTGCCTCTGCAGCCGCTTGCCTTTGCCAAGTCCGGTCTTTTATGGTCGGCGCCCAACATGGAGAATCCGATGGCAGATCTTTCCGCATTTCCGATCACGACGCGCTGGCCGGCGAAAAATCCCGACATCATCCAGCTCTATTCGCTGCAGACGCCGAATGGGGTGAAGGTCTCCGTCGCCCTCGAAGAGCTCGGCCTCGCCTATGAGCCGCATTATATTTCCTTCGCTGCCAACGAGCAGAAGTCGCCGGAATTCGAATCTCTCAACCCGAACGGCCGTATTCCGGCGATCATCGATCCGAACGGTCCGGATGGGAAACCGATCGGCCTTTTTGAATCCGGCGCCATCCTGCTTTATCTCGCGGAAAAAACCGGCAAGCTCATCCCTGCTGATGCCGCTGGCCGCTACGAAACCATCCAGTGGGTGTTTTTCCAGATGGCGGGTATCGGCCCAATGTTCGGCCAGTTCGGACATTTCCACAAATTCGCCGCCGACAAGGTCGCCAACAACGCCTACCCGGTAGAGCGCTATCGCGATGAATCCAAACGGCTGCTCGGCGTGCTCGAGGGCCGGCTGAAGGGTCGTCAATGGATCATGGGCGATCTCTATACGATCGCCGACATCACCACCTTCACCTGGGTTCGCGGCGCCGACATCTTCTATGGCGGCCGCGAGACGCTCGAATACGCGAAATTCCCCGCCGTCTCGGATTGGCTGGAGCGCTGCATCGCCCGTCCGGCAAGTGCCAGAGGCCTCAATATACCCGTCAAGCCGGAGTAACGGACAGATCGCTGGAAAGTAGAAAGCCGCCCTTGATGCGGCTTCAGACTGCCGGCAAAGTTGGTCAACTCCTTTTTCGTCATGCTCGGGCTTGTCCCGAGCATCTGCAGCCGGTGCATCAGATCCTCGGCACAAGGCCGAGGATGACGCCGAGTAAAGAGCGAGGTTTGTCAGCCGCCTAAGACTGCCTTCGAGGCTGGCCTTTATCTTGATTCTTCAGCCTTGTCGCCGGCTTGAGATCTGCTTTGCGCCTTCCAGCTTAAAGCGCGGAAAGATGAAGACGCCGACCATGCTGCCGCTGAATTTTTCTTCCAGACCGTTGGACTCGCCCATGCAGAAGAGCGGCTGGCGAAAGCCGTTCGGCATGATGATCGTCGTCGAAAAACAGAAAGAGGAGCAGAGCGTTGCCGCCTGCTCGAACAGCTCCAATATGTGGCTGCGGTCCTTGGCATCATAGCAGCGGATCAGGCTCAGCAATCCGCATTCCTGTGCGGCGAGGCCGTGCAGCATCGCGCTCCACTCGCCGAGACGGAGCATGCCGCTCGAAAAATCTCCGGTCCAGGCTTCGGAAACGGAAAACTGCGCCAACATCTCGTGATTTTGATTGGCGTCATCAAACGAGCCGGGTGTCAAAGGGACGGCTGCATTGGCTCTGGCGATCTTAAACAAGGCGTTCCCCCGTTCGGATGCGGCTCCCGCCGCACGCTCGGCAAACACAAAGAAACAGGATCACGCAGCAGCGGGCATGATGCCCGCGCTTCATCCGGCGATTATTGCCACGGCCACCTCGCCTCCGTAAGCGGAGCCCCTCGAGCCGAACGTTCACGTATCGCCTTCCGCGCTCCGGCCTCGTCTATTGGCGAAAAATTATCGCCGGGGCGCGCTTTAATTGCAGCGCGGATTTATAGGGGCTTTTGAACAAACGGCAACGGCTTTTTAAGGGGTATTCGGATCGGCCTCATTTCTTCGGATGCTCGGATTTTCGGTCTATTTCGCGAAAATTGGCATGGGATGATCATCTTTTAGAGCTTTGCAAATGTTTTCGCTCCACATCAGACCGGAAATCTTGCAGCAGCACTGCGATCTCGCGCATGTCGGCAGGCTGAGAAATATGCAGGCAGCGCAAGGTTGGCGCAAGCTTCGTACCCCGGGCCCTCAAGAGGGAACTGGGCAGGCGTTCGTCGGCTATGCAAATCACTGTGCCGTACCTCGAATCGCTTTGGGCAAAAGAAAAGGGCGACCCGAGGGCCGCCCTTCCTGTTCCGGATGCCGGAATGGTGGTCAGTGATGGCTTTCGCCGATCACATCATGTCCATTCCGCCCATTCCGCCCATGCCGCCCGGCATGCCAGCAGGGGCATCCTTCTTCGGCAGTTCGGCGATCATGGCTTCGGTGGTGATCAGCAGCGATGCGACAGAAGCAGCGTTCTGCAGCGCCGTGCGAACGACCTTGAGCGGGTCGACGATACCCATGGCGATCATGTCGCCATATTCGGACGTCTGGGCGTTGTAGCCGAAGTTGTCTTCGTTCTTGTCGAGGACCTTGCCGACAACGATCGAGGCTTCGTCGCCTGCGTTTTCAGCGATCTGACGAACGAGCGACTGCAGGGCGCGGCGAACGATGTTGATGCCGGCTTCCTGGTCGTCGTTTGCACCCTTGACGGTGATCTTGGTGGAGGAGCGGAGCAGAGCGATACCGCCGCCGGGGACGATGCCTTCCTGAACGGCAGCGCGGGTCGCGTTGAGCGCGTCGTCGATGCGGTCCTTCTTTTCCTTCACTTCGACTTCCGTCGAGCCGCCGACGCGGATGACGGCAACGCCGCCAGCGAGCTTGGCAAGACGTTCCTGCAGCTTCTCGCGGTCGTAGTCCGAAGTGGTTTCTTCGATCTGCGCCTTGATCTGGGCAACACGGCCTTCGATGTCGGTCTTGGCGCCCGAACCGTCGACGATCGTGGTGTTTTCCTTGGAGATCGAAACCTTCTTGGCACGGCCGAGCATGTCGAGCGTGACGGATTCGAGCTTGATGCCGAGGTCTTCGGAGATGACAGTGCCGCCCGTCAGGATGGCGATGTCTTCGAGCATGGCCTTGCGACGGTCGCCGAAGCCAGGAGCCTTGACGGCAGCAATCTTCAGGCCGCCGCGCAGCTTGTTGACGACGAGCGTTGCGAGGGCTTCGCCTTCGACGTCTTCAGCGACGATGAGGAGCGGCTTGCCGGTCTGAACGACGGCTTCGAGAACCGGGAGCATCGACTGCAGGTTCGAGAGCTTCTTCTCGTGAAGGAGAATGAAGACGTCTTCGAGGTCGGCGATCATCTTTTCCGGGTTGGTCACGAAGTAGGGGCTGAGGTAGCCGCGGTCGAACTGCATGCCTTCGACGACTTCGAGTTCGGTTTCGGCGGTCTTGGCTTCTTCAACCGTGATGACGCCTTCGTTGCCGACCTTCTGCATGGCTTCAGCAATGTCGAGACCGACCTGCTTGTCGCCATTTGCCGAAATCGTGCCGACCTGTGCAACTTCTTCCGAAGTCGAGATCTTCTTGGCCTTGGCCTGGAGATCCTTCACGACGTCGGCGACAGCAAGGTCGATGCCGCGCTTCAGGTCCATCGGGTTCATGCCGGCTGCAACGGCCTTGTTGCCTTCGCGAACGATGGCCTGGGCAAGAACGGTAGCCGTCGTGGTGCCGTCGCCGGCGATGTCGTTGGTCTTCGAAGCAACTTCGCGGACCATCTGGGCGCCCATGTTTTCGAACTTGTCTTCGAGTTCGATTTCCTTGGCGACCGAAACGCCGTCCTTGGTGATGCGCGGCGCGCCGAAGGACTTGTCGATGATGACGTTACGGCCCTTCGGGCCGAGCGTGACCTTCACTGCATCGGCGAGAATGTCGACGCCGCGCAGCATCTTTTCGCGCGCGGTGCGGCCAAACTTGATTTCTTTAGATGCCATATTCTTAACTCCTGAATTCGAGTTGTTCGGGCAAAAGGCCCGTCAGCCATTTCGGGAAAGCAGGTCGGCCGATCAGCCGATGATGCCCATGATGTCGGCTTCCTTCATGATCAGAAGGTCTTCGCCGTCGATCTTGACTTCGGTGCCGGACCACTTGCCGAACAGGATGCGGTCGCCAGCCTTGACGTCGAGTGCGACGACCTTGCCGGACTCATCGCGCGCGCCGGAGCCGACGGCGACGATTTCGCCTTCCTGCGGCTTTTCCTTGGCGGTATCGGGAATGATGATGCCGCCCTTGGTCTTGGCTTCGGACTCAACGCGGCGAACAACGACGCGGTCGTGAAGGGGGCGGAAGTTGGTGCTTGCCATTGTCTAATCCCTCGATCGAATGACATTCGCGGACCGGAGTGGTCCACATGGATAGATGTTAGCACTCCCTTGCGGTGAGTGCTAGCGACGAGCATTTAGGGATGGCTCCGAGAGGAGTCAATGAGAGCAATCACGAATTTTTGTGCCGGAATTGTGAAGAGGCCGGAGAATAGTCGGAGATTGCGGCCGAAACCCCGGGCGGAGCAGCCGAACTTTGCCGAACTCGTCCGCCGCCGGCGATCTACCGCTTCGCGATAATCGTCAAAACCCTTTGCCCTTCCGCTCCGCCGGATCGCCGTTCAAGCTTCTCGCATTGGCCCGGCAGCGAAGAAAATGCCTTGCCATCGTCTTGCGCCTTTGCAATGTCACCGGTGACTGAAGCAAATCGGGAAATCGGAATGGCCAAGCGGATAGAAAACTTCTCGGAGATATCAGGTCACTATGATGTGGTGCTCTGCGATGTCTGGGGCGTCGTTCACAACGGCGTCGATCCGTTCCCGAAGGCGGCCACAGCCCTTGAAGCGGCACGCGAAAGCGGCCTCGCCGTCGTCCTCATCACCAATTCGCCGCGCCTTTCCTGGCAGGTGGTCGAGCAGCTGCGCCAGATCGGCGTTCCCGACAGCGCCTATGACAGGATCGTCACTTCGGGAGACGTCACGCGCGGGTTGATCGCCGAAGGGCCGAAGACCGTCTTTCTGCTCGGCCCCGAGCGCGACAAGGCGCTGCTCGAAGGCATTGGCGTCGAGCGCCGGCCGGCCGGCGAAGCGCAATCGCTCGTCTGCACCGGCTTTTTCGACGACGAGACGGAGAAGCCGGAGGATTACACCGACATGCTTCTCGATTTCAAAGCCCGCGACGTGCCGATGATCTGCGCCAATCCCGACCTCATTGTCGAGCGCGGCCATCGCATCATCCCCTGCGCCGGCGCCATGGCCGCCTATTATGAGCAGCTTGGCGGAAAAACCCGCATCGCCGGCAAACCGCATCGGCCGATCTACGAGGCGACGCTTGCGGCTGCCCGCGAGCTTCGCGGCGATTTCCCGGTCGAGCGCGTGCTGGCGATCGGCGACGGCATGCCGACCGATGTGCGCGGCGCCTTGAATTACCGCCTCGACCTCCTCTACATCAGCGGCGGTATCCACGCCAAGGAATATACCCTCAACGGCGAGACCGACGAGGCGATCCTCAACGCCTATCTCGAACGGGAAAACGCCGCGCCGAAGTGGTGGATGCCCCGCCTTGCATGAAGACACGCCTGCATGAAGAGAAGCCAGCCGATGACCGTCTTCCACCGCAATGAAACCCGGGAACCCTTGCCCGCCCATCTGAAGGGCGGCGTCATTGCCATCGGCAATTTCGACGGCGTGCACCGCGGCCATCAATCGGTGCTGAGCCGGGCGCTCGAAATCTCCAAGGCGCGCGGCATCCCCGCTTTGGTGCTGACCTTCGAGCCGCATCCGCGCACGGTCTTCCGGCCGCAGGCGCCGGTCTTCCGCTTGACGCCGGCGCCGCTGAAGGCCCGCATCCTGGAAACGCTGGGCTTCAGCGCCGTCATCGAATATCCCTTCGATTACGAATTCTCGCAGCGCTCGGCCGATGATTTCATCCATTCGATCCTCAAGGATTGGCTCGGCGCCTCCGAAGTCGTCACCGGCTTCGATTTCCATTTCGGCCGCGGCCGCGAGGGCGGTCCGGCCTTCCTGATGAATGCCGGCCATACCTACGGCTTCGGCGTCACCCTGATCGATGCTTTCCGCGACGAAAACGCCGATGTCGTCTCTTCAAGCCATATCCGCGCGCTGCTGAAGGAGGGCAATGTCAGCGAAGTCGCCGGCATGCTCGGTTATCGCTATACGGTGGAAGCCGAGGTGATCGACGGCGAAAAGCTCGGCCGGCAGCTGGGTTTTCCCACGGCCAACATGCGCCTGCCGCCGGAGGTCGATCTTGCCGCCGGCATCTACGCCGTTCGCTTCCGCCGTCAGGACGGTACGCTCCACGATGCCGTCGCAAGCTACGGCCGCCGCCCGACGGTGACGGAAAACGGCGCGCCGCTGCTCGAAACCTATCTTTTCGATTTCAGCGGCGATCTCTACGGTGAGCTCTGCTCCGTCTCGTTCTTCGGCTATCTCCGCCCCGAACTGAAATTCGACGGCCTGGACCCGCTCGTCGCCCAGATCAAACGCGATGAGGAAGAGGCGAGGGCGCTGCTTGCGGGTGTTAAACCACTCGGCGCTCTTGATGGGAAACTGTGCTTTTCCTGAGGTCGCCTTGAGTGCGGCTGTCGCTGGGACACCGGCAATTCCAGCCGTTGATGCCGATCGCGGGCAGCGAATTCTTCTCTTCCTTTTCCCGGCAAAAACGCCTATGAACCGGCGCGATGACGAAATATCGGCTGGCAATGATGATGCGAATTATCGGCCCGGCCTTCCGCGCGCGCTAAGCGGCCGGAAGGTCCGGGTTTTTGGCGCTTGGATACGAGCGCTTCCGTCACCAGCTATTTCACGCCCGTTGCGCCCCTTTCTGGGCCGCCAGAAAACGATTGTCAGACATGACCGACACAGCCGAAAAGATCGACTATTCGAAGACCCTCTATTTGCCCGAGACCGATTTTCCCATGCGCGCCGGCCTGCCGCAGAAGGAACCGGAACTCGTCAAGCGCTGGCAGGAGATGGGTCTCTACAAGAAACTGCGTGCTTCCTCCGCCGGCCGCGAGAAATTCGTCCTTCACGACGGCCCGCCCTATGCCAACGGCAACATCCATATCGGCCACGCGCTGAACAAGATCCTCAAGGACGTCATCAACCGTTCGTTCCAGATGCGCGGCTATGACGCCAACTACGTGCCCGGCTGGGATTGCCACGGCCTGCCGATCGAATGGAAGATCGAGGAGAAGTACCGCGAGAAGGGCAAGAACAAGGACGAGGTCCCGGTCAACGAATTCCGCCGGGAATGCCGTGAATTCGCCGCCGGCTGGATCAAGGTCCAGGCGGACGAGTTCAAGCGCCTCGGCATCGAGGGTGACTTCGACAATCCCTACACGACGATGAATTTTCACGCGGAATCGCGCATCGCCGGCGAACTCTTGAAGATCGCCGCCAGCGGTCAGCTTTATCGCGGCTCCAAGCCGATCATGTGGTCGGTCGTCGAACGCACGGCGCTGGCCGAGGCCGAGGTCGAATACCAGGACTATGAGAGCGACACGATCTGGGTGAAATTCCCGGTGGTCGAAGGCCCAGTCGCGCTCAAGGATGCGTTCGTGGTCATCTGGACGACCACGCCCTGGACGATCCCCGGCAACCGCGCGGTCTCCTTTTCCGCGCGTGTCTCCTACGGTCTCTACGAGGTAACGGCCGCCGAGAACGATTTTGGTCCGCGTCCGGGCGAAAAGCTGATCTTTGCCGATAAGCTGGCCGAGGAATCCTTCGCCAAGGCCAAGCTGCAGTACAAGCGCTTGAGCGATGTCTCTGCGGCCGACTTCGCAGCGATGACCTGCGCGCATCCCTTCAAGGGTCTCGACGGCGGCTATGAATTCCTCGTGCCGCTGCTCGACGGTGATCACGTCACCGACGATGCCGGTACAGGCTTCGTCCACACCGCACCCAGCCACGGCCGCGAAGACTTCGATGCCTGGATGTCGGCTGCCCGCACGCTTGAGGCCCGCGGCATCGACACCAAGATCCCGTTTCCGGTCGACGACGGCGGCTTCTATACCGCCGACGCCCCCGGCTTCGAGGGGGCCCGCGTCATCGACGATAACGGCAAGAAGGGCGATGCCAACGACCGTGTCATCAGGGAGCTGATCGCCCGCGGCGCGCTCTTTGCCCGCGGCCGTCTGAAGCACCAGTATCCGCATTCCTGGCGGTCGAAGAAGCCGGTCATCTTCCGCAACACGCCGCAATGGTTTGTCTATATGGACAAGACCCTTGCCGACGGCACGACGCTGCGTTCGCGCGCGCTGGGTGCGATCGACGATACGCGCTTCGTGCCCGCCGCCGGCCAGAACCGCCTGCGCGCCATGATCGAGGGCCGTCCGGACTGGGTACTTTCCCGTCAAAGGGCATGGGGCGTGCCGATCGCCGTCTTTGCCGACGATGAGGGCGAAGTCCTGGTCGATGAGGCCGTCAATGCCCGCATCCTCGAAGCCTTCGAACATGAGGGCGCCGATGCCTGGTTTGCCGAAGGCGCCAAGGAGCGCTTCCTCGGCAATGACCACGACCATTCCCGCTGGACCCAGGTCATGGATATCCTCGACGTCTGGTTCGACTCTGGCTCGACGCACACCTTCACGCTCGAAGACCGCCCGGACCTGAAGTGGCCGGCCGACCTTTATCTCGAAGGTTCCGACCAGCATCGCGGCTGGTTCCATTCTTCGCTGCTGGAATCGGCGGCCACCCGCGGCCGTGCGCCTTACAACGCCGTCCTCACCCATGGTTTCACCATGGACGAGAAGGGCGAGAAGATGTCGAAGTCGAAGGGCAACGTCACCGCACCACAGGAAGTGATGAAGGACGCCGGCGCCGATATCCTGCGCCTCTGGGTCATGACCTCGGATTATGCCGACGACCTGCGCGTCGGCAAGACGATCATCCAGACCAATGTCGATGCCTATCGCAAGCTGCGCAACACCATCCGCTGGATGCTCGGCACGCTCGCCCACGACAAGGGCGAGGTCATTGCTCTCGCCGACCTGCCGGAACTGGAGCAACTGATGCTGCACCGGTTGGCCGAGCTCGACGAGCTGGTGCGCGAGAACTACGATGCCTTCGACTTCAAGAAGATCGCCCGCGCGCTGATCGATTTCGCCAATGTCGAGCTGTCGGCCTTCTATTTCGATGTCCGCAAGGATGCGCTCTATTGCGACGCGCCGTCGAGCCTGCGCCGGCGCGCCAGCCTGCACGTCATCCGCCAGATCTTCGATTGCATGGTGACATGGCTTGCCCCGATGCTGCCCTTTACCACCGAGGAGGCCTGGCTGTCGCGCAATCCGTCCGCCGTTTCCGTGCATCTGGAGCAGTTTGCCCCGGTCGCGAAGGAATGGCGCAACGACGCCTTGGCCGAGAAGTGGAAGAAGATCCGCGCGGTGCGTTCGGTCGTGACCGGCGCCCTGGAAATCGAACGCAAGGACAAGCGCATCGGCTCCTCGCTGGAAGCGGCTCCTGTCGTTCATATCGCCGATCCGGAACTGCTGAAGGCTCTGGAAGGCCAGGACTTCACCGAGGTTTGCATCACCTCGGCAATCGAGATCAAGGCCGGCGAAGGACCGGCGGATGCCTTCCGCCTGGCGGAGGTGCCTCAGGTCAGCGTCGTACCGAAGCTTGCCGAGGGTGAGAAATGTGCCCGCTCCTGGCGCATCACCAGGGATGTCGGTTCCGATCCTGACTATCCCGATGTTTCGGCTCGCGACGCTGCTGCACTTCGCGAACTTGCCGCGCTCAAGTGAAGAATATTGCCGGGTGAATTGCGCTTTCGCGGTTCATCCGGTAAAAGCTGCCTGAAAATGGCCGGATTTTTGCGTCAGGGGGACGGTTGTCCGGTTGGGCGACGATTGCACCGGCAGGGCTGGAAGGGTTTTCATGTTAGCGACGCATTGGTTCCGTATGGGCGCCTGCCTGTCTGTTGTAGTGGCGGGATGTTCCCTGGTGTCCGGTTGCGCCAGTAGCCCGACCTACGGCACCGACAAGACCGCCATGGAACAGTTGACCGACGATCTCGGCCAATCCGTGTCGTTGACCGGCCCGGACCCGAAGAACAAGGGCGTCAAGTACACGCCGCGTCCGACGCTGGTGCTGCCGGCTCAGGCGCAGAAGGAGACCCTCGTTGCGCCGCAGCAGACGGTTGCCAACAAGGACAATCCGCAATGGCTTGAATCGCCGGAGGAGACGCGTGCTCGTCTCGTTTCGGAGGCCGACGCGAATTCGGACAATCCGAATTACCGCTCGCCGCTCGCCAGCTCTGCGATCGAAGGCGGCCGGCGCACGACGGAAGCCCAGACCAAGGCTTATCGTGAAGCCCGTGCCCTGCAGAAGGGCTCCTATGTCGACCAGCGCCGCTATATATCGGATCCGCCGACCGGCTACCGCACCGTCGACGATCCGGCAAAGCTCGATGATGTCGGCGAGCCCGAGCTCAAGAAGCAGAAGAAGCGCAAGAAGGAAGCAGCGGTCGCCAACACCGGCAAGCAGTGGTGGAACTTCCTGCAATAGCTTTATCGCCGCCGACAAGGATGACGGCGCCGTGCACCGGCGCTGCGAATTACGGCGCCTCTCTCCTTTGCGAAAAGAACCTTCGCAGCAGATCGGCCGATTGGACCTCGTTGAAGCCGGAATAGACCTCCGGGGCGTGGTGGCAGGTCGGCTGCCCATAGAACCGCACGCCATTGTCGACGGCGCCGCCCTTCGGGTCCTCGGCGCCGTAATAGAGCCTGCGGATACGCGCAAACGAGATGGCTGCCGCGCACATGGTGCAAGGCTCCAGCGTCACGTAGAGATCGGCGCCGACAAGACGTTCCTGTCCGATCGCTTCGCAGGCGAGCCGGATCGCGGCGATTTCGGCATGCGCAGTCACGTCTTTGAGCTCCCGCGTGCGGTTTCCGGAGCGTGAGACGGCAATATCGTCGACAACGACCACGGCGCCGATTGGCACCTCGCCGCGTTCTCCGGCGGCACGCGCTTCTTCGAGCGCCATCTCCATGAAACGATTTGTCTTCACGATCGCAAGAATTTCCACTTAACCGCAGATGCGTGACCTGATAGACAGGCCCAAAAGGCAGGCAAACAACAAATGACACCCAAAGACAAGCCAAAACGCCCGGGCGCAAAGCCCCTTTCGCGGGATATCAGGTCGAAAGCCGGCCCGAAGGCGGACGGCGAGAAGCCGGCAAAGCCTGCGGCCGCCCGCGCGGTCGCCGCCGAGACCGATGGCGAGGCCAAGGCCGAACGCATTTCCAAGGTGATGGCGCGTGCCGGCGTCGCCTCTCGCCGTGACATCGAACGCATGATCATGGACGGCCGTGTGACGCTGAACGGCAGGGTTCTCGAGACCCCCGTCGTCAATGTCACGCTCGCCGACCGCATCGAGGTCGACGGCGTGCCGATCCGCGGCATCGAGCGCACCAGACTGTGGCTTTATCATAAGCCTGCGGGCCTGGTGACCACCAATGCCGATCCGGAAGGCCGCTCGACCGTGTTCGACAACCTGCCGGAAGAATTGCCGCGCGTCATGTCGATCGGCCGCCTCGACATCAACACCGAAGGCCTGCTGCTCTTGACCAATGACGGCGGTCTCGCCCGCGCGCTCGAGCTGCCGGCGACCGGCTGGCTGCGGCGCTATCGCGTCCGCGCCCATGGCGAGATTGATCAGGACGCGCTCGACAAGCTGAAGGACGGCATCGCCGTCGACGGCGTGCTCTACGGCTCGATCGAGGCGACGCTTGACCGCACGCAGGGCTCGAACGTCTGGATCACCATGGGTCTTCGCGAAGGCAAGAACCGCGAAATCAAGAACGTACTCGGGGCGCTCGGCCTCGACGTCAATCGCCTGATCCGCATTTCCTATGGCCCGTTCCAGCTCGGCGACCTGCCGGAAGGCCATGTCGTCGAAGTGCGCGGCCGCACACTGCGCGACCAGCTCGGCCCGCGCCTCATCGAGGAAGCCAAGGCGAATTTCGACGCGCCGATCTACAATGCGGCGGCGGCCGCTGCCGAGGAAGAGGCAGAGCCCGCAGCACCTGAAAGGCGCGAGCGTCCGCGCCGCGACGAGGACAAGCGCGAGCGGGCGCTGAGCCGCCTCGACACCAAGCGCGACGACCGCCACGGTGGCGCGCGCAAAGAGGACGATCGCCGCGACGGCGGACGCAGGGACGACGAGAAGCCGAAGCGCCCCCAGCCGCTCGGCCAGCGCCGCAGCGCCAATGTCTGGATGGCGCCGGGCGCCCGGCCGCTCGGCGAAAAAGCCGCGGCGAAAGCCGCCAAGAATGCGCAGACTGCGCGCCGGCGCGGCGAGCAGGCGCCGTCAAAGAATGATCGCATCGAGGATCGCCCGCGCACCCAGGTGAACCGCGTCCGCGAAGAGGATGGCGAGTGGATCCGCTCGAGCGAAGAGCCCCGTCGCAAGGATGAGGGAGAAGGCTTCGGCCGCAAGCGCGGCTTTGGCGATCGCCCCGCCCGGGAAGACCGCGGTTCTGGCAACCGCCCGGCGCGCGGCGACCGGCCGTTCGACGATCGTCCCTCGCGTGGGGATCGGCCCTTCGGCGACCGGCCTTTCGGTGATCGTCCCCCGCGTGGGGATCGCCCCTTCGGCGACAAGCCGCGCGGCGATCGCAGGCCGCGCGAGGACGGTGATGAACGTCCGCGGGCAGCCAGAAGCTTTGCCGGTGAGGGCCGCTCCGAGCGTCCGCGCGGCGAAAGATCGTTCGGCGACAAGCCTTCGGGTGAAAGGCCTTCGGGTGACAGGCCGCGCGGCAAGGGCTTTGGGGCCAAGCCCGGTGGGGCCAAGCCTAGTGGGGCCAAGAGTTTTTCCGGCAAGCCGAAAGGTGCCAAGTCGGGCGGTGCCAAACCGGGCGGTGATGGGCCGGGCGGCGACAGGCCTGCGAGCGGGCCGTCCAGAGGTGGCGCTAAAGGAAAAGGAATGACGCGCGGTGCGGATCGTCGGCGGTGAGTTTCGCGGACGGCCTCTCGCCGTGCCAAAATCCAACGAGATCCGGCCGACTGCCGACCGGACGCGCGAGAGCCTGTTCAATATATTGAGCCATGCCTATCCGGAATGCGTCGATGGCACCCGGATTCTCGACCTCTTTGCCGGAACCGGCGCCGTCGGCCTCGAAGCGGTTTCACGCGGCTGTCGCCATGCGCTCTTCGTCGAAAACAGCGTCGAGGGCAGGGCGCTGCTCTGGGAGAACATCGATGCGCTCGGCCTGCATGGCCGCACGCGCATCCTGCGCCGGGATGCGACTGATCTCGGCAGCGTCGGCAATCTCGAACCCTTCGACGTGCTCTTTGCCGACCCGCCCTATGGCAAGGGTCTCGGCGAAAAGGCGATGGCAGCGGCGGCCGAGGGCGGCTGGCTGCAGCCTGGCGCAATCGCCGTGCTTGAAGAACGCGCCGATATTGTCGTTTCCGTCCATCCTTCCTATGTTTTCCTCGAAAGCCGCATCTTTGGCGATACGAGGGTGCATTTTTTCCGATATCAGCCGCAATAAGCGGGGGCGGGCGTGCAGCAGGCAGAGATCATCAGCCCGAAATTGCCTGCGATCAGCGATCTGCCAACGGTTGCGGTCGCTTTCGGCGGCGGCGGCGCGCGCGGGCTTTCCCATATCCATATAATCGAGACGCTGGATGAACTCGGCATCCGCCCGGTGGCGGTGTCGGGCTCGTCGATGGGCGCGATCATGGGCGCCGGCATGGCTGCCGGCATGTCCGGCGCCGAAATCCGCGAACATGCGCTGACGACCGTCGGCAACAAGACGGCGGTTGTCGCCCGCATCTGGGGCCTGAGACCGGCGACGGTGCGCGACGCCGTGGCTAAGGGTATCCGCATCGGCCAGTTCAATCTGGAGCGGATCCTGAAGGCCTTCCTGCCCTCCGAGCTGCCGGCCCGCTTCGAGGATCTGCTGGTCCAGATGAAGGTGATCACCACGGATTATTACGGGCAGTGCGAAGTCATCATCGAGCAGGGCGAACTGTTTCCCGCACTCGCAGCCTCTTCCGCCATCCCCGCCGTCTTCATGCCGGTGCGTTTGCGCGACCGCGTGATGATCGACGGCGGCATCAGCAATCCGGTGCCCTATGAATGCCTGATGGATCTTGCCGACATCGTCGTCGGCATCGATGTCGTCGGCGCGCCGGAAGGTGACGGTACCCATATTCCGAACCGCATGGAGAGCATCTTCGGTTCCGGCCAACTGATGATGCAGACGGCGATCTCGCTGAAGCTGAAGCTTCGCCCGCCGCATATCTTCCTGCGCCCGACGGTCGGCCGCACCGGCGTCATGGATTTCCTCAAGGCCCGCGAAGTCCTCGCCATGTCCGTCGGCGTCAAGGACGACCTGAAATTCGCCCTTGACCGGGAAATCGAAGCGCGGCTGAAGCGCTAGCGGTTTCTTTGCTTCATTGGGCATGGTCCTCATGGTCCTCATGGCCGGCATGACCCGCGCCGTTCGAAGCCTCGTTCATCATAGTCACCGTGCCCTCGAAGCTTGAGAAGAGCGCAAGCGAGGAAGAATCGAGGCCGGCCTCGGCAGCCTTCAGTTTCGCAGCCAGCCCGGCGGCGTCATGTGCGGAGAGCCCGATCGTCTCCAGCGTCCCGGTATCCTTCAGACTGTCGCCGCTGCAGAGATAGATGCTCCAGCCATGATGCGTCTTCTTTATTAAGGCCCGTCCGCCGCGTCCGTCCTGCCGCCAACCGACGATCGCCCAATCGGCCTGAACGACGACCGGCGCGATATCGAGCGGCTTGTCAGGCCTTTCGAACATCACCTTCAGCCTTGCCGGGATCGCCTGTTGCGGATCGTCATCCGCAGATGCCATGGATGCAAGCAGCACGCCGCCGACAATAGCGATGATTTTCTTCATCTGATGGCCTCCCTCAAGCGAGAACGCGTTTCAGCAACGGTACGAACCGCACGACGATCTGGTCGAAGGCGATCATGGCGAGAATTGCGAGCCCGCTCATCGGGAAGGTGACCGCGAAGATCCCGACAATCACCCACAGGCCGTAATAGATCGAAGGTTTTGGCGGCATGGGTGGCACGCCGAGGCGGCCGATCGGGCGCCGTTTCCACCACATGACGACGGCGGTCACGCAGCTGAGCACAATGGCGAGGCATGTTGCGAGCATCAGCAACTGGTTGAAACGCCCCCATTCCTGTCCCTGGTGGACATTGATGCCCCACTCGATCGCTTTGCCGAGGAACGGATATTGATCGAAGCCGATATCGATCAGTGGTTTGCCGGAATACTGGTCGATATGGAGCGTGCGTTCGTCGGCAAGATCGTCGGGAAAGAGCGAGGCGGTATAGACGCCCGTCTGATCGGAGGGGATCGCCATGTCGAAGCCCGGCGCCATGCCCAGCCGTTTGGCGATCTCCACGGCTTTGTCGAGGCCGATTGGCCTGGCTGATTGCGCTGCGGCGATATCGGAAAGCGGAACGGGTGCCTTCTCGACGATCCAGCCGCTGTTCGGAAGGATATCCTCGGTGACTTTCCGCGACTTCGGCACGTCGTCCCAGAGCTGCACCGGATAGCCGAGGCCGTGTTCGGTTAGCCAGGCATTGGCGTTCGCCCCCCAATAGCCCGACCATGGCATGCCTGACATCGCAAGGAAGAAGATCAGGACACCGGCGAAGGCACCGGTCACCGCATGCAGGTCGCGCCAGAAAACGCGGCGACCGGGCGTTCCCCGCACGCTGACGACGCCGCCCGTCTGGCGTCGCGGCCACCAGAGATAGATGCCGGTGACCACGAGCACCATGGCAAAGCCGCCGGCAATTTCGATCAGCCGGTTCGTCAGGGTGCCGAAATAGGCGAGGCTGTGGATGCGCTTGACGACATAATTGAACTCGTCGGTCGATCCGACCACATCGAGCACCTTGCCGTCATAGGGGGCGACGAAGACCAGCATCGAGCCGGCATCGCTGGAGAGGGTGACGATGGCCGATCGCTCGGGCAGGACCGGGTCTTTGTAGGATGTGACGGTTGAGCCCGGCACGGCGGAGGCGGCGATCGCTGCGATCCGCTCCGCCGACAGCGTTTCGCCAGTCGGCTGGACACTGTAGCGGTAGCCGAAGAAGGTGCTGTTGATCTCGTCCTTGAAGAGATAGAGCGATCCGGTAACGGCCAGATTGAGCAGGAAGGGTATGACGAGAAGCCCGGCAAAGAAATGCCAGCGCCAGATGGCACGGTAGAGGGACACGCCGTTTGCGACGTCCTCTGCCGGTTCGGCAGCAGTAATGGTCGACATGAAAATGGATCCGTGTCCACGACCGACGGCACGCATGCAGGTCGGCCGGCGTTGAAAGGCGCGGCACGGCGCCTGCCGCAACGCGAAGTTCAGGCAGGGATCGGATCGGAAGGAGGAGCCCGAGGACCGCCATTGGGCGGGAAAAGCTGGCGATGGAAGGCCTCGGTCCGGATCGGCAGTTCAACTGCAGCCGCAAAGGGTATGACAGCACCGGCGATGTCCACCGGCGCCGGCGGGAGGATGGAGGTACTGATCCGGCAGGCCTCGCAACCGTGCAAATGCGCCTTGTCGTGCTGGTCCTGACCGGATTTGTCCGCCGTGGTGACGCAAAGCGTCGACAGCGTCCCGTCCGGAAGCACATATTGGCTAAGTTCAGCCGGATCAAATTCGCCAGCCGCTGCGGCGGGCAGCTGATGGGCGAAGCCGACGAACACCAGTGCGACCGCGCACAGGATGCGCAGCGCCCATTGTTCGATCTGTCTCGTCCGTCTGATCAAGATTTCCTCTTGGATCGCTCCGATCGGACGTTTGATAAACGCCGCTCCCCTCATATTCAATGCGGCAATTTCACAAGCAGGTCGGGGCGCTCAGGCATCCGCCGTTGCATCCGCGGTTCCGGCCAGCGGATCGTCCTCGAAAGGATCGGCGGCGCGCTTCGGCTTGACCAGCGGTTCGGGGCGGACAGGGTGGGAAAACAGCATGTCGCGCCCGGCCTGCAGCCCTTCGGACACCTGCAGCACCAGGCGTGCCTCGTCGCGCTTGCGGATATCCTCGCCGATTTCGTAGGCGTCGACCTCGGAAACGCCGAGCGCCTCCAGCGTTCGCCGTCCGAAGAGCAGGCCCGATTCCAGCGTTTCGCGCAGCTCGTAGTCGACGCCTTTGTTGCGCAGTTCGATCGAATGGATGCGGTCGTAGGAGCGCACGTAGAGCCGGGTGTGCGGATAGTCGGCCTGCACCAGCTCCACCACCTTGTCGGTGATTTCCTTCTTCTGCGTGCAGACGAGCACGATCTTCGCCCGGTCGATGCCGGCCGAGCGCAGCACGTCCTTGCGGGCGCCGTCGCCGAAATAGATGCGGAAGCCGAAGGAGGAGGCCTGGCGGATGCGGTCGGCCGAAAAATCGATGACGGTGACGCTGCGCCCGCCGGCAAGCAGGATCTGGGCGGCGATCTGGCCGAAACGCGAAAAGCCGACCATTAGCACGTCGGCGCCGGCTCCCTCGAAATCCTCGTCCAGCTCCTCCTGCTCGTCGCCGCGCAGCAGCCGCTTCGAAAGGGCCGACCCGATCGGCGTCAGCGCCATGGACAGCGTGACGATGGCGACCAGCAGCGAGGCCGTGCTCGTCGACATCAGCCCGGTCGCCCCCGCCGTGGTGAACAGCACGAAGCCGAATTCGCCGCCTTGCGGCAGCAGGAAGGCGATGCGGATCGCATCGTCGTGCGGGGAGCCGGAAATCCGGCAGATCCCGTAGATGACGATCGCCTTGACGGCCATGACGATCGGCACGGCGACAATGACGAAGAGCGCATTGTCAAAGAGAACGTCGAGCTGCAGCGACAGGCCGACGGCGATGAAGAAGATAGCGAGCAGCACGCCGCGGAAGGGTTCGATATCCGCCTCCAGCTCGTGCCGGTAGGAGGATTCCGCAAGCATCACGCCGGATAGGAAGGCGCCCATCGCCATCGAAAGCCCGGCCAGCTGCATCAGGCTCGCCGATCCCATGACGACGAAGAGGGCAGCCGCGATCATTGCCTCGCGCGCGCCGGTCCGGGCGATGATCTGGAAAAGCGGCGTCAGCAGGTAGCGCCCCATGACGATCATCGCCGCAACCGCGCCGAGGGCAATGGCGAAATCCAACAGCGGCGCGTTGCTGCCCTTGTCGCCGCCGTCGAGGATGGTGATCAGCGCCAGCAGCGGCACGATCGCCAGGTCCTGGAACAGCAGCATCGAAAAGGAGCGCTGCCCGTATCTGGTGTTGACGTCGCCGTCGCCCTCGAGGATCTGCATGGCGAAGGCGGTCGACGACAGCGCCAGGCCAAATCCGGCAACGATGCTGCCGCGCCAGTCGAGAACCTCAGAAAACCAGGCAAGCGCGGTCAGCGCCAGGCCCGTCAGCACCACCTGCGCCGTGCCAAGGCCGAAAATGTCGCGCCGCATCTGCCAGAGGCGGGAGGGTTTCAGCTCCAGTCCGATGATGAAGAGCAGGAAGACGACGCCGAGTTCGGCGACGGCGAGGATCTGTTCGCCATCGGTGATGCCGTGAAAGACCGGGCCGATGACGATGCCGGCGGCGAGATAGCCGAGCACCGTGCCGAGCCCGAGTTTCTTGAAGATCGGAGCGGCGACCACCGCCCCGCCAAGCAGCAGGATCGTTTCGGAAAAAAAGGCATTGGACGCTGACATGCTGACAATTTCTTTCGACGGCAGGGAGCACGCAGGCAGCCCCGATAAAGAATCGGCGGCGGCGGCCTTGATGCTTGGGAGAGTGCACAATAAATGGAAGCCGAAGGAAAGGCCAAATCATGTCCTCTGAAATTGATTCCTCGACACTTCTTTCCCGCGCAAGTCAATTGATCGATCTGGCAAGGAAGGCAGGGGCCGATGCCGCCGACGCCGTCGTCGTCCGGTCGCGGTCGCAATCGGTGAGCGTCCGCCTCGGCAAGGTCGAGGGCACTGAATCCTCCGAAAGCGACGATTTTTCGCTGCGTGTCTTCATCGGCAAGCGTGTCGCCAGCGTTTCGGCCAATCCGGGCTTCGATCTTCAGGCGCTGGCCGAACGCGCCGTCGCCATGGCCAAGGTTTCTCCGGAAGACCCCTTCGCCTGCTTGGCGGATGAGGCGAGCCTTTCGAGATCCTATCCCGACCTGCAATTGCTCGATACCACCGAGGTCTCCTCCGAAATGCTGCGTGAGGCGGCTCTTGTAGCTGAGGCCGCCGCGCTTGCGGTCAAGGGTGTCACCAATTCCTCCGGCGCCGGCGCTTCCGCCGGCATGGGCGGTCTTGTGCTTGTCACCTCGCACGGTTTTGAGGGCAGTTACATGGCCTCGCGTTTCGGTCATTCCGTCAGCGTCATCGCCGGTGAAGGCACCGGCATGGAGCGCGATTATGATTTCGACAGCCGCCTCTATTATGCCGAGCTCGACGATCCCTCTGAAATCGGCCGGCGCGCCGGCGAACGGGTGATCAAGCGCGTCAATCCGCGCCAGGTGCCGACCGGCAAGGACGTCACCGTCATCTTCGACCCGCGTGTCGCCCGCGGCTTCGTCGGCCATATCGCCGGTGCGATCAATGGTGCTGCCGTCGCCCGCAAGTCCAGCTTCCTGCGTGACAAGATGGGCCAACAGGTGCTGAAGTCAGGCCTTTCGATCACCGATGATCCGCTGATCGTGCGCGGCCCTTCCTCTCGGCCCTTCGATGGCGAGGGCGTGTCCGGCGAGCGGCTGGTGATGATCGAGGACGGTGTCCTGAAGCACTGGTTCCTCTCGACCTCGACCGCGCGCGAGTTGGGTCTGGAGACCAATGGCCGCGGCGTGCGCGGCGGCACCGCCGTCTCGCCTTCCTCCACCAACCTTGCCTTGGAACCCGGCGATATCTCGCCGGAGGATTTGATCCGCAGCGTCGGCAACGGGTTTTATGTCACCGAATTGATCGGCCACGGCGTCAACATGATCACCGGCGAGTACAGCCGCGGCGCCACCGGCTTCTGGATCGAGAACGGCGAACTCACCTTCCCCGTTTCCGAGGTGACGATAGCCTCGAACCTCAAGGAGATGTTCATGCGCCTGACGCCGGCAAACGACATCGATCGCAAGTTCGGCGTCGCGGCCCCCACTTTCGCCATCGAAGGCATGACGCTCGCAGGGCAGTAAGAAACGGATTGACGGGATGAGCGATAGGGAAAAGGCCCGGTGGCAGAGCGATCTCGCGCTGATCGCCGATGCTGCGAAAGAGGCGGGCGCCGTCGCTTTCGGCTTCTTCAACCAGTCTCCCGAGGTCTGGTGGAAGAACGAGGACCGTTCTCCTGTCAGCGCTGCCGATTTCGCCGCAAACAAGACGCTCGAGACCATCCTGCGCAAGGCCCGGCCGGATTATGGCTGGCTGTCGGAAGAAACCGACGACGATGCCGACCGTCTCTCCCGCGAGACGCTGTTCATCATCGATCCGATCGACGGCACGCGCGCCTTCCTCGGCGGGCAGAAGGTCTGGTGCGTCAGCGTCGCGGTGGTTCATCGCGGCCGGCCGGTCGCCGGCGTGCTCTATGCCCCGGCGCTCGAGGAGCTCTATGAGGCGGTCGAGGGCGGCGTGGCGCTGAAGAACGGCGTCCCCTTCACCGTCTCGGCGGCCGGACCCGAAGAGATGAGCCGCCTTGCGATCGGCGACGACCTGCTGAAGACCTTTCCGCCGGAATTCCAGGAGCGGGTGACGCGCGAGAAATACATCCCCTCGCTCGCCTATCGCATCGCCATGGTGGCGGACGGTCGTCTCGAAGGCACCTTCGTCAAGGGCAATTCCCATGATTGGGACCTTGCCGCCGCCGATCTGATCCTCGCCTGCGCCGGCGGCGGTCTCGTCGATCTCGAAGGCCGGCCGGTCGTCTACAACAGCGCCGAAGTCACCCACAAGGTCCTCTGCGCGGGTCCAACGCCCCGCATCAGTGAATTCCTCGCGGCATTTGCGGGGCGACGAGGCAGTTGACGTTTCCGTCAAAATCCCGCAGATGGGTGGCGGAGGAGAATAGGCAGAAAGAGAACAAAAAATGACTGAATCCGGTGACAAGAAGCAACTTTTGCATCTCGTTTTTGGCGGCGAACTGGAAAGCCTCGATGATGTCCAGTTCCGTGACCTGCAGGGTCTCGATATTGTCGGCATTTTCCCGGATTATGCCACGGCGCTGACGGCCTGGAAGGCGAAGGCGCAGCAGACGGTCGACAATGCGCATATGCGCTACTTCATCGTCCACATGCATCGTTTGCTCGATCCGCAGGAAAAGGCCAGGGGCAACTGACCCGAGCCAAGTGCCGCCGGCCGACCGCTCGTCGAGCGGGCTTTGGTGCATGGCGCGCGCCGTCGATCCGGATTGTTTGACGCATTCTGAACAAATTAATCGGCCATTGCGGCCGCAACGATAATTAGGGAATGGGTTTGATGTCGATCGGTTTTGATCGGAGGCTGGCGCGATGAGTTCCCGGATGGCGCGGTTCGGTCTGAACGCATACCGTCTGGCGGGAACCGTGGCCTCTCCTGTCGTCGGCCTCTATATCACCTACCGCACGGCCAAGGGCAAGGAAGACCGGGGCCGCCGCCTGGAACGCTTCGGTTATCCGAGCGCCAACCGGCCGCAGGGGCCGCTCGTCTGGTTCCATGCCGCAAGCGTCGGTGAAACCAACGCCGTTATCCCGCTGATCCGCGAAATCCGCCGCCGCGACATCCATGTCATCCTGACGACCGGCACCATCACGTCGGCCAAGCTCGCCGCCGAGCGCCTCGGCCAGGAAGCGATCCATCAATATGTGCCGCTCGACCTGAAGCCCTCCGTCAGCCGCTTCCTCGATTATTGGCAGCCCGATTGCGCCATCATCGCCGAATCCGAGATCTGGCCGGCAACGGTGCTGGAGCTCGGCCGCCGCCGCATTCCGCAGATCCTGATCAATGCCCGCATGTCGGACCGCTCCTTTGCCCGCTGGCGCCGCCGCCCGGCGATTGCCGAAGCCTTGTTCGAGAATCTTGCCCTCGTCATCGCCCAGTCGGATGTCGATGCCGAACGTTTCCGCGATCTTGGCGCCGTCCCCGTCATCACCTCCGGCAATCTGAAGGTCGATACTGACGCGCCGCCTTATGACAGCGCTGTGCTTGCCCGCTACAAGAAGCAGATCGGCGAGCGCAAGACCTGGGCGGCGATCTCGACTTTCGACGGCGAGGAGAATGCCGCCGCCATCGTTCACCGGGCGCTCAGGGAGCGCGACCATCAATTGACCATCATCGTGCCGCGCCATCCCGAGCGCAGCGACGAGATCGAGGCGGCGCTCGTCAAGCAGGGGCTGAAAGTCGCCCGCCGCACCCGCGACGATGTCTTGTCCGCCGATGTCGATATCTTCCTCGGCGATACGATCGGCGAAATGGGCCTCTATCTGCGCCTGACGGAAATCGCCTTCGTCGGCCGCTCGCTCTTTGCCGAAGGCGGCCAGAACCCGCTGGAGCCTGCCATGCTCGGCTGCGCCATTCTCTCCGGCGGCCATGTGCAGAATTTCCGGGATGCCTACCAGAAGCTTGCCCGCAGCGGCAGCGCCCGCATGGTGCGCGATACTGAAATGCTGGCCAAGGGCGTGCATTATCTGCTGATCAACGACGACGCCCGCCGCAACATGATCGAGGCCGGCATCACCGCCGTGCACGAGATGCGCGGTGCGCTGACGGCGACGGTGAAGGGGCTGGAACCCTATATCAACCCGCTGACGGTGAAGGCGCGGCTGCTGCCCAAGGCCGTCGCCCAAGTCTGAGGAGCGAAGATGTCGGCAGCGTCCCCTATCAAAGGCATTCTCTTCGACAAGGACGGCACGCTGCTCGACTATGACGAGAGCTGGCTGCCGGTCAACCGTGAGCTGGCCCGTATCGCCGCCAAAGGCGATCCGCTTCTCGCCGACCGGCTGCTTTCGGCCTGCGGCATGGATCCGGTGACCGGCCATATCGTTCCCGACAGCCTGCTTGCCGCCGGCAATACCCGCCAGATCGCCGAGGGTCTGGTTGCCGCGGGCTCGATGGTCGATGTCGGCGAACTGACGGTCCGCCTCGACGATCTCTTTTCCAACGCCGCCGAATTTTCCGTGCCGGTGACCGACCTCGCCGGCTTCTTCGCCCGGCTGCATCGGCGCGGCTTCAAGCTCGGTGTCGCCTCCAGCGACAATGAGCGGTCGATCCGCCAGACGGCGGAACGTTTCGGTTTTGCCCGCTATATCGATTACATCGCCGGCTATGACAGCGGTTTCGGTGTCAAGCCGGAGCCGGGCATGGTGCTCGGCTTCTGCGCCGCGACCGGTCTTTTCCCGGCCGAGGTCGCCATGGTCGGCGACAACAATCACGATCTGCACATGGGTCTGAATGCCGGCACCGGCCTGAGGATCGCGGTGCTGACCGGCACCGGTTCGCGGGAGACGCTTGCCGCCGCGGCCGACCACGTGCTCGACGATATCACCGCCATCGAGACGCTGCTGCCGGACCTGCAGCCCGCCTGACGGGTAAGGGCTTGCATTTTTTCAGGTTTTGGCTTCTCAATCCGACGGTCGAAAAGCAGGGGACTGGCTGTGGCTAAAGCAATTCCAGCAAAAGTGCACAGCGGTTTGGCCGGGAAAAGCGCGCAGCGACTTTCCCAAGGGATTGCGTGAGAACAAGCCGGACAGGGGAGCGGGACGGCAAGATGATATCTGAAGCGCCACCGTTCTGGTGGAGGAAAGCCGATTGGCGTGCCTGGGTGCTGCTGCCGCTTTCTTTTCTCTATGGCCGCATCGCCGGCCACCGCATGGCCCATGCGCGCCGCGCCTCCGTTCCCATTCCGGTTATCTGCGTCGGCAATTTCACCGTCGGCGGTGCCGGCAAGACGCCGACGGCGCTAACGATCGCCCGCGCCGCCAAGGCGAAGGGACTGAAGCCCGGCTTTCTCAGCAGAGGTTACGGCGGTTCGCTCGATGTGACCACCGTGGTCGACCCCGATCATCACCGGGCGATTGCCGTCGGCGACGAGCCCTTGCTGCTTGCCCAGGAAGCGCTGACGGTGATTTCCCGCCGGCGCGTCGAAGGGGCTGCGCGGCTGGTGGCGGAGGGCGCCGATCTCATCATCATGGATGACGGTTTCCAGAGTGCCCGGCTGGCGATCGACTATGCCCTGCTCGTTATTGACGCGACGCGCGGCCTCGGTAACGGCCATATCGTTCCGGGTGGCCCAGTCCGCGCGCCGATCCGCCAGCAGCTGCGTTCTGCGACCGCTTTGCTGAAGGTCGGTGGCGGCAATGCCGCCGACAGGATCGTCCGCATGGCGGCGCGCGCGGCAAAGCCCTATTTCACCGCATCGCTGAAAGTCCGCGGTGACAATACGCTGGCCGGCACCAAGGTGCTCGCCTTTGCAGGCATTGCCGATCCCGCCAAATTCTTCCGCACGGTTGAATCGCGCGGCGCCGAGATCGTCGTTGCCAAGAGCTTCGGCGATCATGAGCACCTGACCGAGGAGGAGATCGACGACATCCTGACGACCGCCGAGCATCAAGGTCTCCTGATTGTCACCACCTCCAAGGATTTCGTCCGCCTTTCCGGCCATCACGGCAAGGCGGCGCGGCTCGTCGAAAAGAGCCGGGTGATCGAGGTCGACATGGTCTTTGAGGATCACCTCGCCCCCAGCCTTATCATCGACCGGGCGATCGCCGCCTGCCGCGAGCGGCGCTTGCGGGAGATGAAGGCCGGGGGTAAAGCAATTCCGGGAAAGGCTGAACCGCTCTAAAGCATGTCGCGCAAAAGTGTGCTGCGGTTTTGCGACAACGACATGCGTAAAAACAAAGACCTAAAGCGCGACAAGCGAATCTGAAAGATCGCGACGCGGCTTTAGCGGGCTGCTGCAAAACGTCTCGTCCCGCGCGCATCTGTGCAGGCAACGCGATCACACGATCGAGCGAAGCAAAGTCTCGCGGGCGGAAGTCAGATGTAATCGACAAGCGTGATCGATCGAAGCGATATTGCGGCTTTCCAGGGCTTCGATCAACGCGAGATGTTCCCTGATGGCGACCTCGTTCCGCGCGCGTTCATCACGCTTGTTCCACTGATAGTGATAGTGGAAGACCATGGTTATCACGTCTTGGAAGCTTTCGATAAAGCGGTTTGGCGCGACTGCCGTAATCAGCCGGTGGAAGCGGCTATCCAGCTCCGAGAAATCCTGAAACCGGGCGTCGATATCCGCGAGCAGTTCCAAATGTGCCGCCCGCATAGATTGGATCTGCCTCCAGACGGGCGAGCCGTCGGGCAGGGCAGCGAACAGCCGTGCGGAGCGCATTTCGAACATCTCTCTGATCTCGAACAGTTCGAGTGCGAAACTGGCTGTGAACCCTTTAAAAACCCAGCCGGCATTCTGACGCTTCTCGATCAGCCCATATTTCTGAAATCGATTGAGAAACTCACGGACGATCGTTGTCGCGACGCCGAATTTCCGAGCTAATTCCGCCTCATTGATTTCCGTGCCCGGACAGGCATCGCCGCGCAGCATCCATTCCATGAAGCTCGTCTCGACCTGTTCCGAAATTGCCAAGGTCTCTTCCTTCGGATAGCGCTCTATCTGCCGCGGCTGATCGCCTATGATCCGCCTGTGCGCTTCAGATATGATGATCCCACGGGCGGACATCCCCGCCAGCACCTTGCGCACCGTCGTTCTGCTCACGCCGAGTTGGGCGCGCAGGGCGTTTTCGGACGGCAATTCCTCCCCGAGATCGAGCGTCCGAATGATATCGATCATATCGTTGAATGCCCGTTTGAAGGTCGTATCTGTTCTCATATTCAACTCCAAGTACGGTTAAATATCCATAAAAAACAAGTTGACGCACGTGTATCATATGTTTCTTATGTATAAAAAACGAGGGAGGCTAGGGGAATTTGGAAGACTCCGGGATTCTGCCTCAGAATTCGTCGCGGCCTGGTGGTTCGCAGGATGCAACCTTCCATCCGAGACAATCTGGCGTCACATTGGGGCTGAGGCTATTGAGCCTGGGCCCGCTATTGATCCTCATTATGCTCATCGCCGTCGTCAGTTTGATCACGCCGGCTTTTCTAAAGCCCATGAACCTCGGGAACATCCTTGCGCAGACGGCAGTGATTGCCGTTGTGGCAATGGGGCAGCAGCTCGTTATCCTGACGCGCGGGATCGATCTGTCTGTCGGCTCGAATCTTGCGCTCGCCACAGTCATTGGCGGGCTCGCCTACCAGCAGGTTGATTCCTCGATCGTCGTCATCGTGGCCATGCTGCTGGCGGGTGCGGCTGTCGGTGCAGTCAACGGCGTGGTCTTTGTCTATGGTCGGCTGCCGCACCCCTTTATCATTACACTTGCGAGCTTGAGTATCTGCCGCGGCCTGGCACTTGCATTGGCGCCCGGCCACACCACCATGCGCGGGATGCCCGATGCAGTGACTGCGATCGGTGGCGGTACGACGCTTGGTGTGCCCAATTCCTTCTTTGTCGTTGCGATGCTCGGGTTTCTTTTTCTGATCCTGACGAAGTCGATGGTCTGTGGCCGATGGATCTATGCGGTCGGCGGCGCGCCGAATGCCGCCAGAAGCATGGGTATACCGGTAAAGGGTGTTCTGCTCGCAACCTATATTATTTGCGGCTTTTGTGCAGGTGTCGGCGCGGTGCTGCTCGCGGGACGGACCGCCGCCGCCTCGCCAATCTACGGCAATCTTTTGGAACTGGACACGATTGCCGCGGTGATTATCGGTGGCGCTAGTTTCCTTGGCGGACGAGGCCATCTCGGCCACGCCCTGATCGGCGCCGTGCTGATCGGCGTCATCCGCAACGCCCTTAACCTTCTCGGCGTCGACGTGTTCTTTCAAATGATCGCGATTGGGCTCGTCATCGTCATCGCCGTAGAGGCTGACGTGCTTCGTAACCATCTCGAGGCGCGCGCACGCGTGCTTCAATCGGCGAGAGTACAATGAACCCGGCATCCACCACTCCAGCACTTTCGGTTCGAAACGCGCAGAAGCGCTTTGGCGCCATCCATGCCCTGAAAAATGTAAGCTTTGATGCCTATGCAGGTGAGGTAACCGCTCTCTTGGGTGACAACGGCGCCGGCAAGTCGACGCTCGTCAAATGCATCAGCGGGCTTCATCGTCTCGACGAAGGAGACATCCTCGTGGATGGTGCGCCCGTATCACTCCATTCAACGGCGGCGGCTCGCCGCGCCGGTATTGAAACCGTCTATCAGGATCTGGCGCTTTTCGACAACCTGACCCCCGTACAGAATTTCTATTGCGGACGAGAAATCTCTTTCCCCTCCTGGCTGCCGCGTCCGCTCCGCTTCCTCAACACGGGCGTGATGAAACGGGAGGCGGCGAGTGTCATCGATCGCCTGAAGGTTAAGCTACCGAGATTCGACGCGCCGGTCGCGCTGATGTCTGGGGGACAGCGACAGGCGATCGCGGTGGCGCGCGCCATTGTTTTTGCGCGCAAGCTGGTGATCCTTGACGAACCAACGGCCGCCCTCGGTCTTCGCGAGTCTCGCCAGGTTCTTGACCTTATCAACCAGCTCAAAGCCGACGGCAATGCCGTGATCATCATCACGCACAATATGGAACATGTCGTCGAAATCGCCGATCGGGCGGTTGTGCTGCGGCAGGGTCGCAAGGTGGGTGAAGTGAAGCCGACGGAAGCCAACAAGCAGGACATTGTCGCGATGATTGTCGGCGCCGAGGCCTAAGGGAGATCGCTGCTTCGTTGGGCAGCGGACAACGAGGTCGCTCTAGAGGAGGGCGGTCGAACATGGGAGGTAAACATGAAACCGCAATCCCTGCTGGGAGCTCTTGCGCTCCTGGCCGTCGCTGTAGTCCCGTCCCTCGCGCAGGAGCCGGTGAAGCTCGGCTTTATAACCAAATTCCCGGTACCGTTCTTCGCAACAATGGAGAACGCTGCGAAGGATTATGCAAAGAGAAATCCCGGCGTCGAGATCATCTACGGGCAGGGTACGTCGGCAACCGACATCGAGGGGCAGATTGCCCAGATCGAGTCGATGGTGACACGAGGCGTGCAGGGCATCGCCCTGACGCCTGTCGATCCCACCGTGTCCACTGCCCTGGACAAGGCCGTGGCGGCCGGTATCAAGGTCGTGCTGATGGATAACAATATTCCGGATTGGAACGGCAGGACGGCGCTTGCCACGACCAATAATTTCGCCGCCGGCAAAATCGCCGGCGAATATCTCAAAACTGTTCTTAAAGCCGGCGACACGCTCGGGATTCTCGAGGGTGTGCCCGGCGTGCCGGCGCTTGATGACCGCGTGAAGGGCATGCTTGAAGGGTTGAAGGGGCTTGATGTCGAGATCGTCGGGAAAGGCGCAACAAACTGCACAGAGGAGCTCGGGATTAGTGTCGCCGAGGATCTGCTGACGAAGAACCCGGACCTCAAGGCCATTTATGCCGCTTGCGGCCCGCCCGCTGCTGGCGCAGCGCGCGCCATCAAGAATGCTGGCATTGCCAATGACAAGATTGTGCTGGTTGGTTTCGACTTCTGCTGCGGCGAAGAGGAAGCGCTGAAGAGTGGGGTCGAGGATGCGTCGGTGGCACAGTTCCCCACCAAGATGGCTGAACTCGGTGTGGATGCGCTGGTAAAATCGATTCGCGGAGAGAAGGTTGAATCTTTGATCGACTCCGGCGCTGCGCTTGTGACGCCTGAGAATATGGCGAAATTCAAGTGAACGGTCGCCCTCCGCCGACCGCATAGGCGGCGGAGGCAAACCTCACCCCGCTGTCGGGGTATCGTCGAGCCCTTTGGCCCGGAGCCACGCCGTCCAGTCGATGCGAAGTTGTCGTGGATGAGCCTCTGGTATTTCAAGTCGTCGGGTGACCGAATGGATATTCTTCCTGCAGCAACTCCGGGGCTGCAGACCGGGGAACCATCTCAGCCAGAACCTCCGGCGCGGATCGCAATATCTAGCGCCGCTGGTTCGGCAGCACGCCGGCGCGTTTGTCGGCTTCGATCGCCGAGATCACGTCGGCATAGGGCTCCTGCCGGGCGACGCTCCAGTAGCGCAACTCGTCGAGCGGGATCTGTTTTCCCGTCATCGCGCAGACGACATAGGAGCCGGGCGAGAGAATCTGGAAATCGCCATCGAGATACCGGATCTTCGCTTCGCGGTTTCCATGGCCTTCGAACAAATTCATGCGCTCCGTTCCCTGCAGTCTGTCACTAAAGCATGTCGCGCAAAAGTGTGCCGCGGTTTGCGATCACGACATGCGGAACACCAAAGACCTAAAGCGTGGTCCAAGCGAATCTGAAAGATTCGTGACACGCTTTAGTCTGCCATACTCTCGAAAGGGCTGCTTTTCCAGCTTTTTTAGCTTCTGCCGAAAAGCCGTTCGATATCGCTGAGCTTCAATTCGATGTAGGTCGGCCGGCCGTGATTGCACTGGCCGGAGCCGGGCGTCACTTCCATTTCCCGCAGCAGCGCGTTCATTTCCTCCGGCCGCAGCCGCCGTCCGGAGCGCACCGATCCGTGGCAGGCCATGGTCGCGGCCACATATTCGAGCTTGGCCGACAGGCCGGACGCCGTGTCCCATTCGGCGATCTCGTCGGCAAGCTGGCGGATCAGCCCATGCGCATCGACCTCGCCGAGCATCGCCGGCGTCTCGCGCACGGCGATTGCCCCGGGGCCGAAACGCTCGATCGAAAGGCCGAGTTCGGAAAGCTCGGCGGCATGCTGCATCAGCCGGTCGCAATCCTCTTCCGGAATATCGATGATCTCGGGGATGAGCAGCACCTGCGAGGCGAGCCGCTTCGAATGTAGCGCCTTGCGCATCGCCTCGAAGACCAGCCGCTCATGCGCGGCATGCTGATCGACGATGACGAGCCCGTCCTCGGTCTGGGCGACGATGTAGTTTGCGTGGATCTGCGCCCGCGCCGCGCCGAGCGGATACCGTGCGGTCGGTTCGGGGGCTGCCGGCTTCTGCGAAAACTGCGGCTCGGCCCGCGCCGTCGGCATCGAAAGTCCGTCGAAGGACGCCTGTGGCCGCTCGCCGAAACCCGTTGTCGGCTGATAGGGCCGGGAGGGCGAGGTCTCGGCCGACCATGCCGTTTGCGGCCGCTGAGCGTACGGCTGGAAGCCCGGGCGGAAGGAGCGCAGCATGTCGCTCGCCCCGGTTGTTGCCGCCCGGCTGCCGTCGCGCGCCAAGGCCTCGCGGATGGCGCCGACGATCAGGCCGCGCACCAGGCCCGGGTCGCGGAACCGCACGTCGGATTTTGCCGGATGCACGTTGACGTCGACGAGAGCGGGATCGAGCGTGATCGACAGCACCGCCACCGGATGGCGCCCGGATGGGATCGTCTCGGCATAGGCGCCGCGGATCGCCGAGAGGATCAGCTTGTCCTGCACCGGCCGGCCGTTGACGAAGGCATATTGATGGGCGGAGTTACCGCGATTGAAGGTCGGCACGCCGGCAAAACCGGCAAGCGAGATCTCTTCGCGCACGGCGTCGAGTGCAATGGCGTTGTCGCGGAACTCCTTGCCGAGCACCTGCGCCATGCGGGCCAGATGGTCGTCGCCGGTCGCCGGAAATTCCAGCGTCGTGCGGTCCGAGCCCGACAGTACGAAGCGCACGGCGGGAAAGGCGATCGCCATGCGCTTGACGATCTCGGTGATGGCGCCGGCCTCGGCTTTTTCCGTCTTCAGGAATTTGAGCCGGGCCGGTGTGGCGAAGAACAGGTCGCGCACTTCGACGATCGTCCCGGGATTGGCGGCGGCCGGGCGCAGATGCGCGATCTTGCCGCCGGCAACGGCAATCTCGTGGCCGCCGGCACTGTCGCGCCTGCGGCTTGCGATGCTGAGCCTCGCGACCGAGCCGATCGAGGGCAGTGCCTCACCGCGGAAGCCCAGCGTGCGGATATCCTCGAGCGTCTCCGAGATCTTCGAGGTGCAGTGGCGCCTGACCGCCAGTTCCAGATCGGCAGCATTCATGCCCGAGCCGTTGTCGCTGACGCGCAGCAGCGCCTTGCCGCCGCCTGATGTGGCGATTTCGATGCGCGTCGCGCCCGCGTCGAGCGCGTTTTCGATCAGTTCCTTGGCAGCGCTCGCCGGCCGTTCGATGACTTCGCCGGCGGCGATCTGGTTGATGAGCGTTTCGGAAAGCTGTCTGATGGCCATGGGCTATTTTCGGGGATTCGCGGGCCGGAGGGAAGGGGTTTCGACGGGCTTTCCCGAAACGTGATCCGGTCCTCCCCCACATTTGGGAATAGGTAATGTTAAGCCGGTTTTAACATAAAAATGGCATTTCTAATCACATACCTCCGGAAGCTGTGAAATCGAACAGATGTGGGACGCAATAGCATGAGTGCCGGCTTCGAAAAGGCGGACACATCATCAGAAATCGATGGGTCTCCCGCCGAGGCCGATCTGCAGACGGCGCTTTTCGATGTGGTGTGCGACAGCCTTTCCGCAGCTTTCATCATCTACGACAAGAACGATCATCTGATCTTTGCAAGCCGCCAGACTCTCGATTTCTTTCCGCTGTCCGCCGAGATGCTGAAGCCGGGCACGCGGCTGCGCGATTTCCTCGGCGCGATGTACGACACCGGCATTCGCCAGCAGTATGACGTCAGGCAGGGTGGCTCGCTCAGCCGCGAAGACTGGCTGTCGCAGAAAATCGCCTCGCATTGGCGCGAGCGCTTCGACGCCGTCGAACGCCACGGTGCCGATAGCTGGGTGCGCTTCGTCAAGCGCAGGCTGCCGGGCGGTTACGGCGTCACCATCATCTCCGATATTTCCGAGAACAAGAAGCGCGAAGAGCAATGGCGCTCCGATCTGGAGCGGGTGCAGCTCACCGAGGACATTCTCGACAATCTGCCGTTCCCGCTGTTCGTCAAGGATCGCAACCTCACCTATGTCGCGGTCAACCTCGCCTTCTGCGAGAAATATCAGACAAGCGCCGACGAGGTGCTCGGGCGCAAGAGCGGCGATCTTTTTTCAGAAGAGATCGCCAGGCGCTTCGAAGAAAGCGACCGCCATGTGCTTGACACCGGCGAGATGTCCGTCTCCCGTCAGCGGCAGATCTCCCGCGACGGCATCGAGCGCGATATCGTCAGCCGCAAGCACCGCATCGGCAAGCCTGGCCGCTATTTCCTGGTGTCGACCATGCAGGACCTGCCGCGCGACGGCGCCGATCTCGACGAGTTCGGCCAAGCGTCCGCGATCACCGCCTCCAGCAATCAAAGCTATCGCCGGGCCTATGTGCCGGTACCAAGCGGCATTGCGCGGCGCGAACCGGCGGCGATGGAAGCGATCGTTCCGGAGAATTTCTCTGGCCGCAAGGTCCTCGTCGTCACGGCCGACCTCGCCGCCGAGACCGCCGCGCTGCGGACGCTGACGAAATACGGCTTCGAATCCTGCTCGGTCCGCGGCGAGGATGAAGAGGAGCGGTTCCTGGAAATCGCCACCTCCTCCGGCATCTCGCTCGATCTTCTGATCATCGACAACCAGATGGGCATGCGCTGCCTCGAACTTGCCGAGCAATACGGCATTCCGGCGCTCGTCATGGACGGTTTCCAGATCGCCAATGAACTCACCTTCCAGATCGCCCGCCATTTCAATCGCAACAGCCGCAGCGCCGCCGGTTCGAATGCGGATTGGGAAATCAGCATTTCCGACGATCCGGTCGGCCTGCAGGTTCTCGTCGCCGAAGACAATGACATCAATCAGATCGTCTTTTCGCAGATCCTCGAAGGCCTCGGTTATCGACACATGCTAGCGGCGACCGGCGACGAGGCGGTGCGCCTCTGGGCCGAGCACCGGCCGCAGATCGTGCTGATGGATATTTCCCTGCCGGGCTTCAACGGCTTCGAGGCCGCGCGCCTCATCCGGCAGATGGAGGAAACCGGCGGTGGCACCCACACCCCGATCATCGGCGTGCTCACCCAGGCCTTCGAGCGTGACCGCGCCGAATGCGTCAAATCAGGCATGGACGACGTCATGATGAAACCCGTCAGCCCTGATATGCTTGAGACTATATTTCAGAAATACCTAATGAATGAGGCCATGCGGGCCAGAATCTGAAGCATGTCGCGCAAAAAGTGCGCAGGCGCCAAAATACCCGTCAATTCCCTATATTTTGGGGAGGTTCAGGTGGCTATGCCGCTGATTTACTATCGAATTGTTAAGACCTGCCGGTCATTCTTCTGCATGGCTCCGGAGGAAAGCTCGGGTTTGGATGATGAAATCGGCGGAAATAGCTTTCTTGACCGTCGGTCAAAATGAGCCTCAGGCGATGGCCTATACCGATCCGTTGACGGGATTGGGCAACCGCAATCGCATGCGGGACAAGGTCTTGCAGATCTCCGCTGAGCGCGCCAGCGATCCGGCCCCCTTCACCATCGGCATCGTCAACCTCGACAGTTTCAAGCCGATCAACGATCTGTTCGGTTCGACAGCCGGCGATGAAATCCTCTGCCAGGTCGCCCATCGTCTCAGGGCCTGCATTCCTGACGGCGCGCTGGTCACCCGCCACGATGGCGACGAATTCGCCTTCGTATTGCCGTTGATCTTCGAGCGGGCGAGTGCCGAGAAATTCGGCCAGATGATCCGCGAGGTGCTTTCGGCGCCTTATGACCTCGGTGACCGCAACGTCCGTCTCTCCGCTTCCCTCGGCTTCTCCATCTATCCCTTTGCCGGAGAGGATTGCGAGGAACTGCTGAAGAGCGCCGAAACCGCCCTCTACCGCTCCAAGCGCCGCGGCCGCGGCCAGATCACCGTCTATTCGCGCGAGATCGCCCAGGAAATGAAGCGTGCGACGCAGCTGGAGCAGGCGCTCAGAAACGCCATCATCTCCGACGCGATCGACGTGCATTTCCAGCCGATCGTCTCCCTATCCAACAATCAGGTCGTCGGCTTCGAAGCGCTCGCCCGCTGGAACGATCCCGATCTCGGCTTCGTCTCGCCCGGCGTCTTCGTGCCGCTCGCCGAGGAGCGCGGCTTCATCGATGCGCTGTCGGAGGCGCTGCTGCGCAAAGCCGCTGAAGCCGCACTTTCCTGGCCGCGCGAACTCTTCCTCTCGTTCAATCTCTCCTCGGCCCAACTGATGGATCCGGGCACGAGCAGCAGCATCCTGTCGATCCTCGGCCGCGTCGGCTTCGATCCGCATCGCCTGGAGCTGGAGATCACCGAGACCGCGGTGATGAGTTCGGCCGATACCGCTCACCGCATCATCGCCGATCTGCGCGCCGCCGGTGTTCGCATCTCGCTCGACGATTTCGGCACCGGCCAATCGAGCCTTGGGCGCCTGCGCGACTTCATCTTCGACAAGATCAAGATCGACCGCGCCTTCGTTTCGCGCATCAATTCCGATCGCGCCTCCGAACACATCATCAAGGCGATCCTCACCATGTGCGAGGGCTTGGAACTGGAGGTCGTGGCGGAAGGCATTGAGGATTATGCCGAGGCGGTGAAGTTGCGCACACTGGGCTGCGGCATGGGCCAGGGCTATCATTTCGGCCGTCCGGCCGATGGTATCGCCACGTTGCGCTTCCTGCACGAAAACTATTACGATCCGACCATGGCGGAGCGGGCCAGCGCATAAAGCGATGGCGCCTCATAAAACGATGGCGCCCCCTGGGGAGCGCCATCGCCTACGCTATACTACCGCGCACGGATTACTTAGGTGTGGTCGAGCCGGTCGCCGTGGTATCGGTACCGGGCGCAGCCGGAGCCTTTTCGGCCGACTGCATTGCCAGCGTCTTGAACTCAGGTGCGGCCTTCAGCGATTCAGCCGTTTCGCTGGTCGTCAGCTTGACGCTGCCGTCCTGGGTGTTCTGCGCGACGGTGATCTTTTCCATCGGCACGGCGACGTTCTTTTCACCGATGCCGAGGAAGCCGCCGACGCCAACGATTGCAGCAACCATGCCGCCGTCCTTCTTGAGGATCAGGTCGTTGACGCTGCCGATGCTTTCATTGTTGCCGTTATAGACCGACTGGCCGATATAGGTATTGGCGCTGACCTGATCCGGAGACTGCTCCGTCAGATAGCCGGCCTGAGCCGTATCTGCCGTCGGGGCCGGGGCGGGAGCCTGTGCGGCATCGCCTGCGGGCTTGGTGACGTCAGGCGTCATCGGCTTCGGTGCTGCCGGATCGGCGGGAGCCGCCTGGGTCGGAGCGGCAGGGTCCGCAGGCTGCGGTGCCGTCTGCGAGAATGCCGCCGGTGCGAAAGCCGTGGCAAACAGTGCGCCAGCGGCAACGGTCGTCAGGAGTTTGCGTGTCATTTCGAACCTACCTTCGTTTTTTCTAGAGCGATCGCTGACCCGGCAATACCTGTTTCTCAGGTCTCGTCACCGCGCCAGTTCGAAGGGAAAATGACTGGTGGAGTGATTGGTTCCGGTTGAAAACACGGAAAATTTTTCGATTTTCACGGAACGTTTATCAAAGGGCAGCCGGTGAGACGAGAAAAGGCGCCCCGGTTGGAAGCGCCTCTGATCACCGATGACAAGCAAAAATCAGATTACATAGACGGGATCGAACACACCTTTGACGTCGATGCCGAGTTCCAGCAGCGCGCCGGCGCTCGGCTGCGCCGAACGGGCATCCTCATCCAGCCCTTCCCAGGCGGTCGTTACCGCCAGCCGGTCGGCATTGACGCCGATGAAGGCAGGGCAGGAGGGCTGGACGGCGGGAACCATATAGCGCGAGATGCGCAGACCGTCCGGACTGTAGCGGTCGACGACGCCGGCGCCCCAGCGCGCATTCCACAGATAGCCGTCGGCATCGACCACCGAGCCGTCGATGCTGCCGGGGTCGTCCATGCTGTCGACGAGCACGATCGGCTCGCCCGAGGGCAGGCCGGTCAACGGATCGACCATGACGCGCATCAGCCGGTTGATTCGGGAATCCGTATAATAGCCGACCGTGCCGTCCGGCGAGAAGCAGATCGAATTCGGGATGCTGATGCCGTTGAAGATCTTCGTCACCTTGCCGCCGGCGACATGGTAGATGGCGCCGGCCTGGTTTTCCGCCCGCTTGCTCATCGTGCCGATCCAGAGCGCACCGGAAGGGTGGGTGCGGCCGTCGTTCGAACGGTTTTCCGGCCTGTCGTTTTCCAGCGCGGCGTAGAAGGTGAGGTTGCCGCTCGCCACATCACGTACGAACAGCCCTTCCTCCGTCGCGATCAGCTGCCGCCCGGCGTCGATGCGAGCCAATACGCTCGCCATCACAGGCAGCGGGTGCACCTTTTTCTCGCTCGTCGAAAGGTTGAGCTCGTGCAGTTCCTTGCCGAGGATGTTGAACCACCAGACGGTATTGCTGTCCGGATCATAGGTCGGGCCCTCACCGAGAACGGAATTGGTATTGCAAAGTGTTTTGCCCTCGAACTCATAAATATCGGTCATACGTTCACGCTCCCAATGGCTGCATCATAGGCGTAAATGGTCGCCTTGGCGCGCTCGGCAACCTCTGACCCGGTCATTCCTGGCTTGTAGATGCTAGTGCCGAGGCCGAAGGCAAAGATGCCGGCCTTGGTATAATCGCCGAAATTCTTGTCCGAGACACCGCCGACGGCGGCAATCGTCAGCTCCGGCGGCAGGATTGCCCGGATCGCCGTAATGCCGGAAGGGCCGAGCACGCTGGCCGGAAAGAATTTGAGACCGGTGGCGCCGGCGCGTGCCGCGGCCAGCGCCTCGGTCGGCGTGAAGACGCCCGGCATCGTTACCATGCCGTATTCGCGCGCCCGTATGATCACCTCCGGCTCGACATTCGGGGTGACCAGCAGCGTGCCGCCGGCCGCATGCAGGCTGTCGACCGCCTCGACGGTCAGCACCGTGCCGGCGCCGATCAGCACGTCTGCCGGCGCCATCTTCGCGGCAATCTCGATGGATTTGAACGGCTCCGGTGAGTTGAGCGGGATCTCGATCGCCGTCAGGCCATTGTCGATCAAGGCGCCGACGACGCTTTCGGTCTCCTCAGGCCTGATGCCGCGAAGGATGGCGATCAGCGGGCGCTTCATGTCGGGGAAGGGGATACGGTTCATCGTGTCAGCTTTCTCAGTTCGGCCAGATGGCTTCGGCGGCAGCCGAAAGCCCGCGGCGTACGGCGGCGTCGGCGTCGATGGCGGTGAAGGCAAGGGAGAGGGTTTTGAAGGCCTGTTCATAGAGCGCCTGCAGGCCCCCGGAGGCGACGAGGGTGATGGTGGTGCCGTTTGCCGCATCCTTCAGCGCCCCGGCGATTTCGAGGCCGATCAGCGTGCCGGAAAGCCGGGCTTGCGCGGCAGCGGCAGAAATCCCGTGCAGGAGTTGGCCGGAACGGGCGGCAAAGAGCAGGTTGGAGGCAAGAGCCGGGCGTGCGAAAGCGGCCGAGACCGCCGCCTCGAAGGCTGCCGCATCCGCCGGCTGCTCTCCTGCGCCGGCAACGGCATGCGAAAGGATCGTGTGTTTGCTGATGACGTCGAAAAGCTCGCCGGTCATGAAGGTCGAAAAGCCGGTCACCTTGCTGTCCGTCACATGCACCCATTTCGAATGGGTGCCGGGCATGCAGACCGCCTGCGCCCCCGAGCTTGCTGGGCCGAGCGCGCCGAGAAGCTGGGTTTCCTCGCCGCGCATGACGTCGGGCCTTGCCATGTCCCGCTGGGCAAGGCCCGGCAGGATGCGGATGTCGCGGCTTTCGCCGGGCACGGAGACCGCCCCGGTCAGGATCGAGGCGAGCGGCGCCGGCACATCGATATAACCGGCCTCGACCCAGCCTTGCCTGGCGCCGGCCATGCCGCAGACGATCACCGGCAGGCTTTCCGGCGCCTCGATGGCGGCGAGATGGCCGGCAAGCACGGCGGAAAAGCCGGTCTTTGCGGCGCTCGTCATGCCTTCGCCGCTACGGCGCTCGGCAAGGACGGTGCCGTCCCGACCGATCAGCCAGAGCCGGAAGCTGCTAGTGCCCCAGTCCACCGCGACATAAGCGGGATTAGCCATTACAGAACGCCTCCATCGACAATCAGGGACTGGGCGGTCATCGCCGCCGCACAGTCGGATGCAAGAAACAGGCAGGGACCGACGATCGCATCGGGTTTGAGCGCGACCTTCAGGCACTGGTCCTCGACCGAGCGCGCAATGCTCTCCTCGGTGAGCCAGTGCTGCATCTGCCGCTCGGTGACGACCATGCCAGGCAGGATGCAGTTGACCCGGATGTTTTCCGGCCCGAGCCTGCCCGCCAGGCTCTTCGTCAGCCCGACGACCGCCGCCTTGGCTGCCGCATAGGCGGGAAAGCCGCCCATGTTCAGCTTGAAGGCGATTGACGACATATTGATGATCGCCCCGCCGCCGGCCGTCCGCATCGACGGCACGACTGCCTGCGAGGTGAAGAACACATGCTTGAGGTTGACCGCCTGGTTGTTGTCCCAATAGGCCTCGGTCACCGCGTCGAATTCATGGCGGTCGTCCCAGGCGGCATTGTTGACCAGCACCCGGATCGGCCCCAAGCTCGCAATGACGGTATCGACCGTGTGCCGGATCGCGGCGATGTCGCGCAGGTCGGCATGGTAAAAGGAGACCGGATGCGCCGTCTCCCGCGACAGCCTTTCGGCAAGTTCGCGGCCGGCGGCCTCGGCGATATCGATGAACGCGACCTTGGCGCCCTGGCGCGCGAAACCTTCGACGATCGCAGCACCGATGCCCGATCCGCCGCCGGTCACCAGCACGGCTCGGTCGTTGAACTCGGGAAATTGTGCTGCCATCATGGTCACCGTCGCCTCCCGACTTTGTGTTCCATTATTTGGAACTTAATTTGACTATATGGAATTATCGAATTACACTGCCCGTCCTGTCAAGGGCGGACGAAGCGATGAATTCAAACGGCGAAAGCACGGCACAGGCACGCGAGACCGGCACGCTCGGCAAACTGATGGTTCTGCTCGATCTCGTCACCCATGCCGATGCGCCGCTGCGTTTCACCGATATCCTGGCCCTTGCCGGCCAGCCGCGCGGCACGTTGCATCGCCAGCTCACCCACCTGGTGGAGGAGGGGCTGCTCGAGTTCGATGGCGACGGGCGTTATGCGCCCGGCCTGCGCCTGCTCGATTTCGCCGCGCGCAGCTGGGCGCGCAACGAATTCCGCCTGATTGCCGAACCGCACCTTAGAGATCTGCAGCAGGCGACCGGCGAGACGGTGCATCTCGGTGTCCTCAGGGGGCAGTCGATCATCTATCTCGATAAGGTCGAAGGCCGTCAGCCGGTGCGCATGTATTCGCAGATCGGCAATGCCTCGCCCTGTTATTGCACCGGCGTCGGCAAGGCCGCCCTTTCGCTGCTGCCGGCCGAAAGCCTCGTCGATCTGCTTGCCGGCGTGAGCTTCACCAGCTTTACCGCCTCGACCCATGTCTCTGCCGAAACGCTGCTTGCCGAGATCCGCGAGATTGCCGATCAGGGCTATGCCTTCGACCGCGAAGAACATGAGGCCGGCATTCGTTGCGTTGCCGCGCCCGTCTGGTCGGAGGATCGGACCTTCATGGGGGGCATTTCGATTACCGGCCCGGCCTATCGCTTGTCGATGGAACTTCTGCATCAATGGGTCGTTCCGGTGCAACTGGCGGCTGTCAGGATCATGGAAGGCATGCGCGTCCGTCTTGGTCCGCGCCGCTGAGGGAAAAATCGCCATCGGCTACTGCTGGACGTAGTCGCAGAGCATGCTTATGATAAGCCCGATATTGAGATTTTTCGGCGAATCACCACAACTAGAACGGTCCGCGAAATCTGCAACCATTCACCGGCCGAACGCTCAACGCTGAAGCCGATTCCAACCAGCGATCGTCGTTTCCCGATGCAATCGAGCCGGCCGCGGCGGGCAGGTTTCGCGAACGGTTTGCCGGCCGCTGTGCCGAAGATGAAGAAATGTGATGGCACCCTTGTCGCAAACATCCACGGAAGAAGACGATTATGTTCAGGAAATAGCGGGCCTGAAGACCCAGTTCGATATTTTCCGTTTCATGAAACGCGTGACGGAAGCCTATCGCAGCCGTGCCTTCATGGTTCTCAACCTGCCGCCGATCACCTCCTTCGATCTTCAGGGCAGCACTGTCATCACCAGTTGGCCGGCCGAGCTTCTGGCGCTCTACGACCAGGAAGGCTTGTTGGTGAACAGCCCGGTCCTCAGGCGGCTCAGAACATCCGCGCGGCCCTTCTTCTACGACATGTCCCGGCAGAACTGGTCGCGGGACGACGGCAAGTCCATTCTCGTCGCCTCCCTGTTCGAACGTTTCAAGATGATGCGCTGCGCCTATTTCCCGACGCATGAGCCCTCCGGGCTGCGCGGCGCCATCTCTTTCGCCGGCGACCGCGAGCCCTTCAGCCCGGCGGAAATGCGCGAACTCTGCTACATCGCCATCCATGTCTTCGATAGGCTTGCCGAGATCCGCAACCTCGATACGCGCATGACGGACACGCTGACCGACCGCGAGATCGATTGCCTCAACTGGACGGCGGCCGGCAAGACCAGCGCCGAAATCGCCGAAATCCTGACGCTGTCCGAGCATACGGTCAATCACTACCTCAACCGCGCCACCAAGAAGCTCGACACGGTCAATCGCACCCAAGCGGTCGCCAAGGCGCTGCGCATCGGCCTGATCAAATAAGTTGCAAAAAACAACCGACTGCTGTCGAAGCCGCCTAGCGCGTAGGCATATCTTTCCCGCTGAGGGGCTGTCGCAAGCGCTTTTACAGTCTTTTCTCTGATTTTCCATCTGGCACGCTTTCTGCATCTCTTGTGCGAGAGGTCCAGAGGGGACTTTGAGACCAGCGCCAGGAAATGGCGCGGCCGACACACTGCTGCCCGACGCCGATGCCGCTTTTCTCCCGGCTCTTCGGTGTCGGCGGCGGTTGTTGCGTTTTGGCACCGCTTCTTTCCCGGCTGTCTGAGATTTTGTCTTCCCCGTTCACTTTTCGCTGGTCTTTTTTTCGGCTTGCTCTAGTTCGCCCCGGATTGCGCCGGTTCTCGGGGAGACCGTTGCGGCCATCAGGGCGAAAGCCCGGCGGACTTGATGGCCGCAACGGATTGCCAATTCTCCCCGGCGCTCTTTTGGCGTGCCGGATTTTCCTCCCGATGATTTTGTTTGGCGAAGGCTTCCGTCTCCACTATTTGTGATCTGCAAGAAGCAGTGAGGGTGGAATGGCCGACGTCACCAAGGAACAGGTTCTCGAAACGCTGAAGACCGTGCGTGGACCGGATCTCGAGCACGATATCGTCGAGCTCGGCATGGTCTCTGACGTCTTCATCTCCGACGGCAAGGTTTATTTCTCCATCACCGTCCCGGCCGATCGCGCCAAGGAGCTGGAGCCGATGCGGCTCGCAGCCGAGCGCGTCATCAAGGAAATGCCGGGCGTCAAGGGTGCCCTCGTCACACTGACCGCCGACAAGAAGGCGGCCGTTGCCGCTCCGGCTGCCCGGCCGAACCCGCCTCACGGCCATGCCGGCCACGATCACCAACATGATCATGCGGGCCATGCCCACGCTCCTCAACAGCCGCAGCGCGCCGGCAAGATCGGCGTGCCCGGCATCGGCGCCATCATCGCCGTCGCCTCGGGCAAGGGCGGGGTCGGCAAGTCGACCACCGCCGTCAATCTCGCACTCGGCCTGCTCGCCAACGGTCTTCGTGTCGGCATTCTCGATGCCGATATCTATGGTCCCTCGATGCCGCGGCTGTTGAAGATATCCGGCCGCCCGACGCAGATCGACGGCCGCATCATCAATCCGATGGAGAATTATGGCCTCAAGGTCATGTCGATGGGCTTCCTTGTCGACGAGGAGACGGCAATGATCTGGCGCGGGCCGATGGTCCAGTCGGCGCTATTGCAGATGCTGCGCGAAGTCGCCTGGGGCGAGCTCGACGTCCTCGTCGTCGACATGCCGCCCGGCACAGGCGACGCCCAATTGACCATGGCCCAGCAGGTGCCGCTTGCCGGCGCCGTCATCGTCTCGACGCCGCAGGATCTCGCGCTGATCGATGCCCGCAAGGGCCTCAACATGTTCCGCAAGGTCGAGGTGCCGGTGCTCGGCATCGTCGAGAACATGAGCTATTTCATCGCCCCGGATACCGGCACCCGCTACGACATCTTCGGCCATGGCGGCGCCCGCAAGGAGGCAGAGCGCATCGGCGTGCCCTTCCTGGGCGAAGTGCCGCTGACGATGAACATCCGCGAAACCTCCGACGCCGGCACGCCGCTTGTCGCCTCCGAGCCGAACGGCGTCGTCGCCGGCATCTATCGCGGCATCGCCGCCAAGGTCTGGGAACAGATCGCCGGCCAGTCCCAGCGTCCGGCGCCGACAATCGTCTTCGAATAATGCATGTCGCCCGGAAGTGTGAAGCGGTTCCGGGATAACGGCATGCATAAAACAAAATGCATGTCACCCGGAAGTGTGAGGCGGTTCCGGGATAGCGGCATGCATAAACAAAAAGCTGAAGCGCGTCGCATGGGTCAGCTGCAATGCGCGGCACTTTAGAGGGCGCCGAATCGCCGCGGCGGATACCCCAAATTGTGGGGGAAACGTGGTGAAAAGCCGCGTTTCACGGAAGATGTCTTGATTATTTCACGGCTTTGCTTCATATGCCGCGGCGCCATGATGGCGTTTTGCTGCAGATGCTCAGTGACGGCTGTCTTCCTTTCGAAGAGGCCGGCCCGCCTGCAAGTTCGGAGTTGTCTTGTCGATCGAAGGATTGGGAACTGCGATGCGGTTGAGCACAACGCGCATGCCGGCCTTTAAGGTTGGATGCAGCGGGAGAGACGACCGGTGATCACCGCTTACTGTTCCAATTGCAGGTCAGTCGAGATCCGCGATCTGTCGCATGCCGCGTCCTTTCCCGAGGATGTCGTCTGGATCGACATGATCGAGCCGACCCGCGATGAGGAACTCTATGTCGAGAAGGTTCTCGGCATCGAGGTTCCGACCCGCGACGACCTCAAGGATATCGAGCCTTCCGCCCGTCTCTACGTCGAAAACGACGCCGTCTTCATGACCGCCTCGCTGCTCTGGAAGGCTGACACGGACGTACCGACGCTGACCGATGTCGCCTTCATCCTGGCTGGAAATCGCCTGGTCACCATTCGCTACGCCCATCCCAAATCCTTTGCACTGTTCATCGCCGCCCTCCACCGGCTGCCGGAAAACTGGCGCAGCGGCGCTGCCCTTCTCGCCAAGCTCTTGGAGACGATCGTCGACCGCACCGCCGAGATCCTCGAGATCGCCGTCTCGCGCCTCGACATTCTGTCGATGCATGTCTTCGGCGACCGGGCAAGGAAGGTGCGCAAGCCCTCGAACTATCTCGAGGAGAAGCTGCGTGACATTGCCGGCCATCACCGGATGATCAGCAAGGTGCGCGACAGCCTCGGTTCGCTTTCCCGCCTGCTGACCTTCTTTCACACCATCCCGGCGATCCAGCAGGACCCCGAGGCGAAGGAGCTCTGCCGTACTGTTTCCCGCGATATCCAGTCGCTGTCGGAGCATGCTTCCTTCGTCGCCGCCAACATCACCTTCCTGCTCGATGCTTCGCTCGGGCTGATCAACATCGAGCAGAACTCGATCATCAAGATTTTCTCGATTGCCTCAGTGGTATTCTTGCCGCCGACATTGGTCGCCTCCATCTATGGCATGAACTTTCAGGTCATGCCGGAGCTCACCTGGGCCGCGGGTTATCCCTATTCGCTGGCCCTGATGGTGTTATCCGCCGTCATCCCTTTTTTCTTTTTCCGCTGGAAAGGCTGGCTCTGAGGAGCCTGTTGAAACTTCATGTCCGAAGATAGCCATCCGAACGAACGCCATATGACGCCGAAAAAGCTGTTCTATCTCGGGCTGGGTTCCGTCGGCGTCGTCTACGGCGATATCGGCACCAGCCCGCTCTATGCCTTTCGCGAGGCGCTGAAGCCAGTGGCCCATGACGGCCTCACCCGTTTCGAAGTCATCAGCCTGATCTCGCTGATGATCTGGGCGCTGACGATCATCGTCACCATCAAATATGTGCTCTTCCTGCTGCGCGCCGACAACGACGGCGAGGGCGGCACGCTGTCGCTGCTCGCTCTTCTGATGAAGACCGCCAACGGGCATACCGCCATGCTGATGCTGCTCGGCCTGATGGGCGCAGCACTCTTCCTCGGCGATGCGATGATCACGCCGGCACTGTCCGTGCTGTCGGCCGTCGAAGGTCTGAAGCTCGTCACACCCAGGCTCTCTGAATATATCGTGCCGATCTCAGTGGTGATCCTGGCGCTGCTCTTCGTCGTGCAATCGCGCGGCACCGGCGCCGTCGCGAAGTTCTTCGGCCCGATCACCGCCGTCTGGTTCCTTGTCATGGCCGCCGCCGGCATTTCCCATATCTCGGATGATTACGGCATCCTTGCCGCCTTCAATCCCTATTATGCCGTCGCCTTCCTGCTGCATGAGGGTTTCTACGGCATTGTCGTGCTTGGCGCCGTCTTCCTGACGGTGACGGGCGCTGAGGCGCTCTATGCCGATCTCGGCCATTTCGGCCGCCGCCCGATCCAGTGGGCCTGGTTTCTGCTGGTTTTCCCGGCGCTGACGCTGAATTATCTCGGGCAGGGGGCGCTCGTTCTCGGCAATCCGATGACGATGTCCGATCCCTTCTATCTGATGTATCCGAAATGGGCGCTGCTGCCGGTCGTCATCCTGGCGACCGCCGCGACGATCATCGCCAGCCAAGCTGTCATCACCGGTGCCTTCTCGATGGTGCGCCAGGGCATCAACCTCGGCTTCCTGCCGCGCATGGAAATCCTCTTCACCTCGGAAACCAATACCGGGCAGATCTTCGTACCTTCGGTCAACGCCGTGCTGTTCATCGGCGTCATCTTCCTGGTCTTAAGTTTCAAGACCTCGGACGCGCTGGCGACCGCCTACGGCATCTCCGTCACCGGCGCCATGGTCGTCACCTCGATCATGGCCTTCGAATTCGTCCGCGCCCGCTGGAACTGGTCGCTTCCCGTTGCTGTGATCGCGCTTGCGCCGTTGGTCGTGCTCGAATTGATCTTCCTCGGCGCCAACCTTTTGAAGATCCACGACGGAGGCTATATCCCGATCATGATCGCCACCGCCTTTACCGTCGTCATGTGGACCTGGCGCCGCGGCACCGCGATCCTGATGGAAAAGACCCGCCATACCGATATTCCGCTCGCCTCCTTCGTCAGCTCGATCGAGCGCAAGAGCGAACATTCGCCGGCCCAGGTTCCGGGCACCGCGATCTTCCTGACCAGCGATCCGGAGTCGGCTCCCGCCGCTTTGCTACACAATCTCAAGCACAACCATGTGCTTCACGACCGAAACGTCATCCTGACGATCCGCACGGTCAATAAACCGCGTGTGCCAAGCCACGACCGCTACAGGGTCGAGCAGATTTCCGAACGTTTCTCCCGTGTCGAACTGCTCTTCGGCTTCATGGAATCGCAGAACGTCTCGCAGGCCTTGGCGACATTGCGCAAGACAGGACTGAAGTTCGACATCATGTCGACCTCCTTCTATCTCGGCCGCCGCAAACTGGTGCCGGACGCCAAGTCTGGCATGCCCTACTGGCAGGACCGGCTCTACATCGCGCTCGCCAACGCCGCCGCCAACCCCTCAGATTACTTCCGTCTACCGGCCAACCGGGTGGTGGAACTGGGCTCGCACGTGATTATTTGATTGCGTGGGGCAAAAACCCCTCCCCACAAGGGGGAGGGGCTTAACCAGTTGCGCCGTCTGTCAGCTTTTCGACACTTCAGAATAAGCGAGGCGGTGCCGCGCTAAGTCCCTCCCCCTTGTGCGGAGGGGTTGGGGGACTGTGCAAGGCTGCGATACACCTCATCCCACGAAATTATCAGCTGCATTAGAACATCCAAAAGCTCTCACGGTCACATTCCGGCACGGCCTGTTAACCGGACGTCAAGGTTAATGCGAGATTTTCAATGGAATGTTCCCGCGTTCCATGCCCGGAGTCCGTCTTGCGTCGAAAGAGCCCTTCCCGTAGCAAGCTGCGTCTCATTCCCGAGAATTGGGTGTCGCCCGCAATCTTCGGTCTCGCCGGCTGGCTGATTTTCCCGAGCGTCGCATCCCATGCCGATCTCGCCGCCATGCTCGCCGGCCTCGATCATGAGGGGGAGAACTGGCGCATGGTGCTGACCAATTCGCCGGCCGGCTCTATCCACCAGGCCGAACTCGCCTTCGCCGAACCGATGGTGACGGGTTCGATCTCCGCCGGTGCCGGCATGGTGCTGCCAGACGGCCGCAAGGTCGCTTTTACCGCTAAGGACAAGGGCACTGCCAAGGATAGGGGCCACGAGGGCACGCCGGACGAGGATCGCGTCAACCGCGGCAGCAAGAAAGGCCGCGTCGTCGCCGTCGAGAAGATGCAGCCGCCGAAGGATTTTTCCGCCGGCTCGATCCTCGAGCGCACCAAGATGCTCTTCACCCCGAGCTTTGATCTCAAGGACAGGTCGGCCTTCGTCAAACCGAAGATCCAGGGCAAGGAAATCGAGATCGCCACATCTTTTTATAAGACGCAGCCGGTGGTGACCGATAATGGCGTGCCGGCGATGCTCGCAAGCCTCGTCACCAGCAGCAAGGCCGATGTGCTGGCCACCGCCTATGGGCCGGCAGCACCTGACTATGCCCGCCAATCGCCGTTCGATTCGATCCTAACCGAGCAGGACAGCGGCCGCTTCGTTCCGGAGATCGGTCCGCGCGACCATGCTTGGGCTGCAAGCATATTGGCGCCGAGCGTCTTTTCAGCCCGCGAACAGCAGTGCCTTGCCTCCGGCATCTATTTCGAGGCGCGCGGAGAATCGGTGAAGGGGCAGGCGGCCGTCGCCCAGGTCATCCTCAACCGCGTCCGCAACCCTTCCTATCCGAAGACCATCTGCGGCGTCGTCTATCAGAACGAGGATTGGCGCAACCGTTGCCAGTTTTCCTTCGCCTGCGACAGCATCAAGGACAGGGTGAATTCGGAATATCACTGGAGAGTCGCCCGCGATGTGGCGATGGCGGTGACATCAGGCAAGATCTGGCTGCCGCAGGTGGGCTCGGCGACGCATTACCATGCCGTTTATGTTCGCCCGAAATGGGCAAAGACCATGGAAAAGGTCGGCCGCATCGGTCTTCACGTCTTCTATCGCACCTATGGCGGCGGCTGGAGCTGAGATAAATCGCCGGGGCAAGCCGATTTCCGGCCCGGAAAAGCGGATTCTTTCCGTCGAATTTGCGCGATCGACCCAGAGTCGATTTATCTCTTTGATTTGATGGAATTATTTTCTCGCTGGACAGAAGCTGTCTACGCCTTGACTATGCTAATCCCTAAAACTATGTTGCGCGCGACTTCAGAACGGGCCGGAAGGGTCTCAACCTTCGCGTCCGGGGTCCGAATGACCGGGGTAGCGGGAGTGCGGGCGACGGGCAGGCGAGGAGAGATCCATGGCGGACGACCGCGAGGAAAGTCTAGAAAAGCGCCGTGCGCAATTGGGAGCGAAACTCGCGACCAAGGGCGTCGAGACGGGAGAAGACGAGGCTAGGGAAGCCCGCGCCGAGGTAAGCCGCAAAGGTTATGCCCAGGCGATGAAGCTTTCCAGCGAGTTCATCTCCGCAATCGTCGTCGGTGCTCTCCTTGGCTATCTCCTCGACCGTTTTGTTGGCACGGCGCCTTGGGGTTTGATTGTTCTTCTGCTTCTCGGATTCTGTGCCGGCGTTCTGAACGTGCTGCGTTCTGCGGGGGTGGTGGCCCATCCCCTGGACGACAAGGACGACAAGAAATAAGGACCGGTCCCGGTCCAGTGCAATGACCCCGCGTCCTGCGGGCCAAAGAGAGAGAACAAGCGGTGTCTAACGATCCGACTCATCAGTTCCTGATCCAGAAGATTGTGCCGATCGAAATCGGCGGAATTGATTTTTCGTTCACCAATGCATCGCTCTTCATGGCCGTTTCGGCTGCCGCTGCCGCAGGCTTCCTCTATTTCGCGACCTCGAACCGCGCCATTGTGCCGGGCCGTTCGCAGTCGGTTGCGGAAATGTCCTATGAATTCATCGCCAACATGCTGAAGGAAGGCGCGGGCAAGCAGGGAATGAAGTTCTTCCCGCTGGTCTTTTCGCTCTTCATGTTCGTCCTGACGGCGAACCTGCTCGGCATGTTCCCTTATTTCTTCACGGTGACGAGCCAGATCATTGTCACCTTCGCCCTTGCCCTGCTCGTCATTGGCACGGTTCTCGTCTACGGTTTCTATAAGCATGGCTTCCACTTCCTGAATGTCTTCGTGCCTTCGGGCGTGCCGGGCCTTCTGCTGCCGCTGGTCATCACGATCGAAATCATCTCCTTCCTGTCACGTCCGATTTCACTCTCGGTTCGTCTCTTCGCCAACATGCTCGCCGGCCACATCACGCTCAAAGTGTTCGCAGGCTTCGTCGCCTCGCTTGGAACCATGGGTGCTCTCGGTATCGGCGGCGCCGTTCTTCCCCTCATCATGACCGTCGCCCTGACCGGTCTCGAGTTCCTCGTCGCCTTCCTTCAGGCTTACGTCTTTGCGGTGCTGACTTGCATGTACCTCAACGACGCAATCCATCCGGGCGGGCACTAAGGATAACGACATCGACGTCAAAGGGCGTCAGTCATTCGCCGCAACAACCATTTCAAAGGAGTTCAACATGGAAGCGGAAGCAGCAAAGTACATCGGTGCAGGCCTGGCTTGCTTTGGTATGGCCGGTACGGCTCTCGGCCTCGGCAATATTTTCGGCAGCTACCTCTCCGGCGCGCTGCGCAATCCGTCTGCCGCTGACAGCCAGTTCGGCCGTCTGGTATTCGGCTTCGCCGTTACGGAAGCTCTGGGCATCTTCTCGCTGCTCGTCGCTCTCCTCCTCCTCTTCGCCGTCTGATATCGGCGAATAGATGGATCACGGCCTGCGACCGCAAGCCGTGATCCTTTGCATTTGCAGTCCACCTGGAGGTGAGCATGTTTTTTGTGACCCCGGCTTACGCTGAGGAAGCACCGGCGGCAGCGACGGGTACGGATGCGCACGCCGCTCCGGCCGCAGGCGAGGTCCATACCGAGACTGGTGTTGCCGAAGGCGAACACGCCCGCGGCCCTTTCCCGCCTTTCGATTCGACGACCTTCGCGTCCCAGCTGCTCTGGCTGGTGATCACGTTCGGCGTCTTCTATTTGCTCATGCAAAAGGTCATCGCGCCGCGCATCGGGGCGATCCTCGATCAGCGTCACACGCGTATCTCCCAGGATCTGGAAGAAGCAGGCCGCCTGAAGGCCGAAGCCGACGCCGCCGTCCAGACCTATGAAGGTGAACTGGCCGCTGCCCGCGCCAAATCCAACGCGATCGGCTCTGCCGCACGCGACGCCGCCAAGGCCAAGGCCGAAGAGGAACGCCGCGCTGTCGAGGCGAGCCTTTCGGAAAAGATCAAGGCTGCCGAGCTCCGCATCGGCGAGATCAAGGCCAAGGCCTTCGCCGACGTCGGCACCATTGCCGAGGAAACGGCGGCTGCCGTGGTCGATCAGCTGATCGGCGGCACCGTCGCCAAGGCCGATGTCGCCGCCGCCGTCGCGGCTGCCAAGAAGGAGGCTTGATCGATGGAATTTGCCTTTGACGCGACTTTCTTCGCCTTTGTCGGCCTCGTCCTCTTCCTGGCGCTGGTCGTTTACCTGAAGGTTCCGGGCATGTTGGCACGGTCGCTCGACGACCGCGCCGACCAGATCCGCAACGAATTGGCCGAAGCCAAGCGCCTGCGCGAAGAGGCCCAGCACCTGCTCGCCGAATACCAGCGCAAGCGCAAGGAAGCGGAAGCCGAAGCGGCCCACATCGTTGCCGCCGCCGAGCGCGAAGCCGAAATGCTGACCACTGAGGCGAAGAAGAAGACGGAAGAATTCGTCGCCAACCGCACGGCGCTGTCCGAGCAGAAGATCAAGCAGGCCGAGGTCGAGGCGATGAAGGCGGTGCGTTCCGCAGCTGTCGATCTCGCAATCGCGGCCGCCGAAACCGTGCTTGCCAAGCAGGCCGACGCCAAGGTGCAGTCCGAGCTCTTCGGCAATGCCGTCGGCCAGGTCAAGACGCGGCTGAACTGAGCATTTTCGAAAAGATTGAGAGCGAAGGCCGGGCATGTCCCGGCCTTTGGTTTTTGGCAAAGCTCTTTTTTCGCAGCCTCTACCTCAAACGCCGGAACGGCTGAGAACGATGCGTGACGCCGCCACTTGTCTCTTCTCCCCGCTGGGGAGAAGAGGGAGCAAGACGCGCCGACTTCCTAACCCGGCCGTTGCGTTTGGCATGCCCGGCTTCTCCTGGAAAGCGCACTACTCGGAAAGCAGCTCGTCCGTCTCGGGACCATCCTCGGTCTTGCGCAACGGCCTGAAGCTCATCCGGTGCAGAGAACAGGGGCCGTGCCGCTCGATGCCGGCGCGATGCTGCGCCGTGCCGTAGCCCACATGCGCCGCAAAGCCGTAATCCGGAAACACTCTATGCGCCCGCGCCATCATCCGGTCGCGTGTCACCTTGGCGACGATCGAGGCGGCGGCGATCGAGACCGAGCGGGCGTCACCCTTGACCACGGCCTGTCCGGGGCAATCGAGGCCGGGCGGCACGTCGAGTCCGTCGGTCAGCACATAGCTGGCCGGAATGGCGAGGCTGCATATGGCGCGGCGCATGGCGTCGAGGCTTGCCTTGCGGATATCCGTCTCGTCGATGCGCGTCGAGCTCGAGGAAGCGATGGAGACGGTCGCAGTCGCCAGAATCTGCACGAACAGTTCCTCGCGCCGTTGCGCCGAAAGCTGCTTGGAATCGTTCAGACCCTCGGGGATGCGCTTGGGATCGAGGATGACGGCGGCAGCGACGACCGGTCCCGCCAGCGGCCCGCGGCCAGCCTCATCGGCGCCGGCGACCGGCCAATGGCCGGCCTTGCGGGCTTTGAGCTCGAGTTTGAAATCCGGCACGAGCGGTGCCGTGTCGAAAAGCAGGGGAGAATCGGGTGGCGTGCGAGGTTTCATGCGGCTGAACCTCGCACGCCAACCCGATTTCCCGCAAGTCCCCGGATCAGGGCGGCGGCCGGGGACCGGTCCGGCGGATGGTGGCGGTCAGGGCCATCCGCGGGAATTGCGCTCGGAGCTCGAAAACAGGGCGGTTTTGTCGAGAAGCCGATGCGCAAGCTTGAAGCAATTCCAGGAAAAGTGCGAAGCGGTTTTCCGTCCGGAATTGCGTAAAAACAAAAGGTTAGAGCAGCGACAGCTGTACGCCGCTGCCGTCTGGCGGTACGAACAGATCGTCGCGCAACGGCACGCTGCGGCGCGTCAGGCCGAAACGTCGGGCGGCCATTTCAAAGCGCCGGGCGATCTGCCAGGCATAGGGACCGGCGCCCTTCATGCGCTTGCCGAATTCGGCATCATAATCCTTGCCGCCGCGCATCGAGCGCACCAGCGACATCACATGCCGGTAACGATCGGGGTAATGCTGCAGCAGCCAGTCGCGAAACAGCGGGCTGACCTCGAGCGGCAGCCTGAGGATGACATAGCTCGCCTCGGCGGCGCCGGCAGCCTTGGCCGATTCGAGGATGCGCTCCAGCTCGTGGTCGTTCAGCGCCGGGATGAGCGGGGCGGCCATGACAGCCGTCTGGATGCCTGCTTCGGCAAGGGTGTGGATCGTCTCCAGCCGCCGCGGCGGTGTGGCGGCACGCGGCTCCATCGTCCGGGCAAGCTTGCGGTCCAGCGTGGTCACCGAGATGCCGACGCGCACCAGGTTCTTAGCTGCCATCTCCTGCAGAATGTCGAGATCACGCAGGATCATCGCCGACTTGGTGACGATCGATACCGGATGGTTCGCCTTGTTCAACACCTCGAGAATGCCGCGCATGATGCGCCATTCCTTCTCGATCGGCTGATAGGGATCGGTATTGGTGCCGATCGCGATCACCCGCACCTTGTAGCCGGGCTTGGCGAGTTCCCGCTCCAGCAGTTTTGCCGCATCGGGCTTCGCAAAGAGCTTGGTCTCGAAATCGAGCCCTGCAGAAAGCCCCATATAGGCGTGCGTCGGCCGGGCGAAACAATAGATGCAGCCATGCTCGCAGCCGCGATAGGGATTGATCGAACGATCGAAAGAAAGGTCCGGGGATTCGTTGCGGGTGATGGCCGTGCGCGGCTTCTCGACCTGAACTTCGGTCTTGAAGGGCGGCAGCTCTTCCCACGTCTGCCAGCCATCATCGACGGTCTCGCGCTGCTGCGCTTCGAACCGCCCTGTCGGGTTCAGTCCCGCCCCACGCCCACGCCGCCGATCGACCTCGACTCTCAGACCGGAGGACACGATCATCGCATCGGCAATATCTGCCGTGTTGGCAGGCGCGAATGCGGCCTGCCCTGCCAGGGACTGTTCTCTCATCGGATTCTCCCGCGGCGGAAAGCCATCGCCTCCGCGTTTTGCTGATTAAATTCCTATCCGCAAAACGAGAACAATGCAAGAACAAAATGAGGAAAACGGCGCTGGCAAAAATTTGTGCGGCGCATTATAAATGGTCAATGTTGACGGTTGTTCTCGAATGTCAGGATCAGGAATCTGAGCTGGCACAGACTTTATCGGTACTGGTGGCAGGCGCGGTGGAGGGGCTGGTGAGCGATGTGGTCGTGCTCGATCACGGCTCGCGCGACGGCACCTCGCGGGTCGCCGACGCCGCCGGCTGCCGCTTCCATTCGCAATGGGATATCAAGGACATTGTCCGCTCCGCCCGCGGTGAATGGCTGCTCTTCGTCGAGCCCGGCGCGAGACCGCAGGCCGGCTGGATCGATGAAATCGCCGAATATGTGGCGTTGAACAAACTGCCGGCGCGCTTCACTGCATCGCGCGGCTATAGGCGCCCGTTCTTCCAGCGTGTCGGCCGAGCCGTGCCGCCGCTGGAACTCGGCTTTCTGCTGCCGAAGAAGCAGGCGCTCGCCATCGCCAAAAGCGGGATGCGACTTACCGAATTCGTCAAGGGCCAGAAGCCGCGCAAGCTCGCGAGCGAACTGATTCCGTCATGGGTTGCCCGCGCTGCGCGATAGGCATCGCAACCTTCTCGATGGGCCGCGCGCAAAACATGGCGCCCAATAGGATTTCGCGCTATAATTCAAAACATGGCGCCGTCGAAGCGCCGCGCTTCGCAACGGAATGGCCATGAAATGCCGGTGAACGGCAGAACAGGTCAGCGAAAAATCTCCTCTTCTGCCGGGTTCCCGGCGAAAGGAGGTGCGTCATGACACGCGGTAGGATCTACGGCGTACGCAGTATGATCTACGGCCTCATGGCCGTCATATTGCCGACATTGGTGATCGCGCATCCGCATTCGGCAGCATCGCAGATGATGCGCAGTTGCGCAGGCCGACCCGAAATCGTCAATTTCCTGGACAAGACCTTCGCCGAAAAGCTCACGGCAGTCGGACTGATCAACCAGAACGCCATTCTCGAGGTCTATGCCGCCGAAAGCGGCACCTGGACCCTCATCGTCACGGATGTTCACGGCATAAGCTGCGTCCTGCTGTCGGGTGACAGCTGGGACACGATGCCCGTCCTGCCGGGCCTTGCGACATAAGAATGCCGCTGTTGCAGGCAGTCTATTTTGTCGCGCCGCGTTTCAGGTGCTCGTCCAGACGCGGCATGATCTCGACGAAATTGCACGGCGCGCTGCGATAGTCGAGCTGTCCTTTCAGAATGCCGTCCCAGGCATCCCGGCAGGCGCCGGGCGAACCCGGCAGCACGAAGATGAAGGTGGCGTTGGCAACACCTGCCGTGGCGCGCGATTGGATCGTCGCCGTGCCGATCTTCTCGTAGGAGATGCGGTGGAAGATGGCGGAAAAGCCGTCCATCCGCTTTTCGAACAAAGGCTCCAGCGCCTCTGGCGTCACATCGCGGCCGGTAAAGCCGGTGCCGCCTGTGGTGATGACGACGTCTATGTCTTGGTTCTCAGTCCAGGCCTTCACCCGCGCGGCGATCTTTTCGCGATCATCGGGCACGATCCCCCGGTCGACCAGCCTGTGCCCCGCCTCCGTGATCCGCGCCGCCAGCGTGTCGCCTGACTTGTCCGTTTCCGGCGTGCGTGTATCCGAGATCGTGAGAACCGCAATGCCGACCGCGATGAAGGGCCGCTTTTCGTCCAGACCTGCCATCATGCGCCTCCCGAAACCGTTTCCGTCGCCTGGAAATACCAGTCCGGCCGCTCGCCGTGAAGAGTTGTCACCGCCTCTTGCGCAGCGGCCATAGTAGTAAAGATGCCAAAACAGGTGGCGCCGGAGCCGGACATGCGGGTCAACAGGGCGCCGCGGGCCTGCAGCATTGCCGAGATCGCCGAAATCTCGGGCACGAGTTCGCGCGCCGGCGGCTCCAGGTCGTTGCGGGCGATGCCGATCGCCGCGAGCCAGTCGGCAGTCCCAGCGAGATTTGAAGCCAGGTTCAGAGGCGGATTGTTCTTCGCGGGCAGCCGGCGGAAAACTTCCGGCGTCGAGACGCCTTTCAGCGGATTGGCCAGCACAATGGCAAAGGCCGGCAGTTCCGGCACAGCTTCGATCTGTTCGCCGATGCCGCGGGCAATCAGCGGCCGGCTCTCCAGGCACATCGGCACATCGGCGCCGAGCTTCAGCGAGAGCGTAGCAAGCGCTTCCACCGGCAGGCTCATGCCCCAGAGCCGCATCAGGCCGCGCAGGGTCGCCGCTGCATCGGCCGAGCCGCCGCCGATGCCGGAGGCGATCGGCAGGTTCTTTTGCAGGTGGATATGGACAGGGAAGGCGAGGGGACCGACCGCTTCGCGCAGCAGATCGCGCGCCCGCAGCACCAGGTTGGTGCCGCCATCGTCGGCAAGCGTTTCGCCGAAGCGGCCAGACAGGGTGAACGTGTCGGCCTGCGAAGGCAGGAAGCCCAGCCGGTCGCCGCAATCGGCGAAGGTCACCAGCATGTCGAGCAGATGATAACTATCCGCCCGCTGGCCCGTCACATGCAGGGCGAGGTTGATCTTCGCGCGCGCCTCTTCGGTGACGCCGAAAGCCTCGGCCAGGCCCTCTTCAGGCATATTATCAGCCCGTCAGGATTTCTTGTCGACCGGCGGCGGGGTGACCGGTGCCGGGTCCGGCTGCTTCTTGTCGGCCGCCTTGGCATCGTCGCTGACGGGAGGCAGGCCGTTGGCGACCTTGTCCTTGATCTTCGGGATCTCGGCAGCTTCGGGCTCGGAGGCGAGCGCCCGGTTCCACTGATAGACGGCTTCGAGCTTGCGCCCGACGCGCCAGTAGGCATCGCCGAGATGGTCGTTGATCGTCGCGTCGCCGGCCTTGATTTGTGCGGCCCGCTCCAGCTCGTCGACGGCATCGTCGAAGCGGTTGAGGCGGAAATAGGCCCAGCCGAGCGAATCGATGATGTAGCCGTCGTCAGGGCGAAGCTCGACGGCCTTCTTGATCATGCCGAGACCTTCGTCGAGGTTCCGGTTCATGTCGATCCAGGAATAACCGAGATAGTTCAGCACCTGCGGCTGGTCGGGATTGAGCTCTAAGGCCTTGCGGAAGTTCGGTTCCGCCTGGTCCCACTTCTTCAGCCGCTCATAGGCGATGCCGCGCTGGAAGAAGACGCTCCAGTTGGCGCGGCCGGGGATGGGGCCGATCACTTCGACGGCCTTGTCGTAATTCGTGGCCATCGCCTGGTAGTCCTTGGCGTCGGAGAGCACGCTGCCATAGGCGAGGTAACTGCGGATGTCCTTCGGGTCGGAGGCGATCAGCGCCTGCAGGTGCTTGCGCGCCTCATCCACCTTGCCGCCCTGGGCAAGGGCAAGGCCGAGCTGCAGTTCGGAGATGCGCCGCATCGGTGAATTCTCGGGCACTTTCTTGTAGAGCGCGATGGCGCGGTCCATCTGGTTCTGCTTCTCGGCAATGCCGCCGAGCAGCACCAGCGTATCGGCGCTGTTCGGATCGAGCGCATTGGCCGTCTGCAGGTAAAGCGAGACGATATCCTCGGCGCCGTCGCGGTTCAGTGCGCCGCCAACCGAGAAGAGCACGCCGGCGGCACCTTCTTCGGCCGTCTTGACCTGCTGTTCCTGCTTCTCGTTCTTTTCGATACTGTCGCGCAGCGCGTTCAGCGGCGCATAGTTCGGCAGCAGGTTGTCGCCGACGGAAACGGCGTCGAGCGCCTTCTGCTTATTGCCTTGTGTTGCTTCAAGGCGGGCAAGCGCCATGATCGCGCGCATGAAGGTGTCGGGCGCGGTCGCTCCGCCCTCCTTGTCGAGCACGGCATCGTTCAGATGCTTTCGGGCGGATTTCACGTCGCCGATGGCGATGGCGATCGCCCCGGCATTGTAATTCTGGAAGATGCGGAACCAGTCCGGCCCCTTCATCTTCTCGACCATCGTCAGCGCTTCCTTGCCGCGGCCGGCACCGACGCGGGCCCAGGCAAGCAGCAGGTCGTTCATCATCCGGTCGAGATCGTTTGGCCCCTTATATTTCAGAATGGCCTCGGCGGACTTGTAGTCGCCGCGGCGCACGGCATCCATGCCGCGTACGATCGTGGTGATGCGCTCGACGGAAGGATCGCCCTTCAGGTCATTGGCATATATGACGCCGTCCTTGATATCGCCATTGAGCAGCAGCGAGATCATCAGCCGCTGGCGAATCTCCGGATTGCCGGGCTCGATCTGCAGCGCCTTCTTGTAGAGTTCGATCGCCGTTTCATAGTCGTGATCAACATCGGCCGTGCGCGCGGCGAGGAAGGCGCCGGAGAAAGTGGTGACGCTGTCCGCATCGAAATGAACGGCTGTGCCGGCATCGTCTGTCTTGGCCGCATCCTCGGCGTTCGCGCCGCCGACACCGCTGAGCGTAAGGACAGCGGCTAGCGCTGCGCTCGTAAGAAGACGGATGGCGATTCTCTGCCGCATTAGGAAACCTTTCTTCGACAGCGTCCCGACAAATGGTGCCGGTCGCAAAATCAGTTGCGATCACTGATTCATAACAGGATGGCTTTTTTGAAGCGGCGCTGCAAGAAAATCAGCCGGCGATCAAGGACGTTTGATCAATTGACGCGCTCGATGCAGAAGTCGATCACTTCCATCAGGGCGGATTTCCAGACCGTATCGGGAAGTGGCGCAAGCGCATCCCGCGCGATCGTGCCGTAATGGATCGCGCGGCCGATCGTGTCGCTGAGCGTACCGTATTTGGTGATCAGTCCCAGCGCTTTTTCGAGGTTGGCGTCGGTGCTGTTGCCGGCCTCGATTGCATCGCGCCAGAAGGCGCGCTCATCCGCGGTGCCGCGACGATAGGCGAGAATGACCGGCAGGGTGATCTTGCCCTCGCGGAAATCGTCGCCGACATTCTTGCCGAGATCGGCCGCCTTGCCGCCATAGTCGAGCGCATCGTCGACCAGCTGGAAAGCGAGCCCGAGATTCATGCCGTAGGATTTCAGGGCATTGCGGCCGGACCGGCCGGCCTCGGCGACGATCGGCCCGACTTCGGCGGCGGCGGCAAAGAGAGCCGCCGTCTTGGCGCGGATGACCGAGAGATAATCGTCCTCCGTCGTCTCCATGTTCTTGGCGACGGAAAGCTGCAGCACCTCGCCCTCGGCGATCACGCAGGCGGCGGAAGACAAGACGTCGAGCGCATCGAGCGAGCCGACATCGACCATCATGCGGAAGGCCTGGCCGAGCAGGAAGTCGCCGACCAGCACGCTTGCCTGGTTGCCCCAGATCATCCGCGCCGTCGATTTGCCGCGGCGCAGATCGCTTTCGTCGACGACGTCGTCATGCAGCAGTGTTGCTGTGTGCATGAACTCGACCGATGTGGCGAGCTTGACGTGGTTTTCGCCCCTGTAGTCGAACAGCGAAGCGGCGGCCAGCGTCAGCATCGGCCGCAGCCGCTTGCCGCCGGACGAGATCAGATGGTTCGCCACTTCGGGGATCATCTGCACATCGGAGCCGGCCTTAGACAGAATGAGCTGGTTTACTCGCTCCATATCCACCCTGGTGAGATCGACCAACGGTTTTATGGATGCCAGTTTGTTTTTGCTTTCTTCAAGCGGTATGACCACGCCCAACGACCCGGACTCCTATTCATTCATTGTACCTGACAATAGAAAGGGGCGATGGACGCGGCAAGGGGTGAATTGTCGCGCTGGGCGAAATTGGAAGGAAAACGACGGCAATGCATGAGCTCATCCGCGCCAACGACCCCGTTCTGCTCTCTTATGCCGAGAGTTTGATGAAGGATGCCGGAATTCACTGCTTCATCGCCGATCAGGGCATGAGCGTGCTGGAAGGCTCACTCGACATGCTGTCGCGCCGACTGCTGGTGGATGAGGAGATGGCCGATCAGGCGCGTCGCATCCTCATCGATGCCGGTCTCGGCGGCGAGCTGCGGGAGCGGAAGTGAGTTCCGATGAACGCCACTGACACTGTCGATGCCTTTCATCGCGGCGGCTTCCATGTGGTGCAGCCGAAGGGCAGGGGCCATCGCTCCGGCATGGATGCGATGCTGCTTGCGGCTTTGGTCGCCGACGATCGAAAGGTCAGGGTCGCCGATCTCGGTGCCGGCGCCGGTGCTGCTGGCCTTGCCGTCGCCTCGCGCCTTGCCGATGCGGAAGTGGTGCTTTTCGAGCGCTCGGCCGAGATGGCCGATTATGCCCGACGCAGCATCTTGCTGCCTGACAATGCCCACATCGCGGGGCGAGTCAGCGTCGTCGAGGCCGATGTGACGCTAACCGCCAAGGCGCGCAACGATGCGGGGCTCACCGATGAGAGCTTCCACCACGTCATCATGAACCCGCCCTTCAACGACGCCGGCGACCGGCGCACGCCGGATGCGCTGAAGGCCGAAGCTCATGCGATGACCGACTGCCTGTTCGAAAGCTGGATCCGCACGGCCGGCGCCATCATGATCCCAGGCGGGCAATTGTCGCTGATTGCCAGGCCCCAGTCGATTGCCGAGATCATCACTGCCTGCGGCCGCCGCTTCGGCGGCATCGAGATCACCGCCATCCATCCGCGTCCCGGCGAAAATGCCGTGCGTATCCTGGTGACTGGTATCAAGGGATCGCGGGCGCGGCTGTCGCTGCGTGCGGCCCTCATCATGCACGAAGAGGGGAGCCACAAGTTCTCCCCTCTCGTCGATGATTTCAACAATGGCCGGGCGGCCTATGCCAGGCTTTAGACCGGTTTCGTTCCCACGCAATTCCGGGAAAAACTGCTTCCCATTTTTTCCGGAATTGCCTCAGCCGGTGACGAAGTCGAGGAGCAGCTTGACGTTCAGCCCGGCAATCACGATCGCGATCAGATAGGCGATGCCGCTCAGCCAGCGCGGCGCCACGAGTTCGCCCATCTTGGCCTTGTCGGCGGTAAACATTACCAGCGGGAAGACGGCGAAGGAAAGCTGCAGGCTGAGCACCACCTGGGTCAGGATCAACAGCTCCGCCGTGCCCTGGTCGCCATACCAGATGGTGACGATCGCTGCCGGCACGATGGCGATGGCGCGGGTAATCAGGCGGCGCACCCACGGCTTCAGCCGGATCTTGAGGAAGCCTTCCATGACGATCTGGCCGGCAAGCGTCGCCGTCACAGTCGAGTTGAGGCCGCAGCAGAGAAGCGCGATGCCGAACAGCGTCGGCGCGATGGCGAGGCCGAGCAGCGGCGACAGCAGCGAATAGGCATCGCCGAGTTCGACGACATCGGTCTTGCCGTTGGCATTGAAGGCAGCGGCCGCCAGGATCAGGATTGAGGCGTTGATCAGCAGCGCGAAACAGAGCGCGACCGTCGAGTCGATCGTCGCAAAGGTCAGCGCCTCCCTCTTTTCGGGAACGGTATGGCCATAGGCCCGCGTCTGCACGATGCCGGAGTGGAGGTAGAGATTGTGCGGCATGACGGTCGCGCCGAGAATGCCGAGCGCCAGATAGAGCATCTCCGGATTGGTGACGATCTCGGTCGTCGGGAAGAAGCCGGTGAGGACGGAGCCCCATTGCGGGTCGGCCAGCAGGATCTGCACGCCGAAGCAGACCGCGATGACGCCGAGCAGCGCGATGATGAAGGCTTCCACCCAGCGGAAACCGAGCTTCTGGAGGAAGAGGATCACGAAGACGTCGAGCGCGGTGATCAGCACGCCGAGTTCGAGCGGAATCCCCATCAGCAGGTTGAGGCCGATCGCCGTGCCGATCACCTCGGCGATGTCGGTGGCGATGATGGCGATCTCGGCAAAGGCCCAGAGCGGCACCGAGACATATTTCGGAAAGGCGTCGCGGCAGGCCTGCGCGAGATCGCGGCCGGAGGCGATCGCCAGGCGCGCGCAGAGCGATTGCAGCACGATCGCCATCAGGTTGGAAAGCAGCGCGACGGTGAGCAGCGCATAGCCGAATTTCGAGCCGCCGGCGAGCGAGGTCGCCCAGTTGCCGGGGTCCATGTAACCGACGGCGACCATGTAGCCCGGCCCGGCGAAGGCTGCCGCCCTTCGCCACATCGAGCTGTGACGCCCGGTTCCGACGGTGCGGTAGACATCCGACAGCGACGCTTCTCCGCGTTCGTGCCGCCAGCCGCTCTTTGTCTTCGGATTGAGAACGTCCATACGAATTCCACCTGTTTTACCGTGCATCGCACTATGACGAGTTAGAATGACAATGCAAGTCATTCGCAACAACAAATTCAAACCCAATGTTTTCAGGAACGCAGCCATTGCGTTTGTCGTTCCAGCGCATACATGGGTGACGATCGAACGACCTGAAGCGAAGGATGGGAAATGGCCGGATTCTTGAGAAAACTGATGCCGAAACGGTTCCGCAAGGACGGCATCACCATTCCGGTCGTTCGCCTGCAGGGGGCGATCATCAGCGGCGGTGGCCAGTTCCGGCCGACCCTCAACCTCGCCAATGTCTCTCCGGTTCTGGAAAAGGCCTTCGCCATGAAGGACACACCGGCGGTCGCCATCTCGATCAATTCGCCGGGCGGCTCACCCGTGCAGTCGCGCTTGATCTTCACCCGCATTCGCGAGCTCGCCCGCGAGAAGCAGAAGAAGGTTCTGGTCTTCGTCGAGGATGTCGCCGCCTCGGGCGGTTACATGATCGCGCTTGCCGGCGACGAGATCATCGCCGACGCCACCTCCATCGTCGGCTCGATCGGCGTCGTCTCCGGCGGTTTCGGCTTTCCCGAGCTCTTGAAGAAGATCGGCGTCGAGCGCCGCGTCTATACGGCGGGCGAAAACAAGGTGATCCTCGATCCTTTCCAGCCGGAAAAGGAAAAGGACATCGAGTATCTGAAGAGCCTGCAGCTCGAAATTCACCAGGTCTTCATCTCCATGGTGCGCGAGCGCCGTGCCGGCAAGCTGACGGACGATGCGACGGTGTTTTCCGGCCTGTTCTGGAGCGGCACACGCGGCCTCGAACTCGGCCTGATCGATGGCCTCGGCGACATGCGCCAGGAATTGAAGAGGCGCTACGGCCAGAAGACCAAGCTGGAGCTCGTCACCGCCGGCCGCGGCCTGTTCGGCCGCCGGATTCCAGGCGTATCGCCAGTCTCGCTCGAAGGTGCTGTATCCGGCCTCGCGACGGGGCTTGTCGAAGCGGCGGAAGAGAGAGCATTGTGGAGCCGTTTCGGACTTTGAGAGGAGCAAGAGAGGGGCATGGCACAGCTTATTACGATCCTGGTCCTGGTTTTCTCAGCCTGGTGGCTCTACCGCCGCTTCGTCTCCGATGCCCGCAAGCTCGCCGAAAAGTCGCGGCGCGCTGAAAAGGAGCGCCAGACCGGCGCAATCGGCACGCTGATCAAGGACCCGGCGACGGGAGAATACCGGTTGAAGCGCGAGGGAGAATAAAAGGCGTCGCCACTCATCTGCCTCTCATCCGGCAGTCGCTTAGCAGTGCGCAGCGTAGGGCGGGCTTGGAATCCCCCTCTGTCCTGCCGGACATCTCCCCCACAAGGGGGGAGATTGGCAAGGGGAAATGTCTCGGCTTTCCTGACTGCTTCGCGCAGGCGCTTTCGTTGTTTGGGGAAACCCTAGCCACTGGTCGATCTCCCCACCTGTGGGGGAGATGCCCGGCAGGGCAGAGGGGGGTATTCCCCGCTGCCACAAGGGTTAGGGTGAGAGGCGGCGAAGTCCTCTTCCATATCGGCCATCGCCGGCTGTCCGCCGCAAATGTCTTGACCCCCGCCGCCCTCCATGGCACCTGTCGCGCCGATAAATCCCAAGCAATCGGTGCCGTTCGATGTCAGCTATCTCAGACCATATGAACCCGAAGCGCTCCTTCCAGGCGCTGATCCTGACCCTGCATAACTACTGGGCGGACAAGGGTTGCGCGGTGCTGCAGCCCTACGACATGGAAGTCGGTGCCGGTACGTTCCATCCGGCCACCACGCTGCGCGCCCTCGGCCCGAAGCCGTGGAAGGCGGCCTACGTCCAGCCGTCGCGGCGCCCGTCCGACGGCCGCTATGGCGAGAACCCGAACCGGCTGCAGCATTATTACCAATACCAGGTCATCCTGAAGCCGAACCCGCCCAACCTGCAGGAGCTTTATCTCGGCTCGCTGGCGGCGATCGGCCTCGATCCGCTGCTGCATGATATCCGCTTCGTGGAGGACGACTGGGAAAGCCCGACGCTCGGCGCCTGGGGCCTCGGCTGGGAGTGCTGGTGCGATGGCATGGAAGTCTCGCAGTTCACCTATTTCCAGCAGGTCTGCGGCATCGAATGCTCGCCCGTCGCTGGTGAACTGACCTATGGTCTCGAACGCCTCGCCATGTATGTCCAGGGCGTCGACAATGTCTACGACCTGAACTTCAACGGCCGCGACGGCGACGAGAAGATCAGCTATGGTGACGTTTTCCTGCAGGCCGAGCAGGAATATTCGCGCCATAATTTCGAATTCGCCAATACCGAGATGCTGCATCGCCACTTCGTCGATGCCGAGAAGGAATGCCGGGCGTTGCTCGATGCCGGCGCCCCCGGCGACAACGCCAACCAGCGCCTGCACAGATGCGTATTCCCGGCCTATGACCAGTGCATTAAGGCAAGCCATGTCTTCAACCTGCTCGACGCCCGCGGCGTCATCTCGGTCACCGAGCGCCAGAGCTATATCCTGCGCGTACGCACGCTTGCCAAGGCCTGTGGCGAAGCCTTCCTGCTGACCGACGCCGGCGGCGTCAATCTCTCGAAAGAGGCGGCGTGACGCAACAGCCCGCCGGCCGTATCGTCCATATAAGTGGCTAGTCGGCACCCGAAGCCTTGGAGATGCCGGCGTTTGACCGCAGCCGCCAAAACCGCTTAGTGTCCGCCCGGACATTACTTCGCTGCGGGGATTCGCGATGTATATTGCACTTGGCGTCATCGTTCTGGTCGCGCTTTATCTCGTCTTCGTCTACAACGGCCTGGTTCGCGCGCGGCAGATGGCGGAAGAGGCCTGGTCGGGCATCGACGTCCAGCTCAAGCGTCGCGCCGACCTGATCCCGAACCTGGTCGAGACGGTCAAGGGTTATGCCGCCCATGAAAAGTCGACGCTCGAAGAGGTGGTTGAGCTCCGCAACAAGGCGCAGGCCGTGCCATCAGGCGATGTCGCGGGCAGGGCGCAGGCGGAAGGTCTGCTCGGCCAGGCGCTGGGCCGGGTGATCGCGCTCGCCGAGGCATATCCCGATCTCAAGGCCAACCAGAACTTTGCCGAGCTGCAGGCTTCGCTGGAAACCATGGAAGGCGAGCTCCAAATGGCCCGGCGTTACTACAACGGTGCCGCCCGCGACCTGAACGTCAAGGTCGAAAGCTTCCCCTCCAATCTCGTTGCCGGTCAGTTCGGTTTTGCCAAGCGGGAATATTTCGAAATCACCAACGAGGCCGACCGCGCCGTCCCCACCGTGAAATTCTGACGATCCGGCATTTTGCCTTTGCGAGAAAGCGATTAAGAGCAGGGGCAGATCGCGGCCGGCTATAGCATGTCGCGCAAAAGTGTGCAGCGGTTTTGCGATGACGACATGCCCAAAACCAAATACCTAAAGCGCGGCACGCGCTTTAGAGTCGCCCTATGGACGGAAGACATAGCATGAAAAGCACAGACAAACTCACAATCATCCCGCCGGGCAAGCCGCTTTCGGGCCGCGCCATGCCGCCGGGTTCCAAATCGATCACCAACCGCGCACTGCTGCTCGCAGGCCTTGCCAAAGGCACCAGCCGGTTGACGGGTGCGCTGAAGAGCGACGATACGCGGTATATGGCTGATGCGCTGCGTGCCATGGGGGTTTCGATCGACGAGCCCGATGACACCACCTTCGTCGTCACCGGCAGCGGCAGGCTCAAGCCGCCGAAGGCGCCGCTCTTCCTCGGCAATGCCGGCACGGCGACACGCTTCCTGACGGCGGCCGCCGCCCTTGTCGACGGCACCGTTGTCGTCGATGGCGACGAGCATATGCGCAAGCGCCCGATCGGTCCGCTGGTCGAGGCTATGCGCACGCTCGGCATCGACGTCACAGCCGAGACCGGCTGCCCGCCGGTCACCGTCAAGGGCACCGGCCGCTTTGAGGCCGACCGAATCCTGATCGATGGCGGCCTGTCCAGCCAATATGTTTCGGCGCTGCTGATGATGGCGGCCGGCGGCGACCGTCCTGTCGATATCGAACTCGTCGGTGAGGATATCGGCGCTCTTGGCTATATCGATCTCACGACGGCGGCGATGAAGGCCTTCGGTGCCAACGTCGAAAAGACCAGTCCCGTCATCTGGCGCGTCGAGCCGACCACCTACCGGGCCACCGATTTCATCGTCGAGCCGGATGCATCCGCCGCGACCTATCTCTGGGCGGCCGAAGTGCTGAGTGGTGGCAAGATCGATCTCGGCGTGCCGAACGATGCCTTCACCCAGCCGGATGCCAAGGCCTACGAGGCGATCGCCAAATTCCCGCATCTGCCGGCTGAAATCGACGGCTCGCAGATGCAGGATGCCGTTCCGACGATCGCGGTGCTTGCCGCTTTCAATGAGACGCCGGTCCGCTTCGTTGGCATCGCCAATCTGCGAGTCAAGGAATGCGACCGCATCCGCGCCCTGTCCACGGGGCTCAACAATATCCGCGGAGGCCTGGCCGTGGAGGACGGCGACGATCTGATCGTCCATTCCGATCCTGCTCTCGCTGGTCAGACGCTTCTGGCTGAGATCGACAGCTTCGCCGATCACCGCATCGCCATGAGTTTCGCACTCGCCGGGCTGAAGATCGACGGCATCACCATTCTCGATCCCGATTGCGTCGGCAAGACTTTCCCAGCCTATTGGAGGACTCTGGCGGCCCTCGGCGTGACCTATCAGGACAACGATTGACGAAACGCAGCCGAGGCTGCCGGCGGGGAGACAGGGATGGGGCGTCGGTTTTTCGGATTTTGCTTTGCACTGTTGTTGATGCTCGCCGCCCCAGTGGCCTTTGCCGCCGAGGTGATCGACAGTTTCGCGTCCGACATCGCGCTCGAAAAAAGCGGTGCGATGACAGTGACCGAAACGATCACCGTCAATGCCGAGGGCAACCAGATCAACCATGGCATCTTCCGTGATTTCCCGCTCTATTTCACCGACGCTGCGGGCCGCCGCCGCAGCGTCGATTTCGACGTGGTGTCGGTCCAGCGCGACGGCGACGACGAGCCCTGGCACACCGAATCGATCTCAGGCGGCATCCGCATCTATGCCGGTTCTGCCGATGTGACGGTGACGCCGGGCCGTCATCGATATGTCTTCACCTACAGGACCAATCGCCAGATCCGCTATTTCGACGATCATGACGAACTCTATTGGAACGTCACCGGCAATGGCTGGATCTTCCCGATCCGCTTGGCAACTGCGACGGTGAAGCTGCCGCCTGACGTCAGCGCGACGGAGACGACCTTCTTCACCGGCCCGCAGGGAGCCACCGGAAAGAACGCCCGCGTCAGCGAGACCGGCGCTGGCCTGGTCTTTTCCACCACCACGCCCCTTGGCCCCAACGAAGGGCTGACCTTTGCAATCCGCATGCCGAAGGGGTCGATCGATCCGCCGAGCGCGGACATGGAAAGCACCTGGTGGCTGAAGGACAACCGCAATTATTTCATCGGCTTCGGCGGCCTGATCCTCGTTTTCGCCTATTACACGCGCTCCTGGCTGAAGGTCGGCCGCGATCCCGCCCGTGGCGTCGTCGTGCCACGCTGGGACGCGCCTGATGGTATCTCGCCGGCGCTGGTCAACTATATCGACAATAAGGGCTTCTCCGGAGAGGGCTGGACGGCGCTGTCCGCCACCGCGCTCAATCTTGCCGTCCGCGGTTACGTCAAGCTCGAAGACCTGAAGAATTCGATCGTCATCCGCGGAACCGGCAAGCCGCTCGGCAAGGAGAAATTCCAGGCCGGCGAGATCGAATTGCTGAGAGTTGCCGGTGGCGCCGGCTCGACGCTGACGATCGACAAGGCCAATGGCGAGCGGGTGAAGTCCGTCGGCCAGGCCTTCCGCTCGGCGATCGAGAAGGAGCACCGCGGCAAATATTACAATTCCAACCTGGCTTATACCGCAGGCGGCATCGCGCTCAGCGCCGCGGCCCTGGTGATCCTGTTCGTTTTCGGTTCGCTTGAGCCCGACACCATCGCGGTGATGCTGATCCCGATCGTCATCTCGGTCTTCGTTTCGGTGTTCGTCGCCGGTCTCGTCAGGTCGCTGCATCGCGGCAAGTCGCTGTTTGGCAAGATCATCGCCATCATCTCCGCCGCGATCGGCGTCTTCGTCGGCATCAGCATCCTGGCGACCATGGGGCTGGCGCTTGCCTCCTCGTTGGTGCAACTGCACGAGACGCCGATGCTCTTTGCCGTCGGCGGCATCGTGCTTTTGAACATTCTCTATTTCTTCATCATGGGTGCGCCGACCCCGCTCGGCGCCAAGATGATGGATGGCATAGACGGCCTGCGGCAATATCTGACGCTTGCCGAGAAAGACCGGATGAACACGGCAGGCGCACCTGATATGTCGCCGCGGCATTTCGAGACGCTGCTGCCCTATGCGGTGGCGCTCGGCGTCGAAAAGCCCTGGTCGCGCACCTTCGAGACCTGGCTTGCGGCCGCTGCCGCTGGCACGGCTGCAGCCTATGCGCCCGCCTGGTATTCCGGCAATTTCAACAGTGGCAGCTTCTCCGATCGTATCGGCGGCTTTTCCTCGTCGATGGCCTCGACCATCGCGTCGACGATACCTTCACCGCCGCCGTCGAGCTCATCCTCCGGTTTTTCCGGCGGCGGCTCGTCCGGTGGCGGTGGCGGAGGTGGGGGAGGCGGGGGCTGGTAAGCTTTCTCGCTTGACCTTTCAGCCTGTGGCCCTTAACCGCCTGACGGAACAGGAAAGGGGTGGCGCATGAAGGTTCTGTTGATCGGATCGGGCGGACGCGAGCATGCGCTCGCCTGGAAGCTGGCGCAATCGCCGTTGATGAGCGAATTCTACGCTTCGCCCGGCAATCCCGGCATCGGGGAACACGCTGTCCTCGTGCCGGTCGACGTCGAGGATCATGAAGCGGTATCCGCCTTCTGCCGGGAGAAGGCGATCGACTTCATCGTCGTCGGTCCCGAAGCGCCACTCGTCGCCGGCCTCGCAGACCGGCTGCGCGCCGATGGCCTAGCGGTCTTCGGTCCCTCCGCTGCCGCCGCCCAGCTCGAGGGTTCCAAGGGCTTCACCAAGGATATCTGCGCCCGCTACGATATTCCGACAGGCACCTACCAGCGCTTCAACAATGGACCGAAGGCGAAAGCCTATATCCGTGCCCAAGGCGTGCCGATCGTCGTCAAGGCCGATGGTCTTGCCGCCGGCAAGGGCGTGACCGTGGCGATGACGCTGGACGAGGCCCTGGCTGCCGTCGACGACTGCTTCGAAGGCGCCTTTGGCGCTGCCGGCGCTGAAGTCGTCGTCGAAGCCTATCTCGATGGCGAGGAGGCGAGCTTCTTCTGTCTCTGCGATGGCAAAAATGCGCTGCCGCTCGCAACCGCCCAGGATCATAAGCGGGTGGGCGAGGGTGATACCGGCGTCAATACCGGCGGCATGGGCGCCTATTCGCCGGCGCCTGTGATGACCGCCGAAATGGTCGAGCGCACCATGAAGGAGATCATCGAGCCGACGATCCGCGGCATGGCCGAGAGCGGTCATCCCTTCTCCGGCGTCTTTTTCGCCGGGCTGATGATCACCAGGAAGGGGCCGGAGCTGATCGAATACAATGTCCGCTTCGGCGACCCCGAATGCCAGGTGCTGATGATGCGGTTGAAGAGCGATCTCCTGCCGCTGCTGCTCGCCACCGCCAACGGCACGCTCGATCAGGTCAAGGCCGAATGGAGCGACGATCCGGCACTGACGGTGGTCATGGCCTCGAAGGGTTATCCCGGCGCCTACGAGAAGAATACGCCGATCCTCTCCCTGCCGGGGGCAGGCGAGGGCGAGAAGGTGTTTCATGCCGGCACGGGTCTGAAGGACGGCGCATTGGTTGCGACCGGCGGCCGTGTGCTGAATGTTACCGCGTCAGGCGGCACGGTCGCCGAGGCCAAGGACCGCGCCTACGCGCTGCTTGACAGGGTGAGATGGGAAAACGGCTTCTGCCGGCGCGACATCGGCTGGCGGGCGATCGAGCGCGAAACCGGATCGCAGTGAGTATAAACTGCCGCGTTCTTTAAATTTTTACCCTTTCCCCTGACGGGATGGAAACAAAGCTGCGTTAATTTGCTCCGAAGATGAGACGGAGTAGCTTTGATGCGTCAGATTTTCCTCGGTGCGGCAATCCTGCTGATGGCAGGTTCTGCAATGGCGTCCTCGATCGAGGTGGTCGGCAAGACTGCGCCGTCCGCTGAAGGCAGCATCGTCACCGAAACCTGCGCCCATTGCCCGCCGCTCCAGGACGAGCTGACCAAGAAGGACTATACGGTGCCGGAGCTGAAGCCCGGCGTCCTCCAGGCGAGTGAAATCCGCGATGTCGGCGGCGAAAAGAAGCTCTATCGCACCGAAGGCTGGATGGGCGGCTCGCCCGTCGTCTTCGTCAGCAAGGCGACCCCGGAAGCGATGCTTGCCGCGGCGCCTTCCGCCCTGCCTGCCGACGGCATCGACATGAATGCGACGACGGCGGCTGTCATCGGCGGCGACGCCAAGCCCGTTTCCGCCGGCATGGCGGAACAACCCGCAGCCCTGAACGTTTCCGAATTCAAGCTGCGTTTCTAAAGCATGTCGCGCGAAAGTGCGCAGCGGTTTTCCCAGGCAAAGCGCGCAGCGGTTTTGCCGGGAATTGCGTAAAAACCAAAGTTCCCTGCCCCTGCCTGATCAAGGTTTCGATCGCTTGGGGTTCCACCTCCGGTGGACCGGATGCACCCTCGAAGAGAAGCGAGGGTGCATTCCTGTTTTAATATGCCTGAAATCCGGCGGTTTTGCCTTGCAAATTACCCCTCGATTTTTAGGGAAACTCGCGCCGCGTTCAATAAAATTAAAGCTTTCTTATAGGGTAAGCATCAATTGTTACTTACCCGGTCGCAGCATGTTTGTTTTAGCAGCGGTAGACGCGCCGTCTTGTTTGGCGCGCTCGCACAGGCGGTAGAAAACCGCACCGGAATGCAGCCATTCATTCCCGTTGCGAGGCGTCATGAAAAATTTGAAGATATCGAAGCAGCTCATATTGCTGGTCGTCGGCCTGATGATCGCCTTTGCGATCGCCACCTCCCTGCAGATCCGCTCCTCGGTCGATGCGATCTACAAGGAGCGTTACGACATGCTGCGCGCCGAGGTTCAGTCGGCGGTCTCCGTTCTCAAGCTTTACCAGGCCAAGGTCACCGCCGGCGAAATGAAGCTGGAGGATGCCCAGAAGCAGGCCTACACCACCGTCAACGGGATGAAATACGATCCGGACGGCTATTTCTTCGGCTATAGCTACGACGTCCAGATGATGTTCCACTACGATGCCGCGAAAGTCGGGCAGAACCTGAAGGGTCAGCCGGACAGCAAGGGCAAGCTCTATCGCGAAGAGCTGGTCAAGCTCGGGCAGCAGGGCGGCGGTCTCGTCGAATATTATTCCACCAGCAAACCGGGCCAGCCGGTCGGCGATTACCGCAAGACGGCCTATGGACAGGCCTTCGATCCCTGGAAGGTCGTCGTCATCACCGGCGTCTATATGGACGATCTCGATGCACAGATAAACAGCACGATCCTGACCGCACTCTCCGGCAGCATCGTCCTGTTCTTCCTTGCCATGGCTGCCGCCTACTTCGTCATCCGCGGCATATCGGGACCTCTCAACAACGTCCATGCCGCCCTGAAGGCTGTCGCCGAAGAGGACGTTTCGATCACCATTCCGCACATCGGCATGAACAATGAAGTCGGCATGATGGCCAAGGCGACACAGTCGCTGCAGGAAAAGATCAGGGAACGTCATGCGATGTCCGATCGCGAGGCGGCCCAGCAGCTGGCGCTGGAAAGCGAGCGCGAAAACAATCTGCGCCAGCAGCAGGACGAAGCAACGCTGCAGGCGCAGGTGGTGACGACGATCGGCCAGGCACTGGAGATGATTGCCCGCGGCGATCTCACTGTCCGCTGCGCCGATCTCGGCCAGAAATATGCCGCCCTCCGCGACAACTTCAACGATGCGCTGTCGCATCTCGAAGCCGCCATGGCCAAGGTCAGCGCCAAGGGCACCGATATCGGCACCAGCAAGGAAGAGATCCGCCGCGCTTCGAACGAACTGTCGCAGCGCACCGAGCGCCAGGCCGCCAGCCTGGAAGAAACTTCGGCGGCACTCGACGAACTCACCGTCGCCGTCCGTCAGACGGCTGACGGCGCCCATGAGGCCAGCAAGCGTGTTCACTCGGTCAGCACCGAAGCCACCCATAGCGATGCGATCGTCACCCAGGCGATCGAGGCGATGAGCGGCATCGAGAAGTCGTCCTCGGAGATCACCAAGATCATCGGTGTCATCGACGAGATCGCCTTCCAGACCAACCTCTTGGCGCTGAATGCCGGCGTCGAGGCGGCGCGTGCCGGTGAATCCGGCAAGGGTTTTGCGGTCGTCGCCCAGGAAGTCCGCGAACTTGCCCAGCGCTCGGCGGCTGCGGCCAAGGAGATCAAGGATCAGATCGCCCGCTCCTCCAGCCAGGTCGACCACGGCGTCCGTCTGGTCGGTGAGGCCGGCGAAGCGCTGAAGCGCATCTCCGACCAGATCAAGGCCGCCAACGAGATCGTCGCCAAGATTGCCCACAGCGCTTCCGAACAGGACACGACGCTGCGCTCGATCTCGTCCTCGATGAACCAGCTCGACGCCGCCACCCAGCAGAATGCCGCCATGGCTGAAGAGACCACGGCATCCGCCGAGACACTCGCCACCGATACCGACGAGCTGATCGACCTCATCCGCGGCTTCCGCGTCAGTGGCGAAAGCGCTGCCCCGGCCATGCATCAAGGTCGCCGTGCCGCCTAAACGGCGCGGGGACAATAGGAAATTTTATCACCAAATTCTTAGCGGCCGTCGGTTCTCCGGCGGCCGTGCCATTTGGCCCACTATTCCGCGATGCGGTCGATCAACTGCTCGATTTCGTGATCGGAAAACACTTCGACACCGGCCGCTTTTAGCGCCGCCGCCGTCACGCCGTTACCGGCCTGCTTGCGGCCGGAAAACGTGCCGTCATAGATGAAACCGGATCCGCAGGACGGGCTGCCGTCGATGAGCAGCGCATAATGGCAGCCGGCTTGCAGTGCGAGCGTCACGGCATTCCTTGCCGCCTGCAGGAACTCTTCCGTCACGTCGGCACCCGTCAATTCGACAACCCGCGCCTTGCCGGCCAGCACATCCTCGCCGGTTGCCGCCCCAGCAATCTCCGCCGGCGGCCGCGGCACCGTCATGCCCGCCGACATCTCCGGACAGATCGTCACCAGCCTGCCCTCGGCCCGCCATGTCTCGATCACAGGATGAAGCAACGGCTTCGCCCGCCCGTCATAGCGGACGGCGTGGCCCATGAGACAGGCGCTGACGAGAATCTTGCTCTGCATGTCTGCATGAATAACGCCTCGGCGGCGGCAATGCCAGACGGCCGATGGCGGCCGAACATCACCCCGAAATCTTCGAGAAATCCGCAACCGTTCCCGTCGCCTCGCGGATCAGCCGCAGCAAAGCGAGACGGTTGGCGCGGATGGCGGCGTCCTCGTCGTTGACGAGTACCTCTTCGAAGAAGCGGTCGACCGGGCCGCGCAGCTTGGAAAGCGCTTCCATCGCCGAGCGGAAATCCTCTCCGGCAACTGCGTCCGAGGCATCCTTCGAGGCGCTGGAGATTGCGGCGAAGAGCTCCTTCTCGGCATCGAGCTTCAGAAGCGCTGGCGAAACGCCGTCGGCGATGACCGTGCCCTTCTTTTCCTCGGCGGCAAGCAGCTGCGTCGCGCGTTTGGTGCCGGAAAGCAGGTTCTTGCCGTCTTCAGAGGTGATGAAAGCCGTCAGCGCTTCGACCCGGCGCGCCACCATCAGCAGGTCGTCGGCATCGGGCGTCAGCACGGCGTCGATCAGATCGTGGCGGGCGCCCTGGTCGCGCAGATAGACCTTGAGACGATCGTGGAAGAAGGAGAGCAGGTCGCCATCCCTGGTCGTCGCCAGCAGCGGCAGGCGGATCCTTCGCTCCAGCAGGATCCTGACGACACCGAGCGCCGCACGCCGCAGGGCGAACGGATCTTTCGACCCGGTCGGCTTTTCGTCGATAGCCCAGAAGCCGATCAGCGTATCGAGCTTGTCGGCAAGGGCGATCGTGATCGCCACTCTGTCCTCAGGCACGCGGTCCGATGGGCCCTGGGGCTTGTAGTGGTCCTCGATCGCCGCGGCAACGGAAGCATTCTCGCCCTGCAGCACCGCATATTTGCGGCCCATCAAGCCCTGCAGTTCCGGGAACTCTCCGACGGCTTCGGTGCGCAGATCCGCCTTGGCGAGCACGGCGGCACGATCGACCAGAGCCGCGTCTGCGCCGGTTATAGTGGCCAATTCCTTGGCCAGCGTGCGGATGCGGGCGACGCGCGCGCCCTGTGTGCCGAGCTTGGCATGGAAGGTCACGTCAAGCGCATCGAGCTTGGCCATGCGCTGGTCGAGCGGCTTCTTGATGTCGAGGCCGAACTTTGCCGCCGAAGCCGTCAGCGTCTCGAGATCCGGCAGATTGCCTTGATCGCGCTTCCAGAAATGCAGCGCATCCGAAAGCCGGGCCCGCACCACCTTGCCGTTGCCGTGGACGATTTCCTTGCCGCCGTCGCTTGCCTGGATATTGGAGACGAGGATGAACTTGTTCGACAGCGTTTCGCCACCCTGCGGCCGCGTCACGAAACACTTCTGGTTGGTCTTGATCGTCAGCCGGATGATTTCTGAGGGGATCGAGAGATAATCCTCCTCGAAGCTGCCCATGAGCACCTGCGGCCATTCGACGAGGCCGGAGACCTCCTCCAGCAGGCCTTCGTCTTCCACCAGCTCGAGCCCGTTGGCAAAGGCGATATCGCGGGCGTCGTGCAGGATGATGTCCTTGCGCCGCTCGGCGTCGAGGATGACCTTCGCCTTTTCCAGGTTCGCCGCATAATCGTCGAAGCGCCGCACCGTGATCGCCTCGGGCGCGTGGAAACGGTGGCCGTAGGTGATGTTGGAAGCGGTGATGCCGTCGATCTCGAAGGGGATGACGGTGGTCTCTTCATGCTCCGGGCCGAATGTGCAGACGATCGACTGCAGCGGCCGCACCCAGCGCAGGGCGCCGGGCTTCGACGAGGCCTTGCCCCAGCGCATCGATTTCGGCCAGGGAAAATCGCGGATGATGCCGGGCATCACATCGCTGACGATCTCTTCCGTCGCACGGCCGGGCTTGGAGATGACTGCGACGTAGAAATCGCCCTTCTTCGGATCGCTCACCACCTGCGCCTCGGAGACGGAGGACAGGCCAGCACCGCGCAGAAAACCTTCGATCGCCTTCTCGTTGGCGTCGGTGCGCGGTCCCTTGCGTTCCTCGCGCACATCGGCTGAACGGGCCGTCAGGCCATGGATGTCGAGCGCAAGCCGCCGCGGCGTCCAGTATTCGCGTGCGCCCTCGTAGGATAGACCCGCTTCGACAAGCGCATCGGTGACGAGCTTCTTCAGGTCGCCGGCAGCCTTGCGCTGCATGCGGGCCGGAATCTCTTCGGAGCGGAGTTCGAGAAGAAGGTTTGGCATGTCAATCTTTTCCTTGCGCCCGCGGGCAGGGCGATCCAAAAACGTTGCTTCTGCTATCAAAGAATGCCGCATCTGCACAACCGCAAAAACGGACGAGAGCGATGGGGTGGGGCAACCGGCAGGCGTGTTGCCGCGTGGCCCCCTCATCCGCCCTGCCGGGCACCTTCTCCCCGATGGGTAGAAGGGGAGTTGCCTCAGCGATCCATTCTTGCCGCTGCCGTTTGTGATGGAGGAAAGCAGTGCGGCATATCCCTTCTCCCCTCGGGGAGAAGATGCCGGCAGGCAGATGAGGGGGCCACACGGCAACACGCCGATGATCCCCCAATCCATTAACCTGTGAAAACCACAGTCGGGCATTGCCTTGCCGCTTTTCGCCGCTATGGTCCCGCCACCTCTGACGAAACAGGAAATCTCATGGCCGCAGACCTCCGTTTTCTCGCAGCCCGCATCTCCGCCGAAATCAACGCCCGGCCCGAACAGGCCAAAGCCGCCATCGAGCTGCTCGACGAGGGCGCCACCGTGCCCTTCATCGCCCGCTACCGCAAGGAAGTGACGGGTGGGCTGGATGATACGCAGCTGCGCAATCTCGCCGAGCGGCTGGTCTATCTGCGCGAACTCGAAGCCCGGCGCGACGCGATCGTCGAATCGATCACCGGCCAGGGCAAGATGACCGACGAGCTGATGACCAAGGTCGCTGGCGCCGAAACCAAGGCCGAGCTCGAAGATCTCTATCTGCCCTACAAGCCGAAGCGCCGCACCCGCGCGGAAATCGCCCGCGAACGCGGCCTCGGCCCGCTCGCCGAGACGATCCTTGCCGACCGAGCCAGGGAACCGGCGGTATTGGCCGAAGGCTTCGTCACGGCTGACGTACCCGATGTGAAGACGGCGCTCGAAGGCGCGCGCGACATCATCGCCGAAGGCATTGCCGAAAATGCCGACCTGCTCGGCAAGTTGCGCGCCCATATGCGCCAGGCCGCACTGCTGAAGGCAAAAGTTGTCGACGGCAAGCAGGCGACGGGCGAGAAGTTTTCCGATTATTTCGACCATTCCGAACGCTGGGCGACTGCGCCGGGCCACCGCGCGCTCGCCATGCTGCGCGGCTGGAACGAGGAGGTGTTGACGCTGACGATCGAGGCCGACGCCGAAACCGCCTCTCCGAACAAGCCGGTCGAACGCATGATCGTGGCTGCTTACGAGATCGGTACGAGCCGTCCCGGCGACCGCTGGCTGATGGAGGTCGCAAGCTGGACCTGGCGCGTCAAGCTTTCCATGTCGCTCTCGCTCGACCTGATGCGGGAACTGCGCGAAAGGGCCGAAGAAGAGGCGATCCACGTCTTCGCCCGCAATCTCAAGGACCTGCTGCTGGCGGCGCCCGCCGGCTCGCGCGCGACGATGGGTCTCGATCCCGGCATCCGCACCGGCGTCAAGGTCGCCGTCGTCGACGGCACCGGCAAGGTGGTGGCGACATCGACCGTCTATCCCTTCCAGCCGCGGAACGACGTGCGCGGCGCCCAGGTCGAGCTCGCATCGCTGATCCGCAAGCATAATGTCGAGCTGATCTCGATCGGCAACGGCACCGGCAGCCGGGAAACCGAAAAGCTGGTGGCCGACATGCTGGCCGAGCTGCCGGCGCCGAAGCCGACCAAGGTCATCGTGTCGGAAGCCGGCGCCTCGGTCTATTCCGCCTCGGCGACTGCAGCGGCGGAATTCCCCGATCTCGACGTGTCGCTGCGCGGCGCCGTCTCCATCGCGCGGCGCCTGCAGGATCCGCTGGCCGAACTCGTCAAGATCGAGCCGAAATCGATCGGCGTCGGCCAGTATCAGCACGACGTCGACCAGCAGAAGCTGTCGCGTTCGCTCGATGCCGTCGTCGAAGACGCGGTGAATGCCGTCGGTGTCGATCTCAACACCGCGTCTGCGCCGCTGCTGTCGCGCGTCTCCGGCCTCGGCCCGTCGATCGCCGATGCCATCGTCCGCCACCGCGACAGCGAAGGCCGTTTCGAGACGCGAAAGGATCTCCTGAAGGTCGCCCGCCTCGGCGGCCGCACCTTCGAGCAATGCGCCGGCTTCCTGCGCATTCCCAACGGCAAGGAGCCGCTCGATTCCTCCTCGGTGCACCCGGAGGCTTACGGCGTCGCCAAGAAGATCGTCGCCGCCTGTGGCCGCGATCTGCGCGCGCTGATGGGCGACAGCGCCGTGTTGAAATCGGTTGATCCGCGCCTGTTCATCGATGAGAAGTTCGGTCTGCCGACGGTCAAAGACATCATCGCGGAGCTGGAAAAGCCCGGCCGCGACCCGCGCCCGAGCTTCAAGACCGCGACCTTTGCCGAGGGCGTCAACGAAATTTCCGACCTAAAACCCGGCATGGTGCTGGAAGGCACGGTGACCAATGTCGCCGCCTTCGGCGCCTTCGTCGATATCGGCGTGCACCAGGATGGTCTGGTGCACGTCTCCCAGCTTGCCGATCGCTTCGTCAAGGATCCCCACGAAGTCGTGAAGGCCGGCGATGTCGTCAAGGTGCGGGTTGTCGAAGTCGACGCCAAGCGCAAGCGCATCGCTCTCTCGATGAAACGTGATGACGGCTCTTCAGCCCCTCCGCCCCGTGGTGATTCTCGCGGAAGTCAGGGTTCCCGGCCGCAGAACGAACGCCGGCCGGCGGCGCAGAAAGCCGAAAGCCAGGGCGCCTTCGGCGCAGCACTTGCCGAGGCGATGAAGCGAAAATAAGGGTTTAGCCGGTATTTCGGCAAAAATGCAACAGTTTGGCAGCGTTCTGAGCGGAGTGCTAAATCCGGCGCTTGTAAGGCGAAAGAGAGCTATTAAGTTGATGTGACTGTCCTGTCACATTTGCGAGGCGTCCATGGCGTCGGCATTCTTATCGATCGTCCAGCAAATCGTCCGCAAGGGTTCATTAAAACTTACCCTTGCCAATGGCGAAACCTACACTATCGGCGACGGCACCGGTGAACCCGTTGTCGCCCGACTTGCCGATCAAGAGGCCGAGGACGCCATCCGGCGCGACCCGACCATGAAGCTCGGCGAAATGTACATGCAAGGCCGGTTCATTCTCGAACAGGGCAACATCTACGATTTCCTGTCGCTGGTGAAACAGAACACCACCAATGAAATCTTCGATTTCAAGATGGCGGCACTGCTCCTCGGCCGCATTGCCTGGCAGCAGCTGAAGAGCCGCGTGCCGGTCAATCGCAACAAGCACAATGTCGCCCATCATTACGACCTGTCGGCCAAGCTCTTCGATCTTTTCCTCGACGAGGACTGGCAATATTCCTGCGCCTATTTCGAGCCGCCGGGCATTGGTCTCGACGAGGCGCAGCTCGCCAAGAAGCGCCATATCGCCGCCAAGCTTCTGCTCGAGCCGAACCAGCGCATCCTGGAGATCGGCTCCGGCTGGGGCGGCATGGGCATGTACCTGACGGAGGCGACCGAAGGTGCCGAGTTCACCGGCATCACGCTAAGCGAAGAGCAGCTCAAGGTCTCGCGTACGCGCGCCGAAAAGCGCGGCCTTGCCGATCGGGTGCGTTTCGAACTGCAGGACTACCGCACCATGACGGGCAGGAAGTTCGACCGCATCGTTTCGGTCGGCATGTTCGAACATGTCGGCATCGGCCATTACGGCAATTTCTTTCGTAAGGTATCGGATCTCCTCGACGACAACGGCGTCATGGTGCTGCATTCGATCGGCCGCCCGAAGCCGAGCTTCGGCACCAATGCCTTCATCGAGAAATACATTTTCCCGGGCGGCTACATCCCCTCCGTCGGCGAGGTGGTGCCGCCGCTTGAAAAGGCCGGGCTGCTGGTCAAGGATATCGAAATCCTGCCGCTGCATTATGCCTATACGCTGCGTCATTGGCGCGAGCGTTTCGTGGCGCGCAAGGCCGAAGCGGTGGCACTTTACGACGAGCAGTTCTTCCGCATGTGGGAATTCTATCTGGCGGGTTCCGAAATGGGCTTCCGCTGGGACGAGCTCTTCATCCTGCAGATCCAGATCGCCAAGAACCAGTTCGCCGTTCCGGACAATCGCAATTACATCGCGCGCAACGAAGCGAAGCTGAAGGAATTCGAGGCGAGGCGCGCTCCGCTCGAAAAGGTGACATTCTGATCCCCCGGAAATGCCGCTTCCGCTGCGATTTTGCCGAGGAACCGGTCCTCATGAAAGGTTGTGCCGATGAGCAGTGCGTTTCCCGAGATCTACCTGGTCCGCCACGGTGAAACCGAATGGAGCCTGTCCGGGCGCCATACCGGACGCAGCGATATTCCCTTGACGGCGAACGGCGAGGCCGCTGCCCGCAAACTCGCCGACCGGCTGGCGGGCCTTAGCTTCTCCGCCGTCTGGTCGAGCCCGTCCGAGCGGGCCCGTAAGACCTGCGCGCTCGCCGGGTTCGGACCGGGCGCGGTGATCAAGGACGATCTCGCCGAATGGGACTATGGCGCCTATGAAGGCATCACCACCAAGGAAATCCTGGCGGGCCGCCCCGGCTGGCAGCTCTTTCGCGACGGCTGCCCGAAGGGCGAATTCGCCGCCGATGTCGGCGATCGCGCCGACGCCGTGATTGGCGGACTTCGTCAAACGGCCGGCACCATCCTGGTCTTTTCGAGCTCGCATTTCCTGCGCGTCCTCGCCGCCCGCTGGCTCGGCCTGCCGCCGGAAGACGGCTCCCGTTTCGTGCTTGATACGGCGAGCATCAGCGTGCTCGGCTACGAGCACGATCTGACCGAACCGGTCATCCGCCGCTGGAACCAGAGATAAAAATCAGACGCAGTCCACTGCCCGCTCAATCTCGCAGCCGTGGTTAACATTGAGGTAACGACATCGGGATAGATGTAGCGAGCGCCGCCCTCCGCGGCTTTGTTTTTGCGTTTTCTGGAGTGTGGACGTGTCTCATCGATCAGTCGTATCGATCTCTTTGGCTATTGCCCTTTTATCCGCTGGTTCGGTGGCCGCCCAGGAAGGCGGCCAGCACTTCTGGTCCGGCGACTGGTATCTGAGCGTCGGTGTCGCCGGCTTCTCCGCTCCGAAATTCGAGGGCTCGTCGCACAATGAATTCAAGTTCAGCCCGCTGATCTCCGTCGGCCGCCAAGGTGCCGGGGCGCGTTTTTCCTCGCGCAACGACAATCCCTCTTTCGCCCTCATCGACAAGGGCGCTTTCCGCGCCGGCATCGTCGGCAGGTTCGTGCCGTCGCGCGATGACGGCGACGGCAGCGAGCTGAAGGGCTTGAAGAAGGTCAAATGGGGGGCGGAAGCCGGCGGTTTCGTCGAGGTCTACCCGACAGATTTCCTTCGTGCCCGCGCCGAAGTCCGCCAGGGCATCCGCTCGCATGACGGCATCGTCGCCGATCTCGCGGTCGATGCCTTCACCGATATCGCCCCCGACCTGCAGTTGTCGGGCGGACCGCGTGCGACCTTCGCCACCAGCGGCTATTACGACGCCTATTACGGCGTCAACGCCAAGCAGGCGGCGGCAAGCGGCCTTGATCCCTATAAGCCGTCGTCTGGCATCCAATCCTATGGCGCAGGCGCGGCGCTGACCTGGAAGGCGACGGAAAACCTCTCGGCAAGTTCCTTCCTCGAATATAAGCGGCTGGCAGGCCCTGCCGCCGACAGCAGCCTCGTGCGTGACCGCGGCTCGAAGAACCAGGTCCTGATCGGCGTCTCGGCGACTTACAAGTTCAATTTCTCACTGCAGTGACTGATGCGGCTGCGCATCTCTCTCAGATGCGCAGCGCTGTAACACTTTGAATTGCCGTATAATTTCGTCTTTGGATCGATCCCGATCCAAGGAATGATACAAATGGCAGCGCAATGATCGCTTCTTGACCGGATCGACGGCCCGCCGCTAGATGAGCGGCATGCACGATACCGGCGACTTCAACGATCGCGTCTCCGACGCACCTTCCGATAACTGGGTCTACCGGATCCTGCCGCCATGGCTTTGGCCTTATGCGCAGCTCGCACGCTGGGATCGCCCGATCGGCTGGCAGCTGTTGATGTGGCCGTGCTTCTGGTCGGCGACACTTGCGGCCAATGCGGCGATCGGCGAGGGGCTCTATTCCGGCAGCTTGCTGGTGTCTCATCTGTTCCTTTATTTCATCGGCGCGGTCGCCATGCGCGGCGCCGGCTGCACCTATAATGATCTCGTCGACCACGAGATTGACATGGAAGTGGCGCGCACGCGGTCGCGTCCGCTGCCCTCCGGCCGCGTCACGCGCGCCCACGCGAAGATCTTCATCGGCTTGCAGGCGCTGGTTGGCCTCATCGTGTTGCTGCAGTTCAACTGGCTCAACGTCTTCCTCGGCGTGCTCTCGCTCGGGATCGTGGCGTTTTATCCCTTTGCCAAACGTTTCACCGACTGGCCGCAATTCTACCTCGGACTTGCCTTTTCCTGGGGCGCGCTGATGGGCTGGGCCGGGATTTTGGGTGGCCTCTCCTTTGCTGCCATCCTGCTCTACGCCGCCTCCGTCGCCTGGACGATCGGTTATGACACGATCTATGCGCATCAGGACAAGGAGGATGACGAGCTGATCGGCGTCCGTTCCACCGCGCGCCTGTTCGGCGACAGGACACGGCAATGGCTGATCGGCCTTTATGGGCTGACGCTGCTGCTGATGTTTATTGCTTTCGCTCTCGCCGGCGCCAATCTCATCGCTTTCCTGGCCTTGCTCGGTGCGGCCGGCATGTTCGCCTGGCAGATCGTCCGGCTCGATATCAACGATGCCGAGCAGTGCCTGGCGCTCTTCAAATCGAACAACCGCGTCGGCCTGATCATCTTCTTCGGCCTCTTCGTCTCGCTGCTGTTTGCTATTCCCTGATCGGGACGATAATCCCGGCGCGGGCGCCAGCCCTGGATTCGCCGTAGACTGGAATATCGAATTCTTCCTACAACGCCGCGCTTTTTGGGAATTTTCTGTCGCAAAGCTCCCTCGCAAAAAAGCTCAAATTTTCGCGACGGAGTCTTGCGAAAGCTCGGATAGAGGGCGCGGCTTGCTGAAAGCCGCGACGGCAGCGCAGACGCCGGCGAGCTGCAATGCCGCGCCGATCGCCTCGGCAGGAGATGGCAACCGCCCCTCGAACATGAAGCCATAGGCGAGGCCGAACATTGTTTCGGCAACAATGAGCAGGGCGGAGAGAGCCAGCGGCAGGCGACGGGAAGCGACCACCCAGCACCAGGTCGCGAACCACGAGCCGGCGAGCCCCATCACCAACGCCCATCCGATGAAACGCGAGACTTCGGGAACGGATGCCGTATCCGCCAGATCCAAAGAAGCAAGTGGCAGCAGGAGAAGGCTGCCGATTGCCGCTCCGATGCCTTGCAGTCCTGTCCATTGCAATCCGTCTGGGGCGTCGGCTGACCGCATCACGGCCGCATTTGCCAGTCCATAGACAATCCAGATCGCCAGCGCGACTGAGCTGGCGAGAATGCCGAGAATGATCCCCGCCGTGGTGGAAAGGTCTGCCGCCCGGATCGTCGCGACATTGACGATCACCACTCCGGTCGCGATCATTGCCAGTGGAAAGGCGAGAGCGTGCCATGGCGCGGAACGGTCTTGAATATTGCCGATGATGGCTAGAAACACTGGCATGGTGCCGATGATGACCGGAGGGATGGCGGCACCCGCAAGCTGCACGGCAAAGGCAGCGCTGACAAAATATCCGACATATCCTGCACCACCAAGAAGCAGGCCGATCAAGAACCGTGAGGGTGTCATCCCCATCGGCCGGAACCGGCGATCGAACATCATGAGCAGACAGACCAAGCCGAAGATGCCATAGCGGGCAATGGTCAAATCCCACGCCGTGAACGGTGCTACGGCGCGCGGCGCAACGAAAGTCAGCCCCCACAACGCGCATGTCGTAAGGCCGGCGATGATCCCAAGCAGCATGTTTGTCTCCTGTTGGAGCAATCATGCAATGCGATCCGACCATTTTATATGGAAAGGCAAGGGCTATTCGGCTAGATTTCTCGCGATGTTGAAAGCAAAAACACCTAAAAACCTTCAATCTGGAAAGTCGACGCTGGACGAGGCGGACGCGCGCATTGTTGCGGCGCTCGATTCCGATGCGCGATTGTCCATGAGCGAGCTAGCCCGCCTCGTCGGCATGTCCGCGCCGAGTGTATCAGAACGTGTTCGCAGGCTGGGAAGTGCGGGTGTCATTCGGGGGTTCACCGTGGATGTGGACACACGCGCCATCGGCTACCAGATACGGGCGATGGTCAGGATCAGGCCGCTGCCTGGTAAGCTGCATCTGGTCGAAAAGCTCATTCAGGAACGGCCGGAATTTGTCGAATGCGACAAGATCACCGGCGACGATCCGTTCCTTGCCCGCTTGGTTGTGCATTCGATCGAGCAAATGGACGATGTGCTTGAAGTCCTTTCCGAGCACGCTGTCACCAGCACGGCCGTCATCAAAGGAACTTCGGTCAAACGGCGCTTGCCGCCGCTGTAGCAAAGTCAGGGTTTCCGAGGCAAGCATACACATTCGCCTTCAGCGATCGAGCGCTACAGCGTCGCAAAACGGGCATTCCGCGACAGATGAGTGCGCAGAATGCCCGGCAATGATGTGTCCGGTGTCGCGATTTCGGTCAGTTGCGGGCGATGATTTCCTTACCTTCGATCTTCATGGCGACGCCCAGCCGGCCGGTGGTGCGGCGCACGAGGAAGCGCGGACGGCGATTGGCGAAGTAGGAATGACGGCGGCGCGGCTTGAGATCGCTGGTGCGCAGGGCACCAATATGGTCTTCGAGCGGCCGGGCGACGCCGTCGGCCTCGACCATCAGCATCGGAATGCGGAAGGCTTCCGACCAGCTGCGCCAGTCGGCGGCAATGTCGCTGAGATCATGGGCGACGAGCAGCGGAATGCAGAGCTCCGGATCGGTGTGGTGAAGCTCGAGAGTGACGGTGACTTCGCCGTCGCCGTGGTCGATGGCGCGGGCGGCGACACCCTTGAAGACGCGCTTCGGCAGCGCAATCGAGAGCGGCAGGCCGCTGGAGGGGAGGACCTTGCGCAGGACCGCGCCACGTTCGTCTATGGTGATATTGACGTCATCCGAACAATCATGGATGGCGTAGCTGACCTGCTGGGGAAAGCGGGACGGATCGAGGCGTAACGTCGTGCCAGCCCAGGCGGGCTTCATAACGGGATTGTTCATTTCATTCTACCCTTGTCTTACCTGAGAGCCGATTTTCGGTCTTCTCCTTGGGACTTTTCGTCCTCTATGGCCGACAATAGGCAGCCGCCGTTCCGTACAGCTTAAAAATTGCGGTTAAGAAAACTTTGCCTCCTCTGATGGTTATCAAAACCGAATCCGGCAGGGTTTCCGGAAGGTGAACGATGTGGTGTCCTGGAATGATGCATCCGCAGGTAAGTCTCAGGTAAGCTTTACATGGCAAAATATGCTCACCAGCATTTCGTCGTTCTTTTAGAGATTTTGCCGAAAAGGGCGCTTTCCATGATCACGGCTTCCCTCGCTTACACGATCCTGTCGCGGGACATGACGTCGAGCCTCAACAAGGTCGCGTCGCAGACGACGGTCAAGAAGGATGCCCAATACTACGCCGACCATATCAACAAGGTCACCAACGTCGACGACTTCCTCGGCGACTACAAGCTCTACAGCTATGCGATGAAGGCCTATGGCCTCGAGGACATGACCTACGCCAAGGCCTTCATGAAGAAGGTGCTGGAAAGCGATCTCACCGATCCCGACAGCTACGCCAACAAGCTCTCCGATACGCGCTACCGCGAATTCGCCGCCGCCTTCAATTTCAATGCGCCGGAAAAGGACGTGCAGACGGATGCGCAGGAGGACGAGCTCATCGGCCTTTACAAACAATCATTCGCCGATGCCGAAAAGGCCGCGAGCGCCGAAAGCACTTATTACAGCAACAATATCGACAGCGTGCAGAGCGTCGACGACTTGGTCAACAACACCCGGTTGCGCACCTATGTGCTGAAGACCTTCAAGATCGATCCCACCTATGCGTCGAAGGACTTTCTGCGGCAGGTGCTGACCAGCGATCTCAGCGACCCCACGAGCTTCGTCAATACGCAGGGCGGCGACAAGTATAAGGCGCTTGCCGCCCAGTTCAGCTTCAACGCCGACGGTACCGTCACCGGCACGGCCCAGACCGCCGCGCAGAAGGCCTCGGTCATCGAGTCCTACACGCTGAATTCCCAATCGGTCATCATCGACAATTCGGTTGGCTCCGACGTCTATTACGTCGGCAAGACGGCGGCCGAATACAACAAGGCCTATTACACCGCCAAGATCGGCACGATCACCAATGTCGATGACCTGATCGCCGACAGCCGGCTGACCTCTTATATCAAGACAGCCTACAGCATGGGCGCCGACTTTACCGCTGCAGCGCTGCGCACGGTGCTGACCGACCCCGGCTATGCCCAGCTGATGGGCTTCACCAATGTCTACAATGCTTTCAATTTCAAGGCGGACGGTTCGACGTCGAACACGGCGCGCGCCCAGTCCATCGCCCAGGCGAACAATCTGCAGTCGGCAGCGTCGAACACCGGCAACTATTATACCTTGACCTCGCAATCGAGCAGTATCACCAATGTCGACGACCTGCTCGCCGACAATGTGCTGGCGCGCTACATCAAGGATGCCTATGGTCTCGGCACGAATTTCAGCAATGCCGACCTCAAGAACATCCTGACGGATTCGGCCTATGCCGCGGCTCAGGGCCATGCCGACCTTAATGCCGACTTCAATTTCCAGGCGGACGGCTCGATCAACGGTTCGGTGATTCAGACGGAAGCACAGCGCAAGTCGACCACTGACAAGTCGGCGGCGAACGCCGCGCATTTCAACGGCATGATCGGCAATGTCACCAATGTCGATAACATCATGTCGGATGCCGTTGCCGTCAGCTACATCAGAAACAGCATGCAGATCGCAGACAGTGTCTCTGATGCGACGTTGAGGACCTTCCTGGTCGATCCCGCGGCTGCCAGCGCCCAGGGCTATAGCGACGTCCACGATCTTTTCAATTTCAAGGCGGACGGTTCTGTCGCCACCCTTTACGCCTCGCAAAGTGCCTCGCAGAGCGCGAGCACCACCAGCAAGGCCAATGAGGCGGCCGTCTACTATCAGGCGACCATCGCCGGCATCTCGGACGTCGATCAGTTGCTGGCGGACCAGAAACTCAACAATTTCGTCCGCAACGCCTTCGGCATCCCGTCGACGGTCAGCGATCTCGATCTCAGGAATATCCTGACCGACCAGAGCGGCACCGGCACTTATGCCGACGTTGCTGCTGCCTTCAACTTCAAGGCGGACGGCACGCTTGAAGATGGTATGCAGGCGCAGACGGCCGCCCAGATCAGCAATACGAAAATTAGTGCCACAGCGCGGACCAACGACTATTCCGCGCGGATGAGGGCAATCGCCAATGTCGATGATCTTATTGCCGATGACGGCATCACCAATTTCCTGAAGAGCACTTACAATCTGCCGTTCGATATCTCGGACGCCGATCTGAAGAGCATCCTGACCGATGCGACGGCGGCCGCAGCAGCAGGTCACGCCGATCTCAACGCCGACTTCAACTTCGCCGCCGATGGATCGCTTCCTGTCGTCAGCTCGGTCCAGACGGCCGACCAGGCGCAGACCACCAACGACAATTACGCGGCGCGTTATGACGACGAGCGCGACGAGGCGATCGACGAGGTCGCATCCAACTACCAGAAGCTTATGGCCGACAGCAGCAGCCTGCTGAATTTCTCCGACGTCGACAGCGTCAATGACTTCCTGCGCAGCAACTCGTCAGCGGATTTCACCAAGAGCAACGACAATTTACCGGATCTCTTCCATGTGGCGCTGCAGGCTTTCGGCCTGACCGACCAGGACGTATCGCGTTCGATGATGCGCAAGATCCTGACCAGCGATGCCTATGATCCGAACGGCTATGTCGCTTCGCTCAAGGATGAACGCATCACCAACCTTGCCCGCGCCTTCAACTTCGGCCCCGACGGCAAGGCGGCATCACCCTTCCAGGCGCTGCCCGACGCGACAATGGCCAAATACGCCACCGACTATAGATCGCATATGACCATGCTGATGAAGGACGGTCCGGTAAAGGACAAGGCAGCGAAGGATGCGACGGCCGAAGTCGATTATTTCGCCAAGGGCATGGCCAAGGTAAAGTCGCTCGACGACTTCCTGGACGACAGCCGGCTGACCGACCTGGTGCTGAAGGCGAACAACCTTGACCCCAAGGATTACGACAAGGCGACGCTGAAGAAGATCTTCACATCCGATCCCGACGACAAGAAGAGCTATCTCAACGCCACCGCCGATGCGCGATTCAAGGATATCGTCGCCGCCTTCAATTTCGACAAGGATGGCAACCTGACCCGCGCCAAGATCGGCACCATCCAGAACAAGGCGGCCGAGGAGCATACGCAGGAGCTCTATGTTCAGCAGACGATGGAAGCCCAGGAGGGCGAAAGCAACGACGGCGTCCGTCTGGCGCTCTATTTCAGCCGCAAGGCCTCGAGCATCACCTCGATCTATGGGATCCTCGGCGACAGGGCGCTTTACCAGGTCATCACCACAGCCTACAGCCTGCCGTCGCAGATCTCCGGCATGGATGTCGCCAAGCAGGCAGATCTCATCAACCGCTTCGTCAAGCTCGAGGATCTCCAGGATCCGAAGAAGGTCGACAAGCTGCTGCGCCGGTTCACCGCGATGTACGACGTCCAGAACGCCACCCAGCAGTCGCCGGCGCTGATGCTCCTGACCGGCGGCGGTACGCAGTAGGCCTGATGGCGTGCCGTCTCACGGATCGAGGCTGACAACCTTTTCCGGGTTCATGATATTGGCGGGGTCGAAGGCGCGCTTGATGCGGCGCATCAGCTCGATTTCGATCGCCGGGCGGATCGCCGCCAGTTCGTCGCGCTTCAGCTGGCCGATGCCGTGCTCGGCCGAGATCGAGCCGCCATGGGCAAGCACCAGTCCATGCACGATATGGTTCATCTCATGCCAGCGGGCGATGAAGGCGTCCTTGTCGGCACCGACCGGCTGAGAAATATTGTAATGGATATTGCCGTCGCCCATATGGCCGAAGGCGCAGATGCGGGCGCCAGGCATGGCCGCCATCACCGCTTCTTCGGCCTCGGCCATGAAATGCGGGATCTTCGACACGGGTACGGAAACATCGTGCTTGATCGACCCGCCTTCCGGCTTCTGCGCATCCGACATGCTCTCGCGCATGTGCCAGAGCGCCTTCTGCTGCGCCACGGATGAGGCGATTGCAGCATCCAGCACCAGCCCGGCCTCAAAACCCTGTTCGAGCACGCCATTCATCATCCGCTCCGCCGTCTCGGCCGAATCCGACGTCGAAATATCGATCAGCACGTACCAGGGATAGGCCGTTTCCAGCGGATCGCGCACGCCGTCGATATGGCGCGTGGTGATCTCGACGCCGAAACGCGGCATCAGCTCGAAACCGGTGAGCGAGGCGCCGCAGAGGCTGGAGGCGAGATTGAAGAGGCCAAGCGCGTCCGTCACCGAATTCAGGCCTGCGAAGCCCACCTGATGGCCGAGCGGCTGGGGAAAGAGCTTCAGCACCGCGCCGGTGATGATGCCGAGCGTGCCCTCGGCGCCGATGAAGAGGTCGCGCAGGTCGTAGCCGGTATTGTCCTTCTTCAGGCGGCGTAAGCCGTCCCAGATCTCGCCGGTCGGCAGCACCACTTCGAGGCCGAGGCAGAGCTGACGTATATTGCCATAGGCAAGCACGGCCGTGCCGCCGGCATTGGTGGAAAGGTTGCCACCGATGCGGCAGGAGCCCTCCGAGCCGAGCGACAGCGGAAACAGCCGCCCATGCGCCTCGGCCGCCTTCTGCACCTCGGCAAGGATGGCGCCGCCGTCTGCCACCAGCACGTTCGCCACCGGATCGACATCGCGGATCCTGTTCATGCGCTCTAGCGACAGGATGATATCGGACCTGCCCTGACGCGGCGTCTGGCCGCCGACGAGGCCGGTATTGCCGGTCTGCGGCACGATCGCCGTTCCGGTCTCGGTCGCAAGCTTCATGATATCAGAGACTTCTTCGACCGAACCGGGTTTCAAGAGGAGAGGGGAAGAGCCGTGATAGAGCCCGCGGTTTTCGATCAGATGCGGCGCAAGATCGGCCTCGCTGCGAAGCGCGTACTTGTCGCCGACGATCGCAATAAAGCGGTCGAGATCCTCGCTGGAAATGCTGCTCATCGGGCTCGATTCTCCATCCTGTTCCTGGTCCTTCAGTCGCGGGGCGCGGCTGCCCGCTGCAGGCGGTCGTTGATTGCCTCGCCCAGCCCCTCCTCGGGAATCGGCGAAAAGGCAATGCTCCGGGCGCCGCTGGCATCTGCCCGCTTGATATAGTCGAAAAGATTGGCGGCTGCCTCCGCCAGGTCGCCGCGCGGGCTGAGATCGAGGACGATCCGTGCACAGTCCGCGCCGGAGACCGCAGCGCTGCCGAAGGCGATCAGCGCTTCGCCGGGTTCGACTGCCGTTGCATTGAGGCGCACGGAAGCACCCGGCGCGTAATGCGAGGCGAGCATGCCCGGCGCCTCGATGGCCGCCGATGCCGCCTTCGCACGCAGCAGCGGTTGGCCTGCAATGCGTTCGATCTCGCGCGCCGCCAGTCCACCCGGCCGAAGCAGCCTGAGTTGGCCGCCCTCTGCCTTGACGATCGTCGATTCGACACCGACAGCGCTTGGGCCCGCATCGAGGATCAACGGGATTTTCGCCCCGAGATCGGCTTCGACATGGGCGGCACTCGTGGCGCTGACCCCGCCTGAGGTATTGGCGCTGGGGGCTGCGAGCGGCCGTCCGAAGGCGCCGATCAAAGCGCCTGCAAACCCCTTCGGCACGCGGATGCCGACGCTGTCGAGCCCGGCGGTCGCCAGCGAATGGATCGGACTTTCCCGCTTCAGCGGCAGCACGAGGGTCAGCGGACCCGGCCAGAAGGCTGCAGCGAGCGCCCGTGAGACCGGGTCGAATTCGGCATGTTCTTCCGCCATCGCGAGATCGGCCATATGGCAGATCAGCGGGTTGAAGCGCGGCCGTCCCTTTGTCTCGTAGATGCGGGCGATGGCCAAAGGATTGGTAGCGTCGGCTGCAAGGCCGTAGACAGTCTCCGTCGGGATGGCGATGGCAAAGCCGTCGGCTAGAGCGGCTGAGGCCGCCTCGAGCGCTGCCTGCCTGTCTGCCGTGATATCGATCGTGCGTGCCATGTTCTGCCCGGTACTTGCGACTGCGCCCCTTGCGCGTCTGAAAAGACGCGCGGCGCTGTAATCCCGGCAGTCATTAGGCTTTCCGCCGCCCGCGATCAATCGTGTTGTTCATCTATGCATGTCGCCCAAAAGTGTGCAGCGGTTTTGGGGCCACGGCATGCATCAAGCAAGGACCTAAGGCGTCGCGCTTTAGAGCTGCCGGATGATTTCGCGCAGCTGTTCGTTACGGGCGCCGAGCAGCAGGATGTTGCGGATCGCCGCCTGCGGGTCATGCGTGCGGAAGAGCAGGCCGTTGCCGCGCACCGACCGGTCGATAGTCATCTTTTCCGCGGAGTTCTCGCCGGGTTTGATCGCGACGGCGAAATACATGCGGGAATAACCGACATCGATGCGCTCGAAGAAATTGTCGTTCTCGCCGATCTCGGAATAGAAATTGGAGATGTAGAAGGCCCAGCTTACCTCTTCGTAATGGGCGAATTTCGTCCGCGCGGCGGTGACGTGGCAATAGCCGAGATGCGGGCTGTCCTCCAGCGTCCGGTGGAAGATCATCTTCGGAAACTGGATCGAGTGGTGAAAGCCGTTGATGTGCTGATGCGTCTTCTCGCCGGCCACCTGCAGCTTTCGTCCGGTCTTCGCTGCGACCTCGTCATGGGTGAAATACCGCTTTTCCTCCGCCAGCCAATGCCGCCGCTCGCGGGGGATGCGACCGGTTCGCAAGAATTCGGAATGGGCGGCAATCAGCTGCGGTTCTTGCGATCTGCTCGCATCTTTCGCGTCGAAATAACGGAGTCTGGCCATGGTTCGCGTTCTTCGGTCGGTCGGTGATCATCAGGAGGATAGGACCGTATGCTTAAGGCGATGTTAAAAAATGGCCCCCGGGGCCGGCCGGCTGAAGGGCAAATGCCGGCAGATGTCGCAAACGCGACGGCGATCGATATCAGGCAGCCGGCCTCTTTGCGGAGCGGGTCTTTACGCCATGTCGCAATTGAGGATAATTGCCCGGAGAGTCGGGCAATGTCATCGACCGGGATCGGCAGCTTGCGGCTTGCCGCATCCTGTCGTCAATTTCGAAGCCGATGTCGCATTACAACCAAGCGGCAGGCAAGCTCGGTGATTAAATGACGCCATGAACACTTCTCCCGAAGGAGAAGGAAGCGGGCGCGCTTCCGCCGGCCTTCTTGCCGGCAGCCGGCAGCCGGGTGCACGAGGACATGAAGATGGATATTCGCAGCAACGTTTTGCGTCAGCTCAAGAGCCGCCGTGAGGGCTTCAGCCTCGAACAGCCGTTCTACATCGACGAGGATTATTTCCAGCTCGACATGGAGATGATCTATTATCGCGACTGGCTGTTCATCGGCCATGATTGCGAGTTGCCGAAGCCGGGCGCCTATTTCACCGTTCAGATCGGCAGCTATCCTGTCGTCATCGTCCGCGGCCGCGACAATGTCATCCGTGCCTTCCACAACAGCTGCCGCCATCGCGGTTCGCGCGTCTGCACCAAGGAGCACGGCTCCTCCGTGCGCCTCGTCTGTCCCTATCATCAGTGGACCTATGATCTCGACGGCAAGCTCGCCTTCGCCCGCCACATGGGTGATGACTTCGACAAATCAGGCTTCAACCTGAAGCCTGTCCATTGCGAAATCGTCGCTGGCTATGTCTTCATCTGCCTTGCCAACACCGCCCCGGATTTCCAGCCGGTGCGCGACAAGATCGAACCCTATGTCGCGCCGCACCGGATCAGCCAGAGCAAGGTCGCCTTCCAGAGCACGATCATCGAGAAGGGCAACTGGAAGCTCGTCTGGGAAAACAACCGCGAGTGCTATCACTGCGCCGCCAATCACCCCGAACTCTGCCGCACCTATCCCGAAGCCCCTAGTGTCACCGGCACGGATGGCGGCGCCGACGATCCCGAGATCGCCGGCCATTGGGCGCGTTGCGAGGCGGCCGGCCTGCCGAGCAAGTTCCAGATTTCGCCGGACGGTCAGTTCCGCACCGCCCGCATGCCGCTGATCGAGGATGCCGAGAGCTACACCATGTCGGGTAAGCGCGCCGTCAAGCGTCCGCTCTCCGATGATATCTCGATCGGCCATATCGGCACCATGCTGCTCTTCCATTACCCGACGACGTGGAACCACCTGCTCGGCGACCACGCCATCTCCTTCCGGGTTCTGCCGCTCAGCGCCAACGAGACGGCGGTGACGACCAAGTGGCTCGTCCACAAGGACGCCGTCGAAGGCGTGGATTACAATCTCGAGGAACTGACCCACGTCTGGACCGAGACCAACGATCAGGATCGCCGCATCGTCGAGGAGAATGCCTTCGGCATCCACTCGCCCGCCTATGAGCCCGGCCCCTATTCTTCCCTGCACGAGGGCGGCGTCATGCAGTTCCTCGAATGGTATTCGAACTTCATGGTGAACCGTCTGCAGGGCGACCAGGCGAAAATCTCGGCCGTTGCCTGATCGCACACTGCCTGAGCCGGGCGGTTAATCTCCGGTTCAGTTCGGACTCTCTAAAAGGAAAGGCAGCCGGCCCCGGCGGCTTTTGGAACCGTTCGGGCGCGAACGCGTTGCTGGGCAGGCGGTGATCGCTGTTGAATGGGAGTTGAAGCATGATCGGGCTGAGAAACAAGATCGCGACTGCAGTTCTGGCTGCCGCCGTGGTTCTGACGGGTTTTGTACCGTCGCAGGCAATCCAGATGCCCACCGCCCCGCAGGTGGAAAAATCCTCCGACGTCGAGAACGTCCAGTACCGCCGTTACTATCGCCCCGGTTACCGTCCGGGCTATCGCCCCGGCGCCTATTACCGGCCCGGCTACTACGGCGGCTATCGCGGCTATTCCTATTACCGCCCGGGCTATCGCAGCTATAACGGCTACTGGTATCCGCTCGCCGCCTTCGGCGCCGGCGCGGTCATCGGCGGCGCCATTGCCGCGCAGCCGCGTTACGTTGCACCTGCGCCCCGCATGGGTTCGAGCCACGTCGCCTGGTGCGCCAACCGCTACCGGTCATACCGCGCCTACGACAACACGTTCCAACCCTACAACGGCCCGCGTCAGCAGTGCTATTCGCCGTATTGAGGCAGGAAGCGCGCCGCGCTTCCGATTGGTCTGTGTCAATGCGATGTAACGTGATGCGATAGCCGCAACGCCGCTGCATCGGCGGCGAGTTCGGCAGGAACGTTACCCCACCCTCCGTCATCCTCGGCCTTGAGCCGAGGATCCATGCCCGCTGCTGATGGAGGAGGCCTGCGTGGATCCTCGGGGCAGGCCCGAGGATGACGGAGAGTGGGGTGAGCTTTGTGGCAAATACCACGACGTTTGATGGATTAGGAGCGGACCCGCGCGCCCCCGGTCACGCCCGCACATCTACCCTCAAAGAATATCCACCCGCCTCAGCAGCCACCAGGCAAATGCAATGGAGGCGACGATGAGCACGACGGCGTATTCCGTGCCGTAGTCGCCAACGGCGAAAGGCAGGTTAGCCGTGTTCATGCCGAAGAAGCCCGTCACCAGTGTCGGCGGCAGCAGGAAGGCCGTCATGATCGACAGCAGATAGAGGTGACGGTTGGTTTCGGAGGACTGTTTCGAATCGATTTCTTCGTGCAGCAGGCGTGCCCGATCCTGCAGCGCATAGATATCGTGGTCGACCGTTTCCAGTCGGCTGGTCAGCCGCCGCGCTACGTCGTCGAAGCCGAAGGGCATCTCGTCCTCGTCGGCCGCCGCCGCCCGGCGCATCAGCGCCAGCACCGTGCGCAGATGCCGATGCAGCCTGACCACGGTGCGCCGCACCGGCGCCAGGCGCCGGCGTTCATCGCGCTGCGCGCTGTCGTAGACGATATCCTCGATCTGGTTCAACTCTTCGGTGAGTTCGATGACGATCGCAATCAGCGTGCGCTGGAATTCGATCACCAGCAGTTCGAAGAGATCGACCGGCCGGGAAAATTTGCCCGGATTCTTGTCGATCAGCGCCCGCGCGCGTTCGACGCTGCGCAGCGGCTGCAGCCTTGTGGTGATGATGAAGCGGTCGGACATGGCGAAATGCAGCCAGCCGAGATTGTTGGTATCCTGAGCGAAATCGCGCTGACAGTCGACGAGGGTACCATAGAGCATCTGCTCGTCGACGGTGATGGCCGCATGCGTATCCCGCGTCGTCAGCGCCGATTTCGCGTCCTCCGTCAGCCCGTCCAGCGTATCGAGCAAGGCCGGTACGCGGGCGTCGACAAGGTTGAGGTGCAACCAGTAGAAACAGTTATCGGCGGTCAGTTCGGCCACCGTCGCACTGTTGTTCAACCGCACTGCGGTCTTTTCATCCGGCGAGAAGCGATAGGCCCAGACGAAACCGGGTATGTTGACGGGCAATGTATCCATTGGTCGCCGGTCCTTTGCGAGGGCGATATCATTCCTTGAAGTGTCTCCATGACGTCTATTTATGCAACGGTGCAAGAGTAAAGCGACATCTCAGCCAAACTATCGCATGACCATTGAAGAAATCGAAATTGACGTTTACGTAAAAATCAATTAGCCCTTGCCTCGGAGGGGCTTTGCCGCGCGCGAGGCCGGTCTGCGGAGGAAAAACCATGTACAAGGCGCCCGTCGAGGAAATCGCGTTCACGTTGAAGCACGTAGCGGGCATGGACGAGGCGATTTCAAAAGGGTTGCTCGGCGATCTCGGCGAGGATCTCGTCGATGCGATCTTGGCCGAAGCGGGACGTTTTGCCACAGAGGAAGTGGCGCCTCTCGCCGACATCGGCGACCGCCAGGGCGCCCGTCTGGTGGATGGCGAGGTCAGGCTGCCGGACGGCTGGCGCGATCTCTATCGCAACTGGATTGCCGGCGGCTGGAACGGCCTGACGGCACCCGAGGCTTTCGGCGGTCAGGCCTTGCCGCATATGCTGAACGTCGCGGCCCTCGAAATGTGGAATTCCGGTTCCATGGCCTTCGCACTTGCCCCGACGCTGACGATGGGCGCCATCGAGGCGGTTAGCACGCATGGCAGCGCTGCGCTGAAAGAGAAATATCTGGAGAAGATGGTCTCAGGCGAATGGACCGGCACCATGAACCTGACGGAGCCCCATGCCGGTTCCGATCTCGGCGTGCTGAAAGTCCGCGCCGAGCGCAGCGACGACGGCAGCTACCGCCTCTTCGGCCAGAAGATCTTCATCACCTGGGGCGAGCATGACGCGGCCGACAATATCATCCATCTGGTGCTGGCCCGCCTGCCGGATGCGCCGGCCGGCACACGCGGCATTTCGCTCTTCCTGGTGCCGAAATTCCTGGTGAACGACGACGGCTCGCTTGGGCCCCGCAATGATCTCTTCTGCCATTCGCTGGAGCACAAGCTTGGCATCCATGGCTCGCCGACCTGCACGATGATCTACGGCGACGGAAAATTCGGCGATGAAAAGGGCGCTGTGGGATGGCTGGTCGGCGAGGAGAACAAAGGACTGGCCTGCATGTTCACGATGATGAACAATGCCCGCCTTGCCGTCGGCATGCAGGGCGTGGCGATCGCGGAGGCCGCCACGCAGAAGGCTGTCGCCTATGCCAGGGAACGCACCCAGGGCAGGGCGCCCGGCTGGACGGGCGCCGGCATGAGCCCGATCGTCGAACATCCCGATGTCGCCCGCATGCTGCTGACCATGAAGGCGCTGACGCAAGGGGCGCGCGCCATTTCCTATGCCTGCGCCCATGCGATCGACATGTCCCACCGGGCAAGCGATGACCGTCGCCACTGGCAGGAGCGCGCCGCCCTGTTGACGCCGATCGCCAAATCCTTTTCGACCGATGCCGGCGTCGATGTCGCCTCGCTCGGCATCCAGGTGCATGGCGGCATGGGCTTCATCGAGGAGACCGGCGCGGCGCGTTATCTCCGCGATGCCCGCATCGCCCCGATCTACGAGGGTACCAACGGCATCCAGGCGATCGACCTCGTCACCCGCAAGCTGCCGCTCTCCGGCGGCGATCAGGTGAAGGGCTTCATCGCCGAGCTTAAGCAGATCGCCGATGGCGTCCGCCGCTCCAATCTCAACGGTTTCGGCGAGACCGCTGTGAGGCTCGATACGGCCATCGCCGATTTCGAACAGGCGACCGCCTGGCTGATCAAAACGCTTGCCGATGACAAGGCCGCCGAGGCGCTCTCGGGTGCCACCCCCTATCAGCGCCTGTTCGGGCTGGTGCTGACCGGCTGTTATCTTGCCAAGGGCGCTCTCGCCGAGGGAGCCGATGGGGCAGGCGACAACCGCATCGCGCTCTGCCGCTTCGCTGCCGAAAACCTGCTTGCCGAGACCGCAGCCCTTCGGGACCGGGTCGTCAATGGCGCGGCAAGCCTTGCCGCCGCCCGCATCCTGCTTGCCTGAGGAGACCTTATGACCGATCACATCATCGTCGAGCAGCCTGCAGCCCATCCAGGCGTGCAGCTGATCCGCTTCAACCGGCCGGAGAAGAAGAACGCCATCACCCGCGCCATGTACCGCACCATGGCCGATGCGCTGAATGCGGCCAACACAAATCCCGGCATCCGCGCCACCGCCTTCCTTGGCACCGAAGGCTGCTTTTCGGCCGGCAACGACATGAACGATTTTCTGGGTGCCGCAATGGGCGGCCGCGGCCTGGAGCAGGAAATTCTCGATTTCCTCTATGCGCTGGTGAATGCCGAAAAACCCGTCGTCTCGGGCGTCGACGGCCTTGCGATCGGCATCGGCACGACGATCCATCTCCATTGCGACCTGACCATCGCCTCCAGCCGCAGCCAGTTTCGCACACCCTTCGTCGATCTGGCGCTGGTGCCGGAGGCCGGTTCCAGCCTCGTCGCGCCGCGGCTGATGGGCCATCAGCGCGCCTTCGCCCTGCTTGCCGCCGGCGAAGCATTCTCGGCAGAGGAAGCGAAGGAAGCCGGCCTCGTCTGGAAGGTCGTTGAGTCAGGCGAGGTCGATTCTCTGACTTTGGCCACGGCTGCAAAGCTCGCCGCCAAGCCGCCGGAGGCGTTGCGCATCGCCCGCGACCTCATTCGTGGCGATCGCGGCGAGATCATCGCCCGCATCGACGAGGAGGCCCGCTATTTCTCCGCGCGGCTGAAAAGTGCCGAGGCCCGGGCGGCCTTCGAAGCCTTCATGCGCCGCTGAGCATCGCCTGGCATCGCTTTGCGGCGATCGACACCAACACCGGGAGCAAGCCGATACCGATTAGACCGCCGGCACATTGAATACTTCGCCGGCCCTGAGCGGCCGGAACCGTTCCGGGGAAATTTCATGCTCGCTCATTGCGTCTTGCAACGCTTTTGCCGGCGCGTCGACCGCTTCATTTGTCAGTTGGAACGTGGCGAAGTGATGTCCGGCCACATAGGCCGCATTGGCCAGTTTCATCCCGATCACCGCCTCCTGCGGATTCTGGTGCTGCCCTTTCATGAACCAGCGCGGCTCATATGCGCCGAAGGGTAAAATGGCCAAGCGAAAGCCGCCATGCTTCTGCTGTGCCGCTTTGTAATTGATGCCGTCGTGAAAGCCCGTATCTCCGACGTGATAAATTTTTCCGGCTGGCGTCGACAAAACGAACGACGCCCAGAGTGCCATCCGGCGATCGGCGGTTCCGCGAGCGGACCAATGGTGTGCAGGCTCCGCATCAATGCTTATTCCGGCGTGCGAAATGCGCTCGCCCCAGTCCATCGATGTCGTCTGCATATCGGGCACGGCACGGCGAATGATCGTGTCATTGCCGAGTGGCGTCACGACACGCGGCCGATGCTTCGCACGCAACCGTCTGAGCGTTGCGATATCGAGATGATCATAATGATTGTGCGACACCAGCACGAGATCAATTGGCGGTAAATCATCGAACGCGATGCCCGGTGGAACGACGCGCTTGGGTCCCGCAAAAGCGAAGGGACTCGCGCGCTCTGACCATACCGGGTCGGTGAGGATATTGAGCCCAGCGACCTGCACGAGCATTGTTGCATGGCCAACCATGGTCACCCTTAGATCCTCGCCGTCGACGCGTGGATCCGGCTTGGCCGCCGCGTACGGACTTGGGACCGACCGCGGCCAACGCTCACGGCCACCGCCGAATTGCCACCGCAGCAGATCGCGGAAACCAAGGGGCTCAATACCTTCGGGATTGAAGAAATGCGTGCCGTCGAAGTGATCGGACACTGGACCATTATAGTAGGGGTTGCGTGTTTTGGTCTTTCCGACAGCCACGCCTATTTCTCCAGCGTCGCCACCACCTCGACATGCGAGGTCCAGAGGAACTGGTCGATCGGCGTCACTTGCGTGATCCGGTAGCCTCCCTCGACGAGGATCGCGAGATCCCGCGCCAGCGTCAGCGGATTGCAGCTGACGGCGACGATCCTCTTCACGCCTGAGCGGGCAAGCTCCTGGCACTGGAACTCGGCACCGGCGCGTGGCGGATCGAAGACGACGGCGTCATAGGGCTTGAATTCCTGCGTCATCAAAGGACGGCGGAAGAGATCGCGCTTTTCGACGGTGACCGGTTTCAGCCCTTGCGTGTTGCGGGCCGCATGGTCGAGTGCTGCGAGCGCCTTAGCTTCGGCTTCGACGGCGTGCACGCGGCCGATCCGCGCCAGCCGCAGTGAAAATGTGCCGGAGCCGGCAAAGAGATCGGCGATCCGCTTCGCCTTGCCGGCATGAGCAATGACCAGCTCGGCCATCGCCTCTTCCGCCGGCTTCGTCGCCTGGGTGAAGCCGCCCGGCGGTGGTGAAACCTGGACGCCGCCGAATTCGACCATCGGTTTCGACGGCTCGACGAGGATTTCGCCGTTCAGCGAAACACGGGCGATGCCGCGCAGGCTGAGCGCGGTCTCGATCGCCTTGCGCCGCTGCGGATCGGAGAGTTTCTTCACGTCGTCGACGGAGATGTCGAGGCCGGAAAGCGTTTCGAGCACGGCGACGCGGAAGGGTTCGGCACTGGTCGCCAGCGATGCAGCAATCGCCCTGATCGCCGGCAGCCGGGCGATGATCCCTGCCGACGAGATCGGACATTCCTCGATGGCGACGATATGGTGGCTTTCGGCCTGGTTGAATCCAACAAGCATGTCCTTCTCGGTCTTGCGCGCCGCAAACACCACGCGCCGCCGTTCGCCCGGCCGGGCCGGAACGATCTCGCCGACCTCCGGCGTCAGCCCCTTGGATTTCAACGCGTCGATGACCAGTTGGCGCTTGAAGGCGCGGTAGGACGCATCTGCCATATGCTGCAGCGTGCAGCCGCCGCAGGTGCCGTTGACGCCATCCGGGCCGAAATGGCGGCAGGGCGGCTCCTGCCGGTCGGGCGAGGGCGTCGTGATCGACATGATCGTGCCCTGGCTCTTGACGCGGGCGATCGCTACGGTTTCGCCGGGCAGGGAAAAGGGTACATAGACAGACCCGCCGGCGCTGCTGGCGATGCCGTCGCCCTGGGCGCCGAGCTTCTCGATCGTGACGGTTTCGGTGCTCACGGTTTCAATCCTGCCAGAAGGAATTCCTGATTGCCGTCGCCGCCGGAAATCGGGGAGGGGATGAGGCCAAGGCTTTTCCAGCCCATATCCTCGGTGAACCAGCGCTCCAATTCTGCAGCGACGGCGGGAGCGGACGAGGGGTCCTTCAGCATCCCGCCCTTGCCGATCGCCTCGCGCCCGGCCTCGAACTGCGGCTTGACCAGCAGCACGGCGACAGCGCCGGGTTCGGCGATCTCAAGGGCCGGCGCGAGCGCCAGCTTCAGCGTGATGAAGGAGACGTCGGAAACGATGAAGGTGGCGGGATGGTCGATATCGTCTGCCGTCAGGTTACGGGCGTTGAGGCCCTCCCTGTTCGTCACCCGCGGATCGCCTGATATGCGTGGATGCATCTGCCCATGGCCGACATCGATCGCGGTGACATGCGCGGCACCGCGCTGCAGCAGCACCTCGGTGAAGCCGCCGGTGGAGGCACCGACATCGAGACAGTGATGGCCGGCAGGATCGAGCCGGAAATGGTCGAGGGCCGCGGCAAGCTTCAGCGCGGCGCGCGAGACATAATCCTGCGCCGGATCGTCGATCTCGATTGCGGCGTCTGCGCTAAACAGCGCGCCCGCCTTCGTGACCACCTGGCCGCCGATCCTGACAGTGCCGCGCTGCACGGCGTCGCGGGCGCGCGAGCGGCTGGCAAAGAGGCCGAGGGAGACGAGAAGCTGGTCGAGACGTTGGGTGTTTTGATCTGACATCGGCTGTGCATGACCGGCAAAGCCGCCGGTTGCAAGCATTTTGTTCCCAAGACCGTCATTGACCCTCAAAAGCTTTCGGCGATAATCCCACCGCGGCGATCGCGGGGCGTGCCGCAGACACGGGGGTGTTCCATGCTGAAGCTCTTCACTCTACCTGTCTCGGTGGGGCTTGTCGCGGCGGGGATCGTATCGTCCGCGCTCGCGAACGATACTCTGGCAGAGATCAAGACCGGCGGGCTGATCTTTGCCCAATCCGACGATGTCAGCATGGCGGAAGAGGATCTCTTCATCTCCGCTTCGGAAGTGCGTGTCGACTACGTCTTCGAGAACAGCTCCGACAAGGATGTCGAAAGCCTGGTCGCCTTTCCAATGCCTGACTTAACAGGTCAGGTCGACAACAATTCCGCCATCTCCGATTATGACAGCGATAATTTCCTGCATTTCTCGACTGTGCAGGATGGCAGTCCGATCACCGCCAAGCTGCAGCAGCGCGTCGTCTCGCTCGGCATCGACGTGACCGACGAGTTTGCCAAGCAGGGCATCCCCGTCTTGCCCTACAGCCAGAAGACGACCGAGGCGCTCGCCAAGCTTCCCGAAACCGTCCGCAAGGACTGGATCGCCCGCGGCCTCGTTTATCCCATGGGCGCCGGCGATGCCAAGGCCGATCTCGTACCGCTCTGGACGCTGCGCTCGACCTATTGGTGGCGCACCACCTTTCCGGCGAAGAAGAAGGTCAGCGTAGCGCACCGTTACAAGCCGGCCGTCGGCGGCACCGTCACCATCAGCTTTCTCGAAAGTGGCGAGCCGAAGGGTGAGCGCTTCGAGGAATATTCCCGCAAATACTGCCTCGACGAAGATTTCGTCCGGGTTGCCCAGCAGCGCGCGCGGGAAGCCGAGGCCGGAGGCGCCAACTATACCGAAAGCTGGATCTCCTATGTGCTGTCGACCGGCGCCAACTGGGCGGGGCCGATCAAGCGCTTTCAGCTGACGATCGACAAGGGCAAACCCGGCAGCCTCATCAGCTTCTGCGGCAGCAATGTTCAGAAGATCGGCCCGACGACCTTCCGGATGACGGCAGAGGATTTCGATCCCGAGAAGGATTTCGACATTCTGATCCTCAATCCGCCGGCGGCGGCGCAATAATCATCAGCCCTGGCCGCTGCTGCGATGCACAAATTTAAACAAATTTAAAGCCTGCCCGGATAGGTTCGGCGTGATTGTAGCGGTTCATCCAAGCCGCTCGGCGCCATGACGGCGCAAGTGTTTGCACATCGATCATGTTCTCAGCTTCAAATATCCCGGCGGTTGCGTCTCGCGCGACCTGCCTCTCGCCGCGCCGACTGTCGTCAGGAGAAATCACCGATGTCCGCCAAAAACATATCCTTGAACGGTAAGCTTGCGGCCACGTTCGCAGCCCTCATTCTCATTTTCGTCGCCGTTTCCGCCTTCGTTTATTCCAAGGCGACGGCGTCCGCTGCCGCGTCTGCCGAGCAGGAAAAGTCCGAGCTGCTCGTCAACCAGATCGACGATGCGCTGCAGGCGATGCTCGAACAGGCCGTCAACCTGCGTGGCTTCATCCTCTTCCGCAGCGACAGCACCTATGGCGATGTCTTCACCAACCGCGAGCGCATGCTGAAGGCGATTGCCGCCGCCAAGCAGACGGCGGCCGGCGAGCCGCAGCTGGTCGAGATGATCGACGGCATGCAGAAGGCCGCCGATCTCTATTTCCATGAACTTGCCGAGCCGCAGACCAAGGCGCGCAAGGAAACCGACATGCCGATCGAAGAGGTCGTCAAGATCGGCGTCAACGCCACCAAGGGCCAGCTCGACGGCTTCCGCCAGGCTTCGGCCAAGATCAAGGCCACCGCGCGGGAAAAGTCGGAAGCGCTGGCCGCGATCCGCGCCGATGCCAACAGCCATCTGAAGACGACGCTGCTTGCCGGCGGCATCCTCGCCTCGCTTGCCGCCGCCGTGCTCGCCTGGCTGATGTCGCGCACGATCGTCCGCCCGGTCGTCGGCATGACTGCGGCCATGGATCGTCTCGCCGGCGGTCAGAACGACATCGAGGTTCCGGCTGTCGAGCGCGGCGACGAAATCGGCCGCATGGCTCAATCCGTCCTGGTCTTCAAGCAGGCGGCGATCGAGAAGCTGCGTCTTGCCGGCGAGACCGACCGCATGCGCGACGACGCCGAGCGCCAGCGCCGGGCAGGCGACGAGCAGAAGGCGCGCGAGGAAGGCGAGCTCCGCCATGCCATCGACGCTTTGGCGGGCGGCCTTGCCGAACTTGCCAATGGCGATATGGCCGGTCGTATCCAGACGCCGTTCGCCTCGCAATATGACAGCCTGCGCAACGACTTCAACCACGCCGTCGAAAAGCTGCAGGCGGCACTGCAATCGGTCGGCCGCAACGCTTCGGCGATCAATGCCGGCGCCGGCGAAATCCGCTCCGCCGCCGACGATCTCGCCCACCGCACCGAGCAGCAGGCTGCCGCCGTCGAACAGACCGCCGCAGCGCTCGAGGAAGTGACCACGACCGTCCGCGACAGCGCCAAGCGCGCTGAGGATGTCGGCAATCTCGTCGAGCGCGCCCGCCTCGGCGCCGAGAAATCAGGCGAAGTCGTCCGCAAGGCCGTCTCTGCCATGCAGCAGATCGAGAAGTCCTCGGGCGAAATCTCCAATATCATCGGCGTCATCGACGACATCGCTTTCCAGACCAATCTTTTGGCCTTGAATGCAGGCGTCGAAGCGGCCCGCGCCGGCGATGCCGGCAAGGGCTTTGCGGTCGTCGCCCAGGAAGTGCGCGAGCTCGCCCAGCGCTCGGCGAAGGCCGCCAAGGAGATCAAAGCGCTGATCACCACCTCGGGCGAACAAGTCGTCGCCGGCGTCGGCTTGGTCGGCGAGACCGGCAAGGCGCTGGAGGTCATCGTCTCCGAGGTGCAGGAGATCAACCACCACGTCAGCGCCATCGTCACCGCCACGCGCGAACAGTCGATCGGCCTGCAGGAGATCAACACCGCCGTCAACAACATGGACCAGGGCACGCAACAGAACGCCGCTATGGTCGAAGAGCAGACCGCAGCAAGCCATGCGCTCGCCCAGGAGGCAAACGCCCTCGAAGAATTGCTGCGCCAGTTCAAGCTAGGCCAGGTGGCCCCGACGCCGCGCGCTGCCGCCGCCGGCACGAGCTCCCGCCCGGTCGCCTCTCCCGCCCACGCCCTGACCCGCACCGTCGCCAAGGCCTTCGGCGGAAGACAGGCGAGTGCTGCGGCGACCGTTCAGGAGGAGTGGACGGAGTTCTGAGAGGCAGCCTTCTTAGGAAGGGATGTCAAATCAAGAGGGCGGCGCAGTGATGCGCCGCCTTTTTATTGGATGGACCGCTATGATAAGCACGAGAAACGCAACGTTATCCGCTGTTTCGACGGCGAGTTTGGCTGGGACATCTCCTCACTCTCCGTCATCCTCGGCCTTGAGCCGAGGATCCATGCCCGCTGCTGGTGTGGAGGTCAGCGTAGATCCTCGGGTCAAGCCCGAGGATGACGGAGGATGGGGTGGCTCCTGGAGCAAGTATAGCGATGGGCGGAGTAGAAGGAGGCATTGCGCCTCCCGCCGGTCGTGCTCCTCAATCTCCTTCAGGACTCGAGTCCTATCGGTGCCCGTAGGGTGAATGAGGGGCCTTGACACGGCATACCCTCAAAGAGGCCATCACACGGCACGCCCTCACCAAAGCATTATCCCGCAACCCCAACCGCAACACCGCGCCCCAGCGCCCTGAACACCGTCGAGACGATGCCGGCGCGGTCGAGGCCGGCGTGAGCGTTCATGGCTTCGGGCTTGGCCTGCTCCATCCAGATGTCGGGCATGACGAGCGAGCGCAGCTTCAGGCCGTTGTCGAGCAGGCCCTCGGTGGCGAGGAAATGCATCACATGGCTGCCGAAGCCGCCGATCGAGCCTTCCTCGACGGTGATGACAATCTCGTGGTGGCGGGCAAGCTGGCGGATTAGGTCGCGGTCGAGCGGCTTGGCGAAACGCGCATCGGCGACTGTCGTCGAAAGCCCCGCGGCATCGAGATCCTCGGCGGCGAGCAGACAATCGGCAAGCCTTGTGCCGAAGGAGAGCAGCGCAACCTTGGTGCCTTCCTTGACGATGCGGCCCTTGCCGATCTGCAGGATTTCGCCGCGTGCCGGCATGTCGACGCCGACACCTTCGCCGCGCGGATAGCGGAACGAGATCGGCCCGCCATCATAGGCGACAGCCGTGCGCACCATATGCTTGAGTTCGGCCTCGTCGGCCGCCGCCATGACCACGAAGCCGGGCAGGGTGGTGAGGAAGGCGGTGTCGAAGGAACCGGCATGGGTCGGCCCGTCGGCGCCGACGAAGCCGGCACGGTCGATCGGAAAACGCACCGGTAGTCCCTGGATCGCCACGTCGTGCACGACCTGGTCGTAGGCGCGCTGCAGGAAGGTGGAATAGAGGGCGGCGAAGGGCTTGTAGCCTTCCGCTGCCAAGCCGGCGGCGAAGGTCACGGCATGCTGCTCGGCAATGCCGACGTCGAAACAACGCGACGGAAAGGCCTCGGCGAGCTTGTCGAGACCGGTACCGTTGGGCATAGCGGCGGTGATGCCGACGATCTTGTCGTCGAGGGCGGCTTCCTGCACCAGCGCTTCGGCAAAGACGCTGGTATAGCTCGGCGCATTCGGCTTGACCCTTGCCTGGGCGCCGGTGATGACGTCGAACTTGTTGACGCCGTGATATTTGTCGGCCGCAGCTTCCGCCGGCGGATAGCCCTTGCCCTTCTGGGTGACGACATGGATCAGCACCGGCCCGCGCCCATTGTCGCGCACGTTGCGCAACACAGGCAGCAGGTGGTCGAAGGAATGCCCGTCGATCGGCCCGATATGGTAAAAGCCCATCTCCTCGAACATCGTTCCGCCGGTGACATAGCCGCGCGCATGCTCGACGGCGCGGGTGATCGCCCGGTCGATGTTCTTGCCGAGATAGGCCGTCAGCTTCTTGCCGAAGTCACGGAAGCCCATATAGGTGCGACCGGAGGCAAGGCGCGCGAGATAGGCGCTCATGGCGCCCGTCGGTGGCGCGATCGACATGTCGTTGTCGTTGAGGATGACGATGAGCCGCGCATCGAGGGCACCCGCATTGTTCAACGCCTCATAGGCCATGCCGGCCGACATCGCCCCGTCGCCGATGACGGCGATGACGCGGCGGTCTGATTTGTCGAGGTCGGCGGCAATCGCCATGCCGAGGCCGGCCGAGATCGAAGTCGAAGAATGCGCCGCGCCGAAGGGATCATATTCGCTTTCGGCCCGGCGGGTGAAGCCGGAGAGCCCGTCTTCCTGGCGCAGCGTCCGGATGCGGTCACGCCGGCCGGTGAGGATTTTGTGCGGATAACATTGATGGCCGACATCGAAGATCAGCCGATCATCAGGTGTGTCGAAGACGCTGTGAATGGCGATCGTCAATTCGACGACGCCGAGACCGGCGCCGAGATGGCCGCCGGTGCGCGACACCGCATCGATCATTTCATCCCGGACTTCGCGGGCGAGCTGCGGCAGGTCGCGATCCTCGAGCTTGCGCAGGTCGGCGGGGTAGATGACCTGGTCGAGCAGGGGGGTCTTCGGCAGTTGTGTCACGGGCGGGCGCTCTTTCTTGCTTTTCCTTGCTCCGCTTTTATTCGATTAGATTGCGGCAAAACAAGTGCATTTCAGGAACCGAAGCTTTTCACCTTAGAGCATGATGACGGAAAGTGTGAACGGTTTTCGGCGGATATCCTGGTCTATTTCTCTCATTTCGTGTCGCTCAGCCCTCCGGCAAAGGCACGAATTCCTCTTCATCCCCCGGCACGATATCGAAGCGGCCGGTGCGCCATTCCTCCTTGGCCTGTTCGATCCGCTCCTTCGAGGAAGAGACGAAATTCCACCAGATATAACGTTTCGAATTGAGCGCCGCACCCCCGAAGAGCATCAGGTGGCAGCCATCGCGGCCGGCTTCCAGCGTGATCGCATCGCCCGGCCGGAAGACCAGCAGCTGGTCGGCGGCAAAACGGTCGCCTGATATGACGACCTCGCCCGAGAGCACATAGACGGCGCGCTCTTCGTGGCCCGCGCCGAAGGGAAATTTGGCGCCCGGCTGCAGGTCGAGATCGACATAGAGCGTGTCGGAGAAAACGCCGACCGGCGATGTCATGCCTTCGAACGAGCCGATGACCACGCGCCCACGCACGCCTGCCGTTTCGATCAGCGGCATGGCGGATTTTTCCGTATGGGCGAAGGCGGGATCGATCTCCTCCTTGTCATCGGGCAGCGCCAGCCAGGTCTGCAGCCCCGACATCAGCAGCGGATGACCGCGCAGATTGTCGGGCGTGCGTTCGGAATGGACGATGCCGCGGCCGGCCGTCATCAGGTTGATATCGCCGGGACGGATGACCTTTTCGGTGCCGAGGCTGTCGCGATGGCGGATCTCGCCGTCGAACAGATAGGTGACCGTTGACAGTCCGATATGCGGATGCGGCTTGACGTCGAGGGCCTCGTCCGGCTTCAGGATCGCCGGTCCCATGCGGTCGAAGAAGATGAACGGCCCGACCAACCGCCGCTGCCGGCTGGGCAGCGCGCGGCGCACCTGGAAACCGCCGATATCGCTGGTGCGTGGGATGATCAGGTTCTCGATCGCGTCGCAGGCGAAGGCATCGCCGGGCAGGGGATCTTTACCGGGAAAAAAGGACATGAGGGATCTCCGATCGCTACAGGGCCGCGCGTCATCGCCCACAGATAGCGCCTGGAGCGCCGCGCGTCCAATCGGATGCGCAAAGACGCTCCAACACTGGAAAGCGCGCCGCCCGTCCAATCGGACGCGTAAAGGACGCTCCGGCATTGGAAAGCGCGGCAATTGGCTCAGATCGCGGTAAAACCGTTGTCGACGAAGAGATGGGCGCCATTGACGAAGCTCGACTCGTCGCTGGCGAGATAGAGGGCGGCCCGGGCCACATCTTCAGGTTCGCCGATCCGCCCCTGCTGCGCGGCAATGGCGGCATCCGAAACGTCGACGCCGAGCGCCTGCAGATCGGCCACCTCGCGCAGACCATGCGGCGTGCGGATGAAGCCGGGGCAGACGGCGTTGCAGCGGATGTTGCGGTCGCGGAATTCCACCGCGATGGCGCGGGCAAACATATGCACGGCACCCTTGGTCGTGTCGTAAAGCACTTCCATCGGCGTGGCGGCAACCGCCGAGATCGACGAGGTGCAGACGATCGATCCGCCGCCGCTGGCAATCATCTTCGGCAGCACGGCCTTGGTCATCAGGAACATCGAGCGCACGTTGACGGCGTGCAGCCAATCCCATTCCTCAACGGTCGTTTCCAGAAAAGGTTTGATGACGATCGTGCCGGCATGATTGAAGAGCACGGTCACCGCGCCGTAACGCTCCTCGACACCGGCGACGGCGGCATTGACGGCGGCTTCGTCCGAGACATCGGCCGTCCAGCAATCGGCCTCGCCGCCGGCGTCACGGATCGCTTGGACGGTCTCGGCCGCCGCCTGGCCATTGCGGTCGATGATCGCAACACGCGCGCCTTCCGCTGCAAAAAGCTTCGAGGCGGCACCGCCCATGCCGGTCGCGCCCCCCGAGATAATGGCGACCTTACCCTTCAACCTGTCCGTCATTATTACGTCCCCTCATCGTTTTGCAAGGGGATCATAGATCGGCCGGAAGCCGATAGCCAAGCACCTTCGAAAGGGAGTTTGCCGCCTCAGGCGCCGTCCAGCGGCTCGACGCCCTGCGGCTTGCCGGCGCGGTCGAGCCGGATCTTCTCGATGCGGTTTTCGGCGGCCGAAAGCAGCGTCTCGCAATGTTTCTTCAGCGCTTCGCCGCGCTCATAGATCTCGATCGATTCATCCAGCGCCACGTCGCCGCGTTCCAGCCGGGCGACGATGCTTTCGAGTTCGGCAACCGCCTTTTCGAAGGAAAGGCCGGACACCTCCGGCTTGGCGCTGTCAGTCATTCTCAACCCTTCATCATTCTCAGAATATGCATGCCCGCCGATTCGGCGAGTCCCTCGAGATCATAACCGCCTTCGAGCAGGCTGACGACCCGGTTCTTCGCGTGCCGGTCCGCCAGTTCGAGTACACGTCCGGTCGCCCAGTCGAAATCCTCGCCGGTCAGATTGATCTGCGCTAAGGGATCGCGGTGATGCGCGTCGAAGCCGGCGGAGATGATGATGAGATCCGGCCGGAAATCGTCAAGCGCGGGCAGTACGCGCGATTTGAACGCCTCGCGAAAATGGTCGCTTCCGACATTCGGCGACAGCGGTGCGTTGACGATGGTGTTGTGCTTGCCCTTCTCGTCCTTGGCGCCGGTGCCGGGGTAGAGCGGCATCTGATGCGTCGAGCAGAACAGCACCGAAGGATCGTCCCAGAAGATATCCTGCGTGCCGTTGCCGTGATGCACGTCCCAGTCGACGATGGCGATGCGCTCGGCGCCATGCGCCTTCTGCGCATGCCGGGCGGCGATCGCCGCATTGTTGAAGAAGCAGAAGCCCATCGCCGTCATCTTCTCGGCATGGTGCCCCGGCGGGCGGGCAGCGACGAAGACATTGTCGGCCCGGCCGGTAAAGACGTCGTCGACCGCAGCCATCGCCCCGCCAATGCCGGTCAGCGCCGCCTGCAGGCTCTTGCTGCTGGCATAGGTATCGGCTTCGATCTGGTTGATCTCCCCCTCTTCCTCGGGGATTTCCCGCATGACGGCGGTTAGATGCTCCTCTGGATGGGCAAGCAGCACCGCATCCTCGTTCGCCTGCGGCGCCTGCCGGCGCTCCAGCCGCTCGAAATTCGGATGTTCCAGCGCGACATTGATGGCGCGAATCCTGTCCGATCGCTCCGGATGGCCGGCGGGCGTCACATGTTCCAGGAAGATCGGGTGTTCATAAAGACGGGTGCTCATGAAGACACTCTATCGGTCGCTTATGTCATGTGCCACAGCAGATGGGGCATCGCCTGACGATTTCAACAAGCGCTCTTGCCGCGCCGTCCGACCCTTCGCCTATCACAACTGTCTCGTTCGCGCCGTTTCCGTCAATCAGGTCCGTGGCTACTGCACCGCATCCTTTCAGGCGCGTGGAGGACACTGTAACACTTTGAACTATTGCGTCATTCTATCCTTAAGCCAGTTCCGGTATAAGCAATTATGCAGTAGTGTTACCATGGGGAACTGAGTAGGGCAGATCTGTTGATGAGTCAGTCGAAACGCCCGGATGTGGCGGAAATACGCGTGCCGTTTCGCGATGTCGATATGAACGGCCAGATGTTTCTGGCCTCCTATATTTCCTATGCCGAATCCGTCCTGGCAGGCTTCTGGTCGTCACGGCCCGATGTCGATGACGAACCCGTCTATAGCCCCAGCAAGGTTTCCTGCATGCTTCACCGTCCGCTGCACTATGACGAGCCGGCAACCTTCACCGCCACCATCGACAAGATCGGCATGCATTCCATCGGCTTCCTCATTTCGATCGACGCCGGGGAGGAGCGCGCCGCCGAGGTCGAGATCATCTGGCAGGCCCGCACCCGCGAGGACCAGTCGCCGGCCTCGCTGCCGGAGGAGACGCGCGACTGGCTTTATCGGTTTTTGGATTAGGGTCTGGGAGAGGAGCCGTTCGGTGAAGCGACTTTCAATGCTCGCTACTGGCCTGTTGCTTGTGTCCGTCAGCACCGCTTGGAGTGATGATGAGGCTCCCCGTCCCTATCAAGGTCCTCTTTTCTTCAACGGCGAGGGTTACGTCAGCACGCGCTTTATAAGCGCAATCGCACCGCTAGGTGACGGTTCTCCCGTCTATGCGGGTGCCAAGCCGGGGGGCGGAAAGGTACTCGCAGTGCTGCACTCAGAGCCTGGTCCAGGAGTTCGTGCCGTTCATGTCGTTCCGAATGAAGACATCGTGGTAGTGGTGATCGCGCCGAAGCGCACCGGTCTTATAGGATGGAAGGGCTGGATCAGATTTACGGTTGTGACCGAACGCTTTCCGGACGGAAACGAGGTTTCTCGGACGTTTCCAGCCTTCCTCGAGAAAGTCGAAAGCAAGTAAGCCGATTCTGGAGTTGCCCCAGCTCTGATCTCTGAAAGCGACTGGATGAGCTAGAGATCCGCGCAAAGCTAAGAGATCGTGCAGCGGCTTTAATCTCCGTCACGGACAGCAAACCAACGCGATCCTGCTTATGTCACGCTGTCGCCTCATCTGGCCGCCATGCTGGCGACCAGATCGCTGAACCTCTCTCCCTGAATGCCAACATGCGCCCGCAGCAGGCGGCGGGCTTCGTCGCCGTCTCCGGCAAAGATCGCGTCGACGATGGCGCAATGTTCTGAGAAGGAGGTCGACAGGCGGTTGCGTACGCGCAGCTGGAGGCGGCGATAGGGCCGCAGGCGGCGGTGCAATTGCAGACATTGCTCCTCCAAGAATTCGCTGCGGCCGGCTGCGTAGATGGCCTTATGGAATTCCTCATTGTCGTAATAATAGGCATCGCTGTCACCGGCGGCGGCCGATTGCTCGCAGCGGCTGTGGGTAGCGGTGATCGCTTCCCGGGAAGCCTTGTCCAGTCGTCGGGCGGCGAGCGACCCGGCCAGGCCCTCCAGCTCGGCCATCACCTCGAACATCTCATAGACGCGGTGCGGCCCCGGATCGATGACGATGGCGCCTCTGCGCGGTCGGATTTCGATGAGGCCGATCGCATCGAGCTGCATCAGCGCCTCGCGCACCGGTGTGCGGGAGACCCCGAAACGCGTCGCAAGCACCGTTTCGTCGAGCCGCTCACCGGGGGAGAACTCGTTGGAAAGAATTGAATTTTCAATCTCATCCCGAAGCCATCGGCCGACATTCTCGGACATCTGTCTCACTTCCATCATACACAAACGCAATTCTTGTATACACGATCATTGACCTCGTGTACGAAGAGTGGCATTCTACATACTACCGATGAAACCCGACGATGGGAAGCAGCCGTAAAAACGGTCCGCCCCGAAGCCGGGCGGCAGAAGAGAGGAGAGATGGCATGTCTGAGGCTTCCTTCTTCACCGACATGCTGCAGAGCATCACGGATCGTGGACGCCAGCTTCTGTTTTCCGGCTCGCGCGCCACGCAGGTCGCAGCCAAGGCCGATCTCCAGACACTCTGTGAAATGCTGCTATCGAGCCGGGGCGAAGCCTCGGGCATGGCGCTTGCGGCCGAGATACTGGATCGATGGGGCGCGCTCGACAGCGAGGGCGCGCAGGCATTCCTCCATATGCTGCATGAAAAGTTCGGCCCTGACACGACCAAGCTCGACCAGGCGATCGAAAACTACCGCACCGATAAAAGCTCTGCCGCGGTCATCGCGCTCCACCAGGCAGCCGAGCCGCGGCGACAGGAGCTTCTGCGCCGATTGAATCACGCGCCGAACGGCACCGCCAAGCTTGTCCGGATGCGTGAGCAACTGCTTGCTTCCAAAGACCAATCCGAAGGTTATCACGCGCTCGACGCCGACTTCACCCATCTGTTCGGCTCCTGGTTCAACCGCGGCTTCCTGACGCTGCGCCCCATCGACTGGACGACGCCGGCTTACATCCTTGAAAAGATCATCAAATACGAAGCCGTGCACGAGATCGCCGGCTGGGAGGAGTTGCGCCGTCGTTTGGCGCCGGCCGACCGCCGATGCTTTGCCTTCTTCCACCCCCGGCTGGTTGACGAGCCGCTGGTGTTCGTCGAGGTGGCGCTGACACGATCCGTGCCGAGCGCGATCGGCGATGTGCTGGTCGAGGGCAGGGAGCAGATCAACGCCGACGAGGCGACGACGGCCGTCTTCTATTCGATCTCCAACTGCCAGGATGGCCTGCGCGGCATCTCGTTCGGCAACTTCCTGATCAAGCAGGTCGTGGAAGACCTGCGCAGAGACCTGCCTGGCCTGAAGAATTTCGTCACGCTGTCGCCCGTGCCGGGCTTTACCCGTTGGCTTGCCAAGGCGCGTGCCTCGACCGCCGATCGGTTGCTGCCGGAAGCGGCCCGCGAAACACTGATGGCGCTGGACGATCCGAACTGGCCCGACGACGAGAAGACGGCGACGGAAGTGGAGCGCGTATTGCTGCCTCTTGCGGCGCGCTATTTCCTGACCGAACGGACACCGGAGGGCCGCCCGGTCGATCCTGTCGCCCGCTTCCATCTCGGCAACGGCGCTCGACTGGAAAGACTGAATTTTCTCGGCGACCGCTCGGCCAAGGCGATGCAGCAGGCCCACGGCCTGATGGTCAACTACCTCTACAAGCTCGACGATATCGTGGCCAACCACGAGGCCTTAGCGCAGCGCGGCGAAGTGATTGCCTCGCCTGCCGTCAAAAACCTGCTCGGCCAGAACGACGAAAGCCGCCGCGGCGGCAATGGCCAGCAAGGCTCCCGGCCATTCCAACAAATAGTGAACTCAACGCTTGGAGGAGGGCGAAAGTGAGCAACCATCTTTTCGACGCCATGCGGGCGGCTGCGCCCGGTGACGCACCGTTCATCCGGATCGATGACACCCGCATATGGACCTATGACGACGCTTTCGCTCTTTCCGGCCGCATTGCCAGCGCGATGGACGCGCTCGGCATTCGCCCCGGCGACCGGGTGGCGGTGCAAGTCGAGAAAAGCGCCGAGGCATTGATCCTCTATCTCGCCTGCCTTCGAACCGGCGCCGTCTACCTGCCGCTCAACACCGCCTATACGCTGGCCGAGCTCGATTACTTTATCGGCGATGCGGAGCCGCGTTTGGTGATTGTTGCGCCGGCCGCCCGGGAAGGCGTTGAGACGATCGCCAAGCCCCACGGTGCGATCGTCGAAACGCTCGATGCCGACGGTAGCGGCTCGTTGCTGGATCTCGCCCGCGATGAGCCGGCCGACTTTGTCGATGCCTCGCGTTCCGCCGATGATCTGGCTGCGATCCTCTACACCTCGGGAACGACGGGACGCTCCAAGGGGGCGATGCTCACCCATGGGAACCTGCTCTCGAACGCCCTGACCTTGCGGGATTATTGGCGCGTCACATCAGGTGATCGGCTGATCCACGCCCTGCCGATCTTCCACACCCATGGGCTGTTCGTCGCCACGAATGTCACGCTGCTCGCCGGCGCCTCGATGTTCCTGCTGTCGAAATTCGACGCCGACGAGGTCGTTTCGCTGATGCCGCAGGCAACCATGCTGATGGGCGTGCCGACTTTCTACGTGCGCCTGCTGCAAAGCCCGCGCCTCGACAGAGCGGCGGTCGCCAACATCCGCCTGTTCATTTCCGGTTCGGCGCCGCTGCTGGCAGAAACACATACCGAGTTCCACGCCCGTACCGGTCACGCCATTCTCGAGCGCTACGGCATGACGGAAACCAATATGAACACGTCCAACCCCTATGAGGGGAAACGGATTGCCGGAACGGTCGGCTTCCCGCTGCCTGATGTGACGGTGCGTGTCACCGATCCCGCCACCGGGCTCGAGCTGCCGCCTGAAGAAACGGGCATGATCGAGATCAAAGGGCCGAACGTCTTCAAGGGCTATTGGCGCATGCCGGAAAAGACGGCGGCCGAGTTCACGGCAGATGGATTCTTCATCAGCGGCGATCTCGGCAAGATTGACCGGGACGGCTATGTCCACATCGTCGGCCGCGGCAAGGACCTGGTGATTTCCGGCGGATACAACATCTATCCGAAAGAGGTCGAAGGCGAGATCGACCAGATCGAGGGTGTGGTTGAGAGCGCTGTGATCGGCGTGCCGCATCCCGATTTCGGAGAAGGCGTAACGGCTGTCGTCGTGCGCAAACCCGGCGCTGTCCTCGATGAGAAGACCATCGTCAGCGCCCTCCAGCAACGTCTCGCCCGCTACAAACAACCCAAGCGCATTATCTTTGCCGAGGACCTGCCGCGCAACACGATGGGCAAGGTTCAGAAAAATATCCTGCGGCAGCAATACGCCGATCTTTACACAAGGACGTAAGAGGACCGCGCCCTCTGGGAGGAGGGTGCGTCGACATCCCGCATCAATCTTGAACACAACAGCTACGGCGCTGGAGGCGTCGGAGGGAGGGGAATCATGGGTATTGAATTACTGGCCATAGGCCTGCTGGTCGCCATGTTCATCATTGCGACGATCCAGCCAATCAACATGGGTGCGCTCGCCTTTGCCGGCGCCTTCGTGCTCGGCTCGATGATCATCGGGATGAAAACCAGCGATATTTTTGCCGGCTTTCCGAGTGATCTGTTCCTGACGCTCGTCGCCGTCACCTATCTCTTCGCCATAGCGCAGATCAACGGCACGATCGACTGGCTCGTCGAATGTGCCGTCCGCCTGGTGCGCGGGCGGATCGGCTTGATTCCCTGGGTGATGTTCCTGGTCGCCGCCATCATTACCGGTTTCGGTGCTCTTGGGCCTGCTGCGGTCGCCATTCTCGCACCCGTCGCGTTGAGCTTTGCCGTGCAATACCGCATTCACCCTGTCATGATGGGCCTGATGGTCATCCACGGCGCGCAGGCAGGTGGCTTTTCGCCGATCAGCGTCTATGGCGGAATCACGAACCAGATCGTTGCGAAGGCCGGTCTGCCTTTCGCTCCGACCTCCCTGTTTCTCTCCAGTTTCTTCTTCAACCTGGCGATCGCGGTGCTGGTCTTCTTCATTTTCGGCGGCGCAAAAGTGATGAAGCAGGACGCCGCATCGCTTGGCCCCTTGCCCGAACTCCATCCCGAGGGCGTATCGGAGTCGATTAGAGGTCACGGCGGCACGCCGGCAAAACCGATCAGAAAGCATGCCTATGGTACGGCGGCCGATACAGCGACGACGTTGCGCCTGAACAGTGAGAGAATTACCACCCTGATCGGCCTGACGGCGCTCGGCATCGGCGCCCTGGTTTTCAAGTTCAATGTCGGCCTCGTCGCCATGACCGTGGCTGTCGCCCTGGCGCTGCTGTCACCGAAGACCCAGAAGGCGGCTATAGACAAGGTCAGCTGGTCGACCGTGCTGCTGATTGCCGGCATCATCACCTATGTCGGCGTCATGGAGAAGGCCGGGACGGTCGATTACGTGGCGAACGGCATATCCAGTCTCGGCATGCCGCTGCTGGTGGCGCTCCTGCTTTGCTTCACCGGCGCCATCGTCTCGGCCTTTGCCTCCTCGACCGCGCTGCTCGGCGCGATCATCCCGCTCGCCGTTCCGTTCCTCCTGCAAGGACACGTCAGCGCCATCGGTGTGGTCGCGGCGATCGCGATCTCGACGACGATCGTCGATACTAGCCCATTCTCCACCAATGGCGCGCTTGTCGTCGCCAATGCACCGGATGACAGCCGTGAGCAGGTGCTGCGACAGTTGCTGATCTACAGCGCCCTGATCGCGATCATCGGCCCGATCGTCGCCTGGTTGGTGTTCGTCGTGCCCGGGCTGGTGTGACGGGCTGGCAACGAGCGCGCTTGTTCGAAACGGCTCTTGATGCTAGGAAAATCGCATGGACAACACCGTGATCAGCACTTTCGTGATGATGATGCCGCGCTCATAGCGTGGCGGGTTTCGTGCGTCCATAATGCACCAGAGACCGCCCTCGAGGCGGTCTTTTCATGGGTCGATCCGTCTCGCGGGCAATAACAGCCTTCGAAAGGAAACACCGATGAACAAGATCTACATCACCACCTCGATCCCCTATGTGAACGCCGCGCCGCATGTGGGCTTCGCCCTCGAACTCGTCCAGGCCGACGCTTATGCCCGCCATTTCCGGCTTCTCGGCCACGACATCAGGTTCCAGTGCGGAACCGACGACAACAGCCTGAAGAATGTGCGTTCGGCGGAAGCCGCCGGGGTGCCGGTCAAGGACTTCGTGAACGCGAACGCCGACAGGTTCGAGCGCCTTGGCGGGCTGCTCGATATCTCCAACGAGGAATTCGTCCGCACGTCCCGCGATCAAAGGCATATCGCCTGCGTCCACGCCTTGTGGAAGGCATGCGCTGGAAATGGCGACCTCTATCGCAAGGCATATGAGGGTCTCTACTGCGTCGGCTGCGAGCAATTCTACGAGCCGTCGGAACTCGATGATGGGCGCTGCCCGGAACATGGGCTTGCCCTTGAGACCATCCGCGAGGAGAACTGGTTCTTCCGTCTCTCGCGATACGGCGACCGGCTGCTTGCGCTCGTCGAGACCGGCGAGCTTCGGATCGTTCCAGCCCATCGGCGCAACGAGGTTCTTGCCCTGCTGCGGCGTGGCCTGAGCGACATCAGCGTGTCGCGCAGTTCGGAGCGGGCGCGAGGCTGGGGCGTTCCCGTCCCCGATGGAGATGAGGTCGTCTATGTCTGGTTCGATGCCCTGGCGAACTATCTCACAGGTCTCGGGCACGGCTCCGATCCAACCCTGCTGCAGCACTATTGGAACGGCGGCCAGCGCATCCACGTCGTCGGCAAGGGCATCTCCAAGTTTCACGCCATCTACTGGCCGGCCATCCTCTTGTCCGCAGGGCTGCCGCCGCCATCGTCGATCCTCGTGCACGGCTACGTCACGGTGGACGGCAGGAAGATCGGCAAGTCGGCCGGCAACGGCATCGATTCGGAACGCATCATCCAATCTTACGAAACGCCGGACGCGCTGCGATATTACCTGCTCCGGCATATACGCTCGGGAGATGATGGCGACTTCTCCGCCGAACGTCTCGACGCCGCGTGGTCGGGCGAACTCGCGGGGCAGCTCGGGAATCTCGCCAACCGGGTGCTTGCGCTTCTGTCCACGTCATTCGACGGCATCGTTCCGCCCGTGCCGGACAGCGCGTTCGTGGACGAGGCTGCCCGCCTTCCGGGGAAGGTGGCTAAAGCCTTCGATGCCTACGAGCTCCATGTCGGCCTTGCCGATATTTTCGCGTTTATCGGCGAGGCGAACAGGCGGTTTACACAACGCGCGCCGTGGGCGGATGCAAAAGCCCTGCTTGCCGATCTCACGCTCGAAGATCGGAAGGCGACCGCCGCGCGTCTCGGCGCTTGCCTGGCCGAGCAGGTCTACGGCCTTGCGGTCGTTGCCCGCTGCCTCCTGCCATTCCTGCCAAGCTCGGCCGCAAAGCTGCATTCGAGGCTGGGAATTCCATCGCCTCTCCTCTACCGGGAACCCCTGATCGTCGGCGGGACCCAAGCCGCTCCGCAAGCTGTCCTCTTTCCGCAAAGAGCGGCGGCTTGAAGGGAGGCAGCTCGAGACCAGCGACCCTGCGCTGCAACCAAGGCAGCGCAGGGTTCGAGCCTAACGGCGGTAAGAGAGGGTAGTCATCCTCGTGCAGATCGCACTGACAGCAGACATCTGGAGGATCGATCAAAACTCTGTGTCACATCGCAGCAGCCAAAATCCCAGTGTAGGTCAAATGATGCAACAACTGATCGGCTCCGTGCGCGGCCCAGTAAGGACGGGTTGTCACGGCAGCCGGATGGCGGCGTGAGTGAACCGCCTTTAAATGATCAATGGTGAAGTGAATTAGAAATTCGGCTAGCGCCAAGATCGCGAGCGTCACGCCATCCAACCCGAAGAAAAACAATCCCGGAAGGCTGCCTGCGACGTGGATCGCTGCATGGATATAGCCGCCCGGATGGCGGATGTCGCCCTTGCCCTGCAGAATCCAGATCGGCTGCAAGAGATAGTCGGCGGCGAAATGCTTGACCTGCAGCCAGGCGAGTAGGCCAATAAGGGAAGATGCACTTTCCATGATCCTTCCTCCCTCAAATGGGGGGCGATTTCCGGTCCAGGGTAAAGATCGGCACCGGTTGCGATTTGCCGCGCACCACCGTCTCTCCGAGCGAGCGGGCATCGAGCCGCCCGTCTGCCCGTTCCCACGTCTCGCCACTCAACACGATTTCAACGCCTTTGTCTTTGGCGACGCCGACCAGGCGGCTTGCGAGGTTTACGACATCGCCAATCGCCGTGTAGCTCAGGCGTTCGGCCGAGCCGATATTGCCGACGAGTGCCGTCCCGCTGTTGATGCCGATCCTGACCCGCACTGCGTCGTGCTGGGGCGCGAGCGGCGGGATGGCATGCATCGCGTCGCGGATCGCGGCCGCCGCACGGCAGGCACGCGACGCGTGCTCGGGCTCGTCGTTCGGGGCATTCCAGATCGCCATCACAGCGTCGCCGATGAATTTGTCGACCGTGCCGCCCTCGGCATGGATCGCGGCGATGGAAAGCGTGAGGAAGCGGGTGAGATGCGGTTCGATACCGGCGCCGAGTTCCTCGGTCATCTCCGTAAAGCCTGGCAAGTCGGCGAAGAGAACCGTGATGTCGGTGAGCTTGCCGCCAGGCCTCGGCTCGATGCCGCCGTTGACAAGCGGCCTGACGACATCGAGCGGCATGAAGCGGGCGAAGGCCGATAGCCCCGAAGACATCCGTTTCAGCGCGACGGAGAAGTCATTGAGTTCAACCAGCAAGGTGGGCGTGTGGCTGACGGCATCGAGTTCGAAACGTTCGACCGCATGCAGCTGTTGGGCAAGGCGGGCAAGCGGCCGGGCGAAAAGCATGCGGGCGAAGACAATCGCGGTGACAGCGGCGAGGAGCGCGATGCCAGCGACGATGAACAACACGCGCTTGGTGTTCTCATCGATATCGCCGGCAAAGGTGGAGCGCGGAATGGCCGTCAGCAGCCGCCAGTCTTCAAACGGCAGCGCGCTGGATGAAATAAAGACCGGCCCGAGAGCGGCACTCTCCTGCAGCGTGCGGAAGACGCTTTGAGGATTGGTTCGGCGCGCGGCTGCGACGGCGGCAGAAAGCACGTCGGTCTTTGGAAAATCCGCGAGATGGGCGGCCATGACCCCGTCCGACGGTTCGGATGTAGCGAGGACCACATCGTCCTTCGCGAGCACATAGACTTTGCTCTCCGGGGGAATGTTGAGACCCTGCAACGTCAGCGACAGTTGTCGCAGGCTGACCGCTACCATGACGACACCTTCGAGCCGCCCGAAGGCTTCGACCTGTTTTGAAAGAACGATCGACGGCTCGAAACCGCTTGGCAATATGTCCACGACGGTCCAGGCCGGATCCCTGCTCTCCTTGCCCTTGCGATACCAGGACGAGCCCTCCGTCACATAAGCGCTCTCGGTCTTGACGCGCTCTTCGAAGAATATGTCGCCGGGGATCGGCTTGTATCGGTCACGGCGCAGCGTGCGAGGTTCGCCGGGCGCGGCTTTGCCGATTTCGATCATCTCGATCCGGCCATCGGGGGCGGCATGTGAGCCGAAGAAGCGCCCATCGGTGAAACTGAACCCAATCCAGGCGATCGCCGGCTGCTCGCGCAGCAGCGAGAGAAATAGGAACTCGCGCTTGACCTCGTCATCGGGCTTGATGGCGCCCTGGAAGAAGATGGAGCGGATTATTTCCGCGGTGCTCGATACGAGTGCGAGTTGCGAGGCGAGTTCGTTGCGGACAGCCCCAGTGCTCTGCGCATCGAGGGCCGCCACGACATTATCGACATTGGCACTCGCGGTGCGTTGCCAGATCAGATGTACGAGGACCGCCGTCGAGATGACGGCGAGCAGCAGCAGCATAGTGACTGCGCGGCCCATCTTCACGCGTGGAAGAAAATCAGCGCTCATGGCGGTCGGTGATGAGGCGGGCGCTCCGCTCGTAGCGAAGATAGGCCAGGCCCCAATCCATGAAAACCACGAGGCGATTGCGGAAACCGACGAGGAACCAGAGATGGGCGAGGTTCCAGACCAGCCAGGCCGAAAACCCCGACAACCTGATCCGCCCGAAATCGGCGACCGCCGCCTTGCGGCCGATCGTGGCGAGATTGCCGAAATGCCGATAGCGGAACGGCTCGACCGGATTGCCCGCGATGAGCGCCTGGATGGCATGCGCGGCATGCTCGCCCATCTGCTTGGCGGCCGGCGCTGTGCCTGGCACGGGGCGGCCATCCTCGCTCTTCGCCGCGGCGGTATCGCCGATGACGAAGATGTTGTTGTGGCTGGGGACATTCAGCCGTTCGTCGACCACCGTGCGGCCGGCGCGGTCCGCCCCTGCGCCGAGCCATTTGGCCGCTTTGGATGCCGTGACACCTGCGGCCCAAAGCACGCATGCCGAACGGATGTGGCGGCCGTCGGCGAGCATGACGCCTTCGCCATCGCAATGGGTGACGGCAGCGGTGGGCAACACTTCGACGCCCAGGCTTTCGAGCTGGCGCTGCGCCTTTGCCGACAGGCAGGCCGGCATGGTGGGCAGGATACGGTTGCCGGCTTCGACCAGTACGACACGCGCCGAAGCGGCATTGATGTGACGGAAGTCGCGAACCACGACCTTGTGGGCAAGTTCGGCAATCGCGCCGGCCATTTCGACGCCTGTCGGGCCGCCGCCGACCACAACGAAGGTCAGTAACGCCGCGCGCCGCTGATCATCCTCGGTGACTTCGGCGCGTTCGAAAGCGGAGAGAATCCGGGCCCGGATCTCAGTCGCATCGCCTATCGTCTTGAGGCCCGGCGCGCTTTCGGCCCACTCCTCGTGTCCGAAATAGGCATGACGGGCGCCGGTGGCGACTACAAGATAGTCGTAGGGGATGGCGCGCTCTACGGTGTGAACAAGCTGCATGGCTGTCTCGATCCGCTCGACCCTTTGCATCAATACCGTCACATTCTTCTGGCGCGACAGGATGCGGCGGATCGGCATCGCGACTTGCGCGGGGGATAGGCCTGCAGTCGCCACCTGGTAGAGCAGCGGCTGGAAGAGGTGATAATTGCGACGGTCGACGACGGTGATATCGACCTGGATATTCTTGAGCGTCATGGCTGCGGCAAGACCGCCGAAGCCGGCACCGAGAATGACCACGCGCGGGCTGCCATTCCCGGGCATTGGGCGGATCATGTTAGGCGCACCGCCCGTCATCGCGCCCTCGGCTTCGATCCGCATGGATCAGCGCTCCCGCGAGAAAAAGCGGCCGGCGAGATGGTCGAGCGAGATGGCGCCCGCGCCTCGCGCGAAAATCAGCAGCAGCGGAGCCGCCCAGGTCAGATGTTCGCCCCAATGCGCGGGATAGACGAAGATCTGGATCGTCGCCACGACCCCAAGCAGCATAAGCGCTGCGAGACGCGAGAAGAGGCCGAAGAAGATCAGGATTGCACCCGACAGTTCGGCGGCCGTGGCGAGCAGGGCTGCGACACCGGGATCGAGCACCGGCAGACGGTATTCGAACGCGAAGAGCTGGAGCGTGACGGGCCAGGAGGCGAGCTTGCTCTGCGACGATTGCCAGAACACGTTCGCAACAGTGAGCCGCGAGACGAGCTGCACCGCCGAAAGCGGCACGGATGAGGCCAGCCGGAGTGCCTGCGAATAAAGGCTGGCGAAGCCGCCTCGTTCGGGCACGGATGTCGGGGTCATCATGGTCATCGATCCATTCCTTGTCAGTTGATATTTGCAGGTTGGTGACGGACGCGCGTGACAAGTCCGTCGGCAAACAGACCGCCGAGCGAGGCGACGAGGTCGAAATTCTGATCGCGCGCGGCGGCTTTTTTGACGGCATGTTCAAGTCCACGGCCGCTCTTCAGCGCCTGCAGAAAGGCGTAATGGGCGCCGTTGAGGCGGAGAAAGCGAACGCTGTCTTGGTTCCGCCACAGCGCGATCCGCTGCGGTTGCCTTCTGATGTCGCTAAGCTGATCCAGATCGCCGCTTGCCTGGTGTGCCGACCAGATGTCGAGCGCCGGCCAGCGGCAAAAGAGCAGTCGCAAAGACCGTTGGAGGATCAGGTCGGGTATGGTGTCTTTGCCACCCCGGGAGAGTTCCGCCATATTCGCAGGCGGCAGCGCCGGCGCATCGAGCGCCTCGGCGATCAGCCATTCAAGCCGCGCCGTATCGGCGATGAAGGGCATAGGCTTGAGGTCTTCGAGTCGGCCGAGGAAATCGGCGAAGTCGCTGCCATAGCATACCAGCCGCGCTTCGGACGGCGGGCTCACACGAATGAAGCTTGCCGCAATATGGCGGAAATAACGCTCTCCAATCAGGCTGACGGCGACAGGAAAGACGGACACGAGCGTGGCACTCAGCGATGCGAATGTGTTGTTGCGGTAGATGTTGAAGCGGCGCATCGGATCGAAGCGGCCGCCTTTATCGAACGAGGGGGCGAGATCCGGCCCTCGACGGTTAAGAATAGCATCCGCGACGGCGCGCTGCAGTTCGAGTTCAGACAGCATGACGCGCCCTCCGAGTGACGGAGTTGCTTGCGAAAACCGATGGGGTGATCGTCGTCAAGGCCGAGATCGCAGGCATGGCGCCGCGTGTGAGATTGCTCGTGGAGGGCAGCTCGATACCGCGGAACTCGCGGTCCCGCTGCTGGGCGATCTGCGGCGCACCACGCTTCTCGAAACCGATCGAGGCGGCCATCATATCGGCCCACATTGCTTCGCCGAGCAGCACATCGAGCGCCGGAACCTCGGTGTCCCATTCAATCAGCGTCGGGCGTGGGCCGATCTTGCGCAGCACATGCGCATAGAGCGACCAGACGGCCGGCGGCACGCGGGAGCCGTGATCGTCGATCAGCACGATGTCGCCCTCGACCTCGTTGACTGCATGGCCGGCGAGATGGATTTCGCCGATGGCATCGGCGGGCAGGTCGTCGATGAAGGCCCTGGCGTCGAAATCGAGATTGCAGGCCGAGACATAGACATTGTTGACGTCGAGCAGGAGGCCGCAACCGGTACGCTTGACGAGCTCGGCGAGGAATTGCGCCTCGGTCATGGTGGAGTTAGCAAACGCGATATAGGCCGACAGGTTCTCGATGAAGACGCGGCGCTGCAGCCTGTCCTGCAACTGGTCGACATTGGCCGCAACGATATCGAGCGCATCTTCGTCGTAGCGGAGCGGCAGGAGATCGTTGAGATAGGCGCCGTCGGCAACGCTCCAGGCCAGATGTTCCGAGACCAATGCTGGCTGAAACCGGATGCACACGCTCCGCAACCGTTCCAGATGGTCCCGATCAAGGCCCGAAGCGCTGCCCAGCGAGAGACCGACGCCATGCACCGACAGCGGATAGGTCTCGCGCAAATTTTCCAAAGCATCGACAGCGGCGGAATCGCCCATGTAGTTTTCAGCATGGACCTCCAGCCATCCCGCCGAAGGCCGGCGGGAGATCATATCGGAAATATGCGGGGAGCGCAGACCAATGCCCGCGGCATCCGGCACTGGAAGATTGGGAAATATCTTGGACATTGGTCACTCCTTCATATGGGTTGAATGAAGCTCGGGAGGCCTCAGGCCTTTGGTTCGATCGCGCCGCCGGAAATCTTGGCGCAGGTGCCGGCCGGCACATAGACCCAGGCATCACCCTGGTTGTCGGCCGTCGAGGTGCCGGCGCAGGAGTGGGTGGCCGTCTGGCAATCGTTAAGGCCGGCCTTGACGACGCCGTAGCATTTCTCGAACGAGAATTCAGGCTGTGCAGCAGGGCCGGCAAAGGCGCTGGAGGCAGCCATGGAGGTGATGGCCGCAAGAGCGGAGCCGATGAGGATGCGGGTCGAGTTCATGGAAATGTCTCCTGGTTGAGTTTGGATCAAACCGGTTTCCGGCTTGACTGAATTACTTTCCCGCATTGCCGGTGATGTTTGAAATGCTGTTGCGGCATGGTTTTCATAGACTGGCGCTATGCGCGGCGGCGGCTGCCGAGAAGCCAAAAAATACCCCCGGGGCGACCGGGGGGGGAGGAAGTGGCATGCAGCGAGGGACCGAGCGGACCGAACCGGCGACGCGGAAGGAACTCCTTGGAAAATCAGAGATATCGTTCGCGAATGTCGACTGTCGAGCGCCTGCCGATGTCCTGGTAGTTGGCCAGCAGCCACATGTCGGCGCATTCCCGGCCGCGGTCGCGCAGATCGACCAACGCCCCCCAATCGGCATTGAGCTTGCTCGACACGGAAAGGCTCTTCATCGTCTCGTCATCGGAGATGCCGTGCACGAAGATGCGCTTGAGATTGCCGGTACTTTCCGGGGATGCATCAATCAAATCGGTGACGAAAGCCACCGCCCGCATTTCCCGCAGCAGCGACGAATTGAAACTGATCTCGTTGATGCGATTGAGTATCTCGGAGGCGGTGTGTGGCACCTCGGCACGCTCGATCGGATTGATATGGACGACCAGCACATCCGGCGTGTCGCAGCCATAGATCAGCGGAAAGATCGCCGGATTGCCCATATAGCCGCCATCCCAGTAGGACTCGCCGTCGATTTCGACAGCCTGAAACAGGAAAGGCAGACAGGCCGAAGCCATGATGGCATCGATCGAGAGCTCGTCATTGCCGAACACCTTGACCTTGCCGGTCCGGACATTGGTGGCGCAGATGCTGAGCTTCACCGGGCAGCGCGCCATCCGGATAGCATCCATGTCGACCGATTGCTCCAAGATCTGCCGGAGCGGATTGAAATTGAATGGGTTGAATTGGTAGGGCGACATCAGCCGCGTCACCATGTCGAAGATCATGAAGGCCGGCGAGAATTCCAGCGCCCGAGATCCGGTCACCCTGTCGAAGATCGTCGGCTGCAGAGGCCCGGATGCCGATGCATGGCTGACGCGCCGCCAGAAATTGGCGAGTGCGGTCTGCGCCCCACTCCGCCCGCCTTCGGCCAGGCCATAGGCCAGCACCGCGGCATTCATCGCGCCGGCGCTGGTTGCGACAATGCCTTCGAAGGACAGGTTCGGCTCGTCGAGCAGCCGGTCGAGCACACCCCAGGTGAAGGCGCCATGCGCGCCTCCGCCCTGGAGCGCCAGATTGAGCGTCCGCGGCCCTCGCTTAGGGGAGGCGACACCTGCACCGTCGGCGCTCATTTTCTTCACGTCTGCGTGCTTGTTCATGCTCGTCACTCCCTGATTTGCACTGGTTGACATGTTCAATGCGCCGTCCACCCGCCATCGACCGGAATGGCCGTGCCGGTGATGGAACTTGCCAGGTCGCAGCAGAGAAAGACGCTGAGCGCGCCCATTTCCTCGACGGTTGCGAAACGCTTGGTCGGCTGGTTCTTGAGAAAAACGTCGCGGATCACTGCGTCGCGTGCGATGTTATGCGACTTCGCCTGCGCGTCGATCTGCTGCTCGACAAGCGGTGTCCAGACATAGCCCGGGCAGATTGCATTCGACGTCACGCCGAACTCGGCACCCTCAAGTGCAATCGACTTGGTGAACCCCACCATGCCGTGCTTTGCTGCGACATAAGCCGACTTGAAGGGCGAGGCGACAAGGCCGTGAGCTGAGGCGACATTGATGATGCGGCCATAACCGCGCTCGCACATGCCGTCGAAAGTGGCCTGGACAAGATGAAAGGCGGCCGACAAGTTGATCGCCATAATCGCATCCCACTTCTCGGGTGGAAATTCGCCTATGGGAGAGACATGCTGGATGCCGGCATTGTTGACGATGATATCGACCTGGCCGAACCGGGCCTGTGCGCGCTCCACCATCATCAGGATAGCGTCGCGCTTCGACATATCGGCGCTGTCATAGGCGACATCGACATCGTTGCCTTCGGCCATCTCGGCTCGCAACGTTTCTATCTCGGCCGGATCGCCGAAACCATTGAGCATGATCGAGGCGCCCGACCTTGCCAGCGCATGGGCAATGCCAAGGCCGATGCCGCTGGTCGAGCCCGTCACGATCGCCGTACGACCCTCGAGCATCTTCCGGCCAGCCAGGGATTCGGTTTCTGTAGCAAGCAGATTGAGCATCGCATTCTCCATTTTAGGCGCCACGACGTGTAGCTTCCCGTTCAAAATGGCGCGGCTGCAGTCATAAGAGAAATGCCGCTCGCTAATGGAATTGATAATTCAGTGGCATTGGCGGAAGATAGCGCTCGGGACCAGAATAGATGCACTGGCATACATTTTGGTTATTGGGGAGCGGATATGGATATTCATCACATCCGGTATTTTCTGGCCGTTTGCGAAACACGCAACTTCACGCGCGCGGCGCAGAACTGCAATGTCACCCAGCCCGCGCTGAGCCGCGCCATTCAGCAGCTCGAGGACGAGGTGGGCGGGCTGCTTTTCCGTCGCGAACGGAACCTCACCCACATCACCGATCTCGGCAACCTATTGCGTCCGCGTTTCCAGCAAGTGCAGGACGAGCTTTTAGGCGTCAAAACCGAGGCGTCGAAATTTCTCTGCCTCAACGATGCGCACCTCAAGGTCGGCATCATGTGCACGATCGGACCGCGGCGCTTTACTGGCCTGCTCACCGACTTCAACATGCGCCACAAGGGCATCCAGCTCCAACTCGTCGAGGGCATTCCGGCCAAGTTGTCGGGCTTGCTGGAACAGGGCGATCTCGATATCGCGATCATGTCGAGCGCCGACAATTTTCCGGAACGCTTCGATGTGACGCCGCTGTTTCGGGAACGGTTCATGCTGGCCTTTCCGTCGGGGCACCGGCTCAGTCAATACGATGCCATTCCGATCGCCGCGATTGATGGCGAGATCTATCTTCGCCGTGTCAATTGCGAGTACTGGGACTACCTGACAGATCTCTGCGACGCCCAAGGCGTGAGCACTATCGTCTCCTATTCGAGCGAACGGGAGGATTGGATTCAGAATCTTGTCGCCGGAGGGCTCGGTATCTGTTTCATTCCGGAATACAGCGCGGTCGTGCCTGGCCTGCAAGTCCGGCCCGTCGCCGAACCGGAGGTGACCCGCGAAGTCTGCCTTGTCACCGTAACTGGCCGCCGCTTCTCCCCCGCCGTCTCGACTTTCGTCAGCGCGGTCAAATCTTACGGTTGGGCCACGCTGCCAAGCCGCTCGCATTGAAAGCATAACGAATGCAATGATTTGTGCTCCGTGTCCTGGCGATGTGGGGGCGTCCGCACGTCCTGCGTTTCACGATAGCTTCAGGCTATGGAATTGAGAATAAGGTGGCATTTCTCATTCGCCATCGAGCTCTCCATGCTCCTTGTCATGCCCGGCGCGAACGCTTCATCCGGGCTCAACAAGGAGAACTCTGATGAAATTCGACCTCAATGCCAAGCGCGTGACACTCGCCACCGTCCTCACTCTCGCATCCTTCACCGCCATCCCGACCGGCTATGCCCATGCCGGCGAATGCCCGGTTGATCAGGTCGCCGAAAACGGCATGCAGCCCGGCGAAATGATGCCGAAGAACGTGACCGACGAGGTCATTTCTTCGATCGATCTCGCCTCCAAGGGCGATGCCTGGAAGAACAGTGCCCTACGCATGCGCAAGCTCGTCGTGCAGCCCGGTGGCGTCGTGCCGTGGCATTCGCATGAGGCTCGCCCGGCCAATATCCTGATCGTTTCGGGTGCGATCACCGAATACCGCAGCACTTGCAAAGTGCCGATCGAGCACAAGGCCGGCGACGTGACTGCCGAATTCGGCATGCTGTCGCATTGGTGGAAGAACAATGGCAGCGAGCCGGCTGTCCTCTATTCCGCCGACATCCTGACCTCGGAAGCGCAAAAGCACGAATCCATGTGAGCTGCTCCCAGGCTCGCTGAAAGGCGTCTCCGGTCCCGCCAGATCGGAGATGCCGCACCACCTCATCCAACTGTTGGAGCGATCGCTATGACCGGCATCGAGCACGTCCTCAATCCGCCGCGCGCAAATCTCGGAGCCGACACCGATCGTTGGCGCTTTGCCGTCATCGCGCTGATCGCCTTCCTGACGCTGGTCGATCTCTTCGCGGCCCAGGCAATCCTGCCCGCACTTGTCGAGAAATTCCAGGTCAGTCGCGCCGCCATGGGCTTTGCCGTCAATGCAAGCACTTTCGGCATGGCCGTCGCCGGCCTTGGCATTGCCTACTTCGGTCGCAGGATCGATCACCGCAGCGGCATCTGGATCAGCCTTGCGCTGCTTTCCCTTCCCACGACAGCTCTCGCCTTTACCCACGATCTGAAAGTCTTTGCCGCTCTCCGTATCGTCCAGGGCCTCTGCATGTCGGCAGCCTTCACACTGACCATTGCCTATCTGTCGGAACACTTCTCGCCAACCCAGGCGACAGGCGCGTTGGCGGCCTATGTGACCGGCAACGTCGCGAGCAACTTCTTCGGTCGCATCCTCTCCGCAGTAGTGGCCGGGTTCGGTGGGCTTGAAATCAACTTCCTCACCTTCGCGGCCCTCAACATCGCCGGCGCGCTGCTTGTGCGGCTCACCCTCAAAAAGACCTCGGCCATGATGCAGACCAGCGAAGACGGATCATTCAACATGCGCCGCTGGACCTATCATTTCGCCGATGGTGAGCTGCGCCGTGTCTTCGCGATCGGCTTCCTCATCCTTTTCGCCTTCATCGGAACCTTCACCTATGTGAATTTCCAACTCGTGGCTCTCGGCCTGTCGCCGATGACGCTCGGCCTCGTTTATCTGGTATTCCTGCCGTCGATGCTGACCACGCCGATGGCTGGCAAGCTCGCGGTACGAATAAGGGCAAAACTCGGGATTATCTCGACGCTTGGGCTCGCCATTGCCGGCCTCGCGGCACTTCTGAGTGTCAGCTTGCCTCTGGTGTTGGCGGGACTGGCGCTTGTGGCAATAGGGACATTTCTCGCCCAAGCGATCGCCACCGGATTGGTTGGCCGACGCGCAGTCACGGACAAGGCGGGCGCCAGCGGAATCTACCTCGCCTCCTATTACACCGGGGGTCTCGCAGGCAGCCTAGTACTCGGCCAGATCTATGACCACGTGGGCTGGCCGGCCTGTGTCGGCGTGCTCGTCGCAGCGCTGCTAGCAGCCATCGTCATCGCCGTTCCCATCGGCTCAATGCCCGGTCCATCCCGGCGATAATCCGGGGTCATTGAAACGAACATCGAACGGCCTTCTCCATGTTCGCATCCATCAGGCGAAGGACGAACCGGTGAATGCGGTCCTTGGCTGCTGATGCAACGGCCCGCGCTTTACGTGCCCTAAAATGTCATAAAAGTTTCATATTCGGACTATTGCCCGGATCAAGAAATTAATCCACTATTTTAGTAGGAAATTAGATTTCCTGAAACGAATGAAGGAGAATGATTGAATATATTTCTTGTGGTAACCGGGCTCGTTGGATGCGTCGCACTGATCTTTGCGCTGATCGCAAGGGCAGAAAGAGGCGCCACCACCCAGACCGCCGCAAACACCAAACGCAGATGGGGCAATTCGGGAGGCTCGGGCGATGGAGGTGGAGGCTGGTTCGATGCCTCAGGCGGCTGTGATGGCGGTGGCGGAGATGGTGGAGGAGGAGACTAAATCAAACTGAACTCGATAGAATGCCCGACCGCCTCAAGGCGGTTTTTTGTTGCCCGGATTCCGGCTGCCCGGCTGCCGAGACGCGTCAACCGGATCGTCGGTCCATACCGGCGCGGCTTGAGCGCCGCGGTCAATCCAGGGGCATCACAAAGGTGAAGCGCGTCTCCTTGTCATCGGAACTGACCGTGATCGTCCCGCCATGGGCGCGGGCGATTTCCGAGGCGATGTGCAGACCGAGCCCCAATCCTCTTGGACTTGTCCCGGCTTCGCCTTTGAAGAAAGGTTGAAAAAGCCGTGTCATCGCATCGCTGGAAATCGGAGCGCCGCCATTGGCGATCCAAAGCTCCAGTCTTCCGTCGAGGGTTGCCGCAGATAGCCGCACCGGTTCGTCCGGCGTCCCATGGGTCAGGGCATTTCCCAAGAGATTGGACACCAACTGGCCAATCCGGCTGCTGTCGCAATTTATAGGGCCGACTAATTCGATGCTCACCTCAATCCTGCGGTCGAGGTGACTATAGTGGAGTTCTTCGATGACCTGCCGCAGGAGCGGCTCGAGCTCCTCCGCTCGCCTGTCGAGCACGATGCCGCCACCCAATCGTGCACGCGCGAAGTCGAGGACGTTGTCGATCAGGCCAGACATGCGAACGACGCTGCCCTGCATCAAATCGAGAACTTTAGTCGAGCGATCGCTCTGCTCTTCCTTTCGCAACATACGCGCCGCAGCGGCAATCGAGGCAAGCGGATTGCGCAGGTCATGGCCAAGGATGGCGATGAACTGCTCCCGCAACTCGGCGGTTTGCTGTTCAAAGGCGAGTTTGGCTTTGATCGTGGCGCCGGCAGCATCCGCGGCTGCGCGCGCGTCGACCAACTCCCGTTCATAACGGCGACGCTCGGCAGCCTGGAACATCGTCACGCGGGTGAAAAGCAGGGCGCCGTCTTCGGCACGTCTTTCCATGGCATTGGCGAGCACAGGCAGCTTTCTGCCGTCCACTGTGACAAGATCAAGGGCAACCTCGTTGAAAAACCCTTGCATGCGCAGCAAAGGCGCAAAATGGGTCTCGTAGAATATACGGCCCGACGTGTTGAGCAGGTCGTGAAGTCGTTTGCCGAGGAGCTGATCGGCAGGGATGCCGATCCAGGTCGACAGCGTTCTATTCACCTTGACGATGCGCCCGTCGGGCTGCAGCGAAAGATAACCGCATGGCGCGTTTTCGTACAGGTCCTCCAGGTCTTCCGCCGGCATGGCGACCTGCGTGTGGGGACCGTTCATCAGACGAACCGCCGGATTGCAGAGATGACCTCGTCGGGGGCGCTGAGGTTAGGGCAGTGGCCACTCGCGTTCAGCACGACCAATTGACTGTTTGGGACCTGCCGATGGACGAATTCACCGACCTCTTCGGAGGCGATGATATCATCGCGGCATTGAAGGATCAGCGTTCTGGCGGTGACCTCAGGAAGGTCGCTGCGATTGTCCGACGTAAATGTCACCCGTGCGAACGCCTTGGCGATGTCCGGATCGGTGCGGCAGAAGCTATTTGTCAGCTCTTCGCTGAGTTCCGGTCGATCGGGATTGCCCATGATGGCGGGCGCCATGGCGGCAGACCACCCCATATGGTTGTCATCCAGCGACGTCAGCAGGTCGTCTATATCCGCCGCTCTGAAGCCGCCGATATAATCACCGTCGTTGATATAGCGCGGCGACGGCCCGACAAGGACCAGGCTTTCAAACAGTTCCGGTGCCTGCAGCGACGCGATGACGCCGATCATCGCGCTGACCGAGTGCCCGACGAAGACCGTTTGCCTCAGGCCGAGTGCCCGGCAAATTTCCACGAGGTCGTCCGCATAACCTGCCAATGAAGAATATTTTCGGGCGTCATAAGCCGTAAGATCGGATCGTCCCGCGCCGACATGATCGAACAGCACTGTCTTGAAATCGCCTTCGAAGGCCGGCGCCACGAAGCGCCACATATTCTGATCGCACCCGAATCCATGCGAAAAGACCATCGCACGCTGGCCATCGCCCCGGACTTGAACATGATTGCGATCGATGACGGTCATCTCGTCCTCTTCCCTGCTTTCATAGCATGTTCCGCCTGTCTTGGATTGAGGAAGGATCGGGGAGGCAAAGGGTTCGATGGTCGTGTGACATGATATTCCAGAAGGCGGCCGTCCGGCCGTTTGCTGCATGCCTCAGTCCATCACTTTCCGCAGCTTGAAGAAGAATCGCCGAGAGTCGTCCCGCACGCACATCATTCCGGCAATCTCGTCATCGTCAATCCTCCGGAAGTAGTCCACGATCGGCTGTTTGTCGTAGATCATCGCCGCCGTTTCGATGTCGTCGAGCGCCTGAAGCCGCAACGAAGCGGTCGTGCCTCTCGCGCGAAGCAGTTTCTGCAGGTAGGAGAACCAACTGCGGGCGACGAATGTCCGGCCAAAGGGCGCTATCTTGATCGCCAGCCCAATGGGTAAGAAACTTGGCTCGAGCGCCACGAGCCGGCCCGGTCTCCACGTGAAGAGCAGGGCGTCCGCCCGCATGTCGGAATGGAAACGCTTGCCAAACCAGTTGAGATTCTCGAGCACGCCGTCCAGTGGATGACCCGACGGAATCCCGACGCCCCTCCAAAGACCGACCATGTCCTTTGGCTGGACGGGCTCCAGCGACCGGAACCAGGCGGCCATCTCCTCCTGCCGGTCGCCTCGCATGGTTTCTCCTTCACGGATGTTCATTGCGGAAAAATGAAAAGAAGGTTTGGAAGTTCCCGTTCATGTCGACCGGAAGCGACTTCTGGGAGGGCTCTACGTCTTTAAGCCCAACGGCCCCCGAAAGGGCCATTGGGGCATTCAACAGACAGGACCCATCTATGCCCTAGGCGCGCGCCGGCAGCAGGGGATAGCCGACCATGACGGCGCGGCCGAGCAGGGCTGCGACGAAAGCCTTGATCACATCGCCGGGAATGAAGGCCATAGAGCCGACAAAGGCTTTTGTGAAGCCGAGGCCGGCGACGGTGGCGAGATAGGCGATGCCGAAGGCGTAGAGCACGACGATGCCGCCGGCCATGGCGGCGAGGAAGAAGCTCACCGTCTGCACCAGCGCGGATTGCTGATGGTTGACCAGCCGTTCGCTGAGGTAGCCGGTGACGAAGGCGGCAAAGATCCAGCCGATCAGGAAGCCGGCCGTTGGCGACGCGAAGATCGCAAGCCCGCCGCGGCCGCCGGAAAGCACCGGCAGGCCGATCGCCACCAGCACCAGCACGATCAGCACGGCAATCGCGCCGCGCCGGGCGCCGAGCACGACGCCGGCCATCATGACGCCGAGGGATTGGGCGGTGATCGGCACCGGAATGAAGCCGAGCGAGATCGGCGGCAGCAGGCCGAGCGCCACGATGATCGCGGCAAAGAGGGCGGTAAGAACGAGGTCGCGGGTGCTCATCATCATGAATTCCGTATTTATCAATCGTTAACTCACATGCCGCCGAATGCCGCGCGCGTCAATCGCCGCGGCGATATTATCCGCATCCTTAAGGGTCAGGATGATCAGCGGCGCAAGCAGCGTTATCGGCCGGACCTTCAGCCCGCGCGCCCTGTGCGCCTCGCGAATCGCCTGATAACGGCCGACGATCTCAGGTACGAAACGCAGCACCAGCCCAAGCGCCAGGCCGATATCGTCGGCCTGCACCCAGCCTATGCGTTCGAGCGGGCGGGCAAGCGACGTTACCTCGTCGATGAACTCGGTGATCGAGGTCGTCGCCGTCACGGTCGCGGCGAGCAGCATCAGCGCCGTCAGCCGCAGCAGGGGTACCAGCGCCTCCTGCCAGGGATTGAAGATCAGGTTGAAGAGCGCGACGACCGCAATCGTCAGGAAGATCGGCCGCAACCGCCTGAGCGCATCGGCAAGCGGCAGGCCGACCAGGCCATAGAGAACCGCCGTCAGCAGCACGGCGCTCGAAAGCAGCAAGAGGTTATCGCTGATGAACAGGAGGATGCCGAAGGCCGTCAGCGACAACAGTTTTAGGCGCGGCGAGAGCCGGTGCATTACGCTGTTGCCTTCGACATAGAGCGACTGCATCAGGCGGCGATCTCCTTGTAGCGGGCGATTGCTTCCGCAGCCGGCGCATCGGCGGCAAGCTGCCCTTCATGAAACAGCAGCACCCGCTCGAAATCGGCGATCAGCTCCAGATCATGCGTGATGATGATGGCGCTTTCCGGCAGCCCGGCGATAATCCCTTCGACCAGCGCCCGGTTCTTGAGATCGAGCTGGTTGGTCGGCTCATCGAGGATCAGAATGCCAGGCCCCGTTGCCAGCACCGAGCAGAGGGCGGCCACCTGCAACTCGCCGCCGGAAAGCTCGTGCGCGCGCCGATCGGCCAGCGCCTCAGCGCCGAAGCGGGCCAGCACGCCCTCGACCTTTGCCTCGATCTCCGCCTTGGTGAAACCGCGCCGCTTCAGCCCGAAGGCGATGTCGTCTTTGACGATCGGCAGGATGATCTGGTTCTGCGGCGACTGGAAGATGAAGCCGACATCGGCCACCGCAGTCTTCTCGTCGCTCGTGTCGCGGCCGTTGACGGTGACGCGGCCGACCGACGGTTTGGTCAACCCGTTGATCAAACGCGCGAAAGTCGTCTTGCCCGAGCCGTTCAGCCCGATGACGCCGATACGTTTTCCACCGATGCCAAGCGTCAGCGGCTGCAGCGCCACCCGTGCCCCGAAACTGACCCCGGCGCCTTCGAAACGAATATCCAAACCAATCCCTCGCATCCACGCGATCCCGCTTCTATACGGGGAATCCCCGGTGATGAAAGAGTAAATCTCGCTGTCGATTTTGGGTCGATATCGGGTGGCTAGGAAGATTTTCCGGATTATGATGTGGCCATGACGAATCTGCTTTCCAATTCCGACGCCCGCCGTGTCTTTCTTGCCAAGCAGGGCCTCAGCGCTCCGCCGAACCGCGCCTTGACCAAGGCCGGCCTGCTGCAGCTCATCCATGAACTGGGTTTCGTCCAGGTGGACAGCATCCAGACGGTGGAGCGGGCGCATCATCAGATCCTGTTTTCCCGCAACCAGACCTATAGGCGCGAGCATCTGACCGCGCTGCTCGAAAAGGATGGCGCGCTGTTCGAGCACTGGACACATGACGCCTCGATCTTGCCGAGCGCCTTTTTCGTCTATTGGAAGCATAAGTTCCGCCATCAGGAAAAGGTGATCGTCGAGCGCTGGCGCAAATGGCGCGGCGAGGGCTTCGAGGCGGCTTTCGCAGAGACCTATGAGCGCGTTGAGCGCGATGGCGCGATCCTCGCCCGCGACATCAAGGCCGATGGACACGTTTCCGGCGGCTGGTGGAACTGGCATCCGAACAAGACGGCGCTCGAATATTTCTGGCACACCGGCAAGTTTGCGATCGCCGGCCGTTCGAACTTCCAGAAGATCTATGATCTGGCGGAACGGGTCATCCCGGCCGAATTCCGCGAGCCGGAGGTGAGCCGCGAGGAATTCGTCGACTGGGCCTGCCGCAGCGCGCTTGCCCGCCTCGGCTTCGCCACCCATGGCGAGATATCGGCCTTCTGGAACCTGGTCTCGCCCGATGAGGCCAAGGCCTGGGTGGCTGCCCATCGCGACGAGCTGACCGAAGTGCTGATCGAACCGGCGCTCGGCGGCAAGGCGCGCCCATCCTGGGCTTTTGCCGATTTCCTCTCGACCCTCGACACTTACCCCGGCGCGCCGCCCCGCATCCGCGTGCTCAGCCCTTTCGACCCGATGATTCGCGACCGCAACCGCACCGAACGCCTGTTCGGCTTCTTCTACCGCATCGAAGTCTTCGTGCCCGAGCCGAAGCGCGAATACGGCTATTACGTCTTCCCGCTCCTCGAAGGCGACCGGCTGATCGGCCGCATCGACATGAAGGCGGATCGGAAGAAATCGACCCTCGACGTCAAGCGGCTCTGGCTGGAACCGGGCGTGAAACCTTCGGCCGGGCGATTGGAAAGGTTGGAAGCGGAGTTGGAGCGGGTTGCGCGGTTTGCGGGTGTGGAGAAGGTGGTGTTTTTGGAGGGGTGGAGGGGGTAATCCCTTCTCCCCTGCGGGGGTCCGAAGGACGGGTCGAGACCCGTGGCTCGACCCCGGTCGGTGGCGGCAGCCGGAAGAGGGGGCTGCATGCACGCCGCTCAATATTGCCCTTCGCTTCCGCTCAGTGCACTCGCTCCTAACGTCGCTCACCCCTCATCTGTCCTTCGGACATTGACCGCGGTTGAGCCACGGGTCTCAACCCGTCCTTCGGACCCCGCTGGAAAGAAGGGTAGGAGCCCTCAGCAGATCTCCGTCGTGCTGATCTTGATGCCGAAACCTTCGAGGCCGACATAGTGGCGCTCGCGGCTGGTGAGCAGCTTGATCGAGCTGACGCCGAGGTCTTTGAGGATCTGGGCGCCGAGGCCGATTTCCAGCCATTCGCTGTCGCGCGTCTGGGCTTCGGCATGGGCTTCTCGGCCCTGGTTGCGGGCCTTGCGGCCGTTGTCGTGGTGGCCGACGCCGACCGAGCCTTCGCGCAGATAGACGATGACGCCGCGGCCTTGCTCGGCAATCTTCTTCATGTAGAAATCGACCGGGCTGTTCTTGCCGAAGAGATCCTCGGCGACATTCTCCGGATGCAGGCGCACCGGGATGTCGACGCCGTCGCGGATGTCGCCGAAGACGACGGCGAGATGCTGCATCGGGTCCCAGGGCAGAGAATAGGTATGGGCCTTGGCATTGCCGAAAGGCGTCTCGATGTCGAAACTGGTGCCGAGTTCGATCAGCGTTTCCTTGCGCTGGCGATAGGCGATGAGGTCGGCGACGGAGACGAGCTTCAGCCCGTGCTGTTCGGCAAAGTCCACCACCTGCGGGCCGCGCGTCACCGTGCCGTCGTCGTTGACCAGTTCTGAGATGACGCCGATCAGCGGCAGGCCGGCGAGCTTGCAGAGGTCGACGGCCGCTTCGGTATGGCCCGAGCGCATCAGCACGCCGCCTTCGCGGGAAACCAGCGGGAAGATGTGGCCGGGACGGACGAAATCGGAAGCGCCGACATTCGGATTGGCGAGGTTGCGCACCGTCAGCGTCCGGTCGTCGGCGGAGATGCCGGTCGTCGTGCCGTGCTTGAAATCGACCGAGACGGTGAAGGCCGTGGTGTGGGCCGAATCGTTTTCCGCCACCATGGCGTTGAGGTTGAGGCGTTTGGCCTCTTCCTTCGGCATCGGCGCGCAGACGATGCCGGAGGTGTGGCGCACGATGAAGGCCATCTTCTCCGGCGTGCAATGCACGGCGGCGACGATCAGGTCGCCTTCGTTCTCGCGGTCATTGTCGTCCATGACGACGACGATCTCGCCGGCCTCGAAGGCCCTTATGGCGTCGACGACGCGCTTCTGATCATAAGACATGGGAGAGCGCTCCTATTTCAGACGGCCGGTCTGGCCGCGGTCGCGAAGATAATGGTCAGCGATGGCGCAGGCGACCATCGCCTCGCCGATCGGCACGGCGCGGATGCCGACGCAGGGATCGTGCCGGCCCTTGGTGCGGATATCGACATTCTTGCCCTCCGCATCGATCGACTGGCGTTCGGTCAGGATCGACGAGGTCGGCTTGACGGCAAAACGCGCCACCACCGGCTGCCCGGTGGAGATGCCGCCGAGAATACCGCCAGCATTGTTGGAAAGGAAGATCGGCGTGCCGTCATTGCCCATGCGCATCTCGTCGGCATTGTCTTCGCCTGAGGTTTCGGCGGCGGCAAAACCATTGCCGATTTCGACGCCCTTGACGGCGTTGATCGACATCAGCAGCGAGGCGATATCCTGGTCGAGCTTGGCATAGATCGGCGCGCCGAGGCCGGCCGGCACACCTTCGGCGATCACTTCGATGACCGCGCCGATCGAGGAGCCGTTCTTGCGGATGCCGTCGAGATATTCCTCCCAGACCGGGACGATTGCGGCATCGGGCGAGAAGAACGGGTTCTGCCCGACCTGGTCCCAGTCCCAGTTGCGGCGGTCGATCTTGTGTTTGCCGATCTGCACCAGCGCGCCGCGTACGGTGACGCCAGGCACGACAAGGCGGGCGATGCCGCCGGCGGCAACGCGTGCGGCGGTCTCGCGCGCCGAGGAACGGCCGCCGCCGCGATAGTCGCGAATGCCGTATTTGAGGTCATAGGTGTAATCGGCATGGCCGGGGCGATATTGCCGGGCGATCTCGCCGTAATCCTTGGAGCGCTGGTCGGTGTTTTCGATCAGCATCGAGATCGGCGTGCCGGTGGTCGTCATCGTCTCGCCGTCGGTGTCCAGCATGACGCCGGACAGCACCTTCACCAGATCGTCCTCGCGCCGCTGCGTCACGAAGCGGGATTGTCCGGGCTTGCGCTTGTCGAGCCAGACCTGCAGTTCCTCGAGCTTGAAGCTGAGCCCCGGAGGGCAACCGTCGACGACGCAGCCGAGCGCCGGACCATGGCTTTCGCCCCAGGTTGTTACGCGGAAAAGGTGACCGAATGTATTGTGCGACATGTGTTCCGACCGGTGGCGCGCCGAAGCCGATCGCTGCCGGCCGCGCCATTGCTTGAAAAGGCGCGACACTCATAGGCCAAAAAACCGCCGAGGCAAAAGCCTTTCTTTGCGCCAAACCGGCAGCTCAGGAAATGCTGTTTCCGTTCGTTGCCAGGGACGGGCGACGCATCTTGCCGCCATTCTCTCTGCGCAGGCGGGGAGAGGTGAGGGCGAGGCCGATCGGCAGGCGGCGATCAGGACGCCAGCCGCCACCCCGTCCCGGTCGCCTCGTTGGTGAAATCGTCGAAGGAGAGCGGCCGCGAGAAGGCGTAGCCCTGCAGGATGTCGCAGCCGAGATCGCGCAGCAGTGCGGCATGCGCCGCCGTCTCCACCCCTTCGGCCACCGTCTCGACGCCGAGCGAGCGGGCGATTTCGATGATCGAGCGGACGAGCGCCCGCTCCTGCGAGGCATTGACGATCGGCTGCACCAGCTGGCGATCGATCTTCAGCCGCTTCGGCTTCAGCTTCAACAGGCTGACGATCGAGGTGTGGCCGGTGCCGAAATCGTCGATCTCGATATCGATGCCGAGCGCCTTGATGCGCTCGAGATTCTGCGAGACGACGTCCTCGCTCTCGTCGAGGAAGATCGATTCCACCAGTTCGAAGGAGATTTCGCCGGGACGGATATGCAGATCGGCGAGCGATTCCAACAGGCTGCCGTCATGCAGTCGCCGCGCCGAAACATTCACCGAGACCTTGGGCACGGCAATGCCGCGAGCGGTCCAGCGCATCTTGTCGCGCAGCGCCGTTTCCAGCACGATCCGGTCGAGCATCTGCACGACATTGATCTCGTCGGCGATGCGCAGGAATTTGTCGGGTGTCAGCAGCCCTTTGGACGGATGCTTCCAGCGGACCAGCGCCTCGACACCGGTGAGCTCCATCGTCCGGGCGCAGAATTGCGGCTGATACCAGGCGGTGAATTCGCCATTGTCGATGCCGGCGAGGATCTCGTCGGCCGTGCGCTTGGTATTGATGATATCAGCCTGAAGATTGTGATTGAAAAATTCGAAGCGGTTGCGGCCCATGCTTTTCGCGCGATAGAGCGCGATGTCGGCATTGATCAGTACCTTGCGCGCATCGACATGGATGCCGTTGGCGAGCGCGATACCGATCGACACGCCGCAGCGGCAGGAAAAACCCTGGAAATCGATCGGCTGGCGCATCTCCTCGATGATCCGCGTCGAAAGCTGCGCCATCTCCTTGTCGCCGACGTCGAGGGCGAGGATGACGAATTCGTCGCCGCCGATGCGCGCGACGATGTCGCTGCCGCGGACGTTCTTGGCGAGCACTTTCGAGGCGTGCACCAGCATCGCATCGCCGGCGGCATGGCCGAGCGTGTCGTTGATATCCTTGAAGCGGTCGAGATCGATATGCAGGATCGAGAATTTCTGCCGCTGCTGACGGCCGTCCTGGGTGAGATTTTCGAGCGCAATGTCGAGCTTGCGGCGATTGGCGAGTGCGGTCAGCGGGTCGTGCAGCGAATTGTGCTCGATCCTGTTCTTGACAAGCTCGAGTTCGATATTCTTGGCGACCGCCTCGTCCTTGGCCGCCTTCAGCCGGATCGTCATCAGCACGTCTTCGGTGGCGTCGAAGGCGATGCCCATGATCTTCATCTCGCCGGTCCCCGTCTGGTGGACCTTGCCGACCGAGCGCACATAGCGCACCGAGCCGTCGTCGACGATCACCCGGCATACGAGAGTGTGCGTGTCGCCGTTGCGCTTGAAGTGGCGCGCGCTTTCGAGCGCCAGGCTCCGGTCCTCGGGGTGGATGCAGCTTAGCCAGGTCTCTTCGGTCATGAAGCCGTTGCGCGGCGCAAGGCCATAGAGCTCGTGCATCCGCTCGTTCCAGATCGAGCCGCCGAGGCCCGGCCGAGCCTCCCATATGCCGCACTGATAGGAATCGAGCGCCAGGTCGAGCCGGCTGGAAAGCTCGGCGAGCTGCCCCTCGCGGCTCGACAGCTCTTCAAGCGCCAGCTCCAGTTCGGCATTCTTGACCTCGCTCATATCCTTGGCCTTGCGCAGCGTGTCGGTGGTCACCGCATCGGCGGTCACGTCCCAGACGATGCCGATCGTCTTGCCGACGCCGCCGGCATCCGTATAGAAGGCGCCGACCGAGCGCAGGTGCCGGATGCCGCCGTCGCCAAGCAGGATGCGGTACTGCGCCGTGCAGGCGGCACCGGCAATGCTGCAGCTGAAGAAATGCACTTCGGCGGTTTCACGATCCTCGGGCAGGACCGCCGCCAGCCATTCGTCGAGCGCCCGGCTTCCTTCTGCCGCCGCTTTGCCGTGCAGGGCTGCAGCGCGCGCGTCCCAGAGCAGGCTGCTCGAATCATCCTCCAGCTCCCAGATGCCGATATTGGAGGATTCCAGCGCCAGGTTGAGCCGCTGCGACAGTTCCAGCAATTTTGCCTCGCGCGTCTCCAGCGCGGTAATATTGCGATTGCGCTCGCCGAGCAGAAGGGTGGCGAAGAAGATCGGCACGATGATGATGAAGCCGGCGGCAACGATGATCAGGCGCAGCTCGGTGCGGTTTTCGGGTATCGCGTTCCAGCCGCTGTTCGGGACAGCGGAAAGCTCCCACTGGCCGCCGGCAAAACCGATCTTCTGGCGCATCGGATCCTTGCCATCGATATCGGAGGACCCGAAGAACGGTGCGGGGGGAGGAGCTTTGGCGGCGGTCGGCGAGCCGATATCGCGAATGGCGATCGAAAGATGGCCGAGATGCGGATAACGCTCCTGATTTTCCCGGTCGCGTGCCGGCATCAGCCCGGTCGCCTGGTAGAACATGGTCTGATCGATGGCGACTTCGACCGCCCCCCAGATCCGCCGCTGGCCATTCTCCTTGACGTAAACCGGGAAGAAGATGGCAAAGGCGTCCCGGCCGTCGGTGCTGATCGGGCCGTAGAAGCGCGCTGACTGGTTGCTGGTCGCGCCGGTCATCGCCTTGCGAAAGAAGAGAGCCTCGCGCACGTCGCGGCCGATCCGCTCATTGCCGGATTGCGGTGGGTGGATGTCGCGGATGATGAAATCAGGCGCGACGGCGATATGAATGAAAGACGGGTTCTGGATCAGCAGCCAGTTGATCTGGCGCTCCATTTCCTCTCCATTTGCCGCGCTGACGGAGATCAGGTTCGTCAGGTCGCGCACGACGCTGAGGTCCATATTGATCTCGGCCATGACCCGGGCGCGGATGAGGTTCGTCTCGTTTTCGGTGCGGATATGAAGTTCGCGCACATAAGACGCAGTATTGGCCTGGTCGAGCCCGAGGCCGACCATGATGACGACGAGGGCGACAAGCGACGAAACCAGAAACGAGACGCGGCTATTCTTCAACACGCGCCGCAACTGCTTGCTGTCGCTGAGCCTGGATAACAAAATGAAACCCCCATGTTGACGAGCAACTGTAGGGCGCGCGGGTTAATTTACGATTGCCCGCCGGCGATGCCGAAAGATCGCGGGACGGGAAAAACCGCGGACTAACGCACCATCTTGAATATATTTAAAATCCTATTCATCAATTGGGCGGGAAAAGCCATTCTTACGGGCAATTTTCGCCATATTCAGGAGCTTATCTGTGGCCTGTCATTTTCTCGTGCAGCGTCTTAGAAGGATTGTCGCCATGCGTTTCGTCGTCGCCACGCTTTTGGCAACAGCCAGCTTCCTGTCACCGATGAGCGGATTTGCCGAGAGTGCCGATGTCGAGGCGACGATCAAGAAGGTCGACACGGCCAACCTCGTGCTGACGCTCGATGACGGCAAAACCTATCAGGCGCCCGAGGAATTCAATTTCGACGGCCTCGAAGCCGGCGTGAAGGTGATCGTCTTCTATACCGAGGTCGACGGCAAGCGTGTCATCAACGATCTCGATATCGTTAAATAGGCAGCGGAGAAGGGGCGGGCTTGGCAATGCCTACAGCCAGGCAATCGTCCGCTCTGCGGTATCGATCCTGGCTATTCGGTCCTGCGGGATCGCGCCTTCCGCGGCACTGCTCTTCGGCAGGTCGGCAATCGTCTGGAAAAGCGTGCGGATGACGCCACCATGGGTCACGCAGACCGTCGGACGATCGACAGAGTTCAGCCATGAGCCGGTGCGCCAGGAGAGGATTTCGTAGCTTTCCGCGTCATCGCCGGGCGGGATGAAATCCCATTTCGAGGCGTTGCGTTCCGCCACCCGCTCGCGCTGCGTCGCCTTCAGCTCCTTGATCGTCGAGCCTTCCCAGTCGCCGAAGGAAATTTCCACCAATCTCGGATCAGTGCGATAGGCAAGCGGCGGCAGGCCCATGGCAGCGCGCATGATTTCCATCGTCGCGCGCGTGCGCCCGAGCGGGCTTGCGACGAAATCGAATTCGTCGGTTCTATCGCCGAGAATCTCCGCCAGTGCGATGCCGTTCTGCCGGGCCTGTTCCAGGCCCGTGGCATTCATCGGAATATCCTTCTGACCCTGCAGACGGCGCTCCGCATTCCAGTCGGTCTGGCCGTGTCTGATCACGTAGATAAGCACGGTCTCGCATCCCTATGGAGAAATCAGTCCTTGACAACGGAAATGTCGGGCGCGTCGACCGCCTTCATGCCGATGACATGATAACCGCTGTCGGCATGGTGCACTTCGCCGGTGACGGAGCGCGACAGGTCCGACAGGAGGTAGAGGCCGACATCGCCGACTTCCTCGATGGTGACGGTGCGGCGCAGCGGCGCGTTATATTCGTTCCACTTCAGAATATAGCGGAAATCGCCGATGCCGGAGGCGGCAAGCGTCTTGATCGGTCCGGCCGAGATGGCGTTGACGCGGATGTTCTGCGGTCCAAGGTCGACGGCGAGGTACTTGACGCTCGCTTCGAGCGCGGCCTTGGCGACACCCATGACGTTATAGTTCGGCATCACCTTTTCGGCGCCGTAATAGGTCAGCGTCAGCATGGCACCGCCATCCGTCATCAGCTTCTCGGCGCGGCGTGCGACCGAGGTGAAGGAATAGACGGAGATCTGCATCGTCTTGGTGAAATTGTCGGCCGAGGTGTCGACGTAGCGGCCGGTCAGCTCGTCCTTGTCGGAAAAGCCGATCGCATGCACGAGGAAATCGATCTTGCCCCAGAGCTTTTCGACGTTTTCGAAAACCTCGTCGATGGTGGCTTCGTCGGCGACGTCACAGTGGCCGACGAGCGTCGCGCCGATTTCGGCGGCGAGCGGCTCGACGCGCTTCTTCAGCGCATCGCCCTGATAGGTGAACGCGACTTCTCCACCCTGCGCATGAATGGCCTTGGCAATACCCCACGCAATCGAACGATTGTTGGCGACACCCATGATGACGCCGCGTTTGCCTGCCATGAGGCCGGATGCTTGAGCCATATTTCGCTCCCTAGGATTCTGATCGATCCTGCCTATGGCATAGGCCGTTAATCGGTTCAAGCTTGGCCGGGATCATCAACTGTTAGGCATCGTAATAAAGGGTGCGAATGTCATAAAAATTTCATAGGAACAGGCCTTCGCGCATGCTCCGCATGAGATCGGTGATTTTATCGTCGGGTTTTTCCCACAGGATAATGCGCAATTCGACGACCAGATCGCCTCTGCCGCCCTCTTCGCGGGGCAATCCCTGGCCGGGAATTCTAATCGTCTTGTCCGAGCCGGACCATGCGGGGATCGTCACGTTCAGCGGCCCGCTCGGTCCCTCGATACGCGCCTCGGTGCCGAGCACGGCATTTTCGATGCTGAGCGGCAGCACGGCGTGCAGATCGAAGCCGTCGACCGTAAAGCGCGGATCGGGTGCGATGCGAATATTGATGACGGCGTCGCCGCGCTGCATGCCAGGCAGCTTGAAGCCCTGTCCCTTGAGCCTGATCTCGTGACCATCGGTCGTGCCTGCCGGCAAGGCGAAGCCGATTTCGCGGCCCTCCGGCAGCGACGCGGTGATCCAGCCGCTCTTCAACACGTCGTCGATCGTGACCGTCGCCGTCGTCACCTCATCCGGTGCTTTTTCGAGGCCGGTATCCTTGGCGCCGGTGAAACGGCGCACCAGGTTTGTCAGGATGCTGAGCGGCAGCGACAGGTTGGCGGCGGCATTTGCCCCAGCTTCGCTCGCTTCCTCGTCGCCCTTGGTGTCGGCCTCGGCGGCATCGCCATCCATGCGCTTGCCGGCATCGCCCTGGGCGTTTTGCGTCTGCTGATTTTGGGCCTGCTGATACTGCGTCTGCTGGGCGCGACCCTGCGCCTGGCCGCCGGCGGCCGCGCGGGCCTGGGCGCCGAAAATGCGATCCACCATCTCGTCGGCGGCCTCGGCGGAGCCTGCCTGTTGCCTGGAGCCGTCGGCGGCAGCCTTCTGGGCGGCGCGCGCCAGCTCTTCCATCACGCGCTCGGCATTGGCCTGCGCCGCCTTGGCGCGCACGGCCGCCTCGCGGGCGGCTTGGCGCTGCTGCATGATCGTCTGTTCGTGCTTCTTGGCTTCGGCCATCCGCACGGCATTGTCGAACAGGCTGCGTTTGCGCGGGTCCTTCAGGGTTTCATAGGCGCGGCCGATCTCGGCGAACCGGGCCGTCGCCGTCGGATCGTCCTGATTGTGGTCGGGATGGGCCGCCTTGGCCATGTTGCGCCAGGCCGCCTTGATCTCGTCTGCTGCCGCGTCGCGCCTGACGCCCAGAATTTTGTAAGGATCGCGCATATCAAAACCGCCGGTGTTGCGATGCGGCAAGCCTCGTCCTTGCCCGGCATCCCCGTCCAATAAAACCTGTGTGGCGCCACCCGCCGCAAAGGCAGGAACAGCCACTCTCAACGCCGATCCTGCGGCGGAGTTGCTAATCACCTGTTATTTCTGCGCAGAGATGTGGCGTGTTTCGCGGTAAATGGTTAGCTCTTTGCTAAGCATTCGGCAGAAAGCGGTCGCGCGTTAACCTGTTGGCGACAGCGCTGCGCGTCCTTTCGGACGCGAAGGGGACGCTGCGACATTTTAGGAATTGTGCAGGAGCCGGATCAGCTTTCCCGCCGGATCAACTTTCCGGCTGGAAGCTTAACAGCTGCCAGTTGCCGCCGCCGACCAGGCAGGTCTTGCCGTAGAATTTGGCGATGCCGACATAGGAATGCCGGGTCGTGCGGAACTGGCGGCAGACCTGGCCGGACTCGTTATTCTCGACGATCGTATCGATGACGCCGGCACTGCCGGTCGATGCGTTCGCCCAGGGAAGCGGCTGGCCCTCGAGCCTTTGCACATCGGCCGAGGTCACGGCGTTGCGCACGGTCATTTCGTCGGAAAGCGTGTCGGTACTCGGCGGCGTCTGCGGCACGGTGCCGGTTGCCACCGACCGGTCGACCTTGGCTTCACTCAGGAAATCCATGCCGCCGCCGACGCAGCCGGACAGCGACAACATCGCGACGCCGATGACGAAGAACGCGCGGCTGCGTCGCCGCAGGCCCTTTGTATGGCGAGATGACTTTGCTATGACTTCCACCCTGCATCCTGTCCAGTTATCAAAAGCTGGGCGAGTTTTGAATAATCCGGGGCATTTGAACCAATATGTCGGCAAACGAGTTAACAAGCGGTGACTTTACCGAAAGTGGCGAGCCCTTCAAGCTCTTTGCCGAATGGCTGAAAGAAGCCGAGGCTTCCGAACCTAATGACCCCAATGCAGTGGCGCTGGCAACGGTCGATGAGGATGGTCTTCCCAATGTCCGCATGGTTCTCCTGAAGGGATTCGACGACGACGGTTTCGTCTTTTACACCAATTTCGAGAGCCAGAAAGGCCGCGAAATTCTCGGCCAGAAAAAGGCGGCCATGTGCTTTCACTGGAAAAGCCTGCGTCGTCAGGTAAGGCTGCGCGGCCCCGTCGAGATCGTCACCGATGCCGAAGCGGACGCCTATTTCAAGACGCGGGCGCGCGGCAGCCGGATCGGCGCCTGGGCCTCTAAACAATCCCGTCCGCTCGAAAGCCGTTTCGCGCTGGAAAAGGCGGTGGCCGAATATACCGCTCGCTATGCCATCGGCGAGATTCCGCGCCCGGCCCACTGGTCGGGCTTTCGCATCCGGCCGACCTCGATCGAATTCTGGAAGGACCAGAAATTTCGCTTGCACGACCGGGTCGAATTCCGCCGCCCGTCACCGGAAGGCGAATGGGACAAGGTGCGGATGTATCCGTAGCGGCTTACCTGCCCATCAGCTTCAGCGGTATGCCGGAGGCGAGCGCCGAGACGTAGCGTCGCTTCTGATAGAAGCCGTTGAGCGAAATGCGTGGGAGATAGCCGGTCAATTGCGCTGACGGCAGCCCGGGCTGCGTGGTGACGGCGAGGGTAAAACCGAGATTGCGAGCGATGCGTGCCTCGCGGGCGGTCGCAGCCTCCGGCGTGCCATAGGGATAGGCGATCGTCCCGGGACGGATGCCGGTCGCCGCCTCGACGTAGTCCGCCGAAACCTGCATTTCGATTCGCGCTTCGGCTTCCGGCAGCCGGGCGAGCGCCCGATGGCTGATCGTATGGGCGCCGAGCGTCGCGAGCGGATGTGTCGCCAGCCATTGCAATTCGCCAGGCCCCATCACCAGTTCGCGGACGATATCCGTTGGCTCGATGCCGTTTTCGCGCGCCAGCAGATCGATGGCGGCAACGGCGCGCGCCTCGTCGGAGCCGTGGATGTAGGCGGCAAAGCGGTCGAAGGCTTGCCATTGCTGCTGCGGGCTGTCGAGCGCCAGGCGCTCTCTGCCGCGGCCGAAATCGAAGTAGATTTCGCTTGGCTGGCGCAGGAGGACAGCGAGCGTTTCCCACCAGATGCTGTGAGAGCCTTCGGCAAAACCCTTGGCGACGAACACCGTGAACGGCGCCTGATGCCGCTCGAACACCGGCAGCGCATGTTCCATATTGTTGCTGTACCCGTCATCGAGCGTGAAGGCCGCGAAGGGCTTTGCGCCTTCCGGCTCCGCCAGCAGCGCCGGCACCTGATCGAGCGGCACGAAGCGGTAGCCCTCCCGCCGCAGCCGCCGCAGCGCCGCGTCGAGAAAACGGGGGGTGATTTCAAGGTGCGCATTCGGCTCGAAGGCCCGGGGCAGGTGCGGGCGGACATGATGCAGCGTGAAGACGACGCCGCGCCCGCGTGCTTGCCGCATCAGCCCGACTGACGCGAGCAGCCAGGAAAACTCGAGCCCGGCGCCGATCGCCAGTCGCTTGCCCAATCGCTTGAATTGTCCCGTCATGCGGCGCCCGTCCCTTGCCTTTTCCGGAAACTAGCAAGTGCGACTTAAGCCTTGCTGAATCCCGATCCGGCACGGGTCTTTCATTTCCTGTTTACCAAGACGATGAAAAGACTAGAAAAATGATAGGCGTTGCCTCAAAGTCGCGCCAAACTTGCGGCTTCTGTCACATTACGGCACAAATGCCGGTCTGACCGAGAGCCCGCATCACGGGCTGCGCATCAGGGGCCAGCGTATGAGGGGCCAGCATATGAGGGGAAAGTGCATGAGAAAGCTTTTGGCGGCTGTTTTGACCGTAACGCTTGCCGTTTCGGCGCCGCTTGCGGCCCTTGCCGGCAGCGCTTCGCTGATCCTCGATGCCCGGACCGGTAAGGTTCTCGCCTCCGAAAACGCCGATACGCTGAACCATCCGGCCTCGCTGACGAAGATGATGACGCTCTATCTCACCTTCGAGGCGCTGAAGCGCGGCAAGATCACCTGGGATACGCCGATCAAGATGTCGAAATACGCCGCCGCACGCCCGCCGACCAAGCTTGGCGTCAAGGCCGGCGGCACGATCACCGTGCGCGAGGCGGTCTATGGCATGATCGTCAAATCCGCCAATGATGCCGCCGCCGCCATGGGCGAGAAGCTCGCCGGCTCGGAAAGCGGCTTTGCCCGAGTGATGACGGCCAAAGCCCGCCAGCTCGGCATGAGCCGCACCGTCTTCGTCAACGCATCAGGCCTGCCGGATGGCCGTCAGGTCACGACGGCGCGGGACATGTCGACGCTCGCCGTCGCGCTGATGAAGAATTATCCGAACGAATACCGGCTGTTTTCGGCGGCAAGTTTCAATTTCCGCGGCCGCACCGTGCGCGGCCACAACAATCTCATGTACCGCTACCAGGGCATGGACGGCATCAAGACCGGTTACACCAACGCCTCCGGCTTCAATCTCGTCAGCGCCGTCAGGGACGGCAACCGCCGCGTGGTCGGCGTCGTGCTCGGCGGCCGCACCGCCCGCAGCCGCGACGCCAAGATGGCTGGTTTGCTCGACCGTTATCTCGGCCGCGCCTCGTCTTCCGGCGGCGCAAAGCTGGTGGCGAGTGTCGGCGCCAGAGAGCCCGTCGAAGTCGCGTCCGCCGCCGAGGCTTCCGATGTCCCGGTGCCGTTCACTGCACCACGGCAAGTCGACGATCTCGCAGCAAAGAGCCTTGCCTATGCCGATGACGCCGTCGTGCCGCTGGAGCGTCCCGTCGCGATGGACGAGATCCTCAACGCCGGCAAGACATCGAAAACCGCGGCGAAAAAGGCCGATGGCGACTGGCAGATCCAGATCTCGGCCGCTCCCAGCGCCGATGCGGCGCGTGCGCTTCTCGCCCAGGCCCAGTCTGAAGGCGGCGCGCCGCTCGTTTCCGCTTCGCCCTATACCGAAGCGGTTGGGCAGGGGGCCAACAAGATCTATCGCGCCCGCTTCATCGGTTTTGCCAGCAAGGATGCCGCCGTCTCGGCCTGCGATGCGCTGAAGCAGCGCTCCTATGACTGCATGCTGCTGCCGGACCACGGCTGATCGCCGCCCCGGCACTGCGGCAATTCACTCTGGACAAGCATCGGGAATCAGCGTCTCCTCCATAAACAAAAGGAGAACGCCCATGTTGCGTCGTCTTGCCGACCAGTTCGAAATCTCATCCTCTGTTCACGTCGCTGCCAACAACATCGAGCGTGATGCCGACTGGTTCTTGCTGAAGCTGCAGGAGGAAATGGGTGAACTGACCCAGGCATGGAACCGGCTGACCGGCCGCGGCCGTGCGAAGGGCCGCTCTCCTGAAGACATGCAGCGTGAGCTCGCCGACGAGACCGCCGACGTTCTCGGCCATCTTCTGCTGTTTGCCCGTCACAACGATCTCGATCTTGCCGCCGCGATCGAACGGAAGTGGCTGTTTCGGCCGGCGGAGGTGCCGAAGAGCTGATGCATGTCGGCCGAAAGTGCGGGCGATTTTTGCGAATGGCATATTCAATATGACGCAGTTTCGGCTTGGCCGTCCGTCTCCGGAAAATCCGGTTGCGCCTCCGGCCTTGCCGTCCGGAAGGCTTCGAGCGTCACACACTGCTGCTCGACCGCAAGCAGCAGAGGGTAGGGCGTCAGATCATGGCCGAGACGGCGGGCATTGCTCATCTGCGGAATGAGATGCAGGTCGGCCCAGCCCGGACGATCGCCGAAACAGAAGGGTGACGGGCTCTGACGCTGCGCGAGCGTCTCTTCGAGCGCGGTAAAGCCACGGCTCAGCCAGTGCACCAGCCAGCGTTTCACCTCCGCTTCGCCAGCGCCGAGGTCATCGCGCAGGAAATGCCGGACGCGCTGAACTGTCAGAGCGTGCATTTCCGAAGCGATATGGGCGGCAAAACCTCTCGCTTCGGCGCGCAGTGCGGGATCCTCGGGCAGGAGGCTCGGATCGGGATAGGTCTCCTCGACATAGGAGAGGATCGCTGACGACTGCGGCACGACATGGCCGCCGCCAATATCGAGCGCTGGCAGCAGCCCCTGCGGATTGAGCCGGCGATACTCGCCGGGCTCCAGCGAGCTCACAGGCACATAGCGGTAGGCAATGCCCTTGAGGTTGAGGGCGATCCGCACCCGTTCCCCCGCCGAATTCTGCCATCGCGAAATCAGCCGCATCATGATCTTCCCGAAGTGAAGTCAGCCGACCTTATAACGGTAGAATTTGCTGTCCACCGCCATCAGCGGGAAGGAGCGGGGCAGGGCGCTTTTGGCGATCTCGCTAAAGCCGTTCTTCTCGTAGAAGCGATGCGCGGCGACGAACTTGTCCGTCGTGCCGAGGAAGATATCGGTGAGGCCGGCATCCCTGGCATGGGCAAGCAGCCGATCGAGGAGCAGGGCCGCCACACCATGTTCGCGGCCGCGAACCGCGGCTGAGACGAACATCTTGCGGAGCGCCGCCTGGTTGTTGCCGATATCCTTCAGCCCGACCGTGCCGACGATGGCGCCGTCTTTGACGGCGACCCAGAACTGCCCCTTGCCGGACTGATAGAAATCCGGGATGACCCTGAGATCCGGCTGCTCATCGGCGGTGATGTAGATGCCGAATTCCTCGCGCTGGATCGGCAGGATCACCGAAAGCACGGCATCGGCGTCATCGGCTGTGAAGGTTCTGATTTCGATGTCCGTCATCAGCCGATTCCTCCTACCTCAGGTCTGCGTGCCGCCGACCGTCACCTGATCCATGCGCAGATGCGGCTGGCCGACGCCGACGGGAACCCATTGGCCGGCCTTGCCGCAATTGCCGATGCCGGTATCGAGCTTCATGTCGTTGCCGATCATCGACACCCGCTTCATCGCATCCGGACCGTTGCCGATCAGCATCGCGCCCTTGATCGCTGCACCGACCTTGCCGTTCTCGATCAGATAGGCCTCGGTGCAGCCGAAGACGAACTTGCCGGAGGTGATGTCCACCTGGCCGCCGCCGAAGGAGACGGCATAGATGCCCTTCTTCACCGAGGCGATGATTTCCTCAGGCGTCTTGTCGCCGCCGAGCATATAGGTGTTGGTCATGCGCGGCATCGGCACATGGGAATAGCCCTGGCGGCGGCCGTTGCCGGTGGGCGCCATGCCCATCAGCCGGGCATTCTGCCGATCCTGCATATAGCCGACGAGCTTGCCGTTCTCGATCAGCACGTTGTAGGCAGACGGCGTGCCCTCGTCGTCGATGGTGATCGAGCCGCGGCGATTGTCGATCGTGCCGTCGTCGACGACGGTGACGCCGGGAGCGGCGACCATCTGGCCGAGAAGGCCGGCAAAGGCCGAGGTCTTCTTGCGGTTGAAATCGCCTTCCAGACCGTGACCGACAGCCTCATGCAGCATCACGCCAGGCCAGCCGGAGCCGAGCACGACGTCCATCGTCCCCGCCGGCGCATCGATCGCCTCGAGATTGACGAGCGCCTGGCGCAGCGCCTCGTCGGCGCCGTATTGCCAGCTGCCCTCGGCGATGAAGTCGCCGAAGCCGATGCGCCCGCCGCTGCCGTAGGAGCCGCTCTCCTGCCGCTCGCCTTCGCCGACCATGACGGAAATGTTGATGCGCGTCATCGGCCTGATGTCGCGCACACGATGTCCGTCGGCGCGCAGGATATCGACGACCTGCCAGCTTGCGGCGACCGAGGCCGTTACCTGCCGAACCTTGTCATCCTTGCCCCTGAGATAGGCGTCGATGTCCTGCAGGACCTTGACCTTCTCCTCGAAGCTCGGCTGGCCGATCGGGTTCTCGTCGCTGTAGAATTTCTTGTTGGTGCCCTGGGGAGCGGCCGCATAGGAGCCGGAATAGCCGCGCGTCACCGCGCCGACCGCATCGGCCGCCCGCTTCAGCGCCGCTACCGAGAGATCGCCGGCATGGGCATAACCGACCGCTTCGCCGGCAACGGCGCGCAGGCCGAAACCCTGTTCGGTGTTGAAGCTGCCGCCTTTGAGCCGGCCATTGTCGAAGGTTAGTGCTTCCGCCTGCGCATGCTCAATAAAGAGCTCGCCGTCATCGGCGCCGGACAGAGCCTCGGCCACATGCTTGCGCATCGTGGCTTCGTCGGCATCGAAAAGCGTCAGGAGATCGGTGGTCATGGTATGGCTCCAATGGGCATGCGTTCAGGAGTGCGCTTACACCCTAGATAGGGCTCCATATAACAAGGAGTGAAGCCCCGCCGTCGAATTATTCTTTTTTAATGGGATGTGAGCGGCAAACCGCGCCCTCCGTCATCCTCGGCCTTGTGCCGAGGATCTGCTACATATCAGCCGGCTGCAGATGCTCGGGACAGGCCCGAGCATGACGGAGTATGGGGGTGGGCTTCTGGAGCAAGGACAGCGATGGGTGACGGAATACGAGCGTTGCACTCTACGCTCGAAGCCGTCGCAGCCCGCCCTCAGGGCAGAGCGTCGAAACCTTCGGCGAAGCCCTTGAGGTCGACGGGGATGCCGATGCCTTCTTCCGGGGTCTGGAAGACGATGAAGGTTGCCTGCGCACCGCTGCGGAAGGTCTTGAGCAGTTCGTCCTCAAGCACGACTTCGGCGTAGCAGCCGTCGGCGAAGCAGCGGACGAAATAGGCGCGGCCGATATCCTTGCCGTCGACATTGAGCCCGAGGCCGTTCGGCAGCAGCACGCCAAGTGGTGCCAGCACGCGCAGGATCTTCGACTTGCGGTCGGCCGTCTTCAGCACGACGACGGAAAGCCCGACCTCCGGCCGATCCTCGGCGATGACATTCTGCATCAGCGCGCATTGTTCGGTCGAAGCACCGGCCGGCTTGTCGCAGACGACGGACCATGCGCCATGATTGGACTTCACCGTGCCCGGCGCCGGCGGCTGCGTCTGGCCAGGTGTCACCGGTTCGACATTCGGTTTGGCGGCACTCGGCTGTTGCGGCGCCGGGGCGGGAGCAGGTGCCGGTGCGGTAGCCGGAGGCTTGGCCTGCGAGGGGGCGGGTTGCTGCTGTGCGAAAACGGGCGTCGTCGCTGCGGCCGCGATGCTGGCAGTCAGGAGAAGCGACTGCGCGAGGGAACGGAAGCCCATGGAAACCTCTGGATATCGAATCATTGCGGCTATTGTTGAAGCTGCCCACCAAAAATGAAAAGCCCCACCCCGTGAAAACCGGGGGACTGCGGCGGAAATTGGACCTTTGCGAAATAATGTGTCGCGCGCGGATTGGCCGGAAAGCCGATTTTTCATATGCTGATGAAAAACTTGGGATGTTTTGCCGTTCGAGCCTGCCTATGCTTTGAGCAAAAATGCCGCATAGACAATTGCTCTGACCTGTTGCGGCAAATGCCAAACTGTGGTTTGAAGCGCTGAAGATGGCAAGGATTCTGCGTTCTATTTTGCAGGTCAAGCGCTCGAGGGAGATAATAAGGTGATGAAGAAGGCTTATGCAGCCCTGACCACGCTGGTCTGTCTGCTTTTTGCTTCCGGCACATATGCCGACCAGCCCACGCCGTGGCAGGCGACGCTGCAGCCGGCGGCAACGCCGATCATGCGGGAAATCCACTGGTTCGAACAATATACCCTGTGGTTTATCGTTCCGATCACGCTCTTCGTTCTGGTCCTGCTCATCGTCGTCTGTGTCAAGTTCCGCGCCAGCGCGAACCCGGTTCCCTCGAAGACGAGCCACAACACGCTGATCGAGATTGCCTGGACCGTGGGGCCGGTCCTGGTGCTTCTTCTTCTCGCCATTCCTTCGTTCAACCTGCTGACGGCGCAGCTGACGCTGCCCGAAAACCCCGACGTGACGATCAAGGCGACCGCCACCCAGTGGCAGTGGAATTACGAATATGAAGGTTCGGGCGAAAGCCCGCTGGCTTTCGATTCCTTCCTCCTGAAAGATCAGGACCGCGCGGCCGCCGGCAAGGAAGACAAGTCGATCTATCCGCGTCTTCTCGCCGTCGATAACGAACTGGTCCTGCCGGTCAACAAGACGGTCCGCGTTCTCGTGACCGCAGCACCCACCGACGTCATCCACGCCTTCGCCATGCCGTCCTTCGGCGTCAAGATCGATGCCGTGCCGGGCCGCCTGAACGAGACCTGGTTCAAGGCCGAGCGCGAAGGCCTGTTCTACGGCCAGTGTTCCGAGCTCTGCGGCAAGGACCATGCGTTCATGCCGATCGCCATCCGCGTCGTCTCCGAGGACAAGTACAAGCAGTGGCTGACCGCAGCCGCCAGCGACCTGCCCGGCGCCTACAAGTCACTCATGGCCGCAACCGATGGTCCCGCAAAGACCGTCAACGTCGCCGAAGCACAGTAATAAAGGGGATCGGGACAATGGCTGGACCTTCCGCTCACGACGATCATTCTCATGATCACGCCGCCCATGACCACGCGCATGACGATCACGATCACGGGCACAAGCCGGGCTTTGCCAATCGCTGGCTGTTCTCGACCAATCACAAGGACATCGGCACGCTCTACCTGATCTTCGCGATCATTGCCGGCATCATCGGCGGCGCGCTCTCCGTCGCCATGCGCATGGAGCTGCAGGAGCCGGGCATCCAGATCTTCCACGGCCTGGCCTCGATGGTCTACGGCTATGAGGGCGATGCCGCGATCGACGGCGCCAAGCAGATGTTCAACATGTTCACGACAGCGCACGCGCTGATCATGATCTTCTTCATGGTCATGCCGGCGATGATCGGCGGTTTCGCCAACTGGATGGTGCCGATCATGATCGGCGCGCCCGACATGGCCTTCCCGCGCCTCAACAACATCTCCTTCTGGCTGATCGTTCCGGCCTTCGCGCTGCTGCTGCTGTCGATGTTCGTCGAAGGCCCGACAGGCGCCTATGGCACGGGTGGCGGCTGGACGATGTATCCGCCGCTGGCGACAAGCGGCACGCCGGGACCGGCGGTCGATCTTGCGATCTTCGCGCTCCACATTGCCGGCGCCTCGTCGATCCTCGGTGCGATCAACTTCATCACCACGATCCTCAACATGCGCGCTCCCGGCATGACGCTGCACAAGATGCCGCTGTTTGCATGGTCCGTGCTGATCACCGCCTTCCTGCTTCTGCTGTCGCTGCCGGTTCTGGCAGGCGGCATCACCATGCTGCTCACCGACCGCAATTTCGGCACGGCTTTCTTCTCTCCGGAAGGCGGCGGCGATCCGATCCTTTACCAGCACCTGTTCTGGTTCTTCGGTCACCCCGAGGTCTACATCCTCATCCTGCCGGGCTTCGGCATGGTCAGCCACATCATCTCGACCTTCTCGAAGAAGCCGATCTTCGGCTACCTCGGCATGGCCTACGCCATGGTGGCAATCGGCGCCGTCGGCTTCGTCGTCTGGGCTCACCACATGTACACGGTCGGCCTGTCGCTCGACGCGCAGCGCTACTTCGTCTTCGCGACGATGGTCATCGCCGTTCCGACAGGCGTGAAGATCTTCTCCTGGATTGCGACGATGTGGGGCGGCTCGATCTCGTTCCGCACGCCGATGCTCTGGGCGATCGGCTTCATCTTCCTGTTCACGGTCGGCGGCGTCACCGGCGTCCAGCTGGCCAATGCCGGTCTCGACCGCTCGCTGCATGACACCTATTACGTTGTGGCTCACTTCCACTACGTTCTGTCGCTCGGCGCCGTCTTTGCGATCTTCGCCGGTTGGTACTACTGGTTCCCGAAGATGACCGGCTACATGTACAACGAGCTGGTCGGCAAGCTGCATTTCTGGATCATGTTCATCGGCGTCAACCTGGTGTTCTTCCCGCAGCACTTCCTCGGCCTCGCCGGCATGCCGCGCCGCTACATCGATTATCCGGATGCCTTTGCCGGCTGGAACTATGTTTCCTCCATCGGCTCCTACATCTCGGCCTTCGGCGTGCTGATCTTCCTCTACGGCGTCTTCGAAGCCTTCGCCAGGAAGCGTGTCGCCGGCGACAATCCGTGGGGTGAGGGCGCAACGACGCTCGAATGGCAGCTGCCTTCGCCGCCGCCCTATCACCAGTGGGAACAGCTTCCGCGCATCAAGTAATTTGCGCTGATATCAGGACGCCGCATTCGATACGGCGTCCTGATCGTGAGACATTCAGGACGGAATGATGACGGTCATCGACAATCACGGGGCGCTTGCAAAGGACGGCGAATTGTCGGAAGCGAGTGCACGCGATTATTTCGAATTGCTGAAGCCGCGGGTGATGTCGCTCGTGGTCTTCACTGCTTTTGCCGGTCTCGTGCTGGCGCCGGGCCACATCCATCCCGTTCTCGGCCTGATCGCCATCCTCTGCATCGCCGTCGGCGCCGGCGCCTCCGGCGCTTTGAATATGTGGTATGATGCCGATATCGACGCCATCATGAGCCGCACGGCAAACCGTCCGATCCCGGCCGGCCGCATCGCGCCTTCCGAGGCACTCGCCTTCGGCCTGGTGCTGTCAGGCTTTTCGGTGGTGATCCTCGGCCTGGCCGTCAACTGGCTCTCGGCCGGCATCCTCGCCTTCACCATCTTCTTCTATGCCGTCGTCTACACCATGTGGCTGAAGCGCTCGACGCCGCAGAACATCGTCATCGGCGGAGCCGCCGGCGCCTTCCCGCCGATGATCGGCTGGGCCTGCGTGACCAACAGCGTGACGATCGAGAGCACCGTTCTCTTCATGATCATCTTCCTGTGGACGCCGGCGCATTTCTGGGCGCTTGCCCTCTTCAAGATGCGCGACTACGAGGCCGTCGGCGTGCCGATGCTGCCGAACGTCGCCGGCGAGCGGGTGACCAAACATCAGATCGTTGCCTATGCGGTGTTGACCGCCGTCTGCGCGGTATTGCCTTCTTTCCTCGGCTTCGCCAGCCTCGGCTATGGCCTGGTGGCCGCCGCCCTCGGCGCGATCTTCATATACTGTTCCATCGCCGTCTGGCGCATGCCCGACGGCGATCTGAAGATGCTCCCGGCGAAGAAGCTCTTCGGCTTCTCGATCTTCTATCTCTTCGCCGTGTTCTCCGCCTTGATGATCGACCGGCTGGCGTCGGTGCTGGTCTCGCATACGGGAGGTTGGTTCTGATGGAATTGGTCAAGCTCACGGAAAAGCAGCTCAAGTCGCGCCGCAACCGCAACATCGCGCTGGGGCTGGTGCTTGCCGGCCTCGTCGTTCTCTTCTACGTGATGGCAATCGTGAAGATCGGCGGAGGAACGGCCGGATGAGCGATAGCCCCGCCGCACCGAAAAAGCCGGGCCGCAACAACGGCGCCGTCGTCATGATGTGCCTGAGCTTCGTTTTCGGCATGGGCGCGATGAGCTATGCCGCCGTGCCGCTTTACCGCATCTTCTGCCAGGTGACCGGCTATAACGGCACGACGCAGCGCGTCGATCAGGTGTCGAGCGTCGTGCTAGATCGCACCATGCGCGTCACCTTCGACGCCAATGTCGCCCCCGGCCTGCAATGGGACTTCAAGCCGGTCGAGCGCGAGGTCAATCCGAAGATCGGCGAGACCATCCAGGTCAATTTCACCGCCGAGAATCGTTCGAACGAGACCCAGCGCGGCCAGGCGGTTTTCAACGTTACGCCGGGCGAAGCCGGCGTCTATTTCAACAAGGTGCAATGTTTCTGCTTTACGGAAACGGACCTGAAGCCGGGCGAGAAGCTCGACATGCCGGTGGTGTTCTACATCGATCCTGACATCGTCAAGGCGGTGGAATCCAAGAATATCCATACGGTTACGCTGTCATATACGTTCTACCCGAAAGAGGGTCCGAAGCCGGTGGCTTCGAATGAGGGTGGAGCGGAGAAGATTGAAAAGAAACTTTGATCAAGGCTCGTTTCCGGTTATGCCGGGAGCGCAGTGAAGGAAGACATCCGGGGATAGCGACATGGCCGATGCTCATCAGAAGAATCACGACTATCACATCATCGATCCGAGCCCGTGGCCGATTCTAGCCTCGCTCGGCGCCTTTATCATGGCGCTCGGCGGCGTCTCCTACATGCGCTACCTGAACGGCGGTTCGTTCAAGGTCGCCGGCTTCGAGCTTGCCAATCCCTGGGTTTTCTATATCGGCTTCGCGCTGGTGCTCTACGTCATGTATGGCTGGTGGGCCGATACGGTGAAGGAAGCCCATGAGGGCGCCCATACCCGCGTCGTTTCGCTGCACCTGCGCTACGGCATGATCATGTTCATCGCTTCGGAAGTGATGTTCTTCGTCGCCTGGTTCTGGGCCTATTTCGACGCCAGCCTCTATCCGAATGAAGCGATCCAGGCCTCGCGCCTGCTCTATACCGGCGGCACCTGGCCGCCGAAGGGCATTGAGGTCCTCGACCCCTGGCACCTGCCGATATACAACACCGTCATCCTGCTCCTGTCGGGCACGACGGTCACCTGGGCGCACCATGCGCTGCTGCACAACGACCGCAAGGGCCTGATCCAGGGCCTGACGCTGACGGTGCTGCTTGGCATGTTCTTCTCTGCCGTTCAGGCCTACGAATATGCTCACGCCCCGTTCGCCTTCAAGAGCTCGATCTACGGCGCGACCTTCTTCATGGCGACCGGCTTCCACGGTTTCCACGTCCTCGTCGGCACGATCTTCTTGGGCGTCTGCCTGATCCGTGCGCTGCGCGGCGACTTCACCCCGAAACAGCATTTCGGCTTCGAGGCAGCGGCCTGGTACTGGCATTTCGTCGACGTCGTCTGGCTGTTCCTGTTCTTCTGCATCTACGTCTGGGGCGGCTGGGGCGCTCCGGTAGCCGGTTGACCGGAACCATAGTCAAGCAAAAGGCGGGCCTCGTGCCCGCCTTTTTTGTTGGCAAATCTCGTCTTTACTCGGCGTCATCCTCGGCCTTGTGCCGAGGATCTGCTACATATCAACCGGTCGCAGATGCCCGGGACAAGCCCGAGCATGACGAAAGAGGAGTTGGCCGGCTTTGTCAGCAATCTAAGGCAGGCCCCGTGCCCGCTTTTCATCGCCTCAGCGCGCCCCGGCGATCCGTTCGAAAGCCGAAGGCTCGGGAATACCGAGATCCAACTGGTGGCGGATCGCTTCGGCGCATTCGAGCGGTGTCAGCACGGACGTATCGACCTCCATATCGTAGATGCCGGGACGATGCACTGCGTCCTGCCAGCGTTGCACCGGTTCTGGAATGGGCACGTCCTCCGTGGCACGCAGATAAAGCGTCTCGCGCCCTTCCTGGGCAATGTCGCGCCGCTGCATGATCGTCTCGATCGGACAGCGCACGCCGACGAACAGCACGGGAAAGTCCTCCAGTCGCCGGGCGCAATCGCTGAGGATGCCGAGTGGCTGCGAATAGCTGTCATGGTGGCCGAGATCGGCGATGACATTGAGCCCCAGGCTGGCATGGATGGCGATCGATTCGTAGAGCGCCGCATAAAAGAACGGCACCAGTTCCTCCAGGTCCGGCCGTTCGCCGCCCGGCCGCAGTCCGATGCCCGGAAGGTAGCGCTTCGGTGTCATGGCGTTGTAGCTGTCGACGCCGAGGTTGAGCCACGGCCCCTCGAACTGTTCCTGTACTGCGCGCGCGACGCTTGATTTGCCGCTCCGCGGCGCGCCGTTCAGGATAATGATCTGCACGGAATGGCTATCGTTGGTCATCAGTCTTCTTCTTCTGTTTGGCGCGAATCACACCAGCGCCGCGCGACTTTTCAGACGTGGTAAGGACGCTGTAACACTTTGAATTGCTGTATAGTTCCTCACATCGATTCCGATGTGAGGAACTATCAGTGGGACGAAATCGCGCAGGCATTTCCCTTCGTCCTGCGAATAACTTATGGGAGAGTTAAGGCAGCATCGAAAAAGCCGCGGCCGCCAAGGTTACGCAAAGGAATGGAATGAACGAGGACAGCGCCCATTTTCCGCCCGTCGATCCGGTGAAAACAGGCATCAAGGGCTGCTGCCCTCGCTGCGGCCAGGGCAAGCTGTTCGACGGTCTGCTCGGCGTAAAGCCGCGCTGTGCGGCCTGTGGCCTCGATTATTCCTTTGCCGATTCCGGTGACGGCCCGGCCGTCTTCGTCATCCTCATCGTCGGCTTCATCGTCATCGGCATGGTGCTGTGGCTGCAGGTGAATTACGGGCCGCCGATCTGGGTGCATATCCTGCTCTTCGCTCCGCTGACCATCATCCTGTCGCTCACGACGCTGCGCTGGTTCAAGGGCATCCTGATCGCCATGCAATACCGCCATAATGCCCGCGAAGGACGCCTGAGTGACTGATATCGACCATGCCGCGCCGCGCCGCCGGCTGCCGGTTTTCACCGGCATCCTGGTGCTGATCGCCCTTGCCATCCTGATTTCGCTCGGTACCTGGCAGGTGGAGCGCCTGCACTGGAAAGAGGGCCTGATCGCCGATATCGCCGCTCGGCAGGCAGCAAGCCCCGTGCCGCTCGCCGACATCGAGGCGATGGCGGCTGCAGGCGGCGACATCGAATACCGCAAGGTCACCGCCACCGGCCGCTATATCAACAACAAGGAGCGGCACTTCTTCGCCACCTGGCGCGGCCAGACCGGCTATTACATCTATACCCCGCTGGAGCTTGCCGACGGGCGCATTCTCTTCGTCAATCGCGGCTTCGTTCCCTATGACAATAAGGAGCCGGAAATGCGCATGCAGGGCCAGCTGACGGATCAGCAGACCGTCACCGGCCTGGCGCGCGAAAAGCTTCCCGGCAAGCCTTCCTGGGTGGTGCCCGACAACGACGTCGCCAAGAACATCTTCTACTGGAAGGATCTCGACGTCATGGCCGAGAGCGTCGGGCTGGAGAAAGCGAGCGTCATTCCCTTTTTCGTCGATGCCGATTCCACCCCCAATCCGGCCGGCCTGCCGATCGGCGGCGTCACCCAGGTGGATCTTCCGAACGACCATCTGCAATATGCTTTCACCTGGTACGGGCTGGCCGCCGTGCTTGTCGTCGTGGTGGCGATCTCCTGGTTCCGCAAGGGTGCCAAGACACCTCAGCAATAGTATCACTTCAATTCTCGACCATATTGGGCTAGAGGTCCCTAAATCTCTCAACCCGGAACAGACATGAATATTGCGGCGAAACCTCCTTTGACGATCAGGCTCTGTGGCCCGCGCGGCTTTTGTGCCGGCGTCGACCGCGCCATCCAGATCGTCGTGCTGGCGCTGAAATCCTATGGCGCGCCGGTTTATGTGCGCCACGAGATCGTCCACAATCGCTATGTCGTCGAAGGGCTGGAGGCCAAGGGCGCCGTCTTCGTCGAGGAGCTGGACGAGATCCCCGCCGAACATCGCGCCCAGCCGGTGGTTTTTTCCGCCCACGGCGTGCCGAAATCCGTGCCGGAGGATGCGGCGAGCCGCAACCTCTTTTATCTCGACGCCACCTGCCCACTGGTGTCCAAGGTCCACAAGCAGGCGATGCGCCACAATCGCCTCGGCCGCCATGTCGTCCTCATCGGCCATGCCGGCCATCCCGAGGTGATCGGCACGATGGGTCAGCTGCCGGAGGGGTCGGTCTCGCTGATCGAGACGATCGAGGATGCCGATGCCTATGTCCCGGTTGATCCCGACAATCTTGGGTATGTCACCCAGACGACGCTGTCGGTCGACGATACGGCCGGCGTCATCACCCGCCTGCACGAGCGCTTCCCCAACCTGACGGCGCCGGCAGCGGACTCGATCTGTTATGCGACGACCAACCGCCAGGAAGTGGTGAAGCAGGCAGCCCCCGGCTGCGATCTCTTCATCATCGTCGGCGCGCCGAATTCGTCCAACTCCAAGCGCCTCGTCGAAGTGGCGCTGAGGGCAGGGGCGAAGAAATCGATCCTCGTGCAGCGCGCCGCCGAGCTCGACTGGGACGAGATCGGCGCGATTTCGACGCTTGGCCTTTCCGCCGGCGCCTCCGCCCCCGAGGTCATCGTCAACGAGATCATCGAGGCTTTCCGCGCCCGCTTCGACGCTCGCGTCGAACTGGCCGAAACGGTGCAGGAAACCGAAAACTTCCTCGTCAACCGCGAACTGCGCAATATCGAGCTGACGGCGGCCGACATGGCTTTCGTCAACGGCTAGATCGGCCTTTCCTCCGGCAAATCCAATATCAACAAGGCATGAAGGGCGAGACCTCACTTGGCAGTCTATACCGATATCGCCGAAGACGATCTGAAATGGTTCCTGACGGAATATGACGCAGGCACGCTGCTCTCCTACAAGGGCATTGCCGAAGGCGTCGAAAACTCCAACTTCCTGCTTCACACCTCCAAGGATCCGCTGATCCTGACGCTCTATGAGAAGCGGGTGGAAAAGAGCGACCTGCCTTTCTTCCTCGGCCTGATGCAACATCTTTCCGCCCGCGGCCTATCCTGCCCGCTGCCGCTGCCGCGCCGGGATGGTTCGCTGCTCGGCTCTCTGTCCGGCCGTCCGGCGGCGCTGATCTCCTTCCTCGAAGGCATGTGGCTGAGAAAGCCGGAGGCCAAGCACTGCCGCGAGGTCGGCAGGGCGCTGGCCGAAATGCATGTGGCCGGCGATGGTTTTGAGCTCAAGCGAGCGAATGCGCTGTCGATCGACGGCTGGCGGGGGCTCTGGGAGAAATCCGAGGCGCGCGCCGGCGAGGTCGAACCCGGCCTGCAGTCCGAGATCCGCAACGAACTCGATTTCCTCTCCGCCGCCTGGCCGAGTGGCCTGCCGGCCGGCGTCATCCATGCCGACCTCTTTCCCGACAACGTCTTCTTCCTCGGCGACGAGCTCTCCGGCCTGATCGATTTCTATTTCGCCTGCAACGACCTGCTCGCCTATGACGTCTCGATCTGCTTGAATGCCTGGTGCTTCGAGAAGGATGGCGCCTATAACATCACCAAGGGCACGGCGATGCTTGCGGGTTACCAGAGCGTCCGGCCGTTGAGCGATGCCGAAATCGCAGCCTTGCCGGTGCTGTCGCGTGGGTCGGCGCTGCGGTTCTTCCTGACCCGGCTCTATGACTGGCTGACGACGCCGGAAGGTGCCATGGTCACCAAGAAGGACCCGCTCGAATATCTCCGCAAGTTGCGGTTCCACCGCCAGATCAAAACGCCCGCCGAATATGGATTGAGCCTATGAAACACGTCGATATCTTCACCGACGGCGCATGCTCCGGCAATCCCGGCCCAGGCGGCTGGGGCGCGGTGCTGCGTTATGGCGATGTCGAAAAGGAGCTTTGCGGCGGCGAGGCGGATACGACCAATAATCGCATGGAGCTGCTGGCGGCAATCTCGGCGCTGCAGGCGCTGAAGAGCCCTTGCGAGGTCGATCTCTATACCGACAGCGCCTATGTCAAGGACGGCATTTCCAAGTGGATTTTCGGCTGGAAGAAAAACGGCTGGAAGACCGCCGACAAGAAGCCGGTGAAGAATGCCGAACTGTGGCAGGCGCTGGAGGCGGCCCGCGACCGCCACAAGGTGACGCTGCACTGGGTGAAGGGCCATGCCGGCCACCCGGAAAACGAACGCGCCGACGAACTCGCCCGCCGGGGCATGGAGCCCTTCAAGAAGGGTAAGGTCGTTTCGTTTTAATCAGCGCGCCCGAACCTCGTTCAAGCCGCCCGCTGCTATTGCGCCGCCCCCGCACCCTGGATCAGCCGGTGCAGATATTCGAGCTTTGCCACGACGGGTGAGGAGAGCACGAAGGGATAGGAGTCCGGCTGCCCCATGCTACGCTGGATGGCGTTGATCGCCAGGCTGAGCGGCACCCAGGCGCTGACCAGCTGTTCGGCGCTTCTTGCCCTGTAAGGGATGAAATCCACCTCGCCGGCAATTTCCTCATGGCCGCGCGGATCGATGGCGATGCCGAAGGCGCGTGCGGTTTCGAGCGTATCGACGATATGGAGGTAATGCGCGAAGCATTCGGCGAAATCCTCCCAGGGGTGCGACGCCGCATAGGCACTGATGAAATTGTCTGGCCATCCCAAGGGCGCCCCGCCGGCATAATGGGTCTGGAGGGCTGCCGCATAATCCTGCCGTTCGTCGCCGAAGACGGCGCGGAAATCGGCAAGGCCGCCCCGATCGCGCACCAGCTTGTTCCAGATGAAATGGCCGGCCTCGTGGCGGAAATGGCCGAGCAGCGTGCGATAGGGTTCGTTCATCGAGCTGCGCGCCTGTTCGCGCGTCGCATCGTCGGCCTCGGCGGCGCGGATGGTGATCAGGCCTTCCTCGTGGCCGGTCATGGCCGGCACGATATAACCGTTGCTCTCTATCGAATCCTCGAGGAAATCGAAGACCAGGCCACCTTGCGGGTCCTGCGCCCGATCCGGATGCGGCAGCTTCCAACGCAGCAGCGAATAAAACAGATGACGCTGGGCCTGGCTGATGCGCCGCCAGCGATCGATGCCGTCCTGGGTGTCGGTGTTCGGAACCAGCCGGTTATGGCGGCAGGCAACGCAGAATTCACTCTCGCCATCATGGTCCACCAGCCAGTTACAGATATCGAGGCCGGCATTGGCACAGAAGCGGACGTCGCGATCGGGATTGGATACGAGCTGCCAGAGCGTCTCGTCGCGCGGCTCCAGCGCATGCATGGCGAGATCGCCGGGCAGGAAGCCGAGGCGATGGTTGCAGCGCACGCATCGCCGGTTGTCGAAGTGGACGACCTGATCGCAATTGTCGCAGGCAAAAAGCTTCATTGGGTCAATCTCTGCAAAGCATGAGGGTGGGGGATTAAAAATGCCTGCCGCGCGAGGGCGCAGCAGGCATGGTTCTTAAAGGATGCGCTTATGGCTCAGAGCCGGTCGACGGCGCCCTTGAGCTTGTCCTTGACCTTGCCAGTTGCGACCTGTCCCTTGCCCTTGGCTTCCTGGACGGCGCCCTTGGCCTGCATTTCGCGATCGTCCGTCGCCTTACCGACGGACTGCTTGGTCTTGCCGGCAATTTCGTTTGCCTTACCGGAAATCTTGTCGCTGGTGCTACCCATTATGTGATGTCTCCTTGGTCAGCATGGGCCTTTTGTCCATGCTTGCCGAAATGAAACGTCACTCGCAGCTATTCGTTCCCGCTGCCGTCAGGTCAGCTGCTGTCAGGCCAGCCCCTCAGGCATGGCCGGCTTCGGCCGAAAGCATGGCAGCGGTCACGCCCATGCCGGCGAGCGCCCGCTCGTATTTGTCGTCGAGGCTGCGGTCGAAGATCAACTCCTCATTGGCCGGGCAGGTGAGCCAGCCATTGTTGACGACCTCGCTTTCGAGCTGGCCGGCCGACCAGGAGGAATAGCCGAGCAGCATGGTCGCCCGCGTCGGCCCATCGCCCTTGGAGATGGCGCGCACGATATCGAGCGTCGCCGTCAGGCAGATGTCGTCGCTGACGGGAATGCTGGAGTCGCTGGAATAATCGTCCGAATGCAGCACGAAGCCGCGGCCGCTTTCCACCGGGCCGCCGGTCTGGATCGGGAAGTCGCGCGCCCGTTTCGGCAGCACGATCGAATCTTCCTGCTTGATCATGTCGAGATGCAGCAGCACATCGGTGAAGGTGAGGCTCTGCGGCCGGTTGATGACGAAGCCCATGGCGCCGGCATCCGAATGCGCGCAGATATAGATTACCGTGCGCGCAAAATTGCGGTCTTCCATGCCCGGCATGGCGATGAGGAACTGGCCATCGAAGAAGCCACGTTCCCGTCTGTTCTTCAGCGTCAATAAGGACATCGTTCCTCCTGCTGCTAGACCGCACCAAGGCCTCGACAAAAGAAACATGGGCCAATGTCCCACATCAATCAACTGAAAATGAAGATTTAAATCGCCGCGACTTCTGGCGGCCAAACACCACATTCGGTAAACCTTTGTTCCATGATGATTATTTCCTCAGTCCCGGGTAGGCTTTTAATCGCGATTGTGTCAGCGGTCGCAGCCCTTGTGCCGTTTTATTCCGCCCATGCGGAAATGAGCGCCTGGGCGGAAAACGAAGGCGGCCGCATGCGCCTCGTGGCGCTCGCGCCCGATGCCGGCGGCAAAATCCGCGCCGCCCTTCAGATCGAGCCGAAGCCCGGCTGGATCACCTATTGGAAAGAGCCCGGCAACAGCGGCATTCCGCCCCAGATCACCATCGCGGCGGAAAGCGGCGTCACGCTCGATGCCATCGCCTATCCCGTTCCGAAGCATTTCTTCAACGGCGCGATCGAGGATATCGCCTATGACGCGCCGGTGACGCTGCCGCTGTCGCTGACGGCGGCCGGCAAAGGCCCGGTTACGATCGACGCCGCCGCCTTCATCGGCATCTGCAAGGATATCTGCATTCCCTTCCAGGCGAATTTGCAGCTGAAGCTTGGCCCCGCCATCCAGTCGCACCCGCAGGAGGAGGCGATCCTTCAGGCCGCCGATGCGAGGCTGCCGAAGCCGCCATCGCAGGATTTCGACGTGACGGCGCATGCGATGTCGCCTGACAGGAAGACGCTGTCGCTTGATCTCGTCTTGCCGGGTGAGGGGAAGGCCGCGCCCGATATCATCGTCACCGGCCCGAGCGGCTATGCCTTCACCAAGCAGATCGGCGGCAAACGCGACGGCGCCACCTTCAAGGTCGATATAGCAATCGGCAAGCTGCCAAAGGATTACGACATATCAGGCAAGCACTGGAGCGTGCTGGTCATCGACGGTGAAAGGGCGATGGAGACCACACTTGCCTTTCAATGATGGGCTCCTATAGTCGCCTCCGATCCCCTGCGGCGCCCGCCGCCAGGCAGAACCCCCAAAGCCGGAAACCCCCAAGCCGGAACCAAGGAGAAGACCATGACCATCGCGATCGGCGACAAGCTTCCTGCTGCCACCTTCAAGGAAAAGACGGCCGACGGCCCGGTCGAAATCACCACCGATCAGCTCTTTGCCGGCAAGCGCGTCGTGCTCTTTGCCGTGCCGGGCGCGTTTACGCCGACCTGCTCGCTCAACCACCTGCCGGGTTATCTCGAAAACCGCGACACCATCCTTGGCAAGGGCGTCGATGACATCGCCGTCGTCGCCGTCAACGACTGGCACGTGATGGGCGCCTGGGCGCAATCCTCCGGCGGCATGGGCAAGATCCACTTCCTCGCCGATTGGGATGCCGGTTTCACCAAGGCCGTCGGTCTCGACGCCGACCTCTCCGCCGGCGGCCTCGGCCTGCGCTCCAAGCGTTATTCGATGCTGGTGGAAGACGGGGTGGTGAAAGCCCTCAACGTCGAGGAAAGCCCCGGCCAGGCAACCATATCAGGTGCCGCCGCAATGCTGGAACAGCTCTGAGCTTCGAACGAGATCTGCCCCCTCAGCCTAACCTTGCCCGGGTCGAGCCACTCGTCTCGCAAAACACTATAACAGACATCCCGACACATGAAGGGCGGCCATTTCGGTCGCCCTTTTCAATTGTGTGAGCAACGGCCGAGCTCCCCGCCTCAATCTCGCCGCAATCGTTATAACATAACCGTAATGTTATTACACTGTAGGATGCGCCATGCCCCCGAGTCCCGACCGCCCCTCCGTCAGCCTGCTGGGACAGTCGGCATTGTCCAGGGTGATCGACATGACGCTGGTCATTGCCGTGCTCTGGCTGGCAATCCACTGGGCGGTTCTCTTGCCATGACGCCGCTGATCCGTCTGGAGAATTTGACCGTCGCCTATAACAGGCATCCCGCCGTGCATCATGTCTCCGGCGCCTTCGCCTCAGGCAGCCTGACGGCGATTGCCGGGCCGAATGGGGCGGGCAAGTCGACGCTGCTGAAGGCGATCATGGGGGAGCTTCGCCCGGCCGAGGGCAAGGTCGAGCATCGGCTGGGGCGGGCGGAGTTCGGTTACCTCCCGCAGGCGGCCGAGATCGACCGGCGCTTTCCGATCTCGGTCCTCGATACCGTCATGCTCGGCGCCTGGAAAAAGACGGGAGCCTTCGGCCGCATCGCGCCCGGCGAGGTGAAAAGGGCAGGCGAGGCGCTCTCCGCCGTCGGCCTCGAAGGCTTCGGCCGGCGCCATGTCGGGTCGCTCTCGGCCGGCCAGTTCCAGCGTGTGCTCTTTGCCCGGCTGCTGCTGCAGGATGCCGGCATCATCCTGCTCGACGAGCCGTTTACGGCAATCGATGCCCGCACGACCAGGGACCTAGTCGATATCGTCACCCGCTGGCACGGCGAGGGCCGCACGGTGATCGCCGTGCTGCACGATTTCGAGCTCGTCCGCGCCCATTTCCCGCAAACCCTGCTGCTTGCCCGCGAACTGGTCGGCTGGGGTGCGACCGCAGAGGTCATGTCCTCCGTCAATCTCCTGAAGGCCCGCGCCATGGCCGAGCGCTGGGATGAGGATGCGAATGCCTGCGCACCCGGAGAGGCGCCGGCGGCATGACGGCTTACGATCTCTTCCTGGCGCCCTTTGCCGATTATGGTTTCATGCGCCGCGCGCTCGTCGCCTGCCTTTGCCTTGCGCTCGGCTCCGGACCGATCGGCGTTTTCCTGATGCTGCGGCGCATGAGCCTGATGGGTGATGCGATGAGCCATGCCGTGCTGCCGGGTGCGGCGATCGGTTACCTCGTCGCCGGCTCCCTGTCACTGACGGCGATGGGGCTCGGCGGCCTGATCGCCGGTCTGTCGGTGGCGCTACTATCAGGCGCCGTCAGCCGGATGACCGTGCTGCAGGAGGATGCGAGCTTTGCCAGCTTCTATCTCGCCTCGCTGGCGCTTGGCGTGCTGATCGTCTCGCTGCGCGGCTCGAATATCGATCTCCTGCATGTGCTCTTCGGCACCATCCTGGCGATCGATGCGCCGGCGCTTTATCTGATCGGCGCGATCACCTCGCTTACCCTCGTCATCCTCGCCTTCATCTACCGGCCGCTGGTGGCCGAATGTTTCGATCCGGGTTTTCTGCGCGCCGTCGGCGGGCGCGGGCCGGTCTATCACGTCCTCTTCCTGCTGCTCGTGGTGCTGAACCTCGTCGCCAGCTTCCAGGCGCTCGGCACGCTGATGGCGGTCGGCCTGATGATGCTGCCGGCCGCCATCGCCCAGCTCTGGTCGCGCAGCCTCGCCGTGATGATGGCGATTGCGGCCGCCAGTGCCGCCGCCTCCGGTTATCTCGGCCTGATCGCCTCCTACCATCTCGAACTCGCCTCCGGCCCGACGATCATCATGACGGCGGCGTTGCTCTACGGCTTTTCTATTCTTTTCGCGCCCTCCGGCCTGGCCCGGCGCTTCTTCCCCCGCCCGCATTTGAAGGGCTGATCCCAAGGAGACTTCGATGAACCCGCACAGACTGCTTCTCTCCGCAGCAATCCCCGCTCTGATGGCGTTCTCCGCCATGCCCGCCTCCGCCGAAACGCTGAAGGTTGTGGCGTCCTTCACCGTGCTTGCCGATGTCGTCAAGCAGGTCGGCGGCGACCACGTCAAGGTGACGAGCCTCGTCGGGCCGAACGGCGACCCCCATGAATTCGAGCCGTCGCCGGCCGACGCGAAGAATTTGAACGCCGCTCAAGTCACCTTCGTCAGCGGCGAGGGGCTGGAAGGCTGGATGGACCGGCTGATCACCGCCTCGGGCTATAAGGGCAAGCCGGTTACCGTCTCCGAAGGCATCAGCACCCGCACCATGGAAGAGGACGGCGAAAAAATCACCGATCCGCATGTCTGGAACAGCCCCGTTAACGTCAAGGTCTGGGTCGCCAATATCGAAAAGGCGCTGTCATCGGCCGATCCCGCTGACGCCGCCGCCTTCAAGGCCAATGCCGAGAAATACACAAAGACGCTGGACGAATTGAACGCCTATGCCCATGCGAAATTCGACAAGGTGGCCGACGATCGCCGCAAGGTGCTGACCAGCCATGATGCCTTCGGCTATTTCGGCCGCGAATATAATGTCAGTTTCCTTGCCCCGCTTGGTCTGTCCACGGAAAGCGAAGCCTCGGCCGCCGATGTCGCCAAGCTGATCGAACAGATCAAGAGCGAGCGCGTGAAGGCCTATTTCTTCGAAAATTCCAACGATCCGCGCCTCGTCAAGCAGGTCGCCAAGGCAACCGGGGCCGAGCCCGGCGGCGAGCTCTATGTCGAATCGCTCTCCGACGCCAAGGGGCCGGCGCCGACCTATGAAAAGATGTTCAAGTACAATGTCGACCAGCTCGCCGCCGCCATGGCGAAATCGAGCTGAGGATCGAGGGGGCTGCGGGGTTTGACCCCGCAGTCTTCACAAATTGAGGTCGAAGACCAGGATGCCGGCAAGGCCTCCATCGGTCGACGAGACGATGCGCTCGCCCACGGTCACGTGCTCGGGATGGATGAGATAGGCATCCCGGGCTTCGGCGCTTTCAAAGGTCACGGCAAACCCGTCGACGAAGCCGCCATGCAGCCCTTCGGGCGAAACATTCGGCCCGTATTTGATATCCAATATGCCGGGAATGACCTGTTTCAGGGCGACGATCGCCGCAAACAGCGACTGCTTGTCTTCGGCCGTCATCGCGGTCTTCAGCCGCAGGAATACGCAGTGCAGGATCATCAGTGGTCCTCCCGATTTTCTTTGGGCCGATTTTCTTTGGCCCGATTTTCTTTGGGTGGAGAATAGCGGCGAAAGCCGGGAGAGCAACGAGATTTATTTTCACGCAGGCGTTGCGCCGCAAGCCGTGAGCCGGCAGATCACATCTGGTCGGTCTTAACCAGAGGCCGCTTGTAGATCTTCTGGACGAGATCGCTCGCCAGCGCGCGGGCTTCGTCCTTCTCAGCCGCCGTCATCGGCCGGCAGGTGTTCCTGGTGTTTGAACTGTCGAGCACTGTCGTCGAACCGGAATTGGCGATGACGAGATGCCAGCTGCAGGAGGCGACCTTGTCAATGGCGACAGCACCATGGCAACCGGTGGACAGGCAGAAGGCAATGGTCCTCTGCGCCCCGTGGTCGCCTTTATAGGCCAGCTCGACGGCTTTCTTAATATCCGTGACCCGTCGCTCGCATTGCGCCTGTTTTGCCCCCGGCTGGCAGCTCTTGGTAACGGGCGTGACGTCGCCGGCCTGAAGCGGCGAGACGCAAAAAACACCCATCGACAGGGCGAGCAGAAACTTGAGCATGGGATTTTCCTTGTGCAAGCAATGAGAGGCGCACATCGCAGGCCGTTGGTCAATGGCCATCGATAAAGGGAAGGTGGCGCGCCTAACAAAGGTTTACGCACCACCCCTGAAAATCCGATTTGTGTTGATCCGCCGCTATTCCAGGACGACCACGGCCTCGACCTCGAACAGCATCGGGTCGATGGCAAGCTTGGGAACGGGAATCAGCGTCTGCGCCGGCAATGCTTCGCCGAACATGTCCTTGACGTTCCTGGTCAGCACGGCGGTGAACGATTGCAGTCTATCCAGACGATTTCGACGGGCGTCGCCGAAAGAGCTGATCCCAGATGTCGTACCCCGCAGGGACAATCCCGATCAGCAGTGCAGCGGCCAAATCGAACCGTGGAACAAACGCCAGGATGACTGCGCAGAACGCGACAAGCGTCACGAATGCAAATATTGCAAAAAACCGGCTTCTGTTCATCGGTCTATCCTTTCGGAATTGGCCAGACACTGCGTCATCTCTGTACTCCATAGAGTAGATTCGGCAGCATGTAGACGATGCTCGGGAACATATAGATGACCACCATGCAGAGAATGACGATCAACATATACGGCATCATGCCGCGGAAGATGTCGGTCAGTTTGACATGCGGAGGCGAGACGCCCTTCAAGTAGTATGCCGACATCGCCATGGGTGGTGATAGGAAGGCCGTCTGCAGGTTGATTGCCACGAGGATACCGAAGAACAGCGGATCGATCCCGAAATGCGGCAGCAGCGGAATGAAGATCGGGATGAAGATGACGATGATTTCAGTCCATTCCAGAGGCCAGCCGAGAATGAAGATGATGATCTGGGCCAGGATCAGGAACATCAGCGGCGACATGTCCAGGCCGGTCACGAAGTCACTGATGAACTGTTGGCCGCCGAGATAGGCGAATACCGATGCGAAGGTCGCCGAACCGACGAACAACCAGCAGACCATCGCGGTCGTTCGCGCCGTCAGATACACCGACTCCTTCAGTCGCTGCCAGGTCAGCGCCCGATAGGCCGCAGCAAGCGCCAGTCCCCCCAATGCGCCGATTGCGGCGGCTTCCGACGGCGTTGCCAGGCCAAAGAGAATGGCACCCAGCACGGCAAGAATCAGAAAGGCGAGCGGCGCGAAGGATGTAAGCATCATCCAGGCGAGTTGGACCGGCGTGTGCTCGCCCACATCTTCTTTCGTTGGCCGCGGCGCCAGTTGCGGCTGCAGGATTGCTCGCACCACGACATAGATGAGATAAAACCCGGCCAGGGCGAGGCCGGGCAGGAGCGCCGCCGCATACATTCGGACAACCGAGATCCCGGAGGTGGCCGCATACACGATCAGCAGGATGGAAGGCGGGATCAGGATCCCGAGCGTGCCGCCCGCGCAGATCACGCCCGTCGCGTAGCGCACGTCATACTTTGCCTTCAGCATCGCTGGTAGGGCGAGCAGTCCCATCAACGTCACCACGGCCCCGACGATGCCGGTTGCCGTGGCAAAGAGTGTGCAGGTGGCCAGGGCGGCGACCGCCATCGAGCCGGGCACCCGGCGCGTGACGCTGAATAGCGTCGAGAACAGCCGATCGACGATGTTGGCTCGCTCGACGATGTAGCCCATGAACAGGAACAGCGGGATAGCCGTCAGCACGTCGTTCTGGATGACCGAGTAGGTCTGGTTGACGAACAGATCGAAGATCCGGTTGTTGAAGAAACCGCCGATCCAGGTCTGCGCCAGGGTAAAGGCATCGCCGCCGGATTCGAGCGCGCGGTCATAGCCGCGCCACATGCGGCCGGCATCGAAATAGGCATAGTATCCGAAGCCGACACCCAGAGCCATCAAGGTGAACGCCACCGGGAAGCCGAGGAAGATGGTGAGGATCAGGATGAGGAGCATCCCGACGGCGATATGTGCATCCGTCATTGAGCGTCCCGATCCCGTGGTTCACGTCCAGCGTCAAGTTCCCGCGACGGAAGGAAACCCTCGTCCTCGGACTTGAGCACGTCCAGGCTTTTTGTTTCCAGTAGTACCTTTTCCAGTTCTTCGACATCTTCGGCCTGCTTCGGCCATTCGCCCGTCCTTATGCAGAGAATGCAGCGGAAGACCTGCGCCACGCCCTGCAGGAACAGGAGAATGCCGGCGGCGACGATCACGGCCTTGAACTGGAAGATCGGCACACCGGCGGGACTGTTGGAACTGACCTCCAGGTAGCCCCAACTGCGTGCGGCATATTTCCAGCCCGAGAACACCAGCGCGGTTATACCGGGAAAGAAAAAGATGAAGTACAACACCAGTTCCAGCCTGGCCTGCGTGCGCGGTTTCCAGAGCCGGTAGATGAAGTCGCCGCGCACATGGCCATCACGCGAGAGGGTATACGCTCCCGCCATCATGAAGATCGTTCCATAGAGCATGTAGCTCAGATCGAAGGCCCAGGGGGTCGGCGCGCGAAAGAGGTAGCGTGCAACAACCTCATAGCCGACGCCGAAGGCCATGATGAGTATCCCCCACGCGAACACCTTGCCGAACCACGCCGACAAATCGTCGGCGAATGCAATGTAACGGAGCATGCAAGCGCCTCCCTACCTCGATGAGGGACGAGGCCCGGAAATACCGGGCCTTCACCATCTATTTTCCGAGGTTCAATTTTCCGGGGAAATAGTGCTCATAGGCGAGTGCGAGATCGGCGGAGTTCATCAATTCGTAGTACACGACCCTCTCCACCCACTGCCGCTGACTGTCGAGCACCTTCTTCATGAACGCATCCGCTTCAAGCGTCGGGATGATCTCATCCCAGGCCTTCAGTTGCGCATCCAGAATTTCCTTTGGAGTGCGGTGCACGGTCACGCCATGTTCGGTCTGGAGTTTTCGAAGGTCGCTTGAATAGTTGTCCATCGCGGACGCTGTATTCGCCGTGCTTGCTGCCTCCACGCCATATTCCAGGATCGCCTGCAGATCGTCGGGAAGGTCGTCAAACACATCCTTGTTGAAGAGGAACTCGAAAGATTCGCTCGCTTGATGGTAGGACGACAGCATGTAGTTCTTGGCGACATCCTGCGAACCAAACCGTAGGTCAGAGGAGGGATTGTTGAACTCGAAGGCGTCGATGACACCTCGCTCCATTGCCGGCACGATCTCGCCGCCCGGAAGTTGAGCGACGCTCATGCCCATATTCTGCATGAGATCGGCGGCGAGCCCGACCGTACGATATTTGAGGCCGTTAACGTCGTTCACGGTCGCGACCTGGTTCTTGAACCAGCCGAACGGCTGCGCGGGCATCGGGAAGCCATAGAAGCCGTAAAGGTTCAGCCCCATGATGTCCTGGGTGAGTTCTCGGTAGAGATCCTTGCCGCCACCTTGATGGAACCATCCGAGCATGGTGGTTGCGCTGCCGCCAAATACCGGCCCGGTACCGAAGAGGGAAGCTGCCTTGTGCTTTCCGTACCAATAGACGGGAACGGTGTGGGCTGCGTCGATCACGCCATCGTTGACGCCGTCGAGCACCTGAAACGCGCCGACGACCGTACCGGCAGGCATTAGTTCGAACTTCAGGCGTCCGCCGGACATTCGTTCGACCCGTTGGACGTACTGGCGGGCAAAATCCATCCAGATGTCCGACGCGGGCCAGGATGTTTGCATTTTAATGACGGTGGGTGCCTGGGCCAGCACGGCCGGGGCGGCAAGAGCCCCAACTGCGGTTACTCCAACGAGCGTAGATGCCCCCAGCAACTCTCGACGCGATACTGCCTTTTTGTTCATTGTTCTTCCTCCCTGGATTGTTGTCGAATTCTCCCTGCATTTCCTGGTAGTCTGCTCAGTTGAAGAAGAGGGCTCCCAACCTCTTCGCGATCAGTATCAACAACTGATTGTTCTCATTTGTCAATTATGCACACTTTTTGCAATTCTGACAGACGTTCAAGTGTTGTTGATGGCAGCTTGGGGCCGTGGTCCAACGGCCAAGGCACAGTACCACCGGACTACCTCGTCCCAAGTCGATTAAGCCGACGAGAGCCGACGTCCACACATGGCGCACAGATGTCGTCTCGTCAAACCAATGCTATGGCCGCTTTCGGGGAGCGGCAACAATTGCCTCTATGACCGACAAGACGGCGCATTGCCGTCCGGCAGCATTGGTTCGGTCGGTGGTGTCTCCGACCGCATTTCTGCTAAAGCTGGGAAGCAAATCGCCCGCGATGTCACCAACTGCCGAAGTGTGAAGGGCGCAACGGGCTGATGGGTCTCTTGCTCATCAGGCCTCTGGTCTTGAAGGAGGAGCGCTAGGATGAGCACCGACCTGGATACCGTGCGGTCCTATGATACGGTCGCGGCGGAGTACGCTGCCGAGGCCGCGGCGATGCCCGAATGGGTCGCGACAGAGATCGATGCGTTCGTGACCGAACTGGGCGGCTCGGGCAGGGTGCTGGAGATCGGAAGCGGTGGCGGGCGAGATGCACTTGAGCTTGAGAAGCGGGGAATGAGCGTCCGGCGCACCGACATTGCAAAGGGTTTCGTCGAACTGCTTCGCGAAAGTGGCTTCGAAGCCGACCTGTTGGACCCGCTGATCGATGACTTGGCCGACCCGCAGCGTCCCGGCACGCCATACGACGGGATCTGGGCCTGTGCCTGCCTCATTCATGTCGCGCGCGAGGATTTCGGCACGGTGCTTGGACGGCTTGCCGAGGCGACCCGGACCGGTGGCCGATTGCACGCCTCGGTAAGAGAGGGCGAAGGCGAGGATGTGTCCACACACGGCAGTGCTGCAGCGCCCCGGCGCTACGTCGAGACATACTGGCGCGAGTCTGCCTTGCGGTCCGCACTCACAGACGCCGGCTGGATCGTCAGCGAGATACGTCGGTGCGTCGGAAAGCCCCATGATCGGTGGCTGAGCGTTCGGGCGAGTCGGGCGTGACGCACATAGAACTTGCGGGAATGGCCGGTTGTGGCGCGACTATGAACTCCAGGTGGTCACCGCAATGTCGGCTTCCGGGCCGAAGTCGGAAATCGACCGCCGCTCCGATCACGCCCGTTTGGTCAGCGGAAAGCGGTCGCGCAGCAGGCGCAGCACCGATTCCGAAGGGATCGGCGGACCGAAAAGGTAGCTCTGGCCGTAGTTGCAGCCCATCTTGGCGAGTTCGATCGCATCCTCGTTGGATTCGATCCCCTCCGCCACCACCTTCATGTCAAGCTCGCGCGCCATCGCGATCACCGACCGGAGCACGGTCGCCTTCTTGTCGCTGCTGTCGCGCACCAGGGCCTTGTCGAGCTTGATCGTGTCGAAGGGGAAGCGGGTGAGATAGGCGAGCGACGAATATCCGGTGCCGAAATCGTCGAGCGCCAGGCCGATGCCGGCTTCCTTCAGCTTCTGTAAGACGAGCCTGGCCTGTTCCGGATTTTCCATCACCATGGATTCCGTCAGTTCGAGCTTGAGGCGCGAGGGTTGGCAATGCGTCTTGGCGAGAACCGAACGCACATCGTCATAGAGTTCGTTGTTGAGCAACTGCACACTCGACAGGTTGATCGAGACGAAGATCGGCAGTTCGCCGGTCTGGTGCTGCCAGCTCATCAGATCGTTGGTCGCCTGTTCCAGCGCGAACATGCCGAGCGCGCCGATGATATCGGAGGCCTCGGCGATCGGAATGAATTCGGATGGCGGGATATTGCCGCGTTTTGGATGTTCCCAGCGCATCAATGCCTCGAAACCGGCGACCTCGACATCCTCCAGCCTTGCGATCGGCTGGTAGACCATCGACAATTCCTTGCGCTCGATGGCGCGGCGCAGATCCGTTTCGAGCTGCAGCCTGTCGGTGCCGAAGTCGCGGAAGGCCGGCTGGAACGGCTCGACGCGGTTGCCGCCGGCCCGTTTTGCCCGGTACATCGCGAGCTCGGCATCGCTGAGCAGGCCGGTGGCGCTCTCCTGCCGGTCGACCCAGGAGGCAAGCCCGACCGAGGCCGTCAGGATGATCTCGCGATTGGCGAAGTTGATCGGCACCATGATCGCCTTGCTGATCGCATCGGCAAAATCGGCGACCTTGGCCGGATTGTGCTCGGACACCAGGATGAGGCCGAACTGGTCGCCGGCAAGCCGCGCCAGCGTGTCCTGCGGTTTCAAGAGCCGGCGCAGCCGCCGCGTCAGCGCGATGAGGATGTTGTCGCCGGCGGCAACGCCGAGCGAATCATTGACCAGCTTGTAGCGGTCGATGTCGATTACCATCACCGTCGGCCGCAGCGTATCGCCGCCCGGCGCCAGTGCGAGCACCGATTGCAGCCGATCGAGGAAGACCTGGCGGTTCGGCAGGCCGGTCAGATTGTCGTGCAGCGCATCGTGCAGCAGCCGTTCGACGGAATTCTTCTGCTCGGTCACGTCGACGATCGTGCCGACGCAGCGGATGATCTCGCCGTTCGAGCCGAGCACCGGCCGGGCGCGGATCAGCAGCCAGTGGAAATGCCCGTCCTCGGCGCGGATGCGGAACTCATGGTTCAGCCGCCCGCGGCGGTGTTCGAGCAGCACGTCGAGCGTGGCGCGGAAGCGGTCGCGGTCGTCGGGATGCAGCCGTGGCAACCAGTTGCGCGCCGCGCCATGCATGGCGCCTGGCGACAGGCCGAGCTTGATCGAGACGTCGGGAATGGTGACGACGCGGTCGCGCGCCACGTCCCAGTCCCAGACCATGTCGCCGGAGCCGGTCAGCGCCAGCGATTGCCGCTCGAGATCGGAAAACAGCCCCTGCTGGTAGGCGCCGCCGGCAAAAGCGTGCTGCATGACGGTGAAGCCGATCAGAAGCACGATGAGCACGAGGCCGCCGCCGAGCGCCGGCTGGATGATGTCGTTGTCGAGCCGCCCGGTGACCGTCAGCCACGCCCCGAACAGCCAGACCAGGATCAGCGCCCAGGCCGGCACTAGCAGGATGGCGCGGTCGTAGCGGTTGAAGCCGAGATAGATGATCAAAAGCAGCCCCATCGTCGCCGTCAGCGCGAAGGAAAGCCTGGCGATGCCGGCGGCGATCGACGGATCGTAGATCGCCACGCCGAAGAGCAGGGCAAGGCCGAGCACCCAGGCAAGCGTGGCGTAGCCGAGATGCGCATGCCAGCGGTTGAGGTTGAGATAGGTGAAGAGGAAGATGACGAAACTCGACGCCAGCGCCACCTCGGCGCAGGCGCGCCATATTCGCTGGTCGGCCGAGGCGACGCTGATGAGCTTGCCGAGAAAACCGAAATCGACGCAGATATAGCCGAGCACCGCCCAGGCAAGGGCTGCCGTCGCCGGCAGCATCGAGGTGCCCTTGACGACGAAGAGGATGGTCAGGAACACGGCGAGCAGGCCGGCAATGCCGAGCACGATGCCGCGATAGAGCGTGAAGGCGTTGATCGTGTCCTTGTAGGCGTTCGGTTCCCAGAGATAGATCTGCGGCAGCTCCGGCGTCGACAGTTCGGCGACGAAGGTGATGACGGCGCCGGGGTTCAGCGTGATGCGGAAGACATCGGCCTCGTCGCTTGGCTGCCGATCGAGCGCGAAGCCTTCGCTCGGCGTAATCGCGCTGATGCGCTGCGAGCCGAGATCCGGCCAGAACAGCTTGGAATTGACCAGACGGAAATGCGGCGCGACAATGACGCGTTCGAGCTGTTCTTCCGAGACGTTGGCGAGCGCAAACACCGCCCAGTCGCCCTGATGGTTCTCCGAGCTTGCCCTGACCTCGATGCGGCGGCGGATGCCGTCGGCGCCTGCTGCCGTCGAAACCTGGAAGGCTTCGCCCTGGTTGGCGTAGATCTCGGTCGTTGCCGTCAGATCGAGCGCGGTATCGTCACGGGAAATTTTTACCGGTTCGGCCGCCTGGGCAACGCCCGCCATGAAGGCGAAGGCCGCCAGAAAAAGGGCTGCGATCACCGCGATAACTCGTCCGGACGGTGACTTGGGCAGCATGCGGTCTCTTGTCATCGGCTGTCGGTTTTCCTGCCTTTATCCGTATCGGTGGCGAGACGTGAAAACATCACATGGTCATGCCACTGACCGTTGATCTTCAGATATCCGCGCAGATAGCCTTCCTGTTGAAACCCGGCTTTTTCAAGCAGACGGATGCTGCGCGCGTTATCTGGAATACAGGCTGCTTCGATACGGTGCAACTCAAGCCCGGCGAAGATGTAAGGAATAACCAATTGAAGGGCGGCGAACATATGCCCCTGGCCGGCATGGCGTTCGCCCATCCAGTAGCCGATCATGCAGCTTTGTGCCGCACCTCTTCTGATGTAGCCGATGGTGACGCCGCCGACGAGCGTCATGTCGTCTTTCAGGAAAATGAACAGCGGCACCGCCTGGCCCGAGGCATATTCCTGCTTGCCGCGGACGACGCGGGCGCGGTAGGCGCCCTCCGTCAGCTCGTCGCGTCGCCAGGTCGGCTCCCAGGGTTCCAGGAACTTGCGGCTGTCGGCGCGCAGCCGGTGCCACTGGTTGAAATCCTGGTAGCGCGGCAGGCGCAGGAGATATCTGTCGTTCTCCAGCTGCACCGCTTCCGGCTGCCGCTGCAGGAACCGAAAAACCGATTTTGGCATCGATCACTCCCGGCAGGACGGACGTCGCTCAGCGGCTTGCCTGCAGCGTCTTCGACGCCGGGACCGAAAGCGAGGCAGTGATGTCTTCCATCGGCGCGAGCTGCTCCAGTGGACCGATCGCCGAAAGCGTCGGCACCGTGTCATAGAACAGGCGTCCGGCAAGGTCGGTCAGCCGCTCGATGGTGATGCCTTCCAGCCGCTCCATCATCTCCGGATTGGAGATCGGCCGGCCGTAGAGCATCATCTGCCTGGCGATCTGGCCGGCCCGGGCGGCCGGGCTTTCCGCACCCATCAAGAGCTGGGCGCGGATCTGGGCGCGGGCGCGCTCGATCTCGTTCTGGTGGATCGCATCGGCGGATTTGTGCAGCTCGTCGATGATGACGGGCACCAGCTCCGGCAGGTTTTCGCCGCCGGTTGCGGCATGAATGCCGAAGATGCCGGTGTCGGAGAAGCCCCAGTGGAAGGCATAGACGGAATAACAGAGGCCGCGGAACTCGCGCACCTCCTGGAACAGCCTGGACGACATGCCGCCGCCGAGGATATTGGCGAGGATCTGCGAGCAATAGAAATCGCGGGCGTGGTAAGGCTTGCCCTCGAAGCCGAGCAGGATCTGCGCATCCATCAGGTCGCGCGGTTCACGCACGCTGCCGCCGATGTAACGCGCCGCGTCCATGACCGGCGGGGCGGAAGGTGCAGTCGGCAGGCTGGCGAAACGGTCCTCGACCAAGCGTAGGAACGCTTCATGCTCGACGGCGCCGGTGGCGACCACGAACATGCGGTCGGTCGTGTAGTTGCGGCCGAGATAGCCGCGGATCTGCTGCGGCGTGAAGGAGACGACGGTCTCCGGCGTGCCGAGGATCGCCCGGCCGAGCGTCTGGTCGCGATAGGCGACCTCGGAGAACCGGTCGAACACCACGTCGTCGGGCGTGTCGTTGGCGGCGTTGATCTCCTGCAGGATCACCTGCTTTTCGCGCTCCAGTTCCTCCTCCTCGAAGGCCGATTCCGTCAGGATGTCGGCGAGGATATCGACGGCGAGCGGCACGTAGTCCTTGAGCACGCGGGCGTAATAGGAGGTCGTCTCGGTCGAGGTAGCGGCATTGACTTCACCGCCGACATCCTCGATTTCTTCGGCAATCTGGCGGGCCGTGCGGCGCGCCGTGCCCTTGAAGGCCATGTGTTCGAGCAGGTGAGCGATGCCGTGCTCGTTGTCCGTCTCGTTACGCGATCCCGATTTGATCCAGACTCCGAGCGCAACGCTTTCAAGATGCGGCATGGTCTCTGTGACTACTGTCAGCCCGGATTTCAGCCGGGTGCACTCAACTGTCATTGGCTATCTTTCTGCGCCTGCTGTCGTCTCGCCGCGGGCGTGCTTGCCGATAAAGGTTTCAACGGCTTTCAGCTCCGGTTTGATGATCTGGAAACGCTCCTCCCTTTGCATCAGATCAGCAAGCCACGTCGGAAGCGCCGGGTCAATACCGCAGGCGGATTTTACGGCAACGGGGAATTTCGCCGGATGCGCGGTCGAAAGCGTCACCATCGGCGTATTCGGCTTTTCTTTCTTGGCAGCGACGAAGACGCCGATCGCCGAATGCGGATCCAGCAGATAGCCGGTTTCGGCATGGGTCTTGCGGATCGTCTCGGCGACCTGCTTCTCGCTGGCGCGCCCGGCGCGGAAGTCGCGGCGGATCGCCTTCAGCGCCTGCTCGCCGATCTCGAAACCGTTGGATTGCTTGAGGCTTTCCATCGCCGCACGCACCTTCGAAGCGTCGCGGTCATAGGCTTCGAACAGCAGCCGTTCGAAGTTCGAGGAGATCTGGATATCCATCGACGGCGAACTCGTCGCCTTGACCGCCTTCATGTCGTAGCGGCCGGTCTTGAGCGTCCGCGCCAGGATGTCGTTCTCGTTGGTGGCGATCACCAGCCGGTCGATCGGCAGGCCCATGCGCTTGGCGCAGTAGCCGGCGAAGATATCGCCGAAATTGCCGGTCGGTACCGTGAACGAGATCTTCCGGTCCGGTCCGCCGAGTGCCACCGCCGCCGTGAAATAATAGACGATCTGGGCCATGATGCGCGCCCAGTTGATCGAGTTGACCCCTGACAGACGAACCTTGTCGCGAAAGGCCACATCGTTGAACATCGCTTTCACGAGATTCTGGCAATCGTCGAAATTGCCCTCGACGGCAAGCGCATGCACATTGGCTGACGACGAGGTCGTCATCTGCCGCTGCTGCACCGGCGAGACCTTGCCATGCGGGAAAAGGATGAAGATGTCGGTGCGCTCACGGCCGGCGAAGGCGTCGATCGCAGCCCCGCCAGTGTCGCCCGAGGTGGCGCCGACGATCGTCGCCCGCTCGCCGCGCTTTTCCAGCGCATAGTCCATCAGCCGGGCGAGCAGTTGCATCGCCACGTCCTTGAAGGCGAGCGTCGTGCCGTGGAAGAGCTCCATGACGAAGCTGTTCGGCCCGGTCTGGACGAGCGGCGCAATCGCCGGGTGACGGAAGGTGCCATAGGCCTCGTCGATCATCGCCCGGAAAGTCTCGTCGGGGATCTCGCCATTGGTGAAGGGCGACAGGATGGTGAAGGCGATCTCCTGATAGGTCTTGCCCCTGAGCGCCCGGATCTCCTTCTTGGAAAAGCTCGGCCATTTGCGCGGAACATAGAGCCCGCCGTCGCGCGCCAGCCCCGTCAAAAGGGCGTCGCAAAAGCCGAGGGAAGGGGCCTCGCCGCGGGTCGAGATATAATCCACGTTCATCATCCTTGATCTATCGCTGGAGGAAATCCGGCCGGGCGCGGCGATCGCCCGCTCTGCCGGAAGTCTTGGCTGGACATCGGGCCGGAAATCAAAAGGACGCCGCTCTGCGGGCAGGGCTTTGCTCGTATGCTTTTGAAGTTGCCCGCATCCGGCGTCGAAAAGTGCATCAAAACGGCGCTTACCCAATCGATTTTTGTTTGCGCCGCTGATATAGACCATCGCAAACCGTCGTGAAAGGCCCCGCGGAAAAGACATGGGGTCCCCAAGAAGCGCTTATACAAGGGATGGAATATGGTGCTCGGCAAGGTCTCGCGTCTCATCGTCTCCGCATCTATTCTTGCCCTGCTCGCTGGTTGCAATTCGCTCGGTATCGGCGGCGACAGCAAGCCGGCGACGCCGGCGACCCAGCCGAACGGCACCGCCCAGATCATGCCGCTGGCGCCGGCCAACCCCTCCTCGAACAATCCTTCGATCGGCACCGCAACGACGGCGCAGGGCACGGTTGCCCCCGTTGTCCAGGGCGCCTGCCCGCAGATCTTCATGCGTGACCAGGATGCGATCTTCCGCACCTATGCCAAGGGCAAGAAGGACGATCCGCAGCAGATCGTCTACCAGGCCTCCTTCGGCGATTACACTCGCCAGTGCACGCTGAACGAGACGAACCTGACGATGACCGTCGTTGCCCAGCTGCGCCTCATCACCGGCCCGGCCGGTACGCCAGGCCCGCTGACGCTGCCGATCCGCATTTCCGTCGTCGATGGCGAGACCGTGCTCTATTCCGAGGTCACCAAATTCCCGACCGAGATCCCGCCGGGCGCGCCGGGCACCCAGGTCATCTTCCGCAAGGACGGCATCAAGATGCCGGTCGGCTCCGGCGCCCTGGTGCGCGTCAATATCGGCTTCGACACCCAGCCGGCAAAGACTAAGAAGAGCAGCTAGAGCAATTTTCGTGAAACGTGGGAAGCGGGCGTTCTAGTTCAGAATCCGGTCAAGCTCGGTTGTACGGGATTTGGATAGGCCAGCTTTTTCTGCGAATTGTTGCCAGCCTTCGATAGCGGTGCGAACCTGATCGACGACATCCCTCGCGTCTTGATCAGAGATCGAAGCTTGCCTGGAGACAGTCAGCAGGTGCTTCATATCAGGGTTTCTTCCTTCGCCTGCAATATCCACGCTGTGTTCTCCTCCTGGTCCCGAAGAGAAGGTCAGATCGTAAGCAGGAGAGAGGGTCCATCGCCCGTCTGCGTTCATAAGGAAGGCGTGGTTCTTGGCGTGGTCGTCTCGATTCCTGGCGTACACGTTGAAGACCATGCGCCGAAACATCCGTAGGACTTCGGAATTGTCGCGTGTCATCATGAGTGTCAGCTTGTGGAGCTGTCCGTAGTTCAGCGACGCCTGTCGATGGCTGGCGTTCAAGATGCCGCTGGCGGTGTGCATGTGCAGCCGGCCGGCCGGTGTCCGATCAAATCGCTTGGTGGCGAAAAGACGGCTCCCTTTCCTGGTGTCGAATGTCCGCGTCTCGGCCATCTCCAGCCCTGCGGCGCGTGCCATCAAAGCATAGGCCTGCTCCTCGACCCCGATATCGATGGGGTCGCCAACGCCGCGCGCCTTTACCATCCATCGATCAAAACCGGGCTCCATGTCCCGGCCGTAGTCCAGATTGAATGTATTTTGGGCCTTGTTAAATCCTATCATGATTTTTGGACGTGCCCCCGCAGAGCCGCCCTGCGCGCCCTGCAGAGTGTCGATGTCGGCTATGTCCATCTCGGCTTGGACGAGGTCGACCTGCTCGACGAACCAATCCCAATCGATGTCATCGGCGGGTTTTCTTTCGTCGTTAGCCAGTTCGGGGATGTATGAGAGCGCACCCATCCCCGTCTTTCCAACCGCGGAAAGGCGATCCAGCGGGGTGAGCAGGTGATAGTCGACACCAGCCTTTTGAAGACGGCGATCAAGCAGGAGGCGGCCCCATCCGTCGGGTAGACTGTCGTTAAACAGACCGTGGAGTCCGTCGAACGGATCGCGCGCCGCCGCGATCAGACCCGGATTTTCTTTTAAATTGAAGGGGGACACCGGCAAAGGCGCAGCGAGGAATGCCGCCGAATATTCAAAATAGGCCCTGCGTTCGTCGCTGCTCCATGCAAGCGTTCCTAGATTTCTCTCGCTCCCCTCGAGATCGAGAACGACGCTCATTTTTCGGATCGGCTTGAATTTCATCTCTTGCGCACCCTCTGCCTGACAGGACGGCCAATGACATCGTCAATTGTCTTGGGTGGTCGAGGCGGAAACAAGTGCTCGAACTCCGCTTCGGCTTCCAGAACAAAGGCAATCTTCACAAGGGCTTCAAGTGAAACCTTTCCCGTCTCTTCGAACAGTCTTAGCGATCCGTAGGAAACGCCGGCTCTTGCGGCTAACTCCCTTTGAGTGAGGGCGGCATCAATACGTCGACGCTTCATTCGTTCGGATAGGCCGACAATCACCTCGGCGGGAGAGGTCATATTAAATGTGAACATAATAGCACTTATATCAAATAATGGATATAAGTGCCAATATAATAGCAATTACCTCGGCAATACGCAAAATCGATCAGCATGGCTTCCCGATCGATACCTGCCATACCATCGGCCATAGGTCATGTGCTCGCGATGACTTATGGGCTCGGCAGCTGGCAGTTAATGCGCAACGCAAAACTGCCCAGCGGTTTGGCCCCGTCACTCGGGAGAAAGAGGGAAATGCTTATGCATAATCCACGGGAATAGTGCGCCTCAGAGAACGTTGTCCCATGCCGCCAATGCGGCGACCACGCCTGGCAGGTCGTTCATGCGGGAGATTGCCGTTTCGGCGCCGGCATCCGTCAATTTGTCGGCATGGGCGGGATAGCTGTGCGAGGCGCCGGTAAAACCGATGACGCGCATGCCGGCGGCGCGGGCCGCATGGACGCCGTGGACGGAATCCTCGACCACGACGACCTTGTCAGGCGAAACGCCCATCTGGCTTGCGCCATGCAGGAAGATGTCGGGCTTCGGCTTGACGCGGTCGGGGCCAAGATCTTTGGCGGAAAAGATGTTCGGCGCAAACTGCGGCTTCAGCCCCACCTTGCTCAGCATCATGTCGAGCCGCTTGGTGCTCGAATTCGAGCAGATGCAGCGCTTCATTGCCAGCCTGGAGACGGCGAATTCGACGCCCGGAATGGCTTGGACGTCCTGCGCCAATCTGAGGTCGAGCAGATGCTCCGACTTGTCGAGCAGGGAGGCCGAAAACGGGATGCTTGCCTCGCGCTCGATCTGCAGCAGGATGTTGCGCCACGTCATGCCGGCGAAGCGTTCGCCCATTTCCTCGGCGCTGATCGGATATCCGGCTTCGGTCAGAAGTCCGGATTCGACCTCAGCCGCGATGATTTCCGAATCGACGAGAACGCCGTCGCAGTCGAAGATGATGAGCTCGAAGCCGTCCATATGTTCACGCCTTGCTGAAAGTCTGGGCTGGAAGTCTGGGTCTTGTCCGGGAATGCTGCGGCTTTACACGATGCCCGGCCAAAGCTCAACCTGATCTCAAGCATGGCTGCGATGCGGCAAGCGACCGGCTCCGGCGTCGCTGCCGGACCGGTCGTGTCGGCTTGGCTTGGGAATGAAGCATGGCGATGAGATAGCAGCCGTCAGGCCGCCAGCTGCCCACCCCGGCGTCCAGCTGCAGATGGCGTCGAAGCGGTCGCACGAAGCCTGAACCGGGAAACGAGTTCACGCAGCTTGGCAGCTTCCTCGGCGAGATGACCGGATGCCGCTGTCGATTGCTCCACCATTGCCGCGTTCTGCTGGGTCACCTGATCCATGGAATTGACTGCAGTATTGACTTCGGCAAGGCCGGTCGACTGCTCTTTTGCCGATACGGCGATTGCATCCATGTGCTGGTTGATGCGGGCAATCTGTTCGCTGATCGCCTTCAGAACCTGGCTGGTGTCGAGAACCAGCTTGACGCCGCTTTCCACTTCCACCGAGGATTTCTGGATGTGGCCCTTGATTTCCTTGGCCGCCTGAGCCGACCGCTGGGCAAGCTCGCGGACTTCCTGAGCGACGACGGCGAAACCCTTGCCCGCGTCGCCGGCGCGCGCCGCTTCGACGCCGGCGTTCAGCGCCAGCAGATTGGTCTGGAAGGCGATCTCGTCGATCACGCCGATAATGCTGGAGATCTGCTGCGACGAGGCCTCGATGCGGCGCATGGCCTCTTCGGCATGCGAGACGACCTCGGAGGACTTGGCGGCATTGCGGTTTGCATCGGTTGCTTCAGTGCGCGCCTCGTCGGTCCGCTTGCTCGAATTCGAGACATTGGCGGTGATCTGATCGAGCGCTGCGGCCGTTTCTTCGAGAGAGGCCGCCTGCTGTTCGGTTCGTTTCGACAGATCGCCGGCCCCGGATGCGATTTCCCTGGTGCCTTCGTCGATCGCGGCAATGGCGGCCGCGATGGCGCTGAGCGTCTGATCGAGCTGCCGGATCGACATGTTGAAATCATGCCGGAGGCTCTCAAAGTCGGGGGCGAAGGGTTCGTCGATCTGGAAGGCGAGATCGCCGGACGCAAGCCTCTTCAGGCCTGCGGCGAGGCCTGATGTCGCCACCCGCAGCCGTTCGGCTGCATCTTCGTCAGCCTGCTTTCGGGCCGTGACCCGCTCGGTTTCACCCTGCAATCGGGCGGCCTCGGCATCTTTTTCGAGTTGCTTGTTGGCAATCGCCGCCTGGCGGAAGACTTCGACGGCCGATGCCATCGTCCCGATTTCATCGGTGCGGCCAATCCCGGTGCAGGCAATCGCCGTGTCACCGCCGGCGAGCCTTTGCATATCGCCGGAAAGCGAAAGGATCGGCTTGGTGACGGTCTTGCGGGTGAGGAAATAGAGACCAAAGGCGAAGAGCGCGGCCGAAGCCAAAAGGGCTTCCAGAACAATATCGACCGACGCCTTTATATCAGAGCTGCGATTGGAAATTTCCTCGGATGCAGCGGTGATCTGATCGCCGGCCTGTTCCATCGCCGCTTCCAGCGTCGAGAACTGCGCCATGAACTCCGGCAATGCCTTCAAAGCTGCCGTGGGGTCCTTCCCAGCAAGTTCGACGATCTCAGTTGCGCTTGCGATATAGGCAAGCAGGGGACGTTCGACGCTGGCAAGGATCGTTTTCGTTTTGTCGTCGGCGGCAAGAGCCTTGTTGGCGTCAAGCATCTCGCGGAACGACGCCTCATGCTCCGCCAGATCGGCCTTCACCGCGGCAGCGTCTATGGCTGCTGCCGGATTGGACGCCAGCAATGATGCGAGCGCATCCGAGCGCAGCGCGTCATGCATCATGTCGGCCTGCATGTGGTTGCGCAGAATTTGGGCCGACCGGGCAACCTCGGCGTTGTTTTCCGAAAGGATCGACGCGGACCAGATGCCGACACCCGTGGCGCCACCCGCCAGTGCAAAAATCGCGATGCTCGCAATGATGATCTTATGCTGGATCGACGCCATGACAGGGCTCTCTCGTTAATTCAGAAGGTGAGAGTAGCCGAATATGCTTAATTATTTTCTTAGCGCCATGTCGGTTAGCGCCGCAAAAACAATAGGTTGCAGCGTATATTTCAATTTCGATGAAAGGTTGAGCCACTTCGAGCGTAGAGCGGATGACCGGTGCGGCACATCGAGCGCCGGAAAATGCAACAACGGTGGGGCTCTCCCTTGTGCCAAGGGCGAGCCCCATCCAACTATTGCTCCGGCAGGATGATCTTCTGATTTGTGGTATTCTTGACCGGCTTCTCGCCAGGGACATGAGACATCGTGCGGGTCGTGCTATCCAGCGTGCTGCCGTCGGTGCTGGTCTTTGTGCGAGATTTGCTGAACGTCCCCTTGTCAACAGCCTGAGCCTTCGTCTGCGCCTTCAGCTTGTCGCCACTGTCGTTGACGTGGGTCTTGCTTTGCGCCTTTCCATCGGTGGTGGCTGCACTTCCCCCCGATCCGATCGAAGAGGTCGTGCCGTCATCGGTCCGGCAGGTGCCCGCCGTTCCGAGCGAGCTTGCGGATGTGCCTCCTGCCGAAGCGCTTCCGCCTGTTCCAACCGTTCCGGCCGCATTGCACTCCTCTGCAAGAACGGCAGAGCTCGAGGCGAGCAGTGCGATCGAGGCGGCCGCGATAAGGTTGATAGGTTTCATTGCCATCTCCTACTTCTTGGGTTTCGTTATCGAGCAGGTTCCGTCGGACCGTTTGGTGATCACGGTCCCGTCAGGTCGGGTGATGCTTGCCGTCGAAAAACTGTCGACGCTTCCCGATCCGGCCGATGATCCGGCAGAGGCGGACGACGAAGAGGTGCCGGCCGACCCGCCGCCGGTCGTGGTCGTTGACGAAACCTGGCCGTTGCCGGCCGTCACCGTGGTGGACATGTCCCCCTGCGACGACCGCGACTCGACAACGGTGCATGTCGTTCCGTCGTCGAGCTTGATCTCCTCGGACATTGCCTGTCCGGCGATCAGGGCGAGTGAAGCGCCCAGTGCGATTGTGGAAAAGTTTGCCATTGGTTTATCTCCGGGGGCTTGGCCGACGCCATCAAGGCGCCGGCCGACATCGTCAGCAGCCTTCTGTGCCGGCGGCGTCCTTCTTGACCTGTCCGGGTGCACAGCCCTTCTTGCCCTTGTTGTCAGAGCTTCCTGCGGCGCTGCCGCCGGTGCCGACAGTGCTGCCGGTCTTGTCTCCGTCCGCAGACGAAGCACCAGTCCCGACGCTGGAGGCCGAGTTCGCGTCGCCCGAACCTGCAGCGGAGCCGCCGGTACCGACCGAGCTGCTGGACGTGCCGCCGCCGGCCGACGAACCGCCGGTGCCAAGCGTCGAAGCAGACCCCGAGCCGGAGCCCGAGCCCGCAGCAGAGCCGCCGGTGCCGACCGTGCTGCTCGAAGTGCCGCCACCGGCCGATGAGCCGCCCGTGCCGACCGTCGAGGACGTGCCGGATTTGCAGTTGGTCGAACCAGCCGGGCAGTCGCCCCCGGCAGAGCTGCCACCAGTACCGATCGTGCTGCTCGCAGTTCCGCCGCCGGCCGACGAACCGCCTGTGCCCACGGTGCTAGACGATTGCGCGAAGCCGGAAACAGCCGTGCCTGCCAAAAGGGCGGCCGCCAAGGCCAGATGTGTTGCCTTCATCATGGTGTATTCCTCCGTTTGTTTCTACATGCCGTCGCATCCGGAATGGATGGATAGCTGCCTGACAAACTTCGGTTTCGACCCACTGTTCCTGCCTTAGGTACTCAGTCGGATATCCCTCGGACCTTGGTCCGACCTCCGTCATGGTTGACGTTCGAGCGTTCTGGGAGGGTTTCATGAGCCGGCCGACGGGTCGGAAAACCTCAATCTCGGCGGCTCCGAAGGCGCCGAAGAAGGCCTGGCGGCAGGCGACGTCATCGCTGGCCGGTGGAGCGACGCCCATCAATTCCGCGTCATGTGGGGAGAACCGCAGCCGCAGGCCTACCTTTGGCAATCTCATGCACTAGATGGCGATCGGGAGGAGAACGCCACCGCCGCTATTGGGAAGAGAAGCGGCATGCCAAAGAATGAATGAAGAGGAAGACTGCATGACGATCGAGGACATTATCGAAACCCTGGAAAAGACTGACATGCCCGACAGCCGGATCGACGCCTTCATCACCTGTGCCTTTCTGTTGAAGCAACTCCGGCCGGCCGAGCCCAACGATTTCGACGGTCCTCACGATTACCTGCCGAGCAGTATCAAGTCAGAGCACGGCTTCCTGATGGCGCGGCCCTTCACACACGACGTCAATCACGCCATCGATCTGTGCCGGGAAGTCCGGCCGGATGCGGTTTGGCACCTTGCCCGCGGTCGCCAGACAGCGGATGACTCGCTTTACGGTGCGCAGTTGCGCGAGGTCAGGGAGAGCGAAAGCGTGCTTGGCGAGGCCGAGAGCAATCACGCGGCGCTGGCCCTTACGCTTGCGGCGCTGCGGGCGCATGTGCGGCAGGAAGATGAAAAGAGGGCAGGGGCATGAAGCACCCGGATACTGTCTTGGAACCTCTTGCGGATCGGCAATAACCTACGGATCGACCGGAAAAAGCTTCAGAAACTGCCGGTCGCCTTCCGGAGAGAAGTTGATCGAGCGGCTTTCGGCCGTGCGCCGCGCCCAGCCCTTGTCGAGGAAGCTTGAAAGCAGGGCCTTGCCGAGGCTGCCGGCGAGGTGGGCGCGTCTTTCGCTCCAGTCGAGGCAGGAGCGGCAGAGCGGGCGGCGCGAGGATCTGAGGTCGCCGACATTAATGCCGATGCGTTTGAGGTCGCTTTCGCCCTTTTCCGTCAGCGCCAGGCCGTCTCCGACCGCATCGATCGAGCCGGAGGCAATCAGGCTGTCGAGCATGCGCACGCCGTAATCGCCGGCAAGATGATCGTAGCAGATGCGCGCCTTGCGCAGCGCCGGCTCCTTCGGTCCCGGCTGGTGGCGCAGATGGCCGCGCCCGGCGGCAAAGCCCATCATGCTTTCGATCAACCGGGCGACGGCCTCGTCAGCCAGCGTGAAATAGCGGTGGCGCCCTTGCTTGCGCTGGGCAAGCAGCCCGCCGGCTTCGAGCTTGGCGAGATGCGTGCTCGCCGTCTGCACGGTGATGCCGCCGACGCCGGCAAGCTCGGTCGCCGTCAGCGCCCGGCCGCCGGTCAGCGCCGCCAGCATGTTGGCGCGGGCGGGATCGCCGATGAGCGCGCCGATCTGCGCAATGTCAGGACCTTCTTTCATAGTTCGATCGTAACCGAAGCATCGCCGTCAGGCAATGTGCGAAAACGGGTGAAGAGTTAAAGGAGAAACCCATGATCACCTGCTTCATCCGTTACGAGATCGACCCCTTCAAGAAGGAGGCGTTTGCCGAATATGCCCGCAACTGGGGTCGGGCGATTCCGAAGAATGGCGCCGATCTGATCGGCTATTTCGGTCCGCATGAGGGATCGGCAACGACGGCCTACGGCGTCTACAATATCGAAAGCCTCGCCGCCTACGAAGCCTATCGCGCCAGGCTGGCCGCCGACCCGCTCGGCCGTGAGAATTATGAATTTGCCAGACGCGAAGGCTTCATCCTGAAGGAAGATCGCATCTTCCTCAAAAATGTCTCCGCCCCTCACGCCAAGCTGGTATTGCCATGATCGCCGTCATCTTCGAAGTCGTGCCCTATATGGGCGAACGCCACAAATATCTGGATCTCGCCGGCGAGCTGCGCACTGAGCTCGAAACGATCGACGGCTTCATTTCGATCGAGCGTTTCGAGAGCCTGACGAACCGCGGCAAGCTGCTGTCGCTCTCCTTCTTCCGCGACGAGGCGGCGGTGAAGGAATGGCGCAATCTCGAAGCGCACCGGGCCGCCCAGCAAGCCGGCCGCGGCGGCATCTTCGCCGATTACCGCCTGCGGATCGCCAGTGTCGTCCGCGATTACGGCATGTTCGAACGCGACGAGGCGCCGGCCGACAGCCGCAGGGTTCACGACGCCGCCTGATCGCCGGCGTCGGCAAAGTCTGCCGCTCACTCATCGGTCGGCCGAATAAATTCCCGAAATCGGCCACCGCTTCAGGCTTTGGTAACTAAGTTGCGTAACCATAACGGACAGTTAAGCGTAGAGCGTATGAGTGAGTATTTAAATGGCATCAGTTTTTCCGCTTGCCGACCTCAAGGCTTCCGTCAAGCCGGATTCCCGGCCCGGATCCCGGTCGGATTCTTCGCCGGCTTCTTGGGTCGACACGATCATCAAGGGCGATTGCGTCAGCGCCCTTGAAGCTTTGCCCAGCCACTCCGTCGACATCATCTTTGCCGACCCGCCGTATAATCTCCAGCTCGGCGGAACGCTGCATCGTCCTGACCAATCGCTGGTCGATGCGGTCGACGACGAATGGGACCAGTTCGCCTCCTTCGAGGCCTATGACGCCTTCACCCGCGCCTGGCTGCTCGCCTGCAGGCGGGTGCTGAAGCCAACTGGTTCGATCTGGGTGATCGGCTCCTACCACAATATCTTCCGTGTCGGCGCCACGCTGCAGGATCTGAATTTCTGGATCCTCAACGACATCATCTGGCGCAAGACCAACCCGATGCCGAATTTCAAGGGCCGCCGTTTTCAGAACGCCCATGAGACGATGATCTGGGCAAGCCCCAGCGCCAAGGCCAAGGGCTATACCTTCAATTACGATGCGCTGAAGGCCGCCAATGACGACGTGCAGATGCGCTCCGACTGGCTGTTCCCGATCTGCAACGGAGCCGAGCGGCTGAAGGGCGAGGACGGCAAGAAGGCGCATCCGACGCAGAAGCCGGAAGCGCTGCTCGCCCGTGTCATCATGGCCTCGACCAAGCCCGGCGATATCGTCCTCGATCCCTTCTTCGGGTCGGGAACGACGGGTGCGGTCGCCAAGCGCCTCGGCCGCCACTTCGTCGGCATCGAGCGCGAACAGGATTATATCGATGCGGCCTCGGCCCGCATCGCCGCCGTCGAGCCGCTCGGCAAGGCGGAACTGACTGTTATGACCGGCAAGAAGGCCGAAGTCCGCGTCGCCTTCAACGTGCTGGTCGAAAGCCGCCTGATCAAGCCCGGCCAAGTGCTGACCGACGCCAAGCGCCGCTATAGCGCGATTGTCCGCGCCGACGGCACCGTGGCTTCAGGCGGCGAGGCCGGCTCCATTCATCGTCTCGGCGCCAAGGTGCAGGGTCTCGATGCATGCAACGGATGGACCTTCTGGCATTTCGAAGACGGGCAGTCCCTGCGCCCGATCGACGATCTCAGGTCCGTCATCCGCAGTGATCTGGCAAAGGCGGAGTGAGCAGCGCCTCTACGGATCGAAACGACCTTCTTCCGATTTCCCTCCAGTTGCGGAAGAAGACCAAGGCGCCCGGGGTCTACCCCCCGGGCGTCCTCTTTTTGTTTTTGCGCAATCCGGACGCAAAACGCTCTACACTTTTGCTGGAATTGCTCCAGTCAGAACTCCTGATCAGAACTCCTGGTAATCGGTGACATCGACCCGTGTGACGCGGCCTTCCGCGTTGAAGGTGATTGTCTCCTCGCCCTCGCGGACCAGCGGCTTGCCCGTCTTGCTGTGGGTGGCGCGCACCGACCAGACCGATCGGCCTGAGAGCGGCGTCAATGTTTCCACCAGCGAATTTTCTGCCGTCTGGTCGGGATAGTCGTCGAAATAACGCCGGAAGGCGGCCATGATCTCAGTCCGGCCGGTGAGATCGCCGACGCCGTTCGAGACATAGGTCGCATCCTCGGCGAAATAGGCTTCGATCGCCGGAAAATCGAGGGCGTTGATGGCGGCGTGGAAGAGTTCGATTTGCTTTGCCGGGTCGAAAGCCATGGGTCTCAGACCTTCACCCCATAGCCGGCGAGATCGCTGCGCAATTTGTCGGCGCCCGAAAACAGCACCGCATTCCAGCCGAACGCCTTGGCGCCTTCGACATTGACCGGCGCGTCGTCGATGAAGATCGTCGCAGCGGGATCGAGGCCGAAACTTTTCGTGTGCGTCTCGTAGATCGCGATATCAGGCTTGATCAGGCCGACATCGCCGGAAACGGTGACGCCGCGCGGTTTGGTCAGGAAGGGGAAGCGCGCCTGCGCCTCGCGGAAGGTATCGGAGGCGAAGTTGGTGAGCATCGTCACGTCGCGCCCCTCGGCGATCAGCCCTTCCATGATCGCGACGCTGTCGTCATAGGCGTGCGGCACCATCTCATGCCAATATTTGCGGAAGGCGCGGATATGCTCCTCGCGGGCTGGGTGCTGTTTTATCAGCAGCGCTTCGGCCTCCGCCCAGGTGCGGCCGCGGTCCTGCTCGATGTTCCAGTCATGGGTGCAGATATTGGCGAAGAACCAGTTGCGCTCGGTCTCATCGGGAATGAGGCGGCTGAAAGGAAGATGCGGATCATAATGAATAAGGACTTTGCCGATGTCGAAAACGATATGTCTTATGTCGGTGGTCATGGTCATACCTTGGATGTTTTAAACGCGAGAGGAATAGCCGCTGCGATCGCTTTTTTCATGATTGTTGGTAAGGCCTGGGCTTCAAGATTTGTAACCGGCTCCCACCATCCGTCATTCGGCCCGTCATCCATGGTGACTTTGGTTGCGATGGCCGCACGCCAGATCGAAAGCCTGAGCTCGAAATGGGTGAAGACATGGGTGACGGTGCCGGAGGCCTGCCATGCCGCTTCGAAGGGCGCGGCGGCAGCCGAGGTCTCGCCATCGATGCGCGCCGTCCACGCTGTCGTCGGCACCTCGGTCATGCCGCCGAGCAGGCCGCTGTCGATGCGCCGCCTGAGCAGGATCTCGCCATCACCCGTGACCGCGATGAAGGCCGCGCCGTATCGGACCGGCTTCTCCTTCTTCGCCGCCTTGACCGGAAAGAGCTCCGGATCGGAGAGTTTCAGCGCCTCGCAGGCACCTCGGAACGGACAGAGCGAACAGGCCGGCCGCTTCGGCGTGCAGATCGTCGCCCCGAGATCCATCATCGCCTGGGCGAAATCGCCGGGCCGTGTCGCCGGCGTCAGTAGCGCCACCTTCTCCCTCATCGCCGGCTTTGCGGCCGGAAGCGGTGTTTCGATGGCATAGAGCCTGGAGATCACCCGCTCAACATTGCCGTCCATGACAGCCGCCTGCCGGTTGAAGGCGATGGCCGCGACGGCGGCTGCGGTATAGTCGCCGATGCCGGGCAGGGATTTGAGGCCCTCTTCAGTATCGGGAAAGATGCCGCCATGCTCTGTCGCCACCGCTTCGGCGCATTTTTTCAGGTTGCGGGCCCGCGCATAATAACCAAGCCCAGCCCAGGCGGCCATCACCGCATCGGTCTCCGCCGCGGCAAGGTCGGTCACCTCGGGCCAACGCTGCAGAAACTTTTCGAAATAGGGTTTGACCGCCTGCACCGTCGTCTGCTGCAGCATCACCTCGGACAGCCAGACGCGATAGGGGTCGGGTTTGACGCCGCGGGCCGCCATCCCGGGCGAAACGCGCCAGGGCAGGTCGCGGTGATGGCGATCGTACCAGTCGAGCAGGGGCTTTGCTGAGGGCGTGTCGAGTGTGGTGATCGTCATGATTTGCCGCGATGGGGGGAAGTGCCTATACTTGGCGAAGCAATGCCGCGCGATCAAGTCGCCTGTGCGAGTTGGCATGCGAATTGGCGGCGTCGCTGAAGGGTTTCGATGAGTTATCCACGCAAAGGTGCAAAGCAGATTTCCGAGCTGGCGAACGGGCTGATCGATCCCGTGCTTGCCAAGCGGGCCGGCATCAACACGGCTCTGCTCGGCTCGTGGAGCGAAATTGCCGGCGAGGATTTCGCCGATTGCACCCGGCCGGAAAAGATCGCCTGGGCCTGCGGCGGCGATGAGACCGGCGGCTTTCGGCCCGGCGTGCTGACGATTGCCTGCGAAGGCGCGCGTGCACTTTTCCTCACCCATGCGCAGGGCGAACTCATCCAGCGCATCAACAGCTTCTTCGGCTTTGCCGCCGTCCACCAGATCCGCATCGTCCAGAAGCCGGTCTCACAAGCCATCCGCCGCTCCCGCACCCCGCCGCCGCTGAAGGGCGAAGCCGCCCGCAAGCTCGAAGGCATGATGGAGGGCATCGAGAACGACAAGCTGCGCCAGGCAATCCAGCGCTTGGGGACCGCGGTGATGGGGAAGGGAGGGAAACAACGCTGATGAGCAAAACGCCCAACTTGACCGGCAACACCAAGACCGGCGGCCTGACTCAAGCCAGCGCCGAAAAGATCAGTGCGGTTGACGGCATGGTCCTTAGCCCGCGCATGCGCAAGCTCCTCGCCGAGACCACGGATCAGCCGGCCGAAGAACGTCGCCAGGCGATCCGCGCGCAGTTTGCCCGGAAAGAAGGTGCGACCGACGAAATCGGGCGTCGAAAAATCCGCGAGGCGATCGATGATCCGGGTTCTGATATCGATGCCGATATGGCCTTCGAGCGGCTCGAACGTCGGCATGCCGAGCGAATAAAGGCTGAGGGCGGTGGCGCTTAGCCCTGTCGGCCTCGGCCCAGGGAGATTGCCGAGGCCAGCCCCTCATCCGCCTGCCGGCACCTTCTCCCCGTAAACGGGGCGAAGGAACATGACGCGACCTCTCCATTCCTCACCAACCTCTCGTGGGGCACGTCCCCTCGCCCCGTTTACGGGGAGAGGGCTAGGGTAAGGGGCAGCCATAGGCACGAACCGGGCAGCAGTGGTTTCGAACTGCAAACCACCGTTGTTCGGATGAAGAGACGGGGGCGGTATGAATTCCTGCAATTTTTGGTCTAGTCGTCTTCCCGCGGTCACAATTCTTTGAAGGAAGTTGGCCAAGCGTGCCTTGTGAGTGGCCGCCAGCCGTTATATCGCACAGTCACGCCGTCAATCTCATTAGTTATGGGGAATCCATGCAGATGTCCGAAATGCAACTGACGAAACGCCGCCTGCTCAGCGGTATCGCCATCGCCGCAGCTGCCGTAGCGCTTGTCGCCTGCAACGACAGCAAGGACGCTGCCGATGCTTCGTCCTCCGGCAAGACCATGGCTGATGGCACCAATGTCGACACCATGCAGACGGCGGCCACCGCGGCGACCGAAATGCCGGAGTCCGACGGCGATGTCGACATGGCCGAAGTGCTGAAGCCCGGCGTGCTGCCGGAAATGGCGCTCGGCAAGGCCGATGCCCCGGTCAAGATCGTCGAATACATGTCGATGACCTGCCCGCATTGCGCCCATTTCCACAACACCACCTTCGACACGATCAAGCAGAAATATGTCGACAGCGGCAAGGTGCAGTTCATCATCCGCGAATTCCCCTTCGACCCGCGCGCCGCCGCCGCCTTCATGCTCGCCCGCTGCAATTCTTCCAATCCGGAGCAGTTGAGCACGCCGGAACAGTATTTCCCGATGGTTTCGATGCTCTTCAAGCAGCAGCAGGTCTGGGCCGCCGCCGATGATGGCCGCGCCGCACTGCTGCAGATGTCGAAGCTTGCCGGATTTACTGAGGATAGCTTCACGAAATGCTTGACGAACCAGAAGCTTCTGGATGAAGTGAACGCCACGCGGGAAAGAGGTTCCAAGGATTTTGGCGTCAACGCCACCCCGACTTTCCTGATCAATGGCAAGCGCTACTCTGGAGACATGCCGGTTGACACCTTGTCGAAGCTCATCGACAGCCTGCTCTGAACCGGATCGTTTCGATAGAACGGGCGACGGCGAAAGCCGTGCGCCCGTTTTTTTGTGGCTGCGTGACAAGCCCGTCCCGCGCCCCGGAGCTTCTGCATGAAGTTCAACAAGCTGCGCCTGGTCGGCTTCAAATCCTTCATCGAGCCGACGGAATTCATCATCGAGCGGGGACTGACCGGCGTTGTCGGGCCGAACGGCTGCGGCAAGTCGAACCTTGTCGAGGCGCTGCGCTGGGTGATGGGCGAAAATTCCTACAAGAATATGCGCGCCTCCGGCATGGACGACGTGATCTTTTCGGGGTCTGGCAACCGCCCGGCGCGCAACACCGCCGAAGTCGCGCTCTATCTCGACAATGCCGAGCGCACCGCGCCTGCCGCCTTCAACGACAGCGACGAGATCCAGGTCACCCGTCGCATCGAGCGTGAACAGGGCTCTCTCTATCGCATCAACGGCAAGGAAAGCCGCGCCAAGGACGTGCAGCTGCTGTTTGCCGATGCCTCGACCGGCGCGCGGTCGCCCTCGATGGTCGGGCAGGGGCGCATCGGCGAGCTGATCCAGGCCAAGCCGCAGGCCCGCCGCCAGCTGCTGGAAGAGGCGGCCGGCATATCCGGACTGCATTCCCGCCGCCACGAGGCCGAACTGCGGCTGCGCGCCGCCGAAGGCAATCTCGAGCGTCTCGACGACGTCACCTCGCAGCTCGAAAGCCAGATCGAGAGCCTGAAGCGCCAGGCCCGCCAGGCCAACCGCTTCAAGACGCTGTCTGCCGATATCCGCGCCCGCGAGGCGATGCTGCTGCATATCCGCTGGGTGCAGGCCAAGGAAGCCGAGGCCGAGGCCGACAGTGCCTTGAACCAGGCGACATCAGTCGTCGCCGAAAAGGCGCAGATGCAGATGGAGGCGGCAAAGAACCAGGGTATTGCCAGCCTGAAGCTGCCGGAACTGCGCGAGGGCGAGGCGCGTGCGGCCGCTGCCCTGCAGCGCCTGCAGATCGCCAGAAGCCAGCTGGAGGAAGATGCCGGCCGCATCCTGCGCCGCCGCGACGAGCTGACCCGCCGTCTCGCCCAGCTTGCCGAGGATATAAGCCGCGAGCAGCGGCTGGTGGCCGACAATGCTGTCATCCTGGCGAGGCTCGATGCCGAAGAGGCGGAGATTTCGGAAATCCTCGCCGATTCCGGCCGTTATGCCGAGGAAACCCGCGAGGCCTTCGAGGGCGCGGCGGCAAAACTGGCCGACAGCGAGCGCATCTTCACCCAGCTGACGGCCGAACGCGCCGAGGCGGCTGCCGGCCGCAACCAGCTGGAGCGCGCCATCCGCGATCTCGCGGACCGCCGGATGCGCCTCGAACGCCAGATGGATGAGGCAAACCAGGAACTCTCCGCCATCGGCGAAAAGATCGCCGGCCTGCCCGATCCCGACGAAAAACGCGCCATCGTCGAGGCCGGCGAGATCGCCGTCGCCGATGCGGAAGCCGCGGTCCAGGTGGTCGATCAGGCGTTGGCCGCCGCCCGCCAGACCGAGGCGCTGTCGCGTGCGCCGGTCGATCAGGCCCGCTCGAGCCTGAATGCGCTCGAAACCGAGGCCCGCACCATTTCCCGCATGCTCGCCGCCGGTGCGGCGGCCGGCAAATTTGCGCCGGTTGCCGATGAGCTGAAGGTCGATCGCGGCTTCGAAACCGCGCTCGGTGCCGCCCTCGGCGACGATCTGGAATCGCCGCTGGATGCGGAGGCGCCGGCCCATTGGTCCGACAATGGCGATGGTGCTGGCGATCCCGCGCTTCCCTCCGGTGTTGCGCCGCTGCTGGCCCATGTCCGCGCGCCGGCGGCACTGACCCGCCGCCTGCGCCAGATCGGCCTGGTCGCAGAGGGCGATGCGGAGCGGCTGATGGCGGCGCTGAAGCCCGGCCAGCGGCTGGTGACGAAAGAGGGGGCGGTCTATCGTTGGGACGGCCATGTCACCGGTGCCGACGCCCCGAGTGCGGCGGCACTGCGCCTTGCCCAGAAGAACCGCCTGGCCGAGCTCGAAGGCGAAGCCACTCTTGCCCGCGACGTGCTTGCCGAAGCCGAAGAGCGGCAGGCAGCCGCTGCCGAAGCGATCCGCGCCGAGGAGCGCCGGCTTGCCGAGGCGCGCGACATGAGCCGCCTGTCGGCGCGCCATTTGGCCGAAGCGCGCGATGCGCTTGCCGCCGCCGAGCGTGCCTCCGGCGATCTCATTCGCCGCCGCGATGTCGTCAGCGAGGCTGCCAGCCAGCTGCGCGCGCAGCTGGAAGAGATCGCCATCCAGGAAGAGAATGCCCGCATCGAGCTGGAGGACGCGCCCGATCTGACTGCGATCGACGAGCGGCTGCACTTCCAGCAGGCGGAAGTTGCGACCGATCGCGGCGCGCTGGCCGAAAGCCGCGCCCGCCATGAAAGCCTCGCCCGCGAAAACGAGGCCCGCCAGCGTCGCATTATCGCGATCGGCCAGGAGCGCGAGACCTGGCGCCAGCGGGCGGCAAGTGCCGAAGATCATGTCGCGACGCTGCGCGAGCGCGAGGAAGAGGCGCGGGACGAGGCAGCCGAGCTCGAACTGGCGCCGGATGAATTCGACGACAAGCGCCGCGCTTTGCTCAGCGAATTGCAGAAGGCCGAGGAGGCGCGCCGCCAGGCGAGCGACCTTCTGGCCGAGGCCGAACGCATCCAGCGCGAGGCCGACCAGAAGGCGACGACGGCGCTGTCCGAACTTGCCGAATGCCGTGAACGCCGCGGCCGCGCCGAGGAGCGCCTCGTCTCCGCCCGCGAGAAGCGGCAGGAAAGTGAAGGCCGCATCCGCGAGGTCCTGAACGTCGCGCCGCACGAGGCGCTGCAGCTGACCGGGCGCCCAACCATGCAGGCGCTTCCCGATCCGCGCGAAGTCGAGCGCGAGCTGGAACGCCTGAGGATCGAGCGCGAGCGGTTGGGCGCCGTCAACCTGCGCGCCGACGAGGAGCAGAAGGAACTGAGCGAGAAGCTCGAAGCGCTGATCAAGGAGCGCGACGATGTCATCGATGCGATCCGCAAGCTGCGCGGCGCCATCCAGAGCCTCAACCGCGAGGGCCGTGAGAGGCTGATCGCCGCCTTCGACATCGTCAACGCCCAGTTCCAGCGGCTGTTCACCCATCTGTTCGGCGGCGGCACTGCCGAGCTGCAGCTGATCGAATCCGACGATCCTCTGGAAGCCGGCCTCGAAATCCTCGCCCGCCCGCCCGGCAAGAAGCCGCAGACGATGACGCTGCTCTCCGGCGGCGAACAGGCGCTGACGGCAATGGCGCTGATCTTTGCGGTGTTCCTCACCAATCCGGCGCCCATCTGCGTGCTCGACGAAGTGGACGCACCGCTCGACGACCACAATGTCGAGCGCTACTGCAACCTGATGGACGAAATGGCGGCTTCCACCGAAACCCGCTTCGTCATCATCACCCACAATCCGATCACCATGGCCCGCATGAACCGCCTGTTCGGCGTCACCATGGCCGAGCAGGGCGTCTCCCAGCTCGTCTCCGTCGACCTGCAAATGGCCGAGCGCCTGCGCGAGATTGCCTGAGGTTTTGTGAGGAGAGCCTTTGCGGTGGCTCTTGGCGTTAGGGAAGGGCGATATTTCTTATTGTCGCGCCCCGGCAGTGCTCGCGGTGTGGATCCTCGGGTCAAGCCCGAGGATGACGGAGGATGGGGAACCTGCTGACCAAGACAATGCTCCGGGCGTCTCCCCTTTTGCCATCGCGCCCTCCCGTCTCCGTCATGCTCAGGCTTGACCCCGAGCATCCATGGACCCGCCGAGCGAGCGCAGACGCAATTTCAGCAAAGGTGCGGCGCGGTTTTGCGTCCAGAAATTGCGTAAAATCAAGGACCAAGCAATAAACACCAAAAAAGGTCGGCTCTCTTGCCGTCTGTACCCCATTTGGGTGATGCTCTTTTCGCTGACTTGCATTAGAAGTTGTTTCAACGCAACCTAATTACTCTGCTCGAAAACGGGCGATCAAAGGTTGCGCATTGTCGAATTTGCGTGCGGTTTTCCGGGCGAGGGCAAGAACCGGAAACCGAGAGCAAATCTTGGGAAGTAGCGATCTATTTTCCCAGGAATTGCGTAAGACGAGGTCAGAACGGTTCTGTTTTACAGAGAAGCTGAGCCGTTCCTGGGTTGAGGGACCCCCCGTCCGGTTTTCCTGGCCGGACGGAAACAAGGCTTTGCGGGACTTTGTTGCAGTCCCGCAAAGCTTTTTTTGTGCCTTGTTTTCTGTTTGGGCACCTTTCAACCGTTTCGACGCCGCCCGCGGCCAAGATTTATTGTGCAACGCAACATTCTGCCGCATTTGTCGATTTTCATTTCAACTCCAAGGGATTAAGCTAATCCCTAAGTTTGTTGACAGACGTCGCTCTCTACTCGGCGTCATCCTCGGCCTTGTGCCGAGGATCTGCTGCGCATCAACCGGTAGCAGATGCTGGGGCACAAGCCCGAGCATGACGAAAGAGAAGGTCGCAGCGTTGTCGGCAGTCTGAGGGATCAAGCTGATCCCTTTGCGATGTTGGGGGGAAGATGACCAAGTGGGTCTATAGGTTCGGCGACGGGCAGGCTGAGGGCCGGGCGCGCGATCACGAGATTCTGGGCGGCAAGGGCGCCAATCTCGCGGAAATGTGCGCCCTGGGACTGCCGGTGCCGCCGGGGCTGACGATCGTCAGCGATGCCTGCAACACCTATTACAAGAACGGCCGCCATATCGAGGATGCGGTGAAGGCGGAGGTGCGCGCCGGCATATCGGCGATCGAGGCGATCACCGGCCGCCGCTTCGGTTCGGTCAGCCAGCCGCTGCTGCTCTCGGTGCGCTCCGGCGCCCGCGTCTCGATGCCGGGCATGATGGACACCGTGCTCAATCTCGGCCTCAACGACGAGACGGTGCAGGCGCTCGGCCACGATGCCGGCGATGCGCGTTTTGCCTGGGACAGCTACCGCCGCTTCATCCAGATGTATGCCGATGTCGTCATGGGTCTCGGCAACGACGCCTTCGAGGAGATCCTGGAAGACGAGAAGGCCAAGCTCGGCCATGAATTCGATACCGAACTCAGCGCCTCGGAATGGCAGCATATCGTCTCGCTCTACAAGAAGCTGATCGAGGAGGAGCTGGAGCAGGAATTCCCGCAGGATCCGGAAGTCCAGCTCTGGGGTGCGGTGGGTGCGGTCTTTTCCAGCTGGATGAGCGCGCGTGCCGTCACCTACCGCCAGCTCCACAATATTCCGGCAGGCTGGGGCACGGCGATCAACATCCAGGCGATGGTCTTCGGCAATCTCGGCAATGCGTCCGCCACCGGCGTTGCCTTTACCCGCAACCCCTCGACCGGCGAGAAGGCGCTTTACGGCGAATTCCTGGTCAATGCCCAGGGCGAGGATGTCGTGGCCGGCATCCGCACGCCGCAAAGCATCACCGAGGAGGGGCGGATTTCCTCCGGCTCCGAAAAACCCTCGATGGAAAAGCTGATGCCGGAGGCTTTTCGCGAGCTCTGCCGCATCTGCACCGAGCTCGAGATCCATTACCGCGACATGCAGGATATCGAATTCACCATCGAGCGCGGCAGGCTCTGGATGCTGCAGACCCGCTCAGCCAAGCGCTCGACCCGGGCGGCAATGAAGATCGCCGTCGACATGGTCGATGAGGGAGTGATCACCGAGGATGAGGCGGTGCTGCGCATCGAGCCTTCGAGCCTCGACCAGCTGCTGCATCCGACAATCGATCCGCGCGTCACCCGCCAGGTGATCGGCAGCGGGCTGCCGGCCTCGCCCGGCGCAGCCACCGGCGCCATCGTCTTCACGGCGGAAGAGGCCGTCGAGGCGGAGGCCGAAGGCCGCAAGGTCATTCTGCTGAGGGTCGAGACCAGCCCGGAGGACATTCACGGCATGCATGCCGCCGAAGGCATTCTCACCACCCGCGGCGGCATGACCAGCCATGCGGCGGTCGTTGCCCGCGGCATGGGCATCCCCTGCGTCGTCGGCGCCGGCACCATGCGCATCGATCAACGCAACGAGCGGCTGCTCGGCGTCGGCGTGACGCTCAAAAAGGGCGATATCATCACCATCGACGGCTCGGCCGGCCAGGTGCTGAAGGGCGAGGTGCCGATGACCCAGCCGGCGCTGTCGGGCGATTTCGGCCGTATCATGGGCTGGGCCGACCGCGCCCGGCGCATGACGGTGCGCACCAATGCCGATACGCCGGCCGATGCGCGCGCCGCCCGCTCCTTCGGCGCCGAAGGCATCGGCCTTTGCCGCACCGAACACATGTTCTTCGAGGGCGAGCGCATCCATGTGATGCGCGAGATGATCCTGGCTGTGGATGAGAAGGGCAGGCGAGTGGCGCTCGACAAGCTGCTGCCGATGCAGCGGCTGGATTTCACCGGCCTCTTCACCGTCATGCACGGCCTGCCGGTGACGATCCGCCTGCTCGATCCGCCGCTGCACGAATTCCTGCCGAAGACCGACGATGAGGTGGCCGAAGTCGCCTTCGCCATGGGCATGGAGGCATCCGTGCTTCGCCAGCGCGTCGATGCGCTGCACGAGTTCAACCCGATGCTCGGCCATCGCGGCTGCCGGCTGGCGATCTCCTATCCCGAAATCGTCGAGATGCAGGCCCGCGCCATCTTCGAGGCGGCGATTGCCGCGGCCCAGGAGACCGGGGCTGCTGTCGTGCCGGAGATCATGGTGCCGCTCGTTGGCCTGCGTTCAGAGCTCGATTACGTCAAGGCGCGCATCGACGAGGTCGCCGGCGACGTGATGAGCGAGGCCGGCATGAAGATCGATTATCTCGTTGGCACGATGATCGAGCTGCCACGCGCGGCCCTTCGCGCCCATGTGATTGCCGAAGCCGCCGAATTCTTCTCCTTCGGCACCAACGACCTGACGCAGACCACCTTCGGCATCTCGCGCGACGACGCCTCGGCCTTCATCCCCACCTATCAGCGCAAGGGCATCATCGAGCACGATCCCTTCATCTCGCTCGATTTCGATGGTGTCGGCGAATTGATCAGCATCGCCGCCGAACGCGGCCGGCGCACCCGCAACGACATGAAGCTCGGCATCTGCGGCGAACATGGCGGCGACCCGGCCTCGATCCGCTTCTGCGAAACGATCGGCCTCGATTATGTCTCCTGCTCGCCCTTCCGCGTGCCGATCGCGAGACTGGCGGCAGCGCAGGCGGTGATTGCAGGCGGGCTGGAAGAAATCCGGCGCGGTCCGAAAGACCTGCGGGGGAGTGTAGGGCAGGCCGCCCGCGGTCAGTGACGATACCGCCAGCGATCGCGGTAGATATAAGGCCCGTTCAGATCCCAGGCCATGCGGTTCATCATCTCGGCACTTTGCGCCCGCGATTCGGCGCGCCGGTCGAGATCGATGCGCTGCAGGCAGGTGGCAAACCCATCCGTGCCGCGCCGGAAACCATAGCTCAGGCACCGCTGCTCGTCCGCCGCCCGCCGCTCCTCCGGCGTCATCGTCTGGCAGGCCGAGAGCCCGGCGACGATCGTGGTTATGACGGTGATGAGGAGGGGAATACGCATTGTTTTATTCCTTCAGGCATGCTCGCTCCGAGCAAAGGCCATTCGGGCGAGGGCGTCAAGCTGCTGCTGTCTCACCTGCCCCTTATCCGGCTGCCACGGGGGGAGGCGCCCTTTGGTGTAGGAAGCGTTGGCCGCCTGCCGATCTCCCTCCTTGTGGGGGAGATGCCCGGCAGGGCAGAGGGGGGTCCACGTCCTCGGAGCGCACCGAGCTGTTACCCGCTCTGAGCCTGGCCGACCTAACGGCGACAGCCGCGCGCCGTTTTTTGTGCGGCGTAGCGGCGAGGAGCACCCCCCTCTGTCCTGCCGGACATCTCCCCTACAAGGGGGGCAGATTGGCCGAGAGGCAGCCGTCGGCGCCAACCAGTGCCGTCAAATCGGACCTCACGCCGCCCCAGCCGGATCACCAATCGGCAGCAGTGCCGGATTGAGCGGCGGATCCTGTGGGTTCTTCGTATCGGCCGGGTCCTGCGCCGGTGTCAGCGGCGGTTTTTGCTGGATGGGGTCGGGAATGCCGGGCGTCGGCGTCGGGCCGCGCGGTGTATCGGCATTGGGTGTCGGGATCGGGTCTCTGTTCGGCATGAGTGCCTCCTTTTTCAAAAAGGAACGGCAGGCTCAGCACTTGGTTCCACTTTCGCCGGCCAACCTTTCTATGCATGAGGGCCATTCCTATGTATGAGGAAAAGCATGGCCGCTCCAGGAGCGGCCGGAAACCTTGGAACGAGCATGGCCCTTCGCGATCGATTTTCGAAAAAACTGAACTGTCCGCAATGCGGCAATGAGGGCTTTGCCGAGGCCTCGGAAGTTGATGATCCCAAGCGCAAGCATCCGGATTTCAAGGTCGATCAGCTGCCGCGCGGTTTTGCCGTGCAGCGGCCTTCCAACCATCAGGAAAATTTCGTCATCAAGTGCGAATGCGGACGCAAGTTCCCCTTCCGCAGCGTTGCGGAAGCCGCGGCCGAGCGCCGCTGACATCATGATCTAGAATTAGATCCGCTCCAACAGTTCGATGAAGGCATCGGCAAAACGCACCAGCGGCGCGGTCTCTTCATCGGGCGCCTGCATGCGGATTTCGGTGCCGTTGCCGTCGAGCAGCGCCAGCACGACGCGCATCTCCTGGCCATCGCCCGGAATGCGCAGCACGGCGATGCGGCGGCAATCGTCGATAAGGCCGCCGGCCGGCAGGTCGAACAGCAGTTCGCCGCCGGAGCGTGCCGCCGCCTGGCGCACGGCCTCGCAGAAGCCGGCATCACCGCCGGCATAACCTTCGAGCGAAAGTTCGAGCTCGAGCAGCTCCAAAGGCAGCATTGGTTCGGACTGGTGGTCGATCCCGCCAAGCGCAGACGCCTGCGGCCTTGCTGCCGTTTCGGGTAAAATCATCCCGTCTCTCCTCTGCATCTGGAGATGAAACCGCGGCAGAATGGCCTTTTTTTGACATATCAGCAAGGGCTTATGAAGAAGCCGCCGTTTCGCCATGACCATCGCCGTGAATTCCAACGCAATGCCTCAGACAATAGTTTCAATTTAGCCGAATCTTGCCCCAGTCCGGATGATTTTAGGCCGGGCCGGCCTAGAGCCTTTCCGGGTTAGATTGCAGCATTCTGCCGGAGCAGGTTTTCGTCAGGGCAAAGGCGATTGGCGACGGGCATACCCCTAGGTACGTCCGAGCCGATCGCCTTTGATCCTGGCGGAAAGATGCGCGGCCCACCGGCCGCACCGCTTCGCCATGCGAAGCGACAAGTGCGTCCGGCGATTCTTAAGTCTTGCAGATTTGCCAGGCAAATCTGCGGGAGGGTTGGCTGAAACGGGCCGGCTGATCGACCGGCCGGCTTGGCCGCAGAGCCGGGCTACGACACGCGCCGGCCGGTCGACCATCCGACTCCGTTTGAGCCAACAGAATGCTGCAATCTAACCCGGAAAGGCTCTAAATCTGAATCCGGATCTAAATCAAAGAATAGAGCATGATGTCGTCCGAAAACCGCTTCACACTTTTCGGCATCATGCTCTAAACAGGGTTGAGGCGATTTGCGTGGTCGAACGCGCGGGCGCTGACGAGCAACCGGTAAGTTTGATGGCCATCCGCTATGACCGCCCCGTTTCCAGCGCCGCCCGCTCTTCGCGGCTCATCGGGGCGTTTTCCCTGGTGCTGGCGCTGGCCGTGATGATCGCCCATCGCTTCGGCGGTCTCGCCACACCCTATCTGGTACTGCTGTTGATTGTCGCTGCCGGCTGCGCGCTGCTGGCCGCCATGCTCGCCGCCCTCGGGCTGCGCAGCCTCTGGATGACTGGGGCAGAGGGCGGATTGGCGGCGCTTGCGGCACTGATTTATGCCGCCTTTCCGCTGGCGCTTGGCGCCTATGCCACCGAGCGTTACATGACGCTGCCTGATATCTATGACGTTTCCACCGATCTGGTCACCGCACCCGACTGGCTTTCGCAGCCGTATTTCGACCAGATCTGGCTGAAGCGCCAGGTGCAGGTGACGCCCGAGGATCGCGAAAAGCAGCTCGCCGCCTATCCCGAACTCACCGGCCGGCGCTATGAGGGCGCGCTCGACCGCGTGCTGGAGGCGGTGCGCAAGGTCGCCAAGATGAGCGGCATGACCATCACCGAAAGCAGCGGCGACACTGAGCCCGGCCGCGACCCCGAGGACAGACCGGTGAAGCCGCAGCCGGGCGACGATGCCGTGGCTGATGCGCCCGATATCATCCCCGTGCCGACGCCGCGCCCCTATGACGACGATGTCGCCAAGCTGATCCGCGGCGTCAACGGCGTGACGCTGCAGGGCACCACCCGCACGCTGATCCTCGGCCTGCGCTTCGATTTCATCATTCGGCTGCGCGAAGAGGCCGAGACCACCTTCGTCGATATCCGCGTCGCCTCCCGCTACGGCCAAAACGACCTCGGCTTCAGCGCCGAAATCGCCGGCGATTACCTGAAGGCGCTGGATGCCGAACTCCTGGGAATTGCGGGTGGGTGAGCAACGGTGCCGCCGAAGGCGGCAGCAATCGATCCGGCGAATCGATTGCAGTTGCGAACGCCCTGAGCCCAAAGCGAAGGGCCGGGATACGGTGCGGCAGGTTCGACGCCCATACGGTGCCGCCGCAGGCGCCTGCAATCGATCCGGCGAATCGATTGCAGTTGCGAACGCCCTGAGCCCAAAGCGAAGGGCCGGGAGAGGGTGCGGCAGGTTCGATGCCCCTATGGTGCCGCCGAAGGCGGCAGCAATCGATCCGAGGAAGGAATGACGGCGAAGGGCATGCCGTGTGGCACCCCCCTCTGCCCTGCCGGGCCCGGGGTCGAGCCATGGGTCTCGACCCGTCCTTCGGACCCCCCACAGGTGGGGAGATCGGCTGGGCGCACCGGCTTCCCCAAACAATGAGCGTCCAGCACGGCGAAACGGTAGAGAGGCGCGAAGTTCAAGCCACTTGTGATCTCCCCACCTGTGGGGGAGATGCCCGGCAGGGCAGAGGGGGGTATCACGCACGCCAACACAGATGAGGGAGAACATCGAGGGAACCCCTTCGATCATGACCTCACACCACTCACTCACTCCACCACCAACCACCCCGTATACCGCACCACCAGCCCCGTCAGCCGCCCGCCGATCTCCACGTGAAAGTGGAACCGCCCATCGCGCTCCTCCTCATACGTATCCCCGCCAGGCGCCAGAAACATCGGCAGCGGTATCCCTAAAAACCGCCAGCCGCGCACGACGAGCCGCAGCTTCTCTCCGTCCGCCACCAGCGCCATCAGCACCCGGAACGGTCCGAAGACTTCGGTGAGCAGATGCCGGTCGCGGCCCTTGCCTTCGACCTGCCAGCTGCGGAAGACCGTGCCGCCGAAATCCCGTGTCCAGATCTCCCTGTCGCCATCGGACACGAAGCGCACCGTGACCGGCACGTCCTCGCCGGCTCTCGGAAAGCCGATCACCCCAGCAACGATCCTCGCCAGCAGCCCGCCGCCGCGCTCGATCCGCGCCCGGCCGGAGGCGACGCGCGCGCCGCCGGCATGCAGGGCGGATATGGCAGGCGGCAGCCGCTCCCAGGCGCTGCCGAGAATCCTGTGGTAAAGCGGCTGGCGCGCCTCCTCGTTTTCCATCCGGATGCCGGATGTGATCGAAAAACGCCGGAAGGCCGCTTCGAAATCCACAAGCTGCAATTCGCCTGCCGCCGGCCGCGCGCCATTCTCCGGCCGTACGCCGCTCAGCAGCCGGCGCACCAGCGCGTCCACGCCGATGATGGGGATGAACGGCCCGTCATCACCTTCGGCAATCAGATGCCAGCCGCAGGACAGCCTCTTTCCCGCGTGATCGATGCCACTGATGCGGACGAACATGCCGCCGCGATGTTCGCCCACCGCGAAAGCGTGGCTGGCGCGCTGCAGCAGCCGCGAAAACGGCAGCAGCGACGGCAACAGTCGGAAGTGCACAAGCCTTGCCACAAGGCTGAGCAAGTGCTGCAGCGGCTGCGGCTCCGTTCCGACCCCGGTGAAGCTGGATTTGAGATCGGCAAAGCGGGCCGGCAGCAGCTTGAGATCCGGCGCATCCACCAGCAGGAATGTCCGGCTGCGCAGCGGCTTAACCCCCGGCGGCGCCACCGTCACCCGCATCGAATCGATCAGCCCGCGCCCGGCGGCCGGTCGCCCATCGCGCCGAACGGTGATCTTCTTGCCGGCATAGCTCGCGATCGCCCTCACGACATTGAGGCCGATCTTTACATGCGCCGACGGAGCAATGCCGGCCGCGACAGATTCGATCCGGGAGAAATGCGGCGCCATCGCATCGAGTGCTGCGAAGGAGAGGGCGGGCAGGCTGCTCAGCCCCGAGAGCGCGAAGGTGCCCTTGGCCTTGGCCGCCGCATCCAGCCCACCAATGCCGGCGACGAAACCGGTGCTGTCGGCGATATCGGCATAATCAATGCCGAGGCCGATGCAGGCCTCGACCACCTTATAGGCATCCTCTCCGAAGCTCTGGAACGGCCCCGAGGCATCGACGACGAGATGAGGCCTCAGCCGCGTCAGCTGTTCGGTGAGATCGCCGTCTCTGTCGAAGCTGACGGCCTGCACCATCGCGCCGAGATTGTTGCTTCCCAGGCCCTCGGCGCCATCTTTCGGCGTCCGGAGATCTGCAACGAAATCGTCAGCCTTTTCGAGCGAGCGCCCCGCAACCAGCAGCCTCAGCCTGGGTTGATCGCCAAGCAGCCCGGCAAGCCGCCCGCCGAAGGTGCCGTAGCCGCCGATGATGAGTAGCGAAAACCGGTCCTCGCTCATGTGATGAAGCGGCTTCGCTGCTCGGGCGTCGGCACCATGCAGCTTTGCCGCCCGGCGATCTTCAGCCTGTTGCGGGCGATGAATTCATAAAGTGCATCGGCCGCCCGCCGCGGCAGCAGCCGGAAAATCTTCACCAGCGAATAGGGAAAGCCGAGGCCCGCCACCATGCGGATCGAGCCGTCGGACTTGAAGAAGGCGCGGCCCTCTTCGATCAGGATATTGGTTTCGTAGTCGCGCGCGTGCAGCCCGTAATGCCGGTAGAGCGCTTCGCCGAGCGGCGTCTGCGCGGCGAGGAAGCGGTAGCGCTGCCGCCTGTCATGTTTCAGCGCGAATTTCACCCAGCCGGAGCAGAACACGCATTCGCCATCGAAGATGATCAGCGGCCGGTCGTCGGCGAAGGCTGGCACATCGGGATCGTTGCGATAGCTGAAATCGGCTTGCGGCTTCATCGTCATGTCCCCATCCTCATGACCTTGGCGCCGGCCGGTAGAGGGCGGCCAGCGAAGGCGGCCCATCCGCCGCAATCTCGCCGCGCCCGAGGAGATCCTCGATATGGGCGAGCACGGAAAGGGCGGCCGCCCCATGCAGCTTCGGATCGGTATCGCGATAGATCACCTTCACCATCTCGGCAATCCGCTCGTCGCCGGCCTGGACGCGCGCCAGCACCGCCTGTTCGCGCTTTAGCCGGTGCGCCTTCAGCGCCCGGAGGAAAGTCGAAGGTTCCGTCACCGGCCCGCCATGGCCGGGCAGCAACAGCCGGTCCTCGCGTTCGATCAGCCGTTCGAGCGAGGCCATGTAATCCGCCATCGAACCATCCGGCGGCGCGACGATCGAGGTCGACCAGGCCATGACATGATCGCCGGAGAAGAGGATGTCGCGACCCGCAAGCGCGAAGGCGGCATGATTGGCCGTATGCCCCGGCGTCAGCACCGAAGTCAGCGCCCAGCCGTCGCCCGATAGGGTCTGACCGTCACCGATCATTATATCGGGCACGAAGGATAGATCCGAGCTTTCGGAAAAGGGATTGATCTCGCCCTCGCGCAGCGGCCGCGCCGGCCGGTGCGGCCCTTGGCCCACCGTCACCGCCCCCGTGGCCGCCTGCAGGCGCTTCGCCAGCGGCGAGTGGTCTCGATGCGTGTGGCTGACGAAGATATGCGTCACCGCGCGGCCGCCAAGCGCTGCCATCAGCGCCTGGTAATGCGCCTCATCCTCCGGCCCGGGATCAATGACCGCGACGGAGGAAGAGCCGACGATATAGCTGTTGGTGCCGAAAAAGGTGAAAGGCCCGGGATTGTTCACGGTGATCCGCTCGACACCTGAAACAACCGGCACGGCCTGCCCATAGGCCGGCTCGAAAGCGAGGTCGAATGCGGGACTGTCCATGAAGGAATGATCTCGGGCCGATGACGTCGCCACTTCCTAGCACGACGACGGGTGCTGCGCAGCGCATAAAATCTGCGCCGGGTTAAACTTAGTCATTGTGACAGGCGAAGAGCTTTGCTAATCAGGCGTCGATTTGAGCAGGCGGTTTCCGCTCAAGCTCTGGTGGGGCGTCGCCAAGCGGTAAGGCAACGGTTTTTGGTACCGTCACCCCTGGTTCGAATCCAGGCGCCCCAGCCACGCATTCAGGGTCCGTTCTGGACACATGGGTTACGGTTTATTCCTGAGATATAGGTAACACTTTTGGACCGAAAGGGTTCGGCAAAGGTTCAAGCCCGCATGTGGTGCGCCCCAGTTGGGCTTGTCCTGCTTGGTCTGCACAATCAGCTTCTCGATTTGGAACGGAAGCTGATTGGCGTGCCGGTAAGGCCGTCGCGATCGATCTGTCAGTCCTTGCAGACCGCTGTCGTTATAGCGGCTGATGATTTTGTGACCGGTCTTGCGGGAGATGCCGAATTGCGGCACAGCGCCGCTATCTTCTCGCCATCCAGAACCCGCGCAACGAATTTGAGACGCTCGTCCATGCGGTTGCACTCCTGCCAAGGCACCTTCGCTCTCCTCGCAAAGGCAAAAAGTGTAACCGATGTCTCCGGTATGAACTGTCACCCCTCTCTCGGGAAGGACATCTCTGCTAAGCCAAAATCAGGTTTGCAGGCACTCCTTGCCTAGCTGGGAATTAGGGGTGTATTCGATATGCCAGATAGTCGCTCATCGGTGAAATTGCGACCGATGCGCACAAATGAACTTTTCGTTCGTTAAATGGTAGTGAATGAAGAATATTGCTCTCTCATCAAAAGACTATTTTGGGAGTTGATTGAATGATTTGGAGTGCTCGTCGCGAACCTTTTCGGGCCCAGCCCGAAGATGCCCGCGAGGAAGGTGATATCGACTATGGCCGCGTCATCCACTCGGGGTCCTTTCGACGATTGCAAGGTAAAACGCAAATCTTGAATCTCGGAGACAGCGACTTCTATCGCACGAGGCTGACTCACTCGCTTGAAGTCGCGCAAATCGCAGGCGGCGTCACCACGCAGTTGTCAAAATCGTTTCCTAGCCACACAGGGCGCTATTCTATATGCCGTGCTTGGTTCCAGTGACTCTTACGACCCAAAGGCCGATCCGCTTAACCTTTACCGCTTTCGCGAGATGATCGCCGGCGATCTTAGTGTGTTTACGCAGCCGGGGTTAAATGTTGGTAAGCCATCATCAGCGGAGTTACAGAGGCTCGTTCTGATAATTGTTGAACACTTCAAAACACTCGTTGAGAACAACAATCTATGGGAACTCCTGTGGCATGAAGACAAGCCTAAGCGAGAGAAGGCCGCGCAGTTGATCTTCTTTGCCGTTGCCGACACTTTCTGTAAGGCGAATAATATCGATATCGCGCCTGAAACGAATCCTGGTGGTGGCCCGGTCGATTTCAGATTCTCCAAAGGCTACACAAACCGGGTGCTTGTCGAAATCAAGCTTTCCAAGGGCAAAGTAGTCCAAGGCTACAAGACGCAGATCGGTATCTATCAAGGCGCATCGAACACTGACAGCGCCACTTTTCTTCTGATCAACGTCGGGAAAATGGGCCAAAAATTGGTTGAAATCCAGAAGCATCGCGACACTCAGATCGAAGCTGGCCTCGCAACACCCGAGATCATCGTTGTTGATGGGCGCCGCAAAAGGTCGGCCAGCGTTCGAGAAACACTGTTCGAGGTGATCGAGGATGATTTCAACGACGATGACGATGAAGAGTAGCGTCACGCTGGCTGATGCCTACATGAACGAAGGTTGCGCTATTTTGGTCAAGGAAAGCCTGCTGCCAAACATCGAGCGGCAACACCGCTAAACTCGGTCTTGCGCCTCACTGGCGCTCTTCAAACAGTCGAATACCTGCGAGTTCGGCAGACCTCTCCACCAGCGCATCCTGAAACCCAGGATCGTTGACCTCCCGCGAAGCCTCCCGCCGCTGCCGATGATACCAATACCCACCCGCTGACCTTGGCGGCTCCCGCATCGCTTGCCGCAAGCCATGTCTGGGTGAGGTGCCCTGACCTTGCCCCATTTCGAGGTCATCGAGCGCGCCGGCGCCGCCCATCTTCGTCGGCACTTAGCCGGGGTCGACGACCATTCCAGCAAATCGGCGCTCGCCGGCAAATTGTCTGGACAAGGGCGATAAAGCGAATAGAGATTTCAGTACAATCTGCGGTCACGCCCGGGGCAAAATTTTGAGCGATATCAAACTATTTCATTTTGGCGGCGCGCAGGTGAGCGAACTGCCCGGCAGCGCCATGCAGGTCGAGAAATCTCTGCAAGTTCTGTTCGAGGCCAATCTTGAAGCGTTGCTCGGCATCCGCTTCCTGGCGACCGAGCATTCGACCGGGCACGTGCACGGCGGAAGGATAGATACGCTGGGCCTGGACGAGGACAACTCGCCGGTCATCATCGAATACAAACGATCGGTGAACGAGAACGTCATCAACCAGGGCCTGTTCTACCTCGACTGGCTGCTTGATCACTGCAAGGAATTCCAATGGCTGGTTATGGAACGCCTCGGCCAGGACGTGGCGAATGCCGTTGACTGGTCTGCTCCGCGACTGCTCTGCATCGCCGGCGATTTCACCCGCTATGACGAGCACGCCGTTAAGCAGATCGCCAGAAACATCGAGCTTATTCGCTACCGGCGGTTCGGCGAGGATCTGCTGATGTTGGAACTGGTGCATGTGCCGAAGACCAGTAAACTCAATGGCCCTAAGGTGGTAGCCGAGGCGAAAGCTATAAGTTCCCTGCAGCCCGCAGCCGACGCGAGTCAGGATAACGACCCCTATCTCAGTCAAAGGATGAGCTACCGCCTATCGCAGTCGTCGGCAGACCTTCGAGATATCTATGACGCAGTTCACCAGTTTCTGATCGCGCTCGGGGATGATGTGCAGGTAAAGGAATTGAAGCTCTATACAGCATTTAAGCGGCTGAAGAACTTCGTCTGCATGGAGATCTATCCCCAGGCGCGGACTGTGACGCTTTTCCTAAAGCTCGATCCAACTACCTTGGCGCTTGAAAGCGGCTTTACGCGCGACGTCAGCAATGTTGGCCATTTTGGTACTGGTGATCTGCAGGTAACGCTAAAGTCGATGGCGGATTTTGAGAAAGCACAGCCATTACTGGTTCGGGCTTACGAGGGTGGGTGACCGGGGGAGCGCCACAACTATATCTGTCGTCGGTTTCGACTCAGCGTGGACCGACAATCCTAAGCGCGATTGGACAAGGAAGGCCTGCTGGCAAACATTGAGCGCGAACCCGGCAAAGCCCGCTAACCCGGTCTCGCGCCTCACCGGCGCTCTGCAAACAGATGGACGCCAGTCAAGCCCGCCAGCGTGTCCACCAGCGCATCCTGAAACCCAGCATCAGTCATCTCCGGCGCAGCCTCCCGCCGCTGCCGATGATACCAATACCCACCGCTGACCTTCGCAGCTTTGTCCTCGCTTGCCCCAAGCCACGTCTGCGTAAGATGCCCCATCTCCAGGTCATCGGGCGCGCCGGCGCCGCCCATTTTTGTCGGCACCCAGCCGGGATCCACCGCATTGCTGAGCACATCCGGCCAATGGCGGGCGACGGCGGCGGCGAGGGTGGCGATGTAGAGCTTGCTTTCCGAATAGGCCTGGCTTGCGTTCCACGGCCGCTTCTTCCAGTCGATATCGTCAAGGGCGCTGCTGCCGCTGCGGTGCATGCCGCTCGTGAGATAGACCAGGCGATCGGGGCGGGTGATCCATGCGGTGAGCAGATAGGGGGCAAGCACATTCACCGCCAGCGTCTTTGCGTGACCATCAGGCGTTTCGCCCCGGCTCCGCTCGAGGTAGATGCCGGCATTGTGGATGACGGCGTCCATGCGGCCGATGGCGTTGACCTGCTCGGCAATCGATCGCGTTTCCGTGGCGCTGGCGAGATCGCCGATGACGATGCCGAGTGCGGTGGGCGAAATCTCTGAGATGGCGGAGGCACGCTCGCTGGAGCGGGCATGCAGCACGACGTCATGGCCCCCCTTCATGAGGGTGCGGGCGGCGGCAAGGCCGAGGCCATCGGAGGAACCGGTGATGAAAATACGGCTCATGGGGTGTCCTTTCGCGGCGGCGTGGAGGGCAGAGAGTGCTTGGGTAGGGGTGCTCGGGTCAAGGTGGGATGGTGGACAAGTCCGCCAGCGAGGGTGCGGTTTTGCAGATTGGTTCCCACCTACTCCGTCATCCTCGCGCTTGACCCGAGGATCCATACGCAGCACTCGACGTACATGAGTTCACGCATAGGATGCCCCCTGCCGCTCGGTCTGTCGACGGTGAGCACAATGCTCGGGGCGTGGATCCTCGGGTCAAGCCCGAGGATGACGGAGGAGGTGGTGGGGCTCGGCGAAAAACGGCGGCGCCATGGATCCCAGGCTCAAGGCCTGGGATGACGGAGTGTGTGGTGATGCGGCGGCCAAACCACGGTTTGTCGCCTCCGCCGCCACTCCACCCAACGCCGCCCCATCACCCCCGCCGCCGCTCCGCCCCCGCCGCAATCGTCTGCACCAGCTCATCCACCTCCCGTGCCAGCCGCTCCAGCGGCAGGCCGACGAAGCGGCCTTCGAGGCTGATGCTGACGACGCCGTGGACGGCGCCGAAGAGGGTGCGGGCGCGGATGGCGCGGTCTTCGGGGGGCATGTCGGGTTGCAGTTCGGCCAGCGGTTCGGCGATCACATCCATCAGGAAGAGGTGCTCGTCAAGATGCCATTGCGGCGTCGGGCTCGATTCCGGCGGGAAGTGCTCGAACAGTGCCTTCCAGAGGTTCCGGTGTTCGACGGCGAAGCTCAGATAGCCCTGCGCCAGGTTGCGCAGCCGGTCGGTCGGCGGGCGGTCCTTGGTCTCGGGCAGGGTGAGCCTCGCCTCCAGCGCCTTCAGCGTGGCGGAATTGACGTGGATGACGAGCTCGGCGAGGTCTGAAAAGACCGTGTAGAGGCCGCCGAGCGCGCAGCCGGCATCCTGGGTGATGTCGCGGGCTCGGAGGTTCGCCAGCCCGTCTCTGGCGATCCGCTCGCGCGCCGCCTCGATCAGCCGGGCCTTCAGGTCTTCGCGTTTTTCTTCTCGTCTGCCGGCCATTCACCATTCCACTTCGATTTTTTGAACGTCGTTCAAAATTTATCTTGAACGACGTTCATGATTCTGGCATAACACCCCTCGTGAACAACGTTCATAAACCGGAGGAAGGAAATGTTCAAACTGATTTCCATTTTGTTGCGGGGCAGGGCGCATGATGCCGAACAGGCTTTCGCCGACTGCCACGCCGTGCCGCTGCTTTCCCAGCAGATCCGTGATGCCGCCCAATCGATCCAGTCGGCGCGGCGCAGTGTCGCGGTCGCCATCGCCCAGAACGAACAGGAGAAGGGGCAGCATGCAACGATCGTTGCCCGCATCGCCGATCTCGAAGTTCGCGCTTCCGCGGCGCTGACCAAGGGCAATGAGGGCCTGGCCCGCGAGGCGGCCGAGGCGATCGCCTATCTCGAAGCCGAGCGCGATGCATCGGAAAAGGCGCAGGCCCAATTCACCGGAGCGATCGACAAGCTGAAGGGCATCGTCCGAGCCTCCGAGACGCGGCTGCAGGAGCTGCAGCGCGGCGAGCGGCTGGCGCGTGCCACGCAAGAGGCGCAGAAGCTCGATGTCACAGTCGCCGGCCCTGGCTTTGCGACGCTCGACGATGCCGAGGAGACCCTGGCGCGCCTTCGCCTGCGCCAGAGCCAGAATGAGCTGACGGCCGCCGCCCTGAAGGACATGGAAGGCGCCATCCGCCCGGCCGGCATTATCGAAAAGCTTGCCAATGCCGGCTTCGGCGCGCCGCTGCGCTCATCCGCCGATGATGTGTTGGCGCGGCTGAAGAGCCGCATCACGCCCGCTGCCTGAAATTGCATCCATCCAACCATCCATCCATCGAACCATAGGGACCACTGATATGAACGACAGTTTCCAGAAACATTCCGCAAGCTGGGTCAGCTTCTCCTACATCTCCTTCGGCTCGGCCGCCTTCATGCTCGCGCTCGGCCTCTACATGATGCCGCTCGATCTCTGGGGCAAAGGCTATCTCGCCATGGGCATTCTGATGCTGGTGCAGACCACGGTGAATATCACCAAGACGCTGCGCGACAATGCCGAATCCGAGAAGCTGATCCGCAAGGTCGAGGATGCCCGCACCGAGAAACTCCTGGTCAAGTTCAATCGTAACGATGAAGATTGATCTTGGTTAACCACAGCGCAGAGTTGTTACCGCATTCAACTTTTGCGTAACAACTCTGTGGCCTTCTCTGCCAGTCGAAAGAGGGACCCGCCGTGCAACACAATCTGATGACCTCAAGGAAATTCGCGCCGCTGTTCTGGACCCAGTTCCTGACCGCCTTCAACGACAATTTCCTCAAGAACACCCTGGTGTTCCTCATTCTCTTCAAGATGTCGGCCAGCGAAGGCGCCGCCCTGGTGACGCTTGCCGGCGTCATCCTGATCGTGCCCTTCCTGCTGCTCTCCGCACTCGGCGGCGAACTCGCCGACAAGCATGACAAGGCGAAGATCGCCGAGCTGCTGAAACGCTGCGAGATCGCGGTCGCCGCCCTTGCCGTTGTCGGTCTCGCCTTCTCCTCCATCTTCGTGCTGATGGCGGCGCTGTTCGGCTTCGGCATCGTCTCGGCGCTGTTCGGGCCGATCAAATACGGCATCCTGCCCGATCACCTCGAACGCCGCGACCTGCCGAAGGCCAATGCCTGGATCGAGGGCGGCACCTTCATCGCCATCCTTTCCGGCACGATCATCGCCGCCCTTGCCTTTTCCAGCGGCGATAATGTGCTGCTCTTCGGCACGATGATGATGGGGCTTTCGCTTCTCTGCTGGCTGGCCAGCCGCATGATCCCGCCCACCGGCTCCAAGGCGCCGGATCTTCAGATCGACCGCAATGTCATCCGCTCCAGCTACACCCTCGTCAAGGAAATCCGCGAGGACAAGCGGCTGTGGCGTTCGGCGCTGATGAACTGCTGGTTCTGGCTGGTCGGCGCCTTCGTTCTCTCCATCCTGCCGACCATGGTGACCGAGCTGCTCGGCGGCTCCGAGCTCGTCGTGCCGGCCTATCTCACTGTCTTTGCCATCGCCGTCGCCGTCGGCTCGGCGATTGCCGCCTGGATGTCGTCCGGCCGCATCGTGCTGCTGCCGGCCCCTGTCGGCACGGCGCTGCTTGGCATTTTCAGCCTCGATCTCGCCTGGAACCTCTGGGGCCTGGCTTCGGCGAGCCATGCGACAACGATCGGCACCTTCTTTGCCGGGCAGAATACCATCCGCGTCGCCATCGATCTCGCCGGCATGGCGATAGCAGGCGCCTTCATCGCCGTGCCGACCTTTGCCGCCCTGCAGACCTGGGCGCATGAGGACCGCCGCGCCCGCGTCATCGGCGCCGCCAATGTGCTGTCTGCCCTGTTCATCACCGTCGGCCTCGGCCTGGTTGCCGTCGTCCAGGCGCTCGGCGCTTCCATTCCTGAGATCCTGATCGGCCTCGGCATCATCAATTTCGCCGTCGCCTGGCTGATGCTGAAGACGCTGCCGACCAATCCCTTCCGCGATTTCATCTCGATCCTGTTCCGCGCCTTCATGCGCCTCGAGGTCGAAGGCCTGGAGAATATCAAGAAGGCCGGCCGCGCGCCGATCATCGCGCTCAACCATGTCAGCCTGCTCGACGGCGCCCTGGCGCTTGCCATCACCGAGGAAGAGCCGACCTTTGCCGTCGATTACAAGATCGCCCAGGCCTGGTGGGTGCGCCCCTTCCTGAAGATGTGCAAATTCCTGCCGCTCGACCCGACAAAGCCGATGGCGACGCGTTCGCTGATCAAGGTGGTGCAGGACGGCAACCCGATCGGCATCTTCCCCGAGGGCCGGCTGACGGTGACCGGTACGCTGATGAAGGTCTATGACGGTGCCGCCATGGTCGCCGACAAGACCGGCTCGATGGTCGTGCCGGTGAAGATCGACGGACTGGAGAAGAGCTATCTCTCCTATCTCGACAACGGCAAGATCCGCCGCCGGCTGTTCCCCAAGGTCAAGGTCACCATTCTCGAGCCGGTGAAGCTCGAAGTGCCGCCGGAGTTGAAAGGCCGCAAGCGCCGCACGGCGGCAGGGGCGGCACTCTATCAGGTGATGTCGAACCTGCTCTTCCAGACCGCCGATACCTCGTCCACCGTGCTCGACCGCGTCATCCGGGCCGGCCACGAATTCGGCATGGGCAAGCTTGCCGTCGAGGATCCGGTCACCGGCCGGCTGACCTATGGCAAGCTCCTGACCGGGGCTGCCGTGCTCGGCGCCAAATTCCGCACGATGTTCCCGGAACAAAATCTCGGCGTCATGCTGCCGAATGCCAATGGCGCCGCCGCCACGCCTCTCGGCGTCATGAGCGCGGGCAAGGTGCCGGCGATGCTGAACTTCACGGCGGGTGCCGCCAATATCCTCTCCGCCTGCAAGGCCGCCGAGGTCAAACACGTGCTGACCTCGCGCGCCTTCGTCACCCAGGCGAAACTCGGGCCTGTGATCGCCGAGATGGAAAAGCAGGTGGAGATCGTCTGGCTCGATGATCTCCGGGCAGAAATCTCGCTCAAGGACAAGATTTTCGGGTTTCTCAGGAAGGCGCGGCCGCTGGTGAAGCGTAAGCCGGATGATCCGGCCGTCATCCTCTTCACCTCGGGCTCCGAAGGTACGCCGAAGGGTGTGGTGCTCACCCACCGCAACATCCTGTCGAATGCCGCCCAGGCCGCCGCCCGCATCGATTTCCACAGCGGCGACAAGGTGTTCAACATCCTGCCGGTGTTCCACTCCTTCGGGCTGACGGCCGGCACCGTGCTGCCGCTGATCTCGGGCGTGCCGGTCTATTTCTATCCGTCGCCGCTGCATTACCGCATCGTGCCGGAGCTGATCTATGTCTCCAACGCCACGATCATCTTCGGCACCGACACCTTCCTCAACGGCTATTCGAGGACGGCGCATCCCTACGACTTCCGCTCGATCCGCTATATCTTCTCCGGCGCCGAGCCGGTGAAGGCCGCAACCCGCCAGACCTATATGGAAAAATTCGGCCTGCGCATCCTGGAAGGTTACGGCGTCACCGAGACCGCGCCGGTCATTTCCATCAACACGCCGATGTACAATAAGTCCGGCACAGTCGGCAAAATCCTGCCGGGCATGGAATGGAAGCTCGAACCGGTGCCCGGCATCGATGAGGGCGGCCGGCTGCATGTGCGCGGCGCAAACGTCATGGCAGGCTATCTCCGCGCCGAAAAGCCCGGCGTGCTCGAGCCGCTCGTCGACGGCTGGCACGACACCGGCGACATCGTCACCATCGACGAGGACGGCTTCGTCAAGATCCGCGGCCGCGCCAAGCGCTTCGCCAAGATCGGCGGCGAAATGATCTCGCTCGCCGCCGTCGAGACGCTGGCCGCCGAACTCTGGCCGGGCGCTCTCTCCGTCGTCTCCTCGCTGCCCGACGCCAAGAAGGGCGAGCGGCTGGTGCTCCTCACCGACGCCCCCACCGCCACCCGCGCCGAATTCCTCGCCTTCGCCAAATCCAAGGGTGCCATGGACATGATGGTCCCGGCCGAGGTCAATATCGGCAAGGTGCCGGTACTCGGCTCCGGCAAGGTGGATTTCGTCGCGGCCCACAAGCTGGCGGAAAGTGTGGCGCAGGCGGGGGAGGCGGCGTGAGGGCGTAGGGTTCGGGGGCGTGTGGCACCCCCCTCTGCCCTGCCGGGCATCTCCCCCAAGATTGGCAAGGGGCGGACACCTCGTCCCTCTCTATCGATACGCTGATGCCAGCGGTCGTTGTTTGGGGAAGCCCGTGAGCCCAGCCGATCTCCCCCTTGTGGGGGAGATGTCCGGCAGGACAGAGGGGGGTATCCATGCACCGCGGTGACTATTGCGGCAATCTCCTGCATGTTGCCCGCGCATCAGCTTCCCCAGCCATGCAAAATTGATCCGGAGGAAACCGACATGGCCGAAATCGATGTCTTCGACGGGCACAATGATGCGGTTCAATTCATCGCGGAATACACATCCTCCGGCCGGGACTTTCTGGTGCGGTCGGAAAGCGGGCATCTCGATCTGCCGAGAGCGCGCGAGGGCGGCTTGGCCGGCGGGTTGTTTGCGCTGCATGCAGGCCCGGAGCGCCAGCCGGAAAATGATCTGATCATCACCGAGAATGGCTACGAGGTTATCTATGCCGAGACCGTCGATCCGCTGTATGCCCGCCGGCAGATCGAGGCACAGCGCCTGGCGCTCGAAACTTTGATCCGCCGCTCCGGCGACCGGATGCGCATGGCGGTTGATGTCGATGAGATCGCGGCCGCCAGAGCCGAGGGAGCCTTTGCCGTCGTGCTGCATATGGAAGGGGCCGAAGCGGTGGATGGCGAATTCGACTATCTCCATCGGCTGCATGCGGCGGGCCTGCGGTCGCTGGGACCGGTCTGGAGCCGCCCGAATATGTTCGGCTATGGTGTTCCCTTCGCCTTTCCGCGGTTGCCGGATACGGGTCCCGGACTGACCGAGATCGGCAAGGACCTGGTCAGGACCTGCAATCGGCTCGGAATCATGATCGATCTCTCGCATCTGAACGAACGGGGATTCTGGGATGTGGCGGCATTGAGCCACGCCCCTCTCGTCGTCACCCATGCCTGCGCCCATGCCATCTGCCCGTCGACCCGAAATCTCACCGACAGGCAGCTCGACGCCATCCGCGATACCGATGGCGTGATCGGCTTCAACCTCTCGGTCTGCGACATCCGCGCCGATGGCCACCTGAATGACGATACGCCGCTCGATGCCGTCGCTCGCCATATCGACTATCTCGTCAACCGCGTCGGCGAAGACAGGGTCGCCCTCGGATCGGATTTCGACGGCGCGGTGATCCCCCGCGCGATCAAGGATGCCAGCGGCTTGCCGCATCTGTTCGACGCGATGCGCAAGAGCGGCTTCGACAGGCAGACCCTGTCGAAATTCGGCTTCGACAACTGGCTGCGCGTGTTCGGGCTGACCTGGAAGAACAGTCCGTCATCGTGAAGCAGTTTCAGCCCACCGGTTCCGGCTTCTTCAGCCTGAGAGCAAGAATGAGCGGCACGGCTAGCGCGTAGACGGCGACGACCGAGAGCCAGATCGCGCCCGGCCATGCCTGGCGGACGAGGAAATAGACGCTGGAAAAACCAAGCGGCGCGACGATCGAGGCGAGGCTGACGGCCGAGGCGAGCACGCCCTGGAACTGGCCCTGCCGGCTCGCCTCCACCTGCCGGGTGGCGAGCGACTGCAGCGCTGGTACGCCGATGCCGCCGAGCGTGAAGACCGGCATGATCGAGAAGATCATCCAGCCCTGGCCGGCAAAGGCCATGACGGTCAGCGCGATCGAGGCGCCGGCGATGCCGGTCAGGATTGCCCCGCGTTCGCCGAGCAATTTGACCGCCGGTCCCGGAAGGAAGGCCTGGGTAAGTGTCTGGCAGATGCCGAAGGCGCCGAGCGAAAGGCCGATCGAAAGCCCGCTCCAATGGAAGGCGTCGCTTCCCCAGAGCGCCCAGCAGGTGCCGTAGGCCTCGCCGGTGGCGCTGAAGATGAAGAAGAGGATGACGACAGGCAGCAGGCTTTTGACCTCCAGCACCGCGTGCAGCGGCTTCAGCGGATTGAGCGCCGAAAGCGCGATCTTCTCCCGGCTGCCGGGGCGCGATTCCGGCAGGACGAAGAAGGCGAGCAGCAGGTTTAAGCCATTGAGCAGGGCGGCCGCAATGAAGGGCAGCCGCAGCCAATGATCACCGAGGACGCCGCCGGCGACCGGGCCGATGATGAAGCCGAGGCCGAACATGGCGTTGAAAAGCCCAAAGCGGCGGGCGCGCTTCTCCTCGGGCGAAATGTCGGTGATATAGGCGGTCGCCACCGACACATTGGCACTTGTCAGGCCGGCGATGGCGCGGCCGAGAAACAGCATCGGAAGATTGGCCGCAAAGGCGAGGAACAGATAATTGACGGCGGCGCCGGCGAGCGAAATCAACAGCACCGGCCGGCGGCCGATCCGGTCGCTGAGGGCGCCGAGCACCGGTGCGAAAATGAACTGCATGACCGCGTAGAGCGCGGTCAGCGTGCCGATATAGGCTGCGACGTTTTCGGCATGGGTGATATCTCGCAGCAGCGAAGGCAGGATCGGGAAGATCAGGCCGATGCCGACAGCATCGAGGACAATGGCGGTGAAGATGACGATAAGGGATCTGGTCATGGCGCGTTCCGGTCGACGCAAGCGCACGAGCGCCGTTTGAGCGCCAATGGACTCACGATGAGGCCTGAGCTGATCAGGCGTTTGGTTTCTGGGAGGTGCTGGCCGATCCATGCTGCAAAGGCATGAATGGCGTGTGCTCGACCACCTGGACGACCATTCGTCCACCTGTTTACTCCGCCACTGAGCGGATCAAGGGAGGCAGCCGCTTTTCGCGACGGGCAATAGATACGCCGGAGGGCTGAATGCGACAAGCCCCCTTTTTGCGCCGGATCCGGCTGCGGGCTGTCGGGATATTCGGAGCGGGGAGTCGATGGGCCATTCGCTGCAACGGCAGGTCTGGCGGAATGTGCTCTTCGTGCAGAAGCCGGCTTGAGGGGAAGCAGCGGCCGCGAATGAAAACAGGCGGCACCCGGGCCGCCTGTTCTGCACTTCGGACAAACCGTCCGTTACTTCTGTTCGGGCGCCAGGAACTCTGCGCAATAGGACGGGCCATTGACGCCAGGGATGTCGGCGACGGTGCGGATGTCGCGGATCGTGTAATCGGAGCTGGTGGTGATTTCGGCCTGGCAGCGCAGATAGGCGGTGCGGGCCGACGCGATCTGCTTGCCGCGCTTGCCATCGGCGCCTTCGGCATATTTCGCCGGGATGCGCACGGTCTTGTAGCCGCCGCGCCAGGTGTAGATGGTGCTCGAGCCTTCCTCACGGTCGCTGATCGGCGGCCCGTAGGCGGCAAAGAAGATACCGGCCGATTTGCCGACCCAGCGGGCCTCGATCGGATTGCCGGCGGAAGGTATGGTCGTGCATCCGGCAAGCGCAATTGCAAGCCCGGCCGCGGTCATGGTGCGGAAATTCATCGTGTCGTCCCTGATCTCAAGCGCATTGGCTGCGAAGCCGCCGTCACAGCGGTTTCGCCTGTCCCGTCTGCCCTTTAGCGCGGAACCTGGCAAAAGAAAATTGCCCCTTTGAGACTTCCGTTCGATTTGCGGCAGGTGTGGCTTTTTGCTGCAGCCGCGTGATCCCAAACCCGTCACAACCCCGTCAAAATTTCCGCCGGCTTTTTGGAATTTGGTGCTTGTGCAACCAGATAGGCTGTTCTATAGAAGCGCCGCTGGTCACGGAGTGTAGCGCAGTCTGGTAGCGCACCACGTTCGGGACGTGGGGGTCGAGTGTTCGAATCACTCCACTCCGACCAGCTGTAACCCTCGGTCATCATTTCCGAAAATCAGGGTTGCTCATGTTTCCCGAATTTTTCCATTTCACGAAATACCGACGATATGATTGTCCGCCTTGCGGGCGCTAATCGCTATTCAAAAATGAGGTAGCGATCATTCCGACCGGAACGCGGCGGGAAGATCGACAGCGACATCCAGTGGCTGGAAAGGCCGCAGGTTTTCCGTAATGACGGTGAGGTCATAGGCGCGTGCGGTCGCCGCGATGATGAGATCGCGCAGGCCGGGATGGCGGCACTGGCTTTCGGCTTCGTCTTTGAGGGCGCCGACGATGCGTGCGACAACGGTATCCATCGGCAAGATCCGATCCCCGAAACTCTCGGTGATGACGTCCAGCCATGCCGAAAGGCGCTTTGCCCTCTCGATCCCGCCGCGGCGGTGAAGGCTCCGCATTCCCTTCTCGATCTCCGGGACTGACAGAGCCGACAGGCTATCGGCTTCGCCCTGCTGATGAAACCATGCCGACATTGACGCCGACGAACTCAAGAGGGGGAATTTCCAAGGGTGTATCGGCATCACTTAGAATCGGCCGAAAGCCGGTCTCTCCGGATATAATTTTTCTGCAGAAAAGTTATAATCGAGGTGCGGCTGAACAGGAGCGGTGCATTGGCGTCGCATGAATCGAGTGCGGTGGTCCCCGCATTCGAATCAACCGGAACGAGTCCCGCAGTGATTCGTTGAGTCGCGTGTCCAGCGTGAGGGGGCAGCGTCATGAGCAGGCGACGAAGGTTCAAGCCGGTGAAGATCACCATCAATGGCAAGACGAGGACGGTCTATAATGTCGTTCAGGCCGGCAACACTTTGCTGAACGACTGGCCCGAGCAGACGCCGGCGGCGAAGGTGGCCGAGCGGCTTGTGCTTGATGTGTTCAATGATGCGGCCGGGCCGGAGCAGGTGCGCCGCGCATTCATCACGGCAGCCAAGGCGAGCGACATCAAGTTCAGCTCCTGACCGGTGGTGTTGGCAACAACCCTGGCTCACTTCCATGATACCTGCTCCTGGTTTCGCAGATCCCGGGTTTTGAACTGCGTCTCCATCCAGGCGGCCGAGACGATCGCCGCGAGGAAGCCGAAGGCGAGGCAGGCGATGGCCTGGATCCGCCATGAGACGAAGGTAACCGGCGCCGGGACGACCGGCTTTTTCGCGCATTCGCCGGGCGGGCAGGCGCAGCCGGAAAAGGCCTTGATCAGGCAATCGCTCATGTTGCGCCACCTTTCACCGTGTCGATGGCGGCGAGGATCTTCCGGTGAAGCGGGCAGCCGTGATCTTTGCTGCCGTCGAAGAAGCGTTCGGCCTCCATCAGCGCCTGCAGGAGATCGGGTGCCCCGGCGGTGAAGCGGGCTTTGGCGCGGATCTTTTCGGCTGTTCCGGCCTGTCGGGCGGCTGGAAGGGAAGGGCTCTCGGTTGAACCGAGTGTAAGGTTGGCGGCAGGCATCTCCGTTCCCCTCAGGCGTAGAATTGATCATTGTTGGCGATGCCCATGATCTCGCGGGCATAGCGGTAATGTTCCTCGACGGAAGCCACCGCACCGCGCAGCCAGGACGGACCGCGGATCGAATGTTCGGGACGGCGCAGGAAGGCAAAGCCGAGGGCGCCCATGCGCTGGGCTTCGTTGGCCATATAGGCGCGGCAGTCGCCCATCGTGCGCGCCGCATTCCAGCGGGCATCCCGCTTGCTCTCCTCGGTCTCGATCTTGCGGATGTGCTGCATCGCCTGTCCTCTCGCGCCTCTGATCGGCTTGTGAGAGAAAGGTATATATCATACCCTATTGCGTCAATCGTAAAAGGTATAAAAAATACCTCAAGGATTGACGAGGTACGAATCGTAGGTCTATGTCTGGGGCCAGTGATTGGGCGACCGGGTGCAACTCCCGAGCTGACGAAGCCCAGCGGCGCGGGAAGCGAAAGTCCTTAAGTGCGCTGTCAGAAAATCAGGACGAGGGCGAAGCGAATGGCCCCTCTGGCACGTGTCCCATCCCGGCTCCGGCCTTCAGGACCTGGCCAATGCTCTCCCGGCTTCATGGGCTTTGCTCATGGGGTAGGGGGAAGCTTTGGCCGGAACCCTCCCTCACCAGCCTTCAGGAGCTTCTCCTCCCAAGCCTAAGAGAGAGGATAGAGAACTGAAGTTGAAGTAGATGATGAAAGCAAAAAAGGAGGCCGGCCATGCGCATGAAATCGAAATCACCGCCGAGGTGATCGAGGCAGGTCCGGAGGCCTCACCGAATTTTTTAGGTCCAGGGAGGATAAGCTGCCGAAGGACATGTTCCCCGCCGCCATTCGTTCCATCCTGGCGGCAGTGAGAGGGTGGTGCGCAAACGGCATCCGAAGCTTCCACAATTTTTGGTTTCAAAGGATGGATCGCCTCGATACCCCTCGTAATCCCAGCTGGGGATCGGCGAGTTTCGGAGCGAAATCCTACAGGCCGTAGATCTCGCGCGCGGCACTGTAGGCCAGGAGCAACACCGCTAGTGTGACGACATAGAACCAGATTCTGCCGGCGCGTGAGGAGGGGCGGATCATCCTGTTTTCTCTATTGAAATATGGTTGGTTCGCGGCATTAATTCCGAGCCCCTACATCTCGATGATCGACCGGCGGACGCGGCCGACGATGGTGACGGCGCCCTGGAATTCCGGCGGCGGCAGGTCTTCGTAGGAAGCCGGCTGGAAGGGCGGGTCGTCGTTCGGGCGATAGCGCTTGTAGGTTGCGGCCCCGGTTTCGTCGGCGACGACATAGAGCGCGTTCGGGGCCAGGCGCTTGTCGCGCAGATTGACGAAAATGATAGAGCCCGGCGGCGAGATCTTGTTCATCGAATTGCCCTCGACCTCGAGCGCGATCCATTCGCCATCGGGCAGGTCGAGGGCGGCGACCGTCGGGAATTCCGAAAAATCGGTGATCGGCGCCTGCTCGCTCAGCTGCCCGGCGCTGACCCAGGAGATTTTTGGCACGTCGGCGACCGAGGCCGGCAGCTCATCCGGATCGAGCGCGGTGCCGGCGCCGAACTGCAGCCAGTTGAGATCGACCTTGAAAGCGCGGGCATATTTCTTCGCGTCGGCAATGCCGAAACCGTTGCGGCCGGATTCATGCGCCTTGTAGACATTGGCGTTCCAGCCGAACCGATCGACGATCGCCTTCGGCCCGGCAAAGCCGGCATTCTTTCGGGCCATGACCAGCCGCTTTGCGCGTTCTTCGCGCTCAAATTGTTCCTGATCTTTCAACATGATATAAAAAATACCCTAAATTAAGGTACATGTCATGCCCTAATGTGCTTGACATTACGGGTATTAATTGTACCCTAATCGCCATGACAAACACTAACATCATCAACAACGGGCCACGTTCCGCGGCTGGGGAGACCATGGCATGAGGTTCACCATCTCAAGCGAAGAGAAGCTCGCCATGGACGTCATGCCGACCGGCGTCGTCATTCACCGGCCGCAAGGCCCAAGGGGAGGGCGGATCTCCGTGATCCCAGTTCGCAACGAGGATATTCCCTTCCTCGCCAAGGCCCTGCAGCAGGTGCTGAACGTCAACCGGGAGGTGGAATCGCTATGACCATCGCCTCCGCAACAGTCGCCCGCTACACCGGCTGCCCGATCTGCGCAAAGGCGCTGTCGATTGCCGAAGTGATCGAGCGCCACTGCGAGAATTGCGGTCGGCCGACGCGCCCGGAAGAGATGCGGGAACCGATGATCCCGCCCGGCGCTCTGCCGATCCCCAATCCCGATAGCCCAGCCCCTCCCTGACGGCTATCGGTGGCTGGCGTCGTCGCCCTCCCTCGGCGACGCCAGCATCTCGGACGCGACTCTGTCGCGCCGAGCGGGCGCGGCTCTGTCGCGCCCACCCAGGCGGCGGCCTCGCAGACGACCGGAGCCCTTGTTTCCAAAGCCGGCTCCGGTCGTCATCCACGAATTTGAAAATGAAGCATATGGCCAGCACCCGCTTCGGCGGGAACGGCGGGCTGCGTTCGAAATCGGAAAGAAGGATCAAGCGATGAGCTTCCAGGTCAACGCCGCCCCGGCGCAGCAAGGTGCCCACATGAACGCGCTCGAACTCTTCCGCACCGGCCGGGACTACATCGAGATCGCCGCCCTCCTTGGGACGTCGGAGCCCTCGGTGGAAATCGAGATCCACCGGCTTCGAAGTGCAGAAAAGGGCGACACCGCCCAGCAGAACCATGCCGGCTCAAAGATCCGGGGATTTCCCCGCCTTCCCGCGAGGCCCGGCGCCCCGGTCAATTTTGCTCGACGGGCGACGGAGGCCGGGGGTTTGAGGCCAACCATTCATGCGGCCGTGGCGGCCGCGAGCGGGAAAGGGACACCGCATGGCTAAGGACATGGTGAGTGAGGAGATCATGGAGATCCTCCGCCCGGTGCTGGGCGAGGAGTTGGCGGCGGCAATCATCGAGCATCGCAAGCGCACGCTGAAGAAGCCGCTGACGGCTTATGCAGCCCGGATGCAGGCCAGGGAATATCTGATGACCGGCGATCCGGTCGGCGCCGCCGAGATGCAGATCTTCCGCGGCTGGCAGGCGATCAAATGCGACTGGTACCTCAAGGAGAAGGCGAGGGAGGCCGGGTCGATCAACAGCAGCATGAGAAGGACAGCAGTGGATGCCGCACGAGATTTCCCCTCTGGTGAAGATCATTTCGGGGATGCTTTCTGGCTTCCCGGCATCCGCAGGCACTGATCCCGACATGCAGATCCGCGCCTATCTCGTCGCCGTCGAGGGCCTTCCGGCAGAGGCGGTCTGGCGGGCCGCCAAACGCTTCATCTCCGGCCAGGTCAGGGACCATAACCGCGCCTTTGCCCCGAGCAGTGCCAGCTTTGCCGAGGAGTGCCGGCAGCAGCAGGCGGCGATCGAGGCCGAGCGCCGGCCGCGCCTGGAAGCCGAGCCCGAGGTGCCGCGGCCGAAAGTGCCGGCCTACAAGATGCAGCTGCTGCGCGATGCGGCCAATGGCAGCCACAACGCCAAGCGGGAACTCGCCCGCATGTTTCCCGACAACCCGATCATCGCCCGCGCCGCGCGGGACGCACAGGAGGCAGCCAAGTGACCATCACCTTTTGGACGGAAGACAAGATCGTCAAGGCGGAAAAGCTTTGGCGGGAAGGGCTGTCGGCCAGAGAAATCGCCAACCTCTTCGGCTCGAAGAAGAACACCGTCATCAACATGGCGCACCGCAACCGCGACAGGTTCCCTTCCAGGCAGGACACCTGGCATCCGCAGCCGAAGGCGGGCCCGCCCGTCCAGCCGATCCGCCACCCCGACCGCGTGACGCGGGTGACCCTGTCGGGCGCGCATGTGACGATGCCGCGCGTGCCGTCCATCGATGGGCCTGCGGAGCCATGAGCCCAGTGACCCCACGCGAAACCGAAGTGATCCGCTGGATGGCGGAGGGCAAGACCGCCTCCGAGATCGGCACCATTCTCGGCATCTCGCCGATCACCGTGAATACGCACATTGCCAACGCCAAGATGAAGCTCGGCGTCTTCAAGGAAACGGCGCTGGTCGCCGCGGCACTCAGAAACGGCATCATTCGATAGAAGGACGATCAGCATGGGCGGCAAAGCCACCAAGGTGAAGACAGGACGGGCAAACAAGGGCGCCGGCCGGCCGCGCAAGGAAAATGTCGAGCGTTTTCCCTGCGGCAAGATCAAGCCCTTCGAAACCGAGAAGGACAATATCAGCGTCGCGATATCAGCCCGCCGGCGCATCCACGGCTTCGGCCGGGCGGTTGCCGACGAGACGGTCAAGAGCCCCTTTGCCGGTTACACCCTCGGCCGCATGTTCCTCGACGGCTTGATCACCGCCGAGCAGCGCCAAGCCGGCGACGACTATGCCGAGGCGATCGCCCGCTACCACAAGACCACAGGCATCCCGGCCCCGAGCCCGAGGGCGCAATCGCTATTCTCAGTCAAAGGCCATGAAGGCGAGCAGACCGAAACCTTCGCCGACCGCGCCCGCAAAGCCAGCAACCGCATGATGGCGCTGCAGGGCATCCTGCTGCGCTGCCCCGATGGACCGCAGGTCAGGAGCACGGTCTATAATGTGACGGTGATGGATTACGACCATTTGCGCCAGATGCCGCCGCAGCAATTGCTGTGGCTGCGCAGGGGATTGACGGCGCTGCGGGGGGCGAGGGGTGGGTGATGGAGTGGCTCAAGCCGGGGGTCAAAATTGCCACGCCTAAACACAGGCGATCGGATTGACAGAAGATTGGCGGTTCGCACATACCTGCAGGGCTTGTTCTAATAGGGATATTGACGGATCCACCGTGAAATTGACGTTGCTGCAAGTTTTGAGGACATTGTGGGCGCAGGGGAGCAAGTGCCAAACACATGTCGTTCTCAAGGGACCTAAGGAAGCAAGACTGTGATCTACGAGCTCAGAATTTACGAGTGCCTGCCCGGCCGATTGCCCGCGCTGCTCAACCGCTTTGCCGAACATACGCTGGCAATATGGGACAAGCACGGCATCAAGCAGGCGGGTTTCTTCACCACAATCGTGGGCGAAAGCAGCCAGCGTCTCACCTATCTCATCGCCTGGGAATCGCTAGCCGATCGCGAGGTGAAATGGAAAGCCTTCACCACTGATCCTGCATGGCTTGAGGCCCGCGACGAGTCAGAGCGCGACGGGCAAATCCTCGCCAATATCTCTAGCCAGCTGCTGTCACCGACCGCCTTTTCGGCAGTAAAGTAAGACACCACCGATCCCCGCTTGCCGCCAGTCGGAATTCCACCCGCTGCGCAGGGGATTGACGGCGCTGCAAGGGGCGAGGGCCGGTTGATGATGACGGAGCGACGGACGCGAAATTCGCCGACATCCCATCCGCCATCGCTGTCCTTGCCGCAGAGCTCACCCCACCCTTCGTCGTCCTCGGGCTTGACCCGAGGATCCACGCCGGCCTCCATCAGCAGCGGCCTGGAGACACGGGCGGGAGCGGGGCGAGGGGGCATGCTGTGACATGTGTGATTACAGCCGTCTGCCTTCATAGGAAGGCTTCACGAGGCTGAGAATTTCACCATGACACCGCGCTGCCGAAAGTAGGCCTCCATCCGCTTCCTGCCAGAACGGTTATTCTGCACGAGCCTGGCCGGGTCGAATACGGCCTCTTTCAAACCCGCTTGCGTCAACGCTGCCTTGAGGGCCGCGATATGCGCGTCGATGTCGGCGTTGTCCGCCTGGAGCGACTCATAAATGCGGTTTGTTGCATCTGCTACGGTCGGTTCGCTCACGATTACACTCCTGTTGTCGTCTGGCTGGCCTGACCGTATTGGGGTGAAACCTGTTCACGTCAATGGGTGACAACGGATTGGAACATTTCGTCCACTTTCGAAGATGAACCACCAGAAGCCGCCTCCCGTACGAGAGCCGACCTCATCGTTGGCGAATGGCTCAGTGCTAGATCTTCAAAAATCGATAGGCGAAGCGATCGGTCTCTCCCTTGATCGAGGGATCGAAGACCTTGATCGAGTGCGAATCGTCCTTGTTCGCGAGCACGGTGCTTTCCGCGTCCAGTACGAAGCCGGCCGCCTCCACCTCCTCGCGAACGGATGCAGGCTCAATCCGATGCAGCGACTGCGCATCGCTCGTGCCCGCCCCGACGGCGGCGGCGTGGTCGACGATGACGTAGGACCCGCCGGGCTTCAGCCGCTCGTAGACGGCTCGATTGAAGGCGGCGGCGGTCGCGCCCCTGGCCTGGATCAGGGCGGTGTGGAGATCGTGGTAAAACAGATGCAGCCACAGGACATCCGCTGTTTGCGTGACCTCCGGCATCGCCACGAGGTCCGCAGAGACGGCTTCGACATTCGCGCGGCCCGGTTCCATCGCCAGCGTTCGCATGCGGCCGACCGGATCGTTCTTGAAGTGAGCGACTTCGGCCGGCACGAAGCTGGTGACCCGTCCGTCGGGTCCCACGACGTCGGAGAACAGGCGGGTCCAGTCACCGTCGCCCGGGTAAACGTCGATGACGGTGGAGCCCGCATCGATCCGTGCGAACCGGATCAATTCGGATAGCTTGGATTGGTCGTACATTGGAATCTCCTTTACGGTTGAGCATTCGACGAGCGCGGGCCGCGGTCGCCCAGCACTACGGCGGCCCGGACGCGCCCATCTACGCCGGCCCTGACGCGCCCATCTGCGCGGCGCGCGCCAGTGCTTGCGTGTCGACGTATTCCCGGATGTTGGTCAGTCTGCCGTCCCGGACCGTGATGGCGAAGACCCAGTCGTCCTCGAACGTCTTGTTCGTGGCCTTGATCTTTCCCTTCGCGAAGCCGACGACCAGGACCCGGTCTCCTTGCGCTATGAACTCCCGGGGCTCCGTGGACGTTTCGATCGACTTGGATGCAGTCTCAAGCAAATTCGCAAGTCCCGCGTGTCCGCGGTGCGTTCCGGCCAGCGGCCAGTCCTTGCCCGGAATGATCCACTCGATGTCTTCGGCGACCAGCGCCAGCAGAGCCTCCCTGTCACTGCTGCCGATCGCGGCGAAGAAGTCCTTCACGGTCTGGATGTTCTTTTCGGTGCTCATCATTATTTCTCCATTTCGCTTGGATCGGATCGCGCTCGATCCGATCCGTGCAGCGTGGCGCTGCCGGTGGGCAGGTGGTCTTCATCAGTCGAACTTGACCAGGTCCTTGAAGATCAGATGACCCCAGCTCTTTCCGCGCGCCTGGACCAGCAGCCCGCCTTCCGAAAGCGCGCCAAGTTTGATCGGCGAGAAACCGAGATTTTCCGCGAGTGTACCGATCTGCGCTGCGGCAGCGTCATCGTCGCTCGACAGGAACACAACTCTCCTACCGCCATGCACTGCGGGATCCTGGTCAAGGACGGCCGCACCCAAATGGTTGAAGCCCTTGACCAGTTTCGCACCGGAAAACGCCTGTGCGATGAACCGGGAAGACGGCTGTCCTTCCAGTTCCTCCGGGGGCACGCCGTAGGCATTGGTCACATCGACGATTGTCTTCCCCTGCCAGGTGGGAAGCGCCTTCGCGACCTCCGGGTGCGACTCGAAACGCACAGCCAAAAAGATGATGTCCGCCTTGACGGCTTCCGCCAGTGTTTTGGGAATGATCGTAGGGCCGATCGCAGCCGCATCGGATGCAAAGCTTTCCGGGTCGCGCGTGGTTGCAACGGAAACTTCGATGCCGTTTCGGGCAAAGGCCTTGGCAAGCGCCTGGCCGATATGGCCGAATCCTATAATTGAGTAGCTCATAATGCTTCTCCGATCCTGTGTTGACGTTGGGTCAGACCTGCGCCCAACCACCATCGACGGCGAGATCTATACCGGTGATGTAGGAGCTTTCATCGGAGGCGAGGAACGTGAGCGCAGCCGCGATTTCCTCTGGCTTGCCCCTGCGACCCATTGGGATCTGTGCAGCAAACTGGGCGACCGCCTCCTCGGCTTGCTCAGCGGTGAGGCCGGTCGTTGTCGCCAAGGCGGGAGTCTCGATCGCGCCGGGGCTCATCGTATTGACGCGGATATTGCGGTCCTTCAGCTCTTGGGTCCAAGACCGCGAGAAGCTGCGAACAGCCGCCTTGCTTGCTGCGTAGGCGCTGAACGCTGGCAGCCCCATCACATTCGAGACCGAAGAGTTCAGAATGATCGATCCGCCGTCTTTGAAGATGGGAAGGGCCTTCTGCACCGTAAAGAACAGACCCTTCACGTTCACATCGAAGGTCTGATCAAAGTGGGCCTCAGTCGCTGCCGCGAGCGGCGCGACCGTACCTGCGCCCGCGTTTGCGAAGAGAATGTCGATGTGACCATGTTTCTCCTTCACGGTGGCGTAGAGCCGGTCCAGATCTTCCAAGCGCGAGACGTCGCCCACGACTGTTGTCACGTTTTTCCCGATAAGGGCTGCGGCCTCTTGTAGGGCCTTCTCGCGTCGCCCAATGATCACGACCTGCGCACCTTCCTCCACGAAGCGCTTGGCGGTGGCCAATCCGATCCCGCTGCTTCCGCCCGTGATGACTGCTATCTTGCTTTCAAGTTTTTTCATGATGTTCTATCCTTCGTTGTGTTCGTCAGGCGCGGGATCGCGCCGGGGTTCAGAGTTGCGCCAGGCCGCCGTCGACGGCGACCTCGCTGGCGGTCATGAAGCTGCTGTCCGACGACGCGAGAAAGGCGGCCACCGCCCCGATCTCAGCCGGATCGGCCATACGCTGGAGTGGCGTCATCGCCCCGTAGGCCTTCTGGCCTTCCTCACCCAGCGCCTCCTTCGCGAGTTCGGTCGCCGTCGCCCCGGGTGACAGCACGTTGACCCGGATGCCGGTGCCCTTCAGGTCCTCTGCCCAGGTCCGCGCGAGATTGCGCACTGCTGCCTTGCTTGCGCTGTAGGCGGTAAATCCCGGAGCGCCCGTGGTGCCGGCGCTCGAGCCGGTCAGGATGATCGAACCGCCTGAGCCCATCAGCGGCAGCGCCTTCTGGACCGTGAAGATCGTGCCCTTCACATTGGTGTCGAAGGTCTCGTCGATGTGCTCGGCGGTGATTTTGCCGAGCGGAAGCGGGCTTCCCGCCCCGGCATTGGCGAAGACGATGTCGAGCGTTCCGCGCTCTGCCTTCACCGCGTCGTAGAGGCGATCAAGGTCGGCCTCGTCCGAGACCGTGCCCTTCACCGCCCGCGCGTTGGGCCCGAGGTCCGCCACAGCGGCGTCAAGCGCCTCCTGCCGGCGGCCGAAGATGAAGACGAAGGCGCCCTCGTCGATGAAGCGCTTGGCTGCTGCGCGGCCGATGCCGGTAGCGCCGCCGGTGATCACGGCGGTCTTTCCATTCAGTCTGTTCATGTCATGCGTCCTTGGTTTCGCCGTCACATGTTTTCGGCTGTACGGGGAGGTCCCCCCGAGAACTCCGATATGGGTTCGGCGAAGTCGGGCGGTGAGTGCGCAATCACGCACATGGGTGGTGCAAAAACGATCCATCCGGATGATGAAGTGCCGCAACACTCGCGCACGGTGCGGCTCAGTGTGCTAGAACGGGCTTCGGAAGCCGCACCGCGCGGCGCGGGAATGCACCATGATCGACTGGGACGACGTTCGCTACTTTCTTGCCGCCGCGCGTGGAGGCTCATTGCGGGCTGCCGCCAAGCGCCTCGGGGTGAACCACGCGACGGTGCTGCGACGCATCGCCCAGCTCGAGGAACGCCTCGGGGCGCAGATGTTCGAAAAGCTGCCTTCGGGCTACCGCCTGACGGCTGCGGGCGAGGAGGTCCTCCAGCTCGCGGAGCAGATGGAAGCGTCGTCGCACCAGCTGGAGACGCGCGTCTTCGGCCGCGACCAGAGCGTGCGCGGTCTGCTGCGGGTGACGTTGGCACCGACCCTTGCGACACACCTGCTGATGCCGGACTTCGCCGATTTCGCGCGTCTGCATCCTGATATCGAGATGGAAATCGTGTCGTCCGGCGAGCTGGCGAATCTGACCAACCGAGAGGCTGACGTCGCGATCCGCGTCGTCTACGACCGCAAGACCCTGCCGCTCAATCTTCACGGCCTGAAGGGATCGGATATATTCGGCGGTATCTACATGTCCCGCGATCTGCTGGCAGCGTGGCGTGCGGGCGCGCCGGATCCCATCCGGTGGATCGTCATAAGCATTCATGGCATCCCGGATTGGGTCCGCGACGGCGAGGTTCGCACCACGGGGGTTCCGTTCAGGACCACGGACGGCGAGGCGCAGATCGTTGCTGTACGGCAAGGGCTCGGGATCACGACACTGCCGTGCTTCGTCGGAGATGCCGATCCCCACCTGGTGAGGGTGCCGGGCACCGACCTGCACATGTACGGAACGCTCTGGCTCCTCACACAGGGGGAGACACGCAAGACCAAGCGCGTGCGGCTCTTCACGGAGTTCGTATCCGGCAGGCTCGCCGCCTACGCTCCGCTTCTCACGGGGCTGTCCATATCGCGCGACTGACGCCGGCAGGTCGCCGGCGACGCTTGCCGTAATCCGGCCGGAAGCAGCGCTGGGATTTTCATCCGGCGCGTCGCGAGATCAAGCCGGAACGTAGATCAACCTGATCACATCCTCGCCAATCCGGTCATGAGCCATCAGGCGGAGCGGCGGCCGAGGTCCGGCGAAATACGGCCGTCCACCATCGCGGTTCTTGCCGCAGAGCTCAACCCACCCTCCGTCTTCCTCGGGCCTGACCCGAGGATCCACGCCGGCCTCCATCGGCAGGGACATGGATCCCAGGCTCAAGGCCTGGGATGACGGAGGTTGGGGATGCGTTTTCGCCCAACTCCCAGCGGATCGGGCCGAAACTTGGCGTGGAGCAATAGCAGACTCTGGCCGACGTCTGACGCCCTTTCCGTTGCCGCTCTACGGGAGTATTTTGCTCCCAAACTGTCTCAACTTGGCGTTGGAGAGTGCAGTGTTTGTGGACGGCAGTCGCACGTTTCTGCTCTTTTTGGCCGTCGCATCGTGTCAGGTGACGTTCGCGCCACGATCGGGTGCGGCAGACGACACCGTTGCGATCGACAGCGGAATGCTGAAGGGTGAGAGGTCGGGCACGGTCGTCAGCTTCAAAGGCATACCCTATGCGGCACCGCCGGTTGGTGATCTGAGATGGCGTAATCCGAGACCAGCGGAGACATGGAGCGGTATCAAGGATGCCCGCGATTTCGGTCCGTCCTGCATGCAGACCGACGACCTGCCGAAGTCAGAGGATTGTTTGACCCTCAATGTCTGGACACCCGTCAAGCGTCTCCGCACGCCGCTGCCGGTGATGGTCTGGATTTATGGCGGCGCTCTTGCCCATGGAAACACCCCGCAATATCCCGGTGGCCATCTCGCCGCCCGGAAGGTTGTGTTCGTCAGCATGAACTACCGCGTGGGCCGGCTGGGTTACTTTGCCCATCCTGCACTGATGAAGGAAGCCCCTGACGAGCCCGTCGGCAATTATGGTTACATGGATCAGCTGGCCGCCCTGAAATGGGTCCAGCAGAATATCGATGCCTTCGGCGGCGATCCGAAGAAAGTGACGATCTTCGGAGAGTCGGCCGGTGGCGGCTCGGTGATGGCGCACATGATATCGCCACTGTCACGCGGGCTTTTCCGCGGCGCCATTCTACAGTCGCCGGGTCTGCCGACCGCGCGTGCCGAGAGCACGCCTTTGTCGCCTTTGAAGGAAGCAGAGAAAACCGCGTTGGACTATGCGGCTTCCCTGGGGATCGATGGTAGCGATGCCGAGGCTCTGGCGGCCCTTCGGGCGCTGCCTGCGGAAAAGCTGACCGAAGGTGCGTCGGCACAAGAGGTGCTGGAGGGAATGTCGACGGGCGAGCCGGTCCTCGGCATCTCAGGTGCGATTATTGACGGACGGTTTTTGCTCGAAACGCCGGAAGCGGCTTTTGCGGCGGGCCGTCAGGCGCCGGTTCCGGTCATCGTCGGGGCAAATAATCGAGATCTCGGTCTTGGTCAGGCCACGACGAAAGACGATCTCTTCGCGCTCTTCGGCAATCATGCAGCCGAAGCCCGCAGCCTCTACGATCCCAGCGGTCAACAGACGCTCGATGAGCTGAAGCAGCAGGTTCTGGCCGACAAGACGCTCGTTGAACCGTCTCGCCACCTCGCTGACGAATTGGTCCGCGCTGGTCAGCCGACGTGGTGGTATCGTTTCTCCTATGTCGCCGAGGCCTTACGCAATGATCCGATGTGGAAAGGCACTCCGCACGGCTTCGAAATTCCGTATACGCTGGGCATTCCAGACGCACTGGTGAAAGACAAGGTGACACCGGCCGACTGGGCCATGGCCACATTGGCAAGCGAATACTGGCTCGAATTTGCAAGGAGGGGTGACCCCAATAGCGGCTCACGGCCAAAATGGCCTCACCACGACCCGTTCGCCGACAGGGTCATGGACTTCACCAATCACGGCGTGACGTTCGGAGCAGATCCGCTGAAGCCGAGGCTCGACCTCTGGCAAAGATATTGGCAGGAAAAGAAATGACGGGGTCCGCCTGTCACTTAGCCCCATGTCAGGGTTCCCAAAGAGACGGCCACGTGTCCAGATCCGGTCAGAGCGCAACACCATTGTTGATTGCCCAAGTACTGAAATGCTCTTTGGCGGCAGGTCTGCGCTCTATCGCCTCTCGCAACCGCCGAATTGCTTCGTCTTTATCCCCGACCAGCCAAGCTGCGCTGACTGACAGCAGAGACGGGCTATTCCGGAGGGCGGCAGCGAGATGCTGCACACGATGAGAATCTAGCCATGGGATGCCGAAGGACCGCATTTTTTCGACGAGATCAGCGGATATCAGACAACTAAGTGCTCCGCGGCAGGGCTTGGCGTCGACCTATAGCCGGCAGCACTGCGCGTCCAGCCAGCCATTAACCTCCCCCAGTCCGATACAGGATGTAACCCGCGACCACGAAGATGAGCGCTGCGAACAGGCGGTTGAGGATGTTCTTGTAGGCGCTGAGCCGGGTGGCGAGCAACATGCCGAGCACGCCGCCGACGATGCCGCCGCCGATGAATTCGGCGGCAAGCCACCAGTCCACCAGGCCTGAACTGGCATAGTTCAAGGCCGTCGCCAGTCCGAACGCACCGACGGAGAGGAGAGATGTGCCGATCGCGTTGATCATCGGCATGCCCGTCGCCAGCATGAGGCCGGGAACGATCAGGAAGCCTCCGCCGATGCCGAAGAAGCCCGATGCAGCGCCGGCGGCGAGTGCCACGGCGGCGGTGGCGAGGCACATCCTGAGGTCGACCGGACGGCACTCTACCGTCACTGCCTTCCCAGGTTTCAGCATCAGAGCGCCGACGACCGCCATCAGGACGCCGAACAGGAATATCAGGCTGTCTCCATCCATCGCCTTGCCGAGGCTGGAACCGCCGAGGGCGCCGATGACGCCGAGCGCGGAGAAGACGGCTGCGCAGCGCCACCAGACGTGCCCCTTGATCGAGTGGCTTGCGAAGTTCGCAAAGGCATTCACCGAGACCGCAAGCGCACCCGTTCCGATCGCGATATGCGGCTGGGTCACGCCAACCACGTAGAGGAGTAGCGGCGTCGCCAGGATGGACCCGCCGCCGCCGAGCAGGCCGAGCATGAAGCCGACGATTCCGCCGGAACCAACTGCCGCCAAAATGGAGGTGTTCACGCCCGCCTGCTCCATACTCTGTCAAACAAGGTCATCCCGACCAGCATGGCGATGACGAAGAGGAACGTCTGGGGGAGGCCGAGCGATAGGGATGCGACTGCCGGACCGGGACAGAAGCCACCGATCCCCCAGCCCAGGCCGAACAAGGCCGAACCGACGACCAGCGGAGCATCGATCCGACGGTTCGTCGGCACGTGGAAGCTGTCGTCGAAGGCGGGACGCTTCATCCGTTTCATGATGTGGACGCCGATGAACGCGACAACGATCGCGCCGCCGAGAACGAAGGCAAGGCTCGGATCCCAGGCGCCGAACACGTCGAGGAAGTTTTGGACCCGGACCGGGTTCAGCATGCCGGACAGCGACAGGCCGAAGCCGAAGACGATACCCGAAGCGAGAGCGGCCACGAATTGGAGCATGTTCCGGTTCATAGTCCGAGACCTCGCAGAACTGTGACGGCAATAATGCCGGCCGTCAGGAACGTGGCGACCGCCACCATCGACCGCGGCGACAGGCGGGCAAGCCCAAGCACGCCGTGGCCGCTGGTGCAGCCCGATCCCATGCGCGAGCCGAAGCCGACGAGCAGCCCCGCGACGATAATCAGCGGCCAGCCGGCGGTGATCTGAACAGCCGGCCAGCCGCCGAACAACAGCAGGTAGGTAAACGGCCCGAGCAGCAGCCCCAGCACAAAGGCAAGATTGGTCGTCAAGCCGATCCCTTGCGCGAGACGCCCGACGATCCCGCTGATCCCGGCAATCCGGCCGTTGAGGAGCAGAAGCATGACAGCCGACACGCCGATCAGCATGCCCCCGACCAATGAAGGGAAATACGCGTTCATTTGTCATCCTTTACGCAGAAGATGTCATAGAGGGCGGCGACCAGTTGCGCGGCCTTCGCCTCCGTCAGGCAGTAGAAGATCTGTTTCCCCTCGCGCCGCGTTTCGACGATCCCGGAGCCACGCAGTACCGTCAGATGCTGCGACAGATGAGGCTGGTGGACGTCGATCTTCTCTTCAAGCTCCCCGACAGAATGCTCGCCTTCCACCAGCGTGCAGACGATCATCAGGCGCGCGGGATGTGACAGCGTCTTCAGCAGGTTCGCCACCTCTCCGGCTCGGCCGGCCATTTCGGCGGGGGAAAGCCCAGCCTTCATTATCGCCTTCAGATCGCTTGTCATTCCCATGCCGCTCCCTGCAATGCATCTAGCGGAAACTTGAGATAGCGCTTGCCGTTGGCCTCCGGCTCAGGGAGGCGCCCCCCGCGGATGTTCACCTGCAGGGCATGCAGGATGAGCTTTGGCATAGGCAGCGTCCTGTCGCGCTTCGTCCGTATCGCAACGAACTCTTCCTCGTTCACGCCGGCAAGATGCGGGTTGGACTTCTTCTGCTCGGCCACCGTGCTTTCCCATCGAGGTGCCCGACCCTCTGGCTGGTAGTCGTGACCCGTGAAGATCCGCGTCTCGTCCGGGAGTGCGAGGATCTCCTGGATCGACTTCCACAGGACGCGCGCGTCGCCGCCGGGGAAATCGGCGCGCGCCGTGCCGCTGTCGGGCATGAAGAGCGTGTCGTGCACGAAGGCAGCGTCGCCGATCAAAAAGGTGATGGAGGCGAGGGTGTGTCCCGGCGAGAACAGCACCTTGGCTTCGACCGAACCGACCTCGAAGGTTTCGCCATCGGCAAACAGCCGGTCCCATTGCGAGCCGTCGGTGGCAAGCTCAGGCCAGTTGTAGATGCCCTTCCACAGCTTCTGCACGTCCACGACGCGCTCGCCGATCGCCGTTTGCGCGCCGGTCTTCTCGTGCAGATAATGGGCGGCGGAGAAGTGGTCGGCATGGGGGTGGGTGTCGAGGATCCACTCGACCGTCAGCCCGTTGTCGCTGATGTAGTCGAGGATCGCGTCCGCGTTGATAGTCGCCGTAGCTCCGGACTTCTCGTCGAAGTCGAGTACTGGATCGACGATAGCGCACTTGCGGGTCACCGGATCGGAAATCACATACTGGACGCTCCAGGTGCGCCTGTCGAAGAAGCCCTTCACCTGCGGCCTGCGGGCAGCATGTTGCTTGAGCCAGGCTGCAGCCGCGCTGGTGTCGAAACCGCGGCTGCGTCCGAATTCGGCGACCTTGTCGCCAGAGATGCTGCCGTCAAGAACCTCTCCAATCAGATAGAGGTTAAGCGAGCGCTTGCCGGTCTGGCAATGTGCAAGAACGGGTCCGTCCGATTCATCGACGGCCCGCTGGAAGGCACGGACGTCCGCCTCGGTGATCGTGTCGGCCGTGACGGGAATGAACGCATAGGAAAGGTCGCACTGCTTCGCTTGCTGTCTTTCGGCTCGCGTGTTCGGCTGGGAAGTATCCTCGTTATCCGGTCGGTTGTTGATGAGGGTCTTGAATCCTTGGTCGCGTAGCGACTGGATGTCCTCGATACTTGGCTGCGGCGAGACCGACAGTTTCTCGGATATTGCGGTTACAGGCATGGCTGGCTCCGTGGCGTCTAACAATATATATTATAATATATTATATATTAATAAAAGTTCAATGGCAGGCAAGGAACTTTGTGCTCGCCCGAGGGGCTCCGCGCGAGGCAAGGCAAGACCGGCCGAACTTGACTGGGGTGCGACATCGGGACACTCGAGGCGAATGCCTAAACATCGGTATTCACCGGAGCAAAGCCGGCAACCGTTGAATCGCCGGTGGCTGGCTCTCCCGGCCATTGTGGCTCACGTGACAACGAATGATATCGTCCAAACTACACCGGTCGCCGCAGCCAATTCAGAACAAAGATCGGAACAGCACGCCCGATAGAGTCAAGAGACCCCAACGCCCGTCGTCACGCTTTCACCGCCGAAAAGAACAGGAACCGCGGCTTGGTTGTCAGGCTCTGATAGGCCTGCGGAAAAAGCGCGCGGGCGCGAGGGTCGGGCTGGGGCTCGCTGACGACGTCGATCTGAAATCCGGCCGACCTGAGCGCATCGAACATGGCATGCAGCGGCCGGTGCCAGAAGCGCATGGCGATATCCTTGCCGCCGCGCTGCCAGGTCTCATCGAAGCTGTAGGTCTCGAAATAATTGTCGCGGCCGGTCGAGGCGTGATCCATGAAGGGATGATGGGTGGAAAAAACCAGGCGTCCGCCTTCGGGCAGCAGCCGGTTGATTTCCGAAAGCGGCCTCGACCAGTCGGGCAGATAATGCATGACGAGCGAGGCAAGGATCAGATCGAAAGCTTGGTCCGCAAACGGCAGTGCTTCGTTGAGATCGGCCGACAGCAGCCGCGCGCGCCCTTCCAGGCGACGTTGCGCGATCTCCAGCATGCCGGCACTGGCGTCGATCCCGGTCACAACAGCCCCGCGCTCAAGGAGCGCTGCCGCATGCACCCCGCCGCCGCATCCCGCATCGAGCACCGAAAGCCCGGCGACATCGCCAACCAGGGCAAGAATAGCCGGCCGCTCGTAATAGGCATTCCAGGCATTGACCTCGTTATCGGCATCATAAGCCGCCGCGAACGCATCATAATCATTCTCGGCCAAGTTTTTCCCTTTCCGAAGAACGTTCGAGGATGTGTGTGCATTGGCGCTTGATACCACCGACGGTGACTACTTCGGACCAATTTTCAACCGCATTAACAGCTCATCATGGTGCGTGTCGCCGACCTTCAACGCATCGACCTCAACGATCGCAGCAAGCAAGTGCAGCGAAAGCCCGGACACCCGCACTATCCGGTTCACGCCAGTCGGCTCTGAGCGGCCATTCCGGTCAACCATCGTCAAAATGAAATGCGCTTGACTTTGTTATATGCATCTTGTATACAACACGTCTATGACAAATAATTCGGCCAGCGGCTCTGCCGCGCTCCATGCAGCGCAGGATGTCGTTTATGCCTGGCTGAAGCAGCATGTGCTGACACTGCCGCGCAATGAGGCGACGTTCCTGACGGAGACGCAGGTCTGTCGGCAAACCGGCGTCTCGCGAACCCCGGTCAGAGAGGCGTTTTTGCGGCTGGAGGCCGATGGCTTATTGCGGATTTTGCCCAAGAAGGGGGCATATATCGCGCCAATCACCGAGATCGAGGTCGACGCGATCATGCAGGCGCGCGGCTTGGTCGAGGAATGGTGCGCACAACAGGCAAGCCGTTTCGGGGCGAGCCTGGCCGACGAGCTGGATCGGCTGATCGCCCAGCAGGAGCAAGTCCGAAGCGATCGTGTCGCGTTCATCGAAAGCGATCGAGACTTCCACCGGACGATCGTAAGGGCTGCGGGCAATCCTGTTCTCGCGACCTTCTATGAGAGCCTTCGCGACAGGCAGGTTCGAATGGGGGTGCATGCGATCTCTGTCGGCAGCCGCGTTGACGAGGTGCTGGCGGAACATCGGGCAATAGCGCAGGCCATTCGTACATCGCAAGCGGACGAGGCCGCCGCAGCGGTGGGAGTGCATTTGGCTCGGACTTTGGCCGCATTGCGAGCACCCACACTCGGCGACTGGTCGCCCGGCTCGCGCGCGGTGGTATAGGTCGCAACTTGCGGCCAGACTGGCAAATAAAACTGGGATCACGTGATTGGCAATCAGATAGATCAAATCGACATCGGGGGCGGCCATGGGACCGGTCATCGACGTGCGTTCATTCAGGCAGGCGTTAGGGCAGTTCCCCACCGGAGTCTGCGTCGTCACCAGCGTGATTGGCACTGAAAAACTCGGCGTCACGATCAGTTCGTTCAACTCGCTGTCGCTCGATCCGCCGCTGATCCTTTTTTCCATCGATCGCCGGGCCGCCAGCCTTTCCCTGTGGATGCAGGCGGAGTGCTACGCCATCAATGTGCTGTCCGAGAACCAAGCCGATCTGTCGAGCCGATTTTCCAGGCCGCTTACCAACAAATGGGAAGGGTTCGCCTGTGAGACGAAGGTCGGGCATGGCGTCATCATTCCGGGAGTTGCCGCAGTCTTTCACTGCGCGCCGTGGGCTGCCCATGATGGCGGCGACCATCTGCTGTTCATTGGCAGAGTGACATCATTCCAATCGTTTTGCGACCGCCGGCCGCTCGTGTTCAGCCAGGGCAGATATGCCGCGCTGGAAAGTGGAAGTCATAACGAGGTGTCCTGGCCACTGGCCATACATTATTGAGGGGGATGACATGTTGAAAACGGGTTCGGAGCACATCGAAACCCTGCGTGACGGCAGGCAGGTGTTCATCAATGGAAAGCTTGCGGATGATGTCACCGTTCATCCCGCATTCCGACAATCGATACAGTCCGTGGCGCGGCTCTACGATTTCCAAAGCGCCGAGCAGAACCGTGCGATCATGACATACGAGGTGAACGGCGCCGGCGCTGCAAGCCGTATCTGGCAGATGCCCGGCAATTACGCCGAGCTGGTGGCGCGCCGCAGGGCACTGGAAACCTGGGCAACGTTGCATTGCGGTTTCCTCGGCCGTGCCCCGGACCATGTCGCTTCGTGTCTCGCGGGCATGATAATGGGCATTGAGGTCTTTCAGGCCTACGAGCCGAAACGCGCCGAGGCACTTGCCGAATACTATCGATACGCTCGCGACAACGACCTTTACCTGACGTATGTGATCATCAACCCCCAGGCCGACCGATCGAAGAGCGCAAGCCAGCAGCAGGACCGTACCTTGACGGCCGGCATCGTCGACCAGGATGCAGAAGGTCTGACGATCCGCGGCGCAAAGATGTTGGCGACCGGCGGCATCATGGCCAACGAGGTTTTCGTCACCTGCATTCAGCCGCTCTCCGAGGGCGATGAACCCTATGCGGTCTCCTTTGCAATTTCGATGAATGCACGCGGGCTCAAAATCATGTCCCGCAGGTCCTATGAAGAGCAGGCGACCAGCGTCTTCGACAATCCGCTCGCCAGCCGCTTCGACGAGAACGATGCGATCCTTTACTTCGATGACGTCAAGGTTCCATGGGACAGGGTTTTCATCAACCAGGATATCCGCATGTGCCAGCAGCAGTTTCATGCCACGCCCGCCCATGTCCTGCAGAATTATCAGGCACAAATCCGGCTGATGGTGAAGATGCGATTTCTCCTGGGTCTGGCACATCGCATCGCCGAGACCAACGGCATCGTCAATTTCCCGCAAGTGCGCGAAACGCTCGGAGTCCTGGCGGCCCAGGCCACCATGGTCGATGCGCTGGTGCATGCCATGGAGGTCAAGGGACGAAACTTCGGTGCCTATTTCGTCCCGGATGCGCACACCCTCTACTCTGCCCAGGTACTCACCCAGAAGCTCTATCCGGACGTGATTTCGTCACTGCGCGAACTGGCGGGCGGCGGACTGATCATGCTGCCCTCAAGCGTCGAAGACTTCGCCGATCCCCAACTCAAGGCTCTGATCGAGAGGACCCAGCAGTCACCATCCACGAGTGCCGAAGGGCGGGTGAAGCTCTTCAAGCTGGCCTGGGACGCTATCGGCTCCGAGTTCGCCTCGAGGCATACCCAATACGAGATGTTCTATGCGGGCGCGAACTTCGTCACCAGGACCCACAGTTACAGAACGTGCGACTGGCATTCGGGAACCCGATTGGTCGATCAGATGCTCGATTCCTATTCTCTCGAGGGCGACCTTGCGGCCCATACGGCGGTGGCGGCATGACCACACAGCCGTTCCCACTGAAAGAGCACAAGGAATTCCACCAGGTGGACATGGGACAAGGGTGGCGCGTCCCTCCCGGCTACCCGGAGGGGATCGAGCAGAAAATATTGGCGGGGCGGCTCGACGAAGTGAAGGGCGAAGGGAACCGGACACGATTGCTGCGTTTCCTGCCGGGCGCGCGCACTGAAAAGCCGTTCGTGCATGACTACTGGGAAGAGGTCTATCTTCTCGAAGGCGACCTCATAGTCGGCGACAGGTCCCCCGAAACATATCCTGCTCATACCTACGCATGCCGTCCTCCAGGGGTCTTTCATGGGCCATTCAGATCAGAGATGGGCTGCTTGCTGCTGGAGATTCACTATTATGAGACGACATTGAGATGACCACTTCTGCCGCTTTCCGACCGAAGCACTCTGACGCTCACGTGCAACGCTGCCACTAACGCGATCGATGTCAGCGGCATTCCCGGAAGTTTAGCTGGGATTTCTGGTCTAATTCAATGAGTAAGCCGTTTTAGGTGGTCTTTGCTACTTAATGCCGGCACAACTGGGCCGGAAGCGGTCCTGCAGAAAGGCAGTCGCACGCCCTACGGCGTAACCGTCAGCCTGGCTTCCATCCCGGCTTCGTAGTGTCCCTTCATATTGCAAAAGAGCAGGTAGGTGCCTGGCGCCAGCTTGGCATTCAGCCTGCCGCTGGCCCCTGGCTTCAGATCCGAAACCTCGCCCAGGCTTTTCAGCTTCGATTCATCGACGCGGTTTTTGGCGGCGTTGAGCGGAATGGGCAGGTCCGGAGATTTCAGGCGGACGACGAGCATTTCATGCTGCTCCGTCATCGCATCGTTATGGACTGCGAAGGTCGCGGGGCCGGCTTTCACCGTTGGTGGGTCGAGCTTCAGCGACATTGCACCGCCGCCTTCTCCATCTTCCGTAACATTGATCACGGTGGCGGCCGCAAAGCTTGCTCCGGCCGAGCAGGCGATGGCAACTGCGGCGAAAAGTGGCAGCAGTCTGGTAACTGATTTCATCGTTGGTCTCCGTCGGGGTTTAAGAGTGGTGGGCTCTGAGCCGATTGCTCAGCCAAGGCCCATCCGGCGCGGCACGCAGTGGTCGCTGTCGTCATCGAAGGCGCGGGGTTGTCGTTTCGATCGCGGGAAGGGAGGCGTCCACTGCATGCCGCATGACGCTGGTAGCGCGGAATTTTTACGAGTCCTTTGCCGGGATCATACCAATCCGTAAGAATGCCACCCCGGCCGTTCGACCGCCGCACTTTACCAAAATGTATAGTTCCAGCGAGGTCCCCGTGAGGTTTGGGGCGCAGGCTTGGCGCCATCATTGCCAAGTCGAGGTCAGCTCTCTCATGAACATGCGCGCCGCACCTGCCGCCCTTATGCCGGCCCTTCATCCGGTCAGCCTGCGGGTGAACACCTACCTGATCAATCTCGACCGTGCGCCGTTGCGCAGGTTTCGAATGGAGCGCCTGCTGACAAACCTCGGCCTTGCCTTCGAGCGCGTGGCGGCGATCGACGGGGCGGGGCTGAGCCTGCCGCATCCGGGCTTTGACGAAGCATCCTATCTCAGCCGGCACGGCCGCCGGCCGAACCCTTTCGAGATCGGCTGTTATCTCAGCCACGTCGAATGCGCCAAGCGCTTCCTCGGCAGCCATGCCGAATTCGCGCTCATTCTGGAAGACGATCTCGATTTCGATGACGATCTGGCGGAACTGCTCGAGGCCGCCCTCGAACACCAGGCGCGCTGGGACATCCTGCGACTGTCGACTGTCAATTCCGGCCGAAAGCACAAGGTGGAGCCGCTGACAGCGTCGCGCTCGCTTGCCATCGCGCTGACCCGCGAGAAGGGGTCCGGCGCCTATCTGATCAACCGCAAGGCGGCGGGCTGGATTGCCGGCGTGCTTGTCCCCATGCGTCTGCCCTATGATCTCGCCTTCGATCTGGAGTTCGATGATGGTCTTTGCGCCTGCTTCGTCGATCCGCTGCCGGTGAGCCAAAGGGCCGATCCCTGTTCCCAGATCCAGGCAGGGCTCTCGGCATACCGGCTTGGCCGCCGCCGGCCGTGGAGCGTCCTGCCGTATCGCGCCGCCGCCGAGCTGCGCCGCTTTACGGCCCGCTTCAGCCGGCTCGCGGCATGGCGGATGAGAGGTTAGAGTATGTCGCGCAAAACTGTGCAGCGGTTGTCTAATCGCATTGCCTTGGTCAAGGTTATTTTGGCATTGGCATTGG
>NZ_JABFCN010000044.1 GCF_013087515.1 Rhizobium sophorae | reverse complement strand
TGGAAACGTTGGCAAAAAGTTGATTAATCGGCATAGTTCGCCGGTCGGCATAAACCGCCAAGCTCAATGACATCGACCCACAGGCTTGGCTCGCCGACGTTCTCGCCAACATTGCCGACACGCCGATCAGCAGGCTGGAGCAATTGCTGCCGTGGAACTGGAAACCGACGCAAACAGCAGCCGTTGCGGCATAGGATCAACGATGGATCGCAAAGCCAACCGAGCTATCATTCGGAAAATATTGCTCACCGAGTGGGACCCCATCGGGGTGTCGGACATTCCTGAAGCGCAAGACGAATATGATGCCTATGCCGATACCGTCTATGGCATGCTGGCCAATCAAACCGCCTCAGTTGATGCCATCGCGCAGTATCTCTTCAAGATCGCGACCGAGCACATGGGGCTCTCATACCCAGAACTTTCAGAGCGCTGCGACAAGGCGGCAAGAGCCGTCGGGGCACTTCAGTCAGACCGCTGAACCTACACACCATCAGCGCCAGGTGCGGCAATCACCGGATGCTTACGAAAGCAGATCCGGCCCAACGACTTCTCCGTGTTGGGGTCCAGTATCGCGATTTCTTGAAAGCTAAGCGAACGAGCGAGACAACAAAGAGCCGTAGCCTGCAGATCAGTCCGAAGTACACGGTCGCGTTCTGGCGCGGCCTCGAACTGGATCCCGACAATCCGAAACAGGAGGAGTGGCTGAAAGCAGTCGATGTCCTAAGGGATCGCATACAGGGCCGATTTATCAAGCCAGCGCAGACCCTGATCGATGTCGATAAATCTAACCACCAGCAAACATATGGCTTTGCGATCCTCGCCCTGGATTGCCTCGTTCTCGAAACAATTCAAGGTTTCCGTGAGGGCATGACCAACCATACACGTCAAAGCGGTCGGCTGTTTAGAGAGTTCCTGAGCAACTGGCAGCCATTTATCAATTGTCTCGGCGCTGGCATGGTGGCGACGAAGAAGGCTGACGAGTTCTATAGCCAAGGGCGATGCGCACTCCATCACAGCGGGCGACCGAAAAGATGACGGTCGGGGTCAGCGGCCCAATAATGCGCTTCGATAATGGTCAAATCACTGTGAACCGCACACTATTCCACACAGAATTGGAAGCGGAGTTTGATCGATATCTGGCAACCTTGGCCGGCCCGCACTCTGTAGATCTTCGAAAGAAGTTTCTCCTAAAAATGAACACCATATGTGGACTATAATAGCTGCGACGGCATCCGGTCCGTCGCACCTGCCAACTTTGGAACCCAAGCCGTTGCCGTCGTAGCATTCTCATAGACCAATATATCACCGGACGGCCTTTGCCGAAGCCCCAAACGAGAGTAAGGATAAGGTGCCGGAACACCTGACCTGACGTCCGAGCAGGGCTCTAGTAGCCGTTCGCAACGAGGCTCTCATACTCCGAGACAAAGTCCTTTCTCAGATAAAAGCTGAGATATGCGTTCTTTAAGGTGTCGAAATACGCCTCCTTGTCCTGAAAAGCATTCCGCACCATCAAAGGCGCGGCCGGCCCTTCGTCACTATGATAGTCGTTGTACTTTACAATATCAGCAAAGCTGAAGCCAAGCTTCTGCAGATCGCGATAAATCGCAGACCTGCTGACCTTGCCCCCAAGTTTTATCCAGTTTTGCGTTCGCTCCAGCGGTTTTTGGTTGCT
>NZ_JABFCN010000043.1 GCF_013087515.1 Rhizobium sophorae | reverse complement strand
GGTCCTCTCAATGGGCCAGAGCTTACTTCAAAATGGATTATTTCAACGGGGCAAGGTCAGTACCCCCATAAGCTGGAGTTGGCCGAGGCTGTCGGACAGTCTTTCGACGCGAAGCTAAAGTTTGCACGTATCGCGAAGATGGTCACAGAGGAACAGGCGCGGACAGTTGCAATAATGCATGAGTTCCGAAACGAGCTGTACCATGTCGGCCTCCAGCACGAAGCCATCCTGCCAGCCATTGCTAATTTCTACTTCTCGGTAGCCTGCGACATTCTGAAGGCGTTTCCCGGGCGTGGTCTTTACTACGGCAATAAGATGGTAATCCCGGAACGCGCGAAGAAGTATTTCAACAGCAGCAGACTCAATCCGGCCGAACTAGGTGACTTCGAGAAGGCGTGCGCAACGCTGAAGGATCGGTGCCATTTTGATAGAGGCAAGACGATCGGTGCGCTCGCGGACTATATGGATTATATCATCACTGAGAACAATGTTTACCTCGATGTCATCTCAACTGGCGTGTTTCCCAAGGGGAAGGGGATCACGCGAGATCAGGCGACAATCAATTGCCAGACATGGCGGCTGGCCTTCTCGCCTGTGGGTCACAAGTTCGCAAGCGAGAATGGCTTTTCCGGCAGATCTATCCATGACCTTGTTGATTGGCTCGCCGCCAACTACCGCCTGACGATCAAGAAGGATCCCGTTCCAGGATGGAAGCGGCGGGTTCAGCGCTTGCGCTCTAAGGCCAACACACATCTGGCCGTCGCCACCTATGTCGACTTCCTGAGAGACACCTTGCAATTCCGCGAGGATCTCGCGGAGAGTTGCGCAGCCGCCGAGGCTGAAATTGACCGTCAAATTGACGAAATTCGTGCGCGCCGTCGAAAGGATTGATCCTCCTATGCTGAGATTCACAGACCCACAGGAGCCAACGATCGCTGATCGATGTATCCGACCACTTTGTTTCGCCGCCCTTGGGGACGAATACTATGGTCTGGATGGGTTCGAGCTCACGCTGCAGGATGGCGCGGTTGCTCGCCGTTTGCTGTTTGGACTTCAGGGTAGTGCCGTTCTCTTCCAGTACCGAGGGCGACATTTCGCCGTCTTCACGCGCCACCAAATAGCAACGATCGCGGGTGAAACAGCAGCGGCTTTTAAGGACCGCTTGGACTATCTGGTAGTGCTGATGGACGATGGCACCGACAGCACCAATATTCCGTTCAACACATACCTATTCTCGCCTGGTTCCACAGAGGATGAAAGTGACTATGTGATCGGTGTGGTCGAGTATGAGATGCTACCATCATACTCACGACATCAGTTCTTCCCCGTCGAACGTCGCCACATCGGTCGCGCTGGTGATTTAGCTTTAGCCTCAGGCTTGCCAAGCCATCTCCAGCGAATGGTGATGGAGAATGGCGGGATGCGGATCCATCCGATCTGCAAGTCGGGACACCTAGAGTCCCGCAGTAACTGCGGCGTGTTGCGATATCCTGAGGACTTAGAGCCTTTGGATGGCATGAGTGGTGGAGCGGTCTTCGTTACTCGATTAGCGGGTGATGGTCATTCCTTCGAGATCTTCTTGGATGGCATTATCCAGCGGGGCGGAGGAGGTTACGTTCGCTATCTCGGTCTCGAAATCATTTTGGACCGGGTAGATGATTACATCTCTCGCCTTCGAAATGTGGCCGCGGCAGACGATGCCTGAGACCTTCGACACGTCCGAGAGTGAAGCGACCGGACGTGGTCCGCGTATTGAGATTCTGGGAGAATACGAAGAGCAATGACGCTGGAAAAACTATCGTCCCCGCAATCCGGAACGCTGGGCGAGCTGCTGACCGTACCAAAGCTGAACACACTCGGACTGGCCGCCTATATGAGCCCCGAAGGCGCACCTGGGCACGATGTCATTGTTGTCGTCGGTGGGCAGCCGAAATCGATCGAGGTGAAGACGCGGCAGTTCCTGCGCCGGCCGACTGAGATCACCCGCTGGCCTGTAGAAATGCACAAGAAAGGCGACGCGGACTTCTTCATCTTCATCGAACTCGATCTGAGGACGATGGCACCAACGTTCTACGTCCTGACGAACGAGCAGGCTCGCGCAGTCCACAGGAACTATGAGGGCGGAGGAAATTGCTATCCTCCAGAAGTTCGAAAGCAGGTAAGCCCACGGTGAGGGCCGTCTTGCGAGGTTTATGCGAACATCGGAAGTCCTAGTGCAAACACTAGGAGTAGTCCTATGACCAAGCATCCGATTGAAGTGATCACGTCTGTCGAGCGCCGTCGGCGCTGGTCTCGCGAGGACAAAGAGCGGCTGGTTGCAGCCTGCCTTGAGCCTGGTGCGGTTCTTTCCGAGATTGCCCGTGCGGCCGGCATCCACGTGAGCCAACTCTTTCGGTGGCGCAAGGAACTCTGCCGGATCGAGGAGCCGTCGACGCAGGTGTCGAGCACCTTGGTGCCCGTGATCGTTTCGGAGGCCGCGCCGGCAGCCCAGCCCGCTGCCTCAGAAGCGCCGGCCTCATCGCATCCCCGCCGGAAGCGCAGCGATGTGACGATTGATCTGGGCCGCGGTCGTCGTGTCCGTGTGGACAGCGACATCGACACGGAGGCACTTGGCCGCATTCTCGATTGTGTGCTGGGTCGGCGATGATCCCGGTTCCTGCTGGTGTGAAGGTCTGGCTGGCGACCGGCCATACGGACATGCGCAAGGGCTTTCCCGGTCTGTCTCTGATGGTGCAAGAGACACTGAAGCGCGATCCGATGTGTAACCGGTGTTCCGATCCCACATTGTCCTCGCCGCCCTGATCTGTGATCGCCTTTCCATGGACGAGCAACGGGAGTTTCTCCATGGAGAGTACATTGGAGTTTCTCACAACCAGGAAGTCTGGACGTGAGGTTCATCGGCATTGGCCTGATGAGGTCAAAGCGCAGATCGTGTCTGAGAGCCTTCGGCCCGGTGCGAAGGTGAATGAGGTCGCTGAACGCTTTGGATTGCGGGCGAACCGCCTTTCGACTTGGCGGACGATGGCGCGGCAGGGCAAGCTTGTTCTGCCTGCACCCGAGAATGCTGTGGAGTTCGCAGCGGTAGTCGTCAATCCACCCGTTTTGGAGCCGCTGATCAAGACTAGCCGCCCCGAGATCATCGTCGGTTCGGTCACGATCCGCCTGGAAGAGGGCGCGTCTGCCGCCCGCATCGCTGCTGTCGCGCGTGCCTGCGCTGTTCCGGCATGATCTTTCCATCGAACCGGGTTCGGATCATGGTGGCGACCAAACCGGTCGACTTCCGCAAGGGCCACGATGGCCTGGCAGCGCTGGTCAAAAACGAGCTGCACAAGGACCCTTTTACAGGGACGGTCTTCGTATTCCGCTCGCGCAAGGCGGATCGCCTGAAGCTGATCTACTGGGATGGCAGCGGTCTGGTGATGGCCTACAAGCGGCTGGAGGAGCACACGTTCACCTGGCCGGGCATCAAAGATGGCCTGATGACGTTGGGCCATGCTCAGTTCGAGGCGCTGTTTGCAGGCCTCGACTGGCGTCGTGTCCGTTCCATGGAGGCAAGAGCGCCGGATGCCATCGAATAGATGCGGCACGATGACTCGGGCGGTAAATTCCAACGGCGAAGCGACGCTAGCTTTGATAGACTTCGGCCATGTTGGACGCCGCCAATCTTCCCGACGATATTGCTGCCTTGAAGGCGATGCTGATCGCGGCGCAAGCGCGTGAAGTTCGCAAGGATGAACGGATCGAGCGGCTAGAGAAGCTGGTCGCCGCCTTCAAGCAAGCCGCCTTCGGCCGCAAATCCGAGAAAGCTGACCCAGAGCAATTCGATCTTGCGCTGGAAGACCTGGAAACGGCCATTGCAACCATCCACGCCGAAGACGAAGCCGATAGCCCTTCTGGGAAGCCGCACCCCAAACCCCGCGCCATCAATCGCGGTTCTCTGCCCGCCCACCTTCCTCGCGTCGAGGAGATCATCAAGCCGGAAAACCTGATCTGCGCTTGCGGCGGAGGCTTGCATTGCATCGGCGAGGACGTCTCCGAGCGGCTGGATGTCATTCCGGCGCAGTTCCGTGTCGTCGTCACCCGTCGCCCCAAATATGCCTGCCGTTCTTGCACCGACGGCGTTACTCAGGCTCCGGCTCCCGCCCGATTGATTCAGGCCGGATTGCCGACAGAAGCGACCATCGCTCATGTGCTGGTGTCCAAATACGCCGATCATCTGCCGCTCTACCGGCAGGCCCAGATAATGAGCCGCCAGGGCCTTGATCTCGACCGATCCACACTCGCCGATTGGGTCGGTCGGGCTGCTTTCGAACTGCGCCCGGTCTTTGACGCATTGATTGCCGATCTGAAGCGGTCGACGAAGCTGTTCATGGACGAGACCCATGCGCCGGTCCTCGATCCCGGCTCACGCAGAACCAAGACCGGATACTTCTGGGCCCTGGCCCGTGATGACCGACCTTGGGGCGGAGGTGCGCCTCCTGGTGTAGCCTTCACCTATGCTCCAGGTCGCGGCGGGTTACATGCCGAGCGGATATTACAGGGGTTCACGGGCGTCCTTCAGGTGGACGGCTATGCCGGATATAATCGGTTGATCGCACCGGACCGTGTCGGTCCCGACATCCGGCTAGCCTATTGTTGGGCGCATGCCCGGCGTAAACTGGTCGAGATCACCCGCAACGGCTCGGCACCGATTGCCGCGGAAGGCGTGAAGCGGATCGGCGAACTCTATCGCATGGAAGACGAGCTGCGGGGTCGTTCCCCAGAGGCTCGCCTGGCCGGGCGACAGGAGCGATCAGCGCCATTGATCGCCGACATGCGGATGTGGCTGACGCAGCATCGCGCCCGCGTCGCTGGCAAGTCGCCGCTTGGCGAAGCTCTGGCCTATATCGCCAAATACTGGGACGGCCTCTGTGTCTTCCTGACTAATGGCCGCATCGAGATCGACAACAACACCGTCGAGAGAACCATCCGGCCGATAGCCCTCAACCGGAAGAATGCTCTCTTCGCCGGACATGACGCCGGGGCGGAGAACTGGGCGACCATCGCCTCGCTCATCGAGACTGCCTTATGCCGCGCGCGGCATAAGGCGGTTTATGCCGACCGGCGAACTATGCCGATTAATCAACTTTTTGCCAACGTTTCCA
>NZ_JABFCN010000042.1 GCF_013087515.1 Rhizobium sophorae | reverse complement strand
AGACAGTCTTGAATCTGATTTGCTCAGCTTTGGGAATCCCAAGAGTCCACGGCTCCTAGGCGACTGCCTAGATGCGTACGCAAGGCGTCAGCACCCCGAGATTCGATAAACCAATGCAATTGCGAAGGCGCAGTTCACCAACAGGCAGACGACCATCTCAAACTCGGCCGTCTGGCTGGCGGGTTTGTATCACCGCCCCGGCCGCCCAGTCTTCCCCTTCGTCCGCCCCTTGCGCTTCTGCTCGCCCGGGTCCTCATAGCTCCCCACACCCGTCTTCCCGCGCACGACCGGCCGCACGTCGTCGCGTTCCGGCTGCCCTTCGAGCAGCGGTGAAAACCGCTTCGTGCTTTTGGCGGCATCCGGCTTTTCCGGCAGTGCGCCGGTGACCGGCTTTTCGGTTCGGCCGACAGTCATTTCATCGAGGTCGTTTTTGCGGAACAGGCTCTTCTTTGTGGGTTCGGCGATGTCGCGGCCCATGTCGTCCAAGGCGGGTTTGCGGAAGAGGGGGGTGGTGGTGTCGGTGCCTGGGCCCATGTCGTCGAGGCTGGGTCTAGAGAAGTAGGAGGGGGTGGCCCCCTCATCCGCCCTGCCGGGCGCCTTCTCGCCGGCTGGGAGAAGGGATTCGCGGGTCGCTTTGGCGTTCCGTCTGACGCCTTCCATTGCCTTTGACTCTTCACGCGCCATCGGATCGTCCATAATTGCCAGCTCGGCGGCCTTGAGGCGCTTGATTTCGTCGCGGAGGCGGGCGGCTTTTTCGAAGTCGAGGTCGGCGGCAGCGTCGCGCATGCTCTTTTCGAGCGCGTTGAGATGAGTCTGCAGGTTGTTGCCGACGAGGTTGCCGCCATCGGCGAAGCCCTTGCCCGAGACGCCGGAGATATCGGCGCGGACGTGGTCGCGTTCGTAGACGCTGTCGAGGATGTCGGAGATCCTGGCCTTGACCGATTCCGGCGTGATGCCGTGTTCGGCGTTATAGGCCATCTGCTTTTCGCGGCGGCGGCCGGTTTCTTCCATCGCGCGCTTCATCGAGCCGGTGACCTGGTCGGCATAGAGGATGACCTTGCCGTCGACGTTACGGGCTGCACGACCAATGGTCTGGATCAGCGAGGTTTCCGAGCGCAGGAAGCCTTCCTTGTCGGCGTCGAGGATGGCGACGAAGCCGCATTCGGGAATGTCGAGGCCTTCGCGCAAAAGGTTGATGCCAACCAGCACGTCGAAGGCGCCGAGGCGCAGATCACGCAGGATCTCAATGCGCTCCAGCGTGTCGATGTCGGAGTGCATGTAGCGGACGCGGATCCCCTGCTCATGCAGATATTCGGTCAGGTCCTCGGCCATGCGTTTGGTCAGCACGGTGCAGAGGGTACGGTAGCCCTTGGCCGATGTCTCGCGGATCTCGCCGAGCACGTCGTCGACCTGGGTGCGGGCCGAGCGGACCTCGACCGGCGGGTCGATCAGGCCGGTCGGACGGATCACCTGTTCGGCGAAGACGCCGCCCGATTGCTCCATTTCCCAGGCGCCGGGCGTGGCCGAAACGGCGATGGTGTCGGGGCGCATGGCGTCCCATTCCTCGAAGCGCAGCGGCCGGTTGTCCATGCAGGAGGGCAGGCGGAAGCCGTATTCGGCCAGCGTCGCCTTGCGCCTGAAGTCGCCCCGGTACATGCCGCCGATCTGCGGCACGGTGACGTGGCTTTCGTCGATGAAGACGAGGGCGTTGTCGGGGATGTATTCGAACAGCGTCGGCGGCGGGTCGCCGGGGTCGCGGCCAGTGAGATAACGCGAATAGTTCTCGATGCCCTGGCAGGAGCCTGTCGCTTCGAGCATTTCGATATCATAGCGGGTGCGCTGCTCCAGGCGCTGGGCCTCCAGCAAGCGGCCGGCCTTTTCCAGCTCCGCAAGGCGAAGCCTGAGCTCCTCCTTGATCGACTTGATGGCGCCGTTCAGCGTCGGGCGCGGGGTGACATAGTGCGAATTGGCGTAGATCTTCACCGATTTCAGGTCGCCGACCTTCTGGCCGGTGAGCGGGTCGAATTCGGTGATGGCGTCGATCTCGTCGCCGAACATCGAGATGCGCCAGGCGGCATCCTCCAAGTGTGCGGGGAAGAGTTCGATCGTGTCGCCGCGCACGCGGAAACTGCCGCGGGTGAAATCCATGTCGCGGCGCTTATATTGCTGGGCGACGAGGTCGGCCAGCAGTTGGCGCTGGTCGAGCCGGTCGCCGACCGACATCTGAAAGGTCATCGCCGTATAGGTCTCGACCGAGCCGATACCGTAGATGCAGGAGACCGAGGCGACGATGATGCAGTCGTCGCGTTCGAGCAGCGAGCGCGTCGCCGAGTGGCGCATGCGATCGATCTGCTCGTTGATCGAGGATTCCTTCTCGATATAGGTGTCGGAGCGCGGCACATAGGCTTCCGGCTGGTAATAATCGTAGTAGGAAACGAAATATTCCACCGCATTGTCGGGGAAGAAGTTCTTGAATTCGGAATAGAGCTGGGCGGCCAGCGTCTTGTTCGGCGCAAGGATGACCGCCGGGCGCTGCGTTGCCTCGATCACCTTGGCCATGGTGAAGGTCTTGCCGGAGCCGGTGACGCCGAGCAGCACCTGGCTGCGGTCGCCATTCTCCAGCCCCTCGACGAGATCGCGGATGGCTGTGGGCTGGTCGCCGGCCGGCTCGTAATCCGACTGCATGCGGATGGCGATGCCGCCTTCCGATTTGTCGGGCCGGGCAGGGCGGTGCGGCGTCCAGATCTTGCCGTTCTTGTGCAGCGGATTGCCGCTCTCGATCAGCGCCGACAGCGCCTCGACCGTGGCGGTGACGGCGGTGCCAGCCTGCAGCGACGAGGCTTCCTCCAGCGTCGTATCCATACCGGAAACGGGATTGAGGCCGGCGGCCGCGCGCGTCTTCGGGTCGGTCGAGCCGCCCATAGAGGTGCCGCGCGCCGATTTCGAGGCGCTGACGCCGCCGTCGCTGGTTTTCGTCCTGGCTGCAATCTCCACCTTCTTGCGATGTTTGCCCGCCTTGGAGGCGATCTGGCGCTGGGTCTCGACGCCCGAGGCCTCGGCATCGGCCTCCAGCTGCTTCACCCAATCGGCGACGGAGCCGGAAAGCGGCGCTCCCTCAAAGGACGATTGGGGAGCTTCCTCGAAGCCATTCGGGGCGGGGGATTTCTTCGGAGATCTGGCCATGGCGCGAATATGGAGAGAGTCAGCGCGAAAGTGAAGAGGGAAAGAGTACAAAAGGGAAACGAATGAATCGTTCGGATTTTTGAACAGTCTCCCGGTCGCGTGATACTAAAAGACCCCGCCCCAAACCCCTCCTGTCGGATGCCGGGGTCGAGCCACGGGTCTCGACCCTTCCTTCGGACCCCCACAAGTGGGAGGGGCTTAACCTGCCGCGCCGGCTTTCCAAATCCTCAACGTTTCGGAAGAGGCAAGGCGGTGCCGCCGGATTAGCCCCTTCCACCTGTGGGGAGGGGTCCTTCTTCAGCGGTTCTACACTCATCAAGCCGAACGCTGGTCCGCCGGCCCCTCCAGCCGCGCGAGGTTCAACGCGCTGTTGATCAACCCGACATGGCTGAAGGCCTGCGGGAAGTTGCCGAGCATGCGGCGGGCGGCGGGATCATATTCTTCCGCCAGAAGCCCGACATCGTTGCAGATATCAAGCAGCCGCTCGAACAGGCGCAGCGCATCGTCGCGGCGGCCGATCATGCCGAGGGCGTCGACGAGCCAGAAGCTGCAGGCGAGGAACGCGCCTTCGCCTGATGGTAGGCCGTCGTCCACCTCCTGCGTCTCGTAGCGCAGCAGCAGGCCATCGCGCAGCAGCTTGCGCTCGATCGCCTCGACTGTCGCGACATAGCGCGGATCATCAGGCGGGATGAAGCCGACCATGCCGAGCTGCAGCAGGCTGGCATCTAGCGCCTTGGAGCCGTAGGCCTGCACGAAACAGCCGAGTTCGGGATCGAAAGCCTTCTCGCAAACCTCGGCATGGATGTGATCTGCGAGTGTGCGCCAACGTCCGGCGGTCTCGGGCTCGCCGTCCGCCGCGGCAATCTGGACGGCGCGGTCGAAGGCCACCCAGGCCATGACCTTCGAATAGGTGAAATGCTGGCGCTGGCTGCGCACCTCCCAGATGCCTTCATCGGGCTCCACCCAGATTTTTTCGACAAAGGGCAGAATGGCCGCCGCCAGTTCGCGTTCGCGGTGATGCGGCGGAAGCCCGCCCTTGCGGGCCTGCAGCATTGCGTCGGCCACCTCGCCATAGACATCGAGCTGCACCTGTTCGGCAGCGGCATTGCCGACGCGCACAGGTGTCGAGCCCTCGTAGCCACTCAGCCAGGGAACCTGCCATTCCAGCAGGTTTCGCTCGCCGGCGACGCCATACATGATCTGCATCTGCGCCGGGGCGCCGGCGACCGCCCGCAGCAGCCACTTGCGCCAGGCGCTAGCTTCCTCGTAGTAGCCGAGTTTCATCAGGGCGAGCAGGGTCAGCGTCGCGTCGCGCAGCCAGCAATAGCGATAGTCCCAGTTGCGCGGCCCGCCGATCTTTTCCGGCAGGGAGGTCGTCGCCGCGGCGATGATGCCGCCCGTCGGCATGTAGGTCAGTGCCTTGAGCGTGATGAGCGAGCGTTTGACCTGTTCCGTCCACCGGCCCACTTTCGGACATTTTGCGGCAAAGGATTGCCAGAATTCCTCCGTGTCCGGCAGCGCATATTCCACCTGCCGCTGAGCCGGCTGCGGCATGTGCGAGGGGGACCAGGTCATGGTGAAGATCTGGCTCTCGCCAGCGGCAACCTGGAAGGAGCCGACCGTGCTCAGGCCGCGGCCTTCGACCGGGACGGCGCAATTCAGGGTTAGCCTGTCCGGGCCGGCAATGGCGGTGATGCCGCCATCCTCGCCATGCGTGACCCAGGGAACGGTTCGGCCGTAATCGAAGCGAAGGTTGAGCTCCATATCGAAGGCGACAGTGCCGCTCTTGCCCTCGACGATGCGCATCAGATCGCTGGTGCCATCGCGAAGCGGCATGAAGTCGATGAGAACGGCGGTGCCGGTCTCGGTCTGAAACTCGGTTTCGAGAATGAGCGTATCGTTGCGGTAGCGGCGCGTGACGTGGACATTTTCACCTGACGGTGACAGCGACCAGAAGCCGTTATCCTCGGCGCCGAGCAGGGCGGCAAAACAGGCGGGGGAATCGAAGCGCGGAAAACAGAGCCAGTCGATCGAGCCGTTCTTCGAGACGAGTGCGGCGGTTTCGCAATCGCCGATGAGCGCGTAGTCCTCAATGGGTACCGACACCGGAGCCTCCTTTGCATAGCAGTCGGGCTTTTAGGTAGAGGCCGTGCGCGGAGGTCAAGCGCGGAAACTAACGGGGCGGTAGGCGTGCCGGGTATCATGCGAACTCCGGATATCGATGGGGGGCATCGCCAGCAATGCCAAGCCGAAATGGAAAGTGGCGACAAATAAAAGTCTGTGGTTGAAGGCTCCGCCGCCTCCCGCATTGCGCGCGCCGATGTTACAGCTGTTGCGGGAATTGGGGACCATTCATGAACAAGATAATCATTGCATTCGCGGCCGCCGCGGCGCTTGCCAGCTGCGCCAAACGTCCTGACGCCATCGTCCAGGTCGATATTCCGATGGCTGCCTATACGAACCTCAGTTGCGAGGCGCTCGCAGTGGAACATAAGAAAGAGAAGGCCAAGCTCGACGACCTGTCCAAGCAGCAGATCAGCGCAGCGAACGGCGATGCTTTCGGTGTCTTCCTCGTCGGCGTCCCCATCGGCAGTGTCGCCGGGGGAGACAAGGAAGGCGAAATTGCCGCGTCCAAAGGCAAGGTTTCGGCCATGCAGTCCGCTGGAATGAGCAAGGGCTGCAAGCTGCCAGGTTGACGGCCGGGTCCGCAACCATAAAGATCGGCCCGGCCAAAAGTGAGGCATTGGCCGGCGATCCCGATTTCAATATCCATTCGCGCCCGTCGTTTCTTCGCCGAAAGGTCGGCGGCATTCGTGAAATGCCGCGCGGCGATCGTCCGACCCTCGTATCGGAACCGGAATCGGCCTTCCGCAGTTAGTTTCCAGTTACTTCACCTCTGGGTACCACTGCCATTAGCGATCATTCTGCCTTCTGGGAAACCCCCATCTCGATCGACCTTGATACCGGCGAACGGCTGGTTCTGCGCTCACCGCAGGACGCGCTTTATGCACTTGTCTCGGACTGGCCGGTCAATGGCGGCGTTCACCAGCAAAGGGCGATCGATTTCTGCCGCGCCTGGCTTGCCGGGCGGATGCCGGCCGAGACGGTGCGGCAGGCCGTTATCCTGGCGGCGCTGGAAGGTGGCGTTACGATCAATGATGATGACGACGGCGCAGAAGCCTCCGCTTTGAACCCTGCGGTATAGCTGGAGCGACGCGGCTATATCCACGCGTCACACGACCGGCATCCGTTTCGAAGAGATCGTCGCGTGGTCGCAGTCACTCAGGGCTTGGCCAGCACCCGTGCCTGCACCGGCTGCTCGATGCCCTTGAGCACAAGCATTCGGGTTTCGGCGCCTGCGGCGAGATCGGCAGCCTTCGCCGCCGTTTCGGAGGAGATCAGAATCTCGCCGGCTGCGGCCTGGGATTCCAGCCTTGCGGCCTGATTGACGACGCCGCCGATGGCAGTGAAATCGCTGCGGAAGCTTGAGAATTCGCCGATCTGGACCTCGCCGGAATGGATGCCGACGCCGACGCCGAGAGTGCGGCCGGGCAATGCCTCGAGCGCCAGACCGTTCAGCGCGGCGGCGCAGTTTTGCTGGATCTCCTGCGCGGCCAGGATCGCGGCGCCGGCGTGATCCTTTCTGACGATCGGAAAATTGAAAATCGCCATCAGGCCGTCGCCCATCTGCTTGTTGACGATGCCGTCATGCGCCCAGATCGCTTGCGCGCAACGATCCTGGAACAGGCTGACGATCTCGCTCAGCTGCACCGCTTCGATGCGCTCCGAAAGATCCGTGAAGCCCCTGATATCGGCAAACAGGATTGTGGCGTCGACGGTGATCTGGCGCTGCTTCTTGACATATTGGAAGGAGCGTTCGCAGATCGTGCATATATCGGGGTTCATCTTGCTGCGGGTGATGCCGAGGGCGCGGAAGGGCAAGGCAAGCGGACCGCCGATCGGGATCGGCATATGCATCTGGTCCCAGCAGCCGCGGCAGATCCTGGCGCTGCCATGCCTGGCCGGCTCCGTGAAAGAGGCTGTCGTCATATCTAGCAATCCGTCGCCTGATAGCAAAAAATGAGCTTCCAACACTCGCCTGCTTTTGGCAACTCTGCCGACCGTCGAGGGCGAGGATGGCTCGAACTATTTCGTCCGGGCCTATTCTTATCGGATACATCGCCACTAAGTTGAATATCGCACGGTCCGGCGATAGCATCGCGCTGGGACCTCCTGTAGGATATTGTTAACAATACATTCGCTCTCCAGGAAAGACCGGGGATGGAGCGCCGTCTTGCAGCAATCCTGATCGCTGATGCCGTCGGTTACAGTCGATTGAGCCAGATCGACGAAGAGGGCACCCGTGCGCGCTTTCAGGTGGACCAGAATGATGTCTTCGAGCCGGTGATCGAGCGTCACCACGGGCGGCTGGTCAAAACCATGGGTGATGGTCTGCTGGTCGAATTCCAGAGTGTCGTCGATGCCTTGCGCTGCGCGGTGGAGATTCAGCAACTGAAAGCCACGCAGAGTGCCGCGGCGCTGCCGGAGCATCGGCTCGAGTTCCGGATCGGTATCAATCTCGGCGATATTATCGTCGAGGGCGAAGACATCCAGGGCGACGGCGTCAATATCGCCGATCGAATACAGGCGCTGGCCGAACCGGGCGGTATCGCCATATCGGGCACGACATATGATCAGGTGAAATCGAAAATCCCGGTCGGTTTCGCTTCGCTCGGCGAACAGCGGTTGAAGAGTATCACCGAACCGATCCGGGTCTATCGCATCCTGCTTGACCCGACTGCTGCCGGCAAGACCATCAAGACCCGCAGGCGCCTGCCGAGACGCCGCCTCGTTGCCGGCATCGCAGCGACCGTCGTCCTCGCGCTTGCGGGCGCAGCACTCTGGTGGCAGCCGTGGATGGCGGCAAAACCGCCAGGGCCTGGCGAACGTTTCGCCTATCCGCTGCCGGACAAGCCCTCGGTCGCGGTTCTGCCCTTCATCAATGTCAGCGGCGACACCGACCACGACCATCTCGCGGACGGGTTGACGGACGATCTGATCACCGAATTGTCCAAAGTCTCAGGCCTCTTCGTCATCGCCCGCCACTCGGTCTTCGCCATCCGGGACTCCGTCGGCAAGATCCAGGATGTCGCCGCCGAACTCGGCGTTCAGTACGTGCTTGAGGGGACCTTACAGCGCGCCGGGCCGAGGCTGCGGATCAATGTCAAACTGATCGATGCAGTCACCGGCCTCTCGATCTGGGCCGAGCGCTACGATCGCCAGTATGCCGACCTCTTCGCCGTTCAGGACGATGTGATCGGCAAGATCATCTCGGCCCTGTCGGTCAAGCTCAGCGCCCGCGAGCGCGATCAACTGGCCCAAATCCCGACCGAAAATCTCGAAGCCTACGATTATTACTTGAGGGCCGAGCAGGAGGGCTTCATTTTACGGGATGTCGATACCTATCGCCGGACCCTGTCCTTCTACCAGAAGGCGATCGACCTCGATCCGGGCTTTGCCAATGCCCATGCGGGAATCGCCCGCGTGGCCGTCGATGTCTGGCGCAACGACTATAATTACCTCTGGTCGGCCGCCGTCGCCCGCAAGATTGCCTATGACGCCGCCGGGCAAGCCCTCAAGCTGGATCCCAACAATGCTAGGGCGCACACGGTGCTTGCCCTGCTGCAATGGGTGGATGGGCGCGAGACGGAGGCCAGGAACTCCGCCAACATGGCGGTTGCAATGGAGCCGAACGATGCGGAGTCCGCCGCCAACCTCGCTCTCATCCTGGTCCACACCGGAAGCAGCGGGCAGGCGATCACGGAGATTGAAAAGGCTTTGCGGCTCGACCCTTCGCCGGCGTCGAGCTTTCAACTGCTGGCGGGGATCGTCTTTTATACCGCGGGCGACGATCAGCGCGCGATCTCACTGATAGAGCCGACGCTCGACAGCCTGCCGAAGGTCGAGCCGGCACGCGAATATCTGGCTGCGGCCTATGCCGACCAGGGCAATGAAACCAAGGCTGCAGCGGAGACGGCAAAGCTGCTGGAGCTGTTCCCCGAAAGCAATCTCACCTATTACGGCTATCTCTATGATTACTGGCGGGACGGCGATCTGCAGCGCCATCTGGCCGGATTGCGAAAGGCCGGCATTCCCGAATGGCCCTTCGGCTTTACAGGCAGTCAAGCCGATAGGCTCGGCGAGGCAGATCTGCGCAATCTTGTCGATGGCAAGAGCTGGACCGGCAAGCACAAGAACGGCACGGATTTCACCCAGTATTTCGACAAGGCTGGAAACACTGCCTATCGCAGCGCGAATACCAACATCACCGGTATCGTCGAGGTGCGGGGCGACAGTCTCTGCGAAAAATTCGACGGCTATTTCCTAGACCGGATGGTGTGCGGATATGTTTACCGCAATACCTCCGGCGAACAGCGCGACAGGCCATACGTACATGTCACGCCGCGCGCCTTGACGTTCTTTTCACCCACACCTTGACGGGCCGGGCGTTGCGGCTTCATTTCGTATCCGGTTGCTGCCAGACGGTGTGCATCTTCTCCGAAATCAGCGTCTGCTGAACTTCGGACCAATGCTTCTTCGAGTCGGTCACCTTGGTCGGATTCTTCTCCATGCCTTCCGCTGCCCCCGGGTCATAGCTCAGATACAGTTTGCCATCGATGATCCGCCAGGCCTTCGGATCGATATTGGTGGTCACCGTCCCGAAAGACACGCCGTCGGCGCAATAGCCGCCATATTGCGGCGCATACCTGGATGGATCGCCCTTGAAGAGATCGCGATTTTCCGCGCTGGCGAAATGCCAGGTCGCGCCAAGCCAGTGGTAGGAATATGTCTCGGACCCTTTAACGGCCTGGTTTTCGGTGAAATAGGCAACCGGGTCATAACCCTTGATCGCGATATCGCCGAAATAGCCGGTATTGACGAGATCTTCCGCTGCCGCGGGCTGAAGGAAAGAAAGCAGCATGACCGCAGCCCCAAGCGCCGCTCCCGTCCGCTTTCCGCATTTTTGCACGTGATAAGACATACCAAGCTCCGTTCCCGGACGCGGTCTATTACCTCAAGCGAAACGCTATTGCCGTTTGGTGCATTCCTTGTAGAGCGGTTCACCCACAAGCTCGGCTTTCTGGCAAACAGCACCGGCTTCCATCAGTAATTTGGCCGTATCCCAATGCGCCCGCCACCCGGCTTGAGTGAGAGGCGTGTACCCGTTTCTTTCCGTCGCTTCGACATCCGCGCTCTTCGTCAGCAGAAAAGCGACCACATCGGTGCGGCCCTCTTCGGCGGCGCCGTGCAGCGGCGACATTTGATAGAAATTCTTCCTGTCGTTGACATCAGCTCCCTCGGCGACAAGCCGTTTCACCACCTCCAGTTTTCCTGCATAGGCTGCTGCATGCAGCGCCGTCAGCCCACCCTTGTTGCGAATTTCGATGTCGGCGCCGCGATCCAGCAAAAGAACGACGACATCGGCATGGCCCGCCAATGACGCGATAATCAGCGCCGGCTCGCCCGCCTCATCGAGCTCCGACAGATCGGAGCCCTGGTCCAGCAACTGTGTGACGCGGGCGATATCGCCGTCCTTGGCCGCCTGATGCAAAGGACCTGCCCATGCCGGCAGGACGCCAATGACAAGCGTAGCAACAGTCGCGATAAAAATATTCACGGGCACGATCTCGGTTTGATCAGGGTTCGTATGCGCCGTTTTGCCGCGTTTTAGCACGTGTGCAATTCGTAAACAAGATTACGCTAATGGATGCGCTCCCCTCAACCCCACTTGCGCTGCGGTGGATACCGAAGGCGCGGAAGGCAGGGCGAGCGGGCCGCCGATCTGGACCGGCATATGCATCTGGTCACAGCCACGGCGGCAGATCGTGCCACTTCCGTGCCCGGCGGGCTTCCTGGACGAGGCGTCTGTCGTGATGTCCTGCGATCCGCCCGCCATGGCCGGAGGGAAGCTTCCGCCAGTCGCCGGCTTTGGCAACTCTCCTGTTGGGCTCCGGAACACTCGCCGTACTCAGGCATCGGTTCCTAGAGCTTCCTCTCCATGAAAATCGTGATCGGCTGTAAGCTCGCGGGAATCTCCCGAAATTGATCGCAGGGTTTGAAGCCAAAGCTCTCGTAGAGGGCGATGGCCTCACACATAAAGCTCACGGTTTCCAGCCGCACGCGATCGTACCCGTCATCGCGCATTCCATTCAGGCAGGCGGTCATCAGACCCCTGGCTGCGCCTTTGCCGCGTGCTTCGGTGCGAACATACATTTTCTGCAACTCGGCGATGCTATCATTCGACTTCGAATAGCCAGCGCAGCCGGCGACATTTCCGTCCGCACGCGCAAGGAAGAAGCCCGCGCCGGGTTCGCGAAACTTTTCCATCAGGGTTTCAACCGTGTGTCCGTAGACATATTCCAGCAGCTCGACTTCGGGCACTCCGAACTGGCTGGACTGTTCAGCATCCCATTTGCCCATAGCATCGATCAGCGCAAGCGCATCTTCGAAGTCGGACCGGGAACCAATGGCATGGACTTCCATAAACCGCCCTCCTAGGCAGCAGCCGATCCGATATTCCTACGGCCTTTCCAGGCAAGTGCAACAGTTGCCTCTCGGACCTTGGCATGCCCTGCAGGAGCACCCCGGCCTTCAGCGAACCTTCGCGGAACGGAATAGCGTCACACTTGTTACTCCCAGTGGTCGATATCCGCTGCCAAACTATCTCCATAAACGAGTAACGAGCAGCGAAGGGAAGCGCGCTTCACCACGGAGGCGCGGGAATTCGCCCCAATGAGGAGATCGAAAGCCATGACTGCTTCAGCCGAGAATGGAAAAAGCGGACAAGCGATGCACAAACCGCCGGTCGTGTCGCCGCAAGCCTGGGAAGCGGCCCGCGGGCAGCTGCTCGTCAAGGAAAAGGCTGAGACCCGCGCCCGCGACGCGCTTGCCGCCGAGCGCCGGCGTATGCCGTGGATGGCGGTCGAGAAGGCCTATGCGTTCGAAGGGCCTCAGGGCAAGGTCAGCCTGCTCGACCTGTTCGAAGGCAGACACCAGCTCATCCTCTACCGCGCCTTCTATGAGCCCGGCGTGTTCGGCTGGCCCGAACATGCCTGCCGCGGCTGCTCGATGGTCGCCGATCAGGTTGCCCATGTCGCCCATCTCAACGCGCGCGACACAACGCTGGTCTTTGCCTCGCGGGCGCCGCAGGCCGACATTGCACGGCTGAAGGCGCGGATGGGCTGGACGATGCCATGGGTCACGATCACCGACAGCTTCGACAAGGACTTCGGCGTCGACGAGTGGCACGGCACCAATGTGTTCTACCGCGACGGCGAGCGCATCTTCCGCACCTATTTCATCAACAACCGCGGCGACGAGCAGATGGGCGGCACCTGGAACTATCTCGACATCACGCCGCTAGGCCGCCAGGAGGTCTGGGAGGATTCGCCCGAGGGCTATCCCCAGACGCCGACCTACAAGTGGTGGAACTGGCACGATAGCTATGTGCCGGACGCCGAGCCAGACAAGAAATGGATCGAGGTCTCCGACGCCGGCGAGGCGGCGTTCAGGGCGGAGAGCGCAAACGAGAAACCGTAGGGGGGTCCGGCTGTATCCTCCGTCCCGCCGGGGCAGGAGGGTACGGCGGTCCGCCTGAGATTTATTTCGGCGGTCTTTTCGGAGTGGTAGGGCTCAGCGTGCTCACCTTGGCTGAAGATCGTGCGACGGGGCGCGCTATCCCAGAACGGGCTTGCGCCATGCCGTCGCCCCCTGCACCTTCTGCGGGCAAAATGTCACCGACATATCTCCTTACTGTCATGGAACCATGCTACATTTCCTCCGATTTTGAGGGGAGGCGGGCATGGATATGGATTTTCGTGTGACCGGAGGGAATGCGGCTGCGCTCTTTGCGCTGACCATCCATCGCGGCGATGGCATGGTGCTGCTCGGCATGGACTGGAAGGACGGTCGGCCGCCGGCCGATTTCGTCGGATTCGCCATCCAGTATCGCGAGCCGGGCACGGATTTCTTCAAGACGGTGCGCAACCGTATCGGCTTTCCCGACCAGCCGGTTCCCGAAGACGGCATCCGCACCACCGAGGCGCCGATCCAGAAGTTTCGCTGGGTGCATTTTCCCTTCAATGCCGATCTGCCGGGCAAGTTTATCTATCGCATCACGCCAAAGTTCATGGATGCCGCCGGCGTGCTGACATCGGGCGAGGCGCAGGAGGCGGAACTGGCGCTGATGCGCGAGACCATTCCCGGCAAGCTCAACGTCGCCTTCACCCGCGGCTTCGTCTCGTCGCAGGCTTTCGTTCGCAATTTTGCCGCCGGCGAGCCGACGATCGTCACGCTGGTGCCGCCGAATGGCGACCAGGGGCTGGATTTCGTGCCGACCCATGCGAATGCCGAGCGGGCGCTTGCCTGGATGGGCTTCGAGGCGCGGGCGGAAACGCTCGATCTGCTCGACAGGGCTCACGATGTCGGCGCCGAGGTGCGCGTCATCGCCTATGACCTCAACCTGCCCGAGGTGGTCACCCGGCTGGAGGCGCTGGGGGACAAGCTCAAGATCATCATCGACGACAGCAACCGCACCGAGGGCCACGGCCGCCCGGATTCACCCGAGACGCGGGCCGCGGAGCGGCTGATCGCCTCGGCGGGTGCCGCCAACGTCAAGCGCCAGCATATGGCCAACCTGCAGCACCAGAAGTCGATCGCGGTCAGCGGCGGCGGCATCTCGACGGTGCTCTACGGCTCGACCAATCTCAGCTGGCGCGGTCTCTACGTGCAGTCGAACAACAGCCTCGCCGTTCATAGCGACAAGGCGATCGACGATTATTTCACCGCCTTCGAGAGCTATTTCACCGCCAATCGCGCCGAGGATTTCCGCGACTCGCCAAGTTCCGCCGGCTGGATCGATCTCGGCCTTGCCGGCGTCGACGCCAAGGTTGCTTTCTCCCCGCACAGCGCCGCCAATGGCCGGCTTGATGAAATCGGCGCCGATATCGATACCGCCCAGTCGAGCGTATTCTTCTCGCTCGCCTTCCTCGGCCAGATGACCAGGGGGGCGATCGGCCCGGCATTGGGGCGCGCCCTGGAGCGTCCCGGAATGCATGTCATGGGCATCGCCGATGCCGAGGTGCGGGCGGGCAATCTCGGCCTCACCGTCATGAGCCCCGACAAACGCCAAAGGGTGGTGCGCTCGGCAGCGCTCACCGGCAACGTGCCGCCGCCCTTCCTGACCGAGCCCTCGGGCCTTGCCGGTGTCGATGGCAACCAGCGCGGCACGCGCATGCACCACAAGTTCGTCGTGCTCGACTTCGACAAGCCGACGGCGCGGGTCTATCTCGGCTCCTACAATTTCTCCGAACCCGCCGATGACGAGAACGGCGAGAACCTGGTTCTCGTCCGTGACCGGACTGTGGCGACCAGCTATATGATCGAGGCGCTCCGGATGTACGACCACTACATCTTCCGCGTCGCCTCCGAAGCGGACGAGGGCACCGCCCGCCCGCTGGAGCTGAAACGTCCGCCCCAGCCCGGCGGCACCCCCTGGTTCGAGCGCGACTGGACCGACCCCATCCGCGCCCGCGACCGGGAGCTGTTTTCGCGGGCGGAGTAATGTTGCCGGTCACGACGGCCCTTAAACCTCAACCATTCCACCCGGGCGATATCGAAAAGGCGCAACAGGCGTTCGACGGACGGCTGCGGTGATACGGTCTTTCGCTTTGGGGGCGATGCCTTGTCCGTCGAACGCATAGTGGTGCGTGGAGGGGCCGATGACCAGATTGACTGCGCATGTTCTGGTGATTTTGCTTGCGTCCGCCGCGGCGCAGGCCGAGCAGCGCTGCGGCTGGCTGGATAATACCGCCGCGCGGACCTGGTCGCTGAACGATGCCGACGGCGGCTGGAGCATCATGGACAATACAGGCGGTCCCACGGCTAAGGGAATGGATGAGATTCCCGACATGACGCGCGGCGAATATGTCTACACGAATGCGGGTCACGGCTATGCCTGCGCCTGCATGAACGTCGATACGGATGACGAAGGGGCGATTACCCGAATTCATTCCGTGCGGCAATTGGCGCTTTCCCGATGCCGGAGCGACCGCGCCATCGGCTGGTTCCTCCACAAGGACGAATAGCAGAACCGGTAACGTGGCGCTGCCCGCCGATCGCCAACATTCTTCTCAAAGTGGAAACCTTCCGGTGACGGTTGCGTTGTAGCCGCTACCGGTAGTGCGCCTGACAGCACGCTAGGAGGAGGCTCATTCATGAAGGTCATGATTGTTGAAGACGAGAATTTTATTGCTCTGGAGCTCGAACGCATTGCGCAAGAGGCTGGACACCAGACTATTGGGCCGGTTTCGACAGTGGAGCAGGCTCTCGCCCACGCTCAAAGAAGCGATGTCGCGCTCGTCGATCTCAGTCTCTCCGATGGGCTGAGCGGCGCCCAACTCGCACGCCGGCTGATCGACCGCCATCGGGTTGACGTCATCTTCGTGACCGGCAGTCCCGAGAATGTCGGGCATGGTATCGAAGGCGCACTTGATGTCATCTCCAAGCCCTTCACCGATGAGAGGATTGCCAATGCGCTCTCGCGGGCGGAGGAGCGACGTCGAAACTTCGACAGCAGCAAGGCTGCTTTGTGACCGGCCGTGACGCTGCGTTGTGAACAGCGACCGGCGGCGTTGTGATAAGAAAGAAATCGACGTCGTTAGGCCGCTGGCGTCTGCCCGAGGAGATAGTCCGGATGAAACACGCGCTCCTTGCCGTTCTCTTCGCTCTCTCGGCCTGCGCCAGCGCAGGGGATCCGCAGCCTCTTCCCGGCAGCCTCACCTATGGCGAAAAGGTCATCCGGTCACCCTACCGTCCGGGAACGGTGGTCAAGAATACCTTTCTTGGCGATTTTGGCTACCGTGTGTTCGAGACTTACGTGGTCCAGCGGGACGGAACCCTCAAGCTTACCTCCCAGAGCACGGGGCCGGACTTCCTTTGGCAGTGAGGACTTCCGGTTCCTCAGCGCCCAAGCGCGAGACGATCGCGAATTCATCGCCGCCGGCGGTTCCCGTGGCGTTCAGCCGTCTGACGGCCAGCTCGATGAATGCCTTGACCAAAGGCGGCAGGTGCCGGCTGCTGGGATAGACGACGTGCAGGCCGCCGGCCGGCGTCGTGTAGCCGTCGAGAACGCGGCGCAGCCGCCCGTCCTTGATGCAGGCTTCGGCGAATCGGTGCGGCAATTGGGCGATGCCATGGCCGGCGATCGCGGCGGCCATCACCGCCTGCATCTCGTTGGCGGCGAAGCGGCCCGAAACCGCGACCGTTTCCTGACCGTGCGGACCTTCCAGCAACCATTGCGCATGGGCGGCCTGGCCGGCGATGACGCAGTCGTGGCGGACGAGATCTTCAGGCGCAGCGGGCGGGCCGCAGCGGGCGAGATAATCTGGGCTTGCGCAGAGAACGCGGTACATCGAGCCGAGTTTGCGGGCGACCAAGGTAGAATCTTCGAGGACGCCGGTGCGGAACGCGAGGTCTATACCGCTTTCGACGAGGTTCAGCCTGTCGTCGGTCAGGCGCAGTTCGACCCTCGTCTTCGGGTAGGTCGAAAGAAATTCGAAGATCGCATCCTGGAGGAAGTGGCCGCCGAAGCCGACCGGCGCCGATATACGGATCGTGCCGGCAGGCTCCAAACGCGCTTCCGCAAGCCGCTGGTTGGCGCCTTCGATGGTGCGCAGCGCCTGGCTGCTTTCTTCGTAATAGAGACGCCCTGAAGCCGTCGGGTTGAGGCTGCGGGTCGTGCGCTGCAGCAGCCGCACGCCGAGTTCGCGTTCCAGCTCGGCGATGCGGCGGCTGACCGTCGTCTTCGGCATGCCGAGCAAGCGCGCGGCGGCGGTGAAGCTGCCCGCTTCGACGACTCGGGCGAAGATCATGATATCGTTGAGATCGAGCATTGTATCCTGGGATGGCACGATGTTTTCCAATTATATGCCATTATGGTTCAATACGACAGGCCCTAACTTTGCTTCATCGGTCACAACAAGGAGCAGACAGATGAGCAATATAAGAAGCGTTCTGGTCACCGGCGCCACCGGCCAGCAGGGCGGCGCGGTCGTGCGCGCCCTGATCGCGCGGGGACATCGCGTCAGGGCGATCTCGCGCAAGCCTGACAGCGACGGCGCGAAGCGGCTGGCCGCGGCAGGGGTCGAAGTCGTCACAGGCAATCTTGATGACGGCGCATCGGTCGTGAAGGCCGCAAGCGGCGTCGACACGATGTTCCTGATGGGCAACAGCTACGAGGCCGGAGTGGAAGCGGAAACGCGCCAGGGCATCCTTGCTGCCGATGCGGCAAAGGCCGCCGGCATCGGCCACCTGATCTATTCCTCCGTCGGCGATGCCGACAAGAAGACCGGCATTCCGCATTTCGACAGCAAGTATCTCGTCGAGCAGCATATCGCCGGCCTCGGCATTCCCTACACGATCAGCGCGCCCGTCGCCTTCATGGAAAACACCGTGGCGCCCTGGGCGATCGACGGCCTGCGCCAGGGCGTCTATGCCGCCGCCCTGCCGCCCGCCCGCGTGCTGCAACAGATCACCATCGATGACATCGGCGCTTTCGTGGCAGCACTGGCCGAGCGGCGTGAGCAGGTGTTCGGCAAGCGTTTCGATATTGCCGGCGACGAATTGTCGGGCGAGCAGCAGGCGAAGACCCTATCCGAGGTCCTTGGCCGCCCGCTCCGCTACCAGGAATTGCCGATCGCGGCGATACGGCAGCAGAGCGAGGATACGGCGCTGATGTTCGAATGGTTCGACCGCACCGGCTACGACGCTGACATCGCCGCCCTCCGCCGGGATTTTCCTGAGGTTGGCTGGCATCGTTATGCCGGCTGGGCGAAGGGGTTTGATTGGAGTGTTGTCGACAAGGCCGCCGGCTGAGTTCGCCGTGACACCGGGTGATGCGATTGGCGTCACCGGCTGGTGATATATGGAAGGAAGCGGATCGGCTCGATCCGCTTTCCGAACGCGGCGAACGAGGCATCGTATTCAGGCACGCGCCATCGGCGCCACTGCTTGCAGCGCCGCCTCGACGTTGGCGGGCAGCCTGAAACGGCGGCGATATTCACCGGGCGTCAGGCCTGCCAGCTTGCGAAACAGGCGGCGGAACGAGGCGAGGTCGGAATAGCCGACTTCGAGCGCGATCTCCTCGATCGGCCTGTCCTCCATTTCAAGCATCTGCTTGGCTTCCTCGACCCGCAGCCACTGGATATATTCGAGCGGCGAATAACCCGTCGCCTTCCTGAACCGGCGGTCGAAGGACCGCTTCGGCAGGCCGGAAAGCCTGAGCAGCTCGGAGACGATGTCGGCCGACTGATAGTGAAGGGGGGCATATTCCTGGCATTTCTTCACCACGGCGTCGCCGTGATCGGCATTGGCGATCATCGAGGCGTAGGGCAGCTGGCCATCGCGATGCCATTGATAGAGGAAGATCTTCGATATGCGGATGGCTTCCGCCGTTCCGGCATGCCGGGCAATGAGGAAGAGCGTCAGGTCCTGCCAGGATGATGCTCCGCCGGCACAGACGATAGAATGACCAGCGCCGGCCTGGACCAGGATGCGCTCTTCCTTAAGTTCCACATTCGGAAACTGGCTGCGAAACAGCGGCGCATACATCCAGTGCGTCGTCGCCGGCTGTCCCTCCAGCAGCCCGGCTTCGGCAAGCACGATTGAGCCGCCGCAGGCCGCCAGCAGCCGCGCGCCACGCCGGTGCATCTCAACAATCCAGTTGAGCAACCTGCGGTCGAGCGCGCGGACGGTTTCGGGCGTGTCGACGAGGACGTTCGGGACGAGGACGTAATCAGTCTCCTCGATGTCGTCGATCGTCTCCTGCGGCATGATCGTCACGCCGGTGATCAGCCTCAGCGGGCCGGGCTCGGCGGCAACCAGGCGCGGCGCGAACATGACCTCGCTCGTCGGCTCGTTCGAGCTGCTTTTCCAGTTGGCGCCGGCGATCCAGAGCGTGTCGAAGATGCCGTACATGATCGAGGGGTCGCATTCCGGAAACGCGACGATGCTGACCCGCAAGGGACGCTTGGCGGAATGTGGCTCTATCGGCTTCATAGCGGCCATCCTGCCTCTGCTGCGAACCATTAGCAACACGTAAAAGGCGCTTCGAAACGGGCGGCATGCCGCTGCCTGATGGAGAGGTATCGCATCAATGGAACTGAATATCGAGAAATTGCAGACGCTGCTCGGCGTCATGGTGAATGAGCTCGGGGCGGCGCAGAATGCCGCCTTGGTAATCATCGGCGAGGAACTGGATCTCTATCGCAAGATGGCGGGCCGGGGACCTGTCTCCTCCGCCGAGCTTGCCGAAGCCACCGACACCAAGGAGCGTTACGTCAGGGAATGGCTATCGGCGCAGGCCGCATCGGGATTTGTCGACTATGACGCGGCGACGGGAAAGTTCACGCTTTCGCCGGAACAGGCGGCGGTCTTTGCCGTGGACGATAGTCCCGTCAACATGACCGGCGGCTTCCAGGCGCTCGATGCCGTCTATGCCGATCGCGCCAAGCTCACCCATGCCTTCCGCCACGGCGGCGGCGTGTCGTGGACGGACCGCTGCACCTGCATGTTCTGCGGCACCGACCGGTTCTTCCGGCCGGGCTACAAGGCCAATCTCGTCGACAACTGGCTGCCATCACTCGACGGCGTCGTCGAGAAGCTGGAGCGCGGCGCGCGGGTTGCTGACGTCGGCTGCGGCTTCGGTTCGTCGACGCTGATGATGGCGACGGCGTTTCCGAAGTCGCAATTCACCGGCATCGATTTTCACGCCCATTCGATCGAGCATGCGAGCAAGCACGCCGGGGGCATGAGCAATGTCCGGTTCGAAACCGCCCGCGCACAGGATTTCGAAGGGGCGGGCTTCGACCTCGTCACCATCTTCGACGCGCTGCACGACATGGGCGACCCGGTCGGTGCCGTCAGACATATCGCCCAGGCTCTGAAGCCGGAGGGCACGCTGATGCTGGTCGAGCCGATGGCGGGCGACAGCCTGGCCGACAATCTCAACCCCGTCGGCCGCGTCTTCTATGCCGCCTCGGCCAACACCTGCGTACCGGCTTCGCTCGGCCAGGAAGTGGGCGCCGCCCTCGGCGCGCAGGCCGGCCAGGCAAAGCTGACCGAGGTGCTCAAGGCGGGCGGCTTCTCGAAGGTGCGGCGCGCGACCGAGACGCCGTTCAACATGGTGCTGGAAGCTCGGCTCTGACGTCTGCGAGGAGGTAGTTCAATAAGCGGGTTGCCGATGGCAACCCGCTGCCGACCGCACGCTCACGCCTGTGCGGTCGGGCGGACGACGATGTTTTGAAGCGCCATTCGGATGCTCGGGTGGGCTGAGAACGGCGGTTCAACTTGCGGCGGTTGCGGCGAGGCCCTATTGTCCGACGGCAGACCATCGTCCTTGAACGGAGACTTCAATGCCGTCGAGTTTCAACGTCGAAAATGCGGATGGTTATGAACGGCTAATGGGGCGCTGGAGCAAGAGGCTGGCGCCGATGCTCATCGATTTCGCCGGTCTGGCGGATGAGGATCGTGTGCTCGATGTCGGCTGCGGGACTGGCAGCCTGACCTTCACCCTCGCGGAAACGCCGGGCCTGCAGGAGATCGTCGCCATCGACTATTCACCGGTCTTCGTCGAGGCCGCAACGCGGCGCAACACCGACCCGCGCGTCTCGATCCGACAGGCCGATGCCTGCGCGCTTCCCTTCGAGGATAACCGCTTCGACAGGGCGATGTCGCTGCTCGTGCTGCATTTCGTGCCGGAGGCGGGAAAGGCGGTATCCGAGATGTGCCGTGTGGTGCGCCCGGGTGGCGTGGTCGCGGCCGCCGTCTGGGACCATTATGGCGGCATGTCCGGCATGCGGATGATGTGGGACACGGTGGTGATGCTCGATGAGAACGCGCTGGCGATGCGGCGCAAATATTGTTTCCAGCCGATGATGCGGCCGGGGGAGATGAAGGAGAGTTTTGTCGGTCAGGGCCTTGTGGACGTCGAGGAGACGTCGCTGTTGATCCGGATGGAATACCTCTCCTTCGAGGATTACTGGGACCCGATCGCCGCCGGGGAGGGACCACTCGGCAAATATGTCGCAGGGCTGGACCCGGCGAAGCGAAAAGCGGTCGATGTCGCCGTCAGGACCGCTTACGAGGCTGGCGAGCCGGATGGACCGCGGTCGTTCGCATCGGTGGCGTGGGCCTGCCGGGGCAGGGTGCCGGGAAAGAGCTAGGCATAGCGTTTTCGCTGTGGCTGCCTGTGGTGGGTATGGCGGCAACATCCAAGAGGATGCCGGGCCGGGGAGCGGGGCTCTGGACAGTCGTATGCCTGCGACAAGGAGCCGCGTGGGACGCCACCCGATCACGCCGATCGTGATGGAACAGCGGCAGGATTGCTGACGTTATTGACCGCTGTCTCCGACTGCAAACGCAGCCGCAACAGCATCACCCGCCCGTTTCGGGCACCCCTTCCGACGGCATCCGGAATTGCCCGCCTCGCCGCCGCTTTCGGACAGAGGAATATCAGATGTCCGCTTTGGAAAGCCTGCGCCGGCTGACGCCGCAGCAGCGCAACACCGTCATCGCCAGCTATCTCGGCTGGACGCTCGACGCCTTCGATTTCTTCATTCTCGTCTTCGTTCTCAAATATATCGCCGAGGAGTTCCACACCGACGTTCCCGCCGTCTCGGTGGCGATCTTCCTGACGCTTGCCATGCGGGCGCTCGGCGCACTGGTCTTCGGGCTGGCGGCCGACCGTTACGGGCGGCGAATCACGCTGATGGCCGACGTGCTGCTCTATTCGCTGTTCGAATTTCTGACCGGCTTCTCCACCGGGCTCACCATGTTCCTTGTGCTCAGGGCGCTCTACGGCATCGCCATGGGTGGGGAATGGGGCGTCGGCGCCTCGCTGGTCATGGAGACGGTGCCGGAGCAGAGCCGCGGCATCGTTTCGGGCATCCTGCAGGCAGGCTATCCCTCCGGCTATCTGATCGCCTCGATTGTGTTCTTTCTGCTTTTTCCTGTCATCGGCTGGCGCGGCATGTTCTTTGTCGGCGCGGTGCCGGCGCTGCTGGTGCTCTATATCCGCCGCAACGTCGAGGAAAGCCCGGCCTTCCTGAAACGGCAGGCCGAGGGGCGCCGGCCGTTCCTGACAGTCTTGCGCGAAAACATTCCGCTGTTCATCTGGGCGGTGCTTTTGATGACGGCGTTCAACTTCTTCAGCCATGGCACCCAGGATATCTACCCGACCTTCCTCGAGACGCAGCGCAACTATTCGAGCTACACGGTCGGCGCGATCGCCATCGTCTACAATATCGGAGCGATCTGCGGCGGGCTGTTCTTCGGGGCGCTGTCGCAGCGGATCGGACGCAAAAAGGCAATCGTCATCGCCGCACTGATCGCCGTGCCCGTCGCGCCGCTTTGGGCCTATGCGTCTGGGCCGGTGCTGCTTGCCATCGGCGCCTTCCTGATGCAGTTCTTCGTCCAGGGCGCCTGGGGCATCGTGCCGGTGCATCTGAACGAGCTGTCCCCCGACGAGGTGCGCGGCACATTCCCCGGCTTTGCCTATCAGCTCGGCAACCTGCTGGCGTCAGGCAATGCGACGCTGCAGGCGGGGTTGGCCGCTCGTTGGGACGGCGACTATGCCTATTCACTCTTGATCGTCGCGGCGGTAGTGGCACTCATCGTCGCGGCCCTTGCCGGCTTCGGCTACGAAAAGAAGGATGTGCGCTTCGGCACGGAGGAGGTCGGAGAACCGCGTGGCGCGATGCGAATCTAGCGCTGTCTGCGGTTATGAAGGCCGGCGGCGACAGCTGCCGGCCTTTCAGCTCTTGAGCACGTTGCAACCCCAGATGCGATCGTAGAACGCCGGCCGCAACAGGGTGATGCCGGAAGGCAAGTGCTGTGCAAGCCGCCGCTGACCGGCATTTGGTAACGTGAGACGATTGGTCCGAGCCTTGCAGGACTTGCCGTCGAATGGCGGCGTGCTAGGTAAGGCCCGCCGGCATCCCGCTGGATCCACCGTTCCTCCCACAGCCCCGAGTTTTCCTATGCCATTTTCTCCCGCCGCCATCTGGCCCGTCGTCATGCTGTTTGCCTCCAACATTTTCATGACCTTTGCCTGGTATGGGCATCTCAAGCACAAGAGCAGCGCCATCTTCCTCGCCATCATTGTCAGCTGGGGCATCGCCTTTTTCGAATACTGCCTGGCGGTGCCGGCCAACCGTATCGGTTCGGCGGTCTATACGACGGCGCAGCTGAAGACGATGCAGGAGGTGATCACGCTGATTGTCTTTGCCGGTTTCTCGATCTTCTGGCTCGGCGAGAACCTGACCTGGAACCATGCGATCGGCTTTGCCCTGATTGCAATCGGGGCATCGTTCATCTTCCGTGCATAAACTTTAGCCTTTTCAATAGATTACAAATTGTCCATGTCGGGAAAACGCCACATTTCCTACAGATTGGCGTCGCAATTGGTTGAGACCCTGTCACCTCAAGCATTTCCGGGTCACGGAAATGCTCTGACGTTTGTTTCACGCAATTCCGGACGCAAAACCGCGACGCACTTTTGCTGGAATTGCTTTAGCGGTGATCAAGAGGTGAACGGCCATGAGTCTGTCTTTCCCGACGATGGCGGCGATCCGGTTCGGCTATGGCTTTCGGCCGGGCGAGGTGCCGCCGAGCAGCAAGGACGAGCTCATCGGTCAGCTGCGCTTGGGGGCGGCGGCAACGCCGGACTTTCCGCTCGGCGGCCCCGACATGCGCCACCAGGCGATTCTCAGCCTGCAGGCGCAGCTGCGGCAGATCCGGCAGGACGCCAAGACGGTGACCGACGATACGACGCAGCGCGAGATGCGCAAGGGCGTGCAGCGGCAGGCGCAGCAGCAGTTCCAACACGATGTGAACCTGCGGCTGATGCAGGCGGTACTGTCGCCCTACGGCTTCTACGAGCGGCTGGCGACCTTCTGGACTGATCATTTCTCCACCAGCGCCAACAAGAGCCTGCCGATGCGCCTCATCGTGCCGCTCTACGAGGCCGAGGCGATCCGGCCGTTCATATCAGGCAAGTTCGGCAATCTGCTGCGCAATGCCACCGCCCATCCGGCCATGCTGATCTATCTCGACCAGGCGGATTCGCTCGGGCCGGATTCGGTCGGCGGCATCAAGCGTAACAAAGGGCTGAACGAGAATCTCGGCCGCGAACTGCTGGAGCTGCACACACTCGGCGCCGGCAGCGGCTACAGCCAGGCGGATGTCACGGCGGCGGCCATGGTGCTGACGGGGCTCACCATCGACCGCAAGGAGATGGACATCGCCTTTCGGCCGAATATATCCGAGCCCGGCTTACATGAGGTGCTCGGCGTCAGCTATGGCGGGCGCAGGCGCTCGCGCGATGATTATCTCGATATGCTCGACGATCTCGCGCTCCATCCGAAGACGGCGGTGCATATCAGCCGCAAGCTCGCGGTGCATTTCATCGCCGACCAGCCCGACGAGGGCATGGTGTCCAATATGGCCGAAGCCTGGAAGAAAACGGATGGCGATCTGACTGCCGTCTACACTGCGATGCTCGACCATCCCGTCGCCTGGCGCGACGAGGGCGCCAAGGCGCGCCAGCCCTTCGATTATATAGTCGCCGGCCTGAGGGCGCTGAATGCGGGACCGGTCAACGGCGTCGTCGGCAGCTTCCTGGCGGCGAACCAGCAGGGCACGGACGAGGGCGACATGGCGGCGAACACGCCTGGCATGGCTGGATCGCCGGTGACGACCGATCCCGCCGGCGAGGCAAGGGAGAAGCGCCTCAAGGCGTTCCGGACGGCGCGGGCGCTGGGGCAGGGAGCGCTCAGGCGCATGGGCCAGCCGACCTGGCTGCCGCCGAGCCCGGCCGGTTTCGAGGAAGGCTTCTCCGCCTGGATCACCGGCAGCCAGCTCGCCGAGCGGCTGGCCTGGGCAAGGCGGGCCGCAGCACAGTTCGGCCGGGACGAGGATCCGCGCGAATTCCTGAAATCGACGCTTGCCGATGCCGCGCGCGACGAAACGATCCGCGTGGTGTCGCAGGCGCCGAACAAGATCAGCGGGCTGACGCTGGTATTGGCATCGCCCGAATTCAACCGCCGTTAGGAGCCTCTGTTATGAACCAGATCTCGCTTTCCCGCCGCGGCTTTCTGACCTCTGCCTGTTGTCTTGCCGCCGCTCCCATCTTTACCCCCGTCACCTTCGCGGCGATGCCGGGTGACAACCGTTTCGTCACCATCGTGCTGCGCGGCGCGATGGACGGGCTGGACCTGGTGCAGCCCTATGGCGATGCCGGTTTCGCCGCACTCCGGCCGACCCTGGCGCTGACGCCCGACACCGGGCTGCTCGATCTCGACGGGCATTTCGGCCTCAATCCGGCCGCGGCCGATCTGATGCCGCTGTGGAAGAGCCGCGAGCTTGCCTTCGTGCATGCGGTCTCCACACCCTATCGCGACCAGCGCAGCCATTTCGACGGGCAAGACATGCTGGAATCCGGCGGCGAGCATGTCGCCGAGGAAAAGACCGGCTGGCTGAACCGGGCGCTCGCCGTCATTCCGCGCTCGGGTGCGCGCAAGGCAATCGACATCAATACCTCGACGGAGCTGATCCTCTCCGGACCGAACAATGTCGACGTCTGGGCGTCGGATTCCAATCTGGCGCCGGCGCGCGACGAGATGCAGTTCCTGGCGCGGCTCTATGCCGGCGATCCGCCGTTCGCCGAGGCGCTTGCCGAGGCGACACGGGCCGACACCGCCTCGATGATGGTCGAGCCGGAGGGCCAGCGCGGCGCAAAGATCGCCGATGTGGCGGCCCTCGCCGGCAACATGCTGAAGGGCGATTACCGCATCGCCAGCTTCTCGATCGCCGGCTGGGACACGCATATCGGCCAGGCCGGCCAGTTCAAACGGCCGGTGCAGGACCTTTCGCAGGCGATCAATACGCTGAAGACCACGCTCGGGCCCGAGATCTGGGCAAAGACGGTGGTGCTTGCCATGACCGAGTTCGGCCGCACCGTGCGCCAGAACGGCTCAGCCGGCACCGACCACGGCACCGGCGGCTGCGCGCTGCTTGCCGGCGGCGCGATCAACGGCGGCCGCATCCTCGGCCGCTGGCCGGGCGTTGGTGACGGCCAACTGCTCGACGACCGCGACCTGATGCCGACCGCCGACGTGCGCGAACTCGCCGCGGCGATGCTCTACCGGCAATTCGATGTGAGTGCGGATGATTTGTCGGGGAAGATCTTTCCAGGGCTGGGGTTCGACAAGGGGTCGCAGTTTTTGAGGGGATGAGCGGCGGGGCCGCGAATGCACGGAGCGTAAGCGAAGGGCAAGAATAAGGTCCTCTCCTGGCTAGCCAGGGAGCTTGCCGCTTCCCGGCCCCTCGCATGGCTCAGGGTGTTCGACGTTTTGCAATCGATTCCCCGATTGCTCCCGCTTCGTGGGACCACGTCTCACCCCAGCACATCATAAAGCCTGAAGATGAAGCTGACTTGGTAGATCAGGTTGGCGATGATGAAGGCTGCGTGGAAGCGGCGGCTGGGAGTCCAGGCGGCGATGGCGCAGAGGATGATGTAGATGATGTTGCGGGCGGGATACTCCCAGCCGAGCGAGAGGATGCGCTCGTGGCCCTTGATCGCCGTGTCGAGAATATCGACCGCGTAGGTGAGACCAAGGATGCCGAAGAACCATTTGCGCCGGGAAATGAAATATTCCTCGTAGCCGCCATATTCGTCGAGTGAAGCAGGAAAGAGCAGGGCGCAGAGCAGGAAGAACAGACTGCAGAAGCAGACGAGGAAGAGATAGATGCCGAACCCGATCACAGGCACGGCCTGCAGGCGATATTCCCACCACCAGATATGGATGATGAACAGGAACATCGACAGCGCCCAGCCGAGATGGATCGGATAGACCTTGGCCTTACCAGGATGCTGGACGATGCCGGCAAGGCCGGTCAGCACCCTCGCGAGCGAAAGGCTGATGACCATGCCCATCACCACCTTGATGTGAAGGAAAACCTCCGGCGAGCTGACCGTTTCCATGCTTTCGATCCTGGCCTGTCACTCTTCGGGGACTTGCTTCGGTTTGCCCTCTTCGTCGAGCGCCACCATGATGAAGGTGCCGGCCGTGACCTTTTCCTGTTGGTTGTAACGCGAACGATGCGCCCAGGCTTCGACGATCAGCGTGATCGAGGTGCGCCCGACACGCTCGATATCGGTATAGACCGACAGTGTATCGCCGATTTTGACAGGCAGCTCGAAGGCCATTTCCTTGACTGCAGCGGTGACGACGCGGCCTTTGGCGCGCTCGGCCGCACGGATACCCGATGCAAGGTCCATCTGCGCCATGACCCAGCCGCCGAAGATATCGCCAGCCGGATTGGCATCGCCAGGCATGGCAAGTGTGCGCAGCGTCAGTTCGCCTCTCGGCTTGGCGGCATCGGTCATCAAATCTTCTCCATCTGGCGCAGGGTAGGGTGTGTGATTCACTGAGAAAGACCCTAGTGCAAGGCCGTGGGCTGTAAAAGATGGGAAGGCCTGGCGCTGCGGGCGATGAACGGAAGAAATGCCGCATCCGTTTCCAATTGAAATTTCATTCGATTTCAACTGGTTGAATTTTGCAACCGCAGCATCCCCTTACGTTATTTAATCATCTTCTAATTAAGCTTTACGCTCCAGTAATTCCGATGGTTCAGTGTGGGACTGATCTCAGACAAAGAATCGCCGGGAACCTCATGCGCAACGTCAAGATTTCCACCCGTCTTTACTGCCTCGTCGCCTTCACGCTTGCCGTGCTCACGGCGACGATGGTCTTCTTTCTGAACTATTCCTATTCCGAGCTGGAAGCGGAGCGGAAGGCAGGGCTGGCGCAACTCGATGCGACGGCGCTCGGCATCTTCGAAAAATATTACAAGATGGAGCAGGCGGGCACGATGACCCGCGAGCAGGCGCAGGCGGCCGCCAAGGACGTGATCGGCGCGATGCGCTACGGCGCCGACGGCTATTTCTGGATCAACGATATGCATCCCAAAATGGTGATGCACCCGATCAAGCCGGCGCTTGATGGTACCGATATCTCGCAGATGAAGGACCCGACCGGCAAATTCCTGTTCGTCGAGTTCGTCAATAAGGTGAAGAAGGACGGCAAGGGTTTCGTCGACTATCTCTGGCCGAAGCCGGGCGCCGATGAGCCAGTGCTGAAATACTCCTATGTCGCCGGTTTCGAGCCCTGGGGCTGGATCGTCGGCACCGGCGTCTATGCCGACGACCTTGCCGCGCTTTATCGCCAGAATTTGCTCTGGGCCACGATGGCCTGCCTGATTGGCGCTGCGGCGACGATCGCGATCGCCTTTGCCATCGTGCGCAGCGTGACGGCGCCGATTGCCCGGCTGAGGAAAGCGATGAATGCGATTGCTGCCGAAGAAGCGTCGGTAGAGATCGCCGGCAGCGAGTATCGCGACGAGGTCGGCCAGATGGCCAAGGTGCTGCTGGTGCTGCGCGACTCCGTCGATGAGCGCAGCGCGCTGCGCGGTCGGGAAGACGAGAGGCAGCGGCAGATCGAAGAAGAGCGCCGCGGCAACGAGGCGAGCCTGCGCTCTGCCTCCGAACGGCAGACCCATGCGATGCAGGCGCTCGGCGTCGGCCTCGAAAAGCTTGCGAGCGGCGATCTGACGGTCGCGATCGGCGATATCGGCGACGATTACGCCAAGCTCAGGAATGACTTCAATGCGGCGGTCGGCGCGCTGAACGGCGTCATCCACGCGATCGCCGAATCGAGCCGCGTCGTCAACGACAGCGCGTCCGATATCAGCGAGGCGACGGGTAATTTGTCGAAGCGCACGGAACAGCAGGCTGCTGCGCTGGAAGAAACGGCCGCAGCGCTCGACGAGATCACCGCGACGGTCAAGACCGCATCCGAACGGGCGAACGAGGCGCGCGAGATGGTGGCCGAGACCAAGGCGAGTGCCGGAAAATCCGGCGAGATCGTCCGCAACGCAGTGACGGCGATGGGCCGGATCGAGGATTCGTCCAACCGCATCGGTCAGATCATCTCGGTCATCGACGAAATCGCCTTCCAGACGAACCTTTTGGCGCTGAATGCCGGCGTCGAGGCTGCGCGGGCGGGCGAGGCGGGCCGCGGCTTTGCCGTCGTCGCCCAGGAAGTGCGTGAACTTGCCCAGCGGTCCGCCAATGCGGCCAAGGAGATCAAGGAGTTGATCAGCCGGTCGGCGACTGAGGTCGAGGGCGGGGTGGCGCTGGTGCGCTCGACGGGCGAGGCGCTGCTGGAGATCGAGGCGCTGGTCAACCAGGTCAACGATCACGTCGCATCGATCGCGACGGCGGCGCGCGAGCAGTCGACCGGGCTGAACGAGATCAACGGCTCCGTCAATCACATGGACCAGATGACGCAGCAGAATGCCGCGATGGTGGAGGAGACGACGGCGGCAAGCCGCACGCTCGCCGACGAGAGCACCCAGCTGAAGACGCTGCTTTCGAATTTCCGCCTGCGCGGGGAGCCGCCGCCGGTGACCCGATACACACGGGCAGCGTGAGGAAACGTAGAGATGAGAGGCCGGGAAACCGGCCTTTTTCATTTCCGTCGCGTTCAGATTGTGCCGGTAAGTTTTCATTCACCGTTTTTAATTAAAATTGGAGTGAGTTTTTTCGGTCACTGCCCAGCCAGCCTGCGGAAGCGATAAGAGTATGGCGTTTGTTTCCTTTCCTCGGCGATCCCTTTTGCCCGTGCTGCTCTCGGTGGCGCTGACGACCTGTTCGATCAGCGACGGGCTGGTGCCGCCGGCCAATGTCGACAACGGCACCAGGGTCAGCTCGATTTCGCCGTCGCGGGGGGCAGCGCGCATGGCGCCTGCCGTGCGCATGGCGCCGGTGGAGAGCCAGGCCTCCTATCCGGTTTCCAGCGCGCCCGTCGGCAATAGCCAGGGCTCCGTCGATTATCTCGATACGCCAAACCTTGCCGGCACCGGCCACGCGCAGCGGGCGCAGGGGGGTAGGCTACCGATGATCGACAGCGACGAGGCGCTGGCGGCAGGCCAACCGAGCGGCAACTGGGGCGGCACGCAGGCGCTTGCGATCCCGTCGGGCGGCGTCAACATGGATGACGATCTCGGGGCGGAGCCGGTCGTCGGGCTGGCGCAGGAACAACATCAGCAGATCGCCGAGGGCAACGCCACCGAGCCGGTTGTCGACGGCATCGGCACCGATAATCCAACGCAGCTCAACCAGCCCATGCGCCAGCCCCCGCAGCAGCCAATGCCGCAGCCGGCGGCCGAGGCACAGATGAGCCGGGCGCCCGCGTGGAACGACGGCAGCCCTGTGGTGGCGCCGGCCCGTGTTCCCGAAGAGGACGAGAGCGAAGAGGTCGCGATGCTGCGGCCGAACAATCCGATGATGAGCCAACCGGCAGCACCGGTCGATCCCAGCGTCATGCCATCCTCCGAGCTTGCCTGCCGGCGCGAGCTGAAGCGCATGGGGGTGCTCTTCGACGACAAGCCGCCGATTTCGAACGGCCCGGCCTGCCAGGTGCCTTATCCGGTGTCGCTGAAGGGGCTTTCCGGCAATATCGGCGTCCGCCCGGCTGTAACGCTGAACTGCCAGGTGACGCTTGCCTTCGCCAAATGGGTGAAGAACGAACTGGCGCCGTCCGCCCGCTACCGTTACTGGTCCGGCATCAAGACAATCCAGCCCCTCGGCGGCTATTCCTGCCGGCGCATGAACAACAGCCGGCAGCGATACAATCCGATGTCGGAACACGCCCGCGGCAACGCCATCGACGTCGGCAAGTTCGTGCTGAAGAACGGCCACGAGATCGACGTGCGCAAGAAGGGCCTGTTCTCGCTGCGCGAAGGCCGACTGCTGAAGGCGGTGCGCACTGATAGCTGCCGCTATTTCAATACAGTACTCGGGCCGGGCAGCAACCCGGAACACTGGAACCACTTCCACTTCGATCTTCGCTCCCGCAAGAGCGGCAAGGCCTATTGCGACTGATGCATGTCCTGCTAAACCATGCGGCGGGTGCCGATGTTGCGGCCGCAATCGGGGCTAGCTGCTAGAAAATGGTTCATCCTCGCCGCTGGGCACGCTATAGATCGGCGCGACGGATTGCCGTTTCGAGAGTTTGATCCATGAGCTATGATTTCCATGTCGGCCAGAAGGTCGTCTGCATCAACGATACCTTCAAACATGTCAGCATCGACCAGCTGATCCGCAAGGGCGAGATCTATACGATCCGCTGGGTGGGCGAATATACCCATTATGTCGACGGCACCTTCATCGGAGTGAAGCTTGAGGAAATCCATCGCGGCAATGACGACGGGCCGGAAGGCTATGGGGCGGCCGACATGCCCTATCGCGCGACGCGCTTCCGGCCGCTGGTGAAGGACAAGATCGGATCGCTGCGCAAACTTCTGGCGCCGACGCCCGATGCGCCGGTCGAACCGAAGGAAAAAATCAGGAAGAAAGAGAAGGTCTGAAAGCCCCACGGCACCGATCAGACCGTCTTTCTGCTCAGGAACAGCGCAGCCTCTCTGCGAACCTCAAGCACGCCGCCAGATTGCTTGAATGCATCGGCAATGGCTTGACGGAACTTGGTGAGCTGGAGCTCGCCGTCGCCGGGCGGGTAAGAGGTTAGCGCCAGGAACACATCCTCGGGCTCGGTGATCCGCAGTTTTGCCGGATGCTGCGACATAGTGACGTTTCCAAATTGTGACCGCATCGATCGTTCGGCAGCGTCAAACCCGAAGGCTTCGGCGGCCGGATCAGAGGGTGCGCTGCCGAATATGGTCGTCAGCGCGTAAATCTCCCGCATATTGCCGGCGCCGTTGGTGGTGACCGCGAGAAAGCCGCCCGGCCTCAGCACTCTTGACATGTCGGCGATGCCCGCGACCGGATCGGGCAGGTGATTGAGCATATGCATCGCGATCACGGCATCGAAGGCTTCATCGTCGAAGGGGAGCGCGACGGCATCAGCTTGGCAGCCCCGAACGGAGCCGGGCCAGCTTGTTCGCATAGCTGCCGCTGAGGGTTGCCCGGATATGGCGCGTTTCCACATTTGCAAATAAATCGCATCCGATTAAATCGGAATGTTGTTGACATTGATTTTGGTGGGGCGTATTAAAGCGCATCCGATTTAATCGGACACGTATCAAACTTAGACCGAAAGGATATCACCATGACCGAGAAGCTTCTCTTTACCGGCAAAACCCACATCTCCGGCGGCCGCGACGGCTCCGCGCGCAGCAGCGACGGGACGATCGACATCAAGCTGCCGCAGCCGCATCCGGCCGCCGAAAACCTGTTCGGCATCGCCTGGTCGGCCTGCTACATCGGCGCCATCGAACTTGCCGCTGCCCAGAGAAAGATCACGCTGCCGGCCGGTCCCGAGGTCGACGCGGAGATTACTCTCAACGCCGACAACGGCTCCTTCTTCCTGAGGGCGCGCCTCAATGTCAGCCTATCCGGCATCGATCGCGACGTTGCGCAAGAGTTGATCGAGGCAGCACATGGCATCTGCCCTTATTCCAAGGCGACACACGGCAATATCGACGTCGAGACCAAGCTTGTCTGAGCGGGCGAGGGCAGACGTCATCGCCGAAGGATTTGATGCGGAGGGCCTGCCGGCCGGCAGACCTCTTGCTGAGGTAGCAGGCACGGGAAACCTTGCCGATCTGGAGAGCAAGCCATGATCAATAGCCACGGCCAGTCGCACCAGGCCTATGACGAGTTTTCACATGTGCTCGACCCCGATGTCTATCAGCCGTTGCCCGATGACTGGCTGATCGGCATCACTGATGTCGTCAACTCGACCACGGCGATCCGGTCGGGGCGCTACGAAGACGTCAACTATGCGGGCGCATCTGTTATCGCCGCCCTCGGCAATGCCTGGGGATCGTTCGATTTCCCCTTCGTGTTTCGCGGAGACGGGGCGGCATTTGCCTTGCCGCCGCAGGGCATCATGGCGGCGACATCGGCATTGCGGCAGGTCGCGGGCTTTGCAAGCGCCGATCTCGATCTTACCCTTCGTATCGGGCTGCTGACCGTGCGCGAAATCCGCACCAGTGGGCGCGATGTCAGAATTGCCCGTTATGCCGCCTCCGAGAACGCGAACTATGCGATGTTTACAGGGGGCGGGCTCAAATGGGCGGAGCAGCAGATCAAGAACGGCCGGTATCTGGTCAAGCCGGGCCGCTACGCGACGAAGCCCGATCTGACCGGCCTCAGCTGTGACTGGACGCCGTTCCCAAGCCAGAGGGGCGAGATCCTGTCGCTGCTGGTCGAGCCAAATGACCATACCCGTCCCGAGATCTTTGCGGCGCTGGCGAAACGCGTGCTTGCGATTTTCGATGCCGCACCGCGCCAATCTCATCCGCTTCCCGGCGATGTTCCCATGTCAGGAGACGGCGGGAAGCAGGTCGATGCGAAAGGCTGGGCGGAGGTCGCCGCCAATTCGGATTTCCGCAAATTCGACGACGGTTTGCGCCTGACGCTGGACTGCACGCCGGAGCAGATCGACAGGGTCGAAGCGATCCTCGTTCCGGCGAGGGCGCGCGGCAAGATCAAGTTCGGACTGCATCGGCAATCCCATGCGCTGATGACCTGTCTCGTGCCATCGGACAGGCCGGATTCGCACCTGCATTTCCTCGATGGAATGGGCGGCGGCTATGCCAGGGCCGCCGAGAAGATGGAGGAAGGCGCGCTTGACGATGTCGTCCGGCATCATGCTCCGTAGGCTCAGGACCCAGCCGGCGCGGGATCATGGCCGCCAAGAGATCTAAGCGGGCTTCCCCGTCTCCTGACCAGGTTTGCGAGCATTTTGCCGAGTTGAGGTGGCGCCAGCTCGACATCGCATTCTATCGTGGCGACACTAAACCATCTAAGCTCGGTGTGTTCGTCATCGACCAGCCGCGGATAGCCGTGCCACTGATCGATGCGGTAGACATGGAAGGTGACGGATGCCTCAGGCGGGTCTTCCGATACGAACTTCCCAGCAAACTGCAAGCGCTGCGGCGTCACGCCTATTTCTTCCATCAATCCCCGGCGCATTGCCGTCTCGGCGTCTTCGCCGTGTTCGATATGGCCGCCCGGGAGGCTCCACCGATCCGGGTGCACCCTGCGCTTGGAACTGCGCTTGGCCAGAAGAACGGTTCCGTTCTGGCTCAAGACGCCCATCGCGATGTCGGGCATGCAATCTCCTCTGCCTCATCGATCTCGCGCCCATGCTGCCCGCAGCCATGGCTCTTTGCAATGACCGGTCGTCCATCGAGACAGTCGAGGCATAGCCTGACAGGGTAAGTTGACCCCTGTATTGCCCGGGCGCATAGTCCCCAGACAGACGCGAATGACCTGCTGTTGCGAACGAGGTCGGTCAGTCGATCTTCGTCCGTTTCCGAATAGATCAAACGGAGAGGAGAGCGTCATGCCGCCCACATCCCTATATGTGGACGGCCCCCGACTTGCAAGATATCTCGAGATAATTTGACCAGATCGCTTGCG
>NZ_JABFCN010000041.1 GCF_013087515.1 Rhizobium sophorae | reverse complement strand
CCATGCTCGCTTTGGCCGCAACAATCCTATGGCTCAGATAAGTGTCCACAGCTCCTAGCCCAGTTTCAGGAGAAAGCCGGATCGAGGGAACCGGACTTGTAACGCTTCGCCATTTCCGAAACGGGAAGGGGCGTGATGCGGCCGGCCATACCGGCGGTGCCGAACTGTTCGAAGCGCTCCTTGCAGAGCTTGGTCAGCGCCTCCATCGCCGGCTTCAGATATTTGCGCGGGTCGAACTCGCTGGGGTCCTCCTGCAGCACGCGGCGGATCTGACCGGTCATCGCCATTCTGCCATCGGTGTCGATATTGACCTTACGCACGCCGTTCTTGATGCCGCGCTGGATTTCCTCGACCGGCACTCCCCATGTCGGCTTCATCTGGCCGCCATACTTGTTGATGATCTCCTGCAGCTCAATCGGGACGGAGGACGAGCCATGCATGACGAGATGCGTGTTCGGGAGCTTACGGTGAATTTCTTCGATGACGTTCATCGCCAGCACCGAACCGTCCGGCTTGCGGGTGAACTTGTAGGCGCCATGCGATGTGCCCATCGCGATGGCGAGCGCATCGACCTTGGTTTCGCGTACGAACTTCACGGCTTCGTCCGGATCGGTCAGCAGCTGGTCATGCGAAAGCTTGCCCTCGGCGCCGTGGCCGTCCTCGGCCTCGCCCATGCCGGTCTCCAGAGAACCGAGAACACCCAGTTCGCCTTCCACCGAGATGCCGCCGAAATGTGCCATATCCGTCACCATCTTGGTGACGCCGACATTATAGGCCCAGTCGGCGGGCGTCTTGGCGTCCGCCTTCAGCGAACCATCCATCATCACCGAGGTGAAGCCCGCCTGGATCGCCGTCATGCAGTTGGAGGGATCGTTGCCGTGATCGAGATGCACGCAGACCGGAATATGCGGATAGATTTCGACGACCGCGTCCATCATGTGCTTGAGCATGATGTCATGGGCATAGGCGCGGGCTCCGCGCGACGCCTGCATGATAACCGGCGCATGACACGCGTCGGCGGCTTCCATGATGGCGAGCGCCTGCTCCATATTGTTTATGTTGAAAGCGGGAACGCCGTAGCCTTCCTCCGCAGCATGGTCGAGCAGTTGCCTCAGCGTAATGCGTGCCATCCAATATTCCCCCATATCGATGGTCGATCGAAACGCCGCCATCTCTTCGAAACTAGAGCCCGGGCGCGAGCCGTTCAAGCGTCTTATTTTAATAGGCAAAATGGCATAGGAGGAGGAATGTAACAAGCAATAATAACAATATCACAACGGGCATGATATTTCTCGAGAGACATTTCGCCTGCCCCAGCCGAATGAAATTCAGGCATGCGCTGAAGAGACGGGCCCCCGTCACGGTCCCTTGCCGGCGATGGCGAGATCTCTTGAGCTACGCACCCATGTGGCCACGCGATTGTGGCTTATGGCCAATGACAGACGCCAGCATGAGCCTCGATTTAAGGCTGATGCAATCGAATGGGCAATATCCGGCAACTCGGGTCAGATCAGACCGTATTGTTCCGCCTTGTTGCGCAGGAACGGCAGCCCCTTGTCCATGACCTCTTCCATATCGCGTGCGACGGGGCGCCAGACGGCCAGGCCATAGGCGACCTCAGGCGGCATGTTGATGAAGCTTTCCATCGCAAGTCCGCCCTTGAAGCCGATGGCGGCGAGCGCGGCGTAGATCGCATCCCACGGAATATTGCCGTAGCCCGGCGTGCCTCGGTCGCTCTCGGAAAGATGGATGTACTTGAGGTGGTCGCGGGCGATCAGGATGCCGTTTGCCGCACCCTTCTCCTCGATATTCATGTGGTAGGTATCGAGGTGGACGAAGATGTTATCCGCACCGACACGCTCCACCATGTCGACGGCCTGCTGCGCCGAATTGATCAGGTGGTTCTCATAGCGGTTCACGGCCTCGACGCCGAGCTGGATGCCGTACTTCCTCGCATGTTTTGCCGCCGCGTCGAGCACCTTGGCGATGTTGTCGTATTCGCTTTGCGTCGGCGGCACGCCAGTACGCTCGCCGATGCCGCCGAAGATGACGCCGGACAGAGCTTCTGCGTTCATTTCCGCGGTCTTTTCGATCGCGACCTTCAAATGCTCGATCGCCGCATCCGGGCGGACGGAAGCCCAGGCATGTTCCGGCAGGCCGAGCGAGCAGACGGCGCGCAGCTTGTGCTTTTCAAGCAGGTCGCGAGTGTGTTTGGCATCGACGGCCGGCGCGTTGAGCAACGCGATCTCGATGAAGTCCATCTTGTAGCGCACGGCTCCGGCAATCGCCTTCTCGGCGCCTGCGCGGTCCCAATTCATGGTCCACATGCTGGTGTGAACACCGAAACCTTCCATAGTCGTATCTCCTATTTCGCGATTCTGAAGAACTTGGCCGAGAGCCACCGCAGCACCATCACGACGATGAGCAGGATGCCCCAGACGGCGGTGGTGAGATGCTGGTTGGCGCCGAGCAGATTGAGCCCCGAAGAGAGAAGCTGCAGCACGATGAGCGCCACGAAAACGGGCAGGACGCGGCCGAAGCCGCCGAAGGGATTGATGCCGCCGAGGAAGCAGGCGAGTACGGTGATCAGCAGATAGGATTCGCCGTGGCCGACACGCACCGAATTGAAGCGCGCCAGCATGATGATGCCGGCAACCGCAGCCATCACGCCGGAGAGCATATAGACCAGCACCAGGACCTTGCGGGTGTTGATGCCGGAATAGCGGGCAGACTCGATATTGGAGCCGATCATATAGGTGGAAAAGCCAAGCTTGGAGCGCGAGAGCAGGATGTGGCTGGCAATCACGCAGGCGATCAAAATCAACAAAGGGACGGGGATGCCGAGGATGCTGCCGTGGCCGATCGGCGCGATGAAGGTGGGAAAGCCAGAGATGTCGCCGCCACGTGTCAAGAATTCGCCGAGGCCACGCAGGAAGATCATCATCGAGAGCGAAACGAGGATCGGATGGGCGCGGGTAAAGGCGATGACGAGGCCCATGACCAGGCCGCTTGCCGCGCCGACGGCAAGCGCCAAGGCCGAGCCGAGCAGAAAGGCGCCCGGGCCGGCATCGATGCCGCCATTGGCCTGCAGCGTCCAGGCGAGCGTCAGGCCGGCGATGTTGGCGGTGAAGGTGATTGCGAGGTTGAGGCCGCCGGTGAGTATCGGCATCAGCATGGCGAGCGTCAGGACGCCAAGCTCGGGAAGTTGAAAGGCGACCGATCCGAAGGTCGCGCCCGTCAGAAAATGCGGCGAGGCGAAACCGAAGACGATGAGCACGGCCGCCAGCGCGGCGAGGGGACCGGCCATGTCGGCCCCGAAGATGGCGTTGAAGCGGGCGGCGAGCGCGCTCATCAGCTCTCTCCCCTGCCTGCAGGCCTGCCGCCGGTCGATTTGCGGGTCGCAAACACCGGCACCAGATTGCCGATGCGGGCGCTCGACAAGGTGATCGCAACGAGGATGATCGCGCCGACGATCATCTTGAAGGCGAAGGGCGAGACGCCCATCAGGTTGAGGCCGTTCTGGGTGATCGAGACGAGCAGCACGCCCAGCACGCAACCGAGCACCGAGCCCTTGCCGCCGCCCAGCCGCGCCCCACCGAGCACCACGGCAGCCAGGACATCGAGCTCGCGGCCATAGAGTGCGTTCGGCACGACCTCCTGCGCATAATGCGCCTGCATGAGACCGGCGATGCCTGCCATCAGTCCAAGCCAGCCGAAGGCGATGAACTGCATGGCGCCGATATTGATGCCGAAGCGGCGCGCACCTTCCGGATTGTCGCCGAAGGCATAGAGCTGCCGGCCGGTCGTCGTGCGGGTAATGAAGAACCAGGTGGCGAGCGTGCAGACGGCCATAACGACAACCGGCAAGGTGATCTCAGCCCAGCTCCCATCGGCCATTTCGCGCTCATAGATGATGACGCGGCTCGTCAGCCAGTCGGGCAGATTGTAAATCGACACGCCCTTGGTGAAGAACATCAGCAGGCCGAAATAGACATTGAAGGTCGCGATCGTCGCGACGATCGAGATGATGCGGAAGCGGTGGATCAGGAAGGCGTTGATCATGCCGAGCACGATGCCGATGCAGGCCGCAATCAGGAGACCGGATACCCATCCGCCGCCGCCGATCCTCTCGAGCGCAAGTGCAGTGACATATTGCACGATCGAGGCTGCGACGGCGAAGGAGATGTCGATCCCGCCTGATATCAGCACCACGAGCAGGCCGACGGCAAAGATGATGTTGACCGCGCTGATATTGAGCAGGTCGAACCCATTGCCGAGCGTGAAGAAACGGTCGGTCGTAAAAGCCAGGACAATACTCATCGCGATGATCACGGCAAACAGCACGAATTCCGTCGTATGGGACAGGAACAGCTTACGCATAGACCGCCGCCTCCAGGTCCTTCAGTGTGGTTGCGCGTGGATCGTGCCAGCCGGCGATGCGGCCCTTTTCCATATGGATGATCCGGTCGGCGTTGAAATAGATCTCCGGCACCTCGTCCGAGATGAGGATGATCGCAAGCCCCGCCTCGGCGAGGCGGGCAACGATTTCGAAGATACCGGCGCGCGCGCCGACATCGACGCCGACCGTGGGCGCATCGAGGATCAACACTTTTGGATCGGTGGCGAGCCATTTGGCGATCGCGACGCGCTGCTGGTTGCCGCCCGAAAGCGTCGAGATCGCATCGTCCTGCTTGCCGATCCTGATGCCGAGATCGGCGATCCAGCGCGCGACCAGCGAGCGCTTCTTTTCCGGCGAAATGAGGCGGCCGCTGAGGATGCGGTTGAGCGAGGCCATGACCAGATTGTCGGCGATGGATTGCGGTTGGTTGAGACCAAGCGAAAGGCGGTCTTCGGAGAGATAGGCGACGCCTGATGTGATCGCCTCGCGATTGGAGGCAAAGCGCATCGCTCTCCCTTCCAGCACGATCGTTCCGGAGGCGGGCCGGCGCATGCCGAACAGCGTGAGGGCAAGTTCGGTGCGCCCGGAGCCAAGCAGGCCGGTGATCCCGAGCGTCTCGCCACGGCGCAGATCAAAGGAGATGTCCTCGAACTCGCCGGGCCTGGACAGCTTGCGGACGGAAAGCAGGACGGGGTTCGGCGATACGTCGCGGGCGCGAACGTTCTGATCGAAGGAGCGCCCGGTCATCAGCTCTGTGATCTTAGACTGGGTCATGCCCTCCACCGGATAGACCCCGACCAGCGCGCCATCGCGCAGCACCGTGATGCGCGAGGAGATGTCCAGCACTTCCGCAAGGCGATGGCTGACGAAGACCACGGCAACGCCCGAGGCCGACAGCGTGCGCACGATCGCCAGCAGATGATCGGTCTCGGACTGGGTGAGCGAGGCGGTCGGCTCGTCCATGAATACGATCCGGGCCTCGCCGACCAGCGCGCGGGCAATGGCGACGATCTGGCGCTGTGCGATGGCGAAGTCCTTGAGGGGTCTGTCGACGTCGAGTGTGACGCCAAGCCGGGCGAGCGCCTCCTCGGCTATTCCGCGGATCGCGGCATAATTGACGAAGCGCGGGCGTGAACCGGAAAGGGTCTGGAAGGCGATATTCTCAGCCACGCTCATTTCCGGAAAAAGCGCGAGGTCCTGCCAGATGATCTGGATGCCGCGGGACTGGGCCATGCCTGGCGTCATGTGGGATATCGTCTCGCCGTCGAAGACGATCTCGGCGCCGTCTGCAGGCCGATAGACGCCTGATATCACCTTGATCAACGTGCTCTTGCCGGATCCATTCTCGCCGGCCAAACAGTGTACTTCGCCGCGCAAGACTTCGAAGGAGACGTTTTTGAGCGCCTTCACACCGCCGAATGTCATGTTGATGCCGCGAAGAGAAAGAAGCGGCTGGGCCTTCACACCATCATCCGTTGCCGTGCTCATGCCGGTTGCCTGTCCAGTCGAATGCCATGAAAGATCAATGGTCCGGCCATGGCCGGATACCGCTCTCTTTCCCGAACGCCGGGCCGGTCGACATGGACCAGCCCGACACCCGGGGAGGGGGCCTCTTCAGAGGCCCATTGCGGCCAAGTCGTCGACCGTATCCTTGTTGATCGGCAGCAGCTGATCGACGATGATGTCGTTACCAACAGGCTTGATCACGCCGAGACCCGGAATGTCATCACCTTCCTTGACGCTTTCGCCCTTGATCAGGCGATCGGCGAGCGTAACGAAGACTTCACCGGCCTGTTTCGGATTCCACATGAAGCCGCCCGATATCGCGTCAGACTTGATCAGCTTCTGGCCCTGGCCGGGCGAGAACGGGCCGAGCACGAAGATTTTACCCGTCTTGCGGCGTTCCTCGATGGCGCGCCCAGCGCCGATGGGACCCTGGCTGCCGAAGGCGAGGAAGCCCGTCAGATCCGGATGCGCGGCAATGAGATCGAGCGCCGTCGAGCGGCTTTTATCGACATCTTCCGCCACGCCGTAGCGCTCGCCGACGAGCTTCATGTCCGGGTAATTCGCCTTGATATAGGCGATTGCGGCGTCTGCCCATGCATTGTGAAGCGGTACGGTCAGCGAGCCGACGAAGACGGCATATTCGCCCTTGCCGCCCATCTTTTCGGCGAGCAGCTTGCCATGCGCCTCACCAAAACCGGTCGACGATGCGAGTTCGAAATTCCAGTCGGCGCCCTTCTGCGAGGGCGATTCATGCGTAATGACCTTGATGCCGGCGGCCTGCGCCTTGGTGAGCACGGGCTCGAGCACCTTGGCATCGTTGGGCACCACGCCGATGACCTTGACGCCCTGGGCGATCAGATCTTCGATGGCGCGCACCTGCAGCGCCGGATCGGCGCTGGTCGGGCCGATCATGAAGGCATCGACGCCTAATTTCTGGCCCTGTTCCTTGATCCCGGCTTCCATCGCGTTGAACCAGGGAATGCCGCCGATCTTGACGACAACGCCGACCTTCGGCGCGTCCTGCGCAAACGCGACCACCGCCCCGGCAAGCGACAGCGATGCGGCAAACGCCGCTACGATAAGGCTCCTCATCCTCACTCCTCCTCAAAGGTCGCTCATACGAACGACGACCACCGGCCGGTTTGCGGCAGGTTGTTCCTGGTTGCTTCTTGGCGAGGGAATACCCTTGCCTCCCATCCCGCCTCCTCCGGCGAACCATCTTTGCACAATCGATCTTTCTTTTTTGCACAATCGATGGTGCAATGACTATCGATCAAGGTAGGGCTTTCGTCAAGAGGGGTTTGTTTCTAAGGGAAGCGACAAAGGAAAGGCGAGATATGACCGACATCGGCAAGAAGAAGGCGACGATCTACGATCTCTCGATGCTATCGGGTGCGTCGCCTTCCACCGTGAGCGCTGTGCTGAACGGAAGCTGGCGGAAGCGGCGTATCAAGGAGGCGACGGCGCAGCTCATTCAGAAGCTGGCAAACGAGCACGGCTATACGGCAAACCTGCAGGCCCGTGGCCTGCGTTCGTCCCGCTCCGGTCTCGTCGGTCTTCTGCTGCCGGTGCACGACAACCGCTATTTCTCCTCGATGGCCCAGTCTTTCGAGGCGCAGGTCAGAAGCCGCGGCCAGTGCCCTCTCGTCGTCAGTGCCTGTCGCGATCCGGAGGAGGAGCGCAAGGTCGTCGAGACGCTGATCTCCTATTCGATCGATGAGCTTTTCATCGCCGGCGCAACCGATCCGGATGGCGTGCACAAGGTCTGCGAAAAGGCAGGGCTGAAGCACGTCAACATCGATCTGCCCGGCACGCTGGCGCCGTCGATCATCAGCGACAATCATGAAGGTGCGCGCATGCTGACACAGGCGATCATCGAACGCGCGCAAGAGGATGGCCCGCTTTCACCTGACGATCTGTACCTGTTCGGCGGCCGCAACGACCATGCCAGCCATGAGCGAATTCGCGGTTTCCGCGATGTAAAGCGCGCATTGCTGGGCGCGGATCCAGACGTCTGCATCCAGCCGACCGGCTATTCACCCGCCATGACGGCGCGTGCCTTCGAAGCCTTCTACGAAGGTCATGGAAAGCTGCCGCGCGCATTCTTCGTCAATTCCTCGATCAACCTCGAAGGGCTGATGCGCTTCCTCGCGCTGCATCCGCACGAGACCTTCGCCGATATCATTGTCGGCTGCTACGACTACGACCCCTTCGGCTCTTTCCTGCCTTTCCCCGTCTTCATGATCCGGCAGGACAGCGAGGCGATGATCACCAAGGGGTTTGCGATCCTCGATGCGGACCGCGGCCCGGCAATCACGCATCTGGTGCGGCCGACACTCGTCCCACCACGCACGGCGCTGATCGGCCCGCTCGATGCGCTGAAAGATATCGAGTAATGCGTCCTGCCTCGTTGGTGAGGCTGGGCTGACGGAGCAGAAGGCTCTTTAATGCCGATCGCTGGACACGACTACTGGCTTCGCCGGCTGATTGTGCCGGTCAGCAACAACAAACTGCTGCAGGCCGTCCGACCGCAGTTCGCATAGCCAATGGAACCTATCGGATCTAGCTTTCTGTGATGCGGCGATCTTCATCGGAGCCGACGGAAAGCTGCTTCCAGTCCAGGTCTTCCTGCAGCTCGAGATATTGCGTCGCGCCGATCTGATCTTTGTCGCGCAATTCCTCGAGGCGCTGGCGCTGGGCGAGAACGGCGGCGATCGTCAGGTGACGGCGGCGATCGAGCGGCGAGGTCTCGTTTGCATCGGTTGAAGCGGTCCAATGATCCTTGCAGATCGTCCGGATCGCTTCGGCCTCGGTGCCGCCTTCCTTCTCAAGCCGCTGAAAGGCAGCTTCGGCGAGCGATCTCCGGGCCGCCTTGAGTTCATCGCGGACTTCTGTCTGCCGACCGAGTTTCAGGAAATGGATCATCGGAGCCAGGGTCGCCCCTTGAATGACCAGGGTTGCGAGCACCACCGTGAAGGCCGTGAGCACGACCAAGTCTCGCTCGGGAAAGTCGGCGGGAAGCGCGAAGGCCGTCGCTAGCGTAACGAGGCCGCGCATACCGGCCCAACCCACCAGCAAGGTCTCCCCGGATGTGAAAGGTGCCAGTTCACCGCCGCGCCGGTGGCGAGACGCGACGACGGCGTGAAGCAGGAACGCCATTGCCATGCGCGCCAGGATGACGCCGACCACTACGATGGCGGCAAATCCCATCGCCCGCTGAAGCTCTTCGGCCGACATCGCTTCAAGGATGCGGCGCGCCTGCAGGCCCATCAGCAGGAAAGCCACCACGTTCAACAGGAAGACGACAGTCGTCCAGACGGCGAAGGAATGCACCCGCATCCGTGGCGAATCCTTGACCGAAGAGAGAGTGGCGAGCGTCATTGCGCTCGCCACGGTGGCAAGGACAGCCGACAGGTGCAGATGTTCGGCGATCAGCCAGGTCGAAAAAGCGTAGACGAATTGAAGCAGGGTCCCGCCGACCGTGTTTTCGGTTATCGGCCGAAGCCGCGAGACAAAAAAGCCGAAGGCGATGCCGAACAGGATTCCTCCGGGTGCGGCGAACCCCACCTGAAGCGCCGTCCCGGCATCCAGTCCGCCACGTGCCTGGACAGTCAGCGCGGCGCCGAAAAGCAGCAGCGCGGTTGCGTCGTTGAACAGGCTTTCTCCCTTGAGCAAAGCATCCACACGGCGGGCGACCGGCAAATTGGAAAGGACTGCCGTGGCGGCTGCGGCATCGGGCGGCGAAACAATTGCGCCGAGTGTGACCGCAACCGCAATCGGAAGCCCGACCGTCAGCACGCTGATCGACACGACCACGCCTGTCGTAACAAGAACGGCGACGACGGCATAGAAGAACAACGGCAGCAGCATGCGCCGCGCCGCGCCCACCGGGAAGTCATAGGCCGAATCGACAAGAACGGGCGCAATGAACAAAGCGAGCGCCGTCGGAGGATCGATGGGGATCGTGGGCGCGCCGGGCAACATCGCCACGGCGACGCCGGCGGCAGCCAGAATGCCGGGGTAGGGCAGGCGCATACGACGCGTGACCTGCAGCAGCAGGATGGCAACCGCCAGCAATGCAACAAGTGTTTCGAAGAACGTCATGTCAGCATACTAGCAGGCTTTCGAGCACATTGAAGCGGGTGCCGCCCCGATGTAAAGCTTGTGTCGTATCAAGCTGATGAGGCAGCGGCGGAGGGCGGGATGGACTACGAGGTTGCGATCGTCGGCGCTGGCGCAGCCGGCATTGCAGCAGCAAAAAGACTTGCCGATGCTGGCCGCTCGGTTCTCATCCTGGAGGCCAGCAGCCGCGTTGGCGGGCGAGCCTGGACAATCGAATTGGCCGGAATGCCGCTGGATATGGGTTGCGGCTGGCTGCATTCCGCCGAGCGCAATCCTCTCGTCGCCATCGGCCGTGACGCCGGGTTCAATATCGAGCGCGGACCGACGGCGTGGCAAAGCCAGTGGCGGGATCTCGGCTTTACGCAGGATGAGCGGGCGGCGGCGGCGGCGGCATGGACCGCTCTTGAGGAGCGGATGCGAGCCAGCCCCCCCGCCAGCGACAGGGCATCAGACGCGCTGGAACCAGGCGGCAAATGGAATGCCTACTGCCAGTCCCTCAGCGGATATCTGAACGGCGCACCGCTCGATCGATTGTCGATCGCTGACTTTCTTGCCTATGACAATGCGGCGACCGACGCCAATTGGCGGGTGCAGGAAGGCTATGGAAGCCTGATCAGCGCGGCCGTCCCGAACGTGGCCTTGCGCCTTTCGACTCCCGTTCGACGCGTGGCAATGACCGCAAACGGCATCCGACTGGAGACCGACCGCGGTCCTGTCACATCAGGTGCCGCGATCATCACGGCGTCGACGACCGTTCTGGCCCGCGGAGCCATTGTCTTCGACCCGGGGACCGATGATCACCTCCATGCCGCGAGTGAGCTGCCGCTTGGCCTCGCAGACAAGCTGTTTTTGGAACTCCATGGCAATCATGGTCTGGAGCCGGAAACTCACCTGCTCGGCGACCCGCAAAATGCCGAGACCGGCAGCTATTATATCCGGCCGCTCGGTCGGCCGATCCTCGAAGGCTTCTTCGGCGGAAACGGTGCTGTCGTCATCGAACGCATGGGTTTAGTGGAAGCATTTGCCTTCGCACTCGACCAGCTGTCATCGCTGCTCGGAAGCAACATCCGCCGCCACCTGCGGCCCCTGGCGGCCTCTTCCTGGTGTCGTACCGATTGGATAGGCGGCTCCTATAGCCATGCTCTGCCCGGCCATGCGGGTGCACGCGCAGTCCTGGCGCGCCCGGTCGGCGACCGGCTGTTTTTCGCCGGCGAGGCGACGCACCAGTCCGACTTTTCGACCGCGCATGGCGCATGGGAAAGCGGGTTGCGGGCCGCCGACCAGGCTGCAGCCGTTCTAACGCCCTCATGATATACAGGGTGCATCTCGTGACCCTCAGCGCACCGATACCCCGACCGACCACTACCAGCTGGCAGAATTTCATGATTGCCCTGACAGGGTCGACGGTTCGTCGTGCTACCTAAGGTTCAATTTAGCCGAAACTGCCAGGGCCATTGCCCGGCGACTGACCCCCAGTTTGGAAAACACGTTCTTGAGGTGGAATTTTACCGTAGGCTCGGAAAGCCCGAGCGCGCGGGCGATTTCCTTGTTGCTCTTGCCTTCGTGGAGGCAGAGCAGGACCTGTTGCTCGCGTTGACTGAGAAGACTTTTGCCGCCGGCAAGAGGACCCTTGATCCGGCGGCCGTTATCGGCGGGTTTGCCAAAGACGCTTTTTTCACCCTGGCCAATTATGCGACCGATGAAGTCGACGGCATCGGCACTGAAGACCTTCAGGCCGAAACGCCGCACGATCGCCCGCACGACCGTGGAGAATTCGAGTCCCTCGTCCTCGAAATGCTGGGTCACCTCGTGCGAGCGGGCACGCGCGATCGCCAGCTGGAAATATTCGAGCGCCTGGGCATGCCGGCCGTCGTTCCAGGCGGCAACCGTTGCCAGGATTTCCGCCGCCAGCAGGTGATAACCGCTGCCGTTCGCGCGGCTTCGCGCCATCACGATCTCCAGATTGGCGAGCCCTTCGGCTGGTCGTCCCTGGGCTTTGAGAAGGCGCGCTTGTGCAACGAGGAAATCGCTTTCCTCGCGCCACGTCCAGAAGCGCCCGAGTTCGGGATCGCGCAACGATGAAACCAGCCGCTCGGCCAGAAGCACCGCCGATTCAATCAGGCCGGTCTTCGAGAAGATATCGACGCGCATGATGTCGGCCGCAATCTTCAGGCGCGGCAGCGCGCGTTCGACGGCGACCTCTTCTGCCTTGTCGATCGCTGCCATTGCCGTATCGAGACCGCTCAGCCGCAGCCGGCTGCGGGCCAGCAGCGAAAACATCCGGGAATAGATATCGACCCAGCCCTCGCCCTGGACCACGGCATTGACGGCTTCACCAAGGCTCCTTTCGACCAGCGCTATCTCGCCCTGGAGGTAGAGAACATCCGCCGTCGCCACCCGGCAGATCGCTTCGAGATTGACGTCGGTCCACTGCGCGCTCTGGATCAGGTCCTGCGCCTCCCGGCAGAAAGTCAGCGACGCCGAGAAGTTGCCGGCGAGCGTATTGACCAGCCCCAGATGGATCAGCATGAAGATCTGGGCATAGGCCGTCTTTTCCTCGCGGTAATAGGCCAATGCCTTCAAGGCACTCAGCCGGGCGAGGTCTAGATTGCCGCGCCTGGTATAGGCGATGCACAGATGGTTGTAGATCCAGCCGAGCTCCCAGGTCGATTGCGGCGAGAAACCTGACGCCATTCGTTCGAGATGCAGGATCTGCGCATCGTCGAGATGAAGATCCTCATAGATATCGACCAGCCCGTCGATGTGATCGAGCGTCGATGCCTCGATCGTCAGGAACTCGTCGCCATGCAAGGCCCGACCTTGCTTGATTGCTTCCATCCGCTCGCGCGCCGCCTTGATGTGCCCCTTCTTCGCGAGCACCAGCACGTAACATAATGACAGGCTCGGAGATTCGTGGATGACGCCGGCGGGCAGGTCGTCGATCAGATGTTCGAGCACTGTGTGGCCGGCCCGGATGAAGAGATTGACGCCGCCGGCCTGTCGGATCGTCTGCGCGGCGAGCGAAAAATTGCCGGCACGCGCCGCATGTGCAACGGCTCTTTCCAGGAACGCGCGCTCGGCAAACCAGATCGCTGCCATGGAGTGAAGCTTTGCCTCGTCGATCTGAGGATCGCCGGCAAGTTCGGTCATCAGGCACTTCCGCACGATCGGATGGAGCCTGTACCAGGCCGCACCCGTCTGGCTCTTTTCGATCAGCGGGGTCATATCCTCAAGCAACCGCAGATCATCTGCCTGCAGATCGGTGCCGGAAAGATGGCTTGCCAGCTCCAGCGGGAATTCCTCCAGGATCGACGTGACGCATAGCGTTCGGCGAAGCGCCGGCGACAGCGGACGCAGGATGGCTTCGTCGATATGGCGGAAAAGATCGGGATGCTCGCCGGCCAGCAGCCTGTCGCGCTCGTCTGTACCGCCGCTCTCCATCACGCCGAGCGCGATCTGCGTCAAGGCCGGCCATCCACGGGTGGCGCGTACGAAGTTTGCGACGTCGCCGGTGTTGATGTTGCGTGGAAACAGGCTACGGATCTCGTTGCGGCTGAAGGCGAGGTCGACGGCGTTGATCTCCGTGACAAGGCCGCGCACCCTGAGGCGGGCGAGTGGCAGCGGCAGTTTCTGCTGCGATGCGCAGACGATCCTCAGATTGTCGGGGGCACCCAAGAAAAATCCGTCGAGGAAAGCCTGCACGTCGGGTGAGGAAGCGATATCGAGCTCGTCGATAAACAGGATTGCGCCACTTTCCCGATCGGCGACGATGTCGAACAGCTCCCGCAGGGAGGCGGGAGGCTGTGGGGCGCGGATGCCGAGCGCCAGGCAAAGATCGGCTAGCAGTTCGGCAGGCCGGGTATGCGCGGGGTCCAGCGTGATCCAGCCGCAATGACCGACACCGCCATCGAACAGCGACTGAAAATAATCGGAGCCGGAAGTGACTGCCTCATATCCCGCCTTGAGCAGCGCCGTCTTGCCGAAGCCGGACGGTGCATGGACGACGACGATCTGGCGCGCCAGACCGTCGCGGATCTTCGAAAGGGGAAAGGGACGGTCGATGGCCGTGAACAGCATGCGCGGCGGGCGAAAACGGGAACCTAGCGTCTTCAGTTCACCGCCGCCGGGGCGGGTTGCAGTTCTGCCTTCGGAACGACTGTGATGCATCCAAAAACGCCTCGCTCATTCGACCATCCTGACTAGCGAGCTTTAAGAAGCATATCCCGTGCCAGCCCAGATCTAACCGGCCTCGAGCGGTGCGTAATTCTGCGTCAGGCCGAAGGCGGCGGGGCCGAAGACGTCCAATGCCTCCGGTGTGCGCATGATCGGCGGCACTTTGACGCCAAGCACGTTAACCCGCTGGCCATAACGCAGGCGTTCGGTGGTTATCGGTTCGGCAGTATCGGCTTCGAGGATGCAGATGAGATCCGGCACGATCGCCAGCACCCTGCCGTCTTCCTCGGCCACCAGATTCTCGTTCTGGATCTGGATGCGCACCGGCCTGCGGCTTGTGTCGAAAGGTTCGATCGTCACGACGCCGACCGACCAGCCGTTCTGCTCGCGCCGCGAGACGTCGACAACCTTTCCCGAGGCCAGAAGACGTGCGGTCTCGTAATGCGTTCCGGAGAAGAATTCGATCAGGTCGGCGAGCGGATCGCGATGCGCGGCAAGCGCCAGCCGGATGGTACTCCCGATGCCGATGGCAAGCGACATCGTTCCGGGAACGGATACGCGACGGGTCGTGCGGCCATCCATGCCGTAATTGACGATATAGGACTGGCCGCCCATACGGATCGTCACACCGCGGGCGAGCCATTCCGCCTTGGCCGCACTTTCCGTCTCGATGATGACGACGTTGCCCTGCTCGTCGGCGACCGTCACAGGTGCGGCAGGCACGCCATAGACGTTGAAGGTCTCCATTTCGAGCTGCGGAAAGGCGCGACCCATGCCGTCCGCGTCGATAACCGGGAGCCGGCATTCCGCCGCCAGCATGATCGGCACCATCGAGTTGATGCCGCCGGCCTCGAAGGGGATGATCGCCCCCATTGCCTTGCCGACACGGTTCTCGTAAGCCCTGAGTGCAAGCCCGATCTCTTCGCCGCTCGGCATCTTCTCGATCAGGATCGTCGGCGCCCCCATCGCTCCGCAAGCGGCGACCTCGATGTCGTCGGGTACGTCGTCGAGGGCCAGAAGATCAACCGGGCCGTGTCGTTCGATCGCCGCCTTTGCCATGAGTTTGCCGATATAGGGATCGCCGCCGCCGCCGGTGCCGAGAAGGGCTGCGCCGACGGCCAGATCGTCGATATCCTCGTTGGTGATGATTGCCATGTGTTCAGCCGATCTCCTCGATGGAAATGAAGGGTTCCTTCAGCCCGAAGCAGGCAGGGCCGAAGACATCGAGCGCTTCCGGTGTCCGCATGATTTCGGGAACGGAGACGGCGAGCACGGTGACGCGCTGTCCGTAGCGCAGGTTCTCGCTGGTGATCGGTTCGGCCGTTTCCGTGTTCATGATGCAGATGAGATCGGGCACGATCGCCTTCACCTGGCCGTCGACGCGGGCGATCAGGTTCTCGTTCTGGATCTCGATCTCCATCGTCGAGCCGAAGGGTGGCAGTCCGCCGATCGTGACGCGGCCGATCGAAAATCCGGCCTTGGTCTCGCGCATGACATCAATGATCTTGCCGCCGAAGATGATGCGCCCGTAGCGATAGAGCGTCGAAGGCAGAAAGCCGAGCAGCGCCTCGATCGGATTCTCATGCGAGGTTTTGGCGTTGCGCAGGACCTCGCCGATGCGGATGGCAAGGCTCAGCGTGTTCGGAATGGCAGTACGTTTGACGTCGGCGCCCGACATTGCATATTCCGCAATATAGGCGCAGCCGCCCATGCGGATGGCGACGGCGCGCGAAAGCCATTCCATCTGGCGGTTGTCGACCGCCTCGATGATGGCGCAATCGCCATATTCGTCGCTGACGGCCATCGGGCTGCCGGACACGCCGTAGACGCCGAAGGTTTCCATTTCGAGAAAGGGAAAGGCGCGTCCCATGCCGTCGCCATCGACGATCGGCAGGCCGAGGCGGGCGCCGACGACGAGCGGGATCGTCGAGTTGATGCCGCCGATCTCGATCGGCATCGTCGCCTGCGCCTTGCGGCGGAGATGGCGTTCGAGCCGCTGCAGCGAGAACATCGCCTCCTCGCCGCTCGGGATCTTCTCGACCAGCACGGTTGGTGCCCCCATCATCGCGGTCGGGATGACCAGCATGTCGTCCGCCAGTTCGCTGGGATCGATGATGTTCACCTCGAGCCCCTCGTCGAGGCATTGCTGCACCATCAGCCGGCCGACATAGGGATCGCCGCCGCCGCCGGTGCCCAGAAAGGCCGCGCCGACGGCGAGGTCGCAGAGTTGTTGGCTGTTGAGCTTCATAGGATCCTCATCCGATCACGAGATCGCCAATGGCCTTGACGCGGATGCGTGTCGCGCTGCCAGGCAGATAGGCGAGCGGCACTTCCTCGATATCCATGATCTTGACCGTTCCGGCCTCTGCACCCGCCTTGACCGCGCGCTCCTCGGCCTCCCTCTTGGCACCGCCGAGCACGATGTCACGGGAGGTGCCCTCAAGCGAGAAGATGCGGTCGACCTCGCCGCCGACCTGCGCGATCGCAGCGCCAATCGCATTGGCGACGGAGGCGTTCTCAGGGCGGATGACGCGCGAAGCGGAAGGCAGGTCGCGCGAGATCAGGATCGAACCACCGCCGACCAGGATGACCGGCAGGGGCTCGGCGCTCGTCTTCATCCGGTCGACCGCCTCGTCGGCCATGCGGTGGATGGTGTCGAGCGCGGTTTCGATCGTCCTTGCCGGGATATGGGCGACGCGCGAACGGTCGCCGATATCCTCGAGGCCGGCTGCGACGATGATGTCTGTCGTGGTCAGCGTATCGCCGCCGAAGATCAGCGCGCGGGAGGTGATTTCGTAGCCGACCGAATCTGGGCCAATACGGGCACCATCGTCGCGCACGATCGAGCCGCCACCGAGACCGATGGCGAGTACATCGGGCATGCGGAAATTGGTCCTGACCCCGCCGATATCGACGGCGACGGCGGATTCGCGTGGGAAGCCCTGCATCAACATGCCGACATCCGACGTGGTCCCGCCGATATCGACGACCATCGCCTCCTTCTCGCCGGCAAGCATCGCCGCGCCGCGCATGGAATTGGTCGGACCGGAGGCGAATGTCAGCACCGGATAACGCTCGACATAGTCCGGCACCATCAGCGTCCCGTCGTTCTGGCTGATATAGAAGGGTGCATTGATCGCCAGCTCCTTCAAAGCATTGCGGAAGGAGTTGACGACCTTGCGCGACAGATCGGCGAGCGACGCATTCATCACCGAGGCGTTTTCGCGTTCGAGGAAACCGACCCGGCCGACTTCGTGGCTGAGCGATATCGACAGGCCGGGGATCTCGTTGCCGAGAATCTCGGCGGCCCGCAGTTCCATGTCGGGTGTGACAGGCGAAAACACCGAGGTAATTGAGGCTGCCTTGAGCCCGCGGCTGCGGATTTCGCCGGCAATGCGCAGGATTTCGGGCTCATCGAGCGGCGCGATCTTGCGGCCGTCGAATTCGTTGCCACCGCGCACCATGAAGGTGTGGCGGCCGAGCGTGTCGGCCAAATCCTTCGGCCAGTCGGTCATCGGCGGCAGCGCCTTAGTCGCCGGCAGGCCAAGCCTGACGGCTGCGACTTCGAGCAGCCGTTTGCGCTCGACGACGGCATTGGTGAAATGCGTCGTGCCGATCATCACCGCCTGGATTTCCGAGACCGAAACGCCGGTCATCGACAGCACCTGCTTCAACACGGCGACAATGCCGGAACCCACATCGCTGGTCGTCGGGCTCTTGCACGCGCCGAGCACCAGCGGGCCGTCCATCAGGGCAGCATCGGTATTCGTGCCGCCCACATCTATTCCAATACGCATCATGACCTCCGTGAGAATATGCTTGGCCGTGGCGCCGGAGCGGATGGCTCCGGTGCTGGCGATGATCTTTGTTTCCGTGTTGCTTCAGGCGACGAGCGCCTCGGATCGTTCGGGATCCCAGCCGATCGTGACGGCGGCGCCGGGGGAAAATCGCTCGGTGCGGGACTGGTTCTGGCGCTCGGCGACGATCTCCTGCGAGCCGACCGCCAGCCGGTAGCGCACCAGCGCACCTTGATAGGTTTCGCTGACGACCGTCGCGGGAAGGCTGACGCCGGATGAGCTGTCCGGGCCGATGATGACGTTCTCGGGGCGGACCACCAGCTTTGCCGCCTGCCCGGCGGCAAGTCCCTCGGGACCGCGCGTCGGCAACACGGTTCCGTCTAGCAGCACCGTCATGCCTTGCCCGTCATTGGCGCCGACCGTCACGTCGATCACGTTCGAATGACCGATGAAAGTGGTGACGAACAGCGTCTTCGGCCGCTCGTAGATTTCCTCGGGCGTCCCGACCTGGACGATGTGCGCCTTCTGCATGACGCCGATGCGGTCGGACATCGTCAAGGCCTCGTCCTGGTCGTGGGTCACATAGACGGTGGTAATGCCGAGCTTCTTTTGCAGATCCTTTATCCAGTATTTCATTTCCTCCCTGAGGCTTTTGTCGAGCGCCGAGAGCGGCTCATCGAGAAGGAGGATGCGGGGCTCCGTCACTAGCACGCGCGCAAGGGCAACGCGTTGCTGCTCGCCGCCCGAAAGCTGGCGCTGGAAGCGCTCCTCGTATCCCGAGAGCCCGACCTGGCGCAGCGCGTCGGTGACGCGCTTGCGGATCTCCTCCTTCGGCAGCTTCCGGAGCTTCAGGCCGAAGGCGATGTTGTCGGCAACGTTCATGTGGGGGAAGATCGCGTAGTTCTGGAACACGATGCCGATGTCGCGTTTCTCCGGCGGCAATCTCGTCACGTCGTCGCGGCCGATGAGAATCTCGCCGCCGCTCGGCGGCACGAAGCCGGCGATCATCCGAAGCGTCGTCGATTTTCCGCATCCCGATGGGCCGAGAAGGGAAAAGAACTCTCCTTCGGCGATGTGCAGGTCGATGCCGGCGACCGCGACGCTATCGCCGTAGGATTTGGCGAGCTTTTTCAGATGGATATCGGACATGCGGCGAGGGCTCTCCTGTTATGAAGATGAATCGCGGGCGGCGTGGAGCCGCCCGCGGCTGCGGCATCAGCTGGCGAAGATGCCGTTGACCGTTTCGACAATGTCGTCTTCGTTTTCGAGGTAGGAATTCCAGTCCGGCACCCAGAAGCCCTTGATGGCGTCGGCGCTGTTGACGACGCCGGCTTTGGCGAGATTGTCGGGCAGGACCGCGTTGCTGACCGTCGGGCGCAAGTAGAATTCCTTGCCCATATTGCCGATGAAGGTCGGATCGAGGGCACGGTCGAGAAGCGCGAAGGCGAGCTTCTTCTGCACCGGCTCGGCATAACGGCTGATCGTATAGGTCTGCGTCAGGATCGGCTGCTGTTCGGTCCAGTACCAGAAGGCGAAGGGAGCGCCCTTGTCGCGCGCCTGCATCGGCTCGGCATCGTCGAGCACGGCGACTATTACTTCGCCGCGGTCCATCAGCGTCTGCATGTTGCCGGTGAAATCGGAGATCTTGGCCGGCATCAACGCCTTCATCGCTTCGTAGCCGGCGTCGAGATCGTATTGATCCTTGCCGAAGATGCCGCAGGCGACGAGGAAAAAGTCCATCTGCAGTGTGTTTGACGTGATGTAGGTGCCGCGCTTGCCGGCGAATTCAGGCTTCCAGAGATCCTTGAACGACGAGGGCGGCGGCGAAACCAGATCGGTGCGATAGGCGTAACCATACTGGTTGAAGGCCCAGGTGACGCCGACGCCGTTGGCGGTGGCGAAGGGCCAGAGGTTCTTGGCGTTCGGCACGTTCGGCAGCAGTTCGTCGAGCTTCAGGAAGAAATCGCCGGCCTTTGCCGTCTTGAACATCTCCGGCAGGTTCCAGTTGGTGATGTCGAGCGGCGGTTTCTCGGCCCCGCCTGCGACGAATTTCGGGAACCAGGGCCAGGTCGAGTCGTATTCGATCTTGCAGTTGAACTCCTTCTGGAAGTCGGTCAGCAGGTATTTGTTGACCAGCTCGCCCCAGGGACCGCCCCATTCGCCGACGCGCAGCACAGCGCCGCCGGCATCGAAAGCCTTGCCGTCGAAGGCGACATCCTGCGACCAGGCGTGATTGATGTTGAACAGGGGCAGCGTTGTGGCTGCGACGCCCATCTTCAGGATCGTGCGGCGGGTATGCCCTGTCGTTTTCTCAGTCATGAAGTTCCCCTTTTTGCTCTATCGTTGATGTGAAGGCGTAGCGGCATTCATCCCCCGAAGGTCCGTTTCAGATTGACGAGTCTTGAGGTCAGCACGGTGGAGAGAATGACGAGTGCGATGGCGAAGATGCCCGCGGCGGCGGCCGTCGGCTCAAACTGGTAGCGCATCGAGACATACATCGCGATCGGCAGCGTCTGCAGGTTCGGCGTCGACAGGAACAGCGTGACTTCGAACTGGCCGAACGAGACGATGAAGGCGAAGATCGTGCCCGCCGAAATGGCCGGCCCGATAATCTTCAGCGTCACCAACCGGAAAGCGGTGAAAGGCGAGGCGCCAAGGCTGCGGGCGGCCTCTTCCAGCGAGCGGTCGAAACCGACTAGCGCTGCCGTCACCGTCGCGATGACGAAGGGGCAGGTGACGATCACGTGGCCGATAATCAGCCCCGGCATGGTGCGGGCAAGGCCGATGCCCGTGGTCACGTAGAAGACATAGAGGGCAAGTCCCAGCACCACGCCGGGCAGCACGATCGGCAGCATGAAGAAGCCGCGCAATATGCTGGAAACACGGCTCTGTGAGCGTGTCAGATAGATCGCTGCCATCGTGCCGATCACGGTCGAGATCAGCGTCGAGACCAGTGCGATCATGAAGCTGACGCCGTAGGCCGAGAGGAAGACGGGCGAGGTCAGGAACGCCTGTATCCAGCGCAGCGACAGGCCCTCGGGCGGAAAGGTCAGGTAATCGCCCGAGTTCAGGCCGGCAAGCACCACGATGAACACCGGCACCAGGAGGATCGCCAGCGACAGCAGCGAGATGGCGTTGAAGGCAAGGGGGATGGCGGATTCTTCACGCATCAGGTGCGCCCTCCCGAGGTTCTGACCGCCGCCTGGTGGTAGACCGCAACGGCCGCGATGCTCGTCACGAAGAGTACCACGGCGATGGCGGCGCCGAACTGCCAGCGCCCGACTTCGGCGATCTGCTGGTAGATATGGATGGGCAGCACCATCACCTTCCAGCCGCCCATCAGGGCGGGAACAACGTAGGAACTGATCGAAAGCGCAAAGACCAGCAGCGTACCGGCCAGAATTCCGGGCATGGAGAGCGGCAGCACAATGGTGACGAAGGCGTGCCAGCGCGAGGCGCCGAGGCTGCGGGCGGCCTCCTCAAGCGAGGGATGGATCGCCTTGATGATGCCGATCAGCGACAACACCATGAAGGGCAGGGTGATCTGCACCAGCCCGACGATGACGCCGAAGACGTTGTACATCAGCGGCAGTGGCGTTGTTATCGCCCCGACCCTGAGCAGAAATCCGTTGATGAGGCCGTTATCGCCGAGCAGCACCATCAGCCCATACATGCGGATGACCATGTCGAGCTGCATGGAGGAGAGGACGAGGATCATCAACAGCGTGGCGCGGCTCGGCTTCACCGTCTTTGCGATGACGTAGGCGAGGGGATAGCCGAAGAACAGGCAGGCGGCGCCGACGATGGCGGAAATCCAGATCGAGCGCAGGATCGATTCATAATAGCTCGCCCGCGTGAAGATGCGGACGAAATTATCGAAGGTGATATGGCTGTTGAGGGCGATGACGCCGGCGACGGACTTGTTGAAGGCGAGCCCGAACAGCGATGCGGTCGGGATCACGAAGAAGACAAGGAAGACGAGGAATGCCGGGATGACCAGCCACCACAGGCGGAAATCCTGAAGGACGGCCATCGATCCTTTCCGCTTTTCCGTTTGTGTCATGGTGTCCGCTTGCGCAATCGCCATCTCTGTCCTCTCAATGGAACGTCCAGCGTTCTCTCATTCGGCCGCAAGCGACATGGGCAGATGAATATAGTCGTAACCGAGCAGCTGTTTTTCGGGCGGCTGCGGGAAGGTCAGCTTGCTGTGGGCAAGGTTCGAGCGCACCAGCGCTGCGGCAACCGAGATGGCGGCGGGAATGGGGTCGACAACAGGCACGTCGATCCCACGCGCCAGAAGCCCCTCGCGCAAGGCGAGGGCGCAGCCCATCAGGCCGGTGCAGCCGAAGACGAGCGCCTCGGCGCCATCTTCCTCGACCGCGCGGATGCCTTCCTTGATCAGCATCGCCTTCGTCCGGTCGAGGTCCTCCTCGAGTTCAAGAACGGGAATATCGACGCTGCGCACCGAGGCGAGCTTGGTCGAAAGGCCGGCGACTGCCGCGGTATTTTCGAAGGATGCGCGCAGGCGGCGCATGACAGTGAGGACGGAAAATCGGTGGCCGAGCATCGCCGCAAGGTGCATGCCGGTCTCGCAGGGTCCGAGCACCGGGATCGTCACGGCTTCCCGCGACGGTCTGAGACCCGGATCGCCCATGCAGTCGATGATGACGGCATGGATGCCTTCATTCTGCGCCTTGATCGCTTCGGCGATTGTTCCCGGCACTGACAGGGCAGCCTCGAACTCGCTCTCGATCGATCCCGGCCCGGCCGTAATCTGCGAGTGGCTGACCTTGATGCCGGGATATTCCAACGCCCGGAGATCGGCGACTTTGCGAAATCCTTTGGTGACGATCGGCGACACCACGCGAATTTCTACGACGCTATCCTGCACGGCCGGCCTCCTTGATGCGCAATTCGCTCTGGGCAATTCATGGGCTTACGGTGCCGCACTCCGCCCCGGCTTGGAAGTTCGGAAATGAGTAGGTGCGGAAGTGATTCGGATGGGTCATCGGCCGATACGGGTGGCAGAAAACCTATTCGAACGGATAGGGTGCTCTAGAAAAAGCAGTTTTAAAACAAATGCTTGTCGGCCGGCTGATTCCAGAGGCATCGCATCCCGGCATGAAAATCCACTACTGGCAGGGGGTTTGACGAGGCCGAGCGGACGAATAACCCTGCATCGAAGACAGCAGGTTCAAAGACCGCCTGCTCATCACTGGGGAATTGTGCCATGCCTTCGGCCAAAGCCGCGCCTTCCGCATCATCCTTCCAGAACCGCGCCAGAACGGCGTGGCGTCTGTTTGCGAATTTCGCCTATGACTATCGCCGTTTCCGCCGCGCCTCCTTCATCGATGGCGCACAGTCGCGCGAAAACCGGCGGGCGCATATCCATCTCCTGGCGCATATGCTGGAATACGGCATGTCCCTTTCCAATCCGCGCAACGGCTTCGGCATGGACAAGGTGCGGCTGTTGGCGGCAGAGACGCGCCGCTATATCGAGCAGCATGGCCGTGACGCTTCGGCCGATATCGGCCTTGCCGTGCTTTCGGCCTATGTCGCCTTCAATGCGGAGCAGGGCGATGTCGGCGAGGCGCAGGCACTGCTGGACGATCTGCTCGTCGTCGCCGGCGCCGGGCACAATATCCGGCCCGGCGGCAGCGAGGCGGTGAGTGCAGCCGAGATCGTCAGGCACGCGCGGATGGATTTTGTCTCCTTCATGGAGGCACGCCACAGCGTGCGCCAGTATGACAGCAACAGGACAGTCGCGTTCGAGAAGATCGAAAGATCCATCCGTGCGGCCCAGCAATCGCCTTCGAGCTGCAACCGACAGACATGCCGTGTCTACGCCTTCACCGAGAAGCCGTCGATCGCCCGCGTTCTCGCCCATCACGACGGCAATCGCGGCTTCGGCGAGCAACTCGGCGGCGTATTCGTCGTGACGGTCGACCTGTCGCACTGGAATACGGTCGGCGAACGAAACCAGGGATGGGTGGACGGCGGCATGTTCGCCATGACGCTGGCGCTTGGCCTCCACGCGGAGGGACTGGGCGCCTGCATGCTGAACTGGAGTGCGGCGCGCGAGCAGGATATCAAGATGCGGACCTGCGTCGGCATCCCTGACAATGAAATCATCATCACGCTGATCGGCTTCGGTGAGATGCGTGAGGATTTTCGCGTGCCGGTATCGGCCCGAAAGCCGATCGACATGGTCCTGACGCACGAACCGTCGCTTCGATAAGCCTCAATCGTCGAGCGATCGCAGCGCTCGACACCCTCGACAAGATCGCGTTGAGACCCAACGTCAGGACGAGGAGCCTGATGAAATGGCTGCGTTTGCTCCAAGAGAAGCCGTTAGCCGGCAGCTTTATCATTGGCAGGCTGTCTGGTAGGAGCGGGTCATGACATCATCGATCGATTTCGATTGCCGAAGCTGCGGAGCCTGCCGCTCCTTTTCGCCGACCTGGCCGAGATTTTCCACCGAAACAGACGCTGCTCTCGATTTGCTGCCAGCGCATTTCGTAGCTGCGAACCAGCAAGGAATGCGTTGCGACGGTGCGCGCTGCTCCGCATTGGTCGGTCGCGTCGGTTCAGAGTCATCCTGTCAAGTGTATGAACTTCGGTCTGACGTCTGCCGTGCCTGCGTCCCAGGGGATGGCGCTTGCTTGATTGCGCGCGCGTTCTTCAGAATCGGTCAGCCAAGCTTGCAGCCTGGTCACATCGATGCGCGTTTGCCAATCAACCGAGATGAGTGGCTCGGCCCCCGCGCCAATGTTGACTGTCACTACGATCGCGTCCTAGGCGCTGCACTTTAAAACCGGCTGTAGCGGTTCAGCGCCCGCGATAACACCCCAATCTTCAGCGCGGGCGCTACCGTCTGTAGATTTTCGAGGGTTTTGCTTCCACCTCGACCCTGCGGTGGCGTCGCCGGTTCACATCCCTTATGTGGACGGCCCCCGACTTGCAAGATATCTCGAGATAATTTGACCAGATCGCTTGCG
>NZ_JABFCN010000040.1 GCF_013087515.1 Rhizobium sophorae | reverse complement strand
GTTCCTGCATGAGAGGCTTTCGTACGCCTGACGGCACCCGAAACCCTTCACCATATCGGTCGTCTACGGCGCGTTGGGCCTACCCTACAAGCGGACATCGTTGGGGTTCGTTTGACCGCCAAATGACAGCTTAAATGTAGGCGTTCGAATCGCACCGATAGGCCGCGGCGGTGCTGTCGTGTTGCTGAGAACTATTTGACCTCTACCGCCTCCAGCACCCAGACCGTTCTCTCTGCCAGTTTGGGAATCTCGGCCAGATAGGCTTGATAATGAGGTGTCATGCGATGCACCTCGACGGCGGCGGCGTCCAGATAGAGTTCGTCGAGCACGTATCGCTCGCCATGCGCCCGGTCGCACCAGACATCCCAGCGCAGATTGCCGGGTTCGGCGCGGCAAAGCGGTGCCATGCCAACAAGCAATGCTCGTAACTCGACGGCCTTGCCGAGATGAGCTGTCAGGATGGCTGTGATCTTGGTCGGCGACTGTGTCATACAGAAGGTTCCTGATGGAATGCATTAGGTAACTCGCTTGGGCGGACGAGACGTTGCGGGTCGGGACAACGGCATAGAAGGCACGCCATCACCTTCCATGCCGCGTTCCATCAGATCACGCCGAAACCGTCACCCGGTTGAGGGCCTCGACCAGTTTCGCCGCAAGAGGATGATCCGATCGCGGATTTTGGCCTGTGATCAGCTCGCGGTCCTCTATCACATGGGGGGAGAAGTCGACCGGGTTCGTCGTGACGTCGCCACCCGCCATGCGCAATGCGTCTGGCATGTTGAAATAGAGCTTGCCGTGAAGGACCTGTTCTTCGATCGGTTTCTCCTCACTGGCGGAGAACACCGTCATCTTATAACCGGCATACTGCCAGCCCCTGGCGAGTTCAGACGCTTTGGAAACATCACCAGCAATCAGGGCGGCCCGATATTCCTTTGCGTGCGGCAGTGCGGCCAGCGAGGCGATCGGCCCGTGGCAAAGAAAGGCCGTGGGCTTCCGGCGAGCATGAAATCGGCGGAGGATCTCGCCGAGATCGGCATCCTGCATAAGATCGACGACCGGTGCCTGACCGCCGGGTACGAAGACGCCGGCATAACCATCGATCCCGTTTTCGATGACTGATCTCAATGTCCTGGCATCGTTCATCGCCCGATGGTCGTCGAAGAAGTCGCGCCCGCGCTTGTGAGCAGCTTCGTCGCCGTCAAAATGCTGTGCCGCGTCCGACACGGGATCGATGTGCGGCTTGGTTCCGTCGGGCGTTGCCAACACGATCTCGTATCCGGCGGCAACAAGAGCCATGGCTGGCACCACGGTTTCGTTGAGATATTGGCCGGTTGGGCCAGTTCCACCGCCCTGAATTTCAATCCGGGTGGCATTCGACCCCACCACAAGAACTTTACCTTTGCTCATAGAGTCCTCCTTATTTGATGTGGTTAATGGGTGCGGTACGGCGGATGGTCACGATGGTAGAACCCTTCAGGGATGTCACCTTGGCCTCGCCTTCCGTAAGCATCCACTTCGCTTCGAAGCGTAAGGCTATAACGAGGGGTGGCATCGTCTTACTCGCCGTTCTCGATCCGGATTTCAGTTGTTTCGCCCCAAGGGAAAGAGGCGTGCTCGCCCTTGCCACCTATTGGGCCGCCTTCACAATGAGGTCCGCTACCTCTTCGGGATGGGAGAGCATCGCCACGTGGCCGGAAGGTACCTCGATCATCTCCGCCTTTGCAGATTTCACCTGATCCCTTTGCATCTGGGGAGCGATGATCTGGTCCTGCGTTGCCACGACCATGAAAGACGGTTTGTCACGCCAGGCGGCATGGCTGACGGGCGTGGTGGTGGCACGCACATGGAAACGTCCCTGCACGACGGCAACGAGCCTCTGCTCGTCCGGGGAGAGGCCGGCCGCGAAATACCTGGAAATGCCGTCATCGCTTATCTTCAGATACCCATCCTCGTCCTTGACGAATGTCTTCCGGCTTTCCTGGTCAGGGTACCTGGAGGCGACATCGACCAGCGATTGACCGGCATCAGGCGCGTAGGCAGCTACGTAGACCAGGGATCTCACCTTCTGGTCATCACCCGCCTCCGTGATGACTACGCCGCCCCACGAATGACCGACGAGTACGATGGGTTCTTCGGCATCGCGGATCGCGCGCTTGGTGAAAGCCACGTCGCTCTCCAGGGACTCCAACGGATTTTGGACGGCGACAACTTTCAATCCGGCCCTTTCCAGAAGAGGGATGACTTTCTGCCAGGACGATCCGTCGGCGAAAGCGCCGTGAACAAGGACAACGGTCTTGGCTTTGAGATCCGCAGCGACCGCGGCGGGAGATGTGCTTGCGAACGCCACCAGGGCGCTGAAGATAAGTCCAAGGTTTCGGGACATGCGACGTTCTCCGGTCATTTATCTCGATGGCGATACGGGAAATAATCGACCAACCCAGCCTCGAACGCATATTAATTGTGGTTAAATCCTGCGATTTTGCCGTGCTTGGCCGCGTGTTGGACAACGTTCTATTCGGGCTTTCCTCTCGGAGCCTTCGCCGCAATCCCGTTTGACAAGATGATGTCGCCGATGGCATCGCTTGCTGAAAAGGGGATCTCCAGAGCCGAGGCTACCGCTTCCAAGATGGCCGTTTCATCATCGATGATGCCGAGATCGACAAAACACGCATGGTCAAACATGTGGAGGGCGTGCGCCACCAAGATGGCCAGAGTCGTCTTGCCGACCCCTCCTGCAACCCCAACGGTCACGAAGCGGCGCTCAGCCACCATCTGCGAAAGTTTGGAAATATTCTCGTCTCGGCCGATAGGGGAGCTCAAACGAGGCGGAAAAGAGGTATTCGTTGCGCCGTCAGATCCATTGCAGCAAACCTGAGCAGCTCAAGGGCGCATACCTGTCCTCCGGCTCGGACGCCTCTTCCCATATGACGGGGGCGACGAAGCTGTAGCCGCGGCCCGCCACGCTGACGATATAGCGATTGCCGTTTTCGCCACAGCCGATTTCGCGCCTCAGATGCGTCATTTGCACTCTTATGTTGGAGGCTTCGACGTGGAGACCGGGCCATGCGAATGCCATGAGCTCCGCGTGAGAGAGGACCCGTCCATGATTTTGAACGAGAGCGGCAAGGATATCGAAGGCGCGGCTGCCTATCGCAAGCAGATCGTCGCCTCGCCGGAGAACTCTTGCTGCAGGATTCAAGCGATATGGTCCGAACCCGAAATAGCCGTTCCTAGCGTGAGAGCCCATATTGGTTCCCCTCAATGGTTTTGCACTCGTAGGGCAGTCAATCCATATTCAGCTTCAATATTATAAGAGTTCGCTCCCGTTGGGAGGTAAAATCCGGTAAATATTGGCGTGGGATGGTTTGCCGCGGCAGAAAACTTCGCGCCGGCGGTCCGAGATTTTGCTGGCTGCAACCAGTTGCGCGCGACGGAGGCACTGACGAGCAGACCTGTGCGGCGACGTTGTTTATTGATTTGAAGATCCAAGCATCGGGTGTTCCGTTGAGGAAAGACTTAACGGCGAGCGGTGGCGCGGCCCGTAAAAATGAGGCAACTGGGGTAAGTTCGTCCGACAGGCCCACAGGTGGGAGGCAGACCCTCCCGTGTTCGTTCGCTTAGAGTGATGTTGAGATGCCGCGTCCACCCGCGCGATAGTGACATTGATATCATTCTTGCGCCAGGTCGATCATCGGCACGCTAAGAGGAACACATGGTACCGACGGAACCGGATGATGTGGTGGCATTTGGTCCCTTTCGCCTTCACGGGGAGCATCGCCGTTTGTTTTGCGGTGCCGAAGAGGTTCAGCTTGGCGGTCGGGCAATGGAGATGCTCGTGACCTTGGCCCGGAAGAAGGGTGAGTTGGTATATAAGGAGGAGCTGTATAATGCCGCGTGGCCCGGCATCTTTGTCCATGAAGCCAATCTGAAAGTGACAATCGCTTCGCTTAGGCGGGCACTGAGGGAATACACTCCAACAGAAGACTATATCAGGACGTTCGTAGGCCGCGGCTACCGGCTGACCGATCAGGTCATTACCGGAGAAATCCCGAAAATTGCGGATCTGCCCGTTGTGGCAAACACCCGATTTCCCGAATTGGCCACGGTTATCGGACGGGATGCCGAAATCGCTGAATTGCGAGCTAGGATTGCCGCCAACCGGCTGACGACGATCGTTGGCCCCGGGGGCATCGGCAAGACAACGGTTGCAGTCGCCACAGTGCAACTGCTCGAAGACGAAGAGGGAGATCTCATCACCTTCATAGATTTCTCCCGAGTGGCCGGCGAGGAATTCGTCATCCCTTCAGTTGCGGCTGCGCTCGGCATCAGTTCAGGTAGCCAGGATCGCCTCGACGCGATCTCATCCATCCTCGCTCGAAGGAAGACCTTGCTATTGCTGGACACGTGCGAGCATGTGCTCAATGCCGTTGCGCATCTTTGCGATGTCATTCTTGTGAACACTAGTGACGTCAGGATCGTTGCGACGAGCCGCCAGGCTCTCCGCGCGAAGCGAGAAGAGGTCTTCTGGCTTGCTCCTCTGGAGGTGCCGCCGCCTGACCATATCTACACGCCCGAACAAGTCCTCCGTTATTCCGCGCCACAACTTCTCGTCGAGCGAGCGTCCGAGAAAGGGAAATACAACATGGAGGATGGAGATGCATCTGCGGTTGCCAAGATCTGCAGGCTGCTCGATGGATCGCCTCTCGCCATAGAACTTATCTCATCCCGGCTCGGAAGCCGAAGTGCTGCTGATGTTCTCAAAGAACTTGACGATCGTTTCGCCACGCTAGTCGGACCTGACCAGGAGGGACCACTTCGTCAACAGACTCTGCTTGCGACGATGCAGTGGAGCTACGCACTCCTAACGAAGAGCGAGGCATCCGTGTTGCGTGCCACCTCGATCTTCATGGGCACGTTCGATATGGATGAGGTTGTCAGCATCGTTGTCCACTCGGGTTTGGATCCAACCGTCGTCTTTGATGCCATTGCCGGCCTGCGCGCCAAGTCGATGCTTAGCGTCGAACAAATGTCAGGTGGGATGCGATACCGGCTTCTCGACAGTACTCGAGCATTCGCAGGCAATCTGCTGGAAGCCGCGGGGGAACTGACCGCTGTATCTCGGGCCCACGCCCGACTTGTGCTGGACATCTTCGCTCGTGCGAATGCCGACCAGGCAAGACTTTCGACGCGGCAGTGGCATATCGCCTACGCCAGTCGTGCGGACGATTTGCGCAGGGCCATCGGTTGGGCACTCTTTCTTCGCGCCGATCCGCTGCTTGGCATGCAGTTGGTGGCATCGGGATTGCCACTGTGGCATGAATTGTCGTTGAGCGAAGAGGCCCGCAGGAACTGCGAACAGGCGCTCGCCGAGTTCGATCGCCTCGGCTGCGATGATCGAGCCCTGAAGCTCAAGCTGCTCGTCGGGCTTGCGGCAGTGAGCAGCTATATATCAGCCGATGCGGAGAAGGCCATTGAGACCTTTGAAACCGCAATCCAGTTATCACGCAAGATCCGCGATACATATGCCGAATGCCAGGCCTTGGGTGCCTTGGCGCGATATCGGCTCCTGCCTGGCAACCAGACCGAGGTTCGGAAGATTCTCAAGGAGTTGAAGCGTGTCGCAACGCGCTCTAACAATCGCTCCGCGCAGTGGGAGCACGAGATCCTTCTTACGGAATTGGAGATCATACACTGCCAGTACCCGCCCGCGATAGCCAGGATGGAGAGGTTGAGTCGGGAGGTGCGGGGCTTTTCCGACGGTACGGCTTCTCGATTTGATCTTGATCCGAAGATCAGGAGCGAAACGACACTGGGCGCTTTGCAGTGGCTGGGCTCTGTCAGACCCGGGACGGGTCTGAATACAGTTAAGATTTGCGCACAAGAAGCTCTGGAGGCTCATCATGGATGGACCCTCGTCTCATGCTACACCCATGGAGCGCTTTTCATTCTAAGCGAATGTCAGGAATGGACGCTGGCGATCCACTACGCCGAGCGACTGAAGGATACGATTTATCGTAACGGCATGCCGACGTGGATCCCGGTGGCCAACTGCTACGCAGAAGCACTTTACGTGCTTTCGGGCGCTCGGCTTGATCCGGATGGCCCCATGTCAGCGTTCGACGAACTCCGCACCGGCCTTCGGCAGTTGGGTCGTCATGCCTACTATGCACTTCTGATCCGCGCCCTTTATGCGATCGGACATATGAACGAAGCAGTACGTATTCTCGACTATTTGTTCGACATCGGACCGCAACGTTCGATGGTGCCCGAATTGCTCCGCCTTCGGGCTGTCAAGGAGCGATCGGTCGGGCGCGACGAAGAAGCGGAAGTCACCTTGCGGCAATCCTTGCAAGCCGCAGAAGAAAACGGTGCGTGGGCTTGGCGGATCCGTGGTGCCACAGATCTTGCGGCCCTGCTGCGGGACCAAACGCGGATCGACGCGGCCAGGAGCGTTCTTGAGCCAGTGTATGGTCAGTTCATGGATGGGTTCGATACGCCTGACTTGCAAAAAGCCCGCAACCTCCTGACGGAGCTGCAGAATTTCGGTCGCATCTGGAGTTCTTAGCGGCTTGCCCTGTTCTTTCTCAGACGGCCACCGATTGATCCGCTGTTTCGCGGTCCACCGGATTGTGCGTCAGCCAGCCGTGGATCGAGTGGACCACGACTGTTCCTTCGCCCAAACGGATAGCAAGGTGCGATCGAGACGCCGCGCCGCCTCGGCGACGGCGAAACGTGCGCCGCACTTCTGAGCCTGTATTTGCGCTCGCCGGGCAAGATCCTGTCCCGAAATACCCATTGGAAATCCGAGATAGTTCTCGATGCGCGAACTCGTGCCCGCCTGTCCGCCAGGCCCAACTGCCTCTATGACCAGCGTGTTCAGTCCTTCGGATGCGGCGTAGACGGCCGCGGCGAGACCGGACGGCCCGGCACCCACGATAACCACGTCATATGTATGCGAAGAGTTCAGCCGCTCCGTGATCCCGAGAGCCTCGACAAGATCATGGTTGGTCGGTTGAGTGAGCACGCTGACGCCATTGAGAACAACGATCGCAGGCTATCGACATCGGCATGGAATGACCCCATTGCCGCCCGTGCACCGTGGTCGACGTCGGTGTCGAGGCAGCGATAGGGATAGCCGTTCCTTTCCAGAGGTGAGCGGCGGCTGCCAGTGCGGTGCCGTGCGCTACCACGCAACCGCTATGATGGGCGGGTGAGGAGGCGTGATGGCTGAGTCCTATTCCGGCGGTTTCCGGTGCGGCGCTGTCCGAGGCCATGGCGCGTGGGCAGGGGGGCTTTGCTCGAGCTATTCGCCGCGGTCGGAGACGCGTTAAGACGGCCAGTTTGAAAGTCGCCATTATCACAGTGTTGCCAGTGACAAGGGGTCAGCGCTGCGAGTGCGACCCTGCGAACTGGGATCGTTGCACATCGATGCTACCGACCACCGCGAGGCGGGCGATAGCATCGCTTGACGAGGGCTACTTTGCTCCTGCGGCCGCTTCTATGACCGCAGCCACTTCCTTGGCGTGCGAGGCCAGCGAGGCGTGGCTACCCTCGACCGTCGTCACCTTGGCCGTCATCCGTTCGGCAAAAAAAGCCTGTGCGTGGGGATCAAGGACGAGGTCCTTGGAGCTCAGGACGTACCAGCTTGGCTTGTCGTGCCATGCCGCGACCTCAGCAGGCGCATCGAAGGCAGTGTGGTTGATCGGCATCTGGTGCGCTGCCAGATGTTCACCGATCTTCTTGGGCAGGTCGCCCGCCACTGCACTGGGGAACACTGCAGGATCGATGCTCAAGTAACCCTTTGCGTCGGGCCGAATGGCCGCCGCTCCGGGGGTTGCCGGACCGCTGGCTGCCAATGCTGTGATGGTTTCACCTTTCTCGGGCGCAAAGGCCGAGACATAGACGAGTGATGCCACCTTGGCGCTGTCGCCCGCCTCGCCGATCACCACGCCACCCCAGGAATGGCCCACCAGAACAACCGGGCCATTTTGCGCATCCAGCACCGCATTGGTGGCAGCGACGTCGTCAGCAAGCGAGGTCAGTGGGTTCTTTACGGCAGTCACCTTGTAGCCCTTGGCGGTCAGGATTGCAGCGACGCCGTCCCAACTCGTTTCGTCGACGAAGGCGCCGTGGACAAGAACGATATTCTTAATTGTTTGATCCGGGAGAGCCGGCTGGGCCCTTGCGGGTGCAGCACCAAGCATGGCGGTCGTCAGCATTAGGGCGGACATAAGAAGAGATTTCATTTGGAGCTCCTATAGGGCGCATCAGCGCAATTGCTTAATTCGGATAATCTGCAATGCTGTCGCCTACACGAAGGCAGGAAGACCGGGATGGCCTTGCCTTCGCGGAAACACTTGAACTGCCAGATAATTCCTCGTTGAAGACAAAACCAAACTAGGGTTTACCGAGATGGATCACCATGACCCGAGCCCCGCAATGCATGCTCCGTCGTCCAAAAATGCGATTATGCTCGCCTCTCGGGTGGATCTGCTCTCCCAGATTTTGGCCATGGTCAGCCTGCATGGCGAAATCGTCTTTACCGTCGAACTCAGCCAACCATGGGCGCTACGCTTTCATCCAGGAGCGGCTTATTTCTTCATCGTGCTCGAAGGGAGCCTGACGGTTGTGAACGATCAGGGCCATGCCTTGCAGGTGGCAACTGGCGATCTGATCATGCTGCCGCGAGGCCTTGGGCACGGCTTGAGCGATGGCGAGTGTGCAACTGAGGCTGACTTGGCAGCCCTGATGGCGGCGCAGGTTACCGCCGAAAAACTCAATGTCTCCCACGGCGGAGGCGGCCAACAGACCAAGCTTATCGCCGGAGCCTTTCGGTTCGAAAGCGCTTCCGTGCCCTGGCTCGTATCGGCACTGCCGTCGGTCATTCACATTCCAAAAGCCAGCGGCGAGACCGCCGGATGGGCCGAGGGCCTTGGCTACTTCATGATGAAGGAAGCCCAGGAGGTGTATCCCGGCGCGTCCATCATGATTTCACGGCTGATCGACGTGCTGGTGATCAGTATCCTGCGTAGCTGGGTGCGGATCGAGCGGGGCGGCAATGTCGGCTGGCTTGGAGCGCTCGGCGATGCGCGCATCAGCCGCTCGCTCAAGGCCATCCACGACGAACCTTATCGGCGCTGGACCGTGCTCGATCTGGCTCGCGTGGCGGGCCTGTCCCGGTCCGGCTTCGCGGCGCGATTTACAGCATTGGTGAAAGAAGCGCCACTTTCCTACCACAGCCGCTGGCGGCTGACGCTCGCCTTGGGCTTGATGCGCCAGCCTGATGCCAAGGTTGGGTCGGTCGCCAGGCAAGTGGGCTATGATTCTGAAGCAGCCTTCAGCCGAGCCTTCAAGGCACAGTTTGGTTTTGCGCCCATGAATGCCAAATCGACAACTATTCAGGATCGATGATGGTGTAGATCCGGCGCAATGCATGAACTTGCCCCGATAACGGACGCGCCGCTTCCGGCCCCATAGCGGTCGTCTATCCAAACCGAGCCGATGTCCGTTGTTGGTGCGAACCGGACAGCCGCCGGGGCCACCCCGGCGGCCTACTGCCGCGATATATTATTCCGCCGCGATCCGTGTGACGCCGTTGGCCTGGACGATCTTTTCCAGCAGCACGAGCTCTTCCTGGGTAAGATCCGTCAAAGGCGGGCGCACGGGGCCGGGATTCTGCCCGAGGACGCGAAGGCCGGCCTTGATGATGGAGACGGCGTATCCCTTCTTGCGGTTGCGCAAGGCGACGAAGGGGAAGAAGAAGCCTTTGAGGATCTCGTCGACGGTTGCCTGATCGCCGGTGCGCAAGGCGCCGTAAAAGCGCTGGGCAAGCGCGGGCACGAAGTTGAAAACGGCCGATGAATAGGTCGTCACGCCTGCCGCGAAATAGGCCTGGGCGTAAACCTCATGGGTCGGCATGCCGCCGACGTAGACGAGACGGTCGCCAAGCAGGGTGGTGATCTCGATCACCTTGTCGACATCGCCGACGCCGTCCTTGAAGCCGATCAGGTTCGGGCATTCCTCCGCCAGGCGCGCGATGCTGTCGGCGGTCAGGACGGCGTTGTCGCGGTTATAGACGATGACGCCGATGCCGACCGATTGGCAGACCGCCTTGACGTGGGCGATGAGACCCGCCTGTTCGGCAAACATCAGATAGGGCGGCAGCAGCAGCAGTCCGTCCGCGCCGGCCTTCTCGGCCGCGACTGCGATCTCGATGGCGAGCGATGTACCGTAGCCGGTTCCCGAAATGATCGGCGTCTTGCCGGCCGACGCCTTGGCGGCCCGGACTACCTGCGGAATCTCGGCCGGATTGAGAGAGAAGAACTCCCCGGTGCCGCCGGCGGCAAACAGTGCAGCAGCGTCGTAACCGGAAAGCCACTCGACGTGACGGCGATATTTAGCTTCGTCGAACTTGAGTTGATCGTCGAAATGGGTCACCGGAAACGACAGGAGACCACTGCCGACGGCCTTCTTCAATTCAAGCGGGTTCATCATGAAGTCCTATGTCTTAGGTGTTGAAAACCGGATTACTCGCTGTCGAGCACTTGCAGAAGTGCTGCGATATAGCCGTAGCAGAAGGCAAATGCGGTGGCGGTTGGATCCTTGCCGCTGACGGTCGGCACATGGTCGGGCATCAGCATGTATTTGAAGCCCACCTCCTTGTAGATCCTGGCCGAGCGGACCATGTCCATGTCGCCTTCTTCAGGGAAGGTCTCCATGAAGGACAGCTTGCCGCCGCGAATATTGCGGAAGTGAACATTGAAGATCTTGCCGCGCTGGCCGAACCAGCGAATGACATCGTCGATTTCCTTGCCAGGATTTTCCAGCATCTCGCCGATCGACCCCTGGCAGAAATTGAGGCCGTGATAGGGGTTTTCGCGCATCAGCACGAACTTCTTCAGGCCTTCCACCGTACCCAGCACCCGCGTGACGCCGCGATACCCCGGCGGCGTATAGGGATCGTGCGGATGGCAGGCGAGCCGGACGCGATTGCTTGCAGCGACAGGAACGACGCGCTCCAGGAAATAGTCGATCCGCTCCCAGTTGTCGTCTTCGGACAGCACGCCAGCAAGACCGGGCTCGGCCTGTTGATCCGTCTTGTCCCACCGGAAGCTCGCATTCATCGACCCGCCGCGTCCCGGTTCATCCGGTGTGCGGGGAATGCCGATCAGGTTGAGATTGTACTTCACCGCAGGAATACCGGCGGCGGCGGCATTCTCGATCAGCTTGCAGACGGCGTCGATCTGTCTGTCGCGCTCGGGGCCGGCAAGCAGGATATCGGGATAGGAAGCCTTCTCGATCGGCTGCGAGGGCAGGGGCAACTGGATCATGTCGAGGATGAGGCCGAAGCTTTCGACCTTGTCGCGATGACGTTCGAGGTCGGAGAGCGTCCAGCTGCTCGGCTTTCCCGGCGGGTCGGCGTTGATATGCTTCACACCCAGTTGCGCGAAGATACGATAATCGTCGTCATCCCGCGCTGCGACCTGTGTTCCCAGATACATTTGAGTCTCTCTCGAAATTACATAATGTCATATGACATAATATGAATTTCGAAGAGTGTCGAGCCCTATTGCTGCTCGGCGAGCATGCGGTAGCGGCGTTGGCTGGCCAGCATGTGGGCGCGCATTGCCTGGCGGGCGCGTTCGGGATCCTGATCGGCGATTGCCGCGAGGATTTCGACATGTTCGGCATAAACCTTCTGAAGATAGCTGCGGTCATTGGCTTCCGGCAGTGTCGGAAACTGGCCGCGGGGGATGGCTCTGGGGCCGAAATGGCGCAGGACATCGACATAGAATCGGTTGTTCGTGGCGGCGGCAATCGCCATGTGGAAGGCGTAATCCGCTTCCACGGTTTGCTGTCCGGTTTCGATCAGGTGCGCCATTCTGCGGTTGGCTTCGCGAATCGCCGCCTCCTGCTCGGCCGTGCGGCGATAGGCGGCGATTGCCGCCGCTTCACCCTCGGCGGCCATGCGAAACTCCAGCAATTCCAGGGTTTCCGGAATGCTTTTGATTTCCACCGGCGTCAGTGACAGGACCGAATGCGCCTTCGGATCCGCGACGAAGACGCCTTTGCCCTGGATCGGCTTGACGAAGCCTGCCGACCTCAGATCGGCAATGGCCTCGCGCACCACGGTGCGGCTGACGCCGAATGTCGCTTCAAGCTGCGGCTCGGTTGGCAACTGGTCGCCGACCCGTAGCTTCCCCGTCTCGATCTGCGCCCGCAACTGATCGATGACCTGCTGCGCCAGTCTTTGCCGGCCACCGCCGAGTGTCGTCATTGTCCGTTCCCCCAATCCCTTTGCATCAAGTCTCCCGCTCGGGTCTTGCAAATCATATCAGACTTCGATAAATCATAATACGACATACGGGCGACATAATATGTCTTTTATAGTAGTCTAGGGAGGACTGACAATGAAGCATTTTTCTAAGGGCTTATTCGTCGGCGCCGTGATCGGCGCCCTGACGATCGCTGCTCCGCTCTCGCAGGCCGCCACACCGCAGGACCAGTTGGTGGTCGGCACATCGCTGGCGCAGGTTCTGTCGCTGGATCCGCAGCAGGCGACCGAAGGCAAAGCGGTCGAGATCATGTCGAATCTCTACGATCGGCTGGTCGCCAGCACCGCGGACGGCAAGATTCTTCCGCAGCTGGCAGAAAGCTGGAAGGTTGACGACAAGGGCATCACCTTTACGCTGCGCAAGGCCAATTTCGCCTCCGGCAATCCGGTCACCTCGAAGGATGTCGTTTATTCATTGGCGCGGCTCTTGAAGATGGACCAGGCGGCCGCCGCCAACCTCAAGCGCGTCGGCTACGACAAGGACAATGTCGAAAAGCTCGTCAAGGCCGTCGACGACCAGACGGTGCGGATCGATCTCTCCGAACAGGTGACGGCAGAGCTTCTGCTCTACCGGCTGACGACCACCACCACCAGCGTGGTCGACAGCGTCGAGGTCGAGAGCCACGCCGTCGATAACGACTACGGCAACGCCTGGATGCGAACCCATTCGGCTGGCTCCGGTCCGTTCACCCTCAATCGCTGGTCTCCGAACGAACTGGTAATCCTCGATGCCAACAAGGATTATATGACCGGCGCGCCAAAGATGCGTCGCGTCATCGTCCGGCATGTGCCTGAAAGCCAGGTCGAACGGCTGATGCTCGAACGCGGCGATATCGATATTGCGAGCGCCCTGACCGCCTCGGATCTCGCGACGTTCCAGGACAAGAAGGGCTTTGCCATCCAGCGTATTCCGACGGGCGGTTTCTACGTGCTGTCGATGAATGCCGGCAACAAATACCTCTCCAACCCGAAGGTTCGCGAAGCCATTGCTTACGGCATCGACTATAAGGGCATCGAAAAGACCATCATGGGTCCTTACGGGCGGGCGAGAAACGTACCCGTTCCGGAGAATTTCGAATACGCCATCCCGAACCCCGATTGGCATCTCGACGTCGAAAAGTCCAAGCAGCTGCTGAGCGAGGCAGGCTTCAAGGACGGCTTCTCGCTGTCGCTGAAGACGATCGCGCAAACGCCGCGCATCGATCTTGCCACCGCCATCCAGGCATCGCTTGCCCAGATCGGCATCAAGATCGACATCCAGCAGGGCAACGGCTCGGAAATCATTGCCGCCCATCGCGCCAGGGATTTCGATCTGCTGATCCCGCAGACCAGCGCCTATATGCCGAACGTCCTCGGCTCGATGGAGCAGTTCTCCTCCAATCCCGACAACTCGAAGGAAGCCAACAATGCCGGCAATTTCGTCTGGCGCTCGGCCTGGGACATCCCGGAACTCACGGCCCTGACGGCGAAAGCATCGATGGAGCCGGACGCCAAGAAGCGCGGCGAAATCTATGTTCAGATGCAGAAGATGTTCGTTGAACAGAAGCCGGCGGTGCTCCCACTCTTCGAGCGCTTTGAGCCGATCGTCCTGTCCACCAAGGTCGAGGGATATGTGGGGCATCCGTCTCAGCTGACGCGTCTCGAGAACGTGACCAAGGTCGAAACCCAGTAATACTTCCCAGGACAGCCGATCATGAAGGAACTCTCCGTAGCCGAATTTGGCCGACGGCTGGCGCATTTGCTGGTCAGCCTGTTCATCCTCTTATGTGTGACCTTCGTGATCGGCCGCGTCTTGCCCACCGATCCGGTCGGCGCGATTGTCGGCGAGCTCGCCGATCCCTCAGCCTATGCGGCGATGCGGGCGCGTCTGGGGCTCGATCTGCCGATCTACCAGCAGTTTTTCCTCTATCTGAACGGGCTGGCCCACGGTGATTTCGGCACCGCCGTCCTCACCGGCAATCCGGTCTCTGCAGACCTCGCTCAAGCCTTTCCGGCAACGTTTGAACTTGCGACGCTGGCGGTGATCATTTCGACCTTCGTCGGTGTCCCGCTCGGGCTGGTCGCAGCACTCTTTCGCGACAGCTTCATCGACAAGACGGCCCGCGTGGTCGCGCTCGTCGGTAATTCGATCCCGGTTTTCTGGTTCGGCATCGTCGGGCTCGTCATCTTCTATGCCGGCCTCAACTGGGTCGGCGGGCCGGGCAGGATCGATGTCTTTTACGAAGGCCTCGTCACGCCGCAAACCGGGCTGTTGTTGATAGACAGCCTGCTGCAGGGCGAGACGGAAATCTTCTGGAATGCGCTCGGCCATATCATTCTTCCTGCCGTCATCCTCGCCTACGCGGCGATGGCCTACATCACCCGCATGACGCGCAGCTTCACCCTGGAGCAGTTGAGCCAGGACTATGTCATCGCTGCCCGAGCCAAAGGGGTGAGCCCGCTCGGCACGATCTGGCACCACGTCCTGCCGAACATTGCGGTGCAGTTGATCACCATCCTGGCCATTTCCTATGGCGGTCTGCTCGAAGGCGCCGTCGTGACCGAGATCGTTTTCTCCTGGCCAGGCATTGGCCAGTACATGACGAACGCGCTGATGATCGGCGACATGAACGCCATCGTCGCCGGCACCATCATTGTGGGATTCATTTTCATGTTGTTGAACTTCCTGGCCGACGTCGCCTACGCCGTCTTTGACCCGCGCATGCGGGAGGCGGCCCGATGAGCGATGTCATCCGCAGCGAGATTCATATCCGCCCGCCAAGTGTGTCGACCCGTATCGCGGCGTCGTTTGCGCGCGCCGGCCGCAAATTGGCCCACGAGCCGCTCGGTCTTGCCGGTTTCGTCATCCTCGGTCTACTTTGCATTGTCGCGATCTTCGCGCCGCTCCTGGCGCCCTACGATCCGGCCATACAGTCGCTTGGCGAGGCCTTGCAGCCGCCGAGCCTCGCGCATCTGGCGGGCACGGACGAATTCGGTCGAGACATCTTGAGCCGCCTGATCTTCGGCACGCGCATCACCATCCAGACCGTGCTGTCGATCTCCTTGATTGTCGGGCCGATCGGCCTTTTGATCGGCGTCGTTGCCGGCTTCTTCGGAGGGCGCACCGATGCGCTACTGATGCGCGCCACCGACATCGTTCTCTCTTTCCCGTCGCTGATCCTGGCGCTCGCCTTTGCTGCGGCACTCGGCGCCGGCTTGACCACGGCAATCATCGCGATCTCGTTGACCGCATGGCCGCCGATTGCGAGGCTCGCGCGCGCCGAGGCCCTTGTCGTCAGAAACGCCGACTATGTGGTCGCCGCCCGCCTTTATGGCGCCTCGCCGATGCGCATTCTTCTCCTCTATATCGCGCCGATGTGCGTCCCGTCCGTCATTGTTCGCCTGACGCTCAACATGGCAGGTATCATTCTGACGGCGGCTTCGCTTGGCTTCCTCGGCCTTGGCGCCCAGCCGCCGGCGCCGGAATGGGGCGCGATGATCTCCAGCGGCCGCAAGTTCATGCTCGATTATTGGTGGGTTGCCGTGATGCCGGGTATCGCCATCCTCCTCACCAGCCTTGCCTTCAACATCGCCGGAGATGCTCTGCGCGACCTTTTGGATCCCCGCCATGCAAGATCGTGATCTGCAGCCCGTTCTTTCCGTCGAAGGATTGACCGTCCGTTTCGGCCGAGGCGCCGTGCCCGCCGTTTCCAATGTCAGCTTCGACGTCGGGCGCGAACGCGTCGGGATCGTCGGAGAATCCGGTTCCGGCAAATCGACGACGGGTCGCGCGATCATGCGCCTTTTGCCGCCGGCCGCGGTGGTCTCGGCCGAACGCATGGATCTTAGCGGCGATCCGTTGCTTTCAAAGAGCGAGCGTCAGATGGGAGCGCTGCGCGGCAAGGACATCGCGCTGATCATGCAGGATCCGCGCTATTCGCTGAATCCGGTGCTTTCGATCGGCAAGCAGATCGCTGAAGCCGCCCGCCTTCACCTCGGTCTTCACAAGAAACAGGCGTATGAGGCTGCCCGCGCCATGCTGGAGCGCGTGCGCATCAGCGATGCGGACCGGGTCATGGCGCTTTATCCCCACCAGATCTCGGGCGGCATGGGCCAGCGCGTGATGATCGCAATGATGCTGCTGGCGCGGCCGAAGCTTGTCATCGCCGACGAGCCGACCTCGGCGCTCGATGTCAGCGTCCGCAAGGACGTGCTGCTGCTGCTCGATGAGCTGGTGCGCGAGAACAATTCCGGACTGCTGTTGATCAGCCACGACATTCGCATGGTGGCAGCCTTTTGCGAGCGCATCATCGTCATGTATGCCGGCCGGATCGTCGAGACCCTGACCCGTCTCGAAGACGCCAGCCATCCCTATACCCGCGGGCTGATCGCTGCGCTGCCCGATCCCAGGAATCCGGTTCGCCGGCTTGCGGTCCTCGACAGGACGAAACTCGATCTGGAGACGGCGCAATGATCAATGTGCGTGACCTCGATGTCGTCTTTGCCTCCGGCAAATCAAGCAACCATGTCGTCAGGGGCATCAGTTTTCAGGTTGGCCAGGGGGAGACGCTCGGCATTGTCGGTGAATCCGGATGCGGTAAATCGACGGTGCTGCGTTGCCTCGCCGGTATGGAGTCTGGTTGGACCGGTCACATCGAGCTTGGCGGCAAACCGATCGGCAAGAAACGCTCCCGCGAGGAGCTGAAATTCGCGCAAATGGTGTTTCAGGACCCTTACGGATCCCTGCATCCGCGCCATCGTATCGGCACCGCCCTGGCGGAACCGCTGCGCGCTATGGGCCATTCCGATATCTGGTCGAAGGTCGAGAGGGCGTTGATCCAGGTTGGTTTGCCGGCGAGCTTCGCAAACCGCTTTCCGCACGAGCTTTCCGGCGGCCAGAGGCAGCGGGTGGCCATCGCGCGGGCACTGATCCTGTCGCCGCCCATCCTGTTGCTCGACGAGCCGACATCGGCGCTCGATGTCTCGGTCCAGGCTGAGATCTTGAACCTACTTGCCGATCAGCGCGAGGAAAAGGGCCTGACCTATCTGCTGGTCAGCCATGACCTCGCCGTCATCGCCCATATGTGCGACCGGGTGCTGATCATGAAGAATGGTTGCTTCGTCGACGAACTCACCAAAGCGGATCTACAGGCCGGCAACACGCATGATGCCTATGCGCGAGAACTGTTTGAGGCGAGTTTTATCGAGGCTTGATAATCGACCACTGTGGTGTGGAATTGTCCGGTTTGCGCTAATGGCTGCCCCTCACCCTAACCCTCTCCCCGTAAAAAAACGGGGAGAGGGGACGTGCCACGCGAGAGCGAGCGTGGACGATGAGGGTGCGGCATATACCCTTCGCCCCGTTTACGGGGAGAAGATGGCGGCAGCCGGATGAGGGGCGGTCCCTGCAATCTCCAGGGCCGAGGCGTCGAAGATGACATAGAATCAACGCCATGCACTTGGTGGCGTGGCTCGTCAGCGACCTTCCGTAACGGCAGACACATGCCTGACCGCTGCGACGCTACCCCTTTCGACGAGATGGCAGGCAAGCTCGACCCGCCGCCGCGGCGCCGCAAGGCCGAGCATCATGTCGCGCAGCAGATCGAGCGCGGTGCGCCGAGTTCGCGCATCGGAATATGCACCGTCGAGAGCGGCGGATTGAGAAAGGCCGACTGCGGCAAGTCGTCTATGCCCATCACCGAGATGTCCTGCGGCACGGCGTAACCCATCGCCTGCAATCCGCGCACCGCGCCATTGGCAAGACTGTCGCCCGCCGTCAGGATGGCGGTGAAGGAGAGACCCTTCCCGCGGACAAGACGAGTGATTGCTTCGGCGCCGAGTTCCGGCAGCCAGTCGTCGACCTCGAGCACCAGATCGGCATCGGCGGCCAGCCCATGATGCTGCAGGGCATCGCGCCAGCCCTCAAAGCGCCGCTCGATCGTCCGCCGACCCGGCCTCAGCATGAACAGGATGCGTTCATGCCCGGCCTTGATCAGCCGCTCGGCGGCAATGAAGGCGGCCGAGCGGTTGCAGGGCGTCACACTCGAAAGCCGCATATAGGGATCGTCGCTGTTGACGAGCACGACGGGCTTTCCGAGATTGGCGGCCTCCGCCAGCATCTCCTCTTCGTCGACAGTCAGGATCAGCATGCCGCCGAAGCTCGGATCGTCACGTATCTCGGCGAGGACGCGGGCCTCATCCCCCTTGTCGGCAACCGGGCGTATCGCCAGTTCGATGCCGAGGGCGGCGGCACGCGCGTTCAATCCTTCTAGCACATAGAGCGTGAACTGGTTGCGGACATAGTCGATCATCGCCGCGCCGGAGGCGACGAGCATGACCTTCTTGCCGGCGACGCTTGCCGGCAGGGCGTAGCTGACCGCACTTGCCGTTTCCAGAACCAGCTTGCGAATCTCCGGCCTGACGCCCTTTTCCCCTGCCAGTGCACGAGACACCGTGCTGATCGAGACGCCGCATCGGGCGGCAATGTCGTCGAGGCGCGTGCGCCTGCCTTTTTTCTCTTCCGCCGCCATGTCATCTCCTCACGCCCTCTCCATCATGCAAAAATCTTTCAGATTGCGCAAATGGAATGCCTATGCACAATTGTTGCCTGAGGAGTCCGCGACAAGCGGCAGAGCAGGGAGGCTTTGAAATGTGGCTAGACGGCCAGTCCATGCGTCGGGCGTTTTACCCGTACCAAGGCTTGAGCGGGCTGAAATATGACCACTGAGCAGCAATCCCATCTCCGCCGCGCAACGCCAAAGGCTAGCCCGATCGTCTACTGGCAGCTCGCCCATCTGTGGCAGGAGCGCTACGACGTCGCCGACCGTCCGATGGAAGGCAGCATGGATCCATTTTTCTTCGTCACCAAGACGAAGAATTTCATCCCGCATGAATATCCCTGCCGCACCGAATTCAAAAAATCCTTCTCCGGCCGGCGGCCGCAACCGGCTGCCGAATTCGATGCCGTCCGCTGGTGGCTTCCCTTCCCCGTGTCGATCTCTCCGGCTTCTGGTTCCGCCCGACACGCATCGGCTGCTGGGCGCGCACCTTCCTCGATGCCCGCTCAGTGGGGCGTGCGACGCTTCGCCTGTCGACCTGCGGCGGCGCGATCCTCTTCGTCAATGGCAGGGAGCAGGGCTTCATGGCGCCTTACCAGCGCAATCTCGAAGCCCAGCAGCTGTTCGAGGTCGAGCTGGCGGCCGGCCCCAACGAGATCCGCGTCTATTTCGACGATCTCGCCGAGCGTGACGCCCGTTTCTATTTCCAGCTGGATTATGTCGAAGGGCCTGAGGTCGAAACATCAGTTCCCGTTCCCATCGCCGCCGGCGATGCGGATGCGCTGGAGGTCATCCTCGAAGGCATGCGCTTCGACCGCACTGCCTATCTCGGCGAAGACGTGACGATCCTCTTCCCCGCGCCGCTGCCGGTGGCGCTGACCTGCCATGTCGAGATCGAAGGCGACTTCATGTCGATCGAGCGCTTCGATTATGATTTCGAGCTGGAAGCGGGAGCAACGAAACTGGCGCTCGGAACCTCGGCGGATATGCCCGCCGATTTCCGCCATTTCCGCATCACGTTCAAAACAGGTACGTTTTCGCTCGGTCGCACGCTCGGTGTCGAGATCTGTCATCCTGAGCGGCAGGGGGAGGCACCCGCCGCCCTTGAGGACCGCGTCGCCGAGGCGCTGGCCGAGGTTGCCGCCCATTCCGAGCCCGACACGGTCTGCGCTTTCGCACGCCTTGCGCTGGGGCAGGGCGGCGAGGAAACCGAGGCGATGATCTCGGCGATGCTCCCGGTCATCGAGGATTGCCACGACTGCGCCGATTTCGTACTGGTGCCGCTGCTCTTTGCCTATACGCGCTGGAGCGATCTGCTGTCACCCGCGCTGCGCGACAGGATCGAGCATGCCGTCCTCAATTACCGCTACTGGATGGATGAGCCTGGCAACGACGTTCAGTGGTATTTTTCGGAAAACCACGCGCTTCTCTTCCATACCGCCGCCTATCTCGGCGGCAGGCTGTTCCCCGATGCCGTCTTCGTCCGTTCCGGCCGCACCGGCGCCGAGCAAATGAAGGTCGGCGAAGGGCGTGTCCGCGCCTGGCTCGATCATTTCGAGCGCTGGGAAATGGCCGAATGGAATTCCGTTCCCTATTTCCCGATCGACCTCAAGGGCCTGACGGCGCTGACCGCCTGTGCGCCGGATGAGACGATCCGCAACCGGGCGAGCGCCAGCATCGTCCGCCTGATGGAGATCGTCGCCCGCTCGGCCCATCATGGCATGCTGACCGGCAGCCAGGGCCGCTCTTACGAACATACGCTGCGCCCCGGCCGCTCGGTCGAACTCTCCGCTATCGCCCGGCTGCTTTGGGGCCGCGGCTGGTACGGCCGGCGCGTCCACGCTTTGCCGCAGCTTGCCGTCTGCATTCGCGATCATGGCCTGCGTTTTCCAGAAGCGCTTGCGGCGATTGCGGCGCACCAGTCCGACGACGCGCAGGAATGGACCTTTTCCCAAGGCGAAAACCGTTTCGCCGCCCTCTACCACTACAAGACCCGTGACACTGCGCTCGGCACCATCGCCCATTATCGTCCCGGCGCCTGGGGCTACCAGGAGACGGTGCTGCATCTGCGTCTGGGCGACCGGCCGGAAGCGCAGATCTGGATCAACCATCCCGGCGAGACCATCCAGTTCGGGTATGGCCGGCCGAGCTTCTGGGGTGGCTGCGGAACATTGCCGCGTGTGCATCAGTATCGCGATCTGGCGATCCTCGATTTCGAGATCCACGAGGGCCAGCCTGATTTCACCCATGCCTGGTTCCCGCTCGAGGCCTTCGACGACACGGTGGTCGACGGCAATCTGGCGCTCGCCCGCTCCGGCAACGGGATTGCGATGCTGATCGGCAACGGAGCATTGGGGCCGGTAAAGCAAGGCCCGACGACGGATATCGAGCTGCGGCTGGCCGGCCGCAACGGCCGCTGGATCGTCCGTCTCTCGGATCTCGGGCGCGAGGGTGGCCTTGGCGGCATGCAGGCGCGTTTCGCCGCGCTCTCGGCCCGCCGCGACGACGAGGGCGCACTGATCGTTATCGATCCGGATTATGGCCGGGTCGTCTTCGAAGAAGACGGCACCGTGCACGCCGAAGGCCGTATTCTTCGCCCGATGGACTGGTCGGTGCGGGGAGACGCGGTACATCTGAAGATACCGGGCAGGCAGCCTCGGCGAGCGGCCTCGTAGACGACGCGTCCGGCAGGTGGAGGACCGGCCGGACGCAGGAATTGATCGATCAAGAGGAGGAAAAAATGACCAGAATGAAATCGATCGGCGCGGCTTTTGCTGCAGTTCTCTTGAGTTCTGTTGCCGCCCATGCCGGCGACGTGCGCATCATGTGGTATTCCGACGGCGGCGAAGGCGAGGTGATCAAGGACCTGCTCTCGCGCTTCTCCAAGGCCAATCCTGATGTCAACGTCATCCTCGACGAGGTCTCCTACGACGTCGTCAAGGAACAACTGCCGGTGCAGCTTGAAGCCGGGCAGGGGCCGGATATCGCCCGCCTCACCAATCTGAAGGCGCAGGCACAACACTGGCTCGATCTTCGCCCCTACCTCACCGACGCGAAATACTGGGAGGATAATTTCGGCGCCCAGGCCGACTGGATGCGTCCGGACGGCTCGACTGCCATCACCGGCTTCATGACGCAGCTGACGCTGACCGGCGGCTTCGTCAACAAGACGCTGTTCGAACAGGCCGGCGTCGAGATCCCCGGCCCGAAAGCCACCTGGGACGACTGGGCAGCGGCGGCCAAGAAGGTTGCCGACAGCCAGAAGGTCTTCGCCATGGCGATCGACCGCTCCGGCCACCGCGTCTCCGGCCCGAATATCTCCTACGGCGCCAACTATATCGCTGCTGACGGCAAGCCGGCGCCGATCGATCAGGGCGCCAAGGACTTCCTCAGCCGCTTCGTCAAGTGGAACGAGGACGGCACCATCAACAAGGATGTCTGGGTCAGTGCTGCCGGCACCACCTACCGCTCCGCCGCAGAGGACTTCATCAATGGCGGCCTTGCCTATCTCTATTCGGGCAGCTGGCAGGTTTCGGGCTTCTCCCAGAAGATCGGCGACAATTTCGACTGGGTGATGGCGGGCAGCCCCTGCGGCACGGCCGCATGCTCCGGAATGCAGGGTGGCGCCGGTCTCGTCGCCGTCAAATACACCAAGAACCCGAAGGACGTCGCCAAGGTGATGGATTACCTGGCAGGTGCCGACGTGCAGAAGGAATTTGCCGAACGCAGCCTGTTCATTCCAGCGCATAAGGGTGTCGCCGCCGGCCAGATTGACTTCAAGACCGACAATCCGCATGTGCAGGCGGCGCTGAAGGCCTTCGTTGAGGCGGCCGGCCAGACGGCGGCACCCGCCATGAAGCTGCCCGGCTGGAAGTGGTCGGATGCCTATTACAGCGCCATCGTTGCCCGCATCAGCCAGGTGATCGCCGGCGAAATGAAGCTCGACGACGCCTATGCCCGCATCGACGAGGATATCAAGGCCAAGGTCGCCGGCAACTGACGGAAGAACAGATGACGGCGAAGACGGTTTCTTCTGAACCACCGGCGAGAACCGGTCTGCGGCAGGCGCTCTTGGCGCCTGTCCGGCTTGCCATGGGGATCGTCGACATTCCCATGCGTGGCTGGCAGAAACTGACCGGGCTGAACGGCATGGCGGGCGTCTTCCTGGCGCCGAACATGCTGATCTTCACCGTCTTCGTGCTGCTGCCGCTGGTCATCAACTTCATCTACTCGACGACGAGCGGCAGCGCCATCTTCCTGCAGAACAGGACCTATGTCGGCGCCGACCAGTACCGCATCCTCTTCGATTGCCGCAGCTATCTCGATCCCTCGACCTGTGCCGCCGACACCTTCTGGGCGGCGGTGCGCAATACCGCCGTCTTCGTCGTCTTCCAGGTGACTGTGATGCTGATCGCGGCGCTCGCAACGGCGCTGATCCTCAACCGCGAGCTTTCCAATCGCGGCTTCTGGCGCGCCGTCTTCTTCTTCCCGGTGCTGCTGTCGCCCGTCGTCGTCGGCCTGATCTGGAAATGGATCCTGCAGCGCGAAGGCCTCTTGAACTATGCGCTGAGCCCCTTCGGTTTCGAACCCTTTTCCTGGCTCAGCGATCGTTTCTGGGCCTTCTTCTTCGCCGTCTTCGTCTCGGTCTGGGCGCATATGGGCTTTTATGCGCTGATCCTGCTCGCCGGCCTGCAGGCGATCCCGAGGGATCTCTATGAGGCAGCCGCGATGGACAGCGCCCGTCCGACCCGCATCTTCTGGCGCATCACCCTGCCGCTGCTGATGCCGAACCTTATCGTCGTCCTGGTTTTGGCGCTGATCCGCGCCGTGCAGATCTTCGATGAGGTCTTCGTGCTGACCGGTGGCGGGCCGGGCACCAGCACCATGTACATCACCCAATATATCTACGAGACCGGCTTTGCGAGTTCGCTGCGCAATCCGGGGCTGGCGTCCGCCGCTTCGATCCTGATGGGCATCGTGCTCGTCATCCTGACATTGGTCCAGCTCGGCGTCAGCAGCCGCAACGAGAAGAAGGGGGCTCGCCAATGAGCGCTGTCTCTGCTTTTCTGCTCCGTCGCCGCGGCCGCGGTTGGCACTGGACGGATGTTGTCACCTGGAGCTGGTTGATCTCGGGCGTCTTCCTGATGTTCGGCCCGGCCGTCTGGCTGGTCTTCTCTTCTTTCAAGACGCCGGCGGCCCTTGCCGAATTCCCGCCGTCCTTCCTGCCCTATGTCACCGAACAGGCAGTGGTGCCGGGTTACGACAAGCCGTTGCCGCTCTATAATGTCACGATGCCCGATGGCAGCACGCGTGTGCTCGCCGAAGTCCGCCGCATCGGCATCATCGGCCAGATGGTCGATCCGAAACAGCCGGGCGAAATCGTCAAGGCGAATATCAAGGACCGCACACCGGTGCGCCAGGTCGAATTCGCCGGCGGCAATTACACCGAACCTTTCCAGCGCTTCGATTTCTTTCTGTTCCTGCGTAACTCCGTCTTCGTCACCGTCGTCGCGACGGCCATTACGTTGCTCGTCAATTCCATGGCCGCTTTCGCGCTATCGAAATACCAGTTCCCCGGCCGCACCGCCGTCATGCTGATGATCCTGGCGACGCTGATGGTGCCGCTTTCGGTCATCGTCGTGCCGCTCTATTCCGTCATCGGAACGCTGAACCTCTTCGACAGTCTCTGGGGCGTCATTCTGCCGACAGTCGCCACCCCGACGGGCGTCTTCCTGCTGCGCCAATACATGCTGACTATCCCCGACGAATTGCTCGATGCCGCGCGCATGGACAAAGCAAGCGAGTGGCAGATCTACTGGCGCATCATCCTGCCGCTGTCGGCGCCGGCGCTGGCGGTGCTGGCGATCTTCTCGGTCGTCTGGCGCTGGAACGATTTCCTCTGGCCGCTGATCGTGCTGTCGCGCAAGGAACTCTATACGCTGCAGGTCGGCCTCAATGTTTATGCCGGCGAACTCAATGTGCAATGGCACTACATCCTCGCCATGACCGTCGTCTCGATGATCCCGGTCGTGCTGATCTTCGTCTTCCTGCAGCGCTTCATCACGACGGGCATCGCCGGCTCGGGGCTGAAATAGGCCAATCTTAATATAAGAAACAGGAGAGTGCATGAGCGGGCTCGAGCTCAGGAAAATCGTCAAGAACTTCGGCGCCGTCGAGGTCATTCGCGATGTCTCGCTTCATGTCAACGACGGCGAGTTCGTCGCTTTCGTCGGCCCTTCCGGTTGCGGAAAATCGACGCTGCTGCGCCTGATCGCCGGCCTCGATAAGCCGACTGGCGGCAGCATTGCCATCGACGGCAAGGATGTTACCGCTATCAGCGCCGCCGATCGCGGTCTGGCCATGGTCTTCCAGTCCTATGCGCTCTATCCCCATATGAGCGTCCGGGAAAACCTCGCCTTCGGTCTCGAGAACACCAAGGTGGCGAAAGCCGAGATCGAAGCGCGCATCACCGACGCCGCGCGCATGCTGGAGATTGAGCCCTTTCTGCAGCGCCGCCCGGGCCAGCTCTCCGGCGGCCAGCGCCAGCGCGTCGCGATCGGCCGCGCCATCGTGCGGCGGCCGGATGCCTTCCTGCTCGACGAACCGCTATCCAATCTCGACGCTGAACTGAGGGTCAGCATGCGGGCCGAACTCGCAGCCCTTCACGCCCGCCTGAAGGCGACGATGATCTATGTCACCCATGACCAGGTTGAGGCAATGACGCTGGCCGACCGCATCGTCGTCTTGAGAGGCGGCAGGATCGAGCAAGTGGGAACACCGCTCGAACTCTACAACAAGCCGGCCAACCGCTTTGTCGCCGGCTTCATCGGCGCGCCGCACATGAATTTCCTCGAAGGTGCGATTGTCGGTCACGAGGGCGGTTTCGCTGAGGTCGAAACCGTCGGCGGCCATCGTCTCTCGGTGATTGCCAAGGAGGCACGCCCGACGGGCGAAAGGGTCAGCATCGGCATCCGGCCGCAACACATCACCCTTGCCGATGAGGGCTCAGCGGGCAGGCTGGACACCCGCATCACCCTTGTCGAGGAACTGGGCTCGGAGACCGTCGTCCACGCCGACGCAGCCGGGAAGAAATTGATTGCGGTTTTTGCCGGCCAGCAGCGGATGAAATCGGGCGACAGCCTGCCGCTGCATCTCGATCCCGATGTGCTGCACCTTTTTGGCGAGGACGGCCGGCGCCTGTCCTGATGGGCTGAACCGCTCGTCAGCTTCCAGTCAGGCGCTCCCAATTCGCATGCGCGAACTTCGACCTGTCGGCCGTATCGAGGTCGAGATCTTTGACAAACCGCCGCGCATCGCTTCCGCGAAATTCCATACCAGACACGCGACGACGCCCGGGATTCCGCATCCTTCGCGTCTGGTAAATTCACGTCATGGGCAACGAACTCTTATATGGCCAGATACTCCGCTCGGCGAATCGAGGATTGTGCGGTCCATCCGAGGAAGGCTAGGCTGGCTGCATGCGGCTTTGGCCGCCTGTCTTCCCCCACAGCCGGGTGATATTTCCGTATTCTTGACTTAAGTCAAAGAAGGACGCAGCTCGCAGGTTCATTGTTCGCTTCTGAAGGTGGCTGAACAGACAGCCCGCGGAGGATCGTTCCCAATGGCGAACACAACCCTGCATGCCCGTTCCGAGACATCCCCGGCGACGTCGGCTCATGTTTCGGTTCCGGTGCTTGGCGCGACACTCGCCGCCTTCGCCGCGATCTCGTTCCTGCTGTGCATGCTGCTCGGCTTCGTCGCGCCTGAACGGGGCCTGCACCGACCATGGCTGCAGTTCTATCTCGGCCTGACGGGATTCGATCTTCGAAGCCTGGTGCTGGGCCTCCTTCAAAGCGTCATCTTTGGTGGCTATGCAGGAGCATTGATCGCTGCGATCTTCAACTTCATCAGCCGGCGCTTCGGCTGAGCAGCGAGTGGAGCCGCGCATATGGCCGCCGACCGCCGCAGGTTCCCATGGATGAACGCAGTGCTGACCTTCCTGGTCGCACTTGCGCTTCTGATCGCGCCCACGGCAGGCGTGAAGGCGATGCAGTGCCATGAACGTCCGGCTCACGGACACTCAGGGATCGAGCATTCCTCCGTGCTGACAAAGGACGCCCACGTCTCGCTCCAAGGCGGCCTTCACACCTCCGACCACAAGGCCTGCTGCACCGTCCAGTGCAGCTTCTGCATCGTCCTCGCCAGCTTCGACAGGACTCAAGCTCCCGCCGCCACGGGTTCGTTCCTCCGTTTCGCATGGGGCGACCAGACCGGCAGCGGTCTGGCGCTTCCACCGACGCTCGGTCCACCTCGTCTTCCGGTCTGAGGATGCCGGAGGCTGCCTCGTCGCGGCATCCGGTTGCTTCGACGGGCTTCCCTCGGGACGCCCATGACTCAATGGTCGGCACAGCCGACCCGGAAGCCAGGACCAACTACAATGAATCGCCGTGAATTTCTCAACGACCTGATGGTCGGCGCAGCCGCGCTCGGCACATCGGCCATCCTTAATCCCATGCGCGCCTTTGCACAGGCCGCTCCCGCCACAACGTCTCCTGCGCCACGCGCCTTGTCGGTCGGCTACAGGACCATCGACGTCAAGGGCAAGTCCGCCCGAGTCTTCGGCCTCGTCCAGGTGGACGGCAGACCGGGACTGGCGCTTGACGCCGGAACCGAATTCGACGTCGCCTTGTCGAGCGCCATCGACCAACCGACGCTGATCCACTGGCACGGCCTGACGCCGCCCTGGGCGGCCGACGGCGTGCCCGACAATCCGGCCGCGCTCTTGCAACCCGTCGAAACCCGTCGCTACACCTTTCCGGTCGGCGCGGGCGGCACGCACTGGATGCACGCCCATACGCTGCAGGAGCAGAACCTGCTCGCCGCTCCGCTGGTCGTGCGGACGGCCGACGACCTGAAGCGTGACGAGCAGGAGGTCGTCGTCCTGCTCCACGACTTCTCCTTCCTGCCAGCGCAGGAACTGCTGGCGAAGCTGAAGGGGAACGCCGCGTCCGACGCCATGCCCATGCAACACGGCTCGATGCAGGGCATGGCCGGGATGCAGCACATGATGTCCGGCAACGACATGGCGGGCATGGCGATGCCGGGTATGGCGGCCATGGACCTCAACGACATCGACTACGACGCCTATCTCGCCAATGACCGCACGCTCGACGATCCCGAGATCGTCAGGGTCGACAAGGGCGGCCGCGTCCGTCTGCGCATCATCAACGGCGCGACGGCGACCGCCTTCACCATCGACACCGGCCGCCTTTCCGGCGAACTGGTCGCCGTCGACGGGCAGGGTGTCGAACCGGTTGGCGGGACCTCCTTTCCGGTCGCCATGGGCCAGCGTCTCGACATCCGTGTGAGCATGCCCAAGGAGGGCGACGCCTTTCCCATCCTTGCCCTTCGCGAAGGGGCCGTCGAGCGCGCAGGCGTCATCCTGGCCACTACCGGGGCGGACGTCCGAAGGATTCAGGTCGCGGGCGATATGAAGGGACCTGTCCTTGGGCTCGATCTGGAACAGCGCCTACGTCCCGTCGCTCCCATTGCCTCCCGTGCGGCAGACCGCCGCTTGGAGCTTTCGCTGAGGGGCGACATGGTCGCCTACACCTGGGGCATCGACGGCGCGGACTGTCTCGTCGTCAAACGCGGGGAGCGGATCGAGGTCGCGATCAACAATATGTCGATGATGGCGCATCCCATGCATTTGCACGGGCATCATTTCCAGGTGGTCGGCATCAATGGAGCGCCGGTCGCCGGCGCGGTCAGGGACACCGTCCTGCTGCCGCCGATGGCGAGTGTCGTCCTGGCCTTCGACGCCGACAATCCCGGTCGCTGGCCGCTTCACTGCCATCACCTCTACCACATGGCGTCGGGCATGATGGCCTACGTGACCTACGACGGCATTGGCTGAACGCGGATCAAGAGACCGCGACGGCTTCCCCGAACTTATTCGAGCGAGGCATCCTCATGAACGACAACCATCTCACGTCGGCCTGGAGCACTTACAGCCGTACCGTTTTCATCGCCTTCGCCGCGGTCGCCCTGGCGCTCATCGCTTACGAGCACCGCGTGCACGTCCTCGGTATCCTACCCTGGCTTCTCATCCTGGCCTGTCCGCTCATGCACATGTTCATGCATCACGGGCACGGCGGTCATTCCGGTCATGATCATTCGCGTCACGATGCGCGCATGACGCCGCACAAGCCGAAGGAGAAAGAAGATGTCTGACACTCCCGCCTATGGACTCTGGAGTCTCGTGATCATCAACTCCGTGGTGTTCATCGTCTTCGCCGCGAGCTTCACCCGGCTCGAGACGAAACGTGACTGGCGATCGCTCGGCGCTTACTCCGCCTTCGTCGTGGCACTCTTCACGGAGATGTACGGCTTCCCGCTGACCATCTATCTGCTGTCCGGCTGGCTCGGCCGACAGTTTCCAGGCGTCGACTTCTGGTCCCACGACGCTGGCCACCTGCTTGAAATGATGTTCGGCTGGCGCGTCAACCCGCATTTCGGACCGTTTCACCTCGCAAGCAGCGTCCTGATCATGGCCGGATTCTGGTTGCTCGCCTTGAGCTGGCATGTGCTCTACGCCGCCCAGCAGAACCATCGCCTGGCGATCACGGGGCCATACGCGCGCGTCCGGCACCCGCAATACGACGCCTTCGTCGTCATCATGATCGGATTCCTGCTACAGTGGCCGACCCTGGTGACGCTCGTCATGTTCCCTGTTTTGGTGTGGGTCTACGTGCGCCTTGCGAAGCGGGAGGAGGAGGCTTCGCGGGCCGAGTTCGGAGCTGCATGGGACGCCTATGCCCAAGCGGTTCCCCGGTTCCTTCCGAGGTTCGGCCGCGGAACGGATGCCGCTGGAAGCCATCGTGGAGGAGCTGTCCATGACTGACCACAACGTCCATGAAGGCCATGCCCATGGCGGCCATCACCATCACGAAGGGCGGTCGGCCACGCCAGCGGCCACCAGGCCGCCGGAGGCTTCGGAGGGCGTGATCTATACCTGCCCGATGCATCCACAGATCCGGCAGGTGGGGCCTGGCACCTGTCCGATATGCGGCATGACGCTCGAGCCGGAGGTCACGACGAAGGAGACCGGGCCGAGTGCCGAACTTGTCGATATGACCCGGCGGTTCTGGATCGGACTCGCCTTGTCGCTGCCCGTTCTCGCGCTCGAGATGGGCGCCCATCTCACCAACCTGCACATGCTGCTCGGCGCGCAGCTCGCCAACTGGATCCAGCTCGTGCTTGCGACGCCCGTCGTGCTCTGGGCCGGATGGCCGTTCTTCGAGCGGGCCTGGGCCTCGCTCCTCAACCGCAGCCTCAACATGTTCACGCTGATCGCGATGGGAACGGGCGTGGCCTGGATCTACAGTATCGTCGCCACGGCGGCGCCGGACATCTTTCCTGCCACGTTCCGCGCCGCCGACGGCTCGGTCGCGATATACTTCGAGGCGGCCGCAGTCATCACCGTACTGGTGCTGCTCGGCCAGGTTCTCGAACTCCGGGCGAGGGAGCAGACCGGCGGCGCCATCCGGGCGCTGCTCGACCTCGCGCCGAAGACCGCCCGCCGCATCCGGGAAGACGGATCGGACGAGGACGTTGGGCTGGATGTCGTCGCGGTCGGGGACCGTCTGCGCGTACGGCCGGGCGAGAAGGTCCCGGTCGACGGGGAGTTGCTGGAGGGGCGCAGCTCCGTGGACGAATCCATGATCACCGGTGAATCCATGCCGGTAACCAAGGAGGTCGGCGCCAAGCTGATCGGCGGCACGATGAACCGGAGCGGCGGCTTCGTCATGAAGGCCGGCAAGGTCGGGCGCGACACGATGCTCTCGCAGATCGTTCGCATGGTGGCCGAGGCCCAGCGCTCCCGCGCTCCGATCCAGCGGGTCGCCGACCAGGTGTCGGGCTGGTTCGTTCCGGCGGTGATCCTGATCGCGGTCGCAGCCTTTATCGTCTGGGGCGTCTGGGGTCCGGAACCGCGCTTCGCGCACGGCCTCGTCGCCGCTGTCGCCGTGCTGATCATCGCCTGCCCATGCGCCCTCGGACTGGCGACACCGATGTCGATCATGGTGGGCGTCGGCCGCGGTGCGCGAATGGGCGTCCTCATCAAGAACGCCGAGGCGCTGGAGCGCTTCGAAAAGATCGACACGCTTGTCGTCGACAAGACCGGCACACTGACGGAAGGCAAGCCGAAGGTGACCGCATTGAAGGCCGTCGGAGGAACAGACGAAGCGGAACTCCTGAGGCTGGCCGCAACGCTCGAGCGTGCCAGCGAACATCCCCTTGCCGCGGCCATCGTCGCCGCCGCCCAGGAGAGGGGCCTTGCCCTGGGCGAGGCCCGAGAGTTCGACAGCCCCGTCGGCAGGGGCGTCACCGGTACGGTCGATGGCAGGAGGCTGGTCATCGGCAGCCACCGGATCATGGCGGAGGCGGGCGTCGACCTTGCGGCTCTCAATGCCGAGGCCGAAGCGCTTCGCGCCGAGGGCGCGACTGTGATCTATGTCGCGATCGACGGCAAGGTGGGCGGTCTTGTCGCCATCGCCGATCCGATCAAGGCGACGACGTCCGAGGCTCTGCGATCGCTGAAGGAGGAGAACATCCGCGTCGTCATGCTGACCGGAGACAACAGGACGACGGCGGAGGCGGTGGCCCGCCGGCTCGGCATCGACGAGGTCGAGGCGGAGATTCTGCCGGAGGACAAGGGCAAGGTGGTCGCCAGGCTTCGAAGCGAAGGTCGCGTCGTCGCGATGGCCGGCGACGGGGTCAACGACGCCCCGGCGCTTGCCGCCGCCGACGTCGGCATCGCCATGGGCACGGGAACCGACGTCGCGATCGAGAGCGCCGGCGTCACGCTGCTGAAGGGGGACCTGCAGGGCATCGCGAGAGCCCGCAAGCTAAGCCACGCGACGATGAGCAACATCCGTCAAAACCTGTTCTTCGCCTTCATCTACAACGCGGCGGGTGTGCCCGTCGCGGCAGGCGTGCTCTATCCGGCCTTCGGGCTGCTGCTCTCGCCGATCATCGCGGCCGCGGCCATGGCGCTGTCCTCGGTCAGCGTCATCGCCAACTCGCTGCGGCTGCGGCGCTCGCCGTTGGATTAGGCCAGCGCCGGTTGGTGCACGATGTGCGAATGCCTGTCCTGCGCAGGATAAAAGATGCAGGTGGAAGAAGATCACGCAAAAGGAGAATGGACATGACGACGACAAGATTGCCACATGCAGCCATGCTTGCCGCGCTGATCGCGGTCGGCGGAGGTGGTCTCGCGCTCGCGCAGACGAACGACGCCGACCCTCATCATCCTGCGACATCGGCGCAGGCAACCTCGCCGTCGGATGCGGACGACGGAACGACGGGGCAAGGTCAGGGATCCATGCCCGGCGGATCCGGCATGATGCCCGACGGAATGATGGGGCGGAGCATGATGATGCCGTCCGGCATGATGGGCGGCATGCCGATGATGTCGATGCGCGGACACATGATGAAAATCATGTTCGCGGTCGCCGACGCCGACGGAGACGGCGCGCTGTCCTTCGAGGAGGTGACGGCGATCCACAAGCGGATATTCGACAGCGTGGACGCGAACAACGACGGCAAGGTCACGACCGACGAATTGCAGGCGTTCATGCGGCCGTAGCCGGGCCGAAGGGATCCAACTTCGGAGGCTCCGCGAATAGTCGCGGAGCCTCCGTGGATATGATAAGATTGGCGATGCATTGACCACGGCGGGGGGAAATGCGCCGAGTCCTTCTGTGTCTGATCCTTTGCGCGCAGTCCGCATCCATGTCGGCGGCTTCCGAGCTCGCCACCTTCCACACCGCTTCGTTCGGCGGCAGCCGGTCGGTCAGCCTCAGTCTGGCGGAGGGCGGTCCCGCCCGCGATCCGGCCTTCGATTTCGACGTCGTCATCACGCTCTCAGAATTCGACGGTAGCGGCATCGTGCTCTATCGGGACGGAGGAAGACACGAGGCGAGCGTGCGCTGTGTTTCGCCCGCCGTGGTGCGGATCAATTCCGCCAACTATACGGTTGACGTGTCGGCGCGGCTGGGAACCGACTGGAAGCACGATCTTTGGGCGGCGCTCTGCACCGCTCCAGTTTCCTGAGCGGCACCTCGGCGTGGCTTGACCGATCGAGGCGTCAGGCCTTCCGGGGACGAACCTCCATGAACACGTATGGCGCGCCGGTTCCCGAGGGGACCGCATACACCGCATAGGACGCCTGCGGATCGTCGCCCATTCCCAAGGAGCCAGGTGGCATTCCCGGCACGGCCAGTCCTTGCACCAGCGGCCGCTCCTGCAACAGGCGTCGGACGGCCTCGAGCGGCACGTGTCCCTCGAGGTAGTATTCCTCGATGACGGCGGTGTGGCATCCCTGCACGTCGACCGGTATGCCCAACCGCACCTTGAGCGGTGCAAGGTCGTCCGTGTCGCGGGCGTCGACCGAAAATCCAGCTGCTGCCATAGCCTTCGACCATTCATGACAGCAGCCGCAGCTGGGATCCTTGTAGACCGTCATCTTCGCCGGGGCGGCGGCGCGACCTCCTCCGCCAATGAACACCAGGGCAGAGCCCGCCATTGCAATGAAACTTCTTCTTCTGTGCATCGTCTGCGCTCCTCGATGTCCTGCCGCCCGGATCGACCGACCCGGGGCGGCAGGAGGCGGTTATTTTACATTGGTGACGGTCAGCTTGCCATTCACACGCTCGGCAACGAACTCGACATTCGCGCCTTCTTTCAGTTTTTCGATCAGAGCCGGGTCTTCGACGCGGAAGACCATCGTCATCGCGGACATGTCGAGGTTCTTCAGATCCTCATGCTTGATGGTGACCTTCTTTGCCTTTGTGTCGACCTTGTTGACGACGCCCTTGGTGAACTCCTCGGCGAATGCGCCGAAGGCTGCGCTGGCGCAGAGCAGGGCGGCGAGGCCGATTTTGATCATTGCAGTTTTCATGTGTGTAGCTCCTTTGTTGCAGATTACTTGCCGGCGACGGTGACGTCGCCATGCATGCCGGCCTCGTAGTGACCGGGGATCAGGCAGGCGAACTTGAATTCGCCGTCGGTGGTGAACTTCCAGACGATCTCGCCGGATTGGCCAGCCGGAAGACGGATGGAGTTGGGGTCGGCATGTTCCATTTCCGGGAACTTCTCCATGACCTTCTTGTGCTCCAGGATCTTGTCTTCCTGATCGAGTACGAATTCGTGGTCGACGGTTCCGGCATTCTTGATCGCGATCTTCACCGTCTGCCCTTTGCGGACGTTGAAGGCTGCCGGGGTAAACAGCATCTTTCCGTCGTCGGTTTCCTTCATCGTGACGCGGATGGTCTGTGTCGCCTTGGCCTTGTCGCCGGGTTCTCCGATAGCCATCTTCTCGCCGTGGCCACCGGCATGATTGCCTGAGGCAAGTGCCGGCGACGCGAGTGCTGCGAGGGCCAGTGCCATGAGATAATTCTTCATCCGTAATTCCTTTCGATGTTGAGATTGGACCTCAGCCGTTTGTCGGCTTCGGCGTGATTTGTGTTTTCGCGTCTTTGGCCTTGGTCGCGTCCGGAAGTTCTCCGGTCCACTCCCAGGCCTGCGTTCCGGGCGGGTTTTCGTACCAGCCGGGATCTGAGTAATCGTCTGCCGAGATCCCCTCGCGGACCTTTACGACCGAGAACATACCGCCCATTTCGATCGGACCATGCGGCCCCCAGCCGGTCATCATCGGAACGGTGTTCTCGGGGATGGACATTTCCATTTCGCCCATGTCGGCCATGCCCTTGGTGCCCATGGGCATGTATTCTGGCTGCAGCTTCCTGATCTTTTCGGCGACCTTCGATTTGTCCGCACCGATGAAGGTTGGAATGTCATGACCCATGGCGTTCATCGTGTGGTGCGATTTGTGGCAATGGATCGCCCAGTCGCCGAGATACCTGGCGTCGAACTCGTAGGCACGCATCGCGCCGACGGGGATGTCGATGCTCACCTCCGGCCACCGCGCTTCCGGCCGCACCCAGCCGCCGTCGGTGCATGTCACCTCGAAATCATAGCCATGCATGTGGATCGGATGGTTGGTCATCGTCAGGTTGCCGACGCGGACGCGCACCCTGTCATTCTTCGACACGACGAGAGGGCTGATGTCCGGAAACACGCGGCTGTTCCAGCACCACATGTTGAAGTCGGTCATTTCCATGATCCGCGGCACGTAGGAGCCGGGGTCGATGTCGTAGGCGTTGAGCAGGAAGACGAAGTCTCGGTCGACGCGCATGAACTTGGGATCTTTCGGATGGATCACGAAGAAACCCATCATGCCCATCGCCATCTGCACCATCTCGTCGGAATGCGGGTGGTACATGAAGGTGCCGGATTTCACGAGGTCGAACTCGTAGACGTAGGTCTTGCCGACTGGAATATGTGGCTGCGTCAGGCCGCCGACGCCGTCCATGCCCGACGGCAGGATCATGCCGTGCCAGTGGATCGTCGTGTGCTCGGGCAGCTTGTTGGTGACGAAGATGCGGACGCGATCTCCCTCGACAGCCTCGATCGTCGGTCCCGGTGACTGTCCGTTGTAGCCCCACAGATAGGCGGTCATGCCGTCCGCCATCTCGCGTTCGACCGGTTCGGCGACGAGGTGGAATTCCTTGACGCCATTGTTCATCCGATGCGGCAGGGTCCAGCCGTTGAGGGTGACCACCGGCTGGTATTCCGGGCCGGAGCTAGGGTGGAGCGGCGGCTGCATGTCCGCCGATTCCATGGTCGGGGCCTCAGGCAGACCCATCGCCGAGGTCTTCGTCCAGGCGGCTGTGGTGAGCAGAGCGGCGCTGGCTCCAAAAAGTTGTCGTCTGTTGAACATGGTATGTCCTTTCTCAATGACCGCCGCCAGCGCTGCTTGCAGAAGCAGCGGCGACCTCGGTCTCTGCCGACGCCTTTGTCGCGCTGCCGCCGTAGATCGCAGGCGCCAGATCGGCTTCGGCCAGCCAGAAATCGCGCTTCGCGTTGACGGAGAGCAGGGTGGAGTTGATCTTGTCGCGGGTGTCTGTCAGCAGCTCGAAGGTGTTCGAGATCATGCCGTTGTAGGTCAGCAGGGATTCCTCCTCGACCTTGGTTCGCAGCGGCACGACGTTGTTGCGGTAGTGCCGCGCGATATCGTAGTTCGAGCGGTAAGCCTCGTAGGCGGAGCGTGCTTCCGAGCGGACGTTGACGGCTTTCTCTGCCAAGAGGTTCGCCGCCCGCATGTAGGCCAGCTCGGACTTGCGCATCCGGGCCTTGCCGGTGTCGAAGATCGGGATGGCGAACTCAAGCTCGACCTGCGCGGTGGTTCGCGTTTTCGTCTCGTCGTCCTCGATTTCCCGTTCCGTTTCGAAACCGGTCAGGATCTCGAGATCGGTCACATAGCGCGTCGCCTCGGTGAGACCGTAGGATCTGGCCGTGGCCTCAAGGTCGAGCTTGGCGATCTGCAGGTCGATGCGGTTCCTGAGAGCCTCGCTCTCGATGGTATCGCGTCTGACGACGGATTTGGGGAGCGGCGGCAGGCTGTTCGGGACCTGGTAGTCCAGATCGGAGCCCCAGAGGCCCATCAGCCGCGTCAGATTCTCCTTGGCGAGACGTGCCGATAGCCGAGCCTTCGCCGTCTCTCCGGCGAGTTCGGCGACGAACACATGTTCACGGGCTTGCGCGCCCTTGGCCATTGCACCTGTCTCGCCGAGTTTCTCGGCGAGTTCCGAGGCTGCGTCGGCAGTCGCCTGGGCGTGCTGGAGCTGCCCGACATTCTCCCATGAGGCGACCGCACCGATCCAGGCGCGCCGGGTGTCAGCGGCGACCTGAAGCGTCTTCACTGCCGCGAACAATTGCGCCTGCCGGAAGCGGGTGTCGGCGATCGCCATGTCCCTGTTCTTCGTGGCGAGCGCCAGGATGTTCGTCGTGATCATCCCTTCGATCGTTTTGAACGCCTGCAGTTCCGCAGTTCCGATCCCGGTCGTGCCGATGGAGACGGTCGGGTTGATGAACATGGTCGACTGCCAGGCGTCGGCGGCGCTGTCGCCAAGATCGGCATAGGCGGCCTGGAGGCCCTTGTTGTTGAGCAGCGCGATCTGGACGGCCGTCTCGACGTCGAGAGGTTTCGTTCGAGCAAGCAGGCTTTTGACCTGCGCGGCCGCCGATCGGGCCTGGTTCTGGTTCTGGATCCAGACGGTCTCTTTCGCCGTGACAATGGCGGTTTTGTTGGCAACGGAGGTGAAGCCCGCTTCCTTGCGGGAATAATCGGCGCTTGTAACGCAGCCGCTCAAGGCGAGAGGGAATGCCAGCGCCGCGATCAGTCTTGTGGTGCCGATCATGAGCCGTCTCCATTCATGGGAGACTGCAGATCGTTCTGTCTGCGCCAGGGTTTGGGATCGACCGGCTGGCGGGCGACGTAACCTGTGATCGGCGACCTGTATGCCGCCGGAAGCGCGGACGGCTGAACGACCGCAGTGGGAAACGCCACCACGTCGGGAGGAAGCGTGGATGCGCAGCCACCGACAACAAGCGGCAGCCCCACCACGAAAAACGAGGGTTTCATTTTGAAATATCCGAATAGGAGATAGCCTACAGGGCGCTCGCCCAGAAGCAGGCAAACGTCCGACTAGACCCGATCAAGCGGGTGCGTCTCTGTTCAGATATTCGGGGGACGGTGGAGGGGCGGCAGTTCGCCAAGGGTCGTCCGGTCGTCGATGAACTGCCGGATCGAGGTTACGACGGGTCCGCCGACATCCTGGCCTTCACAAATAATGCCGAGTCCGCCACAGAAATCCTTGCAGCATTCTTGCTTGACGGGCTTCGATACGCCATCTGCGTTACCGCCGGCCTCGCCCTGGGAATGGTCATGGACAACCATCTTCGTCATGTCATGGCCATCGTGATGCTGCATAGCATCGGTCTCGGACACGACCGCTGCCATTTCGGGGAACGAAGAGCCATGCATGGCGGCGCTTGCGTTCGAAAGCGAGTACCCCGCCAGTGATACGATGATCACCAGCCGTATCATCACGAGCAGCCTGCTCATTGCGATTCGGTACATCTTGCCCATTCCCAACGAACTACATGCAATGCAGCCCGATTTCAACTACGACTCATGTGTCTCCGATATTCGAGCCTTTTGTGTGGCTCGAACATCATCCCGTTCACGATCCTGGTGTTCGCCGCCAAGACCGGCCGCTATGTCGTGCTGACGCTGGCCACTCTAGAAATTCTCGGCTGACCGCTTCCGGCGCGAGAACACCATCCGGTCGACCGTTTCGTCACGGGCGACCAGCGTGTGCCAGGCCGCTGCTGCGAGGTGCAGCGCGACCATCGCCAGGATAATCCTCGACCCGATCACGTGATACGGCGCAATGGCGAACGAGAGATAGCTCGCGACGAACCCCATGCAGGCCTGTCCGATGATTGCGACGTAGAAGCCGTAGTGAAGCGCCTTCGCGCCCCGCCCGGCCCATGAATCCGGCCCGCTGGTTTCGGGCGGTTGAAGGAGACGAAGAACCAGCCGCACGCCCATCAGCAGGCCGATCACCATTCCGGCATAGTTATGAAGTTGGTGCTGGACGACGTCCCAATAGGATGGCGTGATACCCATGTGGACGGCGTGATGGGTTCTCTCGATGCTACCGCCGGTCAGATACTGGACCGGCACCATGAAGGCGACGAGCCAGTGAAGTCCTATCTGGGCGAGCGAGTAGCCACTCTTCATCGATCCTCTCCTAGCGAGAGGTGCAGACTAACCGGCGACAGTTAATGCTTTCTCATCGCCCGGTTGCAAAAAGATCTGAGTGCTACAGATCAACCGTCGATTGGAAGCTAGGGATGCGCCGGCCGCCTGATGGGCGCGCATCCGCCCTCTTGCTGCCCAGATAAAGACGGATATCGGGTCACTGCATCGGATATCCGTTGCAGCATCATGGTCACCAATCCGGGCGGCGTCGTCGATGAGATTAATAGCTGACGCGAACAAATTCGGACTGGTCGCCTTCATGGCGGCGGTCCTGATGATGGCGGCCGTGGCTTCTGCCGAGGAGGACGTTATCGCCATTCGGCAGGCGGACATGAAAGCCATGGCCGCAGCGGCAAAGACGATCTCCGGCATGTTCAAGGATTCGACGACCTACAAGGCCACCGAGTTCAAATGGGCGGCCGACACCATCCGCGACAGGTCTGGAGGCGTTCTCTCTGCACATTTCGCGTCCGCGGCCGACAGTCGGCAGTCGAAGGCCGGGCCGAACATCCTTAAGGAGCGCGACCGGTTCGACCGCATCGCCAGCGACCTGCGCGACTACGCCGTCGCGCTGGATGCCGCCGCGCAAAAGAACCCCGGGCCGATGCCTGCCAGCATGCGCATGAGGCCCGGAGAGGCCATGGGCGGCGGTCCTTTCGGCACTCACGTCCGCAACGAGCACGAACTGTCGGCGATGCCGGCGGAACACGCGTTCCACCTCATGCTGCAGACCTGCACGACCTGCCACACCCGGTTCAGAATGGAATGACGGCGGCCACTCGCCGCAACCTCGATCCAAAAATGCGCATGTCGACGAAAAGGTTCCAGGAAAACAACCGCATCCATCCATGCCGGATCCCTCTATGCGGCTCGCCGGCTCTTTCCAAATCGACGAGTCGCTCTAGCTTAAAGGGTACCTGACGAAAAGGAGAAACCTATGACCGACGCACCGAATACGGCGACCCCGGCGCGAAGAGTGTTGCGTGGCCGCCCCTACAGCATCGGCGAATTTGCCAGGAAATACCGGTTGGACGACAAGGAGGCAAAGCGCCTCTACGACAAGTTCGGCCCGTCGGCCACCGAACTCGACCTGTTGATGGCAGCAAAGCGGCGCCCGCCGGGCCTCCCGACCAATCTCGACGCCTGAAGGCGCCTCTATGAGTATCCGAACCGGAAGTTGCCTTTGCGGGGCGGTGGCCTATCGGGTGGAAGGCGAGCCGCTTCGCATCGGCCTCTGCCACTGCGCCGATTGCCGCAAATCGAGCGGCTCCGCCTTCGTCTTCTTTGCGGTCTGGCCGCGCCAGGCTTTTTCCCATAACGGCGAGATCGCCACTTTCTCCGGTCGCAGCTTCTGCCCCGCCTGCGGCGGCAGGCTTTTCTGCCTCAGGGAAGACGAGGCGGAAATTCGCCTGGGATCCCTGGACACTCCGCCGACCGACCTTGCGCCTGGCTATGAAGTCTGGATCAAGCGGCGTGAACCGTGGCTGCATCCTTTGCCCGGCGCGGATCAATTTGCTGAGGATGCGGATTGACCGACGGTTGCGCACCGAAACTTGACTTTTCTTACCAATATTTCATTTCCGCAATCCGCAATTCCGTGCCACTTCCGCGGCAACGCTAATGCCCGGTTCATCTGCGTTGTGATTATTTCGCTGCAGAGGCCGCAGGCGGCCACTGACGGATTGAGGACGACATGAACAAAATCGTAAGCGGCAGCGAAACCCGAGCAAAGACAGGCGCGGCGTCCGATCTCGCAGCGGTCCTTGCCGCGTCGGGACGGCAGGGCAAGCGCAGCCGCTGGCGCGGACGCCTGTTCATCCTGCTGATCCTCATCGCTGCCGCAGCCGTCGCCGCTTATTTCTATATGGGCCGCGGGCAAAGCGAAGTGAGCTATGCCACCCAGCCGGCAAAACGCGGTGACCTGACGGTCCTCGTCACCGCCACCGGCTCAGTGCAGCCGACCGAGCAGGTGGATATATCGAGCGAGCTTTCCGGCACGGTTCGCGACGTCAATGTCGATTACAACAGCACGGTCAAATCAGGCGAAGTGCTCGCTCTCCTCGATACCAACAAGCTCGAGGCCGATGTGAAGAGTTCGCGCGCCAAGCTCAATTCGGCCAAGGCGAACGTCGTCAAGGCCAATGCCGATATGCAATCGGCGAGCACCTCTCTCGAGCGGTTGAAGAGCCTCGTCAGGAGCAACGTTTCCACCCAGCAGAGCCTCGACGACGCCAGCTACAAATATGATTCCGCCGTCGCCGCCAAACAGATCAACGAGGCCGAGGTTCTCGCCTCGGAGGCCGACCTGCAGCTTGCCGAGGTCAATCTCGCCAAGGCGAAGATCATATCGCCGATCGACGGCGTCATCCTCACCCGCTCGGTCAATCCGGGCGCCACCGTCGCCGCCTCGCTGTCGGCGCCGATCCTTTTCACCATCGCCGGCGACCTGAAGAAGATGGAGCTGCAGGTTGATGTCGACGAGGCTGATGTCGGCCAGATCGCCGTCGGCCAGAAGGCGAAGTTCACGGTCGATGCCTATCCCGACCGGACCTTTCCCGCCGAGATCGAGCAGATCCGCTTCGCCTCCGAAGTAGTCAACAATGTCGTGACCTATAAGGCGGTCCTGTCGGTCGACAATGCCGACCTGCTGTTGCGCCCCGGCATGACGGCGACGGCCGACGTCACCGTCGAGGCCGTCAAGGACACGCTGATGGTGCCGAACGCCGCGCTGCGCTACGCCCCGGCGCAGGCCGAAAGGCGCGGCCGCGGCATTTTCGGCATCTTCGGCCCGCCACGCCAGCGCAACAACAATGCCGGTTCGGCGCTGACGGGCACACAACGCCGCGTCTGGGTGCTGCGTAACGGCCGGCCAGTGCCTGTTATCATCCAGGTCGGCTCATCCGACGGCCAGTTCACCCAGGTCGTCTCCGGCGACCTCAAGCAAGACGACGCACTGGTGACCGACGCCACGACGCGTGCGAACTAGGCGGAGAGACGGATGACAAGCCCGCCGCTCATCGAATTCAGGCAGGTCTCGAAAGTCTACGGCGAGGGCGAGGCGGCGATCCGCGCGCTCGACCACGTCGACCTGGCGATCAACGCCCATGAATTCGTCGCGATCATGGGGCCGTCAGGCTCCGGCAAGTCGACGGCGATGAACATCCTCGGCTGCCTCGACGTACCGAGCGCCGGCGATTACATCTTCGAGGGCATTCCGACCAGCGGCTTCGACCGCAGCCAGCTGACGCTGCTGCGCCGCCATATGCTCGGCTTCGTCTTCCAGGGCTTCAACCTCCTGTCGCGCACCTCGGCCGTCGAAAATGTCGAATTGCCGCTGATCTATCGCGGCATGGCGGTGCGCGAGCGGCGCGAACGGGCCCGGGAAGCCTTGGCGCTGGTCGGTCTCACCGGCCGCGAACATCACAAGACACAGGAACTGTCAGGCGGCCAGCAACAGCGCGTCGCCATTGCCCGCGCCATCGTCACCGAGCCGGCGCTGCTGCTCGCCGATGAGCCCACCGGCAATCTCGACACGAAGACCAGCGTCGAGATCATGGACCTGATGACGCGGCTGAACCGCGAGCAGGGCATCACCATCGTCATGGTGACCCACGAACCCGATATCGCCGCCTATGCGCAGCGGCTGCTGCGGTTCGTCGACGGCAAGCTGGAGACGGAAGTCGAGCACCGGAGGAGGGCGGATCATGTTCTTTGAGACGCTGAAGCTGGCGCTGCGGGCCATCAGCCGCAACATGCTGCGCTCGTTCCTGACCGTGCTCGGCGTCGTCATCGGCGTTGCCGCTGTCATCGCGCTGGTGACGATCGGCAACGGCACCACCGCGCAAGTCTCGACCGAGTTGTCGCGGCTCGGCACCAACATGCTCTTCGTCCGTCCCGGCCAGTTCGGCCCCGGCCGGGCTAGCTCCGAGGCCAAGCGCTTCAGCGTCAAGGACGTCGCTGCCATCCGCGACCAGATCGGCGGTCTGAGGGCCGTGGCGCCGCTCAACCAGTCGACGGCGACGGTGATTTTCGGCGGCCAGAACCATTCGACCAGCGTCTCCGGCACCACCAACGACTATTTCATCGCACAGGACTGGAACCTGGCGCTTGGCCGCAATTTTCTCCCCGCCGAGGAACGCGGCCAGGCGCGCTGCATCATCGGCGAAACGGTGCGCTCGCAGCTTTTCGGCAGCGCCGACCCCACCGGCCAGCAGATCCGCGTCGGGAAGGTCTCATGCCCCGTCATCGGCGTGCTGGCCAAGCGCGGCCAATCCGGCATGGGCAATGACCAGGACGATGTGGTCATCATGCCGGTCAAGGTGTTTCAGCGGCGCATCAGCGGCAACAGCAACGTGCCGCAGATCATCATCTCGGCGCGCGACGGCGTCTCCACAGCCAAGGTGCAGTCCGATGTTGAAAATCTCCTGCGCGAACGCCGCAAGATCGTGCCCGGCCGCCAGGACGATTTCAACGTCAACGACATGACCCAGATCGCCGAGGCGATGACCGGCACGACGACGCTGCTGACCGGCCTGCTCGGCGCCGTCGCTGCGATCAGCCTGCTCGTCGGCGGCATCGGCATCATGAACATCATGCTGGTCTCCGTCACCGAGCGCACCCGTGAGATCGGCATCCGCCTGGCGATCGGCGCGCTTGAAAGCCAGGTGCTCACCCAGTTCCTCGTCGAGGCGGTGGCGCTGTCGCTGTTCGGCGGCATCACCGGCATCATACTGGGCCTCGGTCTCGGCTTCGGCACCGTGACGCTCCTGAAAGTCCCTTTCGTCTTCAGCCCGCTCATGGTCGCCGTCGCCTTCCTCTTCTCAGCGGCGATCGGCATGATTTTCGGCTATTTCCCGGCGAGAAGGGCCGCGCAGTTGAATCCCATCGAGGCGTTGCGGCACGAATAATGCGCCGTGGCGAAACGCGTGATGTCCCTCTACTCTTGTCAATCGAATGCAAGCGCAATCGGAGGGTACCATCATGCCGCTCAACAGGCTGGTGATCTATGCTGGGAATGTCGAGGAAACGGCGCGGTTTTATGAGAAGCACTTCGGTTTCAAGGCGACCAGCCTGCCTGGCGACAGGATCATTGAACTGGTCGCTCAGGACGGCGGTGCGAATATCATGCTGCACCAGGCCGCCAAGGGCCAGCGGAGCGGCCAATCCACCGTCAAGTTGGTCTTCGACGTGGAGGATGTCGAGGATTTTTGCAGCCGTTGTGCGGAGAATGGCCTGGAGTTCGGTGCCATCCATAACGCCGATGGCTATCAGTTCGCCAATGCAAAAGACCCATGTCAAAATTCGATCTCGGTTTCCAGCCGGGCGTTCCGCAAGGAGTGATCGAGGGAAAGTGCCGGCCTGAGGAAACAGCCGACGCGCCTTGCCTCTGTAGGCGAGGGGAGTTTGGCGAGAAAGCCAACCGCACTCTCCGTCCTCCTCGGCCTTGAGCCGAGGACCTATGCCGCGGTTGCTGATGGATGCGTGGTGGGTTGCTCGGCTCAAGGCCGAGCACGACGGAGAGTGGGGTGGTCGGCAGGAGCCATTGACGGCGTAGACGCCCGCGCCTGCAATGCCATTCGCCGATTTCAGCAGCCTCGCGAATGTTATCTATCTGTCTCTATTCTGATATTTCGGTGCCGACTTGTCTTCGGTTTTTGACCGTGCCACTATGTGATATATCAGAATTGGCGACGGAGTTCCTTATTGCAGACTTCACAGAGCCATCTTGCCTATCTGGCGCTGGAGCATCTGATCGTCACGCTGGCGCTGAAGCCTGGCGCGCTTGTCACTGAAAAACAGCTGATCGATATGGCGGGCCACGGGCGTACGCCGGTGCGCGAGGCGATCCAGAAGCTCGCCTGGCAGGGGCTGATCCTGGTCAAGCCGCGCGTCGGGCTGCAGGTCGCCGAGATCGCGCCGGAGGATCATGGCAATGTCATGCAGGTGCGCCGCGAGCTGGAGCCGATCGCAGCGGGCCTCGTTGCCGAACATGCGAGCGACGAGCAGCGCGCGCGCCTCATCGATTGCGCCGGCGCGATGGAGGAATGCGCCGTCACCGGCGATCTCGCCGGCTTCTTCGCTGCCGACAAGGCCTTCGACGAAATCCTTGAAGATGCCTGCCCGAACGGCTTCATCACGGCAGCACTCGGCCCGGTGCAGACGCATTCACGTCGCCTCTGGTACTCGAAGGCAAGCCCGGAGCGCATGGATCGCGCCATTGCCCTGCATGTCGCCGTCATTCGCGCCATCCATCAGGGCAGGCCGGATGAAGCGCGTACCACCATGGCGGTGCTGATCGATTACCTCAGCCAGACCCCTGCATAATTCTTTAAACCGAAATCGGTTTAAGGAATTATGCAGCATTCAAAGCGCTACAGCGTCCTTTGCGCGTCTGAAAGACGCGCGGCGCTGTAGAAACGGCTCCGTTTCCGGAGCCGCCATAGGTCTGATTGTCAGAAATGCTTTAGCCGACGAAAGCGCGCTCGATGACGAATTCGGCAGGCTTGCTGTTGGCGCCTTCATCGAGGCCGGCCTTCTCGAGCAGTTCCTTGGTATCCTTCAGCATCGCCGAGGAACCGCAGATCATGCCGCGGTCGATCGCCGGGTCGAGCGGCGGCACGCCGAGATCGGTGAACAGCTTGCCGGAAGAAATCAGGTCGGTGATGCGGCCGCGATATTCGAAATCCTCGCGCGTGACTGTCGGGTAGTGGCGCAGCTTGTCGCCGACGACTTCCTTCAGCAACTCGTCATTCTGGATCTCGTGCACGAGGTCGAAACCGTATTTCAGCTCGGCGACATCGCGTGTCGTATGGGTGAGAATGACTTCCTCGAACTTCTCATAGGTCTCGGGATCGCGGATCAGGCTGGCGAAAGGCGCAATGCCCGTTCCTGTCGAGAACATGTAGAGACGACGGCCGGGCGTCAGCGCATCGAGCACCAGCGTGCCCGTCGGCTTCTTGCGCATCAGCACCTGGTCGCCCGGCTTGATCGCCTGCAGATGGGAAGTGAGCGGACCGTCCGGCACCTTGATCGAGAAGAATTCAAGCTCTTCGGCCCATGCGGGGCTGGCGATCGAATAGGCGCGGAACACCGGCTTGCCCTCGACCATCAGGCCGATCATCGCGAATTCGCCGGAACGGAAACGGAAGCCTTGCGGCCGGGTCATCGTGAAGCGGAAGAGCCGGTCGGTATAGTGCGTGACATCGAGCACCGTCTCGGCGTAGACGCCGGCGGGGATGGACGAGGCGAAGTCTTCGGTCTTTGCAGGCGCGTTCATTTCGGTAGCGGATCCCGTTTCGTCGGATGAACTGTCGGATGCGAGCGAGATATTACAAATCCGGCCGGAATTAAAGGCATTCCATTCCACGCGACGCTTCTAAAGGGAAATATGCATGTCATTGTCAGGATTCAATGGCTGGCGGGTAATGTCGTATTTCCCGCTGGCGAAGCCCGGCAAAGGATGCATATTAGAGCAGCACGCCGGAAACACATGCCGATTTTCGGCAAAAACGGTGCGACAACAAAGACCTACGGCGTCGAACCCGATTCAGCAACAGGGTCCGGCGATGGTGGCGAAAAAAAGATGCTTGCCGGGGCGAGCGCGACAGGGCGGTCGGGGGAATATGAAGATTTTCAACTACAAGCGTGTTCCTTATGCGGAGATGCGCGCCTTTTCCGTCCATATCCTGACGGCATCCGGCTCCTTCCTTGCCTTTCTCGGCGTCGTTGCCGCCGCCGAGCACCGCTTCATCGACATGTTCTGGTGGCTGGGACTTGCCCTTCTCGTCGACGGCATAGACGGGCCGATCGCCCGCAAGGTGCGCGTCAAGGAAGTGCTGCCGAACTGGTCGGGCGATACGCTCGACAATATCATTGATTACGTCACCTATGTGCTTCTGCCGGCCTTCGCGCTCTATCAGAGCGGCATGATCGGCGAGCCCTGGTCCTTCGTCGCCGCCGGCATGATCGTCGTATCCAGCGCTATCTACTATGCCGATATGGGCATGAAGACGGACGAGTATTTCTTCTCCGGCTTCCCCGTCGTCTGGAACATGATCGTCTTCACGCTGTTCGTCATTGATGCCAGCGCCACGACGGCGCTCACTGTTGTCATCGTTTCGGTGGTGCTGACCTTTCTGCCGATCAATTTCCTCCACCCGGTCCGGGTCAAAAGGCTGCGCCCGCTCAATCTCGGCGTCTTTTTCCTGTGGTCGGCGCTGGGGATTTTTTCGCTGCTGATGCATTTCGACACACCCGAATGGGCGCTCATTCTCTTCATCGTGACCGGCGCCTATCTTTACGTCATCGGCGCGGTGCTGCAATTCTTCCCCGCCCTTGGACGCGAAGCATAGGACAGGCAAGATGAGCAAAACGCAGGCGGTTTCATTTTCGAGGACGGGCGGGCCGGAGGTTTTCGACTATGTCGAGATCGATCTTCCCTCGCCCTCGGCGGGTGAGGTGCAGATCAGCCAGGCGGCGGTCGGTCTCAATTTCATCGACATCTATTTCCGCAACGGCACCTACAAGACGCCGCATCTGCCCTTCGTCACCGGCAAGGAGGGCGCCGGCACCGTGACATCGGTTGGCCCCGGCGTCGAGGATTTCAAGGTCGGCGACCGTGTCGCCTATGCCAGCGCCGACGGCGCCTATAGCGCCGAACGCAATGTCGAGACGCGGCATCTGGTGCATGTGCCTGATGGCATAGAGCTGGAGACCGCAGCGGCGATGATGCTGAAGGGCATGACCGCCGAATACCTCTTGAACCGCACCTTCAAGGTCGGCCCGCAGACGGTCCTGCTGTTCCACGCCGCTGCCGGCGGCGTCGGCCTGATCGCCGGCCAATGGGCAAAGGCGCTCGGCGCCACCGTCATCGGCACGGCGGGGTCGCAAGACAAGATCGAGCTGGCGCTCGCCCATGGCTACGACCATGTGATCAACTACAAGAGCGACAGCTTCGTCGACCGTGTCCGCGAAATCACCGGCGGCAAGGGCGTGGATGTCGTCTACGATTCGATCGGCCGCGATACTTTTCCACAGTCGCTCGATTGTCTGAAGCCTCGCGGCCTTTTTGCCTCCTTCGGCCAATCTTCCGGTCCGATCGAGAATTTCACCCTTGCGGCTTTGGCGCAGAGGGGCTCGCTCTTTGCGACGCGGCCGACGCTCTTCACCTATATCGCCGCGCGCCAGGAACTGATCGACAGCGCCAAAGCGCTATTTGATATTGTGCAAAGCAACAAAGTGCGTATCAATATCAATCAAACCTATCCGTTGCGTGAGGTTGGGCAGGCTCACGCGGATCTGGAAACAAGAAAAACAACAGGAACGACGCTGCTGATTCCATGAGATCCGAACGGACCGGTTGGCAGAAGAAATGAGGGGAACGTGTCGCCATTGAATGTGCCGGATTCCGGTGCGTTATTATCGGTCCAGAAGCTGACGAAGTTCTTCGGAAGCTTTGCAGCCTGCAATGAAATCGATCTCGCTATCGCGCCGGGCGAAATTCATGCACTTCTCGGCGAAAATGGCGCAGGCAAATCCACTTTGGTGAAGATGCTGTTCGGCGTTCTCGAGCCGACGGGCGGGCATATCCTCTGGCAGGGCCAGCCGGTTGCGATCGCATCGCCAGGGGAGGCCCGCAAGCTCGGCATCGGCATGGTCTTCCAGCATTTCTCGCTGTTCGAGGCGCTGACGGTTGCCGAAAACATCGCGCTATCGCTCGATGACGCCATCCCGATCGACAAAATCGCCGAAGAGGCGAGAGCACTGTCCATCGCCTACGGCCTGCCGCTCGATCCGCATGCCCATGTCGCCGATCTCTCGGTCGGCGAGCGCCAGCGCATCGAGATCGTCCGGGCGCTGCTGCAGAACCCGAAGCTCATCATCCTCGACGAGCCGACCTCGGTGCTGACGCCGCAGGAGGCCGACAGGCTGTTCGAGACGCTGTTCAAGCTCCGTGCCGAGGGGCGTTCGGTTCTCTATATCAGCCACCGGCTGGAGGAGGTGCAGCGCATCTGCGATCGCGCCACCGTGCTGCGCGATGGCCGTGTGACCGGCGCTTGCGATCCGAAGCAGGAAACGCCTGCCTCTCTCGCCCGCATGATGGTCGGCAGCGAAGTGGCGACCGTCACGCATCCGGAGCGCAGCGACAGGGGCGAGGTGCAGCTTGCCGTCGCCAATCTTTCCGTCGCCGCGCGCACCCCTTTCGCCATGTCACTGCGTGATGTCTCGATGGCGGTGCGCTCCGGCGAGATCCTCGCCATTGCCGGTGTCGCGGGCAACGGCCAGAGCGAGCTCTTCGACGCATTGTCCGGCGAATATCCGGTCGCCTCGGCCGAGGCGATCGTCATCCGCAAGAAGCCGGTCGGCAATCAGGGCATTACCGCTCGCCGTCTTCTCGGCGCCGGCTTCGTGCCGGAGGAGCGCCATGGCCATGCCGCCGTCTCCGCCATGAAACTGTCGGACAATCTCGTCCTTGCCCGCAATCAGTCGGATCGCAAGGCGTTTCTGGGCCTGCTCGGCATCATCCGCCACGCGGCAGTGAAATCCGCTGCGAGGCGCATTTCCGAGGCCATGGACGTCCGCAAGAGCGGCGATGACCCGGCCGCTGGCTCGCTGTCGGGCGGCAACTTGCAGAAGTTTATCGTCGGCCGCGAGCTCGACCGCCAGCCGGCGGTGCTCGTCGTCAACCAGCCGACCTGGGGCGTCGACGCCGGGGCCGCGAGCCGCATCCGCCAGGCGCTCGTCGATCTTGCAAGAGCTGGTTCTGCCGTCGTCGTCATCAGCCAGGATCTCGACGAGATCTTCGAAGTGGCGACCGATATCGCCGTCATCTCCGAAGGCCGTCTTTCCCGCCCATTTCCGGCGGGCGAACTGACGCGGGAGAAGATCGGCCTGCTGATGGGCGGCCTGCACGAGAGCAGCTCTGGCTCGGAGGCGCTCCATGCGCATTGAACTCGAAAAACGCCCCGACGTCTCGAAGCTTTTCGCCTTCGTCTCGCCGCTGCTTGCCCTTATCCTGACGCTGGTGTTCGGCGCCATCATGTTCGCCATGCTCGGCAAGGACCCGATCGCCGCACTGGAAGCCTTCTTCATCGAGCCGCTGCTCGAGGTCTGGTCGCTGCACGAACTGGCGATCAAGGCCGCGCCCCTGATCCTGATTGCCGTCGGCCTGGCGGTCTGTTATCGCTCGAACAACTGGAATATCGGCGCCGAAGGCCAGTTCACCATCGGCGCCATCACCGGCTCTTATCTGCCGATCGTCTTTTACGACTGGCATTCGCCGCTCGTGCTGCCCCTGATGCTGATCCTGGGCGCGCTCGGCGGTGCGCTCTTCGCCGCCATTCCGGCGCTGCTGAAGGCGCATTTCAACACCAACGAGATCCTGACATCGCTGATGCTGGTCTATATCGCCCAGCTTTTCCTCGACTGGCTGATCCGCGGCGCCTGGCGCGATCCGAAGGGTTTCAACTTTCCCGTTTCGCTGGATTTTGCACCGGAAGCGGTACTGCCAGCGATCTGGGAAGAGTCGGGCCGCGCCCATTGGGCCTTCGTCTTCGCCATTGTCGCCGCAATCGGCGTCTGGTTCATGCTGCGTTATACGCTGAAAGGCTTCGAGATCGTCGTGCTCGGCCAATCGGAGCGGGCAGGGCGCTTTGCCGGCTTCTCGTCGAAGAAAATGATCTGGTTCAGCTTTCTCTTTTCGGGCGCGCTTGCCGGCCTTGCCGGGATAGCCGAGGTCTCCGGCTCGATCGGCCACCTGCAGCCGGCGATCTCGCCGGGCTACGGCTTCACCGCCATCATCGTCGCCTTCCTCGGCCGCCTCAATCCGCTTGGCATCATCGCATCGGGCCTGGTGCTAGCACTCACCTATCTCGGCGGCGAGGCAGCACAGCTTTCGCTCGGCGTTTCGGACAAGGTCACCCGCGTCTTCCAGGGTCTGCTGCTCTTCTTCGTGCTCTCCTGCGATACGCTGATCTATTACAAAATCCGCCTGGTCTGGTCGCGGGTAAGGGGCGCGGCGGCATGAGCATCTTCGAAGCCATTCTGCTGACGGTCATCACCGCCTCCACCCCGCTCGTCATTGCCGCGCTGGGAGAACTCGTGACCGAGCGCTCCGGCGTTCTCAATCTCGGTGTCGAAGGCATGATGATCATGGGCGCGGTCGGTGCCTTTGCCGCGGCACAGCTCACCGGCTCGGCCTATATCGGCATTGTCGGCGGTGTCGTGAGCGGCGCGCTGTTTTCGCTGTTCTTCGCCTTCCTGACGTTGACGCTCGTTGCTAATCAGGTGGCGACAGGCCTTGCGCTGACGATCCTTGGCCTCGGCGCCTCCGGCATGCTCGGCGAGGCCTTCGTCGGCGCACCCGGCGTCCGGCTGCTGCCGATCGAGGTCCCGGTGCTTTCCGCCATTCCCTACGTCGGAACGGTCCTCTTCAAGCAGGATCTCATCTTCTACCTGTCGATCCTGCTCGTTATCGCCGTCAACTGGTTCCTCTTCAAGAGTCGCACCGGCCTGAAGATTCGTGCCATTGGCGATAATCACGCCTCGGCGCATGCGCTCGGCATCGATGTCATCCGCATGCGCTACCTCGCCGTGATGTTCGGCGGCGCCTGTGCCGGCCTTGCCGGGGCGCAGCTTTCGCTGATCTATACGCCGCAATGGACAGAGAACATGTCCGGCGGGCGCGGCTGGATCGCGCTGGCGCTCGTCGTCTTCTCCTCCTGGCGGCCTTGGCGCCTGCTGGCTGGCGGTTATCTCTTTGGGGCGGTAACGATCCTGCAACTGCACGCGCAGGCCTTCGGCATCGGCATTCCCTCGCAGTTCCTCTCGATGCTGCCCTATGCGGCGACGGTTGTGGTCCTCGTCATCATCTCGCATAATCGGCGCACGACGTTGATCAATACGCCGGCCTCGCTCGGCAAGGCCTTCGTGCCGGACCGGTGAGCAAACAACAAGACGGGTTTCGAAACTTCCAACCAACAGGGATCAATATGAAAAAACTTGCACTTGCTCTCGCAGCGACAGCTGCCCTCGTTTTGAGCATCGGTTCGGCCGCCGAGGCGGCTGACAAGACCAAGGTCTGCTTCGTTTATGTCGGCACCCGCACCGACGGTGGCTGGACGCAGGCCCATGAGAACGGCCGCCTCCAGGTCGAGAAGGAATTCGGCGACAAGATCGAGACGCCCTACCTCGAAAGCGTCCCGGAAGGTCCGGATGCCGAACGCGCCATCGAGCGCATGGCCCGCTCCGGTTGCTCGCTGATTTTCACCACGTCCTTCGGTTTCATGGACCCGACTATTGCCGTCGCCAAGAAGTTCCCGAAAGTGAAGTTCGAGCATGCGACAGGCTTCAAGGCCGCCGACAATGTCGCGACCTACAATTCCCGCTTCTATGAAGGCCGCTACATCAGTGGCATTATCGCCGGCAAGCTCTCTAAAACCGGCACGGCCGGCTATATCGCCTCCTTCCCGATCCCCGAAGTGGTGATGGGCATCAATGCCTTCGAAACTGGCGCCAAGTCGGTCAATCCGAACTTCAAGATGAAGGTTATCTGGGTCAACACCTGGTTCGACCCGGGCAAGGAAGCCGATGCCGCCAAGGCGCTGATCGACCAGGGCGTCGATATCCTCACCCAGCACACCGACACGACCGCTCCAATGCAGGTCGCCGAGCAGCGCGGCGTCAAGGCCTTCGGCCAGGCTTCCGACATGATCAAGGCTGGTCCGAACGTCCAGCTGACCGCGATCATCGACACCTGGGGCAATTATTACGTCAAGCGCGTCAAGGCGCTTCTCGACGGCACCTGGAAGTCAGAGCAGAGCTGGGACGGCCTCAAGGACGGCATCTTGACGATGGCGCCCTATACCAACATGCCCGACGAGGTGAAGAAACTCGCCGAGGAGACCGAAACCAAGATCAAGTCCGGCGAATTGCATCCCTTCACCGGCCCGATCAACAAGCAGGACGGCACGCCGTGGCTGAAGGCTGGCGAAAAGGCCGACGATGGCACGTTGCTCGGCATGAACTTTTATGTCGAAGGCGTCGACGACAAGCTGCCGGGTAAATAATCCCTTAAGCCATCTCGCGGATGCGAAGAGCGCCCTTTTGGGCGCTCTTTTTTTGCTGCAATGCATCCCAAGATTCCGATTTACAAAAGTAATACTATATGATTTTTTGACCCTGCGCCGCGAGATGCGGCATTGGGAGGAAATCATGAAATTGAAGACTGCACTTTTGAGTGCCACGATTCTGGCTGCCTGCATGTTCGGTTCGGCTTCGGCCGCCGGGTTGACTGTCGGCTTCTCGCAGATCGGCTCGGAATCGGGCTGGCGTGCGGCTGAAACGACCGTGACCAAGGAACAGGCCAAGAAGCGCGGCATCGATCTGAAGTTTGCCGATGCGCAGCAGAAGCAGGAAAACCAGATCAAGGCTCTGCGCTCCTTCATTGCTCAGGGCGTCGATGCCATTCTCATTGCTCCGGTCGTCGAAACCGGCTGGGACGACGTTCTCAAGGAAGCCAAGGAAGCCGAAATCCCGGTCATCCTTCTCGACCGTACCATCAAGGCTCCTGACAATCTCTACCTGACGGCGGTGACGTCGGACCTGGTCCATGAAGGCAAGGTCGCAGGCGACTTCCTGGTCAAGACCGTCGGCGACAAGAAGTGCAATGTCGTCGAGCTGCAGGGCACCACCGGTTCGTCGCCGGCTATCGCCCGCAAGAAGGGCTTCGAAGAGGCTCTTGCCGGCCACGACAACCTCAAGATCGTTCGCAGCCAGACCGGTGACTTCACCCGCACTAAGGGCAAGGAAGTCATGGAAAGTTTCCTGAAGGCCGAGAATGGCGGCAAGGATATCTGCGCTCTCTACGCCCATAACGACGACATGGCCGTCGGCGCCATCCAGGCGATTAAGGAAGCCGGGCTGAAGCCCGGCAAGGATATCCTCGTCGTCTCCATCGACGCCGTGCCCGATATCTTCAAGGCGATGTCCGAAGGCGAGGCCAATGCCACGGTCGAGCTGACGCCGAATATGGCAGGTCCGGCCTTTGATGCGCTCGAAGCCTATTTGAAGGACAAGAAGGCTCCGGCCAAGTGGATCCAGACCGAGTCGAAGCTCTACACGCCGGCCGACGAACCGATGAAGGTCTACGAAGAGAAGAAGGGTCAGGGCTACTGATTGAACCTGGAACCGCACCGGCCCGTCATGGACCGGTGCGGAACTGCCGTTGTCGGGCCGGGCATCATGCCCGGTTTTGGCACAGGCGTCAGGCGCAATATCAGGAAACAGCAGCCCTCATGGTTCACAATTTCGAGAATATTCTCGCAGCCTCCGGCATATCGAAATTCTTCCCCGGCGCCGTCGCCTTGGACAAGGTGGATTTCACGCTCCGCCGTGGCGAGGTTCACGCATTACTCGGCGAAAACGGCGCCGGCAAATCGACGCTGATCAAGTGCATCACCGGCGCCTACCATCGTGACGAAGGCAGCCTGACGCTCGACGGCCAGGAAATCAATCCGGCCAATACGCTCGCCGCCCAGAAGCTCGGCATCGGCACGGTCTATCAGGAGGTCAATCTCCTTTCCAATCTGAGCGTCGCCGAAAACCTCTTTCTCGGACGCCAGCCAAGGCGTTTCGGCATGACCGACGTGCGTTCGATGAACCGCAAGGCGCGCGATCTGCTTGCCGGTTATGGCATCGATATCGACGTCACCGCCGAGCTCGGCCGTTTCTCCGTCGCCGTCCAGCAGGTGGTCGCCATTGCCCGTGCCGTCGATCTCTCCGGCAAGGTGCTGATCCTCGACGAGCCCACCGCAAGTCTCGACAATCAGGAAGTGGCGCTGCTCTTCCGCATCATCGACGACCTGAAGAAACGCGGCCTGGGCATCGTCTTCATCACCCATTTTCTCGAGCAGGTCTATGCAATCAGCGACCGTATTACCGTGCTGCGCAACGGCAAGCTCGTCGGCACCCGCGACGCCGCCGACCTGCCGCGACAGGGCTTGATCGCCATGATGCTCGGCCGCGAACTGGCCCATGTCGAGGAGACGGTGCGGGAACACAGCCTTGCGGCCGGCGATGTCCGATACCGTTTTTCAGGTTACGGCAAACGCGGCAAGGTCAAGCCTTTCGATCTTGAAGTGCGCGCCGGAGAGGTGGTCGGCGTCGCCGGTCTGCTCGGCTCCGGGCGCACCGAAACCGCCGAACTGCTCTTCGGCATCGAGCATGCCGACAGCGGCAGCGCCACGATCGACGGCCAGCCAGTGACGATTTCGAGCCCGCGCGCGGCGATCGGAAAGGGTTTTGGCTTCTGCCCCGAGGACCGCAAGACCGATGGCATCATCGGCGATCTGTCGATCAGGGAGAACATCGCACTGGCGCTCCAGGCCCGCCGCGGCTGGACGCGGCCGCTGTCACGCGCCGAGCAGAATGCGCTTGCCGACCGCTACATCAAGGCGCTCGATATCCGCACCACCGATCGCGAAAAACCGATCCGGCTACTGTCAGGCGGCAACCAGCAGAAGGCGATCCTCGCCCGCTGGCTGGCGACCAATCCGAAGTTTCTGATCCTCGACGAGCCGACCCGCGGCATCGATGTCGGTGCCCATGCCGAGATCATCCGGCTCATCGAAGAGCTCTGTGCCGGCGGCATGTCGCTGATCGTGATTTCCTCAGAACTTGAAGAGCTTGTCGCCTATAGTTCACGTGTCATCGTACTGCGCGACAGGCAGCATATCGCCGAACTGACAGGCGAGCGTATCACCGCTGCCGGCATCGTCGATGCCATTGCCGCCGCCGAACACAAGATGGAGGATGCATGAGATCCTCCCTGAAAGCGCTGGCCTATCGCCTGGCGCCGCAATTGATCGCGCTCGTTGTCATTCTTCTGTTGAATTTCATCACATCACCGCAGTTTTTTAATGTCGTGGTTCAGAATGGTCGGCTCTATGGCAGCCTGATCGATGTGCTGAATCGCGGCGCGCCGGTGGCGCTGCTGGCGATCGGCATGACGCTGGTCATCGCCACCAAGGGCATCGACCTCTCCGTCGGTGCGGTCATCGCGATCTGCGGCGCCGTCGCCGCGTCGTCGATTGTCTCAGGAAATTCAGTTGCCTACACCATTATCCTGACACTTGCGATTGGGCTTGCCTGCGGCATCTGGAACGGGTTCCTGGTGGCAGTCCTCAATATCCAGCCGATCATCGCCACGCTGGTGCTGATGGTGGCCGGCCGCGGCATCGCCCAGCTGATCACCGAAGGTGCCATCCTGACCTTCAACGATGACGGGCTGACCTTCTTCGGCAGCGGATCGCTGCTGCTTCTGCCGATGCCTGTCGTCATCTGGCTTCTCGTCGGCCTGCTCGTCATCCTGCTTGTCCGCCGCACGGCGCTCGGCATGCTGATCGAGGCCGTCGGCATCAATCGCCGCGCCAGCACGCTCTCCGGCATTCAAACGCCGGTGCTGCTGATGGCGGTCTATATGCTGAGCGGGATCTGTGCCTCGATTGCGGGCATCATCGTCGCCGCCGACATCAAGGGCGCCGATGCCAACAATGCCGGCCTCTGGCTGGAGCTCGACGCGATCCTCGCCGTCGTCGTCGGCGGCAATTCGCTGCTCGGCGGCCGCTTCAGCATTCTCGGATCGCTGATCGGCGCGATGATCATCCAGGCGGTGAACACCGGCATCCTGTCCGCCGGCTTCCCGCCTGAATTCAACCTGATCATCAAGGCCGTCATCATTATCGTCATCCTCGTCATCCAGTCGCCGGCGGTACAATCGCTCGCCATCTTCGCCAGCCGCCGGCAGGGCGGTAGGGAGCAGCCGAAATGAACTCCAAATACCTGCCGCTGCTTGCGACCATCGTCATCTTCGTGCTCGCCTATGCCGGCTGCGCGCTGCAATATCCGAACATTTTGTCGACGCGCGTCATCGGCAATCTTTTGACCGACAATGCCTTTCTCGGCATCGCTGCCGTCGGCATGACCTTCGTCATCATTTCGGGTGGCATCGATCTGTCGATCGGCTCGGTCATCGCCTTTACCGGCGTCTTCCTCGCGGTGATCCTGCAGAACACCTCGATCCATCCGCTGCTCGCTTTCGCGATCGTGCTCGTCATCACTACTGCCTTTGGCGGTATCATGGGCGCGATCATCCACTATCTCGAAATGCCGGCCTTCATCGTCACCCTTGCCGGCATGTTCCTGGCGCGCGGCATGGCCTTCGTGCTCTCGATCGACAGCATCCCGATCAACCATGAGTATTATTCGACGCTGACGAGCCTCTATTATCGTCTGCCCGGCGGGGGGCGGCTGACGCTGATCGGCGGCATCATGCTTCTGGTCTTTGGTGTCGGCATTTTCATTGCCCAGCGCACCCGCTTTGGCACCAATGTCTATGCGCTTGGTGGCGGCACGCAGACGGCGCGGCTGATGGGCGTGCCGGTCGGCCGCACGACAATCCAGATCTATGCGCTCTCGGGATTTCTGGCGGGCCTATCCGGGATCGTTTTTTCGCTGTACACCTCTGCCGGATATTCTCTTGCAGCAGTCGGCGTCGAACTCGATGCCATCGCGGCGGTGGTCATTGGGGGGACGCTGCTGACCGGAGGAGCGGGATTCGTGGCGGGAACCTTGATCGGTATCCTGATCCAGGGGCTCATTCAGACCTACATCACCTTCGACGGCACGCTGTCGAGCTGGTGGACCAAGATCCTGATTGGCCTTCTGCTATTTGCATTCATCCTGATGCAGAAAGCCATCCTGTTCGTTTCCAGTCTGAACAAGAGGTACGCCTGAGGGGGAGACGGATCGCTTGCGCTACAAATTGGACGAGACACGCAAGACGGGGCGCAGAACCCGGACGAGCCACGCCCAGGTCGTCGACGAACTCGGCAAGGCGATCGTCGCCGGCACCTATCCCGTCGGCTCGATCCTGCCAGGCGATACGGAACTGGCGCAGCGTTTCAAAGTGTCCCGCACCGTCTTGCGCGAGACGATGAAGACGCTCGCCGCCAAGGGCATGGTTGTCGCCAAGGCGCGGGTCGGCACGCGTGTGACCGAAAAGAATCTCTGGAACATGTTCGACAGCGAGATCATCGCCTGGCACTTCGACAACGGCGTGACGGAAGAATTCCTGCTGCAGCTCTACGATATTCGTCTCGCCTTCGAACCCTTCGCCGCTGGTCTCGTCGCTGAAAGGGCGAATGCCGAGGAGATCGAGATGCTGCGCGGGCTGGCGCTCGAGATGGCGGCCGCCGGTCATACGGCGGACAGCCTCGCACTCGCCGACCTTCGTTTTCACCTGGCGATCGCCGAAGCCTCGCACAATCCCTTCATGCGGACACTGGGCAGCCTCATCGAAGCAGCCCTCGTCGGCATGTTCCGCATGAGCACGCCGCCAACCGAAAACGGCTTCGCCAATATCGCCGACACCCATATGCGCATCGTCGATGCGATCGTTTCCGGCGATAGCAATGCTGCGCGCCGCGCGATGGAGGACGTTATCCTGGACGGCCGCCATCATGTGCACGAAGCCTTCGTGGCCCGCGGTTCCGACGCCGTCACAGGGCCGATTTCGGCCGCAATTTCACCTTTGTGAGGGCTTTGCTTATCGACAGCGCCACGCGTCTTTTCGAGAGCCGCAAAGGACGCTGCAGCACTTTGAATGGCTGCACAATTTATCCTTAAATCGATTCCGGTTTAGGGAATTTTGCAGTATGAGGCGATAAAGCCGCCTCATGGCGCGGATTCGCGGAGCAAATCATGGAACGCACTTGTCTTGCCGTCATCCTTGCCGCCGGTGACAGCACGCGGATGAAATCCTCGAAATCGAAGGTGCTGCATCCGGTCGCCGGACGGCCGATGATCGCCCATGTGGTCGAGGCGGTCGCCTCCGCCGGCATCTCATCCGTCGCCCTTGTCGTCGGCCGTGACGCCGAGGACGTGGCGAAGGCCGCAAGCATCGACGGCGTCGTCATCGAATCCTATCTGCAGAAGGAACGCCTCGGCACCGGCCACGCGGTGCTGGCGGCGCGCGACGCGATCGCCAAGGGCTATGACGATATCCTCGTCACCTATGGCGACGTGCCGCTGCAGACCGACGGGCCGCTCAAAGCCGCCCGCCAGGGCCTTGCAGACGGCAGCGATGTCGTCGTCATCGGCTTCCACACCGACCGCCCGACCGGCTATGGCCGCCTGCTCGTCAAGGACGGCGAACTCATCGCCATCCGGGAGGAGAAAGATGCGACCGATGCCGAGCGCACCGTCACCTGGTGCAACAGCGGGCTGATGGCGATCAATGGCCGCAAGGCGCTTGATCTTCTCACGCGCATCGGCAATGCCAATGCCAAGGGTGAATTCTATCTGACCGATCTCGTCGAGATCGCCCGTTCGCTCGGCGGACGCGTCACCGCCGTCGATGCTCCTGAGATCGAGATGACCGGTTGCAACACCCGTGCCGAACTCGCCGTCATCGAGCGCTTCTGGCAGGAGCGCCGCCGCCACAAGATGATGCTGGCCGGCGTCACCATGATCGCGCCGGAAACGGTCTTTCTTTCCTACGATACCGTGATCGGCCAGGATGCGCTGATCGAGCCGAACGTCGTCTTCGGTCCCGGTGCGGTGATCGACAGCGGCGCCGTCATCCATGCCTTCTCGCATATCGAGGGCGCGCATGTCAGCGAAGGCGCGACCGTCGGCCCCTTCGCGCGGCTCAGGCCTGGTGCGGACCTCGCCAACGGCTCTAAGGTCGGCAATTTCTGCGAGGTCAAGAACGGCCGGCTGGGCGAAGGCGCCAAGGTCAATCACCTCACCTATATCGGCGATGCCGTCATCGGCGCCGGCAGCAATATTGGCGCCGGCACGATCACCTGCAACTATGATGGCGTCAACAAGAGCGAGACGGTGATCGGCGAAAACGCCTTCATCGGTTCCAACTCCTCGCTGGTCGCGCCGGTGACGATCGGTGACGGCGCCTATATCGGCTCCGGCAGCGTCATCACCGCCAACGTGCCAGCCAACGCGCTGGCGCTCGGCCGTGCCCGGCAGGAGATCAAGCCCGGCCGCGCGACACTGCTGCGCGAACGTGCGCTCGCCATCAAGGCGGCGAAGAAGGCGAAAGCCTGACCAGCCTTGCGTAACCGGCGGAAATTCAAAGTGACCGCCGAGGTGATTGAGAAATAAGCAGGAATCGTTAGGACTGGCCTCGTCATCGAAGCCTTTATGGGGATACTATATGTGCGGCATTGTGGGGATCGTCGGAACTGCGCCTGTGGCCGGGCGCCTGGTCGATGCGCTGAAGCGTCTCGAATATCGCGGTTACGATTCCGCCGGTGTCGCCACCATTCATGACGGCGTGATGGATCGCCGCCGCGCCGAGGGCAAGCTGTTCAATCTGGAAAAGCGCCTCGACAGCGAACCGCTGCCCGGCACCGTCGGCATCGCCCACACGCGCTGGGCCACCCACGGCATTCCGAACGAGACCAATGCCCATCCGCATTTCGTCGAAGGCGTCGCCGTCGTCCATAACGGCATCATCGAGAATTTCTCCGAGCTTCGCGACGAACTGACCGAGGAGGGTTCGGTCTTCCAAACCCAGACCGACACCGAGGTGGTCGCCCATCTGATGGCGAAATACCTGCGCGAAGGCCTTGAGCCGCGCGACGCTATGCTGAAGATGGTGAACCGCGTGACCGGCGCCTATGCGCTGGCTGTTATGCTCAAGGCCCATCCCGGCACGATCATGGCCGCCCGTTCCGGACCGCCGCTTGCCGTCGGCTACGGCCGCGGCGAGATGTTCCTCGGCTCGGACGCGATCGCGCTTTCGCCCTTCACCAACGAGATCAGCTATCTCGTCGACGGCGATTGCGCCGTCCTCACCTGCGATGGGGTCTCGGTGCTCGATTTCGCCGGCAAGCCGGTCAAACGCGCCCGGCAGATCTCGCAGGCGACCGCCTATGTCGTCGACAAGGGCAACCACCGCCACTTCATGGAAAAGGAAATCTACGAGCAGCCGGAGGTGATCTCTCACGCGCTCAGCCACTATGTCGATTTCGCCGAGAATACGATCGGCGCCAATGCCGCCGCGATCGACTTCAAGGCAGCGACCGGCCTTGCGATCTCGGCCTGCGGCACTGCCTATCTCGCCGGCCTCGTCGGCAAATACTGGTTCGAGCGTTATGCCCGCCTGCCGGTCGAAATCGACGTCGCCTCCGAATTCCGCTACCGTGAAATGCCGCTGTCGCCGTCGCAGGCCGCCCTCTTCATCTCTCAGTCAGGCGAGACCGCCGATACGTTGGCATCGTTGCGCTATTGCCGGGACAACGGGTTGAAGATCGGCGCCGTCGTCAATGTCCGCGAATCGACGATCGCCCGCGAATCCGACGCCGTCTTCCCGATCATGGCCGGCCCCGAAATCGGCGTCGCCTCGACCAAAGCCTTCACCTGCCAGCTCGCCGTACTGGCAGCACTGGCGATCGGCGCCGGCAAGGCGCGCGGCACGGTGAGTGCAGACGAGGAGAGGGCGCTGGTGCGCCATCTCGCCGAAATGCCGCGCATCATGAGCCGGGTGCTGAACCTCATCCAGCCACAGATGGAAAGCCTGTCGCGCGAGCTGTCGAAGTGCAAGGACGTCCTTTATCTCGGCCGCGGCACCAGTTTCCCGCTCGCCATGGAAGGCGCGCTGAAACTCAAGGAGATCTCCTATATCCATGCCGAAGGTTATGCCGCCGGCGAGTTGAAGCACGGGCCGATCGCGCTGATCGATGAGAACATGCCTGTCATCGTCATCGCCCCCTACGACCGCTTCTTCGAAAAGACCGTCTCGAACATGCAGGAGGTCGCAGCCCGCGGCGGCCGCATCATCTTCATTACCGACGAGGCCGGTGCAGCGGCCTCGAAACTGCCGACCACGGCGACGATCGCCCTGCCTGTGGTCGATGAAATCATCGCGCCGATGATCTTCTCGCTGCCAATCCAGCTGCTCGCCTATCACACCGCCGTCTTCATGGGCACCGATGTCGACCAACCGCGCAACCTGGCGAAATCCGTGACCGTGGAATAAGCCTGCAACGCCGCGACCTTCGCTTCGAAACATATTGTGCGGGACCCCGAATTCTGGCAATTTTGGTCGGCGGACAAGGGGGAAGGGCCGGCGTTCCGGCCTGTCCAGGACTGAGATGGAGTTCATCAGGACACGATGACCGACAAGACCCCCAGAATGCCGGTCGCGACCCGGCTGAGGAATAATTTTCTCGCAGGGCTGATCATCTGCGCGCCGATCGCGATCACCATCTGGCTGACCTGGACCTTCATCCACTGGTCGGACAGCTGGGTCCGCCCCTATATTCCGGCGCGCTGGAATCCGGAAAGCTATCTCAATTTCGCCATTCCCGGTTTCGGCCTGCTGATCGCCGTTGTGCTGATCACCGTTGTCGGCTTTCTCGGCAAGAACCTCATCGGCCAGAGCATCGTCCGGTTCGGCGAATCGATCGTTCAGCGCATGCCGCTGGTGCGCACGGTCTACAGAAGCGTGAAGCAGATTTTCGAAACCGTGCTGAAGGAACAGGCGAACTCCTTCAAGAAGGTCGGCCTCATCGAATATCCGGGCCCCGGCCTCTGGGCGCTGATCTTCATCGCCACCGACGCCAAGGGCGAAATCGCGTCGAAGTTCAATGCGATGGGCCAGGACATGGTCGCCGTCTTCCTGCCGCCGACGCCGGTGCCGACCGCGGGATTCCTCATCTTCGTGCCGCGCGAGAAGATCGTCATGCTCGATATGTCCCCGGAAGACGCCGCCAAGTTCCTGATTTCAGGCGGGCTTGTCGCGCCCGAACACAAGCCGGCCGATCCAAAGCAGAAGCATTTGCCGCGGCCAAAGCCGGTGGCAGTTTCCAAAGCGGAATGATGCATGTCGCCCAAAAGTGTTCAGCGGTTTTGGGGTAACGACATGTATGGAACAAAGACTTAAAGCGCGCCGTAGCGCGCTTTATCCAGCCCTGAGAAAACGGATCGCCTCGTCGCGGCGGAAAAGATAGAGCAGGGTGCGGATCGCCGTTCCCCTCTCGGTGGTCAGCTCCGGATCGCGCTCGATGAGGTAAGCCGCATCCTTGCGGGCGATCTCCAACAGGTCGGCATGCGCCTCGAGGCTGGCGATGCGAAAGCCCGGCGTGCCGGATTGCCTTGTGCCGAGCAATTCGCCTTCACCGCGCAGCTTCAGGTCTTCTTCGGCGATGCGGAAGCCATCCTCCGTCTCCCGCATGATCGAAAGCCTGGCATGGCCGGTCTCGCCGAGTGGTCCCTTGTAGAGCAGGATGCAGGTCGAAGCCTCGTCGCCGCGCCCGACGCGGCCGCGCAGCTGATGCAATTGGGCCAGGCCGAAGCGTTCGGCGTGTTCGATCACCATGATCGTCGCATCCGGCACATCGACACCGACCTCGACGACTGTAGTGGCGACGAGCAGGCGGGTCTCGCCGTTCTTGAACGCCATCATCGCGGCATCCTTCTCCGGCCCGCTCATGCGGCCGTGGATGAGGCCGATGCCCGGGCCGAGTGCGGAGATCAGCGTCGCATGCCGCTCCTCGGCCGACATCAGGTCGAGCTCCTCAGACTCTTCGACCAGCGGGCAGATCCAGTAGGCCTTCTTGCCTTCGCCAAGCGCGCTTTGCAGCCGCCCGACGATTTCGCCGGTTCGTTCCATCGGCACGGTGATCGTTTGGATCGGCTTGCGGCCGGCCGGCTTCTCGGTGAGTTTGGAGACGTCCATATCTCCGAAGGCGGCGAGCACCAGCGTGCGCGGGATCGGCGTCGCCGTCATGACCAGCATATGGGGCGAGAGGCCCTTGGCGGTCAGCCGCAGGCGCTGATGCACGCCGAAACGGTGCTGCTCGTCGACGACGGCAAGCATCAGATTGGCGTAGGCGACACTGTCCTGGAAAAGCGCATGCGTGCCGATGATGATCTGGGCAGCACCCGAGGCAATGCGCTCCAGGATTTCCTCCCGTTCGCGTCCCTTGGTGCGCCCGGTCAGCACTTCGATGTTGAGCCCGGCGGAGGCGGCAAATTTCGAGATCGTTGCGTGGTGCTGCCGCGCCAGGATTTCGGTCGGCGCCATCAGCACGGCCTGGCCGCCGCTCTCAATCACCGCCGCCATCGCCATCAGCGCCACCAGCGTCTTGCCGGAACCGACATCGCCCTGCAGCAGCCGCAGCATGCGCTCGTTGCCGGCCATATCCTTCAAAACCTCGGCGATCGCCTCGTTCTGGCTGCCGGTGAGCGAGAAGGGCAAGGTCTTCAGGATCTTGCTGCTGATGGTGCCGGTCGCATGCACCGGCTGGCCCGCCACCTTGCGCAGCCTCTGCCGCACCAGGCTCAGCGACAGCTGACCGGCGAGGAACTCGTCATAGGCAAGCCGCCGCCGGGCAGGGGCCTGCGGGTCGATATCGCTGGGGTCGCGCGGCTCGTGCAGCATGTGGAAACTGTCGCGGATCGACGGCAGGCCCTGTTTCTCAGTCAGCGCCGGGTCGATCCATTCCGGCAGCTCGGGAAAACGCGGCAGGCCGGCGTCGATGATCTTGCGCAGCGTCTTCGGCGAAAGCCCCGCCGTCAGCGGATAGATCGGCTCGACCAGCGGCAGGCTCTCCGCCTCGTCGGCCCTGACGATATAGTCGGGATGTACCATCGAGGCGCGGCCGTTGAACCAGTCGATCTTGCCGCTGACCGTCACCTCCGCGTCAACAGGCAGCTGCTTTTCCAGCCACGCCGCCTGTCCGCGGAAGAAAACCAGCGTCAGCTCGCCGGTCTCGTCATGCAGGAAGACGCGGTAGGGGATATTGCTTTTGCCGCCCGGCGGCACCTGGTGGCGGTCGACGCGCGCCGTGATCGTCACGATCGCACCCTGCGGCGCGCGGGCGATGCCCGGCTGGTTGCGCCGGTCGATCAGCGAAAAGGGCGCGTGGAAGAGCAGATCGATGACCCGGCAATCCTCCAGCGTCTCGCGCCCGAGCAGCTTGACCAGCAGGTCGGCGATCTTCGGGCCGACGCCCGGAAGGCCCGAAATAGGGGAAAACAGAGGATCGAGAATGGCGGGGCGCATGCGGCCAAAATGCGATGAACAATGCGGCCTTGGCAAGGCTGACAAGCCGCTTTCCAGGGTCTATAGAGGCGCATCAACAGGAAGGTAATGCCATGACAGGTGTCACGCTCACGAGTGCCGGTCTCGACCCGCGCCGCCGCAGAATCCTTTTCCGCTGCTGGCATCGCGGCATCCGCGAGATGGATCTGGTTTTCGGCCAGTTCGCCGAAGCCGAGGTCGCCACACTGTCGGAAGCCGAACTCGACGAGTTCGAGACGATCATGGCGGAAGAGGACAATGATCTCGTCCGCTGGATCATGGGAACATGGCCGGTGCCTGAGCGTTTCCAGACACCGATGTTTGCCCGCATCGCCGCCTATAAGCCCGATTTTGACAAGCCCCTCAGGACGCCGGAATGATCCCTGGTTTCGATGCGAAGAAGCTTGCGGCCATTGCCGAGCCGCTGACGATCGGCAATGTGCCGGCAGGTCTGGAGACGCTGCTGCTCGCCGAGCTCGCCCGAACGGGAGAGCCGGTCGCCTATGTCATGTCCGACGGCCACCGAATGGCCGATCTTGAGCAGATGCTGGGCTTCGTCGCCCCCGACATTCCGGTTCTCACTCTGCCGGCCTGGGACTGTCTGCCCTATGACCGCGTCTCGCCGAGCGCCGACACCTCGGCCCGCCGGCTTGCCGCACTCGGCGGCCTCATCGCCCATCGCAAGAAGCCGCATGCGGCAATCGTGCTCGTCACCGCCAATGCCATGCTGCAGAAGGTGGCGCCGCAGGATGTTATCGAAAGCCTGACTTTTTCGGCCCGTCCCGGCAACCAGCTGCGCATGGACGACCTTGCCGGCCGCCTGGAGCGCAATGGCTTCGAGCGGGTCGCGACCGTTCGCGAGGTCGGCGAATATGCCGTGCGCGGCGGCATTCTCGACGTCTTCGTGCCGGGTTCCGAAGAGCCGGTTCGCCTCGATTTCTTCGGCGACACGCTGGAGAGCATCCGCAGCTTCGATCCAGCCAGCCAGCGCACGACGGGACAGGTGCGCTCCCTCGATCTCAACCCGATGAGCGAAGTGACCCTGACGCCGGATACGATCAGCCGCTTCCGCAAGAATTACCTCTCCGCTTTCGGCGCGACCACACGCGACGACGCGCTCTATCTCGCCGTCTCCGAAGGCCGCCGTTACCCCGGCATGGAGCACTGGCTGCCGCTTTTCTACGAGAAGCTCGATACCGTCTTCGATTATCTCAGCGGCTTCCGTATCGTCATCGACCATACGGTGCGTGAAGCAGCCGAAGAGCGCTCCAAGCTCGTTTTCGACTATTACGACGCCCGCCTGAACTCCGGCCAGCCGGCCAAGGGCATGACGCAGGGCACGCCCTACAAGCCGGTGACGCCGGGCCAGCTCTATCTCGACAGCAAGCTTTTCGTCAAAACCCTCGACGCGCTGGGCGCGATCCGCATCAGCCCGTTCAACGAGCATGAGGGCGAGGCGCGGCGGGTCGTCAATGTCGACGCCCGTCAGGGCCAGCGCTGGGCCCGTTCGAACGCCGAAGGCGGCGGTGATGCCGAACGCATCAACATCTTCGACGTCGTCGTCAAGCATATTGCCGACCGCCGTGCCGCCGGCGCCAAAGTGCTCGTCACAGCCTGGACCGAAGGTTCGCTGGAACGCCTGCTGCAGGTGCTGAACGAGCATGGCCTCGAAAAGGTCAAGCCGATCGAGGCGCTGAAGGATGTCGGCTCGCTGGCGAGAGGCGAGGCGGCCGCTGCCGTGCTCAGTCTCGAAGCCGGCTTTCAGGCCGGCGACCTCGTCGTCATCGGCGAGCAGGACATCCTCGGCGACCGCATGGTGCGCCGCTCCAAGCGCCGCAAGCGCGCAGCCGATTTCATCTCGGAGGTCGCGGGCCTCGATGAGGGCTCGATCGTCGTCCACGCCGAACATGGTATCGGCCGCTTTATAGGGCTGAGGACCATCGAAGCCGCAGGCGCGCCGCATGCCTGCCTCGAACTGCAATATGCCGACGAGGCCAAGCTCTTCCTGCCGGTCGAAAACATCGATCTCCTCTCGCGTTACGGCGGCGAAGGCACCGAAGCCCAGCTCGACAAGCTCGGCGGCGGCGCCTGGCAGATGCGCAAGGCCAAGCTCAAGAAACGCCTGCTCGACATGGCCGATGCGCTGATCCGCATCGCCGCCGAGCGCCTGACGCGCCATGCGCCCATGCTGACGACGCCGGAAGGCCTTTACGACGAATTCGCAGCCCGCTTCCCCTATGACGAGACCGAAGACCAGGATAACGCCATCGAGGCCGTGCGTTCCGATCTCGCCGCCGGCCGGCCGATGGACCGTCTGGTCTGCGGCGACGTCGGTTTCGGCAAGACCGAAGTGGCGCTGCGCGCCGCCTTCGTCGCCGCGATGAACGGTGCCCAGGTTGCCGTCGTCGTGCCGACGACACTGCTTTCCCGCCAGCATTTCAAGACCTTCTCCGACCGTTTCCGCGGTCTGCCGGTGCGCATCCAACAGGCCTCGCGCCTCGTCGGCGCCAAGGAGTTGGCGCTGACCAAGAAGGAGGTGGCGGAAGGCAAGACCGATATCGTCGTCGGCACCCATGCGCTGCTCGGCGCCGGCATCAAATTCGCCAATCTCGGCCTGCTCGTCATCGACGAGGAACAGCATTTCGGCGTCAAGCACAAGGAGCGGCTGAAGGAGCTGAAGAGCGACGTGCACGTGCTGACGCTGTCGGCAACGCCGATCCCGCGCACACTGCAGCTTGCCATGACCGGCGTGCGCGAACTATCGCTGATCACCACGCCGCCGGTCGACCGCATGGCGGTGCGCACCTTCATCTCGCCCTTCGACAGCCTGGTGATCCGCGAGACGCTGATGCGCGAGCATTATCGCGGCGGCCAGAGCTTCTATGTCTGCCCCAGGCTTGCCGATCTCGAGGACGTGCATGCCTTCCTGCAATCGGATGTGCCGGAGCTGAAGGTCGCCGTCGCCCATGGCCAGATGCCGGCCGGCGAACTCGAAGACATCATGAACGCCTTTTATGAAGGCCGCTACGACGTGCTGTTGTCGACCACCATTGTCGAATCCGGCCTCGACGTGCCCACGGCCAATACGCTGATCGTCCACCGTGCCGATATGTTCGGCCTTGCCCAGCTCTATCAGCTGCGCGGCCGCGTCGGCCGCTCGAAGGTGCGCGCCTTCGCGCTCTTCACCCTGCCGGTCAACAAGGTGCTGACGGCAACCGCAGAGCGTCGCCTCAAGGTGCTGCAGTCGCTGGATACGCTCGGCGCCGGTTTCCAGCTGGCGAGCCACGATCTCGATATTCGCGGCGCCGGAAACCTGCTCGGCGAGGAGCAGTCCGGCCATATCAAGGAAGTCGGCTTCGAGCTTTACCAGCAGATGCTGGAAGAGGCGGTCGCCGAGGTCAAGGGTGTCGACGAGATCCACGATACCGGCTGGTCGCCGCAGATCTCCGTCGGCACGACGGTGATGATCCCCGAGAACTATGTGCCGGACCTGCATTTGCGCATGGCGCTCTACCGCCGCTTGGGCGAAATCACCGAACTCAACGAGATCGATGGCTTCGGTGCCGAGATGATCGACCGCTTCGGCCCGATGCCGATCGAAGTCCAGCATCTGCTGAAGATCGTCTACATCAAGTCGCTCTGCCGCACCGCCAATGTCGAAAAGCTTGATGCCGGCCCGAAGGGTGTCGTCGTGCAGTTCCGCAACAAGGAATTCCCCAACCCGGCAAACCTCGTCGGTTATATCGGCAAGCAGGGCACGATGGCGAAGATCCGCCCCGATCACAGCCTGTTCCTGACCCGCGACCTGCCGACGCCGGAAAAACGCCTGCAAGGTGCCGCGGTCATCATGACGCAACTGGCTGAGTTTGCGAAATAGAGCAATTCCAGCAAAAGTGTGCAGCGGTTGTCTAATCGCATTGCCTTGGTCAAGGTTATTTTGGCATTG
>NZ_JABFCN010000004.1 GCF_013087515.1 Rhizobium sophorae | reverse complement strand
CTCAGAGGTGGCTCACTTCTCGGTGGAAAAACCGGCTCAGTTCCGCGTGGAAAACAACAGACCGTAACGATCAGGGACGCCGATATCTATCACATTACGATTACTTGCGATGGGAAGACCGAAGTATACCCCAATCGGTTCGTCTTCTTTGAGTCGTGATCGAGCGAGCCGATCCACGTGGGCCATGTATTAGGCGCAGGAGCCCTAGACCAGCACGCCCATGCCGTGCGGCTTCTAGCGCATTTGAGCCATGGACGGCTTCCGGCCCAAAGCGGTCATTGTAGAGCGCAAGCGGACGGGCGGATTCGCGGTTGCCCCCTCGGGCGCGTCAGATGTCCGCTACATTACCGCTTTGCCTTGTCATATGGCTTTATAGTGGGATTAGTTAGGCCAAGTTCCGATTGGAATTCCGTTGCCTGCATTATAAGCCATTGAATATTATTTCCTATTTGGTGAACTCTGATCTGATTTCTACCCATGATTATGTCGGGAATTGCGGCGCGTGATCTAATAAACTTGTAGGATATGATTGCCGCACCGTGCGCCTTACGACCATAGCCAGTTGAAAGGGTAAAATGGGTTAGTACCTGCGCGCGCCCTCTTCCCTTTGGGAGGACAGTAAAACTATAAGAATCAACACTACTGAGCTCTGAGATAATGGATCCAGCTTTAGTCTCAGTCTCGACATCGATTTGATAGTCCAAGGATCGGGACGTCTTCCTATAGAGTCCGGTAGCCGATACCCGCGCGATGATTTGCCCGCTGTCATCCCATAGAGTAGAACGTCGCAATGTCCCCGGATCTGTATGGTACCCATATGGAGCGTAATTTATTAACCCGTGCGCACCGTCAGCGCCACCGTCCATCTTAATGGCGCCCTCGCGTGGTCCAGAGCAGATACAAGGAAGCAGAGTACCACACCAATCTTTGGGCAGATCTGAAATGTTCACGCTAGTTGACGAAGATCCATCGGGATACCAAGCGCCAACTCCAGTTACCTCGAATTTTCTATCGTTAATCTGATTAATCATTCGATATTGGACAGGCAACATAGGCGTTGTCTCCTCAACTCCAGCGTTCACCTTACCAGAGGTCAATAATTCTTCAACACCTCAACCAAAACTGCGGACCCTATGAGGCTGGCAGCGTGCTTTCGAGGAGGCAATACGATCACTTCCGTAGTAGGCGACGCTCCTGCGAGCGACCGCTTTGGAGTCGGAACCCAAACGGCAGCTTTCAGCTATCTGTCTCCAGTCTTCCGGCCCCAAGTTGGCCAAAAGACTACTTGTTGCGAACGTCTCCTATTGGCGGATTGCTGCCATCTCTGTCACAGCGATAAGCGCTTACATTGGTCCTGTGTTCAGAGAGCCCACTTGTTGGCTAACAAGAGTAGGTCGTCGTTCTGTAGGGACCCCGACGAAGGCATGGGGATGCACAAAAAATCGCGGGTCCACCGAAGCCTGACATGGGTATTCTACGGTCTTGTCCATCCGTTCCCTGTTCGATCCCCAGGAGGGGTCGAACCCGCCGTTAGGCGGAAACGATGTTCCCCGTCCCGATAAGCCTCGGAGGCCATCTCGGAGATCGAAGTCACCCGGAGGGCCGAAGGACGGTCGAGGGCTTGCCCGAGCGCCGTTGACATCGATCTCCGACATGGCAGGCTGAAGCGCGGGATGGGAGGATGTATGCGAGCTCCGCTCGCATTCCACATCGTTACGCGACTGCCATTGTGTGCGAGGGATACTGCGTGTCGTGACAATTTTTCGCGATATCGAGATACCGAGCTATGAATTTCGACCGTCGGCTGATGGATGTTTATCGAGTTGAACTTCCAAGGTGATGAGGTTGTTGTTCACCAATCCCCATCCGCGCCCGTCTACCGGCTGAAGGAAGACGATACCTCTCCCTTCATAGAACTCTTGCAATCTGATGACTGTGTCGAGGAGGCGGTGCCTACCTTGCTCTATCCGTTGGATGCTTGATCGTGAAATCCGGGAATGAACTTCGACGTCCTGCTGGGTCAGTCCCAAGAACTCTCTCGCAAGGCTGAAAACGATCGCTGGTGGTACCTTCATAAGGATTCATTCGCATGGATGCCTGCGGCGGGCAATTCGGCAGGTGCAGGATCTTGACGCCGGATACGATGGGCGTCACAACGGAAGCCTGAGGCGTCCATGAAGAAGCACACGGCTTCCATTCGGATGCGGTCACGAATCCTTTCGCAACGCCTTTTAATGGAAAATCGAATCATGCACGCAAGACTGCTGGCGGACATCGACGGACTGGAGAGCCTGGCCGACGACCTTCGGCGCTTGAAGGCAAATAACCTTCGAGCAAGTGACCTTGGTGAGGATCTGCCATCGCTCGAGCGATTCCGCTGGTCCGCAAGAGAGGCGCCCTGCCTGGAAGGAATCGTTTTCGGACATCCCGTCCTGCATGACGGCGACGTCATCCTGACAAGCGAAGTCTTCGCTTATTTCGAAGAAGACGGACAGTCTTTCGTCAGAACGCTGAACCGGTGGTACCGACTGGCGAACGCGTCGCTGGACAGGAGGCTCGACGCATGAAACATCATATGTCGCGTGCCGCTTTCAAAGAACTCCGCCGTAACCTCGGCTATTTTCTTGCTCACAGCTCACTGCGGGCGACATTGCGCCCGTTCGGTCAGTTCAGGGGAAACACCCGCGGGATCATCATCGTCATCGTAGATGCCAGATGGATCAATCGATATGTGAAGGCCGCCGAACTCCTAATGCGGGGAGATCGACGGGCGCTCTTTCACAATGACGCGTCGCGACGCACTGTCCGGGTTCTGGAACCGTCCACCAGGAAATTGGGGCCCGGCTGGGTCGATACCCTGGGTGCTCATCACCAGTTGATCATCCTTTCTACTTCGTTCGACATCGTCCCTCCATCGGTACGGCAGGCCGCGGACGTCATCGTCTATGCCTCGAACCCGACCCCACGTCAGATTGCTGCGGGGCGACGTCTCGCCGGCCTTTCTTCGCTCCCTACCGATCTCGTCTGGAGACTTTCCCAGGCGGATCTCGGAGTCGTCGAATCCTTCGCCGGGCGCCAATCGTTTTCCAGCGATGAACTCGCAGAGGCACTACAGGCAAGGATTAATCTAACCTCGAGGCAGAAACTCAGTGACTTGCCGGGCTTCGCTTCGGCTTGGCCTTGGGTGACTGCACTGAAACGCGATTTGAAAGATTGGAACGCCAACGCTTTGGAGTGGAGTGACGTTGATCATGGCGCCGTCCTCATCGGTCCTCCGGGGGTCGGCAAAACCCTTTTTGCTGAGGCTTTGGCCGCGGAGCTAGGAGTTCCTCTCGTCGCGACGTCGGTCGCGGCATGGCAGGGCAGCGGGGAGGGACATCTCGGGGACATGCTCAAGGCGATGAGGGGATCCTTTGCGGAGGCGCGCTCCAAGGGATGCGCCATTCTCTTCGTTGACGAACTGGATGGAATAGGACGACGAGGTTCAGGAGGGAAGAATGCCTATTATGAATCCAACGTGGTGAACTGCTTTCTGGAACTGACCGACGGGCTCGTCGACATGAAGGGCGTGATCCTCATCGGTGCCACGAACCGCCTGGAGGACGTCGACCCCGCCGTCCTTCGATCTGGACGATTGGAGGAACATGTCCATATCGACCCTCCCAACGAGGAAGAGCGAGCGGCAATCCTCCGACATCATCTATCCAACGGGATCGATGTCGCGCAAATCCGTAAGGTCACCGACCGCCTCCGAGCTGCGACGCCGGCCGATCTTCGGAAGCTTGCCCGGAGAGCAAAGCGGACCGCGCGAAGCAACGGGCGGGCACCGACCCTCGACGACGTGAGGGCCAGCCTTCCTGTCAGAAGGCAACTGCCTGAATCCATCGTTCTTAGGATGGCGGTTCATGAATGCGGTCACGCGCTTGTCGCCCTTGCTAGCAAGCTGGCCCATGAAATTGTCGTCGAGCTGGAGGATAGCGTCCTGGGAGAGGGACCAGACATGCAGGAGGGAGGAAGGACTCACTACCATATGACAGAGGAGATCCTGCCTACCGAAGCGACGTTGCTTGCAAGGATTCGTATCTCGCTCGCCGGGATGGCTGCGGAGGAAGTCGTCCAAGGATCTCGCTCGATCGGCGGCGCCGGCATAGCGGGCTCGGACCTCGACACCGCCACCCAGATCGCGACGAAACTGGTGCTATCCTACGGGATGGGCAAGAGCCTTCGATTCCATGCAGACAGGAACAAGATCGACGCCTTGTTCATAGCGCCGACCGAAGCTCATGCGGAAATCAGCTCGATCCTGGCGCGTGAATATCGAGCGGCGAAGGAAATCCTGAGCAGGGAGAAGGCTCAGTTGATGAGGATGGCTGCGGAACTCGTCGTCGACCGGAAATTGGAATTGCGGCGTGAGTCAGTTCTGAAGGCATGAAATCGATCTATGTAAACGATTTCGGCGATCCGCTTCATTGACGGTGCTGTGGCGGATCAGATCAGTCCGCCGCAGTGCTTCGAATCCCTGGGGGGGCGCAACGCGGGAAGATCTGTCCGCTTCGGCTTAATGACATGACTTCGCCTGGCACTGCCTCGCACGAGAAGGCACCCCGTCGAACGATACAAAAGGCCCGAACAAGCTAAGGTAGCAGTTCCATTCAACGGTGCATCGCATAAGATGCGATCCTGCTAAGATTCGGAGCGCTGAATGTTGCTTGAGGGCGAGGGCATAGATGAGATCATGATCGAGCTGTACAAAGCGCTCGATGCCGAAGGAGCCGTGAACACAGGAACCCGCGGCGACATGAAGGAGAAGCTTGGCGTCTTCTTCCGGATTACCAATCCGCGAGCACGGATCAGCCGATCCCAGGACCGAGGCAAGCCTTTCAGTGCGCTCGGCGAGCTTCTATGGTACCTCGCCGGTCTCAACACGCTCGATTTTATTAAGGCTTACATTCCGGACTACGCCGATGACGCGGAGAATGGTGTCCTCGCCGGCGCCTACGGCCCGAGGATCCACGCCATGCGCGGTAGCATCAACCAGTTGGAGAACGTCACTGCCCTGTTGCGAAAGAACCAGCCGTCCAAGCGGGCTGTAATCCAACTCTACGACGCCGCGGACAATGATGTTTACCACAAGGAGATACCCTGCACGACGGCGCTACAGTTTTTGATCCGAGAAGGACGGCTCCACATGTCCGTGACGATGCGCTCAAACGACGCTTACAAAGGACTCCCGCACGACGTGTTCTGCTTCACCATGCTACAGGAAATGATGGCTTCGCGGCTGGGCGTCGAACTCGGGAACTATCTCCACTACGCGGCGAGTATGCACGTCTATGATGAGTCCATGGAGGCGATGAAGCGCTACATTCACGAGGGCCATCAAAAGACGATTGAGATGCCGCCGATGCCGGGCGGCGATCCGTTTCCGCTGACCGGCCGCCTGATGGACGCGGAAGCCGAACTGCGGAGCGGAATCACGATTGAAGCCGTGAAGGTGTTCGACGACCCGTACTGGGCTGATATCGTGCGGCTGCTGCAGGTGTTTTGGGCGACGAAGAAGGAGGACGCGCCAGGTTTCGAAGATCTCGACGCACTTAAGGGCGAATTCCACCACGAGGTTTACCGGACCTTTCTTGAACGGCGCCGCAAGATTCGACTGATAAGAAATGCAGGCAAAAAGACTTCTGGAGAAGATTGCGATGTGGCCGACAAGAACCGGTAGATGGGACGAGATCCGGCAGGCGCTCCAAACGCATTCCCAGACCGTTCGCGACCTGCCAGGCGTAGCAGATGACGATAGCCGCAGCACTCTGGCGATGCAGTTCGTCGCCAGCCTGCGGCGCGAGGATTACTATCGCCGGGTCCAGGAAAAGCACATCGGCGCCGCCAAGGCCGATCCGAATTCGGGCGCCTTCGATCCGGAGCGGGCGGTGGCGTACCATCTCCAGAATGGCGACGTCGAGGAGGCCGCCTGGCTGGTCTTCCTCATGACCCATTTCGCCCGGCCGGCATCGACTGGTTGGCTCCGTCTCACGCAAGTCTATGGCCGGCTGGGGCAAGGCACATGGGATTGGGTGACTGTGAGCTCGGATCCCGACCAAATGATAGCGTGGCTTGCAGAGAACTGGACAAACGTCGGCGGAAAGTTCGGTAACCATCGAAAGTACGAAAGCCTTCGTCCGGATTCAAACCGCAATTTCGGCAGCGTTCTGAATAGCTATCTCGCATGGATCGGTGAAGACGGCCATCGGTCGTTCTTCGCCAACATGGTCCAGCAGACGGGGAACGATCCCACGCAGATATTCGACGCGCTGTATCGGAGCATGAAGGTTTCGACGTTCGGTCGACTGGCGAAGTTCGACTACTTGGCAATGATCGGCCGATACGGAATTGCCCCGATCGAGGCGGGTTCGGCGTATCTGAAAGGAGCGACCGGGCCGGCGTCCGGAGCGCGACTGCTTTTCACGGGTTCGGTTCAGGGCGTCGCGATCGAAACTCAGCTACAGAGCTGGCTCGACGAGCTGGACGCCAGCCTCCACGTCGGAATGGCGGTTATGGAGGACGCGCTCTGCAACTGGCAGAAAAGTCCTTCGTCCTTCGTCCACTACAAGGGCTAGACCCGGACCGGGTTGATCTGAGCCCAATCCCAAGTTCTCTTCAGGTAGTTCAGCTTGTCCGGTCCTAGCATTCCGCGATGCTGCATCTGCCCGACCGTGAGGCCCGCGCCGATGCCGATCGACACGCTGAACCGAAGGATGTCGTCCCTTTTCGGAGGAACCCGCTCGAACTCTGATTCCCTCAGCGGTGGGATGATACATTCGGCCGCGAACTCGTTGGCCTCCTGTTCCCGGTCGGCGTCGCTAGGAACGGCGTCGTCATCGACGAACGTGTCCGCCTTATGGAGGACGAGATGTCCCATTTCATGAAAAACGGTGAACCAGAACTGGTCATCTCGTTTGTACCTGAAGCTGAGAAGAAGCATGGCTTTGTCGGGGTCGACCATCCTGATCGCGCCGCTTGCCCGACACCCTTCGGGCGCCTTGACGATGACGAGGGCCACCCCAGCCTCGGCACACAGGGTGCGAAGCTTCGGCAGGAAAGCCTCGGGATGCCTGATCATCGAAAGCTTTCGGATCGCCTCGAGCCGATCCAGAAGGTTTCCCGCATTCCAGACCCGCGTCTGGACCATGTCGGCCTCGAGCTCGCCGCGTCTCAGCCACAGCAGCGTGGCGTCTTCCTTCGCAACGAAGGTTTTCGACGTCCGGTAGTCGGTCTCACCGACGAGCCGGCCGTAACGAGCGGTCCATGATTCCGCGTTCGGAACATTATAGAACACAAGCCGCTTACGGATTTCTTCAATGCGCCTCTCGGCCGACAGTCTCCCGCCGGCTTTGCGTCCAGGCGCAGGGAGGCGCAGCAGGACGTCCTCGAGCCCACTTTCTTGAATCTGGATGACCGCGCGATGGACGGCCGCTTCGAAATTTTCTTGACGCTTCAGCCAGAACTTCGGTGATGCGCCCAGCGCCTCGGACAGAGTGTTCGCGGTCTCTTCGTCGATACGGCGCGATCCGTCGAGCAGTGTCCTAACCGTCTCGATGCCGTCACGGAAGCACTGCGCGAGATCGTGCGCGCCGATCTCGCGGCGCTGCATGATCGCCCGTATCGAGTCGCCTGGCTTCGAAAACCAATTCGCTGTTGCGTGCTCTTCGATCATTGTACTTCCGATATGGACATCAACTTAATGTATTCAACACTCGCCCAGACGATCCGTCCATTCACGTCGAAGGCTGCGTTCTCGTCCACGCTGACGAAGGTCGCCATGTAGCTCGAACCGATCACCACTTGAAAGGAATTGTCAGCAAAGGTCGTCACGTTACCCCCAAGAATCTGGTGCCACTCGTCGACGTAGTCGAATGCCTCGGCGTCCGCGATTTCCGAAACCAGGCGGTCGGCGTAGGTCCGACCGAAGCGTTCTTCGGCTACCTCGCGCTTCTGACAGCATCGCTTCAGGTCTGCGGTATCGTAGGAAATCTGCATACGATTCTCGCTACTGTCCGCGACTTTGACAATGAGCCTTGAGGCTTGTGCACGCTGCTGAGCGGGATGAAACTTCATTGCGGCAGTGCCGAACCTTGTGGCCTGGCGGCCTGCTTCGCCCGAATCCTGTCGATTCTGGCCCAGTTCCGATCCAGTTCGCGCTGCCCTGCCTCCTCCATGTCTATGCCGTTCGCGTTGCAGAGCGCAGCCAGCGTCACGAGCGTGCCGCCGGTCTCCTGGGCGAGCTCTCCCGGCGCGCGGCCATAAACGTAGTCGACGAGATCCTGCGCATCCTGCCTGGAGCATCCGTTCGCCTGGGCAAGCTCCAGTGCTTCCTCAAGAAAGCGGTGTGTCCGCTCCTTTACATCCGCATGGGCCTGGGGCGGGAAGCATGCAGCGATCCATTGCCAGACCCGTTCCTGAAATGAGTTCCCTGACATGAATTCTCCTGCAAGTTGTCTGCAGAAGACACTGAGTCCCCTTCGTCTTCAAGCTCCAGGCGCGAATTGGTCCACAGTCATGACGTTTGCAGTGCTGAAATCTGTCACGGATGCCAGCTCCAGGTCCTTCGTCTTTCACCTCCCGAGCAGCGTGTAGCCCAAAGAGTATACGCGACATAATCCCGATCTTTCGCGATTACCTCCGCGCATATCGCAGCGTTCTGCCTTCCTAAAAGAAATGAATCTACTTATGGCTAGGCTAATTCATCGAGGGGGTGCAGCTTCGGGTTGGATGGACGATAAGCAGGCTGTTCCGGCCCGCAGCGCGTGCGCTCGGCTTCACCGCGGCGACGCGCAACTCCTTGGTCGTTCTGCCTTGGCGCTCGCCCCGGTGCACTCCCGGCGCTGCTGCCGCCGTCATCCGGACGCAGACCGTGACCACTTTTTTCCGAGTGATTAGGCCGAGGCGCGGCGTCGGCTCCGAGATCGCAGTCCTGGACTCGATTAGCGGTTGAGAATCAGGCAAATAACACTCCACTTGGAGGGGTGAATGGCAATGGCGATTGATCAGAGCGACATACGAAGTTCAGCAAGCTATTCAACTGTCAGAAAATCCGCGAGCGACGGGAGGAGGGAAAACAAGCGAACCGCCTTCCTATGCCACAGCCATGTGGACGCCGATCTCGCAAAGGGTCTGCAGGGTTATCTCCATCGAAAGGGCTGGGAGGTCTACATCGACTGGGAGGACCATACGATGCCCGAGCGTCCTGATCGCCGGACCGCCGAGAAGATCCAGGGAAAAATTCGCGACCTGGAGATGTTTTTCTTCCTCGCCACCCAAAACTCGATGGCTAGCCGCTGGTGCCCTTGGGAGATCGGTTACGCCGACGGCGTGAAGGATTTGAACCGAATCCTGGTCATTCAAACTAGGGACAGCCGCGGCGTCACCCACGGAAACGAGTACCTACAGCTCTACCGTCATCTCAATGACACGCAGTCAGGGGGTATCGGCCACTTCGACGCAGCCGGAAATGGACATCGCTTGAGCGGAAACCAGGTGCCTTGACGGGTTCGCTTCAATCGCCGTGATTGTCAACTTTGGAAATGGAAAGTAGCCGATGGCGCGACGAACATTTTTTTCCTTTCATTACACTCCAGATGTCTGGCGCGCGTGGATCGCCCGCAATTCCTGGGTGGTCGCACCCGCAGATCAGATCGACGTCGGCTTCTTCGACAGCAGCGTCTTCGAAGCGTCGAAGCGCGAGAACGACGACACGCTGAAGAGCTTTCTTCGGAAAGGACTCGAGAATACTTCGGTGACCTGCGTCCTTACCGGAACGAACACTTGGCAGCGGCGATGGGTACGCTACGAGATCGCGCGGAGCGTTATCAAGGGCAACGGCCTACTCACCGTGCATGTCCATGGTGTCAAGGATAAGAACGGCAACACTTCGACGAAGGGTGCGGACCCCCTTGCACAGATGGGCGTCTACAAGACCGACGCAGGGATCTATCTCGCGGAATGGAAGGACGACAAGTGGGTGAAATACGCCGACTACACACTTGCGATCCGTAAAGGCGACCTCTGGTTCGACCCGCCGACGTCCACTACCGTCGTGCAGCTCTCGCAGCATTGCCTAAGCTACGACTATGCGCAGCAGAACGGTCACAAGAACATCGGCGGCTGGATCGAGACAGCCGCAGGGCTTGTCAGCCGATGAGCCTCTACGAACTAGCGATATTAGGGCAGCCGACTGGTGAAGAACGTGCCAGGCTCGCCACAACCATCGGAGAGATGATCGCCGACTTCGATCTGTCGGTCGGAGAGGGTGTTCTGATCCACGATGGCCAGTCCGTCGGTGGCCGCGACCGGCGCAATGCGTTCGCAGCGATATATTTCGGAAGTGCGGGACATCCCGATCTCGCTGAGGCGCAGGAACTGGTCGCCGCCAGCATGCCGATAATCCCGACCGTTGGACATACGGAAGACTTTGGCGCCCTAATCCCGAAGCCCCTGCAGTTTGCTAATGGTCTCAAGCGTCGGCCCGACGATGCCAATCTGACCGAATTGTCCTCCGCCGTGCTGGAGTGCGTAGGGCTTTTGCGTCCGCAGCGCCGAGTGTTCGTTAGCTACCGACGAACGGAGTCGCGGGCGGCCGCCTTGCAGCTCCACGATCTTCTCAATTCGCGCGGCTTCGACGTCTTCCTAGACACGCATGACATTCGCCCCGGTGACCCGTTTCAAGACGTGCTCTGGCATCGCCTCGTTGATTCCGACGTGGTGGTCATGCTCGACACACCGACCTACTTCGAAAGCCGATGGACACGCCAGGAGATTGGCCGAGCTCGAGCGAAGGAAATTCAGGTCATTCGCGTTATATGGCCCGAGCACACCCCGACCCGACTGACGGATATGTCCGAGACGGTCTACCTCGATCCGGAAGAGCTTCTTGGGCAGGACGGCCCGATCGCAGATGCTACCGCCGAATCCATTGTTTTGCGTGTGGAACGACTGCGAAGCATGAGCATCGCGGCGCGGTACATGTCGATAACCGGAAAGCTCAGGGCCGACGTCGAGAAGATCGGAGCGTCGATCGAGGCGATTGGGGCTCATCGAGCGATCGCCGTGCGCCTGCTGAACGAACGGTTGGTCTGGGCCTATCCGATCGTTGGGATTCCTTCTGCCGAGACCCTGAACGATGTCGCCACCAAGGCCAGAAAGGCCAATCAGGGGGAGACCCCGATTCTGGTTTACGATCACGTAGGAATTCGTGATACTTGGATTCAGCATCTCGCGTGGTTGGACGAGCAGATCAAGGCGGTGAAGGCGATCCGGGTATCGGAGGCCGGCTGGGCCTTGGCAGGGATGGACGATTGATCATGGCTGAAGCTATCTTCCTATCGGCAGGAGTTCCTGACCCTAAGCGCGGCCCTGCCTACGCGGAAACAGCAGACACCGTTGCGATCACCTCCGCAGTCTCGGCACTTGCCTATGTCACCTTGGGACGGCGGCCGCTGGTCTGGGGCGGGCATCCAGCTATTACCCCGATGATCCTTGTAATGTCCGAGGACATGAGCGTCGACTACGGCGAATGGGTCACACTGTATCAATCTGAAGTGTTCAAGGACGAATTCCCGGAAGATAACAAGCGCTTTCACAACGTCGTGTTCACCGCAAACCTCGGAGGGGACCGGGACGCGAGTCTGAGCCTGATGCGCGAACGCATGTTCACCGAGACTCAGTTCAAGGCCGCCGTATTCATCGGCGGAATGGGCGGCATCGTTGCCGAGTACGAGATGTTCAAAAAGCTGCAGCCGGACGCGAAGGTTATCCCCGTCACTTCGACGGGCGGTGCTTCCTTGGAAGTCGCCAAAATCATGGGCGACGTCTCCTCGGATTTCGAACTCAACCGAGACTACGTCGCGCTCTTCCACGAGCACCTCGACATTTCCGTTAAGGAGGAGCGGTATCGCGTTCCGGAGGAACAGCCTGCGACGGCGGAGGATCGGTACTGGCGGCGCAACAACTAGACACGGGTCGCGCAGAAATAGATATGTTCGTAGCTGAAAAAAGCTCCACTCGATGAACCTCCAAGACTACGAGCGCTTCTACTTCGCTGTCTACCAGGCCTTCGCAGACACTGTGGCCCATCTGCTCGAGCGCTCGATCGCCGCTGCGGGCGATCTTCCCAAGCCGCAATCGATACAAGCGCGCGCCAAGACTCCCGAGAGTCTTCATAAACGAATGCAGGAAACCGGAAATCTGGACGCGGACGTCGCAGTGGTCCGTCGCGATCTCGCCGGCGTGCGCATCATCTTCTATACGAATAACGACGTCGACCGGTTCCTGAACTCAAGCATCGTGTTCGACAACTTCGACGTCGACCGCGATGCAACGAAGATCCATCATCCAGTAGAGGAAAACGGACAAGTCCGATATCAGGCCGTCCACTATACCGTGTCATTGAATGAAGCGCGCGCCGTACTGCCAGAGTACCGCGACTTTGCCGGTCTCCGTTGCGAAATACAGATCCAGACGATCCTAATCCACGCCTGGGCGGAGACCTCTCACGATATCATCTACAAGATCGATGACCGGGAAGGATTTGGCAACGAGGCGCTTGATCAGATCAGGAAGCGTTTCGACCGTATCATGGACAGGTACCTCATGCCCGCGGGATATGAATTCCAGCGTGTGCAGCAGGACTACGAGCGCCTTGTCGCGGGCAAACAGCTCTTCGATCAGAACCTTCTCGAATCCTTGAAGGCTGCCGCCGACAACAACGAGCGCTTCGATCTCGTATCGTCGCTTTCCGACGACCTCCTACCTCTATACGACGATGTGCCCTCCGTATTTCCCGAGGTTGTCGAGGTTCTGGTAGGCGCGGTTGAAGCCGCGAGAGCGACGACTACGAAGCCGATCGAGACGCCGTTCTCAACCTTTGACGGTCACGCGGCCGAGGAGATTGCAGAGAAGGTCGTTGAGGTGATCGATCGGTATCGCTACACCGCGGTCGAAGAGGTCTATCTAGCACTTCAGAGGATATTCGTGGGCGAGGCCGAGGAAAGGATTCGAACGAAGATCCTCGATGCCGTCGGACATCTGGCCCAGTACAATCTTCAGGTTTGGGAACAGGTCGGACCGGACGTACAGCGCCGGCTAGCGAAGCTGATCAAGCGACAGAAAGACTGTTCTACCGAAACTCGCCCATTGATCGTCGAGACATGGAAGGAACTGCTCGACGCGGAAGCCACCGGTACGGAATGGAGCGCGGACGCCGTCTCCTGGCAAGCTGGAGAGGTGCCGGTTGCAACGGTATACGAACTCCGGCAGACGGCGATGACAGCGCTTTTCGAGTTGTTCGAGACCGCAGTCGACGACCGCGAGCGGCGACTGGTATTCCATGCTCTGGACAATGCGACGAGAACCGCTTCCCGCAGCGGACCGAGCGGCGACTTCCTTCGCCAGGTGCTGATCGACCACGCAGCGATCATTAGCTTCTATACCAGCCGCGCTGAACAGATTTCGTACGAGCTGCGCGAGACGATCGAGCACAACGCGCTTTACGCGTACTACCGAACGACGGAGCTGCTGGGAACCAAGGGCGCTGCGATGGGTTGTCTTCATCAAGCATCCCAGCTCGCGGAAGCGATTCTCGCTTTGCGCGACAGATTCAACACGGACCAGACCTTCGTTCGGTACAAAATCCTGGTTGGTTTCGAAGGCGTCATGCCACAGCAGTGGGAAGACCGGGGGTTCGACCACGCGAAAGTGGACGCGTACCGAGACAGCCAGATCGAGGCTTTTCTCGACGAGGTCGACGATCTCTCCCGCTCTACCTGGCTGGAGTTCTTGGAACGCTGCGCCGCTACCAGGTCGGACGACATGGCGACTTTCCCGAAGCTCGGGCAGTTCATCGTGAAGCTTTCGGAGAACCAGCCTTCGGTCGCAAAGTTCCTGCTTGCCAACGGCAACGACGATCTTTTGCGTTTTCTGCCGGGCTTTCTGAACGGCCTCATCAAAAGCGGCGATCACGCGGCGTATAAACAATCGCTAGACGAGTTCCTCGCAAGGCCCGGTCATCTGCTATCGATCGCGGTCCATTGGCGCGGATCGTCGCCCAACGATCCGGAAACTTTGAAGGTCCTACTGAACCGGGCGATCGAAGACGATGACCGGCATGCAATCGCGGAGTGTCTGCTCTTCGCCATGCGAAATTATCCAGAAAACGTTCCCTCGAACGACGAGCTGGTGCGCCCCGCACTCCGCCATCTAATCGCTGTCAAAGATGCACGTTGGATCAATCTGGCGTGGCTGCCAGAAAAGACACCGTTCTTCGAGACCTTCGAAGCCATTGACGCAAGCCTAATCCTTGAGAGTCTTGTCGAATTCCCGGAAATTCCCTGGAATGGCGAGCGAATTCTTTCCTTCGTCGCGGAACCCTACTTGGAGCTGGTTTGGGACTTCCTTGGTCGTCGCCTCCAACATCCAAGCGAGGGTGGCGACGACGTCCGCTACGAAGCCGTGCCCCATCGGTTCCAGCTTCTTGCCGCGTCTCTATCCTCGGACGCCCGCTTGGCGGTGGCGAAAGCCCGCGGTTGGTTCGAGGAGGACTCCTCGTTGTTTGGTTATCGCGGCGGTCGCGTGCTTGCCTCGATCTTCTCCGGATGCCCGCCAGAATTTGCAGCCGCGCTCGTCGCCCTCATTGATGCCGGAACGGTCAAGGACGCGAAGTTCATCCTTAGCGTTATGCAGAACTATCACGGAGAAACCTCGACGCACTCGGTTCTGAAGGCTCTCCTTCTTAAACTCCCGGACGACGAGGGGGTGAGAGCCGGCGTTTCCAGAAGTCTCGAGAACACCGGCGTCGTCCATGGGGAGTTCGGATTCGTCGAAAGCCTCAGAATGAAGAAGGCACTTATCGAGCCGTGGCTGGAGGATGGCGACGTGCGCATCTCCGGATTTGCGCGACGGCAGATCGCGGATATCGATCGACGCATCCAATCAGAAAAGAGACGGGCCGATGCGCAAAGCGCCCTCCGCAAGCTCGAGTTCGACAATCTCGACGACGACGCGGATGGCAACCGAGAAGGGGGCTGATCTTGACCGTTTCCGTCGATGTTCTACGCGATCGCCTCAATCAGGTGGAAGAACGGTTCGAGGCTTATGCGGCTCAGGCGAAATCGAATGGAGGAAGCCTGCGCCGTCACGAGTTCTGGCGGCAGGAATACCTCTCGTTTCCATATCTCATCGGGGCACCTGACGAACGCGTCGCCCAGCGGTTCCGCGACGTCTTTATCAATGCGATGGAATTGACAGGCATTGGTCAAATCGGGCTCCTTCCTGTTGGCTCGTCCAACGGCTTCATGGTCACCTACACGCATCTGCTCGAGGAGTATGCTACGCGGATCGGCATCCCCACTGATGTGATAGGCGAAGCCAGAAAGCCGCTGCTTGCATACTTCGAGAACGGGGAGCCGATCGGTGTGAGGATGTTCGCTGGATTTTCGGCGCCGACCTCGTCGTTCGTCGTGAAATACGGCCGTAGGGAGTTCCTCGAGCCGATGCTGCGGACGGGACACCTGAGAATCTGTCCGGCAAGCTACTACAACGACGGTTCGCACAACGCAGCCATCAAGGACGACGAGATCCATCGGACCTTTTACATCCCGACGTTTCGGGAGCGACTAAAGGGCATCCATCACATCGACTTCCAAGGGCACCGCGTCGTCTTCGGTGACGACGACATCGTCATGCCGATCATAGCGCCAGACTACTTTCTGTTCAGCCTGTGCGATCACATCTACTATCGGATGCCTACTGACTTCGGCTCTGACGCCGCGCTCGTGATAAGAAACCCGGACTTCTTTGCGCAGCGTATTATCTCCAGCTTCCTGGCGCGATGGGCCGATTGGGAACCTGACTATGGCCCGGTAACCTACTTCGACCCGTACCGGGACTACACAAAGGTGAAGGTGCACGAAATGTCGAAGCACTTCGGCTACTCCTACCAGCGGGAAGTTCGCATCGTACTCCGGGCGACCCGCCGACCGCGGTCAGCACTGCAGCCGGAGTTTCTCGATATCGGCCCGATGACGGAGTATGCGGAACTGATTTCCGCCTGACTGGTCGCTCGTCAAGTGCAACCAGGCCCTATGCCGTTTGCCGCCCAATCCAAGGGGCTTTTTCAGTCGCCGTTCATTTTTGTAAACTAAAAGCCGAAAAATCCCCCAAAATCGGACACAAATTTACAAGATGTCACATCGGGGCAAATTGAAGGAAGATAAGCTTCTGAAATACCGATCTTTCTCTCTCTCAGTTTACAAATGAACTCCCTATTACCATTCTGATCGGTAGCCTTTTCTGGCTTTGTGAAAGACGTGAGAGAGCATGATGCCTTGGATGGCGTAATGCTCTTTTTCTTTGATTTCGCGGCAGATGCCGCCATTCAGTGCGGCGTCGCGCTGATGAGATTGAGCGCCGATTTCGCGCCGTCGACGACGAATTGGGCGGCAAGGGCGGCGAGGATGACGCCGAGGAGGCGTGTCAGGATGGCCCGGCCGGTGACGCCGAGGAAACGGTCCAGCCTTTCGGCGACGAGCAGCATGAGGAAGGTCAGCAACAGATTGGCGGCAAGGACGCCGATCAGCTGCGCCTTTCCGACGGAGGTCGCCAGCGTACCGGCAAGCAGGATCGTCGCCGAGATCGCGCCCGGGCCGGCAATCAGCGGCAAGGCGAGGGGAAAGACGGCGATATTCTCGATATGATCCTTGGTGATCGCCACCTCCGTGGCCTTCTCCTTGCGGTCCTGGCGCTTCTCGAACACCATCTCGAAGGCGATCCAGAAGAGCAGCAGCCCGCCGGCGATACGGAAGGCGCCGATCGAGATCCCGAGTACGCTGAGCACGCCGGCGCCGAACAGCGCGAAGACGGCGAGGATGATGAAGGCGATGGTCGAGCCACGCAGCGCCACCTGCGTGCGCTCACTGCGGCTCATGCCTGTCGTCAGGCCCAGAAAAATCGGTGCGAGCCCCGGCGGATCGATGGTGACGAGAAGCGTCGTGAAGGCGTTGATCAATTGGTCGGCGCTTGCCATCGGCTCTCCGGAACCCCATATGAGTGCGTGGTTTTTATGATTGTGAAGCGGGGATTCCGATTTGGCAAATATCCCGCGGTGGACTGCGGCGGATTTGTCGGGTCCGGCGGCGCCACTCACATGTTTTACCCTCTTTAAGCCGCAAAAGCCTGTTCAAAACGCGCTGTGAAATTGGCGCGGGAACAGGCTTTCCGCTATAAATCTTCAAGTGATTCTAGAAGAGATCGTGATCTGTTTTGACTGAGCAAACACCCCCCGGCGGCGGGAAGCTCCCGCCAGGCATCGAGCCCATCTCCATCATGGAGGAAATGCAGCGGTCGTATCTCGATTACGCCATGAGCGTCATCGTCAGCCGCGCGCTACCCGACGTGCGCGACGGCCTGAAGCCCGTGCACCGGCGCATCCTCTACGGCATGTCCGAGCTCGGCATCGACTGGAACAAGAAATACGTCAAATGCGCCCGCGTCACCGGTGACGTGATGGGTAAGTTCCATCCGCACGGCAATTCCGCGATCTATGATGCGCTCGCCCGCATGGCGCAGCCCTGGTCGCTGCGTCTGCCGCTGATCGATGGTCAGGGCAATTTCGGCTCGGTCGATGGTGATCCGCCGGCGGCCGAACGTTATACTGAATGCCGCCTCGAAAAGGCTGCCCACTCGCTGCTCGACGATCTCGACAAGGAAACCGTCGATTTCCGCGACAACTACGACGGCACGCTCTCCGAGCCGGTCGTGGTGCCCGCCAAATTCCCGAACCTGCTCGTCAACGGCGCCGGCGGCATCGCCGTCGGCATGGCGACCAACATCCCGCCGCACAACCTCTCCGAAGTCATCGACGGCTGTATCGCGCTGATCGACGATCCGGCCATCGAGCTGCCGGAACTGATCCAGATCATTCCCGGTCCTGATTTCCCGACGGGCGCGAAGATCCTCGGCCGTGCCGGCATTCGCTCGGCCTACGAGACCGGCCGCGGCTCCGTCATCATGCGCGGCGTTGCCGCCATCGAGCCGATGCGCGGTGATCGCGAACAGATCATCATCACCGAGATTCCGTATCAGGTGAACAAGGCGACGATGATCGAGAAGATGGCCGAGCTGGTGCGCGACAAGCGCATCGAAGGCATCTCCGACCTGCGTGACGAATCCGACCGCCAGGGTTATCGCGTTGTCGTCGAGCTGAAGCGCGACGCCAATGCCGAGGTCATCCTCAACCAGCTTTATCGCTACACGCCGCTGCAGACTTCCTTCGGCTGCAACATGGTGGCGCTGAACGGCGGCAAGCCGGAACAGCTGACCCTGCTCGACATGCTGCGCGCTTTCGTCTCCTTCCGCGAAGAGGTCGTTAGCCGGAGAACGAAATTCCTGCTGCGCAAGGCGCGTGACCGTGCCCATGTGTTGGTCGGTCTCGCCATTGCCGTCGCCAATATCGACGAGGTCATCCGCGTCATCCGCCAGGCGCCCGATCCGCAGTCCGCCCGCGAAGAACTGATGACCCGCCGCTGGCCGGCGGAAGATGTCGAAAGCCTGATCCGTCTGATCGACGATCCGCGCCATCGCATCAACGAGGACCTGACCTATAATCTCTCCGAAGAGCAGGCGCGCGCCATCCTCGAACTGCGCCTTGCCCGCCTGACGGCGCTTGGCCGCGACGAAATCGGCGACGAACTCAACAAGATCGGCGAGGAAATCAAGGATTATCTCGATATTCTCTCCTCGCGCGTCCGCATCCAGACCATCGTCAAGGACGAACTTCTCGCCGTCCGCGACGAGTTCGGCACGCCGCGCCGCACCGAGATCGTCGATGGCGGTCTCGAAATGGACGACGAGGATCTGATCGCCCGCGAAGACATGGTCGTCACCGTCTCGCATCTCGGTTATATCAAGCGCGTGCCGCTCACCACCTACCGCGCCCAGCGGCGCGGCGGCAAGGGCCGCTCCGGCATGACCACTCGCGACGAAGATTTCGTTAGTCGGCTATTCGTCGTCAACACCCATACGCCGGTGCTGTTCTTCTCCTCGCGTGGCATCGTCTACAAGGAGAAGGTCTGGCGCCTGCCGATCGGCACGCCGACCTCGCGCGGCAAGGCGCTGATCAATATGCTGCCGCTCGCACCCGGCGAGCGCATTACCACCATCCTACCCTTGCCCGAGGACGAGACGAGCTGGGACAATCTCGACGTCATGTTCTCGACGACGCGCGGCACGGTTCGCCGCAACAAGCTGTCGGACTTCGTCCAGGTCAACCGCAACGGCAAGATCGCCATGAAGCTCGAGGAGGAGGGCGACGAAATCCTCTCCGTCGAGACCTGCACCGAAGATGACGACGTGCTGCTCACGACGGCGCTCGGCCAGTGCATCCGCTTCTCCGTCGACGACGTCCGCGTCTTTGCCGGCCGCAATTCGATCGGCGTGCGCGGCATCTCGCTTGCCGGCGGCGACCGCATCATCTCGATGACCATCGTGCGCCATGTCAACGCCGAACCTTGGGAACGCGCCGCCTATCTGAAGCGCGCCGCCAACGATCGGCGACTGACGACGGGCGAGGCCGAGGAGATCGCGCTGGTCGGCGAGGAAGTCACCGAAGAGGGACAGCTGAGCGACGAGCGTTACGAAGAGCTGAAGCAGCTCGAGCAGTTCGTGCTCACCGTTTCCGAAAAGGGCTTCGGCAAGCGTTCGTCCTCCTACGACTTCCGCATCTCCGGCCGCGGCGGCAAGGGCATCCGCGCCACCGACACGTCGAAGACCGGCGAGATCGGCGAGCTGGTCGCGGCTTTCCCCGTCGATGACGGCGATCAGATCATGCTGGTCTCCGATGGCGGTCAGCTGATCCGTGTGCCGGTCGGCGGCATCCGCATTGCCAGCCGCGCCACCAAGGGCGTCACCATCTTCTCGACGGCCAAGGACGAGAAGGTCGTCTCGGTCGAGCGCATCAGCGAGCCGGAGGAGGATGAGACGGAAGAGGCTGTCGAGGTCGCCGAAGGCACCCCCGCTACCGACGAAGGTGCTGCCGACGAAGGTGGCGGCGACGAGGCGCCGATTGCTGATGACGATCCGGCCGGGCCAGCCGAAGAGTGATCAAATGAACGGGGCGGCTTCGAGCCGCCCTTTTTCTTTTCAGATGGATGATGGTTCAGGACGACACCAAAGAAAAAAGCCGGACGCTGGGTGCATCCGGCTTTAAATAGCCCTGGCGACGGAAGGGTTCCGCTCAAGGGTGGGAAGAGGAGAGAAAGGAACGTCAGAATGCTCTATGTTTTTCGTTCAGAGCCTTCACCTCTTCGCCTTCGCGCCGGAGCGCTGAAATCGTCGAGGCCACAGACACGATGAACATGACGCTGATAAGGGCGGTGAGCACTGTCAAGATCGTGAACATAGGCATTCCTTTCCTGGGGAGTTGTGCGTTCTCGCCCCTCAGTACTGGCCCAGCACGGCCGTCCGGGCCGAAGCATAGGGACCATAAACCTTGGACGTATCGACCTTCTGATCATAGAGAGCGACAGTTGCGGTCAGCATGCCCGTGACCATTACCATCCAGAGCACGTTAATCATCGTAATCTTGCCGGGCATTTTTAATCCTTCCGCGCCGCTCTATGTATCGGTTGAATGAACGCATCCGTCTATAAATGGTTCCGCCGGATGTTGATCGGGTGTTTACCAATGCCGATCTGAAGCGACCTTGAATGTCTCGTTCATCTGGCATTCAGATTCGAAGCTCGTTTTTCGCACAGCCGGCCCTGAGCGCGCACGATCGCCGCATGCTCGGCAAGCTCCGGCCGCACCCAGCTCATCTCGTATCGATCGGCGAAATAGCCATAGGCCATCTCGGCAGCGAGAGAGGAAACGATGGCAAGTGCAACGAGTACGATCAGCATGGACCTGGTCTTTCGGGGAGTGCCGGATGCCGGAATGGCATCGGCTGCTTTGATGATCGGAGTTAAGCAGATCCTGTCTGAAACGGTCTTGAACGGGCCATTCATCCGCCGTTTAACCGCCCGGCGCATAACGTCCTTTACGCGTCTGAAAAGACGCGCGGTGCTCTGGCCGGAGCTGGGCAAATCACTTGCGGGAAGGCGGCATCCGTGACAAAAGGCGTCAAACCAACGGTCGGGCCAATGACGACAGCTTTCTATCCGGGGTCCTTCGACCCGATCACCAATGGGCATGTGGATGTTCTGGTCCAGGCTCTCAACGTCGCCGAAAAGGTGATCGTCGCGATCGGCATCCATCCCGGCAAGGCGCCGCTCTTCTCCTTCGAAGAGAGGGCCGAGCTGATCCGCCGTTCTCTGGCTGAAGCGCTGCCTGGTAAGACCGGCGACATCACCGTCGTCTCCTTCGACAATCTGGTCGTCGATGCCGCCCGCATCCATGGCGCCACGCTGTTGATCCGCGGTCTACGCGACGGCACCGATCTCGATTACGAAATGCAGATGGCCGGCATGAACCGGACGATGGCGCCCGATATCCAGACCATCTTTTTGCCGGCGGGCACGGCCTCGCGGCCCATTACCGCCACATTGGTCCGCCAGATCGCCGCCATGGGCGGCGATGTCAGCGCTTTCGTGCCTGCCGCCGTCTTGCAAGCCCTCACATCCAAGCGCCCAAACTAGTCAGAACAAAGACTAGCAAGCGCAAAGACCAGGCGGACCCCGCCGCAATGGAGCTCATATGAAACTCTTTTATCTCGCATTTGCCGGCGTGTTGTATCTCGCCTCCTTCGCGGGGGATGCTTTCGCCCAGTCGGCCGATCATTATCTCACAATCGAGCTGAAGAACGGCCCGGTCGTCATCCAGCTCATGCCTGAGGTGGCGCCGAAGCATGTCGCCCAGATCGAGGCGCTGGCCAAGAAGGGCGAATACGATAACGTCGCCTTCCACCGCGTCATCGACGGCTTCATGGCTCAGACCGGCGACGTCAAATTCGGCAACATGGAAAAGGGCTTCGATGCGAGCCTTGCCGGCACCGGCTCCTCGGATATGCCTGACATCCCGGCAGAATTCTCCAAGACCCCGTTCGTGCGCGGCACGGTCGGCATGGCTCGCTCGCAGGATCCGAATTCCGCCAATTCGCAGTTCTTCATCATGTTCGCCGAAGGCTCGTTCCTGAACGGCCAGTACACCGTCGTCGGCAAGGTCGTCTCCGGCATGGAGAACGTCGACAAGATCAAGCGCGGCGAAGGCCAGAACGGCGAAGTCAAAAGTCCCGACCGGATGATCAAGGTCACCCTGGGCAAGAAGTAAGTTACGAGAGAAAACGAGAGGAAAAGACAATGGCCGAGATCAAGGATCCCGAAAACACCGTCATTCTGGAAACCACCAAAGGTAAGGTTGTCATTCAGCTTTTGCCGCAGGTCGCCCCGGAGCATGTCGCCCGCATCAAGGAACTCGCTCGCGAGAAGGCCTATGACGGCGTCGTTTTCCACCGCGTCATCCAGGATTTCATGGCCCAGACGGGCGATGTCGAATTCGGTAAGAAGGGCTCGGAAACCTTCAATCCCGGCCGCGCCGGCATGGGCGGCTCCTCGAAGCCGGATCTGAAGGCCGAATTCTCTGCGACCACGCATACGCGCGGCACCTGCTCGATGGCCCGTTCGCAGAACCCGAACTCGGCCAATTCGCAGTTCTTCATCTGCTTTACCGACGCGCCCTGGCTGAACAAGCAGTATTCCGTCTGGGGCCAGGTCATCGAAGGCATGGACAACGTCGACAAGATCAAGCGCGGCGAGCCGGTTTCCGATCCGGACTCGATCGTCTCCATGCGGGTTGCCGCCGACGTCTGATTGTGATTTCTGCTGAAACCCGCCCTTGCGTGACTGCGCGAGGGCGGGTTTCGCTTTGAAAGTGCCCTGATGCGCGTAGACCTTTTCGATTTCGATCTGCCCGATGAACGCATCGCGTTGCGGCCCGCCGAGCCGCGCGACAGTGCGCGCCTGCTCGTCGTCGATCCGAATGCGGCAAACAGTCTTTCGGATCACAGGGTCGGCGACCTGCCGTCCTTCCTGCAAGCGGGCGATGCGCTGGTCTTCAACGATACCAAGGTCATTCCCGCCCAGCTCGAGGGCATCCGCCATCGCGACGGCGCCGGCGGCCAGCAGGTGTCGGCAACGCTGCACATGCGCACCGGCCCCAGCCGTTGGAAGGCCTTCGCCAAGCCCGGCAAGCGCATCAAACAGGGCGACCGCATCGCCTTCGGCCATTCCGGCGAAAGCTGCTTCCTCGGCTCGCTCGATGCCACCGTGGAGGAAAAGGGCGAGGCCGGCGAGGTAACGCTGCTGTTTGATCTCTCAGGTCCTGCGCTCGACGAGGCGATCGCCGCCGTCGGCCATATCCCGCTGCCGCCCTATATCGCCGCCAAGCGCCCCGAGGACGAGCGCGACCGCGCGGATTACCAGACGATCTATGCCCGCGAGGAGGGCGCCGTTGCGGCCCCCACCGCCGGCCTGCATTTCACGCCGGGCCTGTTCGAGGCGCTCGACAAAGCCGGCATCGAACGCCATTTCGTCACGTTGCATGTCGGTGCCGGCACCTTCCTGCCGGTCAAGGCCGACGATACCGACGATCACAGGATGCATCTGGAAAGCGGCTATGTCAGCGACGAGATCGCCGCCCGGCTGAATGCCGTGCGGGAAAGAGGCGGGCGCATCGTCTGTGTCGGCACGACCTCGTTGCGGCTCATCGAGAGTGCCGCCGGGGAAAGCGGAGAGATCAAACCCTGGGCCGGCGCTACCGGCATCTTCATCACGCCTGGCTACCGCTTCAAGGCGGTCGATATGCTGATGACCAATTTCCACCTGCCGCGCTCGACGCTGTTCATGCTGGTCTCGGCCTTTGCCGGCTTCGAGACCATGCACGCGGCTTATAAACACGCCATTTCGACGGGCTACCGCTTCTACTCTTACGGCGACGCGAGCCTTCTTTTCCGGAAAGACAAATGACAGACAACTTCCAATTCACCCTGAAGAAGACCGATGCCGGCGCCCGTCTAGGCCAGGTTTCCATGCCGCGCGGCGAGATCCGCACGCCGGCCTTCATGCCGGTCGGCACTGTCGGTACGGTCAAGGCGATGTATCTCGACCAGGTGCGCGAGACAGGCGCCGACATCATCCTCGGCAATACCTATCACCTGATGCTGCGCCCGACGGCCGAGCGCGTCGCCCGTCTCGGTGGCCTGCATAAGCTCATTCGCTGGGAGCACCCGATCCTGACCGATTCCGGTGGCTTCCAGGTCATGTCGCTGTCCGGTCTGCGCAAGCTCGACGAGCAGGGCGTCACCTTCAAGTCGCATGTCGACGGCAGCCTGCACCATATGTCGCCGGAGCGCTCCATCGAAATCCAGGGGCTGCTCGGCTCCGACATCCAGATGCAGCTCGATGAATGCGTGGCGCTGCCGGCCGAGCCGAAGGAGATCGAGCGCGCCATGGAAATGTCGCTGCGCTGGGCCGAGCGCTGCAGGGTCGCTTTCGGCGAGCAGCCCGGCAAGGCGATGTTCGGCATCGTCCAGGGCGGCGACATTCCGGCGCTGCGCATCCGTTCGGCCGAGGCGTTGAGCCAGCTCGACCTCAAGGGTTATGCGATCGGCGGCCTTGCCGTCGGCGAGCCGCAGGATGTCATGCTGCAGATGCTGGAAACGACGCTGCCGGTACTTCCTCTGGAAAAGCCGCGTTACCTCATGGGCGTCGGCACGCCTGACGATATCCTGAAATCGGTCGCCCGCGGCATCGACATGTTCGACTGCGTCATGCCGACCCGTTCCGGCCGCCATGGCCTGGCCTTTACCCGCCGCGGCAAGGTCAATATCCGCAATGCCCGCCATGCCGAGGATATGCGCCCGCTCGACGAACAGTCGAACTGCCCGGCCTCGCGCGACTATTCACGCGCCTACCTGCACCATCTCGTCCGCTCCAACGAGGCGCTCGGCGGCATGCTTCTCTCCTGGAACAATCTCGCCTATTACCAGGAACTGATGCAGGGCATCCGTAAGGCGATCGCCGAAGGCCGCTTTGCCGATTTCATGGCGGAAACGCAGGAGGAATGGGCGAGGGGCGATCTCGAACCCGTTTGATCCAATCAGACGAAGTTTGATCAGAGCGGAATCATATGCCCTTGCTATCGGCATCCGGCATGATCTGCACGCCGTTGATCCGATAGCTGCCGTCCGGCTGGCGGGTGATCTGGTAGATTGCCGTCCAGTCCTTGCCGTCCCGGCCTGAAATCAGCACCTCGTGATAGATCAGCGCGCCGTCGTCGATCGAGCGGCTGCGGCCGAAGGCGTAATTGCCGGGGTGATAGACCGGCTCGTAGCTCTTCTTCACCATGGCGAAGAACAGGTTCTTGTCGGGATACATCGCCTTGATGCCAGGGGCGGCGAAGGAATAGGCGGTCTCGGCATCGTCCTTGAGGAAGGCCTTGATCTGGTCCTCGATCATCGTCCGCGTCGTGTCGATCGGATCTTCGGCGCGGGCCGAGACAGGAGAGAAAAAGGACGCTGTACACAGAATAAGAACTGCGAAGAAGGCGCGCATGGGGTATCTCCGGCTCTATCGGGAAAGGATCGCCGATAGAGCAGAAGTGTAGGCGATTTTCAGCGCAAGGAAAGTGGACTTTACGACCAGCGGCGGAACAGGGCGCTGGCATTCACCCCGCCGAAGCCGAAACCGTTGGTGATGGCATAATCCATGGTGAGCGGCCGCGCCGTCTTGCCGACGATATCGATGCCGTCGGCGGCGGGATCGGCCTCATCGAGGTTGCGGGTCGGCGGCGCGATCTGGTCGCGTAGCGCAAGGATGGTGAAGATCGCCTCCAGCCCGCCGGCCGCCCCGAGCAGGTGGCCGGTCGCCGATTTCGTTGCGCTGATGGCAATACCGCCATTGCGGCCGAAGACCGTGCCGATCGCCGCGATCTCGCCTCTGTCACCGACCGGTGTCGAGGTCGCATGCGCGTTCAGATGCCTGACCTCCGAAGCCGTGATCTTCGCCTGCCTGAGTGCCGCCTCCATCGCCCGGCGCGCCCCGTCGCCGTCTTCGGGGCCTGAGGTCATGTGGTAGGCGTCTGCAGCCGTGCCGTAGCCGACGAGTTCGGCGAGCGGTGTGGCGCCGCGGGCAAGCGCGTGCTCCAGCGTTTCGATGACTAGGATACCGGCGCCTTCGCCCATGACGAAACCGTCGCGGGCAGTGTCGAAGGGCCGTGACGCAAGTTCCGGCGTTTCGTTGAAGCCGGTGGAAAGCGCCCGCGCAGCGGCAAAGCCGCCGAGGCTCACCTTGTCGATGCAGGCCTCGGCACCACCGCAGATCGCCACATCCGCTTCGCCGGAGCGGATCAGCCGCGCCGCATCGCCGATTGCCTGGACGCTGGCCGCACACGCCGTCACCGGAGCCCCGAGCGGCCCCTTGAAGCCGTAGCGGATGCTGACCTGGCCGGCGGCGAGATTGACGAGGAAGGAGGGCACGGTGAAGGGCGACAGCCGCCGCACGCCTCGCGTTTCGCCGATCCGCACCGCTTCGGCGATCGCCGGGAAGCCGCCGACGCCCGACGCGATGATCGTTGCCGTGCGCTCGCGCTTGCCTTCATCAACGGGCACCCAGCCGGCCTGCCTCACCGCTTCCTCCGTCGCCGCCATGGCGAAGTGGATGAAGCGGTCCATCTTCTTCTGGTCCTTCGGCGTGATGTAACGGTCTGGATCGAAACCAGCCTCTGCATCTTCCGCGATACCGGGAACTATGCCGCCGACCTTGGCCGAGAGTTCGCCGACGATATCCTCCGCCAGCACCCTCAGCCCCGAACCGCCACCGAGAAGGCGCTTCCAGGCAGGCTCGACGCCGGTGCCGAGTGGCGAGACAAGTCCCATGCCGGTGACAACGATGCGATCCATTGTATTTTCCTCTCTATCCGTCGATGCCGAGATACCAGGCGCGCATACGGGCGATCCGTTCGTGCACCTCGTCGTCGGCGGCGGGACCTGCAAGCAGGCTGGTGTTTTCGGGGGTCACTTCTTCGCCGGTCCGCGCATCGACCAGCATCGTCTCGCGCTTTTTGCCGGAAGCGGCATCGCCCAAGAGAAAGGCGAGATCCTCTTCCGGGATGTGCCGGCTTCCCCAGGAAAACAGCGTCATCAGAACAGGAAAGAAGTCACGGCCCTTGTCCGTCAGCCGATATTCGTAGCGGGCAGGGCGCTGATGGTAGAGCCGCCGTTCGAACAGCCCTTTTTCCGTCAGATGTTTGAGCCGCCGCGTCAGGATATTCGGCGCCACGCCGAGGCTTTTCTGGAATTCGTCGAAGCGCGAAAGCCCCTGGAAGGCGTCGCGCAGGATCAGCATGCTCCACCAGTCGCCGACGCTGTCGAGTGCGCGCGCCGCCGGACATTTGAAATCGCTGAAGCTCGTTCGCTGCATGGCTGATGTCATTATAGCAGTGACTATCATCATGCAAGTTACTTCAAAAACCGCCGCACACTTTTGCGCGATATGTTTTAGATCGCGTCGCCCTCGAAAATACGGGCAAGCAGGATGCCGGCAACGAGCATGCCCGCTGCCACGAAGATCGTGTCACCCGGCGTGCCGATATAGAGCGGCCCGATATTGGCAAAGAGCAGGAAGGCGATGAGGAAATTCGCCCAGCCCCAGATGACATTGGCTGTCGGCGAGCCGAGCTTTGCGCCTTGCGCGAAGGGAATACGGAAGCGCCGGCCGCTGACCCCGGCGACGAAATGCGGGATGCCATTGGTCAGAAATGCCGCGGCGATGAAATGGACGATATAGGCGATCCAGGGCAAAGGCTTCTCCTGACCTGCACGGGTGGCGTCAACGGAGAATGTGGCCGGGATTCCGGCTCCGGCAAGAGGAGGAGACACGTCGGCCCGTGACGCTGTCGGTCCGCCGCCTGAAAGGCGACGGACCGACCGGCTCAGACAAGCAAGAGATCTTTGAAGTGAAGTGCGGCGGAATTGTCGAGATCGGCGACATGGATTGCCCCGCCTGCTGCGTTTCCATCCGCATCATAGGATAAAATGCCGCTGGCCTGATCGTAGATCAGCTTGTCATCAGCCTCGAACGCCTTCGTTCCCAGGACGAAATTCTCGGCCGAAAAGCTCGATGGTTTGAGCCCGGTGAAAATCGCATCGTCGAACACCAGCTTATCGCCTGCGGCTGAAGAGAAATCGACGATCTTGTCGACGCTCGTATTGCTGGGCTTCACATCGAAGACGAAGGAATCGCCTCCACCTCCGCCCGTGAGAACGTCAGCACCGGTCTTGCCCATCAGCTTGTCATTGCCGAGTGCGCCGACCAATCGATCGTTCCCTTTCCCGCCGTTGAGAAAATTGTTTCCGTCGTTGCCGGTGAGAACGTTGGCCGTATTGTTGCCTGTCGCGCTGAGATTGGCCGTCCCGGTCAAGGTGAGGTTTTCGATCGTTCCGATCGCATGCGCCGTGTCCGCGAGGCTGAAGGAGATCGAAGCCTTGACGGTATCCGTTCCGCCGCCCCGGCTTTCGTCGACGATTTGATTCGCATTAGTCACGGTGAAGGTATCGTTGCCGGTGCCGCCATAGAGATGATTGGTGCTCGGCGGCGTGCTGGTACTGCCGCGTTCTATGTCGATGATAACGGGATGGTCGAGGACATCGAGCGTCAGGGACGACACGTTGCTGAGGCTTTTGATCGCCGTCGTTCCGGTCACGGGGTCGAAGACCTTAACGGAGCCGAAGGAGGCGCCGAGATTGACTTTGACGGCTGTCGTCGCGGCCTGAATGGCCGTGTCGGTGGTCTGGTTCCAGATATCGGGCTCGTTCCAGATGATGATCTGGTAGCTTCCGTCCGATTTTTCCGTGAGCAAGCTGCGGGCCGAGGACGGCAGACCGTCAATCGAATAATTGAGGGTTCCCGCGCTGAAGCTCGCCTTCGCAGCGCCGTCGTCGGCAAGGATTTCGGTCAGATTGTGGATCGCCGTCGCCGCCGGCTTGGCCGAATAGTCGAGACGAAAAAGGCCGAAATGCTTTTCTTGATTGGCGCCCTGCGGATCGGAATAGGCGTCCAGCAGCTCGTAGATGAAGGTCTGTTTCGAGCCGAGTGCGGCGCCGTCCATCAGCGTATTGAGCAGGAGCTTTGCCTGCGTCGCCTCACTGACTCCTTCCCACCCGCCATTGGTGTCGGCGGTGAGCGAGGTGTGGTATCCGGTCTCGGTGATCGCCAGCGGCTTGCCCGGATCGGCAGCGCGCTGAACGCCGGCTTCCCGGGAAAGCCATGAATATGGCTGGTCGCCATCCTTCGCATAGGTATGGATCGTCGTGTAGTCGGAGGCGGAAGCGACCGTATATCCGGTAAAGCCGAGGACCGGGATATTTTTCAGCAAGGGATCGGCGTTGACGGCGGCAGAGAGGTCTTTCTGATAGGCGAGCGCCGCAGCCTGGCCGCTAAGGCCATGATAGCTGACCGGCCAGTTGTTGACTTCGTTCGGACCTTCGATACCGACGACCGATCCGGGATGGGCTTGCACGAAGGCATGCAGCCGCTGGGCGACAGTGGCGGGGTCGACTTCACGCTGGGCGCTGAAAACGAATTGCACGCCGGCTTCCGCGGCATCGCCGAGATGCGTTTGGCCGTTGGGGTCGGAGGCGGAGTTGGGGGCGTGATCGCGAACTGTATCAAGGCCAAGATAGTCGAGAGCCTTAACAACTTCTCCGACATTGGAATATTTTCCGTCGGTGTAGTCGATATGCGTGTCAATTCCAAAGGAACGAATAATATCGTTTATTCGAACGGCTTGAGCCAAAGTTTTTCTCCCAGTTTATGAGGGAATTGGCGATGGGAATTTATTCTTCACATTTCTGATGCCAATTCGATTTAATACACGAGGAGGGCCGTGCAGTGCTGCCCGTTAACCATGATAAATTGTCCTGAATGTGGCCCCGCGCCGGATCGGTTTTTAATGCCGAACCTGTGCTTGCATTTTTGCGCCCAGCCGGCCGATCATGACCCAGTGAAACAGACGCATAGGCAGAATCTGGCGAAGTCCAACATGGCCCGGAGGATCCGATGACCGTTAATGTTCAATTCCGGTTTCGCAGCGGCTTGCCGTCGACGGTGTTCGACAATGTCCGTCTTCGCGGCAGTTGGGACGAGCAGGGCCGTCCTTCGAACGAGTGGACATCTGTTCCGATGCAGCGCTCTCGCGACGAGGATGGTTATGATGTCTTCGTCGCCAGGGTTTCTTTTCCCGATGACGAGATCGGTACGCATTTTCGCTGGGGGATCGAACTCGATCGACCCGGCGCTTCAAGCCTGTGGGCGATCGCCGCCGAATTGGACGACGAGGCCTCGACGCGTCGCGAACGCTCCTTCGATCTCCAGCAGGGGATAGCGGCGCAGACCTATTATCTGACATGGATCGGGCGTCTGGGGGCGAACCGGGTTGAGAGGCGCAACAGTGTCGACGGCATTCGCTTTTCGGTCTGGGCGCCGAATGCCCGAGATGTCTTGCTCGTCCTCGCCGATCCCGCCATCGGCTACGTCGCCGACGACGGCACCGGAACGGTCGCAACCATCGGGATGCGCAGGACCGTTGATGGATTCTGGAGCGTTGAAACCGGCGAGGACCACGACCTTTCCGATTTCGACAGCATGGTCGGCACGCCCTATATGTACCGCATCACCAGGGATGATGGATCTCTCGCCTACCGCACTGATATCTGGTCCCTCATGCAGATCGGCGCGGGAGACTTCGATCCGGATGGAGCGATCTATCACGGATCGCCAGCCGCATTGGACGGACCGCAAAGCTGCTCGGTCGTCTGCGATCCGAAGCGGGTCGTACTTCCATCCGGGCAGGAGGTTGCCGCCGAGACGTTCTGGGCTGACGAATTCGTTGGAGGTCGAACACTTCCGGAGCGGCTCGAGGATCTGGTGATCTACGAACTGCACGTCGGCGCGCTCGGTTTCGGCAAGGCCGCGCCCGGCACGCTTGATGATGCCATCGCCTTCATCGAGCATCTTTCGGCACTCGGCGTCAACGCAGTGGAACTGCTGCCGATTGCGGAATTCGAGACGCGGGCCAACTGGGGTTACGGCACGTCGCATTTCTTTGCCGCCGACCAGGGGGCTGGCGGCACCGACCGGCTGAAGATGTTCGTCAAGATCTGCCACCAGCGCGGCATCGCCGTCATCCTCGATGTTTGTTACAATCACTTCGACCCGGACGGCGAACGGGCGCAATGGGCCTATGATTCCACCGATCACACCCGGAATATCTATTATTGGTATGAGGGACGCCCCGGCGATTACGCCGATCCGACAGGCGGCTACATCGACAACATCTCCACGGGATGGGCGCCTCGCTTCGATGAGGAAGCGGTGCGCCAGCTTTTCATCTCCAGCGCGGCATTCCTCGTCTCCGTCTGCCATATCGATGGTTTCCGGCTCGATCAGACAAGTTCGATCCATCAATATCCGGTTCTGCATGCCGACGGCCGACGCGCCGATCGGGCCGCAGCCTTCGGCACCAAATTCCTGAAGCAATGGACCCGCACGATGCGGCTGATCAAGCCGCAGCTTTTCCTCACGGCCGAGGACTATTCGGACTGGTCGGCGATGACCGAGCCGAGCCTGACCGGCGACGGGCTCGGCTTCGATGCGACCTGGTACGGCGATTTTCATCACAACCTCGTCGAATATCACGGCGGCGCGCAGGCGCAGCTGTTGAAGAATGCCGGCTTCGGGGACAAGCGGGCGCTGACCATGTCGTCTCTTGCCGGCGCATTGCAGACGAGCGCGCGATCCAAGGTGGTCTATAGCCAGTCGCATGACGATTGCGGCAATCGTGAAGGATCGGCGCGAACCGCCGTTATCGCCGTCAATTTCGCGCCGATCGTCGGTGAGACAAGGGCGTGGGCTGAGGCGAGATCCCGGTTTGCGGCGGCGATGACGCTGCTATCGGCCGGCACGCCGATGTTTTTCATGGGCGAGGAAATCGGCGCCCAGAAGCCCTATCGCTACAATGATTTCCTCGAGAACCGGGAGAATATTCTCGGCGAAGCGGAAGGCAGCGGCGCAGGGATGCTCAGCTGTTATCGCGATCTGATCGCGCTCAGCATCCATCAGGATGCCATTCGCTCGCGCAACATCGCCATTCCCCTGGTTCACGACGAAAATCGGGTGATCGCCTTTCATCGATGGAATGACGGCGAGGATTTCCTTGTTGTGGGGTCGCTGAACGACGCTCCCTTCGAACACGGCTATCAGCTGCACAGCGAACGTCTGGGGGATGATCTCTGGGAGGAGATCTTCAATACCGACGCTCACCTATATGGCGGCTGGAACGTCGGTAACGGCGGCGGAAGAATCAGAGCAACGGCGGGAGTGCTGAATGCCGTGTTGCCGGCATCAGGCGTTCTGGTCTTTCGCAGGCTGTGATGCGCCACGCCCGGAACGGTCAGACAAACCCGAGCGGCAGATTTTCCACTTTCCTGTCATTGCCGTAGTCGCGCTCGTGCGGCGAGCGACGACGACCGTCGCGGCGAGCAGAAAGGTCGATCCGGTTTTCGGCGAAAATTCCGTCGGGCCAGGTGCCGGTTTCATGGCAATCGGCGTCGATCTTGGGGGCAAGGATTTTCAGGATCATCGGGGGTTCCTCCAGGCGGAGCATCAACATTTGGAAAGCGCGTCCGGTTCCTTTTATAAATCCGGAATTATTAATAAATTAACCATAAAACTTAGGAGCGAGGGGCGCGACGGCATTCGATCCGGTCACTCGCGAAAGGGTGACATTTAATGGATGATTGATGGCGAGGACATCGACGCCAGCATCCGCTCGGTCGCCCGGATCAGCCTCACCGCTTCTCTTCAGTGGAAGTGGCATTGCCGTGGAACTCCGAGACCTGAAGGCCGTTGAGGTGCATGAATATAGGAGGTTTCCATGCAGCTGATCGATACTCGGGTGACGCAGGCCGGCGACATCTTTACCGTCGAATTCCTGGGCGAGGGAGGAGAATCGATTTCCGTCAAAATCGACAACTCCCATGGCGAACTCGATGATAGGGCGGCGGTCGACCGCGCCAAGGTCATGATGGTTCAGCTGACTGCCTTTGCCGGCGGAGAAGCAGACGGCAGCATCAACCGCTACGATGCCTTGAGCAACGGCAATATCGACGAAGGTAGCAAGGGATTGATCGGCCAGCCGAGTGCGCGTTCGGCCGGCGACAGGCAAACGCTGGAAGAGGAACTCGATGAAGGCCTCGAGGACAGCTTTCCTGCAAGCGACCCTGTCTCGGCAACGGTATCGTCCATTCCCGCCAACGCGCCACGGCATTGATTGCAACGCAATGTTACAGAGCCCGCGTATTCTTAATTCCAAATACAGGTGAAGGCTGTCCAGTTCCGGCAGCCCGTCTTCATCAACATGACAGATTAATGACAGAACTGAAAAACAGCTGAAAACTTCAGCTATGTGATTGACATGGGAGCCTTCTAGAGAGGGCCCGAGAAGGAGCGCCGGTGAGGCGCTGCCGACGTCTCGGAGACGCGCCCCATGAAAATCATTCAGATCACCGACACCCATTTCAGCCCCGGCAAGCCGCATTTCAACGGCAACTGGGCGCCGCTTCTGAGCTGGATCGAAGAGACCGGCGCGGACCTGATCGTGCATACCGGCGATCTCACCGTCGACGGCGCCGACAATGGTGACGACATCACCTTTTCCTTGGATCTGATGCGTCAGGTGTCGATCCCGATGCTGATCGTCCCCGGCAATCACGATGTCGGCCACCTCAAGGGATCGGACCAGCCCGTCAATGCCGAGCGGTTGTCCCGCTGGCGCAGCCTTGCCGGCGACGACCGCTGGCTGGAAGATGCCGGTGCCTGGCGCTTCATCGGGTTGAACTCATTGCTTCTCGGCCATGAGGATGACGAGGAGGAGGCGCAGTTCGAATGGCTCGACCAGGTGCTGTCCGACAGGGCAGGGCGGCGTGTGGCGCTGTTCGCGCACAAGCCGCTATTCGTCGATGCACCCGATGAAGGCGATACCGGCTATTGGAGCGTTCGTCCGGTTCAGCGCCGCCGGCTTTATGATCTGATATCAGCCCATGACGTGGCGCTGTTTGCGAGCGGCCATCTCCACTGGGCCTGGCAGGGTCGCTTCGACAATACCCAGCTGACATGGGGTCCGTCGGCCGCCTTCATCATCGACAAGATGGAGCGCGAGATGCCTGGCGATCGCCTGATCGGCGCCGTCGTCCATGAGTTCGAGGCATCGGTCAAAAGCACGATCGTCGCCGTTCCCGGCATGACCGCGCATGTGCTCGACGATGTCGTGCACGAGGTCTACCCCCAGGCGGTCAAGCAGCGGGAACCCGTCGAATGAGCGCGCTCTCGCTTCGCGGCATCACCAAGGCGTTCGGCGGCAACCAGATCCTTGGTGGCGTCAGCCTGGATGTCGCCGCCGGTGAATTCATCGCGCTTGTCGGCCCTTCCGGCTGTGGCAAGAGCACGCTGTTGCGCGTCCTTGCCGGCCTCGACCACGCCGACCAAGGCGAGATCCTGATCGGCGGGCTGGATATGTCGGGCGTTGCCGCCGCCGACCGCAACATCGCCATGGTCTTTCAGTCCTACGCGCTTTATCCGCATCTGACTGCCTCTGAGAACATCGCCGTGCCCTTGGCGATGCGCCGGCTGTCGAGAATGCAGCGGCTGCCCTTCATTGGGTCGCTGACGCCGGGCCAGCGCGCCACCCGCAGGGCGATCGCCCGCGACGTCAGGGATATGGCGACATCGCTGAAGATCGACCACCTGCTCGACCGCAAGCCCGGCCAGATGTCGGGCGGCCAGCGTCAGCGCGTGGCGCTTGCCCGCGCCATGGTGCGCCAGCCGAGCATCTTCCTGATGGACGAACCGCTCTCCAATCTCGACGCCAATCTGCGCGTCCACGCCCGCGGCGAGATCGTCGACCTGCATCGCCGCGCCGGCGTGCCGACGCTCTATGTCACCCACGACCAGGCGGAAGCGCTGTCCATGGCCGACCGGGTCGCCGTGATGATGGGCGGAAAGTTGCTGCAGATCGCCAGCCCCGAGGTCATCTACGATGATCCCGCCCATATCGAGGTCGCCCGCTTCATCGGCCAGCCGCGCATCAATCTGCTGCCGGCCTTTGCCGAAGGCGGCGTCATTCTCTGCGGCGGCCTGCGCCTGGCGCTTGAAAATGCACCCGACAGAAAGATGCCGGTCACGATCGGCATTCGCCCCGAATTCGTCTTTCTGTCCAAGAATCGGCATGACGGCCTTGCCGCCCGGATCGAACGCGTCGAATTCCTGGGCTCCGAAGTCATCCTCCATTGCCGGCTCGAGGCGATCGGCGAGACGATCGTTGCCAAGGTTCAACCGGCCGAAGCCTCCGGCCTTGTGGCCGGCGATCCGGTCGGGTTGCGGCTTTCGCCCGGCCGCACGCTGATCTTTGCCGAGGACGGCAGCCGGCTGCCCGGCGGCGTTGCTGCTGGTGATGCCGGGCTCGGCGCTGCCGATGCTGGGCTCGCTAATAGCGATGGCCAGCGGGAGAGGGCGCATGGCTAGCGTCGTCTCCATGGTTGTACCGCACGATGCCGCCGTTGCGCACCGGCGCAGCGAGGCCCGCATCGCCTGGATGCTGGTGATGCCGGCTATGATCCTTCTGTTCCTCTTCGTGCTTTTGCCGGTTGTATCAGTCATCGTGCTCGGATTCACCGATTTCGAACTGGGCTACGGCAAGTTCCGTTTCGTCGGCTTCGAGAATTACGCGCACCTGATCACCGACCGGACGTTTCGCAAGTCGCTGTGGAATACGACGGTGTACACGGCGCTCGTCGCACCGGTCTCGATCCTTCTCGGCCTTGGCATCGCCATGCTGATCGAGAGCGAGACCAAGGCGCGCAGCTTCTTCCGCACCGCCTATTTCCTGCCGGTCGCTTCGCTGATCGTCGCCATGGCGACCGTCTGGCAATATATGTTCCACCCCACAATCGGCCCGCTCAACGCGCTGCTGGCCCTCGTCGGGCTTCCAGGCCCGAACTGGCTCGGCAGCTCCGGCACGGTGCTCTACAGCCTCTCGATCATCGGCGTCTGGCAATCGGCCGGCTTCAACATGGTGCTGTTCCTCGCCGGCCTGACGGCGATCCCGCGCGAGCTTTACGCGGCAGCGGAGGTGGATGGCGCCAGATCCTCCCTCGACCGCTTCTTGCTGGTGACCTGGCCGATGCTCGGGCCGACGACGCTCTTCGTCATCACCATCAGCATCACCAACGCGGTCAAGGTCTTCGAGACGGTCAAAACGCTGACCGAGGGCGGCCCGAACAAGGCGTCGGAGGTACTGCTCTTTACCATCTACCAGGAGGGCTTCGTTTATCTGCGCGTCGGTTACGCCTCGGCGATGACCGTTGTCTTTCTCCTGATCCTGGTGGTGCTGATGTTCCTGCAGTACCGCATTCTCGATCGCCGGGTGCATTACACATGATGACGAGCGCTATTTCCCTCGGCAGGATCATCCGTCTCACCTTGCTTTCCTTAGGCGCGATCATCTTCCTGTCGCCCTATGTCTTCATGATCTCGACGGCAGGCAAGGCCCAAAGTGACATCTTCACCTCGTCGCTGTCGTTGATCCCGGCGCACTTCACCTATGCCGAAAATTTCGCCAAGGCCTTGAGCCGAGTGCCGATGGCGCAGCTGTTGTGGAACGGCGTCGTCGTCTGCGGGCTGATCTTCTTCTTCCAGGTGCTGGTGGCGATCCCTTGCGCCTATGCCATGGCGAAGCTGCGCTTCGGCGCCGCCCGCTTCATGATGGTGCTTGTCATGCTTGGCCTTCTGGTACCGATCCATGCGACCGCGTTGCCACTCTATGTCGCCTTCGACCGCGCCGCGCTGCTCAACAGCTATGCCGCCCTTGTCGCGCCCTTCACCATTTCGGTCTTCGCGATCTTCATGTTCCTGCAGTTCTTTCGCGCCATGCCGGACGATCTCATCCATGCCGCGCGTCTCGACGGCATGTCGGAGTTGGGCATCGTCGCCCGCGTCATCGTGCCGAATGCCTGGCCGGCGGTCACCGCCTTCGCCATCTTCTCTATCGTCGCCCATTGGAACGATCTCTACTGGCCGCTGATTGTCATCAGCAAGCAGGACTACGCCACGCCGCCGCTTGGCCTGATGTATTTCCGCGCCGCCGAGGCCGGCGACGACTACGGCGCGCTGATGGCGGCGACCCTCATCATTACCCTTCCCCTCGTCATCGCCTTCCTGCTTGCTCAGAAGCGTTTCGTCGAGGGCATCACCATGACCGGTCTCAAAGGCTGACCGGTTTCAACCCAGGAGAACGAGCGATGAAACATATCACCCAGATTCTCGCCGCAGCGGCCGTCTCGATGGCAATCGCGCTTCCGGCGCATGCCGAGACGACGCTGACGGTTCACTACCCGATGCCGGGCTTCTTCAAGGACGTGATGGACACGATCTCGAAGAAATTCATGGAAGAAAACCCCGATATCAAAATCCAGTTCGCCAGCCCCTCGGCCACCTATGAAGAAGGCATCCAGACGATCCTTCGCCAGGTCGGCACCAGCGAGATGCCCGATATCACCTTCATCGGCCTCAACCGCCTGCGCATGCTCGACGAACGTGACGTCGCCGTCGATCTCGGCCCGCTCGTCCAAAAGGACGGCAACATGGCCGAGCAGGGCTTCTCCGACACGATCCTCAAGCTTGCCCAGGTCAAGGGCAAGCAGGTGGGCCTGGCTTTCGCGACCTCCAACCCGATCATGTATTACAATGCCGATCTCGTGAAGGCGGCCGGCGGCGATCCCGACAATCCGCCGAAGACCTGGGATGAGGTCATCGCGCTCGGCGGCAAGATCAAGGCGCTCGGCAACGGCGTCGACGGCATCGATTACCGCTGGCAGGGCGACGACTGGATGTTTTCGGCACTGCTCTTCGGCGCCGGCGGCAAGATGCTGAGCGACGACGAAAGCAAGGTTGCCTTCAACGGCCCGGAAGGTCAGAAGGCCGTCGAGGTCCTGCATCGCCTGGTCACCGAGGGCGGCATGCCTGTGTTCACCAAGGCCGCCGGTGAACAGGCTTTCGCAGCCGGCAAGGTCGGTTTCGAGTTCCAGACAACCGGCGCGCTGCGCAACACGATCAAGAATGTCGGCAACAAGTTCGATCTGCGCACCGCCAAGATCCCGTTGATCGATCCGGTGAATGGCCGTCTGCCGACCGGCGGCAACGCCGTCGTCATCCTGACGCATGACGCCGCCAAGCAGGATGCCGCCTGGAAGTTCGCCAAATTCGCCGCCGGCCCTTATGGCGCTTCCGTCGTCGTGCCCGGTACCGGTTATGTCCCGAACAACGAGCTCGCGGCGAAGTCGGCCGATTATCTCGGCGATTTCTACAAGCAGAACCCGCTGTTTCAGGCAGGCCTTAGCCAGATGCCGGTGATGATCCCCTGGTATGCCTTCCCAGGCTCGAACGGCGTCAAGGTCACGCAGACGATCGTCGACAACCTCTCGCGCATCGTCGACCAGTCGGCCGAGCCGAAGGAAGCGCTCGACGACGCAGCCGCCGATGTCGAGGGCATGCTGCCGCGCAGCTGATCGGCTTCCCGATCGGGAACAGGGCAGGGCCGCCACGCCGAGCACGTGGCGGCCCTCTTGTTTCGCAAGCGTCAGATGGCGCGCACGGTGCCGCCGCGGCGAAGCGTATAGCCGACATCGAGATGGCGGGCAGGGGCAGCATTCTCCGCCATGTCGAGAAGCAACGAGGCGGCCGTTGCCCCCATGCTGGCATCCGGCATTTCGATGGTCGTCAGCGGTGGGTCGATCAGCCGGCCGATCGCAATGCCGTCGAAGCCGGCGACCGAAACATCCCTAGGCACGGAAAGCCCCTCCCGCTTCAGCGCGGCGATGACGCCGAGCGCCAGGAGATCGTTGGAGGCGATGATCGCCGTCGGCGCAAGCGAAGTCATCGCGACACCAAGATCGAGCTGGTCATAGCCGTTGACGAACGGGATCTGCACCGCATCGAGGGGTGTCAGCCCGTTCTCGGCCATAGCGTCGAGATAACCGCGGTAGCGAAGGTGGGCGCGGTCGGAGGCGGCGAAATTGCCGGAAAGAAACAGAATGCGGCGATGGCCCATGCCGATCAGGAATGTCGTGATCCCGCGGCCTGCGCCGCGATTGTCGGCAGTGACGGCCGCCGGAAACTGCACCGTCGGCAGGTTGTTGAGCAGCACGGTCGGCGGCAGCTTCGCAAGCAGCGCCTTGCTGGTGGATGGATCGCAGACGGTGAGGATCAGCCCGGTCGGCCGGTCGTTCAAAAGTGCTGCGACGGCATCGGCCTCGCGCGCCGGATCGTAATTCGACTGGGCGATCAAGACGCCATGGCCGGCCACCAGCATGCGGTTCTGGATGCTCGACAGTGACGAGGCAAAGACCGGATTGGTGATGCTCGGGATCAGCACGCCGACCACAGGTCTGCGTCCGAGCCGGCCGGCGGACGAGCCGGCCGGGCGATAGCCGAGTTCGGCGGCCGCACGGCGCACCTTGCGCACCATCAGGTCGCTGGCCGGTCCGTTGCGGTTGAGAACCCTGCTCGCGGTCGCCAGCGAGCATCCTGCCCGGAACGCGACCTGCTCCAATGTCGTCATCGAAAACGCCTCCTAGTGACAGCATCGAGGCGCAATCCCTTAGGCGGGTTCGATGACAACGGTCTGACACCCAGAGCATGATGCCGAAAAGTGTGAGCGGTTTTCGGACGAGATCCTGTTCCAAGGCCGAGTTATCTACTTATTATTTATTACACACATGGAAGTTGATGGGAAATGCAACCTGTGGAATAGTCAGATGACGCCATCTGCCCCTTCATTCTCATCACCTGGACAAGAATGTCTCACAAAAAAATGGAATGCTCCACGGTGTGGTGGTTTCTCGCGACGGTCTCCCTCGTCGCAAACTTCACGTCGCCAGCCTATGCGGACAGCCCGTCCGTGCCCTGGCCACAAACGCAAAGCGACATCCAAGCCGACCCCCATGTGCGTTTCGGCATGCTCGCCAACGGCATGCGATTTGCGATCATGCGCAATGTCACTCCGCCCGGACAGGCAGCGATCCGCTTTCGCATTGGCTCCGGTTCGCTCGACGAAAACGACAACCAGCAGGGTCTGGCGCATGTTCTCGAGCACATGGCCTTCAAGGGTTCGACACATGTCGCCGAAGGGGAGATGATCCGTATCTTGCAGCGCAAGGGCTTGGCCTTTGGGCCGGACACCAACGCCCATACCTCTTATGACGAGACTGTCTATGCGCTTGACCTGCCCGAGGTCGATGCAGACACGGTTTCGACGGGCCTGATGCTGATGCGAGAAACGGCGAGCGAGCTGACCCTCGATGCCGGCGCCTTCGATCGCGAACGCGGCGTCATCCTGTCGGAAGAGCGGTTGCGCGACACGCCGCAGTATCGCGCGGCTCTCGAAATTATGAATTCGCTGCTCGCCGGCAAGCGCGCGACCATGCGGGCGCCGATCGGTAAAGCCGACATCATCAGCAATGCGCCTGTGGCCCTCGTCCGTGATTATTACCGGACCAATTACCGACCCGATCGGGCAACGCTGATGGTGGTGGGCGATATCGACCCCGCCGCCATGGAAACGGAAATCCGGCAGCGCTTCGGCGATTGGAAGGGCGTCGATCCGGCGCCGACAAAACCGGATCTCGGCACGCTGGTGACGAAAGGCGAAAGCGCCGAACTCATCGTTGTTCCCGGCGGCATGACGAGCGTACAGGTCGCCTGGACGCGTCTCTATGACGCCGCGCCCGACACCTTCGCCAAGCGCCGCGCTGAGCTTATTGAAAATCTCGGTCTCATGGTGCTCAATCGCCGGGTGAGCACCATCGCCGGCAAGGCGGATGCTCCATTCATCAGTGCGGGCATCGGCTCTCAGGACCTCCTCGATTCGGCTCATGTCGTCCTGATCGCGGCGAACTCCGAGCCGGACAAATGGCAGGCGGCGCTCACGGCCATTGACCAGGAACAGCGTCGTATCCAGGAGTTCGGCGCTACGCAGGCGGAGATCGATCGCGAAATCCTCGACTATCGCTCGGCCCTGCAGGCTGCTGCGGCCGGATCCGCGACGCGTACGACCACCGACGTCGCTTCCATGCTGACGAGCAGCGTCGATGACGACCAAGTCTTCACCTCGCCTAGCGAAGACCTCTCGCTGTTCGAGACGATGACGAACGGCGTCACGGCGGCCGAGGTCAATCAGGCCCTGCAGCGTGCCTTCTCCGGTAACGGTCCGCAGGTCGTGTTACAAACGGCCCAATCACCTGAGGGCGGAGTCGACGCGGTTCGGCAAGTCTACGATGCGTCAAATGCCGTTGCCGTCTCGGCACTATCCCGTGCAGCTGACGTCGCCTGGCCCTACGCCCATTTCGGCGCGCCTGGCGCTGTGGTCGAACGCCGCGCCGTCGACGATCTCGGCTTGACGATGGTGCGCTTTTCCAATGGCGTGCGGCTGACCGTCAAGCCAACCAAGCTGCGTGCCAACGAAGTGCTGGTACGCGAAGATATCGGCGGCGGTCGGCTGGACCTGCCGCATGACCGTTCCGCCCCGATCTGGGCATCTCCGGCCGTCGTGCTGTCCGGCGTGAAGGCTATGGATTACCAGGATATCCAGAAAGCGCTGACGGCCAACATCGTCAGCATCGATTTTTCGGTAGGCGACAGCTCCTTCAGGTTCGATGGTCGTACAAGGACTGTAGATCTTGCGACGCAACTGCAGCTCATGTCCGCATACACCTCCGATCCCGCCTATCGCCCCGAGGCGTTCAAACGTGTGCAGCAAGCCTATTTGAGCGGTCTCGATCAGTATGAGGCGACGCCCGGCGGCATTGTCAGCCGCGATTTCCCAAGTCTCGTGCATTTGGGCGATCCGCGCTGGACCTTCCCCGATCGCGCGCAGTTGTCGGCCGCTCATCCAGAGGATTTCGAGGCGCTGTTCCGGCCCATGGTCTCCAACGGCTCGATCGATATTACCATCGTCGGCGACGTGACGGTGGACGACGCGATCCGGCTGACAGCTGAAACCTTTGGCGCCTTGCCATCGCGCCCGGAGACGACGTCGAACGACGATCGGAACGACGTGCGTTTTCCGGCGACGAACGAGAAGCCCGTTGTGGAGGCCCATAAGGGCAGGGCGGATAGCGCCGCCGCCGCGGTAGGGGTTCCGATTGGCGATTTGCTGTCCGACCTGCCGCGGTCCTTCACCGCCAATCTCGCCACCCAGATTTTCCAAAACAGGTTGATCGACCAGTTTCGCATCGCAGAAGGAGCAAGCTATGTGCTGGAGGGCGATGCTGACCTGTCAAGTGAAGTCCCTGGCTACGGCTACGCATATTTCTACGTCGAGACAGACCCGGCAAAGGTCGTGCGCTTCTACGCACTCGTCGACGACATCGCCAAGGATCTGCGGTCGCATGATGTCTCCCCGGACGAACTTGCGCGCGCCCGGGAGCCAATTATCGAGACACTGAAGCATCAGCAGCAGGGTAACGAATATTGGATTGAATATCTGCGCGGCGCTCAGACGGATTCGCGTGGTTTAGACCGGATACGCGACAATCTCAGCGGCTACGACAGGGTCGCCGCCGCAGATATCCGCGCGTTTGCCACGACTTATTTCAGCCCGGAAAAATTCTGGAAATTCGAAGTGCTGCCGCCGGCGGTGCGATAGGTCGTGGGCACGGCTCAGGAACGGCGCTTGACCACGCGCATGTTCATCTCCGCGCGAAGCGCAAAGCCATGTGTCTTGTAGAGCGAAATGGCTGATGTGTTCGCCGCATAGGCGTGCAGATAGGCTGTGTCGCCGCTCGATGCGATTTCGCCGGCAACGAAGCGGAAGAGCAGAGTGCCGAGGCCGCGTCCCTGGACATCGGGATGGGTGCAAAGCCCGCTGAGCTCGATGAAGCCTGTCTGCCGCATCCGTTGCCCGGCCATCGCCACCAGGCGGCCTTCGCTCTTGATCCCCCAGAAGCTACCGAGGCTTTGGGCTCGCAACGTGAACGGCCCGGGTTTGGTCAGTGTCGCCAATGCCAGCATGCCGACGGCATCGGACTCCGTCAGCGGCTCTATGCGGGGATCGGAAATTCTTTCGTGGGGCCGCTCGGCAACCATCTGGACCACTGATGCTTCCGCGACGACGGCAAGACCCGGTGGAATGGCGATCGGCCCGGATTCGACGAGAATCATGCTCTCCTCCGATACCGGCAGTTTCTCCAGGGCGTCGAGGCTCTCCGGCGTATCGTCGGCTGACGCCGCGAAAGGAACGATGGAAGGTGGGTATCGCCGCGCGGACTTGCCGCCTTCGGCAAGACCGGCATGCGCGGTCTCCAATGCGCTCCAGATCGGCCGGTCGAGGATATGGGTCATGAGTTTTCCTCCTTGCCGGCGTTGCGGCGCGCAAGCGGTACTGCCGCAAGCCCGTCCTCGATGGCCGCGAGCTGTTCGAGGATCGGCCCGTCGAGATCGCCGCAGAGATCGGCAACGGCGGCGGCGATGCGCGGCCAGATCACCTTTTTCGAATGATCGACGAGGTCCTGTCCCTTGTCGGTCAGCGAGACCAGTCTGCGACGCTGATCATCCGGGGCCGGCTGCATGTCGACGTAACCGAGTTCGAGAAGCTGGCCGATGGTGCGCGTTGCGCCGGGCTGGGTGATACCCACCGCCTGCGCAAGTTCGCCGATCGTCAGTGGCCCGGCTCGGTCGATCGCTGCAAGGAATGGATATTGGCCGGCTTGAATGCCAAGGCCCGCCTCATCGATGACCTGCTGCGTATCGGCCTGCAGCCTTTCTCCGATGCGCCGCAGCCGGCTGCCCATGCACAGAAACCCGAGCGTCCGGACCACATCCTCGATCATGCCGATCTCCATTTGTATTGGGTGTTATATAACGTGTTATAGATTAAATGGCAATTCTTCTGCCAAGGTGATCGGCAGATGAGGCCAGGGCAGGGCGGCACGAGCAAGTGCTTCGATCAGCCCCGCCATCTCCTGGCCATCAGAAACACCGCCAGCGCGCAGCTGAGGAGGCCAAGGGATAATGGCAGACCCCGATGTCCGATCAGTTGCATCGCCAGTCCTGTCGCCGGCGAGCCGACGATGCCACCGATGCCCCATACCAAGGCGAAGGCCGCGTTACCGGCGATCAGGGCCTGACCGGTGAAACGCTCGCCGAGTTGGATCAGCGACAGGGTGTAGATCCCGAACGAGACCCCACCCCAGCCGAAGATGAGCGGCCAGATGAGCCACGTGGTGAAGGCCGACGGCAGCAGCAGGCAACCGGCGAGGCAAGCCAGGACGCAGAAGAGCATGATCCGCGTCGAGCCGAACCGTTCGGCCAAGCGCCCGAGCAAAATCTGCAGCACGGCATTGCCGGCGATGAAACAGGTGATGAGCGAAGCGATGCGCTCCTCGGCGCTGCCGAATACTGCGCCATAGACCGCGAATAGGGAAAGCAGGATTTGCTCGAAGGCGGCAGCGGTGAAAACCGCAAACAACAGCAGCGGTGCCAGCGCGAAGAAGCGGCCCACCGATGTAGCCTCGCCTTCATCAGGCATGCCGGGCAGGCGTGGGACGACCGCAAGCACGATCAGGCCGCAGAGGAGGAAGGCCGCAACACCGATCATGAAGGGTGGCCAACCCTCCGTGCCGGTGAGCCAGAGCGACAGCGGGCCGATGGCGAAGCCGCCCGAAACGATCGACGAATAGAGTCCCATGATCCGGCCCCGGCGCGGCGCCGGCGTGATCGTGATCAGCCAGGTCTCGCTGATCACGTAAAGCGGATTGGCGAAGACGCCGAGCAGGAAGCGCAGCGGCATCCAGGCCCACACGTCCTCAGCCCAGGCGATCGCAATCAGGGTGAGGGCGGCGAGGATCGAACACAGGATCGCCAGCCGGGCCCCACCCACGCGCCGCGAAAGCGCCGGAATGAAGAGTGCGGATAGAATGAAACCGAGCGGCGTCATCGCCGCCGACAATCCGATCAGGCTCGATGTCGTTCCCTGCCGCTCCAGGATGAAGCTGAGCAGCGGATAAGTCAGCCCCTGTGCCACGGCGAATACCGTGACGGTGGCGATAATACCCGCCATCGCGGCCCATGGGATCCGCTCCGCTCGCGCTGATGTGATGCTTTCGGCAGTCATGCAGATGTCCTCGCAAGACCGGCTGGTTTGAGGGGCCGGGGAGCCTCAATGTCAAAGAGGATGAATTCTGCAGGAGGCGGGGAGCGTCGTACTTAAGTTTTCCCAAAAAGTTCTCAAAGACGTCCAAAGGGACTAAACAGGTCAGCATCGAATTTGCCTCGACTGCAAGCCATCGCCACCGCAATTTCAGCCGGACATCATCAGGACCTTCAGGAAATGACCGCCTCACTTTCCTTTCTCGGCCTTCCCGAGCGTCTCGCCGATGGGCGTTTGCCCCGTGCGGTGATCTTCGCAGCCGCTCACGGCAGCACCTATCCCGGTAAGGACAGCAGCGGCTACGCTCTGGCCGCTGATGTCATCCGCGCTGCGAGCCAGGACGATGCCGGGCTCGTCGGGCACTGGGATTTCGATCTCGGCGGCCCGCTGTTCGGTGGCAAGCCGGTCTCCTGCATCGACGCCGGCGACATCCCAACCACCCTGCATGACAATGCCGGCAACCGAGCCCGAATCGAGGCGAAGACGCGCGATCTCCTGTCAATGACCGCCGTACCGATCCTAGTCGGCGGCGATTGTTCCGTGACCATTCCCTTCCTCGCCGGCTTTGCGGATCACGGGCCGGTCTGGATCCTGCAGATCGACGCCCATATCGACTGGCGCGACGAGGTGCATGGCGAGCGCCACGGCTATTCGAGCCCGATGCGTCGGGCGAGCGAGATGCCGCATGTCGCCGGCATGGTCCAGGTCGGCCTCCGCAGCGTCGGTAGCGCACGCCTCGCCGACATCGAAGCGGCGCGGGCCTACGGCAGCCGCTTTGTAACCGCCCGAGAGATTCATGCCGAGGGGGCCGAAGCAGCTCTCCGGCATATTCCGGCAGGAGCGCGGGTCGTCGTCACCATCGACTGCGACAGCCTTGATCCCAGCATCATGCCGGGCGTGGCGGCGCGTACGCCCGGCGGCCTCACCTACACTGAGGTGATCGACCTGATCGCGGGCCTCGGCAGGCGGGCCAGAATCGCAGGATTCGACCTTGTCGAGCTCTATCCTCCTGCCGACATTGACGGCCTGTCGGCCCTGACCGCCGCGCGCCTTCTGGTCAATGCGGTCGGCGCCATCGTCCGGCAAGATTGAAACGCTGCTTCCTCTGGCAGCAAGCAGTGCATGGTGCGGTGCGTTTTCGCTTCTAGGCGACCTTGCCCAGACGAGGCTCCGTCCCGGCCAGTAGCCGCCGAATGTTGGTGCGATGGCGGGCAATCACGTAAATGCCGCCTGCGATCACCAGCAGTCGATAGGGCAGCGGTTGTTCCAAGCCGCAGACGAGAGCGATGGCCGTCAACGCCGCCAGCATCGAACTCAGGGAAACAATCCGGAAGGCCGCCAGCGCAACGCCAAAAACCATCGCGGCACCTAGACCTACGGGCCATGACATCGCCAGCAACACGCCGAGCCCCGTGGCAACCGACTTGCCTCCCGTAAAATTGAGCCAGACCGAACGGCCATGCCCTAACAACACGGCAAGTCCCGCCAGGCAAACAGCCCAAGGCTCTAAGCTTTGCGGATCAAGCGCTGTCGGTGGCGTGCCCGGTGAGACTGTCGAGAACAAAGGGTAAAACCAGCGGGCAAAGACAACTGCTCCCACACCTTTCAGGACATCGACCAGAAGCACCACCAATGCAGGCCATTTGCCGAGCGTTCGCAATACGTTCGTTGCTCCGGTGGATTTGGAGCCATGCTCCCGGATATCGATACCCTTGAGCAGTTTGCCTGCCAGATAGCCCGAGGGTGTGGAGCCGAGGAGATAAGCGATCGCCAATCCAACCGCACCCGCTATCCAGAAAACCATGGGAGTCACTCTATTTTCAGGCAGTCATCATTTGGTCGTCACCGCCTCAGCCATTTACACTGCTCGCGTCCTCGATGCCACGCGGCCCAAGCGGACGAACAGTTCCATCTAAGCTTTAAAGACTCTAGGATGCGCCTCATGCAGGGATCGCGCTTTGCCTTTGGTCCGTTCGTGCTTGATCCGGTGGCGGGAACTCTCCTTCGGAACGATGATCCCGTCGCAGTCGGCCATCGCGGGGTCAAACTGCTTGCAGCACTCGTCGAACGACCCGGCGAAATCTTGGGGAAGGCCGAGTTGATGGACGCGGCGTGGCCGGGCAGGGCCGTCGAGGAGGGCAATCTCACCGTCCAGATCGCGCAACTGCGCAAGCTGCTTGGTCCGGCCGCCGACGGCGGTGAATGGATCTCCACGGTTCCGCGCATCGGCTACCGCTTCACAGGCGCCGTCAACCAGTTGGGCGGCGTGAAGCGAAAACCCTTGCCGCTGCCCGACAAACCATCGATATCAGTGCTGCCCTTCGTGAATATCAGCTACGATCCCCAGCAGGAATCCTTCGCGGACGGGCTGACCGAAGACCTGATCACCGACCTCTCCAGGATGCCGGGTCTGTTCGTCATCGCCCGCAACTCGGCCTTCGCCTACAAGGGCAAGGCGATGGATGTGCGGGAGATCGCCGAGGAACTCGGCGTGCGCTACCTGCTGCTGGGCAGCGCAAGACGCGTCGAGGCGCGCGTGCGCATCAACGCCCAACTGGTCGATGCGGCAAGTGGCGATCATCTATGGGCGGAGCGCTTCGATCGCAGCCTGAACGATATCTTTGCCGTTCAGGACGAGGTGACTGGCAAGATCGTTGAGGCGCTGCTCGGCCGGCTGCGCGCACCGCCGCCACGCAATCGGCCCCAAAATATCGAGGCTTACGATCTCTGCGTACGGGCGCGCAGGCTGATGGATGACACGCCGCAGGCGGCGCGGGAAGCGCATCTGATGCTGACGCGCGCGATTTCGCTCGATCCCGACTATGCCGAGGCGTATCGCTGGCTTGCCATGAACCATTGGATGGGAGAGGTGCATTCCGGCGGACCGACGGGACCCGCCCGCAGGATTGCTCTGCAACTGGCGCGCAAGGCTGTCGCGATCGATCCCAACGATGCAGGATGCCGCTGGGTCCTGGCTTACCTGCTTGCCTATGAGCGCAGCTTCGCCGAGGCGGATGCGGAATTCGCCAAGGCGATCGAGCTCGACGCGAACGAGGCCGACACCTTTGCTGCCCTATCCGACATCGCGGTCCTCGCCGGGCGGGTCGGGGAGGGCCTCGAGCATATCGCCAAGGCCTTCCGCCTGAACCCGTTTCCGGCAAGCTGGTACTATCTGACGCTCGGCCAGGCGCAATATGCCGCCGGTGAGTACGAAGCCGCTGTCGAGACTCTGCGCATGGACGAAACCTACCGCACGAGCTCACGCCGTTTCCTGGCGGCAAGTCTTGCCCAACTCGGCCGGCTCGACAAAGCGCGCGCCGAGGCCGAACTCTTCCTCGTCGCCAACCCGAATTTTTCAACCCGCCATTGGGCGGCGACCGAGCCATTCCGCGACGCTCGAACGCTTGAGCATTTCGTTGACGGCTACCGCAAGGCGGGACTTCCGGAGTGATGTTGGTGCGCCTCATAGACGGCCGGAGGTTAGATAGTGTCGGGCCGCGCGGAGGTTGTTGATTGGCTCGCGGAAGATAAAAAATCCTCTTCGGCGGAGGGCAGTTTTCCGTTTGGTGTGAGGTCGTCGACCGCTTTGGGAAGATCGCGCTTCAGTCGCCCAAGGATCTCTTGATGCGAAAGGCCGGTATTGGCAGCGATCTCGTTGAGAACCTCCGGTCCCAGTGCTTCCGCGAGCTGGCCGTCATCGATGGCCGCATTCGGACCGGGCTTTACCCACGACTCCGCCTTGTCACCGTGACCATTCTGCTGAAACGTCTTCAGCAGGTCGCCGAGACCGCCGCTGACGATGCTGCCGGATGTCAGCCCGCCGAGAAGGCCGCCGAGCCCACCCGAACCGCTCAGTCCGCCAAGAAGGCCCCCAAGCCCCCCGGGCTGCTGGTTTCCCGCGCCAGCCTGCTGAGGGTTCTGAATGCCCCGTAGGAGCTCCCCGATCTTGTCTCTGTTCTGATAGCCGGCAACGGCAAGGACGGCGAGAAGCGCCTTCAATTGACCGCTCATCATGATGAATCCTCCTATGGTGCTCAAAGGGTGCACGCGACCCAAAGCAGTGCGCTGCATGGGCAGCAATGTTCAGGGTGGCCAAAGGTTCCGCCGGTTTGAAAACAAGGCTCGCCGCCGCATTTCTCGATCTCGAAGGCCCGGCTGTCCACCTCATTTGCTCTCGCTGCGGTCAGAATTCCGGGCAGCCGCGCCGGTTTGCGAAGGTCATTCGTTCCGGTCCACGGCGCGTCATCCCCTGCACAACAATACTGCGGGGAGACATGCGTACGATCTGCGCCCTGCGAAGTCCTTCGCTGCGTGCGATATCGAGAGCATCATCCGGGTCGCATCCGCGCGGTCGGCGCCGATCATACCCGTCATATGGGTCACGGTCGCGATTGCGGTCGTAAACGCCGACGCCACCGGGGCCGAGCCGCAGCTCCAAGTCTTGCGCTGCTGCGATCGTCGGCGAAATCGTCAAGCCGCTTATCGCAGCCAAGCCGACCAGTACGAACTGAAGAGATTTCCGCATGAGTTCCTCCCATGGTCCTATGCTTATCATAGTGACAACATCGCCATGCGAGATTTGTTCCTTGAGGCAAGACGACTGGGTGCGAACGCCGAACGGGTAGTTCGTCTCATGGAAAGCGCGTCGCATGAATCCGATTCGATGCAACGCGCTTTAAAGATCATTTGCTTCAAACAGCCATGTCCGACGCTGCCGACATCACTTCCCGGGGGGCGGGACCGCCGAACATATGGCGGCCATCCTCCTCGACTTCCGTGAAACACCAGCGCACGATTCCATCCCGATCGAGCAGGAATTCGCCGACAAGTTGGCCGTGGCCGGTGGCGATCATCTGCTTGTCGTCCTCGGTAAATTCATAGCCGTCCGCCTTGTCGAGAAATTCCACCGCCGCCATCAGGTCCATGGGCGCTGGAAGCTCGTCCGGCATGTCGATGCGCATCGAAGTCACCGCATTCATACTCATTTTGTGCGGCCAGTCATTCTCGTCTTCGGTGAATTGAAGGTTCGGCAGGCCGAAGGCTCTGTGCGATACTCGTTCTGGGTCCGAGGCCGCCAGCAGATTGGGAAGCGGATGGTAGCGGAAATAGAGGCGAGCGCGGTCGATCGGAGTGTTGACCACGGTCAGGCTGTCGATGCCTTTCTCCTGCAAGGCATCGGTGAGTTCGGCCATGGCGGCAATCTGGCGGCGACAGAACGGGCAATGCAGTCCGCGGAACAAGCCGACAAGCACCGGTTTCTGGCCGCGAAAATCGTCGATGGCGACCTTGCCCTGGCGGGTGATTGCGTCCAGCACCACGTTCGGCGCGCGATCTCCCGGCTGCAATGGTCTTGCGGCGTGGTTCTCCTGCATGTTTCGTTCCTCCCTTTATGCTTTTGAATCGATTTGCCTAATCGATCTCCTGCGGTTGTTGAACGGGGACAGTCAGTCGAGAAACGGCAGGACGACGAGCGTGCCAGGATCGAGGTTGTGGCGGGTGCACACATCCTGGGCCAGCGTGAAATACCGTTCTGCCTCGTCCATGTCGTCATGCTCGAGGCTGAGTGTCGCCAAGCCATCATAGCACGGAAAGAGCAGTTGCGGCTCGTCAATTTCCTTTGCGACCTCAAGGGCTTCCTCGTAATACTTACGGGCTAGCTTCGGCTGCCCGTGGCATTGATGAATTTGGCCCAGCACGATCAGCGGCACGGAGAGATGGTCGCGCTGATCGAGCGCCCGGTCGATTTCGACGGCTCTTTCCGCAGCCGGCACACCCTCGGCGGCACAGCGATCGGTGAAGGTGCAGCAGGCAACTGCGAGGTTGGCGAGAAGCCGCGCCTGGAAGCCGAGATCGCCGATACGGGTCGCAAGCTCCAGTCCGCGCCGGCAGATCTTGATGGCGTTGGCCGGATCGACAATCGTGTAGAGAACCCCGAGATTGGAATAGGCGCGACAGGCAGCACTTTGCAGATCGGCCTTTTCGGCGACCGAGAGGCTGCGCTCCACTTCCTGCACGGCCTCGCGGCGACGTCCGAGCCGCGCAAAGGCCGCACCCTTGGTGTTCAGCGCCTCCGCCATCGCTCGCGCTGTCTCCCGTCCGGCCTCCGTCGTTCCGTCGATCGCCAGCGTTTGCAGGCATTGCAGCGCCTGCGTCGCCCACTCGGCGGCAGCGGCCTGATCCCCCATGCGGAAAGCCAGATGGCCGCGCTCCTGCAGAACATGTGCACGTTCGACCGGCGCATCGATCGCTGCGATTATCGCTTCGGCTTCGGTCAAATGTGTCTCCGCTTGATCGCGGCGTCCTGCATCGAGATGCAAACGGCCGACCTTGCGCAATATCCGCGCTGCGGCGATAGGGTTGTTGTTGCGGTGGACCGCAAGCGCTCGCTGGTAATGGTTCAAGGCAGCGTCGCGGAGGCCGGCGGGACCGCAGAGATCGGCAAGACGCTCCAGCAGCGCGAGTTGCTCTGGTGTCACCTCCGCCTCGTTTGCGAAGGCCGCAAGGGCCTGACGATAGAGGCGCATCGCATCGTCATTGGCGTAGGTTTTGCGCGCCAGATCGCCCGCCGCCATCAGATAGGTGGCCCCCTTGGCCTTTTCGGTGGTCAGGCTGAAGTGATGGCCGAGCTGCGCCAGATGCTCGGGCCGGTCGGGCGCTGCGCCATATTGACGTTCCAGAACCCGGCCGATCCGTTGATGAAGCTCCATGCGCCGTTGCAGCAAGAGATTGTGGTAGATGACGTCGTGCATCAGCGTCTGGCTGAAGCGATAGCCCGGCGATTGCCCAGCATCAGGCCCGCGCAATTCCTCGATGATATTGGCATCGCAGAGATGATCCAATGCAGCATCGATGGCGGCCGGGTCTGTGGCGACGGTGCGGAGCAGGGCGGTATCGAACTTCGGGCCGACCACCGCCGCCTCCTGCGCCAAGCGTCTGATCTCCTGCGGCAGACGATCGACGCGGGCAAGCAACAGGGCTTGCAGGTTCACCGGTATATCGACATCCGTGTCTTCCGCTGCGACATGCCAGCGCTGGCCGTCATTGTGCAACGTGCCCATGTCGATCAGTGCCCGAAGGATTTCTTCGATGAAAAGCGGATTGCCGCCGGCGCGGTCGAGGATGTGTTTGCGCATCGTGACCGGCAACTTGCCATGATCCTCGCCAAAAAACGCAGCAAGCAGCTTCTGCCCGTCGGCCGCAAAGAGTGGGGCAAGACGCTGCACGGTGACGCTGACACGATTGGAGTCCAGTGGGTCGGTCTGCGATGTCGGCCGGTAAACCGCAAGCAGCATCAACCGGCTGCGCTCCAGCCGGTCCATCATGAAGCGAAGCACTTCCAGCGAGGCGGCGTCCGCCCAATGCAGATCCTCGATCACAAGCAGCAGAGGACCTTGCGCCAGCCGCCGCTCGAAAACGGTGCGGACGCCATAAAAGATCTGCCGCCGCAACTGCTCCGGCTCGATGTGCCGCAACGCGCCATCGGGATCGCCGAGGCCGAGGACATGCAGAAAGAGCGGCAGAAGCCCCTCGACCTCCTCCTGCGTCAGATCGAGCGCGCGGAACCCCGTTGCCAGCAATTGCCGCGCCCTGTCGAGATCATCCCGCTCACCGATGACGTAGGCGCTGCGCACGACCGCGCCGAGCGTGCCATAGGATTGTTCGCCGAGCGGAGAGCAGGTCGCTTTGCGGATGGCGAGGCCGTGGAAACGGGCAGCACTGCCGGCAATTGCAACGAATTCGTTGACCAGCCGCGACTTGCCGATGCCCGCTTCGCCGATCAGGCGGACAAGCTGTGCTGCGCCGCCGCAGGCAAGGTCGAGGCATGTCAGCAACCGCGACAACTCCGTATCCCGTCCGATCATCGGTGCCTGAAGGCCGAGGCTTTCGAGCCCGCGTGCCGTATGCGGCGCTTCCGACACCCCTGTCAGCCGATGGACAAGGACGTTTCCGCTTTTGCCGCGCAACGTCTGCGCGCCGAGATTGTCGAAGGCAAAGGCATGGCGGGTGAGGCGATAGGTCAGCGGCCCGACAAGGATATCGTTTTCGCCGGCCATGGATTGCAGGCGTTGGGCAGTGTTCACCGTATCGCCGGTCACCGAATAGGATTTTGTACTGACCGCGCCGAAGCCGCCGGTGACGACAGGGCCGCTATTGATACCGATATGCAGACGCAGCGGCACGCCCGCGCGTGCGTGCCAGCGCTCGCCGACCTGCGTCGCCCGACCGATCATATCGAGTGCGGCACCCAGCGCCCGGACCGGATCGTCCTCATGGGCGACCGGCGCGCCGAACAGCGCCAGCAGCGCATCGCCGACGAACTTGTCGACGAAGCCGCCATAGGCTTCGACGGCCTGGGTCATCTCTTCGAACAATTCGTTCTGCAGCACCCGCATGACTTCAGGATCGATCTGTTCGCTCAGCGTCGTGAAGCCGCAGAGATCGGCAAAGAGCACAGTCACCGGCCGCCGGTCGGCATCGCCCTCCGATTGAGGTAGTGCCTCAATCTTCGGCTTCGTTGCGGGTTGGACTTTGCCGGAAATCGGCGCGCCACATTGGGGGCAGAAGGCAAAATCGGGCTGACAAGGATAGCCGCAGGTGGCGCACAATATCGGTTGCCTTGCGCCGCATCGCGGACAGAAAGCAAAACCGCTCTGAACATCGAACCCGCAGCCGCTGCACTCCATCGGACGCATCTCACGAAACCCCCGATGTACGGCTATTTCAGCCGCAACCAGCAGGCCTCAGACAGGGGATAAGCATGAACCTGCTGCCGCGGGCCCGCAAGCACTAAACAAGCGGCGATCTGGCGACAGCTTCGGCAGCTTGAGAACGGTGATCTGTGGGCTGCAGGATCGCACGGCTTGCTTTTGGGGTGTTCGGTCATCGACCGTCACTGCGGATGGGCGTCGGCGAGCCTTGCAACCCGGCAGTCGAGGAGCACCGGCCGGTCCGCGTCGATCATCTCCTCGATCCTGGCATCGAGTTCGCTGGGGCTCTCGCAACGAAGGCCGATGGCGCCGTAGGCTTCCGCGAGCTTCGCGAAATCGGGCAGTGAGGCCGAATAGGAGCGCGATCGACCGTTGCCATCCGGCACTTGTTCCGATTCTCGCGCCATGCCCGGATGCTCATCGCTCAAGACGAAGATCTTGATCGGCGCTTGATGCTGTATCGCCGTCGACAGCTCCTTCATCGTCGTTTGCACCGACGCGTCGCCGGCAATATCGATGACAAGGCGGCCGGGATTTGCGATCTGCGCCCCCAGCGCGGCAGGAAGACCGAAACCCATGGTCCCCAGTCCCCCTGAGGTAATCCAGCGATTGGGTTTGTCGAACCCGAAGAACTGCGCCACCCACATCTGCTGACCGATCTCCGTGGCGATGATGGGGTCGTGCCGCTTTGTCAGCGCATGCAGGCGCTCCAGGGCATGTTGCGGCATGATGGCATGGTCCAGCCGCTCGTAGGAAAACGAATGGTGGGCTCGCCAATAGTCGATCTGTGTCCACCACGCCCGCAATCGCTTCTGGGCGGGCATGGTGGAAAGTGACCGCCAGGCATGCAGCATACCCGCCAGCACATGCGCGGCGTCGCCTTGAATACCGATATCGACGGGAACGCGTTTGTTGATCGACGAGGCATCGATATCGATCTGGATTTTCTTCGAGTGAGGCGAAAACTCATGGATGCGCGAGATCGCAAGATCGTCAAACCGTGCGCCGATGGCGACCATCAGATCGCACTCGCCAATTGCCATATTGGCTTCATGCGATCCGTCCTGTCCGGCGACTCGCAGCCAGTTCGGCCCGCTGGCGGGATAGGCTCCAAGTCCCATGACGGTGGACGTTACGGGAAAGCCGGTGAGGTCGACGAACTCACGCAAAAATCGCGACGCCTCAGGTCCCGAATTGATGATGCCGCTGCCGGCATAGATGATGGGGCGCCGGGCTTCGGCCATCGATGCGACCGCCGCTCGGATCGCGTTTCGATCGCCTTGTATTGCCGGCTGGTAGCTCGGCAGCGGAGGTACCTTGTCAGGTGAGACGTATGTCCCGCTGGCGAAGAGCACGTCCTTCGGCATGTCGACGAGAACAGGACCGGGTCGACCGGCCGCCGCGATCCGGAAAGCCAGATGGATCGTTTTGGCCAGATCGTCGATGTGTTTGACCAGGAAATTGTGCTTTGTGCAGGGGCGGGTAATGCCGACCGTATCGCATTCCTGAAAAGCGTCCGTGCCGATCAGACTTGTCGGCACCTGGCCGGCGAGGCAGACGAGCGGAACGGAGTCCATAAGGGCATCCTGCAGCGCCGTGACCGCATTTGTAACGCCTGGTCCCGATGTCACCAGCATGACGCCAACTTTTCCCGTTGAGCGGGCATAGCCTTCGGCGGCGTGTCCGGCACCTTGCTCATGGCGCACCAGGAAATGTTTGACGTCCTCCTGTTGGAAGATTTTGTCGTAGATTGGCAGCACCGCTGCGCCGGGATAACCGAAGATGTGCTCGACACCGTTGTCGTGCAGCGCTTGCAGAACGATCTCGCCGCCGTTCATGCGACGATCAGAAGGGTTGTTGAGGGTAGAGTTGGCTGTCTCGCCGGTCATATCTGCGTTCCGTCGTGAGTGAGGTGATGGAGCGACGGGGCATAAAAAAAGGCCCCGTCAGGGACCTGTTTTCGGCGCATGGGTGGCTATTGCCGGACGATCAGACCGTCTTGCCCATGCGCGATATCACCACTACGAGAACCATTGCGATTTTCATGGACGACAGAGCTAGCTCTAAATCTACACGTCGTCAACGTCGCCTCTGCGTAGATTGTATCTATGGTTGAGAATATTTGAGATCGGTTGAGTAGTCAGTGACGAGGCAGGGGCAGGGGGCAACCCGTTCGCAACCTATCGACAACGCACACTCTGCCCGTTCCATCGCCCGCTAAGCGATTTCGACCGCCTCATCCAGTGTCGCCGGTCACGGTTTCCGAGCCAGCCGCCGGCGTTCCGTCCCGCGCGAACCTAAGTTCTATGGCGAGGTATATGCGCCATCGAGGATCTGCCGCGCCTCGGCCCGCGGCGTGGCGACGGAATGACGCTTAACCAGCGAGCATTCGAGCTTCGCAATGGGATAGCGCTTGCCGGATGTACTTTCCGGGTTGAGATGTTCGATCGCCCATTGCCCCATGGCAAGATGTGGAAGGACCGACGTCGTCAGCGGGGGTACGAGATGTCGTGAAATTTCTTCGTCGTCATAACCCACCACCGACATGTCCTGGGGAATGCGAAGCCCTGCATCCTTGAGCGCTTCATAGCACCCGATGGCGGTGCGGTCGTTCTGGCAGAAGATCGCGGTGGGCGGCTCTTTCAGAGCAAGCAGTTTCATCGTGGAGGCATAGCCGGCACCGGCCGACCAGTCGCCCTCAATGACCAATTCCGGATCGAAGGGTATATCGGCGGTCGCCAGCGCGCGGCGATATCCCGTCAGCCGGTCCTGCGCCGCCTGCATCCAGATTTCGCCGGTGATCGTCGCGATACGATGGTGTCCGTGCATGATCAGATGCCGGGTGGAGCTCTGCCCTCCAGCGATTTCGCTCGGCACCACGGCGGGAAAGGCATGGTCCGCCGTATAACAGTTCAGCAGGACCGTCGGGATGTTGAGCTTGCGGACATAGGAAGGAAGCTCCACCTGTCGGGTATAGATTGTCATATAGATGAGCGCCGATATGCCTCCGTTCGTCAACGCCTCGATTGCCTTCGGCTCCATGACGGGATCACTGAGCGTCTGGGTTACCAGAAGGACATTGCCGGCGTTCCAGGAGGCTTGCCGCGCGCCTTCGATCGCAACGATCGCTTCCGGGCTGGTGGCGAGCTGATCGACGGCGAAACCGATGACGTTGTCCAGTCCCGAATAAGAGGCCTTCGTCGCATAGGTCTTCTCCATGTAGCCGAGCGCGCGCGCCGCCTCCCATACGCGATCGCGCGTCTGTTGTGAGATACGGGTGCCGGGCGTGTTATTGAGGACGAAGGAGACGGCCGCCTGCGAGCAGCCAGCCGCCGCGGCGATGTCCATCATCGTCACGCGCGCAGGTTTATTTTGGGTCTTGGGTTTTCGCATTCGTGGAAACTGTCTCTCTCGGGATAATAGGGTAGGGTGGATTGATCGTCGTATTAGATAATTGATATTAGCATCTATCTGAAAGCGCTGGCAATTGCGTGAATTGCTGCAACACTTGCAGTTATTGGCCATTGCCAGTACAAAATTGCCGTCCTTAGTCCTACGCGATCAAATGTTTTGATCTGCATTGATAATACTATTTACTAATTAAATTTCTTGTATACCGTCAAGGAGCGATCGGAACCTATGCCACTCGTCGCTTTGCGACGGCCCTAGGAGGGGGCGCGCATCCGGCCGGCCGTAAATCGGAAACGGGCCCGTGAACTGCGGCCCCTCGGGAGGTGTATTATGAAACAGCTGAAACGCAATGCTGCCTTGTTCTTCGCCGGGTTGATGTTGAGCGCGGCGCCGATTGCCGTATCGCATGCTGCCGACAAACCGACACTTGCATTCGTCGTCAACGGCGCATCCGACTTCTGGAAAGCTGCAGAGGCGGGCGTGAAGAAGGCGCAGGGCGAGATGCCCGACTACCAGATGGAGCTGAAGTACCCTGAGCAGGCATCTGTCGCCGTTCAGCAGCGGCTTATGGAAGACTTGGTCAGTGCCGGCGTCAAGGGGATCATGGTTTCCGCAGTCGATCCCAAGACCCAGACGGACGGCTTGAACAAGATCGGCTCGCAGACTGCTCTTTTCACCACAGATAGTGACGCGCCGCAGACCAACCGCGTCGCCTATATCGGCTCATCGAATATCGACGCCGGCATGCAGGCCGCCGAAATCGCCAAGAAAGCGATGCCGGACGGCGGCAAATGCATCGGTTTCGTCGGCCTGCTCGGCGCCGACAATGCCAAGGAACGCATCCAGGGCATGAAGGACGGCCTGAAGGGCACGAAGATCGAGCTGACAGATGTACGCGGCGACGATATCGACCAGACGCGCGCAAAGAAGAACGTCGAGGACGCGCTGGTGGCCAGCCCCGACGTCACCTGCATGGTCGGTTTCTACTCCTACAATACGCCGCGCATCTATGAGGCGTTGCGCGACGCCGGCAAACTCGGCCAGATCACCGTCGTCGGCTTTGATGACGATCCGATCACGCTCGGCGGCGTCAAGGAAGGCACCGTCGCAGCGACCGTCGTGCAACAGCCGTTCGAATGGGCCTATCAGGGCATGAAGCTGATGGCGGCCTACCTCAAGGGCGACAAATCCGGCGTTCCCAGCAACGGCTTGATCATCATCCCGACGGTGATCATCGGCAAGGATGACGTTGACAAATATGCCGCCAGTCTGAAGGCCATGTCTGGAAAATAATCTTCCTTCGCGGCGGGGCACTTGCCGCCGCCGCGAAAGGCGTCTCATGCCGACAGTATTGGCAGCCATGGACAGGCGATGAACCACAGCTCCGACATCCCGTCACCGGACGCGCTTGCAACGCCATTCCTTTCGCTTTCCGGCGTTGGCAAGACCTATCCGGGCGTCGTTGCGCTTGAGGGCCTGTCGATCGACATCATACCGGGCGAGGTCATCGGCCTCGTCGGCGAGAACGGGGCTGGAAAATCGACGCTGATGAAGATTCTCGGCGGCGTGATCGCACCCGACCGAGGCACGATTCTGCTCGACGGCGCAGAGCTTCGTTTCCTCACTGTGGAATCGAGCATCGCATCCGGCATCGCGTTCGTACACCAAGAACTCAATCTCTTTGAGAATCTTGACGTTGCTGCCAATATCTTCCTGGGCCGCGAGCCGCTGAAGGCCGGACCTCTCAAGCTCGTCGATCGCAATCGGCTGCGAGACATGGTGAAGCCGCTCTTGAAGCGGGTAGGGGCTCATTTTTCCGCCGACACACCCGTGGCATCGCTTTCCCTTGCCGAGCAGCAGATGGTGGAAATCGCCAAGGCGCTGTCCATCAACGCCAGACTCGTCATCTTCGACGAACCCACGTCCAGCCTGCCGCTGGCCGAAACCGAGCGGCTCCTGAGCATTATCAAATCGCTGAAAGCCGATGGCATCAGTGTCATTTTCATCTCGCATCGCCTCCACGAGGTTGAGCGCGTCGCAGACCGCGTCGTAGTCCTGCGCGACGGCACGCTTGTGGGCACGCTCGCCAAGAAAGACATCGGCCACGACCAGATGGTCAAGCTGATGATCGGCCGGGTGCTTGCGGCCCGGACCGCAAAACCGCAGCGCTCGCCCGGCTCGGTTGCGCTGAAGGCAAGCGGCGTGCGCACCGAGGCCTATCCCGGCCGTCCCGTTGATCTGGAAATCCGGTATGGCGAAATCATGGGGCTTGCAGGGCTCGTCGGGTCGGGCCGCACCGAGCTTGCAAAAGTCCTCTTCGGCATCGACCGGAGCTACGGCGGAGCCATTCTGCAGGACGGGCGGCAAATTGCGGTCAACACTGCCCGGGACGCCGTCGCTCGCGGCATTTTCCTGGTCCCGGAGGATCGCAAGCGCAACGGCATTCTTCTTGATTTCCCGATCGCCCAGAACATAAGCCTTGCCGATCTCCCCAAACTCTCCAGGCGCTTCATGCTTGCTGCCGAGCGGGAGAGGGCGGCGGCCGAAAAGCAGCGTCTTCGCCTTGGTATCAAGGCGCCTTCCGTTTCGACGCGAACCGGCACTCTGTCCGGCGGCAACCAGCAGAAGGTGGTGCTTGCCAAATGGTTGTCGATGAGCCCGAAGGTGATGATCTTCGACGAGCCGACACGCGGCATCGATATCGGCGCGAAGAACGAGATCTACGGCCTGATGCGAGCGCTTGCCGATGCCGGAGTGGCGATCCTGATGATCTCCAGCGACATGGAAGAGGTGATCGGCGTTTCCGACCGCATCGCCGTCATGCACGAGGGCCAGATCGCCGGCATATTGGAAGAGGACGAAATCAGCCAGGAAAGCGTCCTTTTGCTTGCTGTCGGCAAAAGGGTAAAATAGCGGCTGCGGCCAATACAAATAAGTATCGGGGATGGATCTCGAATGATCAAAAAAGATCTCGGACTGCTGCTTTTGATCGTTGTCGTCGGCATCGTCGTCGCCATCATCAATCCGCGCTTCCTGCTGCCGATCAACCTGGCCAACACTGCCAACCTGATCGGCCTGTTCGGAATCCTGTCGATCGGCCAGGCCTTTGTCATCATCACAGGCGGTATCGAGCTTTCCGTGGGTTCGCTTGTAGCGCTTCTCGGCGTGCTCTTCGTCGATTTCATCGCGGTCCAGGATATGTCCTGGATGCTGGCGCTGCCGCTCATTCTCGCTCTCGGCGCGGTCATTGGCGCGGTCCACGGCTGGCTGATCACCCGGCTCAACCTGCAGCCCTTCGTCGTCACCCTCTGCGGCCTCCTGATTTATCGTGGGGCAGCGCGCTTCTATACGGCTGACGGAACAGCCGGTTTTGCCTTCGGCCAAAATTTCCCTGACCTCGAATTCCTGACCGCTGGACGGTTTTACGGCGTTCCCAACACCTTCATCGCACTCGTCATCATTGCCGTGGTCATGTGGATCATGCTGCATCGCTCTGTTTTCGGGCGTTATCTTTACGCGATCGGGAAGAACGAGGAGGCGGCCCGCTATTCCGGTATCCGTACCGGCCGCATGGTCATGTCGGCCTATGTCATCTGCGGGCTGCTGACGGCGCTTTCGGCGATTTATTTCGCCATGTACACACGCTCGATCTCGCCGGCGAGCCATGGTCAGTTCTACGAACTCTACGCAATTGCCGCTGCCGTACTCGGCGGTTTTTCGCTCCGCGGCGGCGAGGGATCGATCGTCGGCGTCGTGCTGGGCACGGTCCTGCTCCAGGAGTTGCAGAATCTCGTGAATCTCCTTGGTATCCCCTCGTCGTTGAATTTCGCGGTCATGGGTGGCGTGATCCTCATCGGCGTCCTGATCGACCAACAATGGCACGCGATCCGCGCGAAGCGCCGCCTTGTCTCGGCCGCCCGGCAGACCGATACCCGTCTTTCCAACGAAGGCAGTTTGCCTGTGGTTGCCAATCAGGATTAAGTCCGTGCATGGGGCATGCGTGTCGTGACCTTGCGCCGTTGAAATAGTTCGTTTTTAGCTCTGGGCGGGTGAGGGGCACCGAGCCGTCGATCTGGATGAGTTCACCGAAACAGTCGCGCCGGCCGCGTGGTTGGAAAGCCCGCTTCTTACGCTCGCGTCGCGAGACCCAGATGCCGGCCTCCGTCATCCATTGACGCAGTGTCTCCTTGGCGACCGAGATATGATGCAGTTCGATCAGCTTCTCGCGCGCCAGCGTCGGACCGAAATCCAGATAGCGTTCGCGAACCAGCGTCACCGCATAATCCCGAACACCATCGCTGATCCGGTTGTTCGACGGTCGGCCGATCCGCCTTGTGCCGGATCGACGCCGCACCACCAGTGCTGATCCGCTCCAGCAGACGACGTACTTGGCGCGTACTCGGTTCAAGCACATGTGCCGCCGACACCATCGTCATCCGGCCGGCAATCACTTTCGATAGAATCTCGATCCGCTGTAGATCACGCTCGCTCATCGCTATCAGTCCCATCCGCAATCTCCACCGTCATCAAACGCGGGGAGAGTGACATTCCAACTTTGCAGAAACAGGACACTTCAACTTTGCGGTTGGAGAATCTACACCAAGTGCAACATGGGCGTTTGAAGGGTAGGGGATCAGCCGCATT
>NZ_JABFCN010000039.1 GCF_013087515.1 Rhizobium sophorae | reverse complement strand
CGGCAGCGCATCCTGCAGCCGGCCCCTCAACGAGATCCCCGTCGATTGCCTCGGCGTCAGAACCGGATCGGTGGTCGCAACAGTGCTCATGGAATGTCATCTCCTGCCTGCATGATCGTCCGGGCAATCGGCCCCGCATGATCATCCCCGCATAATTGTCGGGGCATGATCGGCGCGGAGCCTGAAGCTTCCCCGCCAGCAGGCGGGGAAGCATTTGTCATCACACGTGGTCTCAGCGGGCGTCGTCGATCGCCTGGACGAGCTGCTTGACGGCTTCGTCGGAGGTCTTGATCTGGCCGTGGACGAACTTCGAGACGACATCCTTGTAGGCATTGGCGATGGCCGGCGGTGCGCCGTAGCCTTGCGCCAGCGAGCCGAACAGCGTGCCGCCTTCATTCGCTGCCTTCAGGTCGGCGATGCCCTTCTTGCCGCAAGCGTCGAAGTCGGTGTCGGGAACGTCGGTGCGGGCCGGCACCGACCCTTTGACGACGTTGAAGGCCGACTGGAAGCTCTTCGACAGCGTTGCCGTTGCCAGCGCCACCTGGGCCGCCTTGCGGTCATCGGGGACGTTGAACATGCCGAACATGTCGGAGTTGTAGACCACGCTGCCGTCGGTGCCGGGGAAGCGGTAGCAGAGGAAGTCTGTGTCCGGCGTCTTCTT
>NZ_JABFCN010000038.1 GCF_013087515.1 Rhizobium sophorae | reverse complement strand
CGGCAGCGCATCCTGCAGCCGGCCCCTCAACGAGATCCCCGTCGATTGCCTCGGCGTCAAAACCGGATCGGTGGTCGCAACTGTGCTCATGGAATGTCATCTCCTCCCCGGAAGCTTCCCCGCGGGTCACGCGGGGAAGCTTTGTCATCACAAGTGATCTCAGCGGGCGTCGTCGATCGCCTGGACGAGCTGGGTCACGGCCTCGTCGGAGGTCTTGATCTGGCCATGGACGAACTTCGAGACGACGTCCTTATAAGCATTGGCGATCGCCGGCGGTGCGCCGTAGCCTTGCGCCAGCGAGCCGAACAGCGTGCCGCCTTCGTTGGCTGCCTTCAGGTCGGCGATGCCCTTCTTGCCGCAAGCGTCGAAGTCGGTATCGGGAACGTCGGTGCGGGCCGGCACCGAACCCTTGACGACGTTGAAGGCCGACTGGAAGCTCTTCGACAGCGTTGCCGTGGCCAGTGCCACCTGGGCCGCCTTGCGGTCATCGGGGACGTTGAACATGCCGAACATGTCGGAGTTGTAGACGACGCTGCCGTCGGTGCCGGGGAAGCGGTAGCAGAGGAAGTCTGTGTCCGGCGTCTTCTT
>NZ_JABFCN010000037.1 GCF_013087515.1 Rhizobium sophorae | reverse complement strand
TAGCTCGTCAGGCTCATAACCTGAAGGCCGCAGGTTCAAATCCTGCCCCCGCAACCAACACCCTTCAAAGATCAGCATCTACCTTCTTATCGCTGGCGGAAAAGCTTCGCTTTCCCTGGCGATGGTAGCTCCTCGTCCTGCGGACCATAACTGAAGGGTGAACGGTCGATCGGGCCTGCCCGACAAAACAGTCCAGTGGACCGTTTTGAGACCTGAACGGGTCAAATCTCCGCATACGCGTCGAGGAGCTTTTTTTGTTTCTGCTCCGTGTCGATCTCGCCGGCACGCAGCTTTCCCAGGTAGTCGTGTCGGTTCAGCGACTCGAACTGCCTTTCCATGATCGCCACCGCTTCCATGGCTGCAAGGATGGAGGCGATGCGGCTGTGGACTTCGAGGGATGCCGGCTGGTGGCCTGGGGTCTTGCCGATGACGACCTTTTGGATGAACTGGTGCACGATGTTGAAGAAGAGTTGCTTCGTCTCGGAATCGGCGTGCTCGTGCATGTAATAGAGGCGGAGTTGATGATCAGCTCGACAGCCTCCGGACTGACTTCCGCCTTCAGCTTCTTGATCCTCTCCCCGAAATCCTCCGCCTCTGGCGCTGCTCCTGTTCGGCAGTCTTCAACTCCTTGGAGATCTGGTCGCGCTCGTCAGGTTCGTTCCTGATAGAGGCCGCGAGGCTTTGGCGAGCCTGTCCGGCGATGTCATCGAATGGGCCCATGTCGAAGAATGCGGCCGGCAGGCAGGACAGAACCCGATCCTCGAGGTTCTTGCGAAGGACGGTCTTCATGGTACGAAAACATGCTCGGCATGCTAATGGCCGGGCGGGCGGTCGAGGACGTTGTCCTCAAGTGTGTATCGGGCGGCTCTGGCGGGGCCGACGACGGTGATCTAGCCCGAGCGACGAGGATTGCCTTCGGCAGTCATCTTGGCGCAGGTCGATTGACGCTGGCTGGGTTCAAGACGATGATGTGAGCGCAGTATTTCGTCCTATTGACCGACGAGCCAGGCGCGTGCGGCAATTCCGGCACTCCTGCCGGCGGGACATAGCCGAGCGCCTCCAACGTTTGGCTGAGCTGTTCAGCCTCAGCAAGGAGAAATTCGGCAACAAACCAGTCCTTGGACCGGCAAGCAAGACCGCTCGCGTTCGCAATGCATCCTGATCGAAGCAGAGGGAGCTTCCCAGTGACCGACCTTTCCACGACTAAATCTGAGCAGTCAAAATACGACCGACTGATTGCCGCTGCGCGGGCCGTTGCGCCTGCCATCACGATCGTGGCGCATCCCTGCGACGAGACGTCGTTGCGGGGCGCGCTTGAAGCCGCCGAGGACAGGCTGATCGTACCTATCCTAGTGGGGCCTGCCGCAAAAATTCGGGCGGTGGCTGCGGAGAATGGGCTTGATCTGAAAGAGCACGAAATCGTCGACGTACCGCATAGCCACGCCGCTGCGGCGAAGGCAGTCGTCCTTGTACGAGAGGGAAAGGGTGAGCTCCTCATGAAGGGCAGCCTTCATACGGACGAACTGATGCGCGACGTCACGGCCTCCGCCACCGGCCTGCGCACCGAACGCCGCATCAGCCATGTCTTCGTCATGGATGTGCCTGGCCACGCCGACACGCTCTTCATCACCGATGCGGCGATCAACATCTCTCCCGATCTCGATGTCAAACGTGACATCGTGCAGAATGCAATCGACCTCTGGACGACAGTCGGGTTCGGTCAGCCTCGTGTGGCGATCCTTTCCGCCGTCGAGACCGTAACAACAAAAATACCCTCGACCATCGAAGCCGCAGCGCTATGCAAGATGGCTGAACGCGGCCAGATCACCGGCGGCTTGCTCGATGGCCCGCTCGCGTTCGACAATGCGATCAGCCCGGAGGCCGCTCGTATCAAAGGGCTCACGTCGCCCGTCGCGGGCCGGGCACAAATCCTCGTCGTGCCCGACCTTGAGGCGGGGAACATGCTGGCCAAGAACTTGACATTCCTCGCCCATGCGGATGCCGCGGGAATCGTGCTCGGCGCGCGTGTGCCCATCGTGCTGACCTCGCGTGCCGACTCAGTGCGCAGCCGTCTGGCTTCGTGCGCGGTCGCCACGCTCTACGCCGCCGCCTCGCGGCGTATGACCCAAGTGGCGGCCTAAACCATGGACGCGATCCTTGTCGTCAACGCCGGCTCGTCAAGCCTGAAATTCCAGATCTTCGAGATCGCCGGCACCGGTCCCAAACGCTGTATTCGCGGCCAGGTCGATGGCATCGGCGTACGGCCTCGTCTAGCGGCGAGCGCCGCCGACGGAACGGTCTTGGTTGATCGCCGATATGCGCCAGAGGTAGTCGACCACTTGCCGGCGGCAATTGCTGAAACCCGTGCGTGGCTGCTGGCCCTTAAGGGTTTCACACTCCGCGCCACTGGTCATCGCGTCGTCCATGGCGGCCCGGACTTTGCGAAACCGATCCTCATAGACCACGACACACTCGACAAGCTTGCGACTTTCCAGGAGCTTGCGCCCCTGCACCAGCCGAATAACCTCGCGCCGATCCGCCTCGCGATGGAAATCAATCCGGATGTGCCGCAGGTCGCCTGTTTCGACACTGCTTTCCATCGCGGCCACGCCCCACATACGGATTGCTACGCCTTGCCCTGGGACTACTACGAGCAAGGAGTGCGACGATACGGCTTTCATGGCCTGTCCTACGAATATATTGCGGAGCGGTTGGCCGAAGTCGCGCCCGGTATCGCCGGTGGACGCATCATCGTTGCCCACCTTGGCAGCGGCGCGTCCATGTGCGCGCTGAAGGACGGACGCAGCCTCGAGACGACGATGGGCTTCACGGCACTGGATGGCTTGCCGATGAGCACCCGGCCGGGCCAGATGGATCCCGGCGTTGTGCTATACCTGCTCGACCACAGTGGCATGACCATGGGGGAGGTTGCCGACCTTCTCTACAGGGCGTCCGGTCTGAAGGGGCTGTCAGGCACTTCCGGCGACATGCGCGATCTTCTTGCCAGCGATGACCCGCGTGCGGCCCTCGCCATCAATCACTTCATCCATCGCTGTGCGCTCAGTACCGGCATGCTTGCCGCCGCGCTCGAAGGTCTCGAAGCTTTCGTCTTTACGGCTGGCGTCGGGGAGAATTCGCCGGCAATCCGCGCTCGCATCGCCGAACGGCTTGCCTGGCTGGGAGCGGAACTCGATCCCGTGGCCAACGAAACGGGCGCGGTGCTCATTTCCACTCCTGCGAGCCGCGTCGCGCTCTACGTCCTGCCGACGGATGAGGAACTGATGATCGCCCGCCACACGCTCGCGCTCATTACAACGCCCTGAAGCACAAATCACCGGAGTAGCAATCATATCCATGCCGGTTGTCAACGCGCAGCTTGTTGGAGACCGGGCTCAAGTGGGGATCGCCCGAGCGTTAGACTGCCTGGAGTTGCGAAAACGGCGGTACCGCGTTGCGATGGGCTGTGGCGGCTCGCAGATCCAATCTAAAGCCAGCCTCCTGAAAATCCCGCACGTCGCAACCCGGTCACGATGGGCTTGCATTGGCGCATGATGTTCCAGAGCAAGCCGGTCCGATAGTTTTCGATCATCAGCACCACCGGTCCTTGGTCGATACCGAAGTGATAAGGACTTACCCACCATCCGGCCTGACTATTTTCCACGGCGTATGTCTGGTTGAACGACGGTTTGAAGCCGTAAAGCCGCGTCATGCCAAGCTTCATTCGTGCAAAGTTGCGAACAGTTGGAACGACAATCTCCGGCGCGAATGGTAGCGAGGCGACAACGACCCATGGCGCGACAGTCCCATCGTCAGGTCCGAAAGGAGCACCGCGGGCAACGTAGTCGAAGAACTCCCGATCGACCCCATCTATCGCCCGCTTGCCCCAACCCGGTCCGTCGCATGCGGTGAACCCCCAACAATGTTCGCCATACCCTGCAAAGTTCATCGGGTTGCGGATTGCGTATTCTTGCTGGACATATGTCGCATGCCGGCTGTTTTCGAAATAGTCCGTGTCATGGTGGCGCATGAACGCATCGCGGATGCCTCGAAAGTCTATCCACATGTGCGACAGCTGATGGGTAAAAAGCGGTCCTGAATACAGCAGCTCGCGGCCATAGATATTTCGCCATTCGTAGGTTTCGGTGTAGGCGGCATAACACTCGGGCGGCAAAGGGTGAGTCGGAGATCCGAGGCCGATGATGTAGAGCAGCAGACCTTCATCATAACCACGCCATCGATAGGGAATAAAACCACTCTCCGGACGCCAGCCATGCGTTAAAGTTGCACCGCCATCGCAGGCCCAGTTCCAGTCGGCACGCTCGTAAAGCGCCATCGCGAGCTGGCGGATTTCCGCTTCATCGGCCGTGTCGCCATCAAAGTAGGTGGCGACGGTCAAGGCACCTGCGAACAGGAAAGCCGAGTCGATCGTCGACAGCTCGCATTGCCACACCCGGCGCCCAGTTTCGATGTCCAGAAAATGATAAAAAAAACCTTTGTAGCCAGAAGAATCCGGCTCCGGCCCCTGTGGGCATGCCATCAGATATCTCAAACGGTTGCGGGTGATCTTTGCCGCAAATTCACGGATAAGGACGCCGCGTTCTACAACCACAGGGATGGTCGCCAATGCCATGCCGATCGCCGCGATGCTTGCCGGGGCGTTCGGCTCTGTCTTGTCGCGCACCAGGCCGTTGTCCGGGTTCGTGCATTGGAGATAGTACAACAGGGTGGTGAATTGCAGACGACCGAGGTCTTGGTCCGTTGGCAGGCGGTCGAGATCGGCATCGGTTGAGATTGTCTCGGGCATGACCGCTAACCAACTATAATGTGGACGTCATGCATGCGTCCGTCTTCCTCAAGCGGGACGGTTTCGTTCGCGACCGGTTCACCGTCCAGCGTGACGGAGTGCACGCCTCGGCCGATGCCCTTCGCGTTGTCGAAACGGATGCGGTAGGTCGCTGATCCATATCGGTATGCGATCTCATAGGCCGGCCAGCTTGCCGGAACGCACGGCTCGAACCGCAGAAACGGCCCTTGCTGGCGAAAGCCGAGGATCGCCTCGAGCGCTACGCGGTAGAACCAACTGGCCGATCCGGTGTACCAGGTCCATCCACCGCGCCCAATGTGTGGGCGCGCGCCATAGATATCGGCGCTGACCGCATATGGTTCCACCTTATAGCGTTCGACTTGATCTCTCGTCGCACCATGACAAATCGGATTGATCAGGTTCCAAAGCTTTAAGGCGAGATCGCCGTCGCCTTGCAAAGCCGTCGCCCAGACAACCCAGGTCGCCGCATGTGTATATTGGCCGCCATTTTCACGGATGCCGGGGACATAGCCCTTGATGTAGCCGGGCTGTAGTAAGCCTTCGTCAAAAGGCGGGTCGAAGAGTTTGATGAGCTTGTCCTCTTGGCGTACCAGCCGGTCGTGGACCGCACGCATTGCCTTTGAAGCTCGCCCAGCATCGGCTTCGCCCGAAATGACAGCCCAAGCCTGCGGGATGGCGTCGATTTGGCATTCGTCGTTCAGGGACGACCCGAGCGGCGTGCCATCGTCAAAATAGGCCCGGCGATACCAGCCACCGTCCCAGGCGTTGGTTTCAAGGGCTGTGCGCAAAGCCTCGGCCCGTTCGCGGCACCAGGCGGCACGGCTTTGATCTCCGCGTGACGCTGAAATCGTGGCAAATGATTTGAGGACCGTGAGAAAGAACCAGCCGTTCCAGACGCTCTCCCCCCTGCCTTCCGCACCGACCTTGTTCATGCCGTCGTTCCAGTCGCCTGTTCCCATCAGGGGAAGACCGTGACTGCCCAAGCGGAAACCACGCTCCAGCGCACGGACGCAATGCTCGTAGACGGTGCCGGAATGCTCGCTTGTCGCCGGCTGGTTGAAGTCTTCCTCTTGGTCGTCTTTCAGTAGCGATGAGGTGATGTAGGGCACCATCTCGTCAAGCAGTTGAACGTCGCCTGTCGTGGACACGTAGTGGTGAACGACAAGGGGCAGGAAATACAAGTCGTCGGTGATCCGGGTACGCACGCCGATGCCGGATGGAGGATGCCACCAGTGCTGGACGTCCCCCTCCTCAAATTGGCGTGCTGCCGATCGCAGGATATGGGAGCGGGTCTCGTTCGGTGTACTATAGACCAGTGCCATCACGTCCTGAAGCTGATCCCTGAAACCGTAAGCACCGCCGGACTGATAATTGGACGTGCGCGCCCAGACGCGGCATGCCAGGACCTGGTATAGCAACCAGCGATTCATCATCAAGTTCAAGCCTGCGTCCGGCGTCGAGACCTGGATCGAGTTCAGAATGTTATCCCACTGGCGGAAGACCGCCGACAAGCTTGCGGCTGCGCGCTCGAGGTCGGCATGCTCATGAATTAGCCTGCTGACCTCATCGAGGCTTGCTGCCTCTCCAAGTACAAAGACAACCTCCCTGCTTTCGCCGGGGGGCAGGGAGATATCCACCATCAGCGCCGCGCAGGGATCCAGCAACGGGCCAAAACGTTCGGCCAGATTGGTTCGTTCCAAGGCTGCCGGCTGAAACACGGAACCGTATTTGCCCAGAAACTCCGTGCGGTCGGACGTTGCCGACCTCGTCGGCTGACTGGCGGCTGCAAAAGCCACCTTCCCGGCAAAATCTCCGGCCCAGGGGTTCTTGGCCATGATCGCACCCGATCTGGCATCCCGTTCGCAGACGATCCGCGTTGCCGCATCTTCGCGGTGGGTCCCAAGCACCCACTCGGCGTAATAGGTTGCGGTCAGCTGCCGAGCTCGGATGTCGTCGTTGCAAAGCCTGAGACGCATGATCTTGACCGGATCGTTAGGCGCAACCGATACCGTCAGCTCTTGATTGAGGTGACGGCAACGACTTGCATACCGGCTGTAACCCTGGCCGTGACGAGCAGTCACCACCGCACTCGGACCGAGAGGCAGCGGCGTCGGTGTCCAGACATCTCCGGTTTCTTCATCTCGCAAATACAGGACCTCGCCCGGCGCATCCGTAACCGGATCGTTCGACCACGGCGTCAGCCGATTCATCTGGCTGTTCTCCGACCAAGTGTAGCCAAGACCGGCTTCAGTCGTCAGACAGCCAAAATCAGAGTTTGCGATCACGTTGGTCCAGGGCGCCGGCGGCAGGGCGGGGCCTTGTGGTTTTGTGGTGTCCACGAGCACAACATACTCGCGTCCGTCGGGCGTGAAGCCGCCGAATTCGTTCCAGTGCTGTAAATTCTCGACCGGGTCACGAGGTGGGGCTGCAGGTTGCTCGCTCACCCGAGGAGCTAACGTCTGCGAAAGAGGTGGCAGAGCGGGGGAGAGCCGATTGAGCTGATCAGTAAGTTCGCCGCCGCTTCCCAGCAGGACTATGCGGGCGGCCGCGGCGATGGTCGTCAAGTGATCGTTTTCGGTATCAGGTTTGGAAAGGACAAAGATTCCACCGGGTTTGCCAATCAATTCGGCCTGCGAGCCCGATTGCAGCTTTGTTACCAGTCGCTTGGCGCTGGTCGCACCGCCCTCGTCAAGCAGGACTAGGTCAAATCTCAAGCCCCTGCGACGAGCGAAATCATGGCCCATCATCACCTGACGAATGAGGGCGTGATCCCTGTCGCCATCCGCGCAGACTAGCACGATCGGGAGATCGCCGGAGATACCATGAGTCCAAAGAGCCGTCCGATCCAATCGATCTCTCTGCAGCGCGGTCGCCTGGCGCATGGCCGGGTTCGCAAATACGACACTCCCGGCCAGCCGATTGAACAGCGAGATATCGTCCGGCTTCAGGTTCAACTTCCGAAGCTCGCTTTGGTATCTCTCCGATGCTTCGGAGAATGCTCGCTCGGCCACGTCGATCTTGGCGTATCTTTCGGCGATGAGCTGCACGGCTGACTGGTCGTCCGCAGCGCCTGTGACGAAGGCGACGCGCGCTTCGGCGCCTGGGGCCAGATGAACCGTCCGTCGCAAACAGAAAACCGGGTCGAGGACAGGCCCGATTGTCCCGGAGAGCAATCCACCCGCGTCGAATATCACGGGGCTGGCTGTCGTTCGGCCTCGGCCAAGAAATCTCAGCCGATCAGTTTCATATTGGACCTCTTGGGAAGGCGGGAGGTTCGATGAGGAAACGTGAACTGCCCAAGTGGCCTTTTCCCCGGCAGCGCGGGGCCTGCGGCGCGCAAATAAGGCGCCTGTCGCCCCGTCATACCGTGTTTCGATAAAGAGCTTGGCAAAACCCGGATGCGCCATGTCCGCACGACGATTGTTCAGGCAGACTTCGGCATAGCTCGTCAATTCGAGGGTTCGCTCCCGTGTGCCATTGTTCGTGACAGTGAGCATACGCACTTCCGCGTCCACATCGGGCGCGACACAGATTTTCCAGACGATTTCGATGTCACCGGCATGACAGCGGAATTCGGCCCTGTCTCCGTGAAAGGCGTGCTCGTAGACATTTGAGGGCCGAAATAATGGCTGCTTTCCTATGGACCAGAGGTCGTTGTCAGTCAGATCCCGAACGTAACAAAATTGGCCCCAGCAATCACGGCTTCTGTCCTCGCGCCACCGTGTAATATCGAGGCCTTGCCACGTTCCGTAACCGGCCCCGGCCGCTGTGACCAGGACACTGTACCGATCGTTGGAAAGCAACGCGACCGCGGAGCCCGGATTCGCCAACTCCGCGACGCTATCTTGTCGTGTAGCCTCGCGCGCGCTCGCTGCCACTGTAACCTCCGTTCGGTTGGATACCGTCGCTCAAGCATTGTCCCCTTCAGTCGAGGTTCTATGGCGGGCTCCTGACTTGCCTTTCGAGCCCCATTTCCAGCCGCCTATTGCGGGCATGTCGTCGCCGTACTTCTCGATATATTGCCTATGTTCGACCAGCTTTTCGTGAATTGCCTGTTTGAAATAGGCCGCGCGTGCGCCGAGTTGCGGCAGCCGGTCGATCACGTCCTCGACCAGATGGAAGCGGTCCATTTCATTCAGGACCACCATGTCGAACGGCGTCGTCGTCGTTCCCTCTTCCTTGTAGCCGCGGACGTGCAGATTGCCGTGGTTGGTGCGGCGGTAGGTGAGCCGGTGGATAAGCCACGGATAGCCATGGAAAGCGAAGATGATCGGCTTGTTCTTGGTGAAGAGGGCATCAAAATCGCGATCCGACAGCCCGTGCGGATGCTCGGATGAGGGTTGGTGTTGTTTTCCACGCAGAACTGAGCCGGTTAGGCGCATAATTTCCATTGAGAATTGAG
>NZ_JABFCN010000036.1 GCF_013087515.1 Rhizobium sophorae | reverse complement strand
AGCCATGCTCGCTTTGGCCGCAACAATCCTATGGCTCAGATAAGTGTCCACAGCTCCTAAAGCGCGTCGCGAACTTTCAGATTCGCTCTTCGCGCTTTAGGTCTTTGTTTTTACGCATGTCGTTGCCGCAAAACCGCTTTGCGCAACATGCTCTAACTGTTTAATTCAGAACAGGATTCAGGTTTGAGGCCGACCCGGCCTCAAATCATCCTGCGTTAGCGGAAACCGCCGCTGGCGGCCAATCGTTCGCCGGTCAGCCAGCGGGCATCGTCGGAAGCGAGGAAGACGGCGACGCCGGCGATATCATCCGGCTGGCCGATACGGCCGAGCGGCGTCTGGGCGACGATGGTCTGCTCGAAATCCGAGCCGATGACGCCGGCCGAATGCGTGCCCTCGGTTTCGACCATCCCCGGCAGGATGGCGTTGACCCGGATCTTGCGCGGGCCGAGTTCCTTGGCAAGCACGCTGTTGATGCCCTCGACGGCCCCCTTCGTGCCGGTGTAGACGGCAGTGGCCGGCGGGGCGAGGCTGGTGACCACCGAGGAGATGTTGATGATGCTGCCGCCCTCGCCGAGATGCTTGACCGCTGCCTGCGTGGTCAGGAGAACGCCGAGAACGTTGACGTCGAAGATGCGGCGATATTGCTCCTCGGTCACCTCCTCAATCGACGCGAATTCATAGACGCCTGAATTGTTGACCAGCACGTCGAGCTTGCCGAACTCCTTGACCGCCGCATCGACCAATCCCTGCGCCTCAGCGGCTTTCGAAACATCGCCCTGCACCGCGATGGCTTTGCCCCCGGCCGCGCTGATCGCCTCAACCACGGCGTCGGCTCCCGCCTTGCTCGATGCGTAATTGACCACCACTTGCGCGCCTTCCGCCGCGAGTGCCTTGGCAATCGCAGCACCGATTCCCTTGGAGGCGCCCGTTACGACGGCGACTTTTCCTGTAAGCTTAGCCATTTCTCGTTCCTTCAGATCTGGATAGCCGCCGGAGTGGCGAGCTTGTTCCATAGTTCGGAAATTCGGAACTATTGATCTCGATGTCAAGGGGCGCTATATAAAATTCATGAGACCGCTCTTTCACCCAGCTCTGGAGGACATCAAGCCCGAGGCGATCCTCTATGCGCTGTCCGATCCGGAGCGCGTTGCCATCTATGCAAAGCTTGCCGGCGCCAGCGGTAGCGGAACGTGCTCCGCGCTTGCCGATCTCGGCGACCGCGTCATCCCAAAGTCATCGCTGTCCAACCATTTCAAGGTGCTGCGCGAATCCGGGCTGATCATGAGCGAGCGCCAGGGTGTGGAGATGCGCAATCAAACGCGCTGCACCGAGTTGGACGAACGCTTCCCGGGCCTGATCAAGGCCATCCTGACGGCTTACGGCCAGCTTCCCGGGCAGCCGAAGACGGACTGATCGCCCGTAGAGCAATTCCAGGAAAAGTGCGAAGCGGTTTTCCGTCCGGAATTGCGTGAAAACAAAGAGATAGAACAGCATAGCCCCCAATGGCCGCTGCCGACCGAGGTTCGCCTAGGTGCTTGCAGGCGGCACGAATGGTCGCATGGATCCAGTCGCCCGTTCCACCGACGACGGAGCTGGCCCAGGCTTTGCCGATGATCGACGGGATCGATATCGCTGGCCTTAGCTTAATTCTTGATCACATTGATGTTGACGGTGACGTCCTTGATGGTCCCCTCCCCGTAGGACACCCTCACCTTGTACATGTCACGTCCAGAATAGCCGCTGTTGGAAGTATAGTATTCCGACACGCCGAGAGATTTCCTGGAATTGCATTTAATACGGATGCCATCCTTGTAATTTGAATAAATATTCTCTTTGACGAATTCAACCGAGCCATGCGCCGGGGCTTCCACCAATTTTATATTGGCGATTGTTGCAGCCGTGCAGTCTTCATTCAAATTGTAGGACTGGCCCATCTTTGTCCGCTCTCCACTCAGAGCCCGGCTGTGATCCTCGGAAATAGCAACACCGTTACTATTGGTGACACATCCAGACAGACCGAAAACGATGGAAAGGACAGAAATCGAAATAGAGTTTTCTTTCAAAAATCGCGAAGCCTGCATTTTGTTTTTCATCTCTTGGTTTTATTAATAGCGCCATTCAGCTTATCCAATCAGCAGTTCATTGCAATCGCACGTGCCTGCGGCCGCCACCGCCTTCATTGTCTTTTCACCGCGGAAGCAGCCTGCCAGCAAAGCCCGATGGTACAGCGCCCATGCTCGACTTTAATCCGCTCTATTCGACCCCGCAGGTTGCGGCCATCGAACAGTTCATCGATCGGCATTATCCGCTTGCTGGGCCGGTTTCCTGCCGGATGCTGCAACGCGGCTTGAATGATGTGTATCTGGCCGTTGCAAGCAACGGCGAGCGGTATGTGTTCCGGCTTTCCCATCGCCGCGCCCGTGGTCCGGCCGACGTCAAGACCGAAACGGCGTTCTTGGCGCACCTTGCGCAATCAGGCGTTCCGGTCGCAGCACCCATCCCGACACGCGAGGGCAGCTTGTTCGCTGAGGGACAGGCGCCGGAGGGCGTGCGCCAGGCCGTGCTCTTCCGGGAGATCGGAGGCCGCAAGCCGGATACGACGGATTCCGGCGATGCACGGGCCAACGGCAAGACCCTTGCTTTGATGCACAACGCCGCCGAGACATTCCAGCCGGACGGAGCGCTCTATCGGCTCGACCTCGAACACCTGCTGCATCGGCCTCTCGCCCGCATATGCGACAGCGGCGTCGTGGAGGACGCCGAGGTCCGCAGCGAACTTGAAGACATCGCTGCGCGGACCGCAAAGGCGATCGAAGCCTTCGGCGATTTGACGCCGACTTATTGCCATGGCGACTGTCACGGCTTCAATGCACGGATCAACGACGCCGGCGAAGCCGTCTTTTTCGACTTCGATGACGGCGGTCCGGGATACCTCGCTTACGACTTGTCGGTGTTCTTGTGGGCGCAAACATCCTTCCGCCGAAGGTCGACCGACATGTGGGACGCCTTCATCGATGGCTATCGAACCGTCCGGCCGATCACGCCCGACGACTTCGAAGCCGCCCATCGCTTTGTGATCGTCCGCCACATCTGGCTGATGGGCGAATATGCCAGCCGGGCCCAGGAATGGGGAAGCGAGGCTGTCGGTTGGATCGCCCGGGAAGCAAATTTCCTCAAGACGTGGGAGACCGAGCGATGTGTCGATCGGCTGTTTTGAATTCAGGCCTGCTCGGCAGCCGGAGCATCGGGGTAGCAGCCCCAGAGGTAGACGAAGACAGTGCCCCACAGCGGGCGGTGCGCCGGCGCGGTCGGCGATCGCTTCGACCTTCGCCCGCTTGGCCTGGTGCAGATTATGGGACGCCCGAGAAGGTCGATACATGGGAACTTGTCGGAGACATCAGCACTTAGGGGCCACCGACCCCTGTTGGCCCTAAGCGGACTTCTTTCGTTATCGAAGGTTAAGGCTGCCTTGCGCCCTCGGCCGTTGAAGCATACCTTGCACCTGCTGGAAAGCAGACATCGTCTGGTTTCAAGGTAACGGCATCTATGCGCCGCCGATAGCGGAAGTAAGCGTCGTCGCCTTCATGTCTCCGCGAAGCTACCTAAATGTTTCGCAAAGCATCCTGTCTTCATTCTGGGCTACGGGCTCATCGCCACTATGACGCAAGGCGGTCCAACGGAAAAGTCATGCAAGACTCGGACTGATTGACGCGTTTTGTTTAGCGTCTGAAAGCTTGGCACTGCGATCCGGACCGCCGCTCTCGCGCAGCGCATATCCGTCGATAAAGTTCTCGAACGCGTCGCGATTGTTCTCACCCGCTGTCACATCTCCGGCAGGCCGGCCTTTCGAAAGCCGTCGACAAAGTGGTCTCGTACAGATGCATCGCGCAGCGGTTGGGAACTGAGCCAATGGCCGATCGTGAAATGAGGGTGGGCGATCAGGAACAATTCTGCTTCTCGCCGCGCCTCCTCACGGTGGCCCAACTGCGCAAGCGTAGCAGCCAGGAATTTGCGTGAGTTGGTACGATACGTGTCTTTCCTGCGAAGCGTAGCGGCTGCCGCCTCATAGTCATGCGCGGCGTATTGCGCCTGCCCAAGATGACAAAGATACCAGCAGGCTGGGTAGGGATTGAGCCGCAGAGCTTTTTCGATTTGCGCCAGTCCGTCGGCAACCCTGCCGTCCAGCACGGATATGTCCGACATGGCGGCCCAGGTGTCGGCGTGGTTGGGGTCCAACTCCAGGGCCTTGGCGAAGGCGGCCTCCGATTCCTCCCATCGCCGCTCATAAGCCAAAATGGTCCCCAGAACGTAACGGCAGCCGGCATCGTTGGGATCCAGGTCGACCGCCTTCTGCGCGAACGTCGCCGCCATCCGACGGTTAGGATCTTCGGGCTCGCCGAAATGAGTCCAGGCAAGCCAACGGTTATAGGCAAGCAGACCGAGCGCCTCGGCATATGATGGCTCGAGCTCAACCGCGCGTTGCAGCAGCATATAGGCCTCACGCTCAGTTTGCGGCGACTCTTCCGTCAGAAGGCGGGCGCGCACACACAGATCGTACGCCTCAAAGTTCTTCGGCCGATTGCGCGGCGTCGGGATGGTCAGCCGGCCGACGAGGGCTTCAACAATCTTGGCGTTAACTTCATCCTGTAGTTCGAAAACATCTTCCACCGTCCTGTCAAACCGGTCGGCCCACAAGTGCTGGCCGGCAAGCGTGTCGACCAATTGGGCATTGATGCGGACACGGCCCATTGCGCGTCTGGCGCTCCCCTCGAGGACATAGCGGACGCCGAGTTCCTGGGCGACCAGCCGTACGTCGACCGGCTTGCCCTTGTAAACGTACACGGAATTGCGCGCGATGACGAACAGACCAGCCGTACGGGAAAGGTCGGTGATCAGGTCTTCGGTCAAGCCGTCGACGAAAGGCGCGTCCGCTTCATCCCCACTCATATTCGTGAACGGCAATACAGCGATCGAGGGACATTCGGGCAGCGGCAATATGCTCTGCAGCGCATCCGGCCAATGCCACACGTGGACCGGGCGAGTCAGGTTCTTCAGGTAGCGTTCGCCTGCATCAAAGAACCGGTCGCTAATCTTGCCGTCGATCTCGCCGTGAACATTCGCTGAAATGCAGATACCTCCCGGTGCGGCCTGCGTCTGGAGGCGCGCCGCGACATTGACGTCGTCGCCGAGGACGTCTGAACCGTCGTCAATGACATCTCCCAGATTGACGCCTACACGCAAAAGCAGGCGCCGGTCTCCGGAAGCCTCAACAGCGGTGGCGGCCCGTTGCATTTCCAACGCTGCTGCGACCGCGTCCACTGCGCTACCGAATTCGATTAGGAATCCGTCGCCCATGACCTTGAAGATGCGACCGTGGTGGCGCATCACAGCCGGCTCGATAACGCCGGAACGGAGTTCCCTGAGGTTCGCCAGCGTTGCGGCTTCATCAGCCTCCATCAGGCGTGAATATCCCACCACATCGGCAACGACGATGGCAGCAAGGCGACGCTGAAGAGAGTGATCCGCCATGTGAGGACAAGCCTAACGACTGAATTCGTAAGTTATTGTTCAACCGCGGGTGAGTCAACAAGTGGTAAAGAGGTAATGTCCAGGCGATCTCCACCTCCATCGAGCCGTCATCCTTCTTTGTGACCGACGGCTTCCAGGTGGACGACACGGAAATGAGTATCCACGGAAAGCGGACGGTTCTTGAAAGTCCGGTGATGGGCGGCGAGCGGGGGCCCCGGCGGAAGTGCCCCAACGACTGCTCCTGGGCGCAAACTTGCCGCAGCTGGTTCATTCCTTGAGCGATGGCTGTCCGACCATCAGCTCTGCACCTTTGACCGCAGCCAGTCCTGAAGCTTGTCCACCGCTTCGGACTTCCGATATCGCGGCTTCACCAGATAGAAGTGCGACCGCGCTCTGAGGGCGCCGTCGAAGACCTGTCTCAGCCTGCCCGCCTCGATGTCGGTCGAGACGAAAGCGCGGGTCGCCACGGCAATGCCCTGTCCGGCGATGGCAGCTTCGATCGCGTGCGATGTCTGGGAGAAGCTGATGCCCCGAAACAGGGTGGGATCGCCGCCGCCGAGGAAGCGATCGATATATTCGGGCCAGGAATTATGGGCATCGTGAAGCAGCGTGTAGTTCGAGAGTTCTTCCGCATTCTCTGGCTCGGCTCCCTCGGCGACGAGGCTCGGATTGCAGATGGCAATGATCTCCTGCTCGAACAGCAGCTCGGCGGCGAGGCCGGGACCGAACGGGGGGCTGCCATATCGGACGGCGAGATCGACGCCGTCTGCCTGGAAGCTGGAAATGCGGTCCGTCGCCAGGATGTGGAGATCGAGATCGGGATGCCTCGAGGTGAAATCCGGAAGACGCGGGATCAACCATCTCGAGGCGAAGGTCGGTGTCGTGCTGACCACCAGTTTGACCGGCTGAGGCTTCAGGTTCGCCGTCGCGTTTGAAAGCAGTTCGAAGGCGCGCCGGACGTCGGCGACATAGCTTCGCCCCTCGCCCGTCAGCGCCAATGACTTCGGCAGGCGCTCGAACAATGTCACCCCGAGTTCCGCCTCAAGCCCTCGCACGTGCTGGGCAACAGCGCCTTGCGTGACGCCGAGCTCTTCGGCCGCAAGCCGGAAGTTCAGATGTCGCGCCGCCACGTCGAAGGCCTTGAGGCCGTTGAGGGAGGGAAGATTGCCGATGGACATGGACGTTCGATAGTTTTTCTACTGGGACATTTCACGAAAACTGGTTCGCTCCCGCTTGGAGCCCATGGTATTCGAGAGATCAACGCCCGGCAATGGGTGCAAATCGAGTAGGGAGAGCGACGATGACAGTAGAAAAGGTAGCGATCATTACGGCTGGCGGCAGCGGCATGGGTGCGGAAGCTGCCAGGCGGCTGGCGGCCGATGGCTTCAAGGTCGCCATCCTGTCTTCGTCTGGCAAGGGCGAGGCGCTTGCCGCCGAACTGGGCGGCATCGGCGTCACCGGCTCGAACCAGTCCAACGACGACCTGAAGCGCCTGGTCGACGCGACGATGGAGAAATGGGGACGTGTCGACGTGCTCGTCAACAGCGCCGGCCACGGTCCGCGTGCGCCGATCACCGAGGTCACCGACGAACAGTGGCATACCGGCCTTGACGTCTATCTGATGAACGTCATCCGTTCGGTCCGGCTGGTCACGCCGATCATGCAGGCGCAGAAGTCGGGCGCAATCGTCAATATCTCCACCGCCTGGGTGGCTGAACCGTCGGCGATGTTCCCGACCTCGGCGGTCTTCCGCGCCGGGCTCGCCGCCTACACCAAGATTTATGCCGATACCTACGCGGGCGACGGCATCCGCATCAACAACGTGCTGCCGGGCTGGATCGACAGCCTGCCGACGACGGAGGAGCGCCGCGACAGTGTGCCGATGAAGCGCTACGGCACCAGCGCCGAAGTGGCGGCGACGATTTCCTTCCTCGTTTCCGAAGGGGCGGGCTATATCACCGGCCAGAGTCTCAAGATCGACGGCGGCCTAACCCGGTCCGTCTGACGGGATCGCTTCAACGCCAAGGAGAACAGCGATGTGCTTCAACTGGAGCGTCAAGGCCGGCGAGATAAAGAAGGCTGAGGCGGAGGCGAGACAGTGAACCTCGCCGAGGTCAATGCATCAGCCTGGGCCGAGCTGGAAAGTGCCGCCGCCGATCCGCAGTCGGCCTTCCGCTACCTGAACCTCTGTTCGGTCGATGCCGGCGGCCGGCCGCAAGCCCGCATGGTGGTGCTGCGGCGCGTGGATGTGGCACGGCGCATCCTGGAAATCCATACGGATGTCAGAAGCCCGAAATGGCAGGAAATATCGGCCAATCCTCGGGTCACCATGCTCGGCTTTGGCCCGCAGCCGAAAGTGCAGCTTCGCCTTCAGGGATCGGCCGAACTCCATGGACCGGCAAGCGAGTGCGCGACTGAAGCCTGGAGCTTGCTGCCGCGTTCGACGCGCAGCACCTATATGGGCGGGCCGCCGAGCGACGACATCGGCGAGCGGCCGGCAAGCGAGGGGAGGATCGCAGACGCCGATGGACAGGCTTTCTTCGGGATGCTGATATTCCGAGCCGAGACGCTGGACTGGTTCCAGCTGCGCCACGCCGACAACCGACGGGCAGTCTTTGCCTACGACCACCTGGGCGCGCTGACCTCCTCGCGCTGGGTCAATCCGTGAACCGTCGGACGACCACGCGTGAGCGCAACCCGAAAACGTGAAGAAGGCGGCCGGTTTGCGGGGCCGCCTTCTGTCTCATCAGGCCGTACGTCTGACCATTCTCGCCACAGCTATCAGGATGCAGGCTCCGATGAAGCCCGCGATCAGATAACCCAGCCAGCCGCCAAGGGCGACGCCGAAGAGAGACAGGATAAAGTTGGCGACGATGGCGCCGACAATACCGAGAATGATGTTCATGAGCACGCCCATGTTGCTCTTCATGAGCAATTCAGCGAGCCAGCCGGCAATGCCGCCGATGATGATTGCGGCGATCCAGCCAATACCTGCATTTTCCATGGCAATTCCCCATTGTGAATTATTGAGCGGCCGGCGCCGGCTATCACGTCTCGCAGGTCGAGCTAAACCGATTGCCAAGCGACAAGACTATAACCTTCGGCGGCGCCAGTTGGTTCCATAAGCCCCCGCCTCCAAGAGTTGGCGTGTCCCTCCCGATCTGCTTCGGGTCACTTGTCGGCCGCGGGCCAATCGTTCGCAGGCTCCTCTATGACGGCAACGTCGTCGTCCGCGGGGTCGGGATCGCGCTCAAGGGCTGCGCGCAGTGTGCCGATCTCCTTGATGATCGCATCGAAGACGTCCTGCTGCCTGGCCCCGGCCACAACGCAATCGTCGACGAGATGCTCCAGCTTGGCGCGAAGCCCGACCTTCCAATTATTTTTGCTCATAACCTCTCCTCCTCTGCCTGACAGTTCCCACCGCCGTTGATAGGCGGGCGGCGACTTCCGCGCTCAAGAGAAGTGCTGGTCGGCGGTTCGATCATCGCAAGATCCTGTTCAGCGGATGAGGTCGCGGCGAACGGGTAAAGGTGCTCGCCTGGCGTTTCGTTGCCCGCACCGAGAAATCGGAAAAACCGGTGCGTTCACCATCTCCGTCACGTCCGATTGGCACGCCGCGACCTCGGCGGGTTAACCGGCAGCCGCAGGAATGGTTCCGCCCGGCCGAGAGCCTTTCATGACGAAAACCTGCTCCGGCAGAATGCTTCCGCATGCCAGGTAAGGCTCTGAAATCTTAGGGTCAGTAAAAGCGTCTCGCCTTCACCTGCAGAGCCCGGATATGCAAGTCCGGCATTTATCCCGCTGTGAGCGGCCGCTTCGGGCCGAGCGCAGACGAGACGAGCGCCTGCGCCGCGCGGTGAAAGCTGAGTATTCGGCAACGGCGAGCGTCTGAAGTAAAGGCTATCGCGTCGGTTGCCGCGTGAGTTTCCCAACGCACGGTCACGCGGTGATTTCCGGCGCTGCGACTGTCTCGCGTTCTGTCAGGATGCGATCAATCAGCCCCCACTCCAACGCTTCCTCGGCCGTCATGAAGCGGTCGCGGTCCATCGCCTGCTCGAACTCTTCATAGGTGCGTTTACAATGCTCGGCGTAGAGCCGCGTCATGCGCTGCTTGGTTTTCAGGATTTCCTCGGCATGGATCTGCATGTCCGATGCCTGTCCCTGAAAACCGCCTGATGGTTGGTGAATCAGGATGCTGGTATTCGGCAGTGCGGCGCGCTCGCCGGGTTCGCCCGCCATCAGCAGGAACGACCCCATTGAACGGGCCGTCCCCATGCAAAGTGTATGAACCGGCGCGCGAAGATAGCGCATGGTGTCATACATGGCGAGGCCGCTGGTGACGACGCCACCGGGGGAATTAATGTAGAGTTGAATCGGCTTCTTGGGATTCTCGGCTTCCAGAAACAGCAATTGCGCGCAGACGAGTGCGGAAACGGTGTCGTTGACCTCACCGTTCAGGAAAATGATCCTCTCGCGCAGAAGGCGGGAATAAATGTCGAAAGAGCGTTCGCCACGGCTGGATTGCTCGATGACCATAGGGACGAGTTGCATCGCTTCGCGCATGGGCGAACTCCTGTAGGTTCGGATTTAAGGTGACTGGCCAGCTAGGCAATTCCAGGAAAAGTGCGAAGCGGTTTTCCGTCCGGAATTGCGTAAAAACAAAAGGCTAGAGCGGTCCTGCGCTTCCGTTAAAAGCTGAACCGCTCTAAAGCGTCAGGCGGCCAGCATCATCCACGGCCCATTGCTGTTTGCCGCTGGTGGCATCCGCAGGGCCAGCCTCGCATCCGCCAGCCCGTGAACGATCCTGAGTATCGTGCCGCCGTTGGCATCGGGCCTGACCTGAAACGTGACGATGCTCTCAAGGAAGGGCGGCTCATCGTCCCGCATCCTGTAGCTCACTTCCTCGCCCGGCGCCGTGGAGATCGGCTCGGCGTCTGCCAGTTGCTGCTCGGGCAGCCATTTGTCCCGAAAGGCTGGAATACTGACCGCCCGCCAGACTTTTTCCGGAGGGGCGTCGAGTTGGTATTCAAACACCAGATCTTTTTCCTGCCTTTCGGCCTCCGTATCGCTCATTGGTCCATATCCTTCAGCAAGGCCTTCAACGCATCAATCCGCGCTGGCCAGTAAGCCCGATACTTCGCCAGCCATCCGGCTATGAGCGCGAGTCCGTCTGGATCCACCTCGTAGTTGACGAAGCGCCCCTGCCGTTCCTCGCGGACCAGCCGCGCATTGCGCAGCACGGAAAGGTGCTGGGACATCGCCGGCTGGCTGATGTCCATGCCGTCACGCAAAGCGCTGGCGTTCATGCTGCCGCTCGCCAGCTTCTCGAAGATCACGCGGCGTGTCGGGTCGGCCAGAGCTTTGAAAATCTCGTTCTCGATCATGCCGATAGATAAGCACACACTTATCTGATTCGCAAGGCTATTGTCAGGCTGCGGATGCGCAAACCGGATGGGATATGGGCGAGCTTCACTTCCGTCCCTGCATGGGGTTATTCGGCGTCAAAGACCTCACTGCAAGGCTTGCCACCCGGCTCCCGGATCACAAAGGCTCCACCAGCAGACCTGCCGCCAGGGCATGGAAAGCCTCGACCGCCTTCGGCAGTACACTCTCAGGATCTTCGCTGGCGGCGATCCAGAGAGCCGCATTGAGAGCCGCGCCGCTCACCAACCGGGCCGCCGCCTCTGCGTCAAGCGGCTTGAGGATGCCTTGGGCGATCAGGCGCTCCACCGTGCTCTTGGTAACCTGCAGACAGTTGTTCTGGCTCGGCCACTGCGAGGGATCACCCAGCACCGCAGGTCCGTCGAGCAGAACGATGCGCTGGACTTCCGGATTGAGCGCCATCTCGATATAGGCCGCCCCCTCGGCGAGCAGGCCCTGCCAATCGTTGCCCGCGCGCGCCCCGATCTCTTGCGCGCGCACCGCCATTTCCGTGTCGATCTGCTCGACCACCGCCGCCAGCAGCCCGCGCTTGTCTCCGAAGTTGTGGTAAAGCGCGCCCCTTGTCAGACCGGCGTCAGCAGTCAATTCGTCCATCGATGCCGCGGAATACCCCTTTTCCGCAAAGGTTTTTCGCGCCGCCGCTATCAGCTTGACGCGGTTTTCCTGCATCGTTTCGCTGCGTTTCTTCGCCATTCCATTCCTCAATTTCATATACGAAGCGTATATGGACTTGACACACGCTCCATATACCGCATACTTCACATACGTACCGTATATCAAATAGGGCGCGAGATGTGAAGCGAAACGCCGCGCTCAACGGTCGTTGTCAACAATATAGAGAGATCAGAATGACCCAACGCGAAGCAATCTTTCCTGCCAACCGGCACGCTCTTTACGAGGAGCACGGCTATTCCGCCGCCATCCGATCCGGTGATCTGTTGTTTGTGTCCGGGCAGGTCGGCAGCCGTTCCGACGGAACACCCGAACCCGATTTCGAAAGCCAGGTGCGGCTGGCCTTTGAAAACCTGAAGGCCACGCTGGATGCCGCGGGCTGCACGCTGGATGATATCGTCGATGTCACCAGCTTTCACACGGATCCCGAAAACCAGTTCGGAACGATCATGGCGGTCAAGCAGGAGATGTTCAGCAAGCCACCCTACCCGAATTGGACTGCCATCGGCGTCAACTGGCTCGCCGGCTTCGACTTCGAGATCAAGGTCATCGCCCGTATTCCGTGAAGTTACTGACATTGCCGGGGCCGCATCCGACACTGCAAGAAGTGCCGGCAGGAGAGCGGCCCCGCGCTGCCACCCCTGGGACATTTTACAGCAGCACAACCCTAGGGGTTAAAGGACCAAGCCTCACTCCGAGAGGTTTCCTTGAAGCGCGCGTGGATCATCGGTTACTCCTCTGTTATTGCCTGCTTACATTGCCCTGGCGCCGCAGAGAATAACCCCGCAGCGCGCCGCGCTGCCATATATTTAGAAAAATCAACTGCATAATCTTGGGGAACAAAGATCTCCTCTGCGTGTTTTGACCGCATGGATCGTCATCTGATCCGCAAAATGGAGAAAACACCTATGAAGAAGATCGTCTTTGCGGCGGCAATTCTTGGCGCGTCTGCAATTGCAGCCCTTGCCCAGACAACACCGGCTCCATCTCCGGATGGAAATACACCTGCGGTTGCAACACCGGACACCAAAAACCCGACTGCGCCCGTTGAGGGCGCCAACAGCTTTACCGAAGCTCAGGCGAAGGATCGCATTGCGGAAGCGGGTTACACCGACGTCAAGGATCTCAAGCTCGATGACAAGGGGATCTGGATGGCCGCCGGCATGAAGGACGGCAAAGCCGTCTCCATCGCCCTCGATTATCAAGGCAACATCGTCGCCAAGTAACCCCAGGAGAAGCATGATGAAAACTGTAACCGGACTATTCGACGATTATTCGGACGCTCGCTCCGCCGTCAGCAAATTGGAAGCGGCAGGCATTCCCTCAAACGACATCAGTATCGTCTCCAACAACGCTGGCCGCATCGATCGCGACAATGACGTTGCCGAGGATGCAGCGACGGGGGCTGGCATCGGCGCTGCCGTCGGCGGCGCTGGCGGTCTGCTTACCGGACTTGGCCTGATGGCCATTCCCGGTGTCGGACCGGTGGTTGCCGCAGGCTGGCTTGCCGCGACTGCGGCCGGGGCTGTCGCCGGCGCCGTCGCTGGCGGTGCCGCTGGTGGCTTGATCGGTGCACTCACCGACTCCGGCGTCCCGGAAGATGATGCTCACCTTTATGCCGAAGGTGTCCGCCGCGGCGGCAGCCTGGTCACGGCCAAGGTCGATGACGCCCGCGCCTCCGAGGCGCAGGCTATTCTCCAGGGTTCAAACTGGGTCGACCCGGTCGAACGCCGGCGTGCTTATAACGAGCAGGGATGGACCCGCTTCGACGACACGCTCGATCCGTACGCCCCCGAGCAGATCGAGCAGGAGCGTAACCGGTATCGCCGGACGATCTAACCGGCCTTGACTTCAACCCTCCTTGCACGTCGCAAGGAGGGTTGACGTGTTCGTCCCTTGCCCGGCATGATGGACGGCATCAAGCTATCCCATTACATCAGCGATCGGTGGCCGCCGCCCTGTCTTACCCTCAATGCTTGAGCACGACCTTGCCCGGGGCTCCGGCTGCGACCGCGTTCTGCGCCGCACCGATCTCCTCCAGAGTGAAGGTATGGGAAATCGGGATGACCAGGAGGCCGCGCACGGCGGCATCCAGCACGGCGTCGAGCGTTGCCGCGTCGGTGTGGTGGAAGAGTTCACGGATGGTGATACGGCCTCCGGCGTTGGCGCCTTCCGGCACCGGAACGATGCTTGCAACCGTGCCACCATCACGGACATGGCCGATGAGGTTACCGGCCACCGGGCCTGCAGTGCTGATCGCATGGGCAAAGCCAGGGCTTGCGGTGGGGAGCGTGATGTCGAGCGCTTCGCCGGCCAGGGCCTGACCTTCGCTCAGCCGCTCGGGACGAACGCCGGCCACCGGCTGGGCGCCGATCTGCTTGAGATATTGGATGGCCGAACGGCCGACGGTGCCGAGGCCGCCGGAGACCAGAACCCGGTCGCCGGCTTCGACATCAAGCGCCTCGACAGCCTGGCGCCCGGTCAGCCCGGCCTTGACCAGCGACGCACCCTCTTCGAAGCTCAGGCCAGCCGGCAGCTTGGCGATGGCTGTGGCGGGAAGCACACCATATTCGGCATGGGCGCCTTTGCCGTTTGCCGCGAAATCGGCGACAACCCGGTCACCGACCGAAAAACCGGTGACGCCGTCGCCGAGTGCCGAGATGGTGCCGGCCGCGTCGCCCCCGAGCACGGCCGGCAGCGGAAGCGGGATGAACCTGGCCATGAAGCCCTGGCGGAGAATGAGATCGAAAGGATTGACGGCGGATGCTTCAATCTTGATCAGGATTTCGCCCGGTCCGGGCTTCGGCGTCGGGATATCGCCGATTTCGAACTGATCGACATCGCCGTAGGATTTGAGAAGGGCCGCTTTCATCGTGGTCTCCAGAATTTTGTCGTCGCGTTTGGGCGTGAGACCAGGCTGCCGGCAGGCAGCCCGGTATAGGCCGGTTCCCGCCGTTTAGCTAAGCCGTGGCCGGACGACGCGCGGTGTCGAGCGTCCATGCGCCACCACCGGCAAAGGCGATGTAGAGGAAGATGAAGCAGAACAGGATGGCGACTTCGCCCATGTTCAGCGCCGGCCAGAAGCCATAGGGCATGTGGCCCATGAAATAGGCGGCCGCCATTTCGCCCGAGGCGATGAATGCGGCGATGCGCGTTTGAAATCCGACGAGCATCAGAGCCGAGGTGATCACCTCGATGGCGCCGGCGATGATCATGATCGTCGGAAGCGGATAGGGCACGCCCTGAATCGGACCCGGAAATTGCAGGAATTTCATGGTCGCGTGTTCGAGGAAGAGAAGCGCGGTAATGATGCGCAGGATTGCGAGGACGTATGGCGTCCATTTGCTGGTATCGGTCATCGGGATTTTCCAAAGAAGGTTGATGGGAGGGTTCAGGCGGCGGATGCCGCCTTCTTCAGTTCCTGGTTTTCCTTCCAGAGCTTCATCGACATGGCGAAGACGCCGTCGACATAGTTCCGGTAGACCGTCATGCCGGCCGGATCGCGGCCTGCCTTGGCTGCAAAGAACGCAACGATGTCGTCGGATTCCGTGACGTATCGGCCGGGCTCAAGCTGCGCGGATGGAAAGCTCACCTTGTCGAGATGCGGCTGAAGCTCGGCACGGATCTTCTCCTCGCGGTCGCTGTCGGGAGCGAAGTCGCGGATTTCAACGTCCGAGGCCAGTCCCGATTCCAGAAGGAACAGGCGAACCTTGAGGCAGAAGGGGCAGTTTTCCTTGAGATAGACGATCGGCTTGAACGTTGCGCTGGTCATTGCGCATCTCCTATTGATTGAGGTGCGGAGGGAATATCGCCGAAGCGGAAGCTCGACGCGGTCAGGCCGCCGGCGAAATCTTTCTGGTGATAGGTAACAGTGCCCGGTTCGTCCTTGGCCGCACCCACCGCCACCATCAAGGGGATCAGGTGGTCTTCACGCGGATGCGCCGCGCGGGCGGCGGGGGCCTTCTCCCATTCGACAAGCCGCTCGGTGCGCTTGTCGAACGGCGAGCGGATCAGCGTCTCCTGCAGCCAGGCGTCAAAATGACGGGAGGGGCCATGTCCGGCCGTGCCCTGTATGGCCGACAGGTTGTGGTAGCTGAGGCCGCTGCCGATGATCAGCACGCCTTCGTCACGCAGCGGTGCGAGCGCCCGGCCGACCTTGAGATGCAGCGCCGGATCGTAGCCGGCATCCAGCGAGAGCTGGACCACAGGGATGTCTTCGTTCGGATAGAGCGGCTTCATGAGGCTGAACGTGCCGTGATCGAAGCCGCGGGTGGGGTCCGGCCTGGCGTCGATGCCGGCGGAATGCAGCAGATCCTGCACGTGACGCGCCAGCTCCGGGGAGCCCGGCGCGCCATATTTGATCTGATAGAGATAATCGGGGAAGCCGCTGTAATCGTAGACCATTCCCGGGTTGCTGCCCGAAGAGACGACAAAGCCCCTCTCCTCCCAGTGGCCCGAAACGACCAGCACCGCCTTGGGCAGATCTTGAAGTTCGGCCCGCATCTCGATCAGGGACTGCTCGAGCTTGTCGAAATTGCTGCGAAAACCGCCGGTCATATAGGGCCAGGGGCCGCCGCCATGGCTTAGGAAATAGGTGGGCAGTCTCGATGTCTTCACGTCGCCATTCCTTTTCGGCACCGCCGCTGCGGCTGAGTCCGGCGGATCGATCGCCTCAGTCCGCCGGTCTTGTTAGCGACTGTCTTGGTTTTCCCTGGATTGATCAATCGGCTTTGCCAACATGCATCATTTCCTCTAAGTTGATGATCATGGATACGATGTTGAGCCTGCGGGTGTTTTGCTTGGTCGCTGAGCTCAAGAGCTTCACCACGGCAGCAGGCCGTTTGAATCTGTCGCCGGCAATGGTGAGCAAACACGTGATGCATCTGGAGACGCGCCTGGGCAGCCGGCTCTTGAACCGGACCAGCCGGAGTGTCACGCTTACCGAAGCCGGCGCGCTTTATTTCAACCAGACCAGGCAGATGATCGAAGGCCTCGACGAACTGGAAGCGTCGATCGGCAATGTCACGGTCGCGCCGCGCGGAACGCTCAAATTCAGTGCTCCGGTGTGGGCGTCCAGTTCAGGCTTTGTCGATATTCTGGCCGAATACAACCAGCGTTATCCGGATGTCAGCCTGGATATGGATCTGAGCGGCCGGATCGCCAATCTGGTCGAGGAAGGCTTTGACCTTGCGCTGCGGGCAATGTCGTCCGAGCGGCTCGATCCGGGTCTGGTGGCGCGCCCATTGGCGAAGATAGAATTCCGCCTGATGGCATCGCCGGATTATCTCAGGCGCGCCGGGCGACCCCAGAGCATCGGCGAGCTGAACGGCCATGCGCTGCTTCGCTATAATGGCATCAATGTCAGCGAAAGCCTGCTGTTGGGCCGCCAAAACGACCGGCATAAGGTCACCTTCCGCAATGTGCTGCTGAGTGGCAACGAGACGCTTCTGCACCTGGCGGCTTTGCGGGGAATGGGCCTGGTCTTTCTGCCGGAATGGCTGGTGGAGGAGGATTTGAAAGCAGGTCGCCTGGAGGTGGTGCTTGCCGGGACGCTCGGCATCAGCAACACGCTCCATGCCGTCTACCCGAGCCGGAAATACCTTTCCGCCAAAGTCCGCACCTTCATCGATTTTCTCGTCCTGCGCTCGCCACAGATATTCTGACGCTCACGGAACGCCTGGCTCATCGCAGGGTGTGTCAGCCGCGATATTTAGCATGAAGCGATTACCTGTCAGGCGTGTTACAGTGCCTTTGTCGAGCTGAGCCTTCTGGCCGGTTGGCATTGTTGCCGAGTGATGACTTGCTTCGTGAGTCTCCGGCCCATGAGGGCCTCTCCATGCAAAAGATTCCCACAGTGCATGTCGAAGCGGCGAGCACTCTTGCCGTGGTGGTATCGTCCAATGAACCGCTGCTTTTCCTGTCCGACGACCTGAAGGTCATCGCGGCGAGCGCATCCTTCTGCCAGGCCTTCGACATCGACCCCGGGACAGTTTGCGGCCAAAGCCTTAGCGAAATTGGAAACGGCGAATGGGCGATGCCCAAGCTTGCGTCACTGCTGAAGGCCACTGCCTCGGGAAGTGCCACCATCGAGGTTTACGAAATCGACTTTCAACGGCCAAACCAGAAAACACGGCAGCTGGTCGTCAATGCACGGACGCTCGACGATGGCGACATCGATCATATTCGTCTGCTTCTCGCCATCACCGACGTGACCGATATGCGCGCCGAGGCTCGGCTGAAAGATGATCTCGTTCGCGATAATGCGATCCTGCTGCAGGAGGTCCAGCACAGGGTCGCAAACAGCCTCCAGATCATTGCCAGCGTTCTCATGCAGAGCGCCCGCCGGGTCCAGTCGGAGGAAGCGCGCGGGCACCTCCACAACGCCCATCACCGGGTCATGTCGATTGCGGCCCTGCAGCGGCAACTCTCGACGTCTAACGGCGGCAAGGTTGAACTGCGTACCTATTTCACTCAGCTTTGCCAAAGCCTCGGCGCGTCGATGATCGCTGACCCAGACAGGCTTTCGATTCAAGTGACGGTCGACGATAGCGCCGTGGACGCGGATGTTTCCGTTCGCTTGGGGCTTGTCGTGACCGAGCTTGTCATCAACGCCCTCAAGCACGCCTTTCCCGATGAACGACCGGGCGCAATCGTCATCGATTATCGATCATCCGGCGACGACTGGACCCTCTCCGTGACCGACAACGGCATCGGCATGCCTGCCGGCAGCGAAGCACCAAAGGCGGGCCTAGGGACCGGCATTGTGGAGGCGCTGGTAAAGACCCTGGATGGCGACATTCAGCTGAGCGATGCGTGTCCCGGCACCGCCGTCACCATCAGCCACCGGGAAAGTGCCGGTTCCCGCGACATATCTACGGCAGCGTAGGAACCGAATGGCTTCCTACGCGCTATCCCATTGGAGCCTGCGAGGCTCCGAACTCTAATTCAACTGAGTGAGTGATGAAAAATGGCAAGGCGGTCGTCCTGGTTGTCGAAGACAGCACGATCATCCGGATGGGAGCGGTCGATCTGGTACTTTCTGCGGGATACGAAGCGCTGGAGGCCTGCGATGCGGACGAGGCAATCGGCATCCTCGAATCCCGAGACGACGTCGATCTGGTTTTCACGGATGTCCAGATGCCCGGCACAATGGATGGCATCAAGCTATCCCACTACATCAGGGATCGGTGGCCGCCTGTACGATTGATTGTTGCATCCGGCGCGGCAATCCTCGAAGAGAGCAGTCTCCCCACGGGAAGCAGGTTCTTCTCGAAACCCTACGACAGCCACGCGATCACCGACGCAATGGCTCACCTGCTGTCGATCCGGAATGAGACTGGCTGCTAAGCCAAGTGTTTTTCGACTGTGGGGTCTGGGCGCGTAGCGTCCTTCCGGTGCAATCGCCAGATGGCGCGACAATCAAGACGTGATCCTCATCTGCGCTAGCGGATCTTGACAGGCCGTGGCGTCTTGAGGTACGTACATCATCATCCCGACCAGGCCAAGACCTGCGCTGCACCAACAATCAAGCCGAACCCGCGAGCGGGGCTGACCAAGCCAACAACAGAGCTTCGAAAGGCAATGGAATGAAGGAGTTCAAGGTCAATCCAGACTTCGCCATAACGGATGAACAATCTCTTCGAAGTCTGTTTGACGCGACACATGCTCTGGCCATACAGAAGTGTCAGGGCACCCTTAGCAAACATGCGCAAGCCTTTATCCGGCGTTCGCCATTCCTCTGTATCGGCACTCAGAATCTGGATGGAAAGGCCGACGTCAGCCCCCGCGGCGACCCTGTCGGCTTTGTCAAAATTCTCGATGAGCGCACGCTGGCGATACCGGATCGACCCGGCAACAACCGTCTCGATACGCTGGTCAATATTCTCGCCAATCCCACCGTTGGACTATTGTTCATCATTCCGGGGTTTGACGACACATTGCGGGTGAATGGGCGCGCCACTCTGACGACCGACCCTGAACTTCTGGGGAGCATGAGCGTCAATGACCGCGCCCCGAAACTCGCAATCGTGGTCGAGGTGAGCGAGGTCTTCATGCACTGCGCCAAGGCATTTCGGCGCTCTCACTTGTGGAACCCGGATCATTTCCAGGATCGCACTGAGATGCCGTCAATTGTAAAGATCATTCTGGATCAGACGACTGGTGCGCCAAGCGACGAGGATGCAATGCGCAAAATCGATGACGATCTCGAAGATGAATACAAGAGGACGCTTTACTAACTCGACGGCCGATCTCGACCGCCAACCATCTCGCCCTCAGAGCAGCCTACTCACCCAAAATATGCATATGAAGCGAACCATGTTTGTCTCCAGCCGGCTTGATGCGAAGCTGATCCGGGCGTAATCCAGGACAGAGCCACCCTCTCCTTCGACACCAATCTGAAACGAACCCATGGCGCACTCCCTCAACACAGCCCCCTCGCCCGCCGGCGGCCCCAACCAGCCCAAACTCGATACGGACGACATCTGGCAGGCGCGCGTCGATCTTGCCGCCTGCTTCCGGATGGCGGCAAGGCTCGGGATGGAGGAAGGGATCTGCAACCACTTCTCGGCCGTCGTTCCCGGCTATGACGACCTGTTCATCGTCAACCCTTATGGCTACGCCTTCGCCGAACTGACGGCCTCGATGCTGTTGATCTGCGACTTTCACGGCAACGTAGTGTCGGGCAGCGGGCAGCCCGAGGCCACCGCCTTTTACATACACGCCAGGATTCACAAGAACATTCCCCGCGCCAAGGCGGCGTTCCACACCCATATGCCCTATGCCACCGCCCTTTCGATGACGGAGGGCGATCCCCTGATCTTTGCCGGGCAGACCGCATTGAAATTCTATGGACGCACGGCCGTCGACCGGAATTACAACGGCCTGGCGCTCGACGCGCGCGAGGGCGATCGGATCGCCGCCGCGATCGGGGATGCCGACATCGTCTTCATGAAGCACCACGGCGTGATGGTCTGCGCCCCCAATATCGCCGAGGCCTGGGACGACCTCTATTACCTCGAGCGCGCCTGCGAGGTGCAGACGCTCGCCCTGTCGACCGGACGCGAAGTCCTAGGCGTCGCGCCTGAGATCGCGGAAGCGGCATACCGGCAAATGCGCGAAGGCGACCCGGAGTCGGCCCGGCTCCATCTTGAGTCCGTGAAGCGCACGCTTGATCGCAGCGAGCCCGAATACAAGCGCTGAGCCGCAGACCGCGATTTACGCGTGCGCCGGCCGCCAATGCGGATAGGTGACATAGGCGGTGAGCGCGCCCTCCTCGTGCGAGCGGATGGTCACCGCTTCGCCCTTGGGCATGTAAACGATCTCGCCTGGCCCGGCGGTGACTGTTCCGGCATCTGCCGAGACCGAAAGCCGCCCTTCCAGAACGATCATGACGTCATCGACCGCCATTGTCTCGGTGAGGCTCTGGCCGGGCGCGTAACGTCCATAGCCGATGGTGATCGGCCCTCCGTGCCGCTCGTCGACCAGATTGCCGACGGAGATGTCTGCCTCCTGTCCGGGGGAACGCTCCAACGACGCATCGGCGATCGTGAACTTACGCATCTTCATCATCTTCCTCCATTGCCGCATGCAGAGGTAGCGCGGAAATTTCAGACGCCAAGACGGATTGCAGACACTTGAGGAGGTTCCCGCTCTCTTGCTCCTCGCCACCGAGAAAGGCGGGCGGAGCATGCCGACACGCTTCACTCACACGAGGCTTTGGGATATCGATCCCGCGTGCCTTTTGGCCCGAGAATGCCGGTACAAGCGGCGCTTTATTGGACTTCTCCCGGCATCAAGAATAACATTCGCGGAAACCAACATTGAAGCGATGTCATTGTAAGATGGCTGAATTGCCCGTCCAACGTCGACTTGCCGCCATCGCCGTCGCCGATGTGGTCGGTTACTCGCGGCTGATGGGTGCCGACGAGAATGGAACGCTGGCGGCGTTGAGGAAGCTTCGGACTGAGATTCTCAATCCCACGGTGCGTGAACACGGCGGGCGCATCGTCAAGGTGATGGGCGACGGGGTGCTGGTGGAGTTCGCCAGTGCGGTGAACGCCGTCACCGCGGCGATCGAACTGCAGAACAAGATGGCGGAGGCCAACGAGCCGCTGCCCGAGAACCGCCGCATCGTGCTGCGTATCGGCGTCAATTTGGGCGACGTCATCGGGGACGGCAGCGATATCTATGGCGACGGCGTCAACATCGCCACGCGGCTGGAAGCACTGGCCGAGCCAGGCGGAGTTTGCGTCTCGGGCAAGGTATTCGATGACGTGCGGGACCGGGTGACCGTGCGGTTTCGCGACTTGGGAGAAAAAACACTCAAGAACATCGCTCGGCCGGTGCGCGCCTATGCTCTGAACACTGCGCCCGCGCCAGCGATCCCACCCCTCGCCCACGGAATGTTGCCGTCGCTCGCCGTCCTGCCGTTTGAAAACATCAGCGGCGACCCCGGACAGGAATACTTCGTCGACGGTATCGTCGAGGATATCATCACGGCGCTGAGCCGTTTCAAGTCGTTCGCGGTTATCGCCCGCAATTCGAGCTTCGTATACAAAGGCCATGCCGTCGACGTGCGACAGATCGCCAAGGAACTGGGCGTTCGCTACGTGCTCGAAGGAAGCGGCCGGCGAGCCGGTAACCGGCTGCGCATCACCGCACAATTGGTTGATGGAATTTCAGGAGCGCACATATGGGCGGACAAGTTCGACGGGGCCTTCGAGGACGTGTTCGACGTACAGGACCGGATCACGGAAAGCGTGGTCGCGGTGGTCGAACCAAGAATCCAGCTAGCCGAAATCGATCGCTCACGCCGTGAGCGGCCCGAGAGCCTTGATGCATACGATCTCTATCTACAGGCCTTATCGGATGTGTTTGTCTCGCGGCCGGAGGCCAATACGCGTGCGATCGCGCTGCTGGAGCGCTCGATTGCCCTCGATCCGGGATTCGCACCCGCCTTGGCGATGACCGGTCAAGCCTATCTGTTGCGGGTAGCCATGCAGTTTCCCGGAGCGTCGAACGCCGATGCGGAACGTGCGCTAGCGGTGGCGCGGGCTGCACTGGCGATTGCCCGCGACGACGCGATGGTGCTGAGCTATAGCGCCTTCGTGCTGATCCACATGGGGGCCGACTATCGCACTGGGATTGCCTTGCTGCGGCGGGCGATCTCGGAAAATCCCAACAACGCGACGGTCCTGCAACAGGCGGGCGTCGGAGCGCTGTTGGGTGGCGATCTCGGCGAGGCCGCCGACTATCTGCAACGGGCGCTGCGGCTCAACCCGAATGAACTCGGGACGCATTGGCAGTTGACCGGCATGGCGCATATCCGTATGGCCGAAGGGCGCTACGAGGAGGCACTGGATTGGGCGATGCGCTCGCAAGCGGTCAATTCAGGGTACGACGCCAATCATTGGATGCTGATCGCCGCCAATGCTTACCTCGGACACATGGATGAAGCGCGCAAGCACCTTGCTGCGCTCGAGAGTATTTCGCCCGGCGTCAACCTCGCTCGCATCCGTCGCGGTCAACACGCCATCGACCCGCACAGAATCGAGGTGCTAATCGAGGGCATGCGCATGGCCGGGATGCGCATGTTTGGCGATTGAAGTCTCTACCTGGAGTCGAATCTCTGCTTCTTGCGCTTCCAAAGCAGCTTTCGCGCCTTCTGCTTAGGCGTGACCGGCTTCGTTAATCCGCCGATAGATAAGGCGCTTGCCAGCGATCATGCCAAGCAACTGGTCGTGGCACTCGGTGTCGGTGATCTTGAGTGCGGTGCGGCGATTGTAGAAAACTGCTGGCGGCATCCCATGCAATTGTGCAGACCAGGCCCCGGTTGCGCCTGAAGCCACCCCCGCGCGCCACCTTACGAATCCGTAAGTTGTAGCCCAGCCGTCCTCTCGGCTAGATCTCGCCCCCAGGCATGCCGGGAAGATCAGGCTGATGCGAATCCTGCTCATCGAGGACGATACCAAGACGTCCGATTATATCGCCAAGGGCTTTTCCGAGGCCGGGCATGTCTGTGACGTGGTTGGCGATGGCCGCGATGGGCTGTTTCAGGCGCAGCGCGAAGCCTATGACGTCATCGTCGTCGATCGCATGCTGCCGGGTCTCGATGGGCTGGCGATCGTGCGTTCACTGAGGGCTGCCAAGGTCGGCACATCGGCGTTGTTCCTGACGTCGATCGGCGGCGTCGACGATCGGGTCGAGGGGCTGGAGGCCGGCGGCGACGATTATCTCACCAAACCCTTTGCCTTCTCCGAGCTTCTGGCGCGCGTCAATGCGCTTGGCCGGCGGCCGCCGGTGCAGGAGCAGAGGACGGTGCTGAAGGTTGCCGATCTCGAGCTCGACCTGATCCGGCGGGAGGCCCGCCGCGCCGGCCAGCCGATCGAGCTGCAGCCGCGCGAATTCACCCTGCTCGAGGTGCTGATGCGCGGCGAAGGCCGGGTCATCACCAAGACGATGCTGCTGGAGCGGGTCTGGGATTTCCACTTCGATCCGAAGACCAGCGTCGTCGAGACCCATATCAGCCGGCTGAGAGCCAAGGTCGACAAGCCGTTCCAGGTCCAGCTTCTGCATACGGTCCGCAACACCGGATACAGCCTGCATGCGCCTCGTTAGAACAGGATGAAATTCTCAAATCCAGTTCGCAATTTAAAGAATAAGAGCATGATGTCGTCCGAAAACCGTGCACACTTTTCGACATCATGCTCGAGCCTGCGCAGGAGCACGCCGTTCCGGCTTGCCGTCACCTTCGGCGTGCTCTTCGTCGTCACCTTCATGCTAAGCGGCGCGATCATCTATCACACACTGCGCCTTGGCCTTGAGCGGGATCTCGAACAGTCGCTGAACGAGATGAATTCGCTGATCGTTTCGACCTACGAGCCCAACGACACCGAGGATCTGGTCAACACGCTGAACAATTATGCGAGCTTCCAATCGACCTCCGACGGGCTTTATTCGCTGACGGACGCAGGTGGGCGCAAACTCGCCGGCAATTTCGCCGCACCCCGTATCCCCAACGGCGTCTATACCGTCACCTCCAGGGATGTCGGGCTGAAGGGGCATGAACGCTACCGGATGCAGGTCTCGAGCATCGGCCCCTACAGCCTGGTGGTGGCGGAAAACTTCAACGATGTCGACGAGATGCTGCGGATCGTGCTGGTGAGCTTCGAATGGGCGGCCGCGATCGTCGTCGCGACCGCGATCGGCGGCGGCGTCTTTCTCGCCGTTCGCGCCCAGGCGCGGCTGGACAGGGTGGCGCTGACCATGAACGACGTCGCCCAAGGCGCGCTCGACGCCCGCATTCCGATCAGCGGAAACGGCGACGATCTCGATATGGTGGCGATCCAGATCAACGCGGCGCTGGAGCGGCTGCAGAGATTGGTCGAGAGCATGCGGCAGGTGAGCGCCGATATCGCTCACGACCTGAAGACGCCGCTGAACAGGCTGCGCCTGACGCTGGATGCCGCGGTGGCCGGAAATGACCGGCAGGCCGATGTGTCGGCCCTTCTCGACGAAGCCAGAAACGAGAGCGACCGGATCAACGCCACCTTCGAGGCGCTGCTGCGCATTTCCCAGATTGAGGCCGGCGCCCGCAAGGAGCGTTTCCAGGCAACCGACATCGACGCCGTGCTTGCCGTCATTTCCGAGGTCTATGTCGATGTCGCCGAAGACGCGCTGATGGCGCTGAGGATTGTGGAGCGCTGTCCCGCGCTCATCCGCGGCGACCGTGATCTGCTGACGCAGATGATCGCCAACCTGGTGGAAAACGCGATCAACCACTGCCCGGCCGGAACTGACATCACCATTTCGCTGCGCTGCCGGGGCGGCCGCGCCATGGTCTCCGTCGCCGATAGCGGCCCCGGCATTCCCGCCGATGAAAGGGACAAGGTCTTCCGGCGTCTCTACCGGCTCGACAAGAGCCGCGCGACAGCAGGAAGCGGCCTCGGGCTCAGCCTCGTCAAGGCGATCGCCGACCTGCATTCGGCTGAGATCACCATGGCCGACAATCATCCCGGCCTCATCGTTTCGATCGGCTTCCCGCTGATGCCGGCGGGAGGATCCTAAAGCGTCGCGATCTTTCAGATTCGCGCTATTCGGCAGCTACTGCCACCAACTTTGTTCTGTTGAAAAAGCTAACGTCGGGTTCCGGGCAGCCTGGGCCGGCCTCGCACCCTTGCGGATAGGACTCAAGCCAACGGCGTGATGTTCTGATTGAGACGGAACATATTGTGCGGATCGAACCGCGTCTTCAGGCACGCAAGCCGCTGGTACTTCTCCGGGCCATACGCATCTAAAGCTACGACCGTCCCGGCATCAGCCTGCTCGTTGACGTAGTTCCCGGCCATCGAGAGCTGCGAAAGCGATTTGCCCGTGATCCGTCCCCAAGCAATGCATCGGTCGTCATCGGCAGCGACGTCCCAGACCGGCTCTGCAATCCAGTAGTAGCTTGCACCTCTTCCCGTATACGCAGTTGCCTCGTCCGGTACATCGGAGACCGCTCCGCCGAGCTGCAACACGTAAATTTCGGAATCTGGCGTTGGCGCATCGGCGATTGCCAGCATGATGGCGTCTATTACTTCATCGGTGATTTCCGACCAGAATCCTCCCTTGCAATAATATCGTCGTGACCATGCGAAGTGCTCGTCGTTACGGCTCTGCAGGCTGAGATAGGGCAGCTTGTCGACGCTCCCTATGCCGCCATCAGTAAGCGCCCCGAACGGAGACAGAACCGAGTGAGTGAGGGCAGCATCCCCTGACCAAACCGCTGTCACGCTGAGACCCGTGGCTGTCGCGGTGAAGTTGAGCGTAAAGTCGCGCGGTTGGCCATGCGCGCGGTCCCGCAGCGCCTGTAGGGCTTGCCTCATGTTGGCCGCAGGATAGCTCCATTGGCCGACTACGATGGAACCAAGCGGATGCATCTTGAACCTAAATCGAGTGACTACGCCGAAGTTGCCACCGCCGCCGCGGATGCCCCAGAAGAGTTCAGGTTCAGACGTTGCGCTTGCCCAAACCACGTCGCCAGCCGCGGTCACGATCTCCGCGCCCAGCAAGCTGTCGATGGTAAGGCCGTATCTCCTGCTGGCCCATCCCATGCCGCCACCCAGGGTCAGACCTGCCACACCCGTATGCGAAATCACGCCTGCCGGTACCACGAAACCCTCGGGAACTGTCGCGCGATCGAGATCGCCAAGTAGTGCCCCGCCGCCGACCTCGATCGTGTGCGTATCTCGATCGATGGCAATGGCAGTTAGGTCCGATAGATCGAGAACAAGTCCCCCATCGCAGGTCGAGAATCCCGGAAGGCTGTGGCCGCCGCCGCGCACTGCAAGCAGGGCGTGAGATGCCGCCGCTGCATGCACGACCTTGCGGACATCATCCACACTTTGCGGGCGGACGATCGCAGCAGGCCGTCGATCTGCGACACCGTTCCATACTTTGCGATAGCGCTCATAATCCCGATGGTCGGCGGTGATGATAGGGCAGCGGTGTCCTACTAAAGAAAATTCTCTCAGCAGTAAATTGGACATGTCGTGTCCCCCGACGCTCGCACAACTTCTAGCACACAGTGATCGGATCCGGAATATCCTTCGATCGAGTAAACGTCAGGTGGCAGTTGCTACCGAACAGGGCAGATTCGCTCCTCGCGCTTTAGGTCTTTGTTTTGCGCATGTCGTTATCGCAAAACATGGGGTAATCGCG
>NZ_JABFCN010000035.1 GCF_013087515.1 Rhizobium sophorae | reverse complement strand
CACTTCGGCTGGACAAGCTTCCACTTCGACTGGATCAAGAACAAGGACTTCGTCATCTACACCGTGGTCATCGCCGGCGTCTGGCAGGCGTCGGGCTTCGTCATGGCGATGTTCCTGGCGGGTCTGCGCGGCATCGACGGCGAGATCATGAAGGCCGCCCAGATCGACGGCGCCTCGCCATTCCAGCTCTATCGCCGCATCGTCATCCCGCTGCTGCGGCCGATCTTCCTGTCCGCCTTCATCGTGCTCGCCCATATGGCGATCAAGTCCTATGACCTGGTGGTGGCGCTGACCTCGGGCGGCCCCGGCGGCTCGGCCTGGCTGCCGTCCAACTTCATGTATGAATACACCTTCAAGCGCAACGAGATGGCCGTCGGCTCGGCCAGCGCCATCATCATGCTGATGACCATCTCGGCGATCATCGTTCCCTATCTCTATTCCGAACTGAAGGAGAAGGCGCGATGAGCAGCGTGACCTCTCCGATAGCAACCTCGACCGCAGCACGCGACAGCAGGAACAGCACCAACACCCGCTGGATCGGCCGCACCATCATCTACGGCCTGCTGCTGGTCTTTGCCGTCCTCTATCTGATGCCGCTCTTCGTCATGCTGACGACCTCGTTCAAGACCATGGACGAGATCCAGAACGGCAACATGCTGGCGCTGCCGCAATCGCCGACCTTCGATCCCTGGATCAAGGCCTGGGGCGAGACCTGTGTCGGGCTCACCTGCGCCGGCATCAAGGGCTACTTCTGGAACTCGATCAAGATGGTGGTGCCGGCCGTCGCAATCTCCACCATCATGGGGGCGCTCAACGGCTATGTGCTGACCAAGTGGCGCTTTCCCGGCCACACGCTGGTGTTCGGGCTGATGCTGTTTGCCTGCTTCATCCCGTTCCAGTCGGTGCTGCTGCCGATGGCAACGATCCTCGGCAGTCTCGGCCGCTTCGGCATGACGCTGCAGAATGCCACGGGCTTCAACTTCGGCTTCGGCAATCCGACGGTCAACCTGGTCTTCGTGCATGTCGTCTATGGCTTGGGCTTCACGACGCTGTTCTTCCGCAATTTCTACGAGGCCTTTCCGACCGAGCTGGTCAGGGCCGCCCAGGTCGATGGCGCCAGCTTCTTCCAGATCTTCCGGCGCATCATGCTGCCGAACTCGCTGCCGATCATCGTCGTCACCGTCATCTACCAGTTCACCAATATCTGGAACGACTTCCTGTTTGCCTCGGCTTACGCCGGCACCGGTGAATCCATGCCGATGACGGTGGCGCTGAACAATGTCGTCAACACCTCGACGGGCGTCGTCGAATACAATGTCAACATGGCGGCTGCGATGATCGCCGCCGTGCCGACGCTCATCGTCTATATCCTCGCCGGCCGCTACTTCGTGCGCGGTCTGATGGCGGGCGCTGTCAAAGGGTAATCCATGGCCTTCCTCGAAATCTCCGGTCTCAAAAAACGCTTCGGCGCCGTCGACATTCTCAAGGGGATCGACCTCGAACTCGAAAAGGGCGGCTTTCTCGTGCTGGTCGGCCCGTCCGGCTGCGGCAAGTCCACCCTGCTCAACACCATTGCCGGGCTGGAGACGATCACCTCCGGCGATATCAAGATCGACGGGCGCGACATCAGCGGTCTGCATCCCTCCAAGCGCGACATCGCCATGGTGTTCCAGTCCTATGCGCTCTATCCGAACATGACGGTGGCGGGCAACATCGCCTTCGGCATGGAGATCCGCGGCGTTCCCAAGGAGGAGCGCGCCAGGGCGATCGCCCAAGTCTCCGACATGCTGCAGATCGGCCATCTGCTCGACCGCAAGCCGAGCCAGCTCTCCGGCGGCCAGCGCCAGCGTGTCGCCATGGGCCGGGCGCTGGTGCGCAATCCGCAGGTCTTCCTGTTCGACGAGCCGCTGTCCAATCTCGACGCCAAGCTGCGCGTCGACATGCGCACCGAGATCAAGCGGCTGCATCAGCGCATGGGCACCACCTTCGTCTATGTCACCCATGATCAGATCGAGGCGATGACGCTGGCGACCAAGATCGCCGTGCTGAAGGATGGCGTGCTGCAGCAGTTCGGCACGCCGGCCGAGATCTATAACAGCCCCTTCAATCTCTTCGTCGCCGACTTCATGGGATCGCCGGCGATGAACCTCTTGAACGCCACCGTCGAGAACGGCGCCGGCGGGCTGGAAGTCTCGCTGGAGCGGCCGAATGCCGCCCCGCTGAGGCTCCCTGTCATATCAGGCAATGACGGTCTGACTGCCTATACCGGCAGACAGGTGATCTTCGGCATCCGCCCGGAGGCGCTGACCGATCCCGATGGCGCCGACCGCAAGGCGCGCTCGCTGACCGAGGGCGATTGCCTGATCGAGGTGGTCGAACCGGCCGGCTCCGACACCTTCGCCGTCACCAAGCTCGGCGGCAAATCCGTCGTCGCCCGCCTGCGCGCCGATACCGGCATCGCTCCAGGACAAAACACCCGCCTTGCCTTCAATCTCGATAAGGCCGTCTTCTTCGATCCCAATAGCCAGGCCAGGATCGGGTGAGGGCCAGGTGCTGATATGAACGGTTCACCAGATATCGTCATCATCGGCTCGGGCGTCGGCGGCTCCACCGTCGCCGCCGGCCTCGCCGCGACCGGCGCGCAGATATTGATCCTCGAAGCCGGCGATCATATCGCCGACCGTCCGGTCAATCGCGACCAGCGCGCCATCTTCCAGCTGGGACATTTCCGCCCAAAAGAAACCTGGTACGAGGCAGATGGCAAAGGCTTCAATCCCGGCAACTATTACAATGTCGGCGGCAATTCGAAATTCTATGGCGCCGTCTTGTCGCGCTACCGCAAAGAGGATTTCGACGTCATCCAGCATCGCGAGGGCGTGTCGCCGGCCTGGCCGTTTCCCTATGAGGCGCTGGAACCGTGGTACTCAAGGGCGGAACTGTTGTATCAGGTTCGCGGCAGCCTGGGCGAAGATCCCACCGAACCGTACCACTCGGCTGGCTACGCATATCCGCCCGTGCCCGACGAGGCGCCGATCGCCGATGTCAGGGCGCGCCTCAAGGGGAAAGGCCTGCATCCGTCTTCCTTGCCGCTCGGCCTGGACCTCGACGCCTGGCTCTCCAAGGCCCAGACACCATGGGATGCCCATCCGAACGCACGCGACGGCAAGATGGACGCCGAGACCGCAGCCCTTGCGGTGGCGTTGAAGCACGAGAACGTGCGGCTCGAAACCAATGCGCGCGTAATCAGGCTCGACACCGGGGCGGGGAGCCGGATCGACCGGGTCACCTATGTCAGGAACGGTCAGACGCTTACGGTGTCACCGAAGGTTGTCATCCTTTCCGCAGGCGCCGTCCAGTCATCAGTGCTTTTGCTGCGTTCGAAAAACGACCGCTTCCCAGGTGGCTTGGCGAATTCTTCCGATCAGGTGGGCCGCAACTTCATGAACCACAATGCGTCGGCTGTCATCGGCGTCTCACCAAAGTTCAGGAACACGGCTGTCTACCAGAAGACTTTTGCTTTCAACGACTTCTATCTCTCGGACGGGGAGGGAGGACCGCCGCTCGGCAATGTGCAGCTCCTTGGCCGCATCTCCGAAAAAGTCCTCAAGGGCTCTCTGCCGCAGGCGCCGGAATGGTTTCTCCGCTTCATCACAACCCATGCCATCGACTTCTATGCGATGAGCGAGGACGTGCCCAATCCCGAAAGCCGGGTCATGGTCGATGGAGACCGGATCGTTCTCCAATGGCAACGAACCAACTGGGATGCGCATCTAGCGCTCGTGGCCAAGCTGAAGACGATCCTGAAATCGATCGGATTTCCGATCGTACTGTCGAGGCCCTTCGACAAGCGCACGCCTTCCCATCAGTGCGGAACGATCCGCATCGGCAACGATCCCGCGACAGCGCCGTTGGATCCATACTGCCGTTCCTACGATCACGAAAACCTCTTTGTCGTCGACGCCGGTTTCCTCCCCACCTCGGCTGCGGTCAATCCTGCGCTCACCGTCGCCGCCCAGGCGCTGCGAGTGGCGGATCACATTGCGTCGAAGGACTTTGTAGGCGTGACACAGGCGCTGGCGGTCGCCAGGCCGGATGCAACAGGACAGTAACATGGGATTTGATTACATCATCACCGGCGCCGGTCCGGCAGGTTGCGTTCTGGCAAGCCGGCTGAGCGAAGATCCCGATGTCAACGTGCTCCTGCTCGAGGCGGGTGGCGGTGATTGGAATCCGCTTTTTCATATGCCGGCCGGCTTCGCCAAGATGACCAAAGGTGTCGCCAGCTGGGGATGGGAAACCGTTCCCCAGAAGCACATGAAAGGCCGGGTGCTTCGTTATACGCAGGCAAAGGTCATCGGCGGCGGCTCGTCGATCAACGCTCAGCTCTATACCCGCGGAAACGCCGCGGATTATGACCTCTGGGCGCGAGAAGACGGTTGCGAGGGCTGGGACTACCGTTCGATCCTACCCTATTTCAAACGCGCCGAGGACAATCAACGCTTCGCCGATGACTACCATTCCTATGGCGGTCCGCTAGGTGTCTCGATGCCGGCGGCAGCGCTGCCGATCTGCGACGCCTATATCCGTGCAGGGCAAGAGCTCGGCATTCCCTATAATCACGACTTCAACGGACGCCAGCAGGCCGGAGTGGGATTTTATCAGCTGACGCAGCGCAATCGCCGCCGGTCGTCGGCTTCGCTCGCCTATCTCTCGCCGATCAAGGACCGCAAGAACCTGACGGTCCGGACGGGCGCGCGCGTCGCACGCATCATCGTGGAAGGAGGCCGTGCGACAGGCGTCGAGATCGTGACCTGGCGCGGCCAGGAGATCGTCCGCGCCGATCGCGAAGTACTGGTCTCATCGGGCGCCATCGGATCGCCGAAGCTGCTTCTGCAGTCCGGCATCGGACCGGCCGACCATCTGCGCTCGGTGGGCGTCAAAGTGCTGCACGATCTGCCGGGTGTCGGCGGCAACCTCCAGGATCACTTGGATCTATTCGTCATCGCCGAATGCACGGGCGATCACACGTATGACGGAGTCGCAAAATTCCACCGCACACTTTGGGCAGGGCTTCAATATGTCCTGTTCCGGACCGGACCGGTCGCCTCGTCGCTCTTCGAGACCGGTGGCTTCTGGTATGCCGATCCGCAGGCACGGTCTCCCGATATCCAGTTCCACCTGGGTCTGGGGTCGGGCATCGAGGCAGGCGTCGAGCGGCTCAAGAATGCGGGAGTGACGCTCAACTCCGCCTATCTGCATCCCCGCTCGCGGGGGACCGTGCGTCTGTCATCCTCGGACCCGGCTGCCGCGCCCTTGATTGACCCCAACTACTGGTCCGATCCTCATGACAGGACGATGTCGCTGGAGGGGCTCAAGCTCGCGCGCGAGATCATGCAGCAGGCGGCGCTGAAGCCCTATGTCATGGCCGAAAGGCTTCCCGGACCGAAGGTGATGACCGACGAGCAGCTTTTCGATTATGGCTGCGCCAACGCCAAGACCGACCATCATCCGGTCGGCACCTGCAAGATGGGGAGGGGACCGGACGCGGTTGTCGGGCTCGATCTCAAGGTCCATGGCGTGGAAGGCCTGAGGGTCTGCGATTCATCCGTCATGCCGCGCGTGCCGTCCTGCAATACCAATGCGCCGACGATCATGGTCGGCGAAAAGGGATCGGATCTTATTCGCGGTTTGCCGGCACTTGCCCCCACCATCTTCGCCTATGAACGCAACGATGCGAGGCCAAGGGCCCGCGCCGAAATCCGGTAAGTCCTGTCGAGAGGAGAGACGACAATGTCTGAAGTCAGAGTTGCAGTGCTTGGCGCCTCGGGCTGGATGGGAAAGGTCCACACGATGGCCTATCAGACCTTTCCGCATTTCTTCGGAGTGTCGGACGGAACGGCACGGATCGTCGCTCTCGTCGAAGGCCCCTCGACGGCAGCCGGGGATCTTGCCCACAGGGCGCCGGGCGCAAGGATTCTTCAGGATTGGAAACTGGCCGTCGCTGATCCCGAGGTCGATCTGATCGATATTTGCCTGCCTGACTATCTTCACTACGAGGTGGCCAAGGCGGCTTTGCTGGCCGGCAAACATGTCTATTGCGAGAAGCCATTGGCAAACACCGCTGCCGAAGCGCGGGAACTGGCTGACATCGCCAGGGAAAAGGGTGTCATCACCCGCGTCGGACACGCCTTTCCCCGAAATCCCGTCCACGATCTGGCCAAAGAGATGATAGAATCCGGCGAAATCGGCGAGATCAAGCTGTTCCGTGGCTGCCAGCATGTCGACATGTATGGCGATCCCTACGCACCCTTCATGTGGCGCGCTGACGGAAAGCTGGCGCCGACCGGTATCGTCGGTGATACCGGTTCGCATATCTTCAGCTTCATGGATTTCCTGATCGGCCGCGTCAGTTCTTTGATCGCCGACAATCTGATCGTGACGCCGCGCCGGCCCGTCGTCGAGGGTCTTGCCTATGGGGAGCAGGTGAAGCTGACAGGGAACGAGGCCTGGGCTGACATCACCAACCCCGACGCAACGAACCTGCTCTGCCGCTTCGAGAACGGCGCCGGCGGGATCGTCGATTTCAGCCGCGTCGCCACCGGCCGCAAGTTCATGCAGACCTACGAAATCTATGGAACGAAAGGCAGCATCGCCTATAGCTATGACGAAATAAACCGGCTGCGCTTCTACTCCAACGACGACCGGACGGGGCGGCGCGGCTTCCGGGAGATCGATGTAGGGCCCGAGAACCCGACCTTCCGGGCTTTCCTTCCGCTGCCGAATTTCGGCTTGGGTTATAATGAAAGCAAGATCATCGAAGCCGCCGAGGTGATCCGCTCGATCGTTACCAACAGACCGATGTGGCCGACATTCGAGACCGGCCACCACATCTGCCAGATCGTCGACGCATGCATGGAGTCTTCCCGGCAGAGGCGCTGGGTCGACATCCCGCTGGCTGAACGTCAATGACCATGGACGTTCCGCAGGAAATTCTCGACGCACTGACCGACGTCGACATGCCGCGGCTGCCGCCCGAGGCTGCCCCGTCAGAAACGGTCCGGCTCGCCGGCATCGAGGTGCCGATCTATCGAGGCGGTTGCGTCGTCGTCGGATCCGGTGCTGCAGGCCTGCGGGCGGCGGTGGAAATGAAGCGGCGCGGCGATGACGTCGTCATCATCAGCCAAAGCGCCTGGGGTGGAACCTCGGCCTGCTCGGGATCCGACAAGCAGACCCTGCACACTGCAAACACGGCGGATCAGGGCGACAATTACAAGGCGATGGCCAGGGCCATCCGCAGCGGCGGTGCGATGGACGAGGACACGGCTTACGTCGAGGCCGTCGGCTCCTCCCGGATGATGGCGTCGCTGCAGTTTCTCGGCCTGCCGCTGCCTCAGGATCCGCTTGGTGGGACGCTGAGATACCAGACCGATCATGATGAGGTCGGCCGCGCCACCAGCTGCGGTCCGCGCACCTCGCGCCTGATGGTCAAGGTGCTGGCCGAGGAGGCGATCCGGCTCGGCGTGCCGTTCTATAACCAGACCACGGCGGTAAAGATCCTCACCGAGGGCGATGGCGCTGACCGTCATGTCGTTGGCATGCTCGTCATGCGCGCCAGCGACCGCACGGAGGAGAACCCGCTGGGCATCGCGCTGTTCGTGAGTGGCGTGATCGTGCTCGCCGTCGGCGGGCCGGGCGAACTCTATCGCGACAGCGTTTATCCCAACGGCTGCTTCGGTTCTCTCGGATTGGCGCTGGAGGCCGGCGCCGAACTTGTCAACTTGACCGAAAGCCAGTTTGGCATAGGAACACGCAGGGAAGGCTTCCCGTGGAACCTGTCGGGCACCTACGTCCAGGCGATCCCGCATATCTACTCGCTCGATTCCGAAGGCACCGAACACCATTTCCTGGCAGAATACTATCGCAGCACGCAGGAGCTGGCGTCGAACGTCTTCCGCAAGGGCTATCAGTGGCCGTTTCACGCGACGCGCATGCTCGATTTCGGCTCGAGCCTGGTAGACCTTGCCATCTCCAACGAAACCGCCGCAGGTCGGCGCGTCTTCATGGACTTCAATCGCAATCCCCTATCGGTGCCGGGCGACCTGCCGTTCAGTCTGGAGAGACTGGATGAAGACGTCCGCGAATATCTCGGCAAGGCCGGAGCCGCCCAAAACATGCCGATTGATCGATTGAAGCATATGAACCCGCTCGCGATCGAACTCTACCGCCGCTACAAGATCGATATCGCCGAGGAGCCGCTGGAATTCGCCGTCAACAACCAGCACATGAACGGCGGCATCATGGTCGACACCTGGGGCCGCAGCAGTCTCGGCGGCTGCTACGCGGTCGGAGAAGCAGCGGGCACGCACGGCGTGACGCGGCCGGGTGGAGCAGCGCTCAATGCCGGGCAAGTCTTCGGCACCCGGGCAGCCGAGCACATCAGTGCGAGTGGCCGGGCGAAGCGTGCCGCCACGAAGGATATAGCCGCCATGGCAGAGGCAGGCATTGCCTACATCCTTGCTGGCCTGCGGACGGAGAGCCTGCTCACCGTCAAATCGATCCGCTCGCAAGTGCAGGCGCGAATGAGCGACAAGGCCGGCATCCTCTGCGATCAGAAAAGTGTCAGCGGTGCCCTGATTGAAGCACGCAAGCTGAATGCTGAAATTCGCGAGAACGGCGTCGCCTACGGTCGAGCAGCGCAGGCGGTTCGCGGCGTGCAATGGCGGCATATGGCGCTTGCTTCGGAAGCCGTGCTCAGCGCGCTTGATTTCTTCATTCGCAACGGAGGCGGCAGCCGTGGGGCGCGGGCGATATGCGATACGGAAGGCGAATCTCTCCCGCTGGCGCGCTCAGGACCGTTGCAGGATTATCGCTTCCGGAAAGAACGCGAAGCGCATCGCAAAGAGCAGATTGTTGTTCGTGTTGATGGAGATGACATAAGGCTTTCCACACGTCCGAACCGCAGCTTCGACGAGAGTGCCAGATCCTTCTTCGAGCGGGACTGGCCGGCCTGGTTGACCGGCCGCATCTACGACCGCGGCACGGATGGATAAGGCTGCGCATCGCCCTCGCTGGGTGTGTTGATCAATCGGGATTCGGCACCGGCGGCGGAACACGGATCCGTTCGGTGTCGTCAGAACCTTCGGCAACGGCTTCCTCGCTTTTGCGCACGTGCCGCGGCGGATCCTTTCCTTCGACCGGCTTCGGCGACAACTGGTCGTCGGCCTGGATTTCGTCGGTGTTCAGGTAGTTCTTGCTCTCGTTCATTGCGGTCACCTCCCTTTGCAAGAAAACTCGTGGCGATATGGCGAGGTTCCCTCGCTCCTCTGCTCGCCGCGCCGGAGCGCGGCTTATAGATCGGCCCCAGCTTCGGAAACGTCGAGCTCGATCATGACGGGCGCGTGGTCGCTTGTATGCTCCCAGCTGCGCGGCTTTCTCCTGACCGTTGCCGATCGAAGCAACGGGGCGACTGCCGGACTGAGCAGGAAGTGGTCGATCCGAAGCCCGGCATCACGTTCGAAGCTGTTCCGCCAGTATTTCCAGAAGGTGTAGATACGCTCTCCCGGGTGCAGATGTCTGACGGCGTCGGTCCAGCCCTGAGCGACGAGATGAGCGTAAGCCTTGCGCACTTCCGGCCTGAAGAGGGCATCGTCCAGCCAGCGTTCCGGCTTGTAGACGTCGATCTCCGTCGGCATGACGTTGAAGTCGCCGGCCAGGATCGAAGGCACTTCGAGCTCGAGGAGTTCGGCGGCGTACGCCTGCAGACGGCCGAACCAGCGCAGCTTGTAATCGAACTTTGCTCCTGGAAACGGATTGCCGTTGGGAAGATACAGGCATCCGACCAAGATGCCATCGACGGCAGCTTCGATATACCGGCTGTGGGTATCATCAGGATCACCGGGAAGACCGCGACGCGTCAGTATCGGTGTCTCGCCCTTCGCCAGGATGGCCACCCCGTTCCAGGATCTCTGTCCGTGCCAGATGGCGCCGTAGCCGGCTTGCTCGATCTCCTCTCGCGGAAACTTGGCATCGTCTGTCTTCAGTTCCTGGAGGCAGACGACATCTGGGGCGTCTTCCTTGAGCCAGCGCAACAGGATGTCTAGCCGCCCATTGATACCGTTAACATTGTAGGTTGCGATTTTCATAAGATCCCCGGAAGCTGCGGCGGTGCCGGGCAACATCTAAAAGCGCTCCTGAGTTTCCTCCTCAGGAAGTCCCCGTCCGCAATTGGCCCATTTTAGGCGGCTCTCCACACCGTAGTGTCCCGACGGGTTGATTTTCTCCGGGTGGTCGAGCGAGCCGACGGTCACCCGGATCAGATCATCGCCGTCGTACTGGAGATAGAGTGGTGTTCCGCACTTGCCGCAGAAGCCGCGCGTCGCGATCGGCGACGATCGGTACGATGTGGGCGTACCGGCCGTCCAGGCAAAATCGTCGATCCTCGCCTGGACCAGGACCGCGAAAGGGCCTCCGGTCGCCTTCTTGCACATGTCACAGTGGCAGTAACCCGAAAGCGGCGGATCACCGGCGAATTCGTACCGGCAGGATCCGCAAAGACAGCCGCCAGTCCATCGCGCTGCCATGGCTGGCTCCTCAACGCGTCGCGCCGAAGACAAAAGCGAGACCGGCGACGATCGCTGCGGCCGTCAGCGGCTGCCGGCGTATGCGATCCTCGAGATCATGGACGAATGTGCGGGCTTCGGCCTTCGCCAGGCGAGCCGATCCGGATGCCAGTTCCGATGCAGACTCGGCCACGCGGCTTGCTTCTCTCTGAAGAGATCGCATTCCTTGGCGATCGACATCGGAGGCTTCCGAGGAGCGGGCGGTGTCGCCGGTCGAGCGTAGAGCTTGATCGACAAACGGATACTGCTCGTCAAGCCTGGTGGGATCCGGCTCCCGCTTGACACGCTCAGCCGCCTCGACGTCGCTGCGGCCGGCCGGAATAGAAGTGTGAGTGGCAGACACGGGGTCGGACGCAGGGAAAGTATCCTCGATTGCTTTGTCGAGTTCGCCTGTTCGCGGCTGCTGCCGTTGCTCTGCCTGTTCTTTTCGCATGGACTGGACTGCTGGGGATTCGTTTGGATTTGCCATGGAAGTTTCCTCTGTTGCACCTTGAACAAACAAAGCGGCGAAAAGCGGAGAAGTTCCATAGAATGCTTCCGTGTTTAACAGCGATGCACGAACAGTCCCTCGCAGAGGTGCGCTTGAGGTGCCACCACGCGACATCTTTCCGATGAAAAGCATTGCATTCCGCGTAAGGCGGACCAAAGTCTTGCCGCGCCTACTACCTAGGTCGGTTGCATTATTTAATCGGAACAGCGAAAAGTCTCATACGTCGTATTGCATGGGAAGCGGCAACGAACGGACGAACGAGGCTATGGCATGAGTATCCGGAAACGCGATTTTCTGAGATTGGGCGGCAGCGCGGCCGTCACCCTCATCGCTGCTGCATCACCGGTCAGTTTGTATTTCGGCGGTTCCCTTCCTGTTCTGGCGGTGGACTCTGCGCAAGCAAAGGACGGCAACAACGGTAATGGTGGAGGGAATGGCAACGGCGGCGGTAATGGCAACGGCGGCGGTAATGGCAACGGGGGAGGGAATGGGAACGGTGGCGGCAGTGGCAATAGCGGTTCCGGGAACGGCAATGGTGGAAATTCCGCCGGTGATGGAGGATCGTCTTCCTCTAGCACAGGATCGTCAGCAAGATCGGGCGCGAGAGCGACAGCGGCGTCCGATGGCTCCATCGACGTCCGTCATTCGAACGGCATCACTGAAACCCTGCAACGCGGTCGCTACATTATGAAGGACTCCAAGGGCCGGACGATCATAAGTCGACAAGCAACGGCAAACGACGCCCGCCGGATGAGCCGCTTTCTTCGCTGACGCATGATAGGCGATAATCCGTCTCAGCGCCGTTCGCGCCACTGTAGAGCCGCTTCGGTTCGGTTTGAGGCGCCGAGTTTGCTCAGGATTTGGGTCATATGGTGCTTCACAGTCTTTTCCTGCAGGTTGAGACGCAAGCCGATATGCTTGTTTGACAGGCCCTGAGCGACAAGATCCATCACCTCGCGTTCCCGTGGCGTCAGGCTGCTTTTGTCGGAGGTTCCGCCATTCAAGGAATTTTCCATGACTTTCGCCGACATGGTCGGCGAGATATATCGCGAGCCGCGCAAAACGGTTTGGATCGCTTCGGCCAGGCCACGTGAACCAACACCTTTCAGAACATAGCCCATCGCACCCCGTTGCAGAGCCCCCAGTAAATTGTCTACCTCCTCGGATACCGTCAACATCAGCACTTTCGTTGTGGGGCTCCGCGCCAGGACGTCACTGATCGCCGACAGTCCGCCGCCGGGCATCGAGACGTCAAGGAGCATGATGTCGGGGTGGTTGTCCGAGGCGATCATCGCGGCGTCATCGCTGCTGGCCCCCTCGCCAACGACGATAAAGCCGCTAATTTCGGATAAGCTGCGCGTTACACCCTCGCGAAAAAGCGGATGATCATCCACGACGCCGATGGTGATTGATGTCATTCTTACTCTCCCACTTCCATTGGCTCGAAGATCATAGTCACTGTCGTTCCTCCTTCGCCTGTCTTGATGTCGAAGGAGCCTCCCAGGCTGTCGACGCGCTCGCGCAACCCCACGAGGCCAAGGCTCGTTGGCCTCACCTCGGTTGGATCGAAGCCGTCGCCGTGATCGCTGACCTCGACACGGACATGACCCTTGTGCGAGACAGCCCTGACAGTCTGCTGAACGCCGCCGCCGTGGCGATAGGCGTTGTTCAAGGCTTCCTGAACGAAGCGATAGATACAGATCTTCACGGCGGGGGGAAGTTCCGGTCCATCCTCGTCGATAACAGTTTCGACAGGTGTTTCGGTCTTATGTTGATGCGCTTCGACGACCCGCGTGACAATCTCGGTGATCGAGGATTTTTCGATGTGTGGAAGCACCAGTCCTCTGCAGATATTGCGGATCTCCGTCATCGCTTCGGCAAGGCTCGAGCGTATCCAGGCAAGCTCCTTCTCACGCGCTTCGGGCTGGGTGGACGCATTGATCAACACGTCGCTGTCCAGGCGCAATGAGGCATAGGCGATGTGCTGGGCCGGACCGTCATGCAGATCGGCACCGATGCTGCGCAGATATGTTTCGTTCAGCGCTGCCGCACGCTGGGAGGCGCGCTGCAGGCGCCGCTGAAGTCCGCGGTTTTCCGCAAGCAGCGCAGAGAGTTCGGTGACCCGTTCTTTGAGATCCTTGCGCTGCGCCTCGATCGTGCGGCTACCCCGGAACACCAGAATGGAGAGAACAAGGAAAAAGGTCGCCGTGAGGGCGGCGACGGCGCCCCAGCTCCGGAGCCTGGCATGCGCCAGACTATCGCCCAGTCCTTCCGCTGTCTCGTAGAACTCAAGGACGGCGACCGCCTGTCCGGACCATGGCTGGAGCACCGGGTTATAGATCTCCATCAGCGGCTTGCCGAGCGCCCGCTCCCTGTCGCTTTCCGGATCGCTGGCAATTTCATAGCGCGCGACGAGAGACCCTGCGAATGCCCTCAGTAGCTTATCGCTGATCGCAAACTTCCTGCCCACCAGCTCCTTCTCGTTCGAATAGAGGATGGTGCCGTCGCTTCGCCACAGCTTGAAGGAAACAAGGCGTTTGCCGAGTGCGCCCTGACCGAGCGTCTCGTCCAGAGCCAGAGCACTCGCTTCATCAAGCAGTGATTCTGTTTGCATATCGGGAAGGAGCGGCGCGATCACGCTGTCCACATAAAGCGCCGTCGCCGCGCCTGAGTTGTGGATAACGGTCTCCTCTATGAGATGGCTCACAAAAAAGCCCACCACGAACATGGCGGCAATCGAAATGAGCCCACCCGCGATGAAAAACTGGGAGGCGAGAGAGCGGGCATTCCAGCGGCGAAGCCAATTCATTTTGATACCGGCAAGAGACTTGTCGACTAACCTACCGCGTCTTTAGAGTTTTCCAAACAGCGTCAGGGTAGATTCCTGGTATCGAAGACCTCAGCGCCTGTTACGGTCTGGGTCAACGCGACGGTGTCGCCGGACATGGCTGCGCCGAAGATGTAGAGAAGGGCGGCCAGAACGATAACAAGTGCGAAGACGGACGCGTTACAGGCGTCATTCACTCGGGATCTGTGACTCTGGGACATGTTCGGATCTCCTTCGGTATCGTTCGAAACGGCGCGGAACCGGTGCCCGTTCCGCACTGGGGACTTCGGTCGGAGGAGGGTGGGACCAAGGTCTGATCCCGTGGGCATTCACAGATTCAGGCATATTTCAGGATCGATGGGCTCGGGTCTGGAGGTTAGCGGGTGACAGCTTCTGTCGATATCGAAGGCGGCGCCGGGTCTCTCGCGCTTTTCCAGGAAGGCGTTGCCGACCTTTACGAGACCCTTCTCGTGCCGATCCTCTTCGAACCCTATGCATCGGAAATGGCGATCGTCGCCGAACGATCGAAACCAGGCAGTGTTCTCGAGGTCGCTGCGGGGACGGGCGCTTTGACACGGGCTCTGCGGACGAGGCTTGATCCGGCAACGGAGATCGTTGCCACCGACCTCAGCCAGGCGATGATCGACGTGGGCGCATCTTCGCTGACGCTGTCGCGGACCCACTGGATGCACGCCGATGCGCAAGATCTCCCATTCGCGCCCTCGATGTTCGATCTCGTCGTCTGCCAGTTCGGCATAATGTTCTTTCCTGATAAGCTGAGGGCTTATGGCGAGGCCAAAAGAGTGTTGCGCAGCGGCGGTCGTTTTCTGTTCTCGACCTGGGATTCAATCGAGGCCAACGACTTCGCAAGATGTGTGGACGAATGCCTGGGAAGCCTCTTCCCATCGGATCCGCCGGATTTTTTCAGGCGCTTGCCATATTCCTACTTCGACCCCGATCCGATCAAGGCGCAGCTGACTTCGGCGGGGTTTGACGCGGTATCCTGCGATCGGGTCGCATTGACGTCAGTCGCGGCCACCGCGCGCGACGTGGCTGCGGCGTTCTGCCAAGGCACTCCGCTCAAGGGAGAGATCGAACGGCGGGCGCCGGAGGAGCGTATGTCGGAAATCGTCGTTCAGGTGGCCGAGCGCGTGGAATCGCGCTACGGAGCCCGTCCTTGCGGCGGCATGAGCGCGCTCATCGTCGCCGGCCGCGCACCATAAGATTCCGTGGCGCAGGCTGTCGTCTCAATCAGGCTATTCCGTCGGCCGGAAGGTCCAAGAAATCTATCCGCCCGGGTATGACGGCTCGTCGGACTTCAACGGGTGCGCGTAGGAGGCTTCCTCTATCGCGCGGATGACGTGCCGCTCGATCACCAAACAGGTTTCGTCGTACTCTAGCTCCAGGTTCGGATTGAACCGTCGCCTTCGAACGGAGTCGCGGGCTTCGACTGCCATCTGATAGGCTTCGAAGAGCTCGAGCTGCCACGCGTCGCGCGCTTCCATGATCAACTTCCGCATATGCGGCAGGCGCATCGCCAGGCGCCTGCGTCCGGCTTCCCGGCGGTTGGATCGCGCCATCTCCTTCGATCTCCTGCTTTTGCCCGCGATTATCCGGCTTCTCGATCTTGAAATAGCGTCGGCAACAGGCCTTGGAATGGGTTTGGGACCAAAGGCCGGGGTCGATCAGACTGAGGTCCGAGGCGTGGAACGACCCTGCCTCCAGCTAGTTGGTTGGCAGCGGTCGCGAAGGCCGCTCTCAAACAGAAGGAGGAAAAAATGCTCTCCAAGCTTATCGTCGGTGCGGCAACTGCCGCGACCCTCATGTCGGGCGTCGCATTCGCCCAGTCCTCGACCGTCAACGGTGCCGCCGGTGGCGCGATCACTGGCGCGATCGTCGGCGGTCCCGTTGGTGCTGCGGTTGGCGGCGTTGCCGGCGCAGTTGTTGGTACGGCCATCGATCCGCCGCCGCAAAAGGTCATCACCTATGTCCGCGAGGCTCCGGCACCATCGGCGCGCGTGGTCGTGAAGGAGAAGGTTGTCGTCGGCCAGCCTCTGCCGGAGACGGTTGTCGTGACGCCTATTCCGGATGACCCGACCTATGCCTATGCGGTGGTCAATGATGAACGTGTCATCGTCGAACCGTCGTCCCGCAAGGTGATCCAGGTTATCAAGTGATCTGATCCTACACGCGGCCTCCGCCGCGTCCTCCATCCGGAAATCATCGCTCAAAGTCCGGGAACCGCCGCGCGACCGACGGCAGCGTTGTCGTGCGGTCAAATACAGCCGATGCCCCCGGCGGCGACCTCCGCCGCCGGAGCGCCAGCGAGGAGAGGAACATGATCTATTCCGAAGAGAAATCCGGTGGTCTGGCCGTGCCGCTGATCGCCATCGTGCTGGCAATCGCCGGCATTCTCGCCGTGCTTGTCGCCACCGGCGGCCGACATAACAGCGCCGCCGGCCGCGTCTGGGTTCCGCAGGCTCAACAGCAGGGGTCGGGACAATGAAAGCCATCGCATCCGTCGCTTTTGGAATCTTAAGCTCGGTCGGGGCCTGTATGGCTGCCGCTTCTGTCGCCTCCTATGTCGTGGCAGAGTCTGAACCTCATGCCTTCGGGGACCTTGAAGCGCGCGATCTATGGACGACGACGCCGGTGAAAGTCGATCCTCGGCAACAGCACTATGAACGAATTCCGCCTCTCTATTCCAGCTATGTGACCGAGGCGTCGGCCAGCATGGCGTCATCGGTGAGGCCTGATTCGGCTCGCCCATCAGCCGAACTTCAGACTCCGCAGCCCAGACTTTCGGCCGCGCATCTTGCCTGGTGTGGGGATCGCTACCGTTCTTTCGATTCCGCGACCAACAGCTATCGATCTTATAGCGGCGAGACCCGAGAGTGCATTTCGCCGTTCAAGCGGATTGTCGCCGGGGCCGATGAAGAGGTTGGCACGAAAGTGAATGCACAGGCAGCAGCCCGGTGCGCCGCTCGCTACAGATCGTATCGGCCGCAAGACAATACGTATCAACCGTGGGACGGACCGCGGCGTAGCTGCGAGATGTCGGACCTCGTTGCGGCGAGTAACTGATGTGGTCGCACGGTGCGGACCCGATTGCGCCACTTGGTCAGTCGGACTAAAGTCCGTGTTGCAAACGCTACGGTTGTGATACCTGGTTGCACGAGGGTTGGAGATCGGGGATGGCGACGACGCTGATAACGGAAATCCAGCAGGCACAGACAAGGCTTCCGCTCTTGAGCCGGGCGGACCGGGGAGCCCTTATCGTTCGCATCCTCCGCGAGCTGAAGACGCATCGGCGGGAGGTTCTCGGACATGTGCCGGCCGAGCGCTGCGTTTGGATCGACAAGCTGATCGCGTCCGTGTCCTCGACGATATCCGAAATCGCCAACATGCAGGACGCCGAGTTCAATCGCGTCTTGAACGAGTTCGAAAAGCTTATGGCGACGCTCGATGATATTTCGCATGCTGAGAAGCGATCGAAGACAATTCATTGAGAGGGTCACCAGCAGGCGACCAAATTAGCGCCTCACCGAAAGTGATCCCGCGCGTCAGCGTTTTCCGTCCATGATGCGTTCAATCGAATATGCAGCCGTTCAAAGGGCGCCGTAGAAAAGAGGATGACTATCGTCAGGCTCGATGGCGCAAGGCGTCCACGAACGCCACGAAAGCCGGAGAGGACTGCCTTCTGCTCGGGTAGTAGAGATGGTAGCCATCCCAGTGTGGCGAAAAGGCTTCCAGTACGCGTCTCAGACGACCCTCCGCGATATGAGGAAGAGCGATGTCTTCCGGGACGTATGCCAGGCCAAGGCCTTCCAGCGCCGCTTCCACACTCTGATAGGCGTTGTTGAAGGCAAGCTGTCCCTCCACCCTGATCCTGATCTCTTTCCCGTTGTCTTCGAACTCCCATGCCCAGAAGCCGCCATATGTGGGCAGGCGCTCGTTGATGCAGTTGTGGCGGACGAGATCCTGCGGATGCTCCGGAACCCCCTTGCCGTCGAAATATGAGGGTGCCCCGACGACGGCAAACGGGAAATCAGGCCCGATGCGTGTCGAGATCATGTCTTTCGCCACCTGCTCTCCCATCCGGACGCCGCCGTCGAAGCGCTCGGTCACGATATCCGACAGCCCGTTCTCGCGCATCAACTCCACCTTGATATCAGGGTTGTTAGGCAGGAAACGCTGGAGCTTCGGCCAGATGATCCAGTTGATCGCATGGTCGGATGCGGTGATGCGGATGTTCCCGGCCGGCTTTTCCCTGAACTCGGTGAGAACGTCGAGTTGAGCCTCGATCTCGTCGAAATGAGGTCCCACGCCTCGAAACAATCGCTCTCCAGCGTCGGTGAGCGAAACTGCCCGCGTGGTACGGGTCAGAAGCCGGATTCCCAGCCGCGTCTCGAGTTGGCGGACAATGTGGCTGAGCGCCGATTGAGACACGCCCAGCTTCGCAGCCGCCCGCGTAAAGTTCTTCTCTCGGGCGACCGCCAGAAAGGCCATCAGGTCATTGACGCTCTCGCGCGGCATTCACGAGCTCCTTCGGATCGAATGGCGGTTTTACTGAATTTGCAGAGACTGGACATTGAAATCATCGTGAACGCCTGCCTCGCTCGATTCGCACTGGAACAAGTTGCGGCGCCGGCCATTTGTCGTCCATGAAAACAGCCCTGCCGATGTCGCTGCTCGCTCTGGCCTTCTCCGTTGGCGGTGCCGCCGCGCGGGAGCTCCGACCTGAAGAAATCAATACCGCGTCGATTGCGTCCATTGGGACTGAGAAGCCGGCGCCGGGAGATCCAGACCCGGCGATCGTCCGCCTTCAGGTCCTGCTCGACCGTGCAGGCTCATCTCCCGGCGTGATCGATGGGCTCTCCGGCGAAAACGTCGACAAGGCCGTGGCCGGCTTCGAGGCGATGAACCATCTGCATGTCGATGGGAGACCGGATCGAGACGTCGCCTCCCGCCTGGAAGGCAATGCCCCCATCGTTGAGAGCTATGTCGTCTCGGCAGAGGATGCCGCGGGTCTCGTTGATAAGATCCCCGACGACTATGGCGAGAAGGCAAAGATGCAGAGCTTGGGATATACGAGCGTTGCCGAGAAGTTATCCGAGCGGTTCCACATGGGTATCGATCTCGTGCATGCGCTCAACCCGGCTTCGCAGTTTGCTCCTGGCGATACGGTGTGGGTCGTGAACCCCGGTCCTCCAAGGGAAGGAAAGGTCAAGAGGATCGAGGCTGACAGGAAGACGGGGCAGGTGCTCGCCTATGCGGCGGATGGATCGCTGCTTGCCGCATATCCCGCAACGATCGGAAGCGAAGACAATCCGGCGCCGTCAGGCAAGCATAAGGTCAAGGGCGTCGCGAGGATGCCGGTCTACCGGTATGACCCGAAGCGCAATTTCAAGCAGGGAAAGAACGACAAGGTCCTGACGATCCCGAAAGGGCCGAACGGCCCGGTCGGCACGGTCTGGATCGACCTGACCGAGCCGACCTATGGAATACATGGGACACCCGAGCCGAAGCTCATCGACAAGGTGGGATCGCATGGCTGCGTGCGGCTGACGAACTGGGACGCCGAAGAGTTGGCGGCTATGGTCAAGCCAGGGGTCGTAGTGGACTTCGTCAATCGAAGTCCGGCCATGCCGAAGTGAGGGGAGTATATTGAAAATCCCACTCTCTCAGCTTGTCACTGAGACTTCCTGCTCAGCGCCTGGGCAGAGGTCGTGCCGCCTGCATAATCAGTTCGCTTGAGTCTTGTATGCGGTATCTTGCCGAACTGAAGCGACGCCCTTTACCGCGCGAAGCGCATCGAGCGCGTCAGGATTGACACTACCGTTGACAATCATGAAGCGCTCGTGGCTTTGCACCTGTTCGAGGCCTTGCGATTTCAGGTCGCCGACGACCTCGCCCAAACTGCGGGCCTCGTTTTTGTCGATCCGAATGGTAACTTCTATCTTATCGGTCGTCATACCTCGCCGCTTCCTCTTGCCTGGAGCAGGCCCTTGCCAACATCCCTAGCAGGGGAAGATAGAGGCTTTGTAAGCTGAATCAAGCGCGCCCATAGCGCCCATCCGCGAAACTTCGGATCAGACTGAGCAATAAGAGCTGCAACGCCAGCAACATGTGGGGTCGCCATGCTGGTGCCATTCCACCGGTCATACTTGTCATCAGGCAAGCTCGAAAATATGTCGACGCCAGGAGCGGCAATATCCACTTCCTGACCGGGATTCAAACCGCCGCATGAGAAAGACGCCGGTGCGAAGGAGCGATCCACGGCACCAACTCCCACGATCGTGGACGCGTTCGCCGGAGAACCAACTGGCTCAATCTGTTGGGGACGAGAACTTTCGTTCCCGGCAGCGGCAATAACTAAAGTTCCCGCGTCTAAACATACCTGCCCAATTTGCTCGTAGTCGTCACTCGGTGCATCTCCAATTTGCGTTGCAGCGCCTAGCGACATCGAAATAACATGGCAACCTTCATCCAGCGCCCATTCCATGCCGGCAATGATCGACCGGTCGGTGCCGAAGCCGTCGTCGCCCAGCACCTTTCCAGCGTAGATTTCCGCCTCATAGGCGATGCCGTAGCGTGGGCCGCTGGTCGGTCGTAATGGACCGCATGCCGTACCGATGCAATGCGTTCCGTGACCGTGAACGTCCCCTTCGGAACTACGTGTTGCAAAGAGCTTCTTGGTGACTGAACGGCCGACAAAATCCTGATGAGTTTCGTCAAATCCGGTATCCAGTACTGCTACCTTGATGCCGGCCCCGCTCAGTTCACCTTCGATAGCCCTGACAGCCTGCAGTCCCCAGGTGTTGCTGGTCTCGTCAAAGGCGGCCTGGGCGACAAGTCCCTCTGCCCCCTTTTTACCCAATAAGCGATCGACCAGTTCGTTCACAGCGTCACGATAGCCGAGCAGGTAGTCACGGTCCAAAGGGGGTGCAACGCCGCCCACCGTTCCCTGTGCGAGGTCTATCCGCTTCGTCAGCGGGCCGCCGAGGGCACGATAGGATCGCTCCGGCCGAGCCGCGCTGATGACCTTCTGCTGCATGGCATTTTGCAGCATGGGCTTCAGTTTCTCGCCGTCACGGCGCACAATTGCGATTCCGAAACGTTCGAAGTACTGAACATCAGCGCCATCGAAGTCATTTGGCACCGCCGCGGCGCTGCGAAAATCTTTGGACGACGCGACACGGAAGCCGCCTTTTTCGAGTTGCTGTACACCCTCGCTCCTTGTTTTGGGTGTAAATCTCACCACCATGCCAAGACCCGATGTGCCGTCGCCTTGTGCGTTGACCCTGCCTCGCGTTGATTTCGCCATGACACCAACTCTCCCCCATTTTTCACGGTTTCAAAGCAATACAAAAGCCGCAAGCTTGACGCGGCATACCCGTTAATCGAGCCGAACCTCGCGTTCGGGACAGCGGCGGCCCTAAAGGCAGATCGATGCGGCTTGATGTTTTTTCCGCTGACTTGCCGCGAGAACACAAGCTTCGCCAACCGAAAATTGGAGCGTTCGGCAAAGAAGCTTAGTAAATTTTACCTTGTAGGTCGATTTCGGGATGTACTTCCCCTGGCCGAAATCTCGGCGGCAAATATACATCTTATTGTTGAGTTAGCAAATGAAAATTCTAGCGGTCGTTTGCCGGCGTTTCATTGCTTTTCAGGTAGTCTATACTTATGCATCTCTTCGCCATTGGATTTCCTCGTTATTTTGGTGCCAGAGGGAGGTTCTGTCCGACTATCAATACTGCAGTGCAATAACGGACTTGCCGCGAAAAGCACCAGCGATGCCGGCTGTGGCCACCGCTTGCGACGGGGCGCCAACAGCGGGGCAGGGGGTGTGATGCGTACAAACGAGTGCACTGAATCCGCACAGATATCGACTGGGTTTACGGGTAATTTACCAACTTAAAGGTGAATAATAGCCCAATATGATTAGTTGACTTCGCGTTCTAGGTGTATGAATTATCCCGCGGGCTGGAAAAACGGAGGGTGTTGCCAATGGCAATCGTTTTTCAATCGCACGGGGGTGCAGAGAAAGAGCGCGCAGTTCCAGGCCCGAGCGTTCGGGCCGGGCGGCCAGCGACGGGTGACGTCGCGGTCGATGAAGAAGCTGACTTCGGTTATTTCGTACCGCCATTAGATGCGCCAGAGAATTACCTTCCCAACACGGCGGAGACGCTTGGGGAGCTCGATGAGCTCGGCGACATGATGATCGATGTTGTCGCGACGCCGACGAGCGAGGATCCGACGGAAGATTCCACGCTCCCGCCTGTGTTCACATATTGGGGACAATTCCTGGATCACGAGCTGACGGCCCGAACTGATCGCGAAGGGGCAATCTCGAGCATGGTCAACGCTCACCCGCCTGTCGCCTCGTCGACAGTGGAGAGCCAGTTCAGGAATGCTCGCTCGCCCCGTTTCGATCTGGATAGTGTCTACGGCGGATCTGCTGTCGGCGAGGGGATCGATGCGGATGTTGTCAAAGTGATCTCCGGCCTTCGTCACCCCACGCTGAAAGACAAAATGCGTGTCGGGACAGCCGTCGATCCGGGGCCGCTTCCAGACAACCTCGACGAACACCGTGACCTTCCTCGTTATGGCCAGGTCCAGTCGTCTGTCCGGGAGGCGGCTTTACGTCTGGCTCAGGCCGCGATGACTCCCGAGGCGTTTCAGAAATTCTCCGATAGCTTGCCTCAACGCGCGATAATCGGGGATAATCGCAACGACGAAAATCTCGTCGTCGCGCAGTTCCATCTGAGCTTTCTCCGGTTTCACAACAAGGCCGTCGACTATCTTGCATCGCATGACACGGGCTGGATCGCCGATTTCAGCTCAGCGCAGGCTCTGACAAGACTTCATTACCAATGGTTGATTGTCGAAGGATATCTCAAGGGCGTTTGCGATCCGGTTGTGGTGGACCGTGTCGTCAAGGATCGGGCATCTCACTTCTTCAAGTTCAGAGCCGAGTTCGATGCCCGGAGGCAGAATACCCGGCTCGGCAATGCTCTGCCGTTGGAGTTCTCTACAGCGGCTTATCGGTTCGGTCATTCCATGGTCAGAGCCTTCTATGACTACAACAAGAACTTTGGGCGGCCGGGCACAGGTTTTCTACCGCGCGCCACCTTGCAGTTGCTTTTCGAGTTCACCGGCGGCGGCGGCAGGCTGGATGACGACAAGAAGCTGCCCAAGAACTGGATAATCGACTGGACGCGCTTTACCGGAGCCGATCCCCATGATGCGGGCGATGGAGAGCCGGCCCGTCTTGCCAGGAGGATCGATACGGAGCTTGCTCCGCCATTGCATACGCTGTTCAAGGAGGGTGAAGACCAGACCAACCAACAGCTTAAGGCGTTGTTCAAGAACCTGGCAAGGCGGAACCTTCGTCGGGGCTACAATCTCAGGCTCCCGACGGGTCAGGCTTTGCACAAGCATCTCAACCAGATTGGCGCGGTGCAGTCCTCGCCGATCCAAGACGTCTCGGCATTGTTCGCCGCGAAGCCCGATCTGAAGAACTTCCTCGCCGGCACCGCATCGCGTTTCCACGAGCGTACGCCGCTCTGGTTCTACATTCTGGCCGAAGCCGAGGCTGCAGGCGGAAATCGATTGGGCGAAGTCGGGAGCTGTCTCGTGGCGTCGACCTTCGTGGGCGTGCTGCTTGCGGATCCAGACTCTGCTCTTTCGCGTGGGTTCACGCCCAATCAGAGCCCTCTCAAGATGCCGGACAACTCACCGATCGACTCGATCGCCAAGTGGATGCGGTTTGCGGCGGTCATGCAGTAGTGCTCCTAGGACTGTTGCCTCGCCGCACCGCGGCGAGGCAATATTGATAAGCGTTGACGTTCCGTGATTAGGCAAGGCTCGATTGCCGCCGGCGCCATATCATCCGCGATTCACGAAGCTTTTGCTTCGAAAGCGGGGGCGAAATCACCCAGTGATTTTGCCTTCAGGATCGTGCCCTCGATATCCTGCTCCACGATCGCTTCAAGATCGGCGAAGCTGTCGATGACATAGTAGATCGGCTGGAGGATATCGATCCGGTAGGGCGTTCTCAGCACGCTCAGCAGATCGAACGGCCGGAATTCGCACGCCTTGCCTTCCATTGCCGCCTTCGCTTCGCTGGGCGATGAGACGATGCCCGCGCCGAAGCAGCGGCGTCCCTGCGGCGTATTGATCAGGCCGAATTCGACAGTGAACCAGAAGATCCGGAACAGGTGCCATGAATAGCCCTTGCCGAGGCGGACGGCCGTTTCGCCGAAATGCCGGACGAAATTGGCATAGCTCTGGTTGGTGAGCATGGGGCAATGGCCGAAAACCTCGTGGAACAGGTCCGGTTCCTCGATATAGTCGATATGCTCGCGACGGCGCAGGAAGGTTGCGAGCGGGAATTTGCCTTGCGACAGAAGCTCATAAAAGCGCGAGGGCGGAATGAGGGCCGGCACGCCTTCGACGCCGAAGCCGGTGGTCTCGTTCAGGCGTCTGTTGACGTCGAGAAGCTGAGGGACCTTATCGGGCTTCAGCCCCAGCATTTTGACGCCGTCCAGATATTCGCGGCAGGCCGTATCGGCGAGCAGCTTCATCTGACGCCGGTAGAGTTCACCCCATATCGCATCTTCATCCGGAGTGTAGTCATATAGGCCCTCCGGGCCCGGCAGTTTGGCGGTGTAGTTGCTTTCCTTGGTCATAGGCTGATCCTCCCAGGCACGGCGCTATTCCTGCCATTATGATCCGGATTCGGAGGATTTTCTTTTCTTTCGTGCTGGCTATCGCCATACTCTTGGCAAATCTTCCCCAATATGATGCGGAAAATGAAAGAACCTGGGAATTTTCGCCGCAAGCTTCTGCAACTCGTCCAGGCCGACGGCAGCCTTTCGCTGGCAGACCTGGCGGAAAAGGCCGGCATGTCGCAGAGTTCGGCCTGGCGGAAGATCCAGGAGCTGGAAGCCGACGGCGTCATCCGCAAGCGTGTGACACTGCTCGATCCTGGAAAACTCGATCTCAAGCTCTGTGTCATCGCGCATGTGACGCTGGAGGATCACCACGAAGAGGCGGTCGCGTCGTTCGCTGCGGTGGTGCTGGAGCGGCCTGAGATCATGGAGTGTTACGCCCTGTCGGGCGCCTTCGACTACATGCTGAAGATCAGGGCGAGGGACGTGGAAAGCTACGAAGCCTTCATGACCCGCTATCTCATGCGCAATCCGCATGTGCGCACCGTCGTCTCCAGCTTCGTACTGCGTGAGCTGAAATTCTCGACCGAACTGCCGCTCTGACTGCGCAGAGCGATGCCGTCGACATCATGGTGTGCTGCCGCCATGTCAGTGCCCCGGCATGAGCACCGGAAAACCTTCGAATGTCTTCAGCGTGTCGAGCACGATCGACGTCTTCACGTGCTGCACCGACTCGTGGGGCAACAGAACGTCGTTGACGAATTTCGAGAGGTCGGCGAGCCCGCGGGTCGCCACCGTCAGGTGATAGTCCATTTCACCGGTCAGGGCATAGGCTTCGAGAACTTCCGGCAGTCCGTTGATCAGTTGCGAAAATCGGCGGGCATTGTCTCTGTTGTGGGTCGCCAGCGTCACGGAAATGACCACCAGCATATCCAGGCCCAGCTTCTGCCGATCGAGGTAAGCGCGGTAGCTGCGGATATATCCCTCAGCCTCCAGCCTCGTGCGCCGGCGCGAACATTGCGACGGTGAAAGCGCGATCCGCTCCCCCAGCTCGTTGTTCGTCAGCCTGCCGTCCTTTTGCAGTTCCTGGAGCAGGCGCAAATCCAATTTGTCGAGCGGTTCATTCATTGCATGAAATCTCCAATACACTCACGGATCGTGCATAATTTCTTCCTGGAGCATGAAGAATGCAAGAACTTTGCACGTGTTTTGGGCCACACTTTGCATAGAAATGCAATCTCCTCTGGAGGAAAGAAAATGGGTCCCTTCCCACATGACGCGCCGCCCTCGGAAATCACCGCCGACAATCCGGCTGGCACCGACGGCTTCGAATTCGTCGAGTTCGCCCATCCTGAGCCCGAGACGCTACGCGAGCTCTTCACACGCATGGGCTATGTCGCAGTCGCCAAACACAAGACGAAAGACATCACCGTCTGGCGACAGGGTGACATCAACTACGTCCTGAACGCCGAACCCGGCAGCCATGCCGCGCGTTTCGTCGCAAATCATGGTCCCTGCGCCCCGTCGATGGCCTGGCGCGTCGTCGACGCCAGGCACGCTTTCGACCACGCGGTGTCGAAAGGCGCCGTTCCCTATGAAGGGGACGACAAGGCACTCGACGTCCCGGCGATTGTCGGCATCGGCGGATCGCTGCTCTATTTCGTCGAGATCTATGGTGCAAAGGGATCGGCCTACGAAGCCGAGTTCGACTGGCTTGGCGAGCGCGACCCGCAGCCCCAGGGGATCGGCTTCTATTATCTCGACCATCTGACGCACAACGTCTTTCGCGGCAACATGGACAAATGGTGGGATTTTTACCGCAACCTGTTCAATTTCAAGCAGATCCACTTCTTCGATATCGATGGGCGCATCACCGGTCTGGTGAGCCGCGCCATCACCTCGCCCTGCGGCAAGATCCGCATACCGCTGAATGAATCGAAGGACGACACCAGCCAGATCGAGGAATATCTGAAGAAGTACAAGGGCGAGGGCATCCAGCATATCGCCGTTGGAACAGAAGACATCTACGACGCCACCGACAGGCTTGCCGACAACGGCCTGCGCTTCATGCCGGGTCCACCGGAGACCTATTACGATATGTCCTATGAGCGCGTGAACGGTCACAGCGAACCGATCGAACGCATGAAGAAGCACGGCATCCTCATCGATGGCGAAGGTGTGATGAATGGCGGCATGACGAAAATCCTGCTGCAGATCTTCTCCAAGACCGTCATCGGCCCGATCTTCTTCGAATTCATCCAGCGCAAGGGTGACGAAGGCTTCGGCGAAGGCAACTTCCGTGCTCTGTTCGAGTCGATCGAGGCCGATCAGATCAAGCGTGGTGTCATCGGGACTGCAGCGGAGTAAACTCTAGAGCGCCGCGCATCCTTCAGACGCGCGGCGCTCGAGTTTTCGGGGAGGAGTGAGCATGGACCAGACATCGATCCAGACGTCGAACGGTGAAGCCGCGACGACAAACAAACTGAAATATATGCCGGGATTCGGCAATGACTTCGAAACCGAGTCGCTGCCCGGCGCCTTGCCGCAAGGCCAGAACAGCCCGCAGAAATGCAATTACGGTCTCTATGCGGAGCAGCTTTCCGGCTCGCCGTTCACAGCACCCCGCGGGACGAACGAAAGGTCCTGGCTTTATCGCATTCGCCCGAGCGTGCGCCACACCCGCCGCTTCTCCAACGCTTCCTATCCGCTCTGGAAAACCGCGCCTTGCCTCGACGAACATTCGCTTCCTCTCGGCCAGCTCCGCTGGGATCCCATCCCCGCACCCTCGGAGAGACTGACGTTTCTGGAAGGGGTGCGGACCATCACGACGGCAGGCGATGCCACCACTCAGGTCGGCATGTCGGCCCATGCCTACCTTTTCAATGAAGACATGGTCGACGACTACTTCTTCAACGCCGACGGCGAACTGCTGATCGTGCCGCAGCTCGGCGCCATCAGAGTGTTCACCGAAATGGGCATCATGGATGTCGAGCCCCTGGAAATATGCCTCATCCCGCGCGGCATGATGTTCAAGATTTTGAGGGGCGGCGAGCAGACGGTGTGGCGTGGCTATATATGCGAGAACTACGGCGCGAAATTCACGCTGCCAGACCGCGGGCCGATCGGCGCCAACTGCCTGGCAAACCCGCGCGACTTCAAGACACCTGCCGCCGCTTTCGAGGACAAGGAAACGCCGTGCCGCGTGCATGTGAAGTGGTGCGGAAAATTCTATGTCACGGACATCGGCCACTCGCCGCTCGATGTGGTGGCCTGGCACGGCAATTACGCGCCTTACAAATACGATTTGCGGACGTTTTCTCCGGTCGGCGCCATCAGCTTCGACCATCCCGATCCGTCGATTTTTTCGGTGCTGACCGCACCCACCGAAGATGCCGGTACCGCCAATGTCGACTTCGTGATCTTTCCGCCGCGCTGGCTGGTCGCCGAGCACACCTTCCGTCCGCCCTGGTACCACCGCAACATCATGAGCGAATTCATGGGTCTGATCCACGGCCAGTACGACGCCAAGGAGGAGGGCTTCGTGCCGGGCGGCATGAGCCTGCACAACATGATGCTTCCCCACGGGCCGGACGCGGTCGCCTTCGAAAAGGCATCCAACACCGAGCTCAAGCCGGTGAAGCTCGATCACACCATGGCCTTCATGTTCGAGACCCGGTACCCGCAGCAACTGACGAAATACGCAGCCGAGCTCGAAACGCTGCAGGATGATTACCTCGAATGCTGGGACGGCCTGGAACGCAAGTTCGACGGGACCCCCGGTATCAAGTGATGCATCAGGTGAAGCCATCCTCCGGCACGGAATTTCGGACATGAAACTTGCGACGTTAAAAGACTCCACGCGGGACGGCCGGCTCGTCGTCGTTTCCCGCGACCTGACCCGCTGTTCGGAGGTCGGTCACATCGCCCGGACCCTGCAGGCAGCACTCGATGACTGGGCGCATGTGGCTCCGAGGCTCGCGCTCATTGCCGAAGGCGTCGAGACCGGAGCCCAGCCGACGATCCGGTTTCACGAACATGACGCAACGTCACCTTTGCCGCGAGCCTACCAATGGGCCGACGGCTCCGCCTACGTCAACCATGTCGAACTGGTGCGCAAGGCGCGCGGTGCCGAGATGCCGGCAAGCTTCTGGACCGATCCGCTGATCTATCAAGGCGGGTCAGACGCGTTCCTCGCGCCGCGCGATCCCATCCTGGCGGCTGACGAGGCCTATGGCATCGACATGGAGGGCGAGGTCGCCGTCATAACCGGCGACGTTGCAATGGGGTCCAGCCCGGAGGCCGCCCGCAGCGCCATCCGTCTGCTGATGCTCGTCAACGACGTGTCGCTGCGCGGTCTGATCCCGGACGAACTGGCGAAGGGATTTGGTTTCTTTCAGTCGAAGCCAGCATCGGCTTTTTCTCCAGTCGCGGTGACGCCGGATGAACTCGGAGATGCCTGGGATGGCGGCAAGCTGCATCTGCCGCTACTGGTGAGCTTGAACGGCAAGCCATTCGGCAAGGCGAATGCCGGCATCGACATGACCTTTGATTTCGGCCAGCTGATCGCCCATGCCGCCAAAACCCGCAATCTCGCGGCCGGAACGATCATCGGCTCCGGCACCGTTTCCAACAAGCTCGACGGGGGCCCGGGAAAACCGGTGGAAGAGGGGGGGAACGGCTACTCCTGCATCGCCGAAATCAGGATGATCGAGGTCATCGAGACTGGATCGCCGAAGACCCCCTTCATGAAGTTCGGCGATCAGGTGCGCATCGAGATGAAGGATAAGGCCGGCCATTCGATCTTCGGGGCGATCGAGCAGACAGTCGAAAAATACAGCGGGGCCGGGCCGCAATGAACGAGGTCGTTCTCTACGACTATTGGAGATCATCGGCGAGCTATCGCGTCCGTATCGCGCTCAACCTCTTGGGCATCGATTACAAAACCGTGCCCATCAATCTGTTGGAGGCCGCGCATCGGACCCCGGAATATCTGGCGCTCAACCCGCAGGGGCTGGTGCCGACCTTGGTGATCGACGGAAGAACCCTGACGCAATCGCTGGCGATCATCGAATATCTGGCCGAGCTTCAGCCGGAAAGCGGACTACTGCCGCTTGATATCGCCGATCGCCAGAAAGTCCGCGCCCTCGCATATGCGGTTGCCATGGATATCCATCCGATATGCAACTTGCATGTCGTGTCACATCTCATGAGCATGACTGAGAAGGCCGATGCCCGCGAGGAATGGATGAAACATTTCATCACCGACGGACTGCGCAAACTGGAGGCCATGATCGGCAAAGCCGATGGCGCGTTCAGCTTTGGAGATACGCCGACGATGGCGGACCTCTGTCTTGTTCCCCAAGTCTACAATGCCCGCCGCTGGGAAGTGGATCTGACCGCTTTCAAACGCATCGTCTATATCGACGCCAGATGCGCCGAACTGCCCGCCTTCCAGGCGGCGCATCCCGACCGTGTGAGACCGTAACGGCAGAGCGGAACCCGCGACGAAATCCGAAGAAGCGTTCTCTTCTTTTCTGCAGCTCCAGCATCAATTGCCGGCACCGTGTTGGATCGCGTGGACCGCGATCTCACGATCGCGGCGAGGAACCGGCGTTTACCTTGTATCATCACTTCTGATTGTGCCGCTTGCCAGAAGATTGCCCCTTGTGCATTGATCAGATGCTGCTGGGGTAGGTCTGAAATGTTCTCGTCAAAGCTGTTGATCTTCAAACTCGTGATTGCCACGGGCTTGGTCGCATTGAAAGCTTACGGTCTCGTCGCAAGGGTTCGATGATCGCTCCCGCAATACATTGATGAGCAAGATATGCTGCGAGTGACGACAGGAGAGATACACGTGCTCGAAGGCTGGAGTGGAATGTGGAAATCCGTCTCATTCATATCGATGCTGCTGGCGTTCGTCGCCCTGGCCGGAGAGGGGCATGCGGCAATTTCCTACGAACGTCTGGACGGCGCGCCGGGAGAGCGTGGCCTTGCGATAAAGGGCGCGTTCGAAATCTCCGACGATCCGAAGACGCTTGTCGACGAGTACAAGCAGTTCCAGCCGGCCTATATTACGTTTGACTCGCCCGGCGGAAACGTGATCGTCGCGATCGAGTTCGGCCGCATCATTCGCGCCCTGAATGCAAGAACGATCCAGATCAGAGCCATGGAATGCGCATCGGCTTGCGCCTTCGCCTTCGTCGGTGGCGTTCATAGGTTTGCCGAGCCGGGGTCCATCGGCGTGCATCGGGTTTCTCTTTCCGACGATGCCGCCATGGACAGCAATTTAGCAGTCTCGTCGGTTCAATCGCTGACCGGCGAGATCATCGGATATCTGACCGACATGGGGGTGAGCCCCAATCTGCTGCAGCTCAGCCTGTCGATCGACAGCACCGACATAAGGTATCTTACCTCCGCGGAAATGCGAGACTGGAATATCATAACGCCCGAGGACATGTCCTCGCCATCGGCGGGCGCGCCGCCATCGCCGGACGCCGCGCCACAGGTGAGCGCAACACCCGCCGTCACGCCATCGGACCCAAGCGATTCCGAGGAGGCCGCCGCATCCGAACCCGGCGACCTGACCACGGAGGCGGTTGATTTCGTCAACCGATACAATGACGAATGGTCGAAATACAGCGCCTCGGCGCTTGATTTCATGAAGCGCGTCTATGCCGATGAGGTCTCCTTCTTCGGAACCTCGACAAAGACGCTGTCCTGAAGGAAAAGGCAGCCTTCGCCCAACGCTGGCCGGAGCGCATCTACAGCGTCAAGCCGGGCTCCGTGACTGCCAGCTGTGCCGGAAAATGCGAAATGTCGGGAATTGTCGAGTGGTTTGCCGGAAACAGGGGCACGGGTAGGACGTCCTCTGGGATGGCGGAATTCTCTTTCGTGTGGAACACGGCCTCTCAGCAGATCGAGTCCGAGACCGGAAAGGTGCTCGCCACCGACAAGGGGGCAAAGGCACCGGATCGGTTGATCCATCAGTGGACAGGACTGGACGACATCTGCCGCACGAGTGTCGATCGCGAGAGGCCCGAGACTCTACGGGCATGCAAACGGCGCGACGAACTCGGTCCGCTGCTCAATCGCGCGGACTGGTGTTATGGCCATAAGGACGAAGCCGGAATAAACTGGGAGTGGCACAAATGCGATGCGAACTCCCGTCGATATACGAGTAAGTAGCGCCCAGGCCCAAAGACGAGCGACCGTTGGTTTGCCCGGAGGAAGAAATGTTGGGAAAATCAGATTCCTGAGTGAGGCCGAGCATGTCAGAAGACGAGCATGCCCCATCGAATGCCGTCCTCCCGGGATCCGACGAACCAGAGAAGCCCGCTGAGCGTTATAAACTCGGCCTCTGCCTTTCGGGCGGCGGCTATCGGGCCATGCTTTTCCATGCGGGATCGCTTGTGAGGCTAAACGAGGCCGGTCTTCTGATGAAACTCGATATGATCTCGTCGGTGTCGGGCGGATCTATCGCGTCCGGCCTGCTGGCCTATGTGTGGCCACGGCTGGTCTTTGAGAACGGGGTCGCCGTCAACTTCAAGACCGAATACCTCGATCGCATTCTGGCCTTCAGTCAGCTATTCGCGGATGGGCCGAGCTTCCTGAAGGGCGTGTTCAACCCCTTCTCGAGCGCGGCCGAGGAAGCCGCTAAACTCTACGAGCGGCATCTCTTCGACGGAAAATCACCAAGCCTGAGCGATCTTCCCAGATCGCCCTGGTTCGTATTTTGCTCCAGCAATCTCAGCACTGGTTCACTCTTTCGGATGTCGAACCGCTATATCGCGGACTACAGGATCGGGGTGTCGTTTCATCCGACACTTTCGCTCGCGACCGCGGTTGCCGCTTCGGCGGCATTCCCGCCCGTGCTATCGCCGCTGCGATTGGACCTGTCGCAGTTTTCCTGGAAGAGGGAAAAGCTCGACGACACCGTTGGCGAACCGGTTGCTCCGGGCAGGGCAATATTGAGCGACGGCGGCGCCTATGACAATCACGGCATCGAGCCGGCGCTAAAACGCTGCGATTGCCTGCTTGTCAGCGATGCCGGAGCGCCTTGGCAATCCTCGACCCGCGGATATTGGAACTATCTCTCCCAGCTCAAGCGCGTTCTCGATACGACCGACAATCAGGTCAGGTCGTTGAGGCGCCGAGACCTGATCGGTGGCTTCAAGGCCGCAAAACAGGCTGATAGGCTTGGCCTCGACGATCTCGCGAAATCGGCTCTGCGCGCAAGAACCCGCGGCATCTATTGGTCGATCGACAGCAAGGACGTCGAGCTCAAGCCCTACGCGTCCTACACGCTGCCGCCATCATCGGTCGTTCCCTCGGAGGTCGGCACCTATCTCCATTTTCTGGGCGCGAAGGAGACGGAGCATCTAACGAACTGGGGGCACTACGTGTGCGACGCGATGCTCAACCGGTTCTATCAATCGCCGTTGGCTCCATCGTCCGGCCCGCCATTGGTTGCCGGAACCGTGAAGCCGGCTTGGGCGGCGAGGGCCAGCAAGCGCCTGTTCGACTTCCTTCCTTTTTGAACGGAAGCCAAAGTCGGCTAGACCGGGACAGCGGGAGCAGGCGTTTCCCTACTCCTCGGCGCTTGCCTTCATGAAGCGCGCCTATGCCGACCGAGTGTCTTTCTTCGGGACCTTGGTCGAGAAAGACGTCACGGAATGAAAGCCGCAGGCCCGCCGCAAGAGCTGTTTGCGGCGGATGGAAGGATCGGCTGGATCCGATCATTGCTCACGCCGCAGCCATGAAACGCGCCAGCATCGCAAAATCGTCGTCCTGGTGGCCTTTGGCGATCGCGCTCTCCAAGAGGCTCCCGAAAGCATCGGAGATTGCGGAATTGATGCCGCGCTCCCTCACGATCTCGCGCAGATGGTGGAAGGCAGCACTATGGGCGGCGATGCTTGCCAGGGTATCGTCGTCGCCGCGGTCGCGTCCGTCACGCACACGCTGCATGAGGTCCTGTTCGGCCGCGTCGATAACCGGCTGAACCAGCGGGAGAAAGCCTGCATAGGTCTCGGCGTCGATGCTCTCGGCGCGAATGATCGCGAGCGCTTGAAGCGTGCCGAAGAGCGTGCCCCACATCTGCGCAAGTAGGGCGCTGTCGAGCGCTGAAGCCTTGCCGAAATCCTCGCCCACGAAGGCGGATTTTCCCCCGAGCTCTGCAAACAGAGTTGCGTGTTTTTCGTAGTGCGGGCGCGAACCGCTATAGAGGATCAGCGTTTCCGAGCTTCCGATCACATTCGGCGTCGCCATGATCGCCCCGTCGAGATAGGCCATGCCGTTGTCGGTTGCCCATGTGCCGGTGTCGCGAGCGGTTTTTGGCGAACCGGAAGTGAGCTGGACCAGCAGTTTGCCTTTGAGTGCCTGCATCACGGCAGGCTTGCGCAATTGCGCATCGGAAGCGGCATAGTCGAGAAGATTGACGATGGCGATATCCGCTCCGGCGATCGCTGCCTCCGGTCCAGACGCCGGAACCGCGCCGAAAGCCGCCAGTGCTTCGGCCTTTGCCGCCGTCCTGTTCCAGACATGCACGTTATGGCCGTTTTTCAACAGTGTCCGGACAAGCGCTGTGCCCATCCGGCCGGCGCCGAGAAAGCCTATTGTAGTCATCGGGTCTAGCTCCAATATTTGAGACGCCCTCTGATATGGCTGTCGGCTGGCTGCCGGTAAATTACGCACCTTTGGGTAAGCGGTTACGTTGAGGTAAGGATCGAAGATGAAACGGCTACCGGATGATGATTGCGGCTTCGCCAGCGCGCTCAATGCGATCGGCGGAAAATGGAAGACCAACATCCTCTGGGAGATCAATCTGGCGCCACGGCGCTTTGGCGAACTCAGGCGCATTCTCAAGGGCGTCAGTGAGAAGGTGTTGACCCAGCAGCTACGCGAGATGGAGGCGGACGACCTCATCCGCCGCGAGGTATTTCCAGGAAAGGTGCAGCGGGTCGAATATTCCGCAACAGAATTCGGCCGCAGTCTCAACCAAGCGGTCACCGTGATGGCGGACTGGGGCAAGGCCTATGAGATTCGCATGGCCCTAAAGGCAGAGAAGCAGATTGCAAGGCCGGTCGCGCTTAGCGCCTGATGCTGCAGAGAGGGTGGCGTCGCTGGTGATTTCCTCGGACACCTCTTCGACAATTTCCTCCGCCACTTCCTTGAGCGTCCCTTGTAGTCGCGCTTGAAGGCGACGACTTCGCAGGTGGAGATGGCAACCGTCGGCTCCAGCTTGCGGGCGGCATTGCCGGAAAAGCAGTCACAGTGCCGGTGGATTTACTGGCCGATACTATGTTCGGCGAAACCAGCACTGCATCCAATTCCAAACCAGATATTGAAAATCAGCCCCAGGTAGCTATGCAGCCTCGGTATAGTGACAACAATTTTGGGTCTATCGAATGTTGCGCAGCGTCATTTCACGCTTCTCAATGCTTCGACTATCCATCCTGGTCATTCCCACCGAACTCGCTCTGGCCAACGACAATCCAAACGTCAAGTCGATCGCGCGCGGCGATCCGGCCATGGCGAAAGCCCATGAGAAGTCCGGAAGTCTTGCATGGCTTCCTCGAGAAACTGCGCAATCCACCGCCGGGAACCGAAAATTACAGCATCAAGCTGGGTTTCACGGACAAGGGCAAGGACGTGGCACTGACCACTGACGAGATGGAGCCGAATGTGAAATACATGTGGGTTTATCAGATCAAGGCATCAGGTGATCATTTCACCGCTCTTCTTGGTGATACGCCGGAATACATCCACAACATCAAGGCCGATGATCGCGTCCAGTTCGAAAAGTCGGATATCTTCGACTGGGTGTATATCGAGAACGGGAAAGTGAAGGGGAACTATACCGCTTGCCCGCTGCTGTTGGCCGGTCCGAAAGAACAGTTGGAACAATATCTCGAAATCTACAGCATTGTCTGCGACTGATCGCAAAGTCGCTCCTATGCTAAAAATATCGGCCCAATTATGAAGCCCGTACCCGTGCCGCGCGGCCCGGTCAAATCGCGTGGCCGCCAACAAGGTGGCTGATTTCACTCGGTTCGGAAGCCTCGACCAACCTGCCTACGATCAGGAAAACTCCCGCGTCCGCTATTCCAAACATTTGGATCGGTTAGAACCGGTGAGCCCTCGGCTGGGAAAGTTCCGCTTATAACAGCATGAGAGGCCCGGTTGCCCGGACCTCCCACGATCTTTTTCAGAAGCGAAGAAGAGTAGGCAAGCCTTCTCAACTGCACCCGCTCGTAGCACCACATGTGTCGCACTTCTCGCAGGTACCATTCCGCACCATCGTGAAGTTCTGGCACTCCGAGCACATGTTGCCGGTATAGCCCTGCATGATCGAGCGCTGGCGGCGTTCGGCTTCCCGCTTCTTGGCTTCGGATTTCGCCGTTGCCGCGTCTGCCGCCGCCTTGTCGGAGAACAAGGCCGTTGCGTCGCTGGTGATTTCCTCGGTCACTTCTTCGGCGATCTCTTCCGCCAAATCCTTGGCGCGCTCTTCGTAATCGCGTTTGAAGGCGACGATTTCGGAGGTGGAGATGGCAATTGTCGGCTCCAGCTTGCGGGCAGCGCTGCCGGCAAAGGCGGTCACGGTGCCGGTGGAAGCGGCGCGGGCAGGGGCGGCGGTCGCCGCACCCTTGGGTTCGCCCGCCTGGCGTTCGCCGCCGGTGCCGGACACCAGCGTCGGCTTGTAGCCGCGGGTCCAGCCGGTGGAGAGCAGGTTGGTCTTGCCTTCCTGGATGCCCTTGCCGAGTGCGGTGTTCGAGAAGTCCGACGTATCGACATGCGCCAGGTCATGGCGGCCGAGATAGGAGACAGCAAGCTCGCGGAAGACATAGTCGAGGATCGAGGTGGCGTTCTTGATCGCATCATTGCCGATGACCATGCCGGCCGGCTCGAACTTGGTGAAGGTGAAGGCCTCGACATATTCCTCGAGCGGCACGCCATATTGCAGGCCGAGCGAGATGGCGATGGCGAAATTGTTCATCATCGCGCGGAAGGCAGCGCCTTCCTTGTGCATGTCGATGAAGATCTCGCCGAGGCGGCCGTCGCCGAATTCGCCGGTTCTGAGATAGACCTTGTGTCCGCCGACGGCGGCCTTCTGGGTATAGCCCTGGCGGCGGTTCGGCAGCTTCTCGCGTTCGCGCGAAACTCGTTCGATCACCCGCTCGATGATCTTCTCGGTGATGGTGACGGCCTGGGCGGCCAGCGGCGCCTGCAGCAGTTCCTCCAGCGCATCCTCGTCGTCCTCGTCCTCGATCAGCGAGGAATTAAGCGGCTGCGACAGCTTCGAGCCATCGCGATAGAGCGCGTTGGCCTTGAGGCCAAGCTTCCACGAGAGCATGTAGGCGTTCTTGCAATCCTCGACGGTCGCCTCGTTCGGCATGTTGATCGTCTTGGAAATCGCACCCGAGATGAAGGGCTGGGCCGCCGCCATCATGCGGATATGGCTTTCGACCGAGAGGTAGCGCTTGCCGATCTTGCCGCAGGGATTGGCGCAATCAAAGACCGGCAGATGTTCGTTCTTGAGGAAGGGCGCGCCTTCCAGCGTCATCGCGCCGCAGACATGGATGTTGGCGGCTTCGATGTCTTTCTTGGAGAAGCCGATATGATCGAGCAGGCTGAAGCTCATGTCGGCGAGCTGTTCGTCGGAAACCTTCAGCGTGTCCTTGAGGAAGTCGGCGCCGAGCGTCCATTGATTGAAGACGAACTTGATGTCGAAGGCGCTCTTCAGCGCGGCGTTGACGGCTTCCACCTTCTCGTCGGTGAAGCCCTTGGTCTTTAGCGTCGACGGATTGACAGCCGGCGCCTGGTTCAGATTGCCGTGGCCGACGGCATAGGCCTCGATCTCGGCGATCTGGCTTTCCGAATAGCCGAGTGTGCGCAGCGCGTCGGGCACGGCGCGGTTGATGATCTTGAAGTAGCCGCCGCCGGCAAGCTTCTTGAACTTGACGAGGGCAAAGTCGGGCTCAATGCCGGTGGTGTCGCAATCCATGACGAGACCGATCGTGCCCGTGGGCGCAATGACCGAGACCTGGGCATTACGGTAGCCATGCTGCTCACCGAGCTCGAGCGCCTTGTCCCAGGCCGATTTAGCGTGGGCGACGAGATCCTGGTCGGGGTTTTCCGAATGGATCAGTGCGACCGGGTTGATCGACAGCGCTTCATAGCCGGAGCTCTCGCCATGCGCCGCACGACGATGGTTGCGAATGACCTTGAGCATGCTCTCGCGGTTCGGCGCGAAATTCGGGAACGGGCCGAGCTCGGCAGCCATTTCGGCCGAGGTCGCATAGCAGATGCCGGTCATGATCGCGGTCAGCGAGCCTGCAATGGCGCGTGCCTCCGCGGAGTCGTAGGGAATGCCCGACGACATCAACAGGCCGCCGATATTGGCGTAGCCGAGGCCGAGCGTGCGGTATTCGTAGGAGAGTTCGGCAATGCGCTTCGACGGGAACTGCGCCATCATCACCGAGACTTCCAGCACGACGGTCCACAGGCGAACCGCATGTTCGTAATCGGCGATGTTGATGCGCTTAGTGGCCTTGTCCTTGAACTGCAAGAGGTTCAGCGAGGCAAGGTTGCAGGCCGTGTCGTCGAGGAACATATATTCCGAGCACGGGTTCGAGCCACGGATCGGGCCGCCGGCCGGCGAGGTGTGCCAGTCGTTCATCGTCGTGTTGAAGTGAATGCCGGGATCGGCCGAGGCCCAGGCGGCATAGGAAATGGTTTCCCAGAGATCGCGCGCCTTCAGCGTCTTCATCACCCTGCCGTCCTTGCGGGCGGTCAGGTTCCATTCGCCATCATTTTCGACGGCGCGCAGGAAGTCGTCCTTAATCGAGACGGAGTTGTTGGAGTTCTGGCCGGATACCGTGAGGTAGGCTTCCGAATCCCAATCCGTGTCGTAGGTCTTGAATTGCAGATCCTTATAGCCCTGGCGGGCGAACTGGATGACGCGCTGGACGTAGTTCTCCGGAACCTGGTCCTTCTTGGCGGCACGGATTTCGCGCTTCAGGGCAGGGTTCTTGTTGGGGTCGAAGCAATCGCCGTTATCGCCGCCTTCGCAGTTGAAGCAGGCCTTCATGATCGCCTTCAGATGCTTGGCGACGACCTTCGAGCCGGTGACGAGAGCCGCGACCTTCTGCTCTTCCTTGACCTTCCAGTTGATGTATTCCTCGATATCGGGATGGTCGATATCGACGACCACCATCTTGGCGGCGCGGCGCGTCGTGCCGCCCGATTTGATGGCGCCGGCAGCACGGTCGCCGATCTTCAGGAAGCTCATCAGGCCGGAGGAGCGGCCGCCGCCGGAAAGCTTTTCGCCTTCGCCGCGCAGCATTGAGAAGTTGGAGCCGGTGCCGGAGCCGTATTTGAACAGACGTGCCTCACGCACCCAGAGGTCCATGATGCCGCCTTCATTGACGAGATCGTCCTCGACAGACTGGATGAAGCAGGCATGCGGCTGTGGATGTTCGTAGGCCGACTTGGACTTGGTCAGCTTGCCGGTGAAGGGATCGACGTAGAAATGGCCCTGGCCGGGACCGTCGATGCCGTAGGCCCAGTGCAGACCGGTATTGAACCACTGCGGCGAGTTCGGGGCGACGCGCTGGGTGGCGAGCATATAGGCAAGCTCGTCCTTGAAGGCGGCCGCATCTTCTTCGGAGGAAAAATAGCCGCCCTTCCAGCCCCAATAGGTCCAGGTGCCGGCAAGACGGTCGAAGACCTGTCGCGCATCGATTTCCGAGCCGGTCTGCTCGTCCTTGGACAGGGTCTTCAGCGCGGCATCGTCGGGAACGGAGCGCCACAGGAAGGAGGGAACGTCGTTTTCCTCGACCTTCTTCAGCCGGGTGGGAACGCCGGCCTTGCGGAAATACTTCTGCGCCAGAACGTCGGTCGCGACCTGGGAGAACTGCGCGGGAACATCGATGTTCTCGAGGCGGAACACGACCGAACCATCGGGGTTCTTGATCTCGCTCGTCGCCTTGCGGAATTCGATATCCGCATAGGCGCCTTGGCCGGCCTTCGTGAAACGACGTTCGATGCGCATGGTCTTGACCTCGTGTTGGCGCCCGGTCCCCGCGACCGGGGCGCAAAATTCCTATCCGGCGGCACTTTATCGTCGTGCAGCCAGCCGCGTTTCCGTATCGTGACAGGGGTGTCATCCGGAGATGTCCTTCCTGTATCTTGTGGTGATGGTGGCTGCAAACGCTAAATATAGTATTAACAGCTTATTATCGCCAGTCCCAATGTCACTTTTTTTGGAGGCTGAAAATCGCACAGAGATCCTGTAAGGCCTGAACCGCTCCCGGCCCATCACCCTGATTCTGCGTCCTGATTTTCAAAAGGGAACCGGGCTCGTTACCTCCGGTCCTGTCGCCGCCGCAACATCAGAGACAGTAAAGTTTGAAACAGCTGATTCCGTCAAGGGCTGGCTTTTAATTGATTGCTAACCACAACATCTTGTGGATGCGCCTGTGAAGATTGGGGAAAGCCGGGGAGCGCTGAAATTACAATGGCTTGCAGGTATTGCCGGCTAAGGAAAAGGTCGGAACGAGAAAAAAGCGCCCTGCGGCAAATCTTGTGATGGCATTTCCGGTGCAAATGGGCATGCCGATTCGCCTGCATGCAAGCGCCTATCAGAGCGCATCTATGGCGATGGTGACGGTCGCCACGCCGATCGGCCTGTTCTCTTCGTCCATGACGACGAAGCTCGCCTGCGTTTCGAGTATCTGGGTGGATTCGTTGCGCTCTGCCCGGTCGATGAAGACCTCGCGGGAGCCGTTGGCGAAGGTTCTGAGGTATTTCTCCTCGTCGCCCTGCCAGTAATCGGCGGTAATGATGCTCTGCCCGACATTCAGCCCATGACTGTCGGTGACGAAAAATTCGACGATCGCTCCCTGCGAGGCGTCCTGCCTGGCTTTCAGGTAATGCGACACGGATCTGTCGAGCAGCAGCTTGACCATATGCAGGTGATGCTGATCGACCTCCGATCGGTAGGTGTCGTCGAGCACCCGCATATCCATTTCGCTGACATTGCCGAACTCCGCGTTCTGTTCGGCAATGGCTTTCAGCACCAAGGGCGTTTCCACGATCGGCCGGATCTGCTTCTCGACATAGTCGCGCACGAGGGGAATATAAGCAGGCTCGGCGCGGACAGGCGTGAGGGGAAACAGTGATGCCGCCAGCCCGACGGTCACAACCGCTCCTCTATGCCCCCACCGCGCCATCTTGCTTCCTTATATCGCATCGTTTCTTGCACGCTTTAAGCGCAATTTGATGTGATTCGCAGCTGTCGAGTTTATGCGGACAAGATAAAATAGATGTGCAGATCCCGATAGCGGATTCGGGAAACCGCGCCGACAAAAATTGGAACAATTTCAAGTGGTAAATGCGATGGTCGCGCGCCGCGATCGGTGGTGTCAGCGTGCGCCCTTGGCGATCGGCTCCTGATAGGTGAAGCCCATGTCCCAGGGGAAGTAGATCCAGGTGTCCTGGCTCACCTCGGTGATGAAGGTGTCGACGGTCGGCACGCCCTTCGGCTTGGCGTAGACGCAGGCAAAATGGGCCCTCGGCAGCATGGTGCGCACCTGTGCGGCCGTCTTGCCGGTATCCGTCAGGTCGTCGACGACAAGCACGCCTTCGCCGCCATTTTCCTGAAGTTCGGGCGCGATCCCCTTGAGCAGCACCATGTCGCCCTGGTTCACATAGTCATGATAGGAAGCGACGCAGACGGTCTCGATTAGCCGGATGTTCAGCTCGCGTGAGATGATAGCCGCCGGAACGAGGCCGCCGCGGGTGATGCAGACGATTGCCTTGAACGCCTGATTGAGGCCGGCAAGCCGCCAGGCAAGGGCGCGCGCATCGCGGTGGAACTGATCCCAGGATACGGGAAAGGCTTTATCGGGAAGGGACATCGGGCTGCTCCGCGGCATGAAAAAACGACACGCCGTTTGCCGGCGACCGGACAGGCTTGAGGCGGCGATTGGCAAAACGCAAATCGCGCAGCCGGAACTGCGCGAGATGGGGCCGAGGCTCGAAGCTGTCATCGGTCGCCGCAATTAGCGGGATTTGCCGGCAAAAGGCAAGAGCAGCCAATCAACGCGACAACAGGGTCAGCGCCGTCATCGATTGCAGCAGGGTCTTCGTCGTGCCGCCGAAGATCATCTGCCAGAGCCAGGAATGCGTATAGGCGCCCATGACGAGAAGATCGATGCTGCTGTCCGAAAGCCGGTTCTCGATGATATGCGATGCGCTCTTATCCACACTTTGGGCCGTCGAAAGCGTCGTCTTGACGCCATGACGAGCAAGCGTCGCGGCGATGTCGGCGCCGGCGGTCAGCGGCGATTGCAGCGCCGTGTCGGCCGGATCGACCGAAAAGATCTCCACCTCGTCGGCGGCTTTGAGGATCGGCAGCGCGTCGAAGGTCGCGCGCGCCGCCTCCTTCGAGCCGTTCCAGGCGATCAGCACGCGCTTGATCGGCTTCGGCTGGCGGATGATATAGGGGATCATCAGCACCGGCCGGCCGGTTTCGAAAAGGAAACTGTCGACGTCGACGTGGCTGTCGGAAGGTTTGGCCGGGTCGGCCTGCGAGGCGATCAGGAGGTCGGCGCTGCGCGCACTTTCGATCAGCGGGGCGGAGCCGTATCCGGTTGATGTGGCAAAGCTGCGCCATTCGAAGGAGGCGCCAGCCGCCTCCGCTTTCGCCCTGAAGATGCGCTCCACGGCAATCGTTTCGCTATGCGCCATATCCTGCAGCGCCTGCACGGCAACGGGATCGGGGATTTCCATCGGCGCGACCAACGGCACGGCGGAAATGATTTCGGCATGAAGGCCGATCACATGGGCGCCGCTTTCAGCGGCGATGGCAAAGGCGAAATCGGCAACCGCAGAACTATTGTCGGATGTATCGAGAATGGCGAGAATGGTTTTGTAGGACATATCAATTCTCCTTGCGCTGAAAGGGCTTGCGCGAGGGAAGGAATGCGCCGGACCGTTTTCCTGTTCCTTGATCGGGATCAAGGATGGCCTTGAGTTCCGGCGTTGCCCTCAAGCCTCGGCGGAATGGTTTTCGGCGATGTCCTTCCTTCGGCGGATGGCGTCGATCATCTCCCGCACCTCGGCGCCGGCCGCGTCGATCACCGCCTGCGAGCGGCCGCGCACGACGATCTCGGTCGAAAATTTCTGGCCGATATAGCGCGGGTAGGAGCCGATGCTTGTTTCCGGATGCGCTTTCTGGATCGCGGTCAGCGGCGTGCCGATCTCGCCTTCGCCGTAAGGGCAGGCGATGGCCAGCGACAACACCGGCGTGCCGGTCCGAAGCGTCGGCAGCACATTGTCGACCATCGCCTGGAAGACCTGGGGCACACCGGCCATGACATAGACATTGCCGATGATGAAGCCCGGCGCAGTCGAGACCGGGTTGGCGATATGCACAGCGCCCCGCGGCATGCGCGCCATGCGCTGCCGCGCCTCGGTGAATTCCATCTCGCGGCGGCGGTACATCTCCGCAAGCAGCGTCATTGCTGTTTCGTCGTATTCGCAGGGCACGCCGAAAGCCTTGGAGATAGCATCGGCGGTGATGTCGTCATGCGTCGGCCCGATGCCGCCCGAGGTGAAGACGTAATCATATTTGCCGCGAAGCGCGTTCAACGCCTCGACGATCGCGTCCTCGTCGTCGGCGACTATGCGCACCTCCTTGAGGTCGATGCCGGAAAGCGTCAGCAGATCGGCGAGATGGCCGATATTTTTATCCTTGGTGCGGCCGGAGAGAAGTTCGTCGCCGATGGCGAGCATGGCGGCGGTGACGACGATGTCTTGGCTCATGGGATGTTCCGTGATGTGAGGCTGGGAAATAGGTAGCGCCGTTCGGTCGCTTTGCAAACACCAGAGGCATGATGCCGAAAAGTACAGGGGGTTCGGGCGACATGATGCTCCAACTTTTCAATTCGGGCGATGCGTCATTTTTGCCGAAGTGAAAACCGCAAGCGAATTTTCGTCTCCAAGTGGTGAACACTGAGTTCTTCGGCACGGGGCTTTGTTCAGCCAGGCGCGCTGATAGAAATCGCGTCGGGCACGAAATTCAACCCGATGTTTCAAGGAAGATAAAAGATGGCGAAGGTTCTCGTCCTTTATTATTCGGCTTACGGCCATATCGAAACTATGGCCTACGCCGTCGCAGAAGGCGCGAAGTCGGCCGGTGCCGAAGTCACCGTCAAGCGCGTTCCGGAACTGGTTCCGGAAGACGTCGCCAAGGCTTCCTATTACAAGGTCGACCAGGCGGCTCCGATCGCCACCGTCGACGAACTGGCGGATTATGACGCGATCATCGTCGGCGCGGGCACCCGCTTCGGCACGGTCGCCTCGCAGATGCGCAATTTCTGGGACCAGACGGGCGGCCTCTGGTTCGCCGGCAAGCTCGTCGGCAAGCTCGGTTCGGTCTTCACCTCCTCGGCAACCCAGCACGGCGGCCAGGAATCAACCATCCTCGGCTTCATCCCGACTTTCCTGCATCAGGGCATGGTCGTTGCCGGCCTGCCTTATGCCTTCCAGGGCCAGATGGGCACCGAGGAAGTCAAGGGCGGCTCGCCCTACGGCGCCTCCACCATCACCAACGGCGACGGCTCTCGCCAGCCTTCCGAGATCGAGCTGGAAGGCGCGAAATACCAAGGCGCCCATGTCGCCAAGCTTGCTGCCAAGCTCGCCTGATCTTTGACGCTGAAATAATGAAGGCGCGGCGGGCGTGAGGCTCGCCGCGTCTTTTCTGTTTTCTCCCACGACAGACTGCGCAGCCTTCATCGCTTTCGGGAGGGAAATGCCTGGCCGATCATTCGTCGGTGCTGCCGGCAAAACAGGCATGATTTTTACGCCTTGCGGCTCTTCCCATCGCCCATGACGCAAGATATTGAAAATGCCGCAAGCGGGCGTGGCGAAACTGGTAGACGCAAGGGACTTAAAATCCCTCGGCCTTGGCTGTACGGGTTCGACCCCCGTCGCCCGCACCACCTTCATAATCCTGTGTGAATATGCCTGTATTGAATCTGCTTGTATATTGTGCATAAAAGCAAGTTATCGCTTGACAAAGGAATTTCCGGCGTAACGATTGCGCCGCGACAGTTGAGTAAGGGTTGTCTTGTGGGAGTAAGACGATGGTTTACGATTGGAATGGGACTAAGGTTCGGCGCATCCGCATCTTCAAGACCAGTGTCGCACTTGTTCTGGGGACTGCGATAGCCGCGATACCGCTATTCTTCTGGGCAATGCATTTGCGCGGGTTCTAGAGCGTCCTTAGCGCGTCTAAGAAGACGCTCTAAGGACGCTCTATCACTTTCGATCTGGACAGATGCCGTATTCGATTTTCGGGATTATGTGCGGTCTGTTCTGATCGTGATCATCGCTCTGTGAGCGGAACCGCGTTTGGCGCTTTGGTCTCGCGCCACCTGTTGATCAGCCAGCCAGCCAGCAGCCCGAGGGCTGCGCCCGCGGCCTTGATGCCGGCATCGTGCAGGCGTGGATGGCGTGTTGGTGTGAGATACTGCAGATATTCGATGGCGACTGCACCGGCAATCAGCAGCACCGCCACCATCTTCCATTGTCTCGGATAGGCGAGCGCGAAGGCGAGGCCGACGAGAACAAAGGCGCCCCCGCGGTCGGTATCGACCGTCGTGACCGTTTCCGGCCTCAGCCCGATCGGCGAAACCGTGACGAAGAGGATGAGGGCGAGCAGCAGCCAGGCGAGCGGCCTTGAAAATTTGAAGATCATCATGGTTTCATATTAGTGGCTTGGCTTTTCATTGACAGTTAAAATCAGTTCATCTGCCGCCGATTTCGCGATTGGCTTAAGAAAGGCTTGCCCGGGAGCGAACCGGAAATGGCCGAAACGGGCTTTCTTTTGCCGGTCGGCCTATGCCATAGCGGCAGTGGCTACTCATGAGAATGGACCACGCCCGTGACGAGACTTGATGTCGAAAGCGCCGAAGAGGCAATGCGCAGCCTGTTTCCGGCAACGCCGCTGCAGCTCAACGATCACCTGTCGGCCCGCTACGGAGCCGATATCTGGCTGAAGCGCGAGGATCTGTCGCCGGTGCGCTCCTACAAGATCCGCGGCGCCTTCAATTTCTTCCGCAAGGCGATCGGGCAGGGTGCTGCCGGCAAGACCTTCGTCTGCGCCTCGGCCGGCAATCACGCTCAGGGTTTTGCCTTCGTCTGCCGCCATTTCGGCGTGCCGGGCGTCGTCTTCATGCCGGTGACGACACCGCAGCAAAAGATCGACAAGACCCGCATGTTCGGCGCCGAATTCATCACCATCCGGCTGTTCGGCGACTTCTTCGACCAGTGCTACCAGGCCGCCCGCGAACATGTGGAGGCGGTGGGCGGCGTCATGGTGCCGCCCTTCGACCATGCCGACATCATTGAAGGCCAGGCGACCGTCGCCGCCGAAATCATGCAGCAGCTGCCGGAAGGAACGGTGCCCGACATGGTTGTCCTGCCGGTTGGCGGCGGTGGACTGGCTGCCGGCATCACCGGTTATCTCGACGGCACGGTGCCGAAATCGGCTTTCGTCTTCACCGAGCCCGCCGGCGCGCCGAGCCTTAGGCGCAGCATCGAGGCGGGCAAGGTGACGACGCTTGCCAAGGTCGACAATTTCGTCGATGGCGCAGCCGTCGCCCGGATCGGCGACCTGAATTTCGCCGCTCTTCGTGAGTTCCCGGCAAGCCAAGTGCAATTGATGCCGGAGAACGCCATCTGCGTCACCATTCAGGAGATGCTGAATGTCGAGGGCGTCGTTCTGGAGCCGGCAGGCGCGCTGTCGCTGACGGCGATCGCCGTGATGGACGGCCAAGCGATCCGCGGCAAGACCATCGTGGCTGTCGTCTCCGGCGGCAATTTCGATTTCGAGCGTCTGCCTGACGTAAAGGAAAGAGCCATGCGTTACGCAGGGCTGAAGAAATACTTCATCCTGCGGCTCGCCCAGCGCCCCGGTGCGCTCCGGGATTTCCTCAATCTGCTCGGCCCTGACGACGATATCGCCCGCTTCGAATATCTGAAAAAATCGGCGCGCAACTTCGGCTCGATCCTGATTGGCATCGAAACCAAGGCGCCGGAGAATTTCGCCCGGCTAATCGAAAATTTCGAAGCAGCCGGCATGGGTTACGAGGATATCACCGAAAACGAGATCCTCGCCAATCTGATCATTTGACTTGGCGATAGCGATGTCGTCGTGCTAAAGGCGGAGCATGGCTTCGTTCATTTCAAATATCTTTTCGATGTTCTCCGGCGGCGGCAAACCGGCTTCGGAGGCGGCAGGCCCTTCCGGCGAGCCGCAGCTTTACGGTGATTGCACGATCTATGCCGAGCCGCGCAAGGAAGGCGGCCAGTATCGCCTTGCCGGCCGCATCGAAAAGAAGGTCGGCGACGAGGTGCTGGTGCGCAATTTCATCCGCGCCGATCTGTTTTCCTCCTCCGATGACGCGCTCGAATGCACGGTGCGCAAGGCGCAGCAGATCATCGATCAGCATGGTTCGTCGCTCTTTGGCGACGGCGAGAAGCTTCGTCAGGTCTGAATCGGGATCCGGGCATAGGTCCCTGATACCCGGCTGCAACTATTCCTGTGTGTGACCGGCTGCCCTCCAGCGAGCGCGTTTCGCTCACGCAATCTTAAAGGATTGCGGTGAAAGGTATCGCCTGCAGGATTTGCAGGACACCCCCGTGTTTGACTGTTTCGGACGATTGACCAATGGATTCGCTGTCGCGATCACCGCGCCAGGACGAGGCCGAACGTCCGGAGCCGCGGTCTGATGATGGAGACACTCAACCTCCTTCTCTTCGTCGTCGAAGCCGTCGCCTATTTCGCGCTGATGGTGACGCTCCTGCACTTTCGCCATCGGCTCGGTCTCGGGGTTTTCCTGACGGCGCTCGGCGTCATGCATTTCATGGAGACCTATCTGGCGGCGGTTTTCTATGTCTCGCTGCCGTTCGGGGACGTGTCACCGGGCTCATCCGTCTTCTTCTCCGGCAAGCTGATGATGATCCTGATGCTTTACCTGCAGGAGGATGCCGCGACGGTGCGCCAGCCGATCTACGGCCTCTTCCTCGGCAACCTGCTCACCGTCGGTATTGCCTGGGTGCTGCAGCTGCACCAGCCGCTGCAGATATCGACCAACCACACGCCGGACGTCGATTTCCTCAAGGAGATGGGCTGGCTGATGGTCTGGGGCACGGCGCTGCTTTATGTCGATTCGCTCGGCATCATCCTGCTTTATGAAAAACTCGGCGATTTCTTCCGCCGCCGCGTCGTCCTGCGTTTCCTGATTTCGGGCTTCGTGCTGCTGACCTTCGACCAGATCGGCTTCTTCGCCGCGCTGCATTACTTCCTGGATGTGCCGATCGCCGCATTCTGGGGTGGATGGAAGGCGAAAATGCTTGCCGTCTGCCTCTACGCGGCGATGTTCGCATTCTATGAATATCGTGTTCGCCGTATCGGCGCAGCTGGGTCCGCACGCTCGATTAGCGACGTATTCGGCGACCTGACGTTTCGCGAGCGCTACAACGATCTGCTGGAGCGCACCGGCCGCGACATGCTCACCGGTGTCTACGATCGGACGCGCATGGAAATGGAAGCGCCGCTGATGCTGCTCGAGGCACTGAAGCAGGGGTCATTCGCCACCGTCCTCATTATCGACGCCGATCACTTCAAGGATGTCAATGACGGCTACGGTCATCTACAGGGCGACGAGGTGCTGAAAGCGATCGCCGCTCGGCTCGGTACAACACTGCGTTCCAGCGACCGCGTCTTCCGCTTCGGCGGCGAGGAATTCGTTGCCGTCTGTCCGGGCACCGACCACGAGGAAGGTCTGCTGCTTGCCGAGCGCCTGCGCTGGACGATCGCGACCAGCGTCAAGACGCCGGATGACAGGCCGATCACGGTCAGCATCGGCGTTGCGACCGCCGACGAGGACGGCGTCGATTTCACCGCCGTGCTGACAGCAGCCGACGGCAGGCTCTACGCAGCCAAGAAGAGCGGCCGCAACTGTGTCGTCGGCCGCCCCGGCGTGGTGAAACTCAGCTGAAACTCATTCAGGCAGCGCGGAAGATCTTGGCGCCGGATGGCGCGCTCGTCATGCCGCCGTCGACGGTGATCTCGATGCCGGTGACGTTGGCCGAATCATCCGAAGCCAGATAGAGCGCCGCCTTGGCGATTTCGTCGGCTTCGCTCATGCGGCCGAGCGGGCTCATGCCGCCGATGCGCGCCTCGAGCGCCGACATGGCATCTTCCGTCTGAGCCATCGGCGACCAGATCGGCGTTTTGGTGCCGCCGGGCGTTACCTGATTCACCCGAATGCCGCGCGGCGCGAGCTCGGATGCCATGTTACGCGTCATTGCCCGGACAGCCGCCTTGGTCGCCGCATAGGCCGACCAGCCGGGAGCGCCGAGCACGGCATGCACGGACCCGTTGAGAATCACCGAAGCGCCGTCGTTGAGATGCGGCAGGGCTGATTGCACGGTGAAGAAAACCGCCGTGAGATTGGTGCTGATGATCTGGTTAAACTGCGCCGGTGATGTCTCGCCGAGCGGCGTCGCGCCGCCGATGCCGGCATTCGCGAAGACGATGTCGAGCTTGCCGACCTTTGCGGCGGCTTCCGCAAAGGCCTTCTCCGTGGCAGCGGCATCGGTGACATCGACCTTCAGCGCCAGCACGCCGGCGCCCAGCGCCTTTTCGGCAGCCGCGAGCGTTTCCGGATTGCGGCCGGTGATCACCACCTTGGCACCCTCGTCGATGAAGACCCGGGCGGTCGCAAGACCGATGCCACTGTTTCCGCCGGTGATCAGGGCGACTTTGTTTTGTAGACGCATGATTCATGCTCCTCTTGGAATTGGCAACGATCTGGATTATGATCGTTATCCATGAGGATTATGGTAATAATCTATATGAGTCAAGAGGCAGTGCCGGGGAGATTCCGATGGGCCGTTCGCAGTTGGAAAAACAGAAGACGCACGAGAAGATTGTCGAGACCGCATCGAAGCGGCTGCGCGAGGAGGGGCTCGAAGGTGTTGGCGTCGCCGACCTGATGAAGGAGGCCGGATTGACCGTCGGCGGTTTCTACAAGCATTTCGCCTCCCGCGACGATCTGGTCGCCGAGGCGATCCAGTCCGCTTTCGATTCATGGCGACGCAAGCTGGAGGCCGAGGGGATAAACCCGGCGGAGATGACGGCTGCCGATGTCGCCGATCGTTATGTCAGCGCCTATCATCGCGACAATCCGGGTGAGGGCTGCCCTTTTGCCGCGCTGACCTCCGATATATCACGCAGCGGCGAGAAGGCACGGGGGATTGCGACGGACGGGCTCAGGCGCAATTTCGCGTCGCTGGCGAGCAAGGCAGCGGGAGCGGACGAAGGAGAAAGGCGGCGCAAGGCGATCACGGCCTTCGCGATGATGGCCGGCGGCGTCGGCCTTGCCAGGATTTCCTCCGACGAGGAACTCTCGGCCGAAATCCTGGCGACGGTGCGGGATTTTGTCGCCGATATCGACAAATGAAAAACGGCCGGCGAAGGGCCGGCCGTTGCGTGAAGCGTTTAGGAGCCGATCAGGCGGCCAGCGCGATTTCCTGGACGCGCGACTTGGCGGCGTCGATCGCCTTTTCGGCAGCTTCCGGACCAAAGGCCAGGCCTTCGACATAGATGGTCTCGATGTCGCTGATGCCGAGGAAACCGAGAACCGACTTCAGGTACGGCACGGCATGGTTCAAGGCGGCGGCCGGGCCCTGCGAGTAGACGCCACCCGAGGCCAGCACCACATAGACCTTCTTGCCGGTTGCCAGCCCAACCGGGCCGCTTTCCGTGTACTTGAAGGTCAGGCCGGCGCGGGCGACGTTGTCGATCCATGTCTTCAGCGACGAATAGATGTTGAAATTGATGAGGCCGGTGCTGATGACGATCGTGTCGGCGGCGAGCAGCTCGTTGACAAGCTCGTCGGAGGTTTTGACGGCTGCCGTTTCCTCAGCGGTGCGGGCGTCGGCCGGCTTGCGAATAGCGCCGGTGAAGAGGTCATCGATATGCGGCAGCGGATTGGCGGCAAGGTCGCGGCGAACGACGACGCTGCCCGGATTCTGGCTCTTCAGCTTTTCAGCGAGATCGACGGCGATCGGCGTCGAGAGCGATTCGGCACGCGGGCTGGACGTCAGAAGAAGGATGGACGACATGGTGCATTTCCTTTCGAATGGGATTTGACGGCCCGTTACTGGGAGGTGAGCCGCAGTTCGATGAGGAAAATAGGTCTGGCCTGCTATCGAAAAAACGGTGATAATGTCGATCGAAACTATCGATGGAATGGATAGAGGATGCTGCCAAACCCCACTCTGGACCAATTGCAGGTATTTCTGACCGTTGCCGAGACCGGCAGCTTCTCGGCCGCTTCGCGGGCGCTGAACCGTGCACAATCGGTCGTGAGCTATACGATCGCCAATCTAGAGGCGCAGCTCGAAGTGCCGCTTTTCGAGCGTTCCGGCGCGCGTCAGCCGAAGCTGACGGAGGCGGGCAAGGCGATGCTTGAGGATGCGCGACGCATTCTGGGCGACCTGCAAGTCATGCGGGCGCGCGTTAAAAGCCTGAGGGAAGGACTCGAAGCGGAGGTTTCCGTCGCCATCAGTGTCATGGTGCCTTCGCGAGCCCTGGTGGACGTCCTCCGCGAATTCCGCGAGATGTTTCCATCCGTTTCATTAAGCCTCAATGTCGGTGAGCTTGGAATGGTCATGGATCTTGTCCTCAGCGGCAAGGCGACGATCGGGATCGGTGGCGCAGTTCTAAAGCAGGACGATTCGATCGTCACGGACCGGATCGGTCATTCCTTCATGTTGCCGGTTGCCGCGCATAACCACCCGCTTGCCGGAATCGGCCGGCCGCTGACGCTCGGCGACGTGCGCGAGGAAGTGCAGCTCGTCGTCACCGATGCGTCGGGACGGACGAAGGGGCGCGATTTCAACGTACTCTCCTACAAGACGTGGCGCGTCAGCGATATTGCGACGAAGCACCAGCTCATCACGGCCGGCCTTGGCTGGGGCGGCCTCCCGGCTTCCGTGATTCATGACGATCTGACGAGCGGCAGGCTCGTTCATCTCGATCTGGATGCCTACGAACAGGGGGAGTATCCCATATATTCGGTCCGTCAGCTCGCCAACCCGCCCGGACCTGCCGCCACCTGGATGATCGACGCGTTCCGCACGCGGCTTTCCGCCTGCCCGAGCCAAGCCGATTTCCATGCTCAGATAGCGGAACTCCAGGAAGCTGGTACGCCGCTCGCAGCCGAATGATGAAGGCGCGGGTGCCGCGCCTTCGCTGATACTGTCTTCCTAAAGAACCAGCCTGAACTTCGAGAAACCGTCGGCGCCTTCGCCCGCATCCTCGATCTTGACGCTCTTGACCTCGGCGAGGAACTGCTTCGCCTTCGGGCCGCTTTCGAAGGTCGCGGTCGTGCCCGGGAGCGGCTTGAAGGTCCAATTTGCGTCGGCCGACGGATTGATCGTGCCTTGATCATGGACATAGCGGACGATGACGTCGCGGTTGGTATCCGGCGCCTGGAAGATCACCTTGTCCGCGGTGATCTCGGGGAAATTGCCGCCGCCGCCGGCGCGATAGTTGTTCGAGACGACGACGAACTTTTGAGCCGGATCGATCGGCTTGCCATTGAAGGCGAGGTTCTGGATGCGGTTGGCGTCCGGATTGATCGGCTTACCAGACGAATCATATTTCGGCGGCTGCGACAGGTCGATCTGGTAGGTGACGCCATCGATCACGTCGAAGTTGTAGGACGGGAAGTCGTTGTTGAGCAGCGCCGCATCCTTTGAGCCCGCCTCGATGTGATTGAACATGCCGGCCGACATTTCGAGCCAGTTCTTCACCTGGGCGCCGGTAATAGCGACAGCCTGCACCGTATTCGGGTAGAGATAGAGGTCGGCGACGTTCTTGATGGCGATATCGCCGGCCGGAACATCGGTATAATAGTCGGCGCCGCCGCGGCCGCCGGCCTTGAAGGGTGCTGCTGCCGAGAGAACCGGCAGGTCCTTGAATGCGGTGTCGGCCAGCATCTGCTTGATGTACCAGGTCTGCGCTTGGCTGACGACCTGCACCGAGGGGTCGTCGGCGACCAGCGCGAAGTAGGAGTAAAGCGGCGCAGACGTCTTGCCGACGGGGGTGCGGACATAGGCAAGCGTTGCCTCGTGTTCAGCCTTGGCGGCCTCGACCACTTCCTTTTTGTCGGCGTAATCGGCGACCACTTTCTTCTTGTCGTCGCGGTGATAGATCGGCCGTGCTTCCGACGTGAAATCGACGATCTTCCAGCTGTTGCCATCCTTTTCCAGCAGCAGGTCGATCAGGCCGAGATGCGAGCCCCAGAAGCCGGCCATCACGGCAGGCTTGCCGTGCAGCGTGCCCTTGACCGGATCGGCATTGGCCACACCGTCCCAGCTCTTCGGGCCGGGGAAGACGAGATGCTGGTGGCCGGTGAAGATCGCGTCGATCCCGTCGACGGCGGCGAGATGCAGCGAGGCGTTCTCCATCTTTTCGGACGGTGCGCTGCCATCGATGCCGGAATGCGAGAGCGCAATGACGATATCGGCGCCGGCTTCCTTCATGGCGGGAACCCAGGCCTTGGCGGCCTCGACGATGTCGCGCGTCTGCGCCTTGCCTTCGAGGTTCTTGATGTCCCAGAGCATGATCTGCGGCGGTACGAAGCCGATGAAGCCGATCTTGACGGGGCTCTCATTGCCGGCGCCATCCTTGATCTGCTTTTCGACGATGATGTAGGGCTTGAAGAAGAGATCGTCCTGCCTCGGGTCCGAGGCGAGCTGGCCCTTGGTCAGGTTGGCGCAGACGAAGGGGAAGTTTGCGCCTGATAGAACCTTGAACATGAAGTCGAGGCCGTAGTTGAACTCGTGATTGCCGAGCGTGCCGACCGTATAGCCGAGCGTGTTCATCGCCTTGATCACCGGATGGACGTCGCCGTCCTTCATGCCGTGCTGATAGGCCATATAGTCGCCCATCGGATTGCCCTGCAGCACGTCGCCATTGTCGATCAGCAGCGAGTTGACGGCCTCTGCGCGGATCGCGTCGATGATCGTCCCGGTGCGCGACAGGCCCATCGTGTCGTTCGGCTTGTCGGCATAATAGTCATAGGGGAAGACGTTGACGTGAATGTCGGTCGTTTCCATCAGCCTCAGATGGGCCTGGTTGGCACTGGCGCGCGCGCTGAAAGGGTGCAGCAGCACCAGGGCGGAAGTGGCGGCAAGGCCGCCGAGCAGGGAACGGCGGCTCATCGCGCCAACATCGAAAATGGAAGACATGGAAATTCTCCTAATAGGGATCATGCATCGTCCGGCCCGTCAGAATTAGGACGATTTGCCGAGGAGTACACCGTGAAAATGACAGAACGGCAAAACAATCCAGCGGGAAAGCGGCATGGTCGTGAAATGCAATTTATGGTACAGTGGCAACAGCTGGAACCATTGGGGAGATGGCATTATGAACAAGGTCGTTATCGCTTTGGTCGGAGGTTTCGGAGGCATCGCACCCAGTCTGGTCGACAAGGCGCAGGCGCTCTACAGCGGCGATGTGGAGAAATGGCTGACGACGACGGCAAACCCTTGGATCTCCGTTGCCTGCGCGCTTGCCGCCATCGTCGTCTTCTTCATTATCGGCGGCGCGATCGCCCTGATCTATCGCGAACAGCAGTTGCAGAAGGCGCTTCTTCTTGGCATCGGCGCACCGGCCCTCATCATGGCCGCCGCACAGGGTAGTGCAGCCAACCCGAGGCCGATCGAAGTCAGTCCGGCCGCCAGCCTGTTCGGCATCGTCGGCGTCGCTTATGCTCAGGATGGCACTCGCTCGCTGCCGCCGCGGGTCGAGTTGAAAGTCAATCCTGGCTGGACGCAGGGCGAATGCCAGACCTGCGATATCAAGTTCCTCGGTGGAGACGGCCAGATCATATCAAGCGAGCCGCTCCCCAACGGCCAGGCGCCCGGCGCAGTCAACGTGCCGCTCGGCACGGAAACGATCCTGCTGTCTGGCGCCAACGCCAATACCGCCACTGTCGACGTCAGGGACCTCGGCGCCAGGCTGCCGCAGACGCAAGGCCCGGTCACCCTCGACGTCAACGTTAATCGCAGCTACTGGAACGATCTCAGCCGCTCATTCGGCGCCAAGGCCGTGCAGCCTTACGATTTCAGTGTCGACGTTGCCAAATGAGGCATCCGGTCGCTATTGGCGCCGGCTTTGGCCAGTTGGCGTATCGCCAGCACCGGTCGCATCTCCTTATGGAAAAAGCGGAAATAGGACGAAATCTGCGCTCGCGCATTCGAATTCACATCGAACTGGATGCCGACGCGGCCATTATGCTTCCAGCGGATGATGCCTTCGAGCAGCCCGAGGTTTTCGGCCTCGATGCGCACCTTGCTGCCGGAAGCGGCATGGAGCGGCCCCTTCATCTCCAGGGCGGCACCGGTCAGCGATAGGTCGAGGATGCGGGCATCCACCTGGCTGTTCAGGTATTTGACATGGCCGAAAACGCGGCAGTTTTTCCGATCAGTCTTCCGGGCCGTGATTTTCAAGTTGCGGGTCATACTGTCTCCCTTGGTATAGCGAGGGAGCATAGCGCCGGAAAATTGAAATGGTTTTAGGGGCTTGGCTAAAATTGCAGTGAAACATCAATTGGCGGCAGTGGCCCTGCTTCCGACCACATGCTCGCGCCAGACCGTGAAAATGCCGGCGGCAACCACGATGATCGAGCCGATGATCGTGTTGAGACTGAGCGTTTCGTCATAGACCGCCATGCCGATGACCGAGGCGTAGACAAGTGACAGATAGGTCAGCGGCTGGACGGCGGCGGCATCGAGAACATCATAGGCGCGGATTAGGAAATAATGGCTGGAAATGCTGGTGATGCAGACGAGCGCCATCCAGCCCCAGTCACCCGGCGACATCCAGCTCCAGTAGAACGGTCCGATGAGCGTCATCGTGACGCCGCCGACGACGCCTGTATAGAAGAAGCTGGTCATCGACGAATCGTCGCGGCTGACCAGACGGGTGGCGATGACGTAGAAGGCGAAGTTGAAGCAGGAAATGACGGCGAGAAGCAGCTTCACGTCGAAAAGTTCGCCTTCCGGCTTCAGGATCAGCAGCACCCCGAAAAGTCCGGCGCCGATCGCCGCCCACCGCCGCCAGCCGACCCGCTCGCCGAGGATCGGCATCGCCAGCAGCGCGATCAGGATCGGCGTCGCGGAAAAGATCGCCTGTGAACGGGCAAGGCCGATCATCGCAAAGCAGGTGATGGCCAGAACCACCTGGACGGCAAGCAGCACGCCGCGGGTCACCTGCAGGAGAGGGCGTTTGGTGCGGGCCGTCGCCTTGATGCCGCCGCGCATCTTCGAAGCGAGGATGATCGTGAAAAGCGCGAAGGCCCAGTAGCGGATCATCGTCACGAAGATTGGCGGATAGGCCGTCGCCAGATGTTTCGAGATGGCATCCTGCAGGGAGAAAATGGTGATCGCCAGCAGCGCGAAAATATAGCCTTGGGTCTTCGATGTCATGATTTGCCATTGGGTGGGGAAGCGCTTGCGCGCATCGAAAGTCTGGGCAGGCTTTCGGCAAAGATGCAAGGCCTCAAAGGCCGACATTCGGCTTGTCGATGATCTCTCTGAGCGCGAAGCTCGAATTGATCTTGACGACGTGGGGCAGGGCCGACAGCCAGTCGCGGTGGATGCGCTCATAGTCCTCGAGGTCGCGGGCGGCGACCCTGAGGATATAGTCGTATTCGCCCGACATCAGGTAACAGACGAGCACGTTCGGGCAGAGCTTCACCGCTGCCTCGAATTCCGCCAGCGTCTTGGCGAACTGGCCGGAGAGCGAGATATGCACGATGGCGATCATCTTGTAGTCGAGCGCCTTGTGTGAAAGCCGCGCATGATAGCCGCCGATGACGCCGCTTCTTTCCAGGATATCGAGCCGGCGCGAACATGCCGAAGGCGACAATCCGATCCTTTCGGCAAGCTCGGCATTGGTGATGCGGGCGTTTGCCTGCAATGCCCGAAGAATCGCAAGATCGATGGTGTCGAGATCGGCCATTCGAAGAACCTTCGAAGAAAGATAGAGGAAACGCAATAATCGCCGAAAAATCGCGTCTTCGCAAATCGTCTTTGCAAGGACATTTCACTGCCTTGATGGTTGGATTCCTCATCTGAAAAAATCCGCGACGCGGAGATAAAATGAGAGGAACGCGCATGCGTGTCGGTTGCCCGAAGGAAATCAAGAATCATGAATATCGCGTCGGCCTGACGCCGGCTTCGGTGCGCGAATATGTTGCCCACGGCCACGAGGTCTGGGTGGAGACCAAGGCGGGCGTCGGTATCGGCGCTGATGATGCTGCCTATGCGGCGGCCGGTGCCAAGATCGCCGCCTCCGCCAAGGATATCTTCGAAAAGTGCGACATGATCGTCAAGGTGAAGGAGCCGCAGCCCGCCGAATGGGCGCAGCTCCGTGACGGCCAGCTTCTCTATACCTATCTGCATCTGGCGCCGGATCCCGAACAGACCAAGGGTCTCATCGCCTCCGGCGTCACTGCGATCGCCTATGAGACGGTGACCGACGAGCGCGGTGGCCTGCCGTTGCTGGCGCCGATGTCGGAGGTTGCTGGCCGCCTGTCGATCCAGGCAGGAGCGACCGCGCTACAGAAGGCCAATGGTGGCCTCGGCGTCCTGCTCGGCGGTGTGCCCGGCGTGCTGCCCGCCAAGGTCGCGGTCATCGGCGGCGGCGTCGTTGGCATGCATGCGGCCAGGATGGCCGCCGGCCTAGGCGCCGATGTCAGCATCCTCGACAAGTCGCTGCCGCGCCTGCGCCAGCTCGACGATATCTTCGCAGGCCGCATCCATACGCGTTATTCCAGCATCCAGGCGCTGGAGGAGGAAGTCTTCTCGGCCGATCTCATTATCGGCGCCGTGCTGATCCCGGGCGCTGCCGCTCCGAAGCTCGTTACCCGCGAGATGCTGTCCGGCATGAAGAAGGGCTCCGTCATCGTCGACGTCGCCATCGACCAGGGCGGCTGCTTCGAGACCTCGCACGCGACGACCCATTCCGATCCGACCTATGAAGTCGACGGCGTCGTGCATTATTGCGTTGCCAACATGCCGGGCGCCGTGCCGGTCACCTCGGCGCACGCGCTGAACAATGCCACATTGGTTCATGGCCTGGCGCTTGCCGATCGCGGCCTGCGCGCCATCGCCGAAGATAAGCATCTGAGGAACGGCCTCAACGTCCACAAGGGCCGCATCACCAGCAAGCCGGTCGCCGGCGCACTGGGTTACGAGGCTTTCGCGCCGGAAAGCGTGCTGAACGTTGCGTAAGCCAGCTTACTCTAGGTGATGCAGCGCTATTTTTTGGCCGGGAGGGCGGTATCCGAGGGGATGCCGCCTTCTTTGTATGACGGCGTAGCTGTAATCGAACCGCGACCGTCGGCGGCGTTGGGGGTATGCTTTTCCTTGTCGCGCAGCGCGACGAGTTGTGTCCTACCGATCAATGTCTATCGCATGCTGATGGGCAGTCGCCTCTAAACGGAGCAGCAATGACGGTTGATAGTCGAGAGGAAATATCGCCGGTCCCGCTTCGAACGTCACCTGCCGGCCTCGAAACATATATTTCTGGCAGAACACTCGTTAGCGGGGATGGACCGGCCTGGACGGATATATTCGTTCAGGTGTTTTCCCGCCTGACGGTGCAACACCCCTTTCTTGTTCCGGCGGTCGCCGAGCCTCTCGTTGTTTGGGTGATCTCAGGTCAGGCATGCGTGGAAGAACGCGATCTGGGTGGGGAGTGGGAGGCCAACACAGTCAGAGTCGGAGACTTTTTTCTGACGCGGTCGCCCACGCCATATGAAATGCGCTGGCGTGCCGAGGGAGACGAACCTTTCCAGGTGATGCATCTCTATCTCTCCGTTCCGTTGTTTGAGCGGGTGGCGGAAGCGGTTCTCGGCAAAGCTGCCAGCGCCATGCGCCTGCGCGACATATCGGGCGGCCGCGACCAACCTCTTTCCAGCATGCTGGAGCTGATCCATGCTGAACTGACGGCCGAGGGGCAGGGAAGTCGGCTCTTTGTGCAGGGATTGGCACAGGCGCTCGCCGTTCATCTTATCCGGCAATACGCAACATTTGATGCGGAGGCACGGCGGTCAAATGCCCTCCCGGGCGCAAAGCTACGGCGGGCCATCGCATTCATGGAAGCCAACCTTCAGGAGCCGTTTGATCTCGCACGTCTGGCGCAAACGGCCGGCATGAGTGCTTTTCACTTCAGCCGCCTCTTCAAGAAGGCCACCGGCCTTTCTCCATCCCATTATTTCATTCGTCAACGCATAGCCAAAGCCCAGCAACTTCTGCAGGAAACCAGTGCCAGTATCATCGAGATCGGCATGTCCGTGGGGTATTCGAGCCCCAGCCATTTTGCTCAGATTTTTCGCCGGGAGGCTGGGGTCTCCCCCAGCGACTATCGTCGCAGCTAAGGCGCGTCGCAATCTTTCAGATTTGCTGCTCGCGCTTTAGGTCTTTGTTTTGCGCATGTCGTTATCGCAAAACATGGGGTAATCGCG
>NZ_JABFCN010000034.1 GCF_013087515.1 Rhizobium sophorae | reverse complement strand
TGCGATCAAACTCGCCGCAACACGCATCTGGATCAGGTCGTTATGAGTCTGTGCCCTAGTCCTCGCCCGCGAACATTGTCTGTCACGTAGAAAGCGAGGGCTCTGTCCGTTGAGCTACGCTGCGTAGGTCGAAAAGACCTGCCCCGATATAGTCTTCTCATGCCCGACGAAGTTGACGTTCTTTCGCTATTTTATCCGGAAGCCCGTCGATTGACGCTCACGGATCGCTCTGCCCAGTTCAATTGCACTGGCGAGAAGATTCGCCTCTGACTTCCTCATCCGTTCATTAGCGTCTTTGTGCGTACTTGGGCTCATCTGACTTGCCCATATCAGGTGCGGCCCATTTGTCTTCATCGCTCTTTCAAACTGATCTTTTGCGGCAAGATAGCGAGCCCTTATCTGTGTTTGCTCAAAGCTATCCCAGTTCGGAGATCGAAGTGTATCTTGCCAAAACGCCATTTCGTTCGACGAGGCTAACGCTGAAGCTTTCGCAGCGGAGAAATTATCGGACTCGTACTCGCGTATGCCTTCATCGCTATTCTCGTGTCGAAACCGGATTTCGTCTGCGTCGATTTCTCTTTTAGCGTCACTGCGGGCGAACCGATTTATCGCCCCCGCCAAGCTTTCGTCTGGAATGCCCGTCGCCAATTCGAAAAGAAGGCTGCACAAAACTGAAAAATTCGAGCCGGGCGTTGTTACAAATTCAGGGGTGCCGAACTGCAGGGACAAGCGATATGCCCACTCGACGATCTGGGTCCGTGCCCTATTATCGCCGACGTAAAACGCATCCTGACCAATCTCGTCCTTGTAGAGCGTCAAGCGAGCGCTAAACCGGAGAAGCTTAAGCTCCTCTCTAAGCGTCTCAATAGATCGCAGATGGTGGTGGGGATCGCCAAAGACGCGTTCGACGCTGTTCTTATGTCTATCGTACTCGTGTCCAACATGGCTGCTGGTCCGCTCCATGACAAGGTTAATGGCTTCCAATTGAGACACAAGGCTGCGCAAATCCTGAATAATCGTCTTTCGCTGCACGCTCGCGTAAGGGGAGGCTTCCACGTAATGGTAGTCATGACAACAGTCATGCACTTGATGAATGGCGGAGCGAATTGAGTCCTCCGATATCTGCCCAAAGAGGCTTAGAATCGCAGGGCAGAGGTCTTGGAGTCGGGCAATGAAGGTCAATCTTTCAGCGATTATCCGCTTGTATTCGCTTTCCTGGAACTCCATCGCTATGAAGCGGATAAGCGCTTCGCCTGGGAGATAGTCTGCCGCTTCGGGGGAAAACTCCCTCGCTGCAGCCCGTCGGTCATCTGCAAACAGAGTGTCTGTGCAGAAAATTAGGGTCCGCCGCATTAGATCATGGGGCACTTTTTTCCCCGACTTAATGAATGGAATCAAGTCTCTGATCATCGATTGCTGCTCTCCAAAACGTCGGCATTGCGGTGATTGAGCATTCAGTCGTGTTTTTTCAGTGAGGCGGGACGCTAGCTGAATATCATGCTTTGCAGCTGATGATTCGACCAGCTTGAGACAGACCGGCAAGAACAGAAGTCCGCTTGAATCCCATTTACCGGCGCATCACAAAGAAATGCCGCCCGTAGATTTCTCTAGGACGGCACCGGGTCAGCTTCCCCGTGTCTTCCAGCACGCGATAGACGCTCGCTCTACGGATGCCCAAAGCTTTGGCGATAGGTTGCTCAGTAGCGCGGAGTGCAATGCCTTTAGCCCTGAGCTTCCTAACGATGTCGTGCAGGTCGCCGATAGCGCGTGCGAGGCGGTCAATACGAGTGACCATGGGGGTGTCGCCGGATCGCATGACGGTTATAAGCGTGTCGAGGTCCTGACGCCCTGCCGCTACGGGAAACCGGGAGATTGGCTTTGAACCGCCCGCCGCTTAGCTTTTCAACGAGGTCTTTTGGAACTGTGGCCGCCCGTGTGTACCGGTGCGCAACCTATAACCCTCAGATTTCCTTGAAATAATAATCATTTCAGTGAGGAAGGGAAGGAATGGTGCCGCTTGCAGGACTCGAACCTGCGACCCCATCATTACGAATGATGTGCTCTACCACCTGAGCTAAAGCGGCATTTCACGGCCGAAGCATGCGGCCTGCGATTTGCATGGCGCTGATACAGGCATTGATCGAAGATTTCAAGCGCCCTGTCATGGCTTTGGCAAAAAAGAGGGGAGGGGGCGGGAAGGGCGCCTCAGAGCGACAGCCGGGCGCGCGCCGCCCTGTATTCGGCCTCCAGCCGGTCGACGAGTTTGGCCACGGGTTCGACGGCCTTGATGGCGCTGATGCCCTGGCCGCTGCCCCATATGTCCTTCCAGGCCTTGGCGCCGCCGACGGCCTGCTCGAAATCCATCTTCGAGACATCGGCTAAGGGCAGGTTGTCGGGGTCCATGCCGGCAGCCACGATCGAGGGTTTGAGATAATTACCGTGCACGCCGGTGAAATAGTTGGAGTAGACGATATCGCTCGCGGCCCCTTCGACAATCGCCTGCTTGTAGGCCTCAGTGGCGCGGGCTTCCTTGGTGGCGATGAAGGGCGAGCCGATATAGGCCATGTCGGCGCCCATCGCTTCTGCGGCGAGGATGGCGCCGCCGGTGGCGATCGCGCCGGCCAGCAGCAGCGGCCCGTCGAACCATTCGCGGATTTCCTGGACAAGGGCAAAGGGCGATAGCGTGCCGGCGTGACCGCCGGCGCCGGCAGCGACGGCGATCAGCCCGTCGGCGCCCTTGCGGATCGCCGAATGGGCGTGGCGGTTGTTGATAATGTCATGCAGCACGATGCCGCCATAGGAATGCACGGCGGCATTGACCTCCGGCACGGCACCGAGCGAGGAGATGACGATCGGCACCTTGTATTTGACGCAAAGCGTAAGGTCGTGCTCCAGCCGCTTGTTCGACATATGGACGATCTGGTTGACCGCGAAGGGCGCGGCCGGCCGTTCCGGATGGACGGCATCATGGCGGGCAAGCTCCTCGGTAATCTCTGCCAGCCATTCGTCCAGCTGGCTTTCCGGTCGGGCGTTCAGTGCCGGAAACGCTCCGACGATGCCGGCCTTGCATTGCGCCAGCGTCAGCGCCGGATGCGAGATGATGAACAGTGGCGAGCCGATAACCGGCAGTCTCAATCTGTCCTTGAGGATCGGGGGCAGGGCCATGCTTCACCACTTCCATTGACGTTTACGAAAACGTCAATCTCATAACAGAGATGAAAAGCCGATAAAAGACCGGCTGCCATGCCTTGGTCGATTTCAGCCGGAATATATACGTCCAAGAAAGCTAATAGAATAAGGCCCGCAAGCGCTGAAACCTGCCGATATCTCCGCCGATCGATGGCAGCGCGGCCTGCAAGGCTTGCGGTTTGCCGCACTTGCCGCTACCGAATTTTGATGGAGAACGGCAGGGATTGCAGTCCGATGCCGAATTCAAGGTGAAGGACTGAATGTGAGCGGATTAGAAACGGCCATCAGAACAGCGCTCGAGAATTCCGATCGCGATAATCCGGAGGTTCGAGCGAGGATCTATCAGTCGGCCCGCCAGGCGCTGGAAGCCGGGCTTCGCAAGCAGGACATCACCGACACCGAGGTCGTCGCCCATCACCGCCATCGCCTGGAAAGCACCATCCACGCCATCGAAGGCGAAGAGCGCGACCGTCTTCACCCCCGCCAGAGGCCGCCCGAAGTGCCCGTGCCGCCGGTCGTGGAAATGCCGGCGCCGCCGGTTCACCAAGCCGAAGCCGATGAGTTCGACGGCCCCGCGGTATCAGGTGAGACCCGCGCGCCCGAGCGTATGCACCGCGGCGACGAGTCGAGCCTCGACGACGTGCATGCCGGGAGCGCCGATCACCTGGCTGCCGCCCCCGTCGGCGAGGAGCGGCTCGCGCGCGGTCAGCGCGCCACCAATATGGATTTCCGCCCGGAGCGGGCGGCAGGCCGCCGCAAGCCCAGAAAATTCTTTTCGCGGCTGCTTGTCTGGTGCGTGCTGCTGGCCTTCATCGGCATCGGCGCCTGGTGGGCGCATACGTCTGGCCTGTTGATGACGGCGGCCGAGCGCGACACCAGCGTCGCCAACCCGCCGGCAAGCACGCAGCCGGAGGATTATACCGGCAACGACGAGGGCGCCGGGAATGCGGGCTCTCACACCGATCAGCCGGTGACCATCGATCCGCAGAACAGCTTTTCGGCCGATTGGATCCCGCTGTTCAAGCCTGAGGACGCCGACAAGATCCAGAGCGGCCCGCGGGCGCGCATCGAAAAAATCGCCGAGAATGACGGCCCCGCCATCCGCCTGATTTCCGAAAGCGGTACTGCCGATGGCAATATCTCGATCAGCGTTCCGCCTTCGGTGCTGCAGCAGCTTGCCGGCAAATCCTCGACGATCGCGCTGACGCTGCAATCCACCACCGACGAGCCGACGCAGATCACCGTCGAATGCAATTTCCAGACGCTCGGCAATTGCGCCCGCCATCGCTTCAACGTCACCCGGGAAAAGTCCGATGCGCTGCTGCAGGTCAAGTTCGACCGTTCGCTCGCGCCGAATTCGCCGGGCACGCTCACGATCAACAGCGATCTCGACGGCAAGGCGCGCGGCATCAATCTCTTCGCCATCCGCATCCTGCCGGGACAGTGATCTCGGTCCCGGCGGAGCCGGTGACCCCGGTCCCGGCGAAGCCGGTGGCGTCGGTCCCGATGCGATCGGTGCCCTATTTCAGAAAACCCGGCCCTGAGCCGATGATCTCCGCGTCGACCGTGCCGAGCGCTTGTTTGTCCTTGCCGTCATAGTCCATCTTGTTCAGCATGTGGCGGATGAGTTCGAGACGCGCCCGCCGCTTGTCATTGCCGCGGATCACCGTCCAGGGCGCGAAATCCGTATGGGTTTCCTTCAGCATCCGGTTGCGCTTGTCGCTGTAATCGTCCCATTTCGTCAGCGCGGCGATATCCATCGACGACAGTTTCCAGACTTTCAGCGGATCGTGCCGGCGGTCGTGGAAGCGTTTGAGCTGCATCTCGCGGCCGATATCGAGATAGAATTTGAAGAAGAAGATGCCCTCATGGGCGATGATCTTTTCGAGCTGCGGCGTCTGCTTGAGGAAGTCCTCATATTGCTGCGGCGTGCAGAAGCCCATGACCGGCTCGACGCCGGCGCGGTTGTACCAGGAGCGGTCGAACAGCACGAATTCCCCGGCTGTCGGAAACTGCGCGACATAACGCTGGAAATACCATTGCCCCTGCTCGCGCTCGGTCGGCTTGGTCAGTGCCACGACGCGCGCAAGGCGTGGGTTCATATGCGCCGAGGAGGCCGAGATCGCGCCACCCTTGCCGGCAGCATCGCGCCCCTCGAACAGCGCCATCACCCGCTTGCCGGTCGCCTGCAGCCAGAACTGCACCTTGACGAGTTCGATCTGCAGCTTTTCCAGCTGCTCCAGATAGTCCTCTTCCTTGAGCTTCTTCTTGTGGGGAAAGCCGCCGGATTCCAGCGCGCGTTCGTCCACCCACGCCGGCAGGGTGGGATCGTCGACATCGAAGATGCGCTTATTCCCGCGGATATCCAGCTCCACGGCCCTGTTTTCGACGTCCTCGTCCATATCAGCCTCCACGCCCGATCGCTTCTCTTCCTGCAAGCGAACATATTTACCGTTGAAAATCAAATCTCTGGCGGGCGGCCGGCAATTTTCGCGGTTTCGGCTGCGGCTTTTCGCTTGAGACGCGGCAGCCCGAAAACTTCTGTCATGAATTGCCGCTATCAGGCAGAGTTCCAATATAAGAAAAGCGAATCGACGCCGCGAGGGCACTTGCCAGACGAAACTCCATGGAGAAAAAGCCTGTTGGCGCGCATCCGGCGCGAACGGCCGGTGCTGCTTGCGGCAATCCTCAGCGCGCTCGCCGCGCTTGCCGCCGGCATGAACAAATGGGTTGTGCTTGTTCTGCTGCTGGTCATGATCTTCACCGCGCTTTTCAACGAGGCGCCGGTCATCAAGGCAGACCCCGCCCTGCCCGTCGAGATCGAGCCGGAGCTGCCGCCAAGCCGCCTGCCTGAAGTTTCCGCCACGCTTGCCGGCCTCGATATCCCCGTCATGGTGCTCTCGGACGATGCCTCGGTGCTCTTCCAGAACCGTGCTGCCGAAAAGGCCTTCGGCGAGGTGGCGCTCGGCGCCCATATATCGGCCCGCCTGCGCTCGCCCGGCGTGCTCGACATGGTGCGCGAAACCATCGCCACCAATGCGCCGAACCAGATAGAGCATGCCGAGCGGCTGCCCTCCGAGCGCGTCTATATCGTGCGCAGCGCACCCGTCGAATTCGCGGCCGAAGACCGGCCGCGTGAGCGCTATTTCATCCTGTCCTTCCGCGATATATCGGAGGTCCGCCGCATCGACCGCATGCGGTCGGATTTCGTCGCCAATGCGAGCCATGAGCTGCGCACGCCGCTTGCCTCGCTGCGCGGCTTCATCGAGACCATCCAGGGGCCGGCGAAGAACGATCTGAAGGCGCAGGCGCGCTTCCTCAATATCATGCTCGACCAGACGACGCGCATGAGCCGGCTGGTCGACGACCTGCTGTCACTCTCCCGCCTGGAGCTGAAATCGCACATCGCGCCGGATGAGAAGATCGATCTGGTGCCGCTGCTCGGCCATGTCAGAGATGCGCTTGTACCGCTTGCCAGGGATGTCGGCGTCGACATCAACCTGCATCTGCCGGAGGGCAAGGTCGAGGTGCTGGGAGACCGCGACGAACTTGTCCAGGTCTTCGAGAACCTGATGGAAAACGCCTGCAAATACGGCCAGGAAGGCGAAATCGTCGATGTCTGGCTGAAGAACGGCACCGGCCAGCCGGTCGAGGTGAGCATCGTCGACAAAGGCCCGGGCATCCCGGCCGAGCATGTGCCGCGCCTGACGGAGCGCTTCTACCGCGTCAGCATTGAGGACAGCCGCTCGAAAAAGGGCACCGGCCTCGGCCTTGCCATCGTCAAACACATCCTCACCCGCCACCGGGCGCGGCTGATCGTCAAGTCGGAAGTCGGCAAGGGCACCGAGTTTACCGTCCGTTTTTGACGATATGTCGCAACACTTTTACGTTGCATAATTTTATTATTTCAAATCAATAACTTATATTGTCACAAATGTTTCATCGATTTGACATAAAAGGACGAGGCTTCAAGCGCTAAGAGAGTCTCGCCGATGAAAAAAGGCACTGCGAGGGCCTCTCTAAGGCCGCACTCACACAAGCCCAAATGCCGGGAGATTTCTAATGAACACCTTCAAGCTCATCGTTGCCGCGCTCGCTGCAACTGCTGCTTTCGCTGGCGCTGCTGTCGCCCGCGACCAGATTCAGATCGCTGGTTCGTCCACCGTCTTGCCTTACGCAAAGATCGTTGCCGAGTCCTTCGGCGAAACCTTCACCAACTTCAAGACGCCGGTCGTCGAATCCGGCGGCTCGGGCGCTGGCCTGAAGGAATTCTGCAAGGGCGTTGGCGAAGACACCATCGACATTGCGAATTCCTCGCGTCCGATCAACAAGAACGAAGTGGAAGCCTGCAAGGCTGCCGGCGTAACCGACATCCAGGAAGTCAAGATCGGTTATGACGGCATCGTCTTCGCAACCGACGCTTCCAACCCTGATCTCGCTTACGTTCCTGCCGACATCTACAAGGCCCTCGCAGCCCAGGTCGTCGTCGACGGCAAGCTCGTCGCCAACCCCTACAAGAAGTGGTCGGAAGTCAACCCGAAGCTTCCGGCTGTTGATATTGCCGCCTACATTCCGGGCGAAAAGCACGGCACCCGCGAAGTCTTCGAACAGAACGTTCTCGCTGCCGGCTGCAAGGCCTCCGGCGCAACCGACGTCATCGCCAAGGAAATCACCGACAAGGCTGCACAGGGCAAGGCCTGCGTCGCAGTCCGCAAGGACGGCGTCGCCGTTGACATCGACGGCGACTATCCGGAAACCCTCGCACGCATCGCCGCCAACAAGACCGGCGTCGGCGTATTCGGCCTTTCCTTCTACGAAAACAACGCCGACAAGCTCAAGGTTGCGAGCATGAGCGGTATCGTTCCGTCCACCGAAACGATCGCCAACGGCACCTACCCGGTTTCCCGCCCGCTGTTCTTCTACGTCAAGAAGGCACATCTCGGCGCTGTTCCGGGCCTGAAGGAATACGTCAACTTCTTCGTATCCGACCAGATGATCGGCCCTGACAGCCCGCTCGTCGAATACGGCCTGGTTGCCGCTCCGGATGCCGAGCGCGAAGCGATCCGCAAGGACGTCGAAGCCGGTAAGGCTATGTAATGACTTTTGCCGGCGCGGTGCCTTTTGGCCCGCGCCGGCATTGCTTAGGCCCTGCGCGCCGGCATGTCCGCTGCAGGGTTGGAATTCCTTCTCCATGATTGGAAGCTGAAGGCAGGCTGATCAAGCTGCCGGGCTTTTTGGGGCTATGGGCCTGGGGACGTAACGAATGAGCACATCCATCATACTTTTGTGCCTTGTGGTGATCGGAGTTGCCGCCTATCTGGTCGCGCGCAACCGTGCCACGGCGCTTGCCGGAGGCAGATCCTCCTCACTGCATTCACGGCCGGCCTATTACGGCGCCTATGCGGCGATCTGGGCAGTTCTTCCCGCCCTCATCGTCCTTGGCCTCTGGCTCTCCATCAGCCCCGGCATCATCCAGTCTTCGGTTCGCGGCGCTTTTCCCGAAGACATCAGGGCTCAAGTCTCGGTCGAGCAGGATCTCGGCTATTCGACGGTGGCGACGGTTGCCCGTGGCCTGACGATGCTGACATCGGATGAAACCGCCGCGGTCGGCAACGATCCGGCTGCGCTGCAGGCCAAGCTCCTCGAAAAGGGCGTGCCGCTTGCCAGCCAGCCGCTGCCTTACATGATCGACGCCGCCAGGACGCTCAACGCCATGAGCATGACGAGCCGCATCGCCATGACGGTGATCGTCTTCGCTCTCGCCGTTGCCGGCGCCTTCTACGCGCTGCGCTCCATCGCTCCGCGCTTCCGCGCCCGCAACCGAGTCGAGCGCGTCATGCTCTGGGGCCTGCTGCTCGCCTCCTCGATCGCCATTCTGACGACGATCGGCATCGTGCTCTCCATGCTGTCGGAAGCCGCCCGCTTCTTTGCGGCCGTTCCCGCCATGGACTTCTTCTTCGGCACCGTCTGGGATCCGCGCTTCGCCGGCGCCGGCAGCTCGTCCTTCGGTCAGTTCGGCCTGATCCCGCTGCTGCTCGGCACGATCTACATCGGTCTGGTCGCCATGCTGGTCGCCGTGCCGGTCGGCCTCTTTGCCGCCATCTACATGGCCGAATACGCCTCGATGAAGGTGCGCTCGATCGCCAAGCCGCTGCTTGAAGTGCTCGCCGGCATTCCGACGATCGTCTACGGCTTCTTCGCGCTCGTCACCGTCGGCCCGTTCCTGCGCGACTTCTCCGCCCAGGTCAGCGGCCTTCTGTCCGGCAACTACAGCAATTTCATCCAGGCGCAGAGCGTTCTGACGGCCGGTATCGTCATGGGCATCATGCTGATCCCTTACGTGTCCTCGCTGTCGGACGATATCATCACCGCCGTGCCGCGGTCACTGCGTGACGGTTCGCTCGGTCTTGGTGCCACACGCTCCGAAACCATCAAGAAAGTGGTCTTGCCTGCAGCCCTTCCCGGCATCGTCGGCGCATTGCTGATGACTGCCTCGCGCGCCGTCGGCGAAACCATGATCGTGGTGCTGGCCGCCGGTGTGGCTGCCCGCATCCAGATCAACCCCTTCGAGCCGATGACGACGGTGACCGTCAAGATCGTCAACCAGCTGACCGGCGACCTTGAGTTCACCTCGCCGCAGACGCTGGTTGCCTTTGCCCTTGGCATCACGCTGTTCTGCATCACGCTTTGCCTCAATATCTATGCGCTCTACATCGTGCGCAAATACCGGGAGCAGTACGAATGACGGATATTGTTTCTCCCGCCGCCGGCGTCACCGTTTCCAAGGCGCCAGCCCGCCGCGATATCGGCATCAAGCGCCGCTATGCCGCCGAGCGCCGGTTCCAGGCCTATGGCATCGCCGCCATCAGCTTTGGTCTCGTCTTCCTCTTCATCCTGCTGTGGACGGTGATCGGCAAAGGTTATACCGCCTTCCAGCAGACGGCGATCACCCTGCCGATCGAATTCGTCGAGAAGACGATCGACCCCGACAATAAGCGTGCGACCGACCCTTCGGTGCTGATCGCCGCAAACTATCCGGTTCTCCTGCGTGACGCGATCGTCAAGCAGCTGAACATCAATGCCTCGAGCCGTCCCGACGTGCGCGATGCATCCGCCATGCTGTCGAAGAGTGCGCCGATCCAGCTGCGCGATATGGTGATCGCCGATCCGTCGATCATCGGCAAGACGGTCAATGTCACGGTGCTCGCCGACGCCAATGTCGACAGCGCCAACAAGGGTCAGATCGACCTCTTGGTCGATGAGAAGAACCGCAAGGTCAACGACAAGCAGGTTGGCTGGATGAACGAGCTGAAGGCGAGCGGTGCTCTCCACAAGCAGTTCAACACCGGCCTCTTCGTCAACGGCAATTCCAGCCGTCCGGAGGCCGCAGGCCTGGGCGTCGCCTTGATCGGCTCGCTCTACCTGATGCTGATCGTGCTCGTGCTTTCTCTGCCGATCGGCGTCGCCGCCTCGATCTATCTCGAGGAGTTTGCGCCGAAGAACAAGCTGACGGACCTGATCGAGGTCAACATCAACAACCTCGCCGCGGTCCCTTCCATCGTCTACGGTCTGCTCGGTCTTTCCGTCTTCATCAACTTCATCGGCCTGCCGCGCTCGGCTTCGCTGGTCGGCGGCCTGGTGCTGACGCTGATGACCCTGCCGACGATCATCATCGCGACGCGTGCGGCACTGCGCGCCGTGCCGCCGTCGATCCGCGCCGCAGCGCTCGGCCTCGGCGCTTCGAAGATGCAGATGGTGTTCCACCATGTGCTGCCGCTCGCCATGCCCGGCATCCTGACCGGCACGATCATCGGCCTGGCGCACGCGCTCGGCGAAACCGCGCCGCTGCTCCTGATCGGCATGGTCGCCTTCGTCGCCAATGCGCCGACGACACCGCTCGATCCCTCGACGGCTCTGCCCGTACAGGTCTATATGTGGGCCAACGAGGCCGAACGTGCCTTCGTCGAGCGTACTTCGGGTGCCATCATCGTCTTGCTCCTGTTCCTGATCGTCATGAACATGGGCGCCATCCTCTTGCGTCGTCGCTTCGAGCGCCGCTGGTAAACGGAGTTAAACATCATGAATATGTTGACGGAAGCTGCAGTTGAAAAGGCGCTGGATCAGAAGATGAGCAACGTCCCGTATAAGATGATCGGCCAGGATGTCTCGGTTTACTACGGCGAGAAGCGCGCGCTTTTCGATGTGAACCTGAACGTTCGCGAAAATACCGTAACCGCGCTGATCGGCCCGTCCGGCTGCGGCAAGTCGACCTTCCTGCGGTGCCTCAACCGCATGAACGACACGATCGACGGCTGCCGCGTCACCGGCAAGATCACCCTCGACACCGACGATGTCTATGATCCCGATATCGACGTCGTCGAACTTCGCGCCCGCGTCGGCATGGTATTCCAGAAGCCGAACCCGTTCCCGAAGACGATCTACGAAAACGTCTCCTACGGTCCGCGCATCCATGGCCTTGCCAAGTCGAAGGCCGATCTCGACCAGATCGTCGAGACCAGCCTGCAGCGCGCCGGCCTCTGGAACGAGGTCAAGGACCGCGTGCATGAATCCGGCACCGGCCTGTCGGGCGGTCAGCAGCAGCGCCTCTGCATTGCGCGCGCCGTCGCCGTCAGCCCGGAAGTCATCCTGATGGACGAACCCTGCTCGGCGCTCGACCCGATCGCCACCGCGAAGGTCGAGGAACTAATCCACGAGCTGCGCGAGAACTACACGATCGTCATCGTCACCCACTCCATGCAGCAGGCCGCGCGCGTCTCGCAGCGCACCGCCATGTTCCACCTCGGCAATCTCGTCGAGGAGAACGACACCGACAAGATGTTCACCAATCCCGACGATCCGCGCACCCAGGACTACATCATGGGTCGCTTCGGCTGATTTTGGCGACATCAAGCCTTCCCGTTATTCGAGGATAAAGCCCCATGGCATCGACACATATTTTTTCTGCCTATGATGATGATTTGAAGTTCCTGTCCAGGCGGATTTCCGAAATGGGCGGGTTGGCCGAGCAGATGGTCAGCGAATCCGTGCGGGCGCTGGTCAACGGCGATACCGCGCTGGCGCAGAAGGTCATCTCGGACGATGTGATCCTCGATCACGCCGAACGCGAAATCGGCGACAAGGCGATCGTCACGATCGCCCGCCGTCAGCCGATGGCCTCGGACCTGCGTGAAATCATGGGTTCGATCCGCATCGCCGCCGATCTCGAACGCGTCGGCGACCTCGGCAAGAACACGGCCAAGCGCGTCATCGCCGTGCAGAGCACCGGCGTTCCCCGCAAGCTCGCCCGCGGCCTCGAGCATCTGTCCGAGCTGGCGCTCGTCCAGCTCAAGGAAGTGCTCGACGTCTACACCAATCGTTCAGCCGACAAGGCGAATGCGATCCGTGAACGCGACAACGAGATCGACGCGATGTACACATCGCTGTTCCGCGAACTCCTGACCTATATGATGGAAGATCCGCGCAACATCACCAGCTGCACGCATCTTCTCTTCTGCGCCAAGAACATCGAGCGCATCGGCGACCATGCCACCAACATCGCCGAGACGATCTATTACATGGCGACAGGCGCGCAGCCGGAAGGCGATCGTCCGAAGGACGACAGCGCCAACACCGTCGGCGCGGTCACCGAATAACGCCCGCACCAGTCAATTGCGTGCGCGCCCGTCCGGGCGCGCAAAGAGGTCGCAGCCAATTTCTGAATTTGCGCAGGATGCATTGCTTAAATCACCCCTGGTTTAAGGATCATGCGCGAGGAGACCAACACGCATGATCCCGAGAGTTGCAGTTGTTGAAGATGAGGAAGCCCTCAGCGTGCTTCTTCGCTACAATCTCGAAGCGGAAGGCTTCGAGGTCGATACCATCCTTCGTGGCGACGAAGCCGAAATGAGGCTTCAGGAGCGCACGCCCGATCTTCTCATCCTCGATTGGATGCTGCCGGGCGTCTCCGGCATCGAGCTCTGCCGGCGCCTGCGCATGCGGCCGGAAACCGAGCGTCTGCCGATCATCATGCTGACGGCGCGCGGCGAGGAAAGCGAGCGCGTCCGCGGATTGTCGACGGGCGCCGACGATTATGTCGTCAAGCCCTTCTCGACCCCCGAGCTCGTTGCCCGCGTCAAGGCGATGCTCCGCCGCGCCCGTCCCGAGGTGCTGTCGACGGTGCTGAAATGCGGTGACATCGAGCTCGACCGCGAGACCCATCGCGTCCATCGCAAGACCCGCGAAGTCCGCCTCGGCCCCACTGAATTCCGCCTGCTGGAATTCCTGATGTCGTCGCCGGGCCGGGTCTTCTCCCGCTCGCAGCTTCTCGACGGCGTCTGGGGCCACGATATCTATGTCGACGAGCGCACCGTCGACGTCCATGTCGGCCGCCTGCGCAAGGCGCTGAATTTTTCCAACATGCAGGACGTCATCCGCACCGTCCGCGGCGCCGGTTATTCAATGGAAGCCTGAGGGCTTCCATCTGAACCTGCTGACAAAGCCCTGGCAAAACCCGCGACGTCATCCTCGGCCTTGTGCCGAGGATCTGCGCACGCCAAATTAAGCATTCGAAAACAAAGGTTTTTCCCTCAAGTAATTGGGGTGATCAGATGCTCGGCACAAGGCCGAGCATGACGGAGGGAAGCCTGAGCACTTCCATCCGCGCATAAAAAAACGGGCCACTCGGCCCGTTTCTGCATTCTAACGATGGCCGGCCCGCCCTTCAGCTAGCCCGCGCTGCTGCCCGGCGGCGTTCGTTGACCGGCTGGTAGGCGAGCTTCTGGTGATAGCTGCAATAGGGTGAATTGTCGGGGGACTCGCAGCCGCAGAAGTGGAAGTCGTCCTTCAGCGGATCGCCGACCGGCCACTTGCAGGTGCGCTCGGTCAGTTCCGTCAGGCCGAGGCGGCGCGAAATCGGCACCACCACATTGCCTCTCGGCACGTATTCCATTTCCTCGATCGTTTCGATCTCGATCTCTTCCTTCAGCATCGTCGCGCCCTGCTGGCGGGTAACGGTGCGGGTGGTGATCCGGGAGGCGTAGTTCGGTGCGCGCGGCGCCGATGTGTTGCGCTTCGGCGTTCGCGCCGCGGTGTTGGTGCCGCCGGCCTTGGCTCGGCCGGGAAGGCACAGCCGGTGCACTTTGCCGATGACCGCGTTTCTGCTGACCCCGCCAAGTTGTGCCGCGATCTGGCTGGCGCTCAGTCCTTCGGCCCAAAGCTTCTTGAGTTTCTCGACCCGCTCGTCTGTCCAGTTCATGCCCTGTCTCCACCTTTTGCGTTGGTGATGGCAGAATCCCTCACCGTTGTCCCGGGAGTTCCGAAACAAGAAACGCTTGATCAATTTTGGTGACTAGTTCCGCCGCATGCAGTCTAGTAATTGATCTTTAACCTAGTGTGAGGCTGACTCCGTGACAAGAGTCGCATGAATCCGGATGAATCGAATTCGTAGTTTTCCCCAACTTGCTGCCCCTGCGTGTCATTTCTGCAATAATGCCTGTTGAAGACTGAAAATGCCGCTGTACACCCTTGCTGCATAGGCTAAGGGCGCAGTTTTGTTGACATTGCAGCGCGAAAAGGAAATAGTGCCAGTGGCCGCCGCAAGGCGGCATTTTTAATTTCTCGGGCCTGGTTTCCTTAGCCGGAGTCATTGCCCGGCAACTTTGATGGAGATCGCGCAATGGCTGAAGCCACGCCGCTTTATGACACCTATTCTCGTGCCCCGCTGCGGTTCGAGCGAGGCGAGGGCGTATGGCTGATCACCGAAACCGGCGAGCGATATCTCGATTTCGGCGCCGGCGTCGCCGTCACCTCCGTCGGCCACAGCAATCCGCATGTCGTGGGCGCACTGAAGGAGCAGGCCGACAAGGTCTGGCACCTGTCGAACATCTATGAGATTCCCGGCCAGGAGCATCTGGCAAAACGGCTGACGGACGCCACCTTCGCCGACAAGGTGTTCTTCACCAATTCAGGCGCCGAGGCGCTCGAATGCGCGATCAAGACGGCGCGCCGCTATCAGTTTTCCAAGGGCCATCCCGAGCGCTTCCATATCATCACCTTCGAAGGCGCCTTCCACGGACGGACGCTTGCGACGATCGCTGCCGGCGGCCAGGAAAAATATCTCGAAGGCTTCGGCCCCAAGGCGCCGGGTTTCGATCAGGTGGCTTTCGGCGATATCGAAGCGGTCCGCGCCGCGATTACCGATGCCACGGCCGGAATTCTCATCGAGCCGGTGCAGGGCGAGGGTGGCGTCCGTCCTGCCACCAGCGAGTTCATGAAGGCGCTTCGCCAGCTCTGCGACGAGAACGGCCTGCTGTTGATCCTCGACGAGGTCCAGACCGGCGTCGGCCGCACCGGCAAGCTCTTCGCTCATGAATGGTCGGGCGTCACCCCCGACATCATGGCTGTCGCCAAGGGCATCGGCGGCGGTTTCCCGCTCGGCGCCTGCCTTGCCACGTCAGAGGCCGCCTCCGGCATGAAGGCCGGCACGCATGGCTCGACCTATGGCGGCAATCCGCTTGCCATGGCCGTCGGCAGTGCCGTACTCGACATCATCCTCGCCGATGGCTTCCTGCAGCAGGTGCGCGACGTAGCACTTGTCTTCCGCCAGGGCCTCGCCTCGCTGAAGGATCGTTATCCTGATGTGATAGAGGATATAAGGGGCGAGGGCCTTTTGCTCGGCATCAAGGCTGCCGTTCCCTCAGCCGAGCTGCTGCAGGCGATCCGCGCCGCCCATCTGCTCGGCGTACCCGCCGGCGACAATGTCATCCGCCTTCTTCCGCCGCTCGTGGTCACCGCCGAGGAAGCCCGCGAGGGTCTCGTCCGCATCGAGCGCGCCGCCGAGAGCATCCGCGCTTCCAAGGTCAAGAAGACGGCTTGAAGAAATTGCCGCCTTCGGGCGCAGCACAGGTAAGAAGACGATATGAGCCCTAAACACTTCCTCGATCTTTCGGCGGTCACATCCGCCGATCTCAGAACGATCATGAACGATGCGCTCGCCCGCAAGCAGGCCTTCAAGGCAGGCAAGGGCGACAAGCCGCTCGCCGGCAAGATGCTGGCGATGATCTTCGAGAAGCCGTCGACGCGCACCCGTGTCTCCTTCGACGTCGGCATGCGCCAGCTCGGCGGCGAAACGCTGTTCCTGTCCGGTACCGAGATGCAGCTCGGCCGCGCCGAGACGATCGGCGACACCGCCAAGGTGCTGTCGCGCTATGTCGATGCGATCATGATCCGCACCACCGAGCATTCGCGGCTGCTGGAGCTTGCTCAGCATGCAACCGTGCCTGTGATCAATGCGCTGACGGATGACACCCATCCCTGCCAGATCATGGCCGATATCATGACCTTCGAAGAGCATCGCGGCCCGATCAAGGGCAAGACCATCGCCTGGACCGGCGACGGCAATAATGTGCTGCATTCGCTGGTCGAGGGTGCCGCGCGTTTCGGCTACCGCATGAACATGGCCGTGCCCCTTGGCTCCGAGCCGAAGGATCACTATCTGAACTGGGCCCGCAATGAGGGCGCCGAAATCATGCTTTGCCATGATGCCGACCGTGCGGTCGCCGGCGTCGATTGCGTGGTGACCGATACCTGGGTCTCCATGAATCAGGAACATCGGGCCCGGGGTCACAATGTCTTCCAGCCTTATCAGGTCAACGCGGCCTTGATGGCGAAAGCCGGCAATGATGCATTGTTCATGCATTGCCTGCCCGCGCATCGCGGTGAGGAAGTGACGGACGAAGTGATCGACGGTCCGCAATCCGTAGTCTTCGATGAAGCGGAAAACCGCCTTCATGCGCAGAAGTCGATTCTTGCTTGGTGCCTGGGCGCGATCTGAACCATAAGCGGACGTCGAGAGTGAAAGATCTCGCGACCGCGCGAGCGAAGGGCACGCTGGCCCATCGCTCTGAAACTAGGAGTGAAAGCCATGGCAGAAGCTGCAGCCGCCCTCGGCCAGTTCGATTTCGCCGGCGATGACCATGTCGTCCCTTTCCAGGTGGAGGGGCTGGATGTGCGTGGTCGCGCCGTCCAGCTCGGCCCGATGCTCGATGCGATCCTAGAGCGCCATCATTATCCCGCACCCGTTGCCCGGCTGCTTGCCGAAGTCGTCGTGCTGACGGTGCTGCTCGGCACCTCGCTGAAGTTCGACGGCAAGTTCACGGTGCAGACCAAGGGTGACGGCCCGGTCGATCTTCTCGTCGCCGATTTTTCGACGCCGGAAAATGTCCGCGCTTATGCCCGTTTCGATCAGGCGCTGCTCAACAAGGCAATCGAGGCGAGTGAAACCGAGCCGGAGCAATTGCTCGGCAAGGGCGTGCTCGCCTTCACCATCGACCAGGGCAAGTTCAGCCAGCCCTACCAGGGCATCGTTCCGCTCGACGGCACCACGCTGGAAGAAATTGCCGGCGTCTATTTCCGCCAGTCGGAGCAGATCCCGACGCGTGTCCGCCTTGCCGCGGCCGAACTTTTCGACCGTGACGATGCCGGCAAGCCGCGCCATCGCTGGCGGGCCGGCGGCCTCGTCGCCCAGTTCCTGCCGGAAGCGCCGGAGCGCATGCGCCAGCCGGATCTGCACGGTGGCGACGGCGACACCGGCAGCCGCCCGCATGGCGACGACGACGCCTGGGTCGAAGCGCGTTCGCTGGTCGAGACCATCGACGCCGACGAGCTCACCGATCCGCTTGTCGGCACCGAGCGGCTGCTGTTCCGCCTGTTCCACGAGCGCGGCGTGCGCGTCTACGAACCGCGCGCCGTCTTCGATCGCTGCAGCTGCTCGCGCGACAAGATCAAGGGCGTGCTGAAGGGCTTTTCGGCCGAGGAGATCGAGGCCAGCCAGGAAAACGGCGAAATCGCCGTCACCTGCGAATTCTGCTCGACCACCTACCGCTTCGAGCCGGCCGAGCTTCAGCCGGCCGAATAGGCGCGGTTAAGGACGCGCACAGCGAACAATAAAAGATTAGCGATGATGCAGCACGGTGACTCGACTTTGCGTAGTCACTGTGCACCTATTCTGCTTCATTGGTTCTGGCCTAAGAAGCGGGATGGGGCGTTGATGCGACTTATGTTTTTTGTACTCGCGCTCATAGCTGCGATGCCACGAATGAGCTTGGCTGATAACGAGACAATCCCATGGAAAGAAGTCGGCGGCTGGAGCGTGGCTGTCGACCCGACTTGAGACAATGGCTGTTTTGTTCTGACTTCCTTTGATGACGACAGCATTTTTCGTCTTGGCTTCAACTTCCGCAAAAAGGACAACCCTCTGTACATTCTGCTCGGAAATCCAAACTGGAAATCCTTGGAGAAAGGTAAGCATTATCCCATCGAACTCTCGTTCGACCAGTCTAAACGGACGGCTGATGCGAGAGGTCTGGATCTCCCTGGCTTCAAATCATTATGGATTGATTTCAAGGATCCCGACTTGATTGAGGAGTTCGCTGGTAAACTGAGTTTCCGCGCCAGCTTTAGAGGAAAGCAGATTGTTGCCCTCGGTTTGAAAGATTCCGCCAGGGCAGCGGATGAGTTGCTCGCCTGCCAAAAGGCGGTAAACGATGCGGTCGCAAAACATCCGCCGCCGCCACAATCAAAAGATCCGTTCGAAGCAAAGCCAGGCACCCAGGCGTCGGATCCTTTTGACCTTTAGTAGATTGATGACTGGGCAAGCCCGAAGATCTACGACCGAGGGTACGGCGTCCATGTTGGTACTGACTGGAAGGCTGCAGCCGGCCGCATCCACGCGCCGTGTTTGCACTGACGAAACGACCGCGAACCTACGCTCTCAATTGAGCACGCGCAGCAGCCCAGGCGAATCCAGCGAGAAGGCGGGGATGTCGACATCGAACATCTCTCCATCGTCCGTTTCCATCTGGTAATGGCCGAACATCAGCCCTGAGGGCGTGTCGAGCGGGCAGCCGGAGGAATATTCGTAGGTGTCGCCGGGGCTGAGCCGCGGCTGCTCGCCGACGACGCCGGGGCCGGTCACCTCGTCCACCTGGCCGTTCTGGTCGGTGATGTTCCAGTAACGATTGACCAGCCGAACGGCTATGTTGGAATTGTTGCTGATGACAATCCGGTAACCCCAGACATAGCGATCGTCTTCCGGATCGGATTGCTCCTCCAGATAGAACGGCTCGACGACTACTTCGATCTCTCTTGTGAGGGCGCGATACATGCCTTGCACCTTAGTCAAGATATGTTACCCGTATCTTATAAGAGGCCCTGTCCGTCAAGAAACGGAACAATTATCATCGCTGAAATGGCTGTGATCCGAAGGGGTTTCGATCGTTAAGCCTAATTGTCAGTGTTAATTCTGTTTCGGAACGCCGCGGCGGGCGAACTTGTTCCGCGGCTGGTGCGGCTGAGGTCCGGCCGAACCCGGGCGGGCCCGGCCGTTATGACTGTCGATCAGGCCGAAACCTTGGCAAGCGCCCGCGCGAAATCCTCGATCAGGTCGTCGGTATCTTCGATGCCGGCCGAAAGGCGGACCGTACCAGGCGAGATGCCGAGTTCGGCGCGGGCCTCTTCCGTCAGGTTCTTGTGCGTCGTCGTTGCCGGGTGGGTGATCAGGCTCTTGCTGTCGCCGAGATTGTTGGAGATCTTGATGATCTCGAGCGCGTTCTGCAGTGCGAAGGCCGCATCCTTGCCGCCCTTCAGCTCGAAGGCGACCAGCGTCGAGCCGCCGGTCATCTGCTTGGCGATGATATCGGCCTGCGGGTGGTCCTTGCGGCCGGGATAAATCACCTTGGCGACCTTGCCCTGCTCGGCCAGGAAATCGGCGATCTTTGCGGCATTCTCGGTCTGCTGGCGCACACGCAGCGGCAGCGTCTCGATGCCCTTCAACAGCGTCCAGGCATTGAACGGCGACATTGCCGGGCCGGTATGGCGGAAATAATCGTGCAGGTTCTCGTCTATCCATTCCTTGTCGGAAAGCACGACGCCGCCGAGGCAGCGGCCCTGGCCGTCGATATGCTTGGTAGCGGAATAAACGACGATATGGGCGCCGAGCTCCAAGGGCTTCTGGAAGAGCGGTGTCGCAAAGACGTTGTCGACGACGACCTTGGCGCCGATCTGGTTGGCGAGCTTGGCGACGCCTGCGATATCGATCACTTCGAGCGTCGGGTTTGTCGGGCTTTCCAGGAAGAACACCTTGGTCTTCGCCGTGATCGCCTTTTCCCAGTTCGCAAGATCCCGACCGTCGATCAGGGTGCAGTCGATGCCGTATTTCGGCGCCAGCGTCTCGACGACCCAGCGGCAGGAGCCGAAGAGGGCACGCGCCGCGACGATATGATCGCCTGATTTCAGCTGGCAGAGGATCGCCGCGGTGACGGCGGCCATGCCGGAAGCGGTGGCGCGGGCGTCTTCGGCGCCTTCGAGCATGCACATGCGCTTTTCGAACATGTCGTTGGTGGGGCTGCCATAGCGGGCGTAGATGAAGCCCTCCGTCTCACCCTTGAAGCGGGCTTCGGCCGCCTCCGACGTCTCATAGACGAAGCCTTGGGTGAGATAGATTGCCTCGGACGTCTCGCCATATTGCGAACGCAGCGTGCCGCCGTGGACGAGTTGGGTTGCCGGGCGCCAGGTCTTGCTCATGCCATCACCTTCACATAACAAAAAAACCGGTCGCAAAAGCAGACCGGTTTCAACCCGGTCTTTTTAGCCACTTGTTTAACGTGGCTGCAAGCCGACCGGCCAAATCACCACGGGATAATTCTGCAATACTGCTGTTAGCTGCTTGCGTCAATTCCCCGAGTTTGGTTTTGTCGGCGGCAAATGATGGATGAGGCATGATGGCTCGCGAAACAGGAATTCTGGCGGATCGCGCGATCTCCGCGCTGTTCGAAACGGAGCGTCTGATCTCCGAACGGGAGCTGGACCGCGACCAGATCCAGCCGGCAAGCCTCGACCTGCGCTTGGGCGCCAAGGCGTTTCGTGTGCGTGCGAGCTTCATGCCCGGCCCCTCGCATCTGGTGTCCGACAAGCTCGACCGGCTGAGCCTGCATGTGATCGACCTCTCCGAGGGGGCGGTGCTCGAAACCGGCTGCGTCTACATCGTGCCGCTGATGGAAAGCCTCGCGCTGCCGGCCGACATGTCGGCCTCGGCCAATCCGAAGAGCTCGACCGGGCGCCTCGACATCTTCACCCGCGTCATCACCGATTACGCCCAGGAATTCGACAAGATTCCATCAGGCTATTCCGGCCCGCTCTATCTCGAAATCAGCCCGCGCACGTTCCCGATCGTCGTGCGCCGCGGCTCCCGCCTGTCGCAGATCCGTTTCCGCGTCGGCCAGGCCCTGCTCGGCGAGCCGGAGCTTCTGAAGCTGCATGAGAGCGAGACGCTGGTCGCCAGCAAGCTGCCCAACGTTTCCGGCGGCGGCATCGCGCTGTCGATCGACCTCGCCGGAGACAAGGAAGGCCTGATCGGCTATCGCGGCAAACATCACACCGCCGTCGTCGATGTCGACAAGAAGGCCCAGCACGATATCTATGATTTCTGGGAACCGCTTTATAGCCGCGGCCGCAACGAGCTGATCCTCGATCCCGATGAGTTCTATATCCTCGTCTCGCGCGAGGCGGTGCACGTGCCGCCGGATTATGCCGCCGAAATGACGCCCTTCGATCCGCTGGTCGGCGAATTCCGCGTCCATTATGCCGGCTTCTTCGATCCGGGCTTCGGCCATGCCCCTGCCGGCGGGCGCGGCAGCCGGGCCGTGCTCGAAGTGCGCAGCCACGAAGTGCCCTTCATCCTCGAAGACGGCCAGATCGTCGGCCGCCTCGTTTACGAACACATGCAGGAAAAGCCCGCCAGCCTCTACGGCTCCGGCCTCGGCTCCAACTACCAGGCCCAGGGCCTGAAACTCTCGAAACACTTCCGCATCTGAGGCGTTACATCTGGCGCGACTTGACAGCCGCCCCCATCTGTTGGAAATCTCAGCTCATCGCGGGTGTAGCTCAATGGTAGAGCAGCAGCTTCCCAAGCTGAATACGAGGGTTCGATTCCCTTCACCCGCTCCAGCTGCCCCAGCCGTTCGTTCGCCGCCTTTTGAAGGCGCTTCGTGATCTTTTATGAAAAGGGTTGCGCGCAGGCATCGGCTCCTACAAGGACACAGATGGCGCCTCGGCCGCGCGCAACCCCTAGCTTCGCCTTTATTTGGTCTTACTGACGCTCGTCTCAATTCTCCCCAATTGAGACCTCACGTAGTCGCCGTGGCGAAGCTTTGCGAATTCGTCGGTGGCTTGTGCCGGTGCGCTCTTGAAAACGTACCATTCACCGTCCGGTTCGCGTTTCTGATAGATCAGGCCGCCCTTCTTGCGGTGGCTGAAGCAGGTGATTGCCGTCGCCGTTCCGGTCCTGGCGTGCCAGGCGGCGTTGAAGCAGAGTTTACCCGACTCCGTGATGAACCAGCGACCCATGCCGAAGGACGGCGAGCCACTTTCCCGTGACCAGGCGGTAAAGCGACGCGCCTTTGCGGAGAAGTGGCCGGCGCCGGCTTTCCACATCCAGGAATTCTGGTTGTAGAGCCGATAGATTTCCGCGCTGCTCATCGGCTTTGCGGTCTCGATCCCCGCAGGCTCATTGGTTCCGGCAGCGGACGCGGCCGTGGCGATACCGCTGGTCAGGGCCGCGGCCAGGAGCATTTTTTGAAGCATGGACATGTTCAGGTTCCTTCTTGTTCAATTGATGCTTTGGCGGACGACCCGCCAGTCGGGGCGGCCATAGCCGTCCGGCCACGGATAGACTTCACGGTCGTTGAAGTAGATAACGGCGCTCAGGGCCGGGAACTGGGGATAGCGTTTCGTTACGCTCTCAGCCCAGTTTCGCACGAAGGAATCGCCGCCTTCGTATCCGAGTTCGGCAACCATGATGGGCTTTCCGTAACCGGCGACACGGGCGTATCCGGGCGCAAGGTGCTCGGCAAACGTCTGGTCACGGCCAGTCTTGTCTCTGTCGTATTGCTCCAGGCCAAAGACCGAGAGCCCGATGAGATCGACGACATCGTTGCCGGGATAAAAGGCTTGAAGCCCCTCATTGCCCTTCGGTGACCACATATATTTGCCCGTCTTCAGGTGGACCTTGCAGACCTCCACCATCCGGCGATACGCCTTGGCATAATCGGCGCCCTGCCAATGCGACCAGGAGAACTGGCTGTCGGTTTCGTCCATTTCCTGTCCCCAGCGAATGATGACCGGACTTTTCAGCTTGGCAGCAGTCGAGCAGACGGCGGCCATGTTCGCATCGCGCGAACCGTCCAGGATGCTGTGCAGCAGTTCCTGCGAGGTTTGGCGCCAACCGGTCGACCAGGTCCAGGGCTCGACCGAGATCAGCAGGGTGCGGCCACGCGCTTGCGCATAATCGTCGGCGAGGGCGAGCGTGCGCAGATCGACATCTTCCCAGGGCAGGAAGAGGTGTTCGATCTTCGAATCGGGCGAGGCGCCTAAATCTCCGTGCGGATCATAGGCGCCGAACGTGATCGACTCCTTCGTGACGACCGGCATTTTGCTCGGCGGCGCAATGGACGAGGTCGTCATTGCAAGCGGCTGCCCTTCGGCAAAGCTGCCCAGAGCGGTCGGCAGGACCGCGACTCCCGACAGCAACAGGCCGGTTAACGACAACAGGGCTATTTTGGATGGGCTATGCATTGTGTATTTCCTCCACGCTTGGCCGCACATCCGGGTGAGCGGCATCCGTTCTCAGTTGGATTTCCTCCGGATCGGAAATCCATCGTGGTTTGAAGAAGATCGTGCGCAGGGCGGTCCCGCCCCGGCCTGCACCGGAGGCGGCGTAGCGCTCTTCGAACAGCTGAAGGCGGCCGCTGCCCCAGGCGAGTGCCTCGGTCGCATCCTTTCCGCGCATGATGGTTGCAGCCCCCGGCAACGCGACGAGCGCAAGAAGTACGGTCGCCATCGCCGGACGGTAGAAACGCGGGGCCGCCGCAACCGTATTTTCCTTCGAATGGCGCCCGACGATGACCAACAGCAGCGCGCAGTAGATCGCCGCGTTCAGGACGGTAAAGAAGTACCCCCCCTTGGAAGCGCCGGCATCGTCGATTGCCAGGGCGGGCAATACCGCCATGAGCGCCAGCAAAGCGTAGGGCGCCAGGACACGCACCGGCAGCAGATCGACTTCGGACCGCCCTTTCGGCGTGACGCGGAAATCGACGAAGGAGCCTGTCACAAAATCGTGCACCGCAGCCAGCGTGCCAGCGAGCGCCCAGGGCCAGCGCGCGAAGAGAAAGAGCATGCATTCCCAGCTCAGGATCTTGGCGTCGTAGGGGCGGAAAGAGCTGCTGGCGCGCCAGCGATAAGCCATGACCACGAGAGCGATAGAAAGCGGTGCGAAATGCGCCAGGAAATCGGGATAGGTCACCGTCACGAAGTTCTGGCCGCGCACGAGCGCGATGATCGGCAGCGCAAACATGAGCAACATAAAGAACGCAAAAAGCGGATACCAGAGTTGCGAAAAGAGGAACTGGAACTTGAGCCGGGGCGGCAGCCGGCCGACGAGGCTCGGCGAGTACCGCAACAGCACCATGACCAGGCTGCGCGACCACTGGAATTCCTGCGTCACGAGGTCGCTGAAGGTTCTCGGGCCGTCACCATGGGCGATGGCATCCAGCGCATGCACACCCCGCCAGCCGCCGGCATTCATCATCAATGTCGTCGAATGGTCTTCAGCCAACTCCGGACCGAGGCCGCCGATCTGCTTGAGGGCGACGGTACGCACCGCGTAATGCGACCCTATGCACATCGGCGCCAGGCCGCCATTGTAACCGGCTTGGAGCGAGCCATGCATGCTGGCCTCGGCATAGAGCCTTCCACGTGCCGACCAGCTTTCGGAAGCGTTCTTGTCGCAAATGCTGGGGGCCGAGACATAGCCGACCTTTGGATCGGCGAACGGACGCAGCATGTGGAAGAGATAGTCGGGCGCGGGAACATGATCCGCATCGAGTTGCGCCACGAAATCGTAGCGGCTGTAGCCGTAGTGGTCGTAGAAGAAGGCGAGATTGCCTTCCTTGCACCGCGTGCGTCGGGGCCACGACGTCCGATGATAATCGGATCGCCCCTTGCGGGTCGAGACGAGGACCCCGTGCCCGGAGCACCAGTTAAGAGTCTCGGGGGAAGGGTCTTCGTCGGCAAGCCAGGTGTCGTGTTCCACCTCCTGGGCAAGCATTGCCAGCAGGGTTTCACTGACGACCGAGAAGGGTTCCGCCGGCGCCTTGGTCACGACCATGGCCACTCGACTGCCCGCCGGCAGGCGCAAGGGACCGTTCGGTCTTGCCGCCCGATAAAAGACGACGATGAAATAGGCCGGCAGAGCGGTAACCCAGGCAAGAACGAGGCTCACCGTAATCGTGCCGAAAGCATCGACGTGATGGCGCGGCTCCAGCCACCAGATCCAGAAATAGGCGAAGGCGCAGGCCCATACGGCCGCCGAGAACAGATATTCGGCCCGCCGATATCCAGTCAGAACCGGGACAAGAAGCGGCTCGTGAGAGGGGTCCGGAGCATGCGTCGCTTGGGTAATCGCAAGTTCGGTCACGCGCGCGCCTCCAGTCCGAAGAACGGAGCCGCCGTTCGCACGATGGTTTCGAGGTCGGAATATCGAGGCTGGAAGCAGAGCGTCTCGCGGGCCAGGCTGGCGTCGGCGTAGAGGCTGGGCGGATCGCCCGGCCGGCGTGGATGGATGACGACCGGGACTTCGCACCCGGTCGTTTCCTGGATCACGCGCAGGACTTCCCTGATGGAAAAACCCCGCCCGGTGCCGAGGTTGACAGCGAGGTTTGCTCCGCCTTTGGCGAGATGGGTGAAGGCCTGAACATGGGCGCGCGCGAGATCTGCGACGTGAATATAGTCCCTTATGCAGGTCCCGTCAGGGGTGTCATAATCATCGCCGAATATTTCCAGGTGCGGTATCCGGCCGGCCGCGGCCAGCAGCGCCCGCGGAATGAGATGGGTTTCCGGAACGTGCCATTCGCCAAGCTCGCCGTCCGGATCGGCTCCACAGGCATTGAAGTAACGCAGGGCAACATACCGCAGGCCGTAGGCCGCCGCATAATCGGCGAGCATATGCTCGAAGATCAGCTTGGTCTTGCCGTAGGGATTGATCGGAGCCTTCGGCAACGTCTCATCGATCGGCAGCACGGAGGGGACGCCGTAGACGGCACAACTCGATGAGAAGATGACGTTCTGAAGCCCCGTCTGCCGGCAGGCATCGATAAGCGACAATGCACCGCAGACATTGTTGTTGTAATATTTCGCTGGGTTCTGCACGGACTCGCCCACGTAGGCCGAGGCGGCAAAGTGGATGACGGCATCAGGAGCATATTTCTCGATGACCTCGATCAGGCATGACGTGTCGAGGACGTCACCTTCGACGAAAGGGCCCCAGCGCACCGACGAACGGTTTCCGGTCGTGAGATTGTCGTAGACGACAGGCTCAATCCCCTCCGAGCGGAGGAGCTTGGCGGTGTGGCTGCCGATATAGCCGGCACCGCCCGTGACAAGGACCCGGGGTGCATCCATCAGACCGCCTCCAGTTCGCGTGCCGGACGGGTGAGAAGGCCATCGAAATAGTCGATCGTCTGACGCAGGCCGCTCGACAAGTCGATGTTCGGCCGCCAGTCGAGTTCCTGCATGGCAAGCGAAATATCGGGGCGACGCTGACGGGGATCGTCAACCGGCAGAGCGCGATGGATGATTTGCGACCGGGAGCCGGTCAATCCGATCACCTGCTCGGCCAGCTCCCGGATCGTGAATTCGCCCGGATTGCCGAGATTGACAGGTCCCGTCAGCGACGACGGCGAGGCCATCATGCGGACCATGCCGCCGATGAGATCATCGACGAAACAGAACGAGCGGGTCTGGGAGCCGTCGCCATATATCGTGATGTCTTGCCCCGTCAGGGCCTGAACGATGAAATTCGAGACGACACGGCCGTCGTCCGGACGCATCCGCGGGCCGTAGGTGTTGAAGATGCGGATGATCTTGATCTCGACGCCGTGCGTGTTGTGGAAGTCGAAGAACAGCGTCTCGGCGCACCGCTTGCCCTCGTCATAGCAGGAGCGCGGCCCGAACGAATTGACGTTGCCCCAGTAGCTTTCGACTTGCGGGTGGACGTTCGGGTCGCCGTAGACTTCGGAGGTCGATGCCTGAAGTATGCGTGCGCCGGTGCGTGCGGCCAGCTCCAGAAGGTTGAGGGAGCCCAGCACGCAGGTCTTTGTCGTATGGATCGGATCGGCCTGATAATGCGGGGGCGATGCCGGGCAGGCGAGGTTATAGATCTCGTCGACTTCCAGATCGAGCGGGTGGACGATATCATGGGCGACGACATTGAAGCGATCGACTCGCTTCAGATGGGCGATATTGCGCCGCATGCCGGTGGAAAAATTGTCGAGGCAGATCACCTGGTGTCCGGCGGCCAAAAGCGTCTCGCACAGATGTGATCCGAGGAAACCTGCACCGCCGGTGACAAGAACTCTCTTGGCAGAAAGAGGCGTTACGGATAGATGATTTGCATCACGAGCCGAAATTTGAACAGAGCGCGCACGAATCTTGCCAAGATAATTCAAGACTACCTCCCGTATTTTCAGATTTTGCTATGTGATCTTCGATATTTACTTCGCTATCCCGCGAAACTAAGTCGTTCGATCATGCGAATATTTTATTCGTCCGGTTTTCTTTTGGAAAGTACCGATGTTTATTTAGATACAGCTAAAGGAGGCAGTTGTCGTTATCCTCACGTCCTGGAAATTATCGCTCCGTACATTTCAGAGCGAAAAGGAATATGATAAACAACTTATGGAGGAGACTCTTCGGGCACTTCCGCTTTTTCAGACGGAGTTCTGCGGAGATTTCAGCCGCAAAAACAATTGCTTTTCTCAATTTCCATGGCTCGGGTCGGGTTATGCGCTGGAGGAATTGGATGGCTACAGGGTCTGAATCCGACGATGATCCTGCCGCGGAACAGGAACGGCCGGCGCATATGGAGCGGCGGCGCTGGCCGCGCGAACCGGCCCTGCGCAAGGAACGCCCACCCCATGCCTCCCCTGCACTCGTGCCGCTGCGATTCTCGACGCAGGACCTGCCACCGGCAGAACAATTCCAGGCCTGGCGGGCACATATGGCGCCGCTCGTGGATGTTCATCTGCCGGAGGGAAAATCACCGGAAGACGGGTTCCTCGCGGAGCAGATCGGCTGGCATCTCGGCGATATCCTCATCGTCCAGCAGCGCGCGCATGCCCACAGATATATCCGCGATCAGGCCATGCTTCGATCGAGCCCCATCGACCATTGGAACGTCGGCCTGCAGCGCAGCGGCCAAGCCTGGACCGAGGTCAACCGTCGTGTCACCGAGACCGGTGCCGGTGAGATACTTTTCATGTCTCTCGGTAGCCCCTATCGCGGACGGACGACCGATACCGAAGCTTTGCTCGTGTTCCTGCCGTATGAGCTGCTGGCCCGCGACGCGAGCCTTCTCCAGAGCGCCGGCAACACGGTTCTTTCGGGCAGCCACGCCGAGTTGCTCATGGGCTATCTCACGGGTCTCGAAACGAACCTCGGCAATCTGACGATAGAGGAAGTGCCCCGGATCATCCAAACCATCGGCGATATGGTCGTTGCGGGCGCCGCATCGTCCACAAGGACTGACACCAGCCAAAACCAGACCAACATGGGACTGATGGAGCGGGCGCACCGCTACATTCACGTCAATCTCCATTCGGAAAACTTGACACCGGACATGATGTGCCGCGCGTTGGGGATTTCGCGTACGCGGCTTTACCAACTGTTTGAGGCGAGCGGAGGCGTGCTCAATTATATTCGCAAGCGGCGATTGCTGCAGGCCTATGCGGATCTCAGCAATTCGGCCGACCACAGGCCGATTTCAGAAATTGCAGAAGCCGCCGGTTTCGAGGTCGCCGCCAATTTTACGCGCGCCTTCATCCACGAATTCGGGCTGAGCCCGCGTGAAATCCGAAGGACGGTGGCAACCCAACAGCGGCCGGCTCCGGCCATCCGCTCCGCGCGGCGTTACGGAAAAACGATCGGTGATTGGCTGGCCCTGACGGGTTAGTCCGGCTCGGGCAGGCTATACTCGATGTCACAAAATACCGCTTTTCTTCACACGTCCATCTCCAAAATCTAATCCCCGAAGAACCGGATCGGCTTGTATTGGCGGTGCGCGATGATCAGGCTTCGGTCTGGCTGGATGATGTAGGTTTCCTCCACCTGCCGGCCGTACTGGTCGACGAAATCATGTGGGAAGCTGGAGCCGGGCGGCGATTTGGTGAGTTTGGTGCGCGGCTGGCCACTATAGGTGATGCTGCCGGGGATGGGTTCGAGGCCCGGTCCGCCGTAGCTGACGGTGTTGCATCCCGCGAGAACGAGCGTGCCGACGAGGCCGATGACTGCAGGTTTCATGTCCATCCCTCCCAATGCCGTGAATAGTATCACTCTACGCCTCGCCGAATAGGGCTCACGACACGAATGCTCATGCCGCTCTTCAATCCTTTGAGAAACATCCCCGGGGACGTCGTGATCGAGCGACCGGACGCGACATCCACTTATTGATATTAGGGCGAAGATCTGGCTCCTCCAGGCGTGTGACCCATCCGTAGCCGAAACACCTTGCGCGGCGGCTGGCTATGCTATTGCACGGCGCCCGGAAACATCCTCGTCGAGATCGGCTGGCGGCCGGGTTAGGTCCCCAAATAGAAAGGGCGGCCGCAGCCGCCCCTGCCAATGCCTGTCTTGACCGGCTCAGAATTCCGTCCAGTCGGGATCCTGGCTCGGCGATGTGCTGCCGCCGGCGCCGAAGGCGTTGGCGATCTTCTGGCCGAGCGCGCGGGCCGGTGAGGTGGCCGGGCGGGCGGTCCCTTCCTTGGCAACGCGGATCGGGGCTGCCCTGACGGCCGGGCGGGCGGCGGCGCGTGGTGCTGCCGTGGCGATTGGTGCACTCGTGGTGAAGCCGCCGGTGCCGGTCAGCCTGAATTGGCTGAGCAGATTGTTGAGAGCTGCCGCTTCGGTTGCCAGGTTATGGCTGGCGGCGGTGGATTCCTCGACCATCGCCGCATTCTGCTGCGTGCCCTGGTCCATGGTGTTGACGGCGGTGTTGATCTCCTGCAGGCCGATCGACTGTTCGCGGGAGGCTTCGGCGATTGCGTGGACGTGCTGGTTGATCTCCTGCACCTCCTGGACGATCGCGTCGAGCGCCTTGCCGGTTTCGCCGACCAGCGAGACGCCGGTCTGCACATGCGAGCCGGAGGTGCTGATCAGCGCCTTGATCTCCTTGGCGGCCTTCGCCGAGCGCTGGGCGAGTTCGCGCACTTCTTGCGCGACGACGGCAAAGCCCTTGCCGGCATCGCCGGCGCGGGCGGCTTCGACGCCTGCATTCAGCGCCAAAAGATTGGTCTGGAAGGCGATGTCGTCGATGACGCCGATGATGTTGGAGATTTCACCCGAGGACTTCTCGATCTGCTGCATTGCGGAGACGGCCTTGCGGACGACCTCGCCGGATTTTTCGGCGCCGAGGCGGGTACGGGCAACAAGCTGGCTCGCCTCCTCCGCCCGCTTGGCGGCGTCGCGCACTGTCGTGGTGATCTCTTCCAGCGCTGCTGCCGTTTCTTCGACGGAGGCCGATTGCTGTTCCGTCCGCTGGGAAAGCTGGTCCGCGGAGGAACGAATCTCGTTGGCGCCTGCGCCGATCGCCCGGGCATTGGCGCCGACCGTATGCATGGTTTCGTTGAGCTTCTCGACCGAGTTGTTGAAATCCTCACGCAACGCATCGAGATGCGCGACGAAGGGCTCGGCGATATGCGAGGCGAGATCGCCGGCGGCAAGGCGGCGCAGGCCGTCGCCGAGTGCGGTGACGGCGCGGTCGAGTTCGGATGCTTCGCGGGCCTTCTGCGCCTCGCGGTCGCGGCGCTCGCTGTCGCTGACGTCGCGGTCTGCTTCGGCACGCGCTTCGATCCGGGCGCGCTCGATCGCATTGTCGCGGAAGACCGAAACGGCCTTTGCCATCTGGCCGACTTCGTCGCCGCGGTCGAGGCCGCTGACATCGCTTGTCGTATCGCCCTCGGCAAGCCGCGTCATGCGCTGGCGCAGCTCCATCATCGGGCCGGCGATGCCTATCTGGGCCACGACCACGCTGAAGCCGACGGCAGCGAGAACGGCGATGCCGATCAGAACGAGACAGAAGACGATCCGTTCGTTGACGGAAGCCGAGAGCGCGTCGCCGCCATCGTTGAGCATCGCCATCATCGCATCATTGTTGGCGATCATCTTCGGCGTCAGTGCATCGAGCTTGCCATTGATCAGGGCAACATTCGCCTGGGCGCCGGCGCCGTCCTTGGCTTTGCTCTGTTCGATGATCTTGGTCGCCAGCGTTTCGATCTCATCGATGCCCGCCTGAATTTCATCGATCGCCGGCTTGCGGCTGGGCACCAGCGCCAGCGCCTGCTTCATCCGGTCACGCGCCTGCGGCAGCTTGCTCGGTGTGGCGAGCGCCGTCTGGAATTCGGGCGTATCGGGCTTCATGTCGGCAAGCAGGCTTACCTGCAGCACCGAGGCCACCACCGATGCGCTGGCGCGTGCGCTCAGCATCGAGGCCTGCGCCTCATGGTCGATGAAGGCGCTGTAGGCGGCGTCCGCACGGCGGAACTCGGAAATGACATAGATCAACCCGGCCATCGTGATCAGCCCGAGCAGCGCCACGACCGATATGATTTTTGTGCGGATTTTCAGATGTTTCAGCATGGAAATGTCACCCGATTGACGGGGCGTGCTCGCGCGCCCGGTGCTGATGAAATCAATTGTTGCAGAAAACGCTGCTTCAATATCGCGGTTTAGGGATTACGTTTGGGCTGACGCCTGCATCATGCGATCGGCTGGCGGGGTCCGATGTCGTCGCAACAAATAAAAGGCGATAATCTTTAATTCCACGCTAACGCGATGCGGCGGTTGGCTGTGATTTTTAGGGGCTGACTTGTCGTCCAGGTGCGTTGCCATGGTGGCCGGTCCGCGCCGGTGGCTGCCCCCTCACCCTAACCTTACAGGGGTCGAACCACTTATCTCGATCGGTCTTCCGGATCCCCGACGTGGAGAAGAGGAATCGAGACGGTGCCCCAAATCTCTTCTCCCCGAGGGGAGAAGAGGGAATCGAGACGTTGCGGCACCTCCCCTTCACGTCTGAAACCGAAGCCATTCTCACTCCCACGCATATTCCCCGTCCCGCATGACTCTGATACACCTTGCCGACGCCGCACGCTTCGCGCTTAACCCTGAGACCACAATCACGATGATGCAATCCAAGCTGGCATCCCTGACTCTGAAGGGTTTTTTCGCACTCGGTCTGTTTCTCGGCGCGCTTTTTTCAAGTTTTGCCGCATCTGCCCAGCAGGCGGCGCCCTCGCTGCCGCTACTCTTCGATGCGCGCGAGCGTCTTGCAAGGCCCGATCTCTCCTCGCTGGTGCGCCTGCGCTTCCTGACGTCGGTCGATTTCCCGCCCTTCAATTTCACTGATCAGAACGGCAAGCTTTCCGGTTTCAATGTCGACCTCGCCCGCGAAATCTGCAGCGAGTTGGAGATTTCAGACAAGTGCCAGATCCAGGCGATCCCCTTCGCCGACCTCAGGGATGCGCTCGCCGCCTCCCAGGGGGATGCCGTCATCGCCGGTTTTGCCGTGACCCCGGAGCTGCGCCGGCAATTCCTCTTCTCCAGGCCCTATCTGATGCTGCCGGCGCGCTTCGTGCGCAATCTCGCCGTGCCGCTCGATGGAAAGACTGCTGCCGCCCTTTCCAGCCACCCGGTCGGTGTCGTCAGGGGGACGGTGCATGAGGCGATGCTGGCCGCCTTTTTCCCCACGCTCAAGGCCGAGCCGTTCGACACGAAGGACGCCCTGCTTGCGGCGCTCAAGGACCGCAAGGTCGACGCCGCCTTTGCCGATGCGCTACAGCTTTCCTTCTGGGTCTCTTCGCCGGCCTCGGCCAAATGCTGCGCGCTGTTCGACGGCCCCTATCTTTCCGAGCATTTCCTCGGCGAGGGCATGACGATCATGCTGCGGCAGAAGGACAGCGTCCTGACATCCGCCATCGATCACGCGCTCGCCACGCTGTCACGCAACGGCCGTCTTCAGGAAATCTATCTGCGGTATTTCCCCTACGGGCTTTATTGAAGCCGCAGTCCAAATTGCGCGCATTCAGCCCTTGCGGAAGCGGGCAATCGCACTGCGCTCGATCGCCGCGCAGGTGAGCTTGTCGAGGCCGAGCCGGTCGCGCAGCAGGCTGAGCAGCCGCAACTCCTCCGCCTTGACCGAGAGATCGGCGGATGCCACCTCGACAGCCAGCGCATAGGCCGTGTCGTAGAGCTTTGCGGGCAGGGTGTCGCGTACGGTTTCGAGAACGACGTCGAGGCCTTCCGGCCCGGCCAGCAGCGAGGCGCAGTCGCGCGCCACCGCAATCAGCTTGTCGTCGTCGAAATCCCGGAAAACCGGCAGGAATCCGATCAATTGGCCGATCCTTGTCATCTCCCTGTCGTTCATCGTGCTGTCGACGGCGGAGGCCATCACCATCACGTAGATCAGCGCGTCATGGGCGGAAAGCGGCTTGTTCATCTCTGATTCCTTTTTCGATCAGCCGAGATTAGGAATTGGCGACAGCCATTACAAGGGATCGGCCCGATCCGGGCTGTCAGGCCGCTGTCGTGGCTGCCGGTTTATTTGCGGCGCGGATCATCGCCGTAGAGGCCTTTTCCTGCCTGCCTGGCCTTTTCGGCGGCAGCCGCAAGCGGCGAACCGGCCGCCGGTTCCGCCCAGCCGTTTTCGGCGAGCCATAAGCCGAGATCCTCCGTGCCGAGCCGGCAGGCAGTCGTTACTGTTTCCTTCCATTCTACCGTCTCGAGATCGCAGCTGACGCTGCGGTTGCGCAACAGCAGGCGCAGCGCCGTCTTCGCCATCATGCCGCAGGGCCATTGCCGACCCGCCGGCCCGCATATCCTGTCGGTCGGTGTTGGCACGATGCCGGCAAGCAGAAGCCGGCGTTCGCCAAAGGAAAGAATGCCGGCATTTTCGACCATCGGCCGCGCCAGCTCCACCGCCTTTTTCGCGGCTGGACTTGCCGTTTCCCCGGCCGGCGTCTCCGCTTGTTGCGGTACATCGGCCGGTTTGGGTGCCCCGCTGTCGCCTGGGTCTGGGGAGGGCGGAGCCGTAGGCTCCACTGAGCGAGCGATCATTTCGGCACGGTCGTCCGAGATTGTCGCACGTTCGCCGGCTTTGGGAGCAGCATCCGCCGCTGCCGTCGCCGTCTCCTCTGCAGACGCCATCTCTTCCCCGGCCGTGCCGCCGCCAAGCTTTGCCTGCCCTGCCAGCAGCAGGCCGGCCACCACCGCCATCCCCGTGATACCTGTGATGAAGGCGGCAGGACGCATGGAATATCTTCCTATTGGCTGGCCCAGATGATGCGAGCGATCCAGTCGACGTCGGAAAGCTCGAGGGTGCGGTTAGGATGTTCGGGATTGAGCGACATCAGCTCGATCGACCGCGGGCTCTGGCGCAGCAGCACCTTGGCCATCACCTCGCCCTCATTTGTGCGCACGACGACGCGGTCGTTGCGGCGCACCTGTGCCCCCGGCTCGACGATCAGAACGTCGCCGTCGCGGTAGAGCGGCATCATGCTCTCGCCCTGAACCTCCAGCGCATAGACGCCGGCCTTCCGTGCCGGGGTTGCCGGAAACTCCACCACGTCCCAGCCCTGGCCAGCCGGAAAGCCGCCATCGTCGAAAAAGCCGCCGGCGCCCGCCTGGGCGAAGCCGAGCAGCGGAATGGAGCCGCCTTGCTGGGGAAATGCGCTTTCCTGTTGCTTGACCTGCTGCTCGGAGGGGCCGGCGTCCGGCCGCATGAAGGCCAGAAACTCCTCCATGCTTGCCCCTGTCGCATAGAGCACTTTGGCGATCGATTCCGTCGAGGGCCAGCGCAGTCGCCCGTCGGCGGAAAGCCGTTTCGACTTGTTGAAGGAGGTCGGGTCAAGGCCGGCGCGGCGCGCAAGACCGGATGGCGTCAGCTCGTGCCGTCCGGCAAGCCTGTCGATCGCTTCCCAAATCTGGTCGTGTGACAGCATGTGCGCCCGATCCCTGCGCGGCTGTTTCAACGGCGCGCTTCAACCGGGCGGAATGTTAACCGACCGGTCCGCCCGAGTAAAGATAAAGGAGGAATAAAATCCTGTCACATCAGGCGTGCCATGCTCAGGCGACCATCGCCATGTTGATCTTGCCGAGCTGGATGACAGCCTGCGTCCGGCTGTCGACATCGAGTTTCAACAGGATCGCCGAGACATGCGCCTTGATCGTCGCCTCGGAGACGCCGAGTTCGTAGGCGATCTGCTTGTTCAGCAGCCCTTCGCCGAGCATGGTCAGCACCCGGCTCTGCTGCGGCGTCAGCGTATGCAGGCGGTGGATCAGGTCGGCGACATCGGGATCCTGCTCCTGCCCGTCGCGATAGCTTTCCGGCGTGGCGATGTCGCCGGCAAGCACCGTCTGGATGCTGCGGCGGATGTCCTCGATGCCTGAGGATTTCGATATGAAGCCGGAGGCACCGAGTTCCAGCGCCCGGCGGATCGTCGTCGCATCGTCGGTCGCCGAGACGATGACGATCGGCAGGCTGGCGAATTCGGAGCGCAGCGCCATCAGGCCGGAAAAGCCGCTGACCCCGGGCATGGCGAGATCGAGCAGCATCAGGTCGGCATCCGCATGGGCGCCGGCGGCCCGGCGCGCGGCGGCGAAATCGCCGGCCTCGACGATCGACTGCCGGCCTTCCATGCCGGTCACCGCCTGGCGCAGTGCGTCACGGAAAAGCGGATGATCGTCCGCAATGATGATGGTCTGTTCCTGCATCGAAAACTCCCTCCCAAGAGCCCGATCATGCCGGCGTGTGCCTCCGCCCCTCCGCGTTGCATACCGGCTTGCTCGTAGTGACTATATCAGATCAGGTCTTCTGCGGAAGGGGATTGGTGTTTTCCTCAGCCTGGAACTCCTTCACCATCCCCATGAAACTCTTCATCATCCGCTCCATGATGCTGATCGAACGGTCGACCTCGGCATCGCTCGGCAATGCGCGCTGGATGACCCCGCCCTGTTCGAGTGCCGTCACCCGCTTTGCCAGCCGGTCGAGTTCGTCCTCATAGGCCGCCCGTTCGTCTGCCGCCATCCGGCAGACGAGGGCGCCGTCCTTGTCCTGGCAGATCGACATCGCGCCAGTCTGCCGGTCGAGCCGGACGAAATGGTCGCCGCTCTTCTCCAGCTGGAAGCGGCCTGCATCAGGTTCGACGGCCGCGGCCGCAAGCGGCAGGAGAGTAACGCCAAGTGTGAGAACCAAAACCTTCATCGTCTCATCCTCCGGATTTTGCCAGTTGCTGTCCCGTTTTTCGGCGCCGGGGCGTGGACATCGCCGCCTCTTTCCGGCAAAGCCCTCGTGACCGAGGACCAGCAATCGCGAGGCCATGATGACCGTGACACCGACCCTTTACAAGATCGTGACGGAAACGCTCTGGCAGCAAGCCAGACAAACCGGCACTTTTCATGGCGCCGGCATCGATCTCAAGGATGGCTTCATCCATTTCTCGACAGCGGACCAGGTGAAGCAGACCGCCGCCCTGCATTTTGCCGGCCAGTCCGGCCTGCTGCTGATTGCCGTCGATGGCAGCGGCTTCGGTGACAGGCTGATCTTCGAACCCTCGCGCGGCGGCGATCTCTTCCCGCACCTCTACGCCGATCTGCCGCTTGCCGCCGTACTCTGGGAGGCGCCGCTGCCGCTCGACGAAGCCGGCGCCCATGTCTTCCCGGAGCTCGCGCCATGATCGATCCCTTCAAACGTCTCGCCCGCAAGGGTCTCTTCCTGTTCGATCCGGAAACGGCGCATGGCATGTCGATCGCCGCCTTGAAATCCGGCCTCGTGCCGGCCTGCCAGATCACGCCCGATCCGCGTCTGCGCCAGACCGTTGCCGGCCTTACCTTCGAAAATCCGCTCGGCATGGCCGCCGGCTACGACAAGAATGCCGAGGTGCCGGAGGCGCTGCTGAAGCTCGGCTTCGGCTTTACCGAGATCGGCACGGTGACGCCGAAGCCGCAATCCGGCAATCCGCGCCCGCGCATCTTCCGCCTGGTGGAGGATGAAGCCGTCATCAACCGTCTCGGCTTCAACAATGAAGGCCATGAGGCCGCTTTCGGGCGCCTCGTCGCACTAAGGGGCGGTGGCATGGTCGGCGTCAATATCGGCGCCAACAAGGACAGCGAGGACCGCATCGCCGATTATGTCGCCGGCATCCGGCGCTTTTATTCCGTCGCGCGCTATTTCACCGCCAACATCTCCTCGCCGAACACGCCCGGCCTGCGCGACCTGCAGGGGCGCGAAAGCCTTGCGGTGCTGTTATCATCAGTGCTTGCGGCGCGCGATGAGATGACGGCGGCATCCGGCCGGAACATCCCGGTCTTTCTGAAGATCGCCCCTGATCTGACCGACGAAGGCATGGACGATATCGCCGCGGAAGTGCTCTCGCATGCGCTGGATGGCCTGATCGTTTCCAACACCACGCTTTCGCGCGACGGCCTCAAGGATCAGCGGCAGGCGAAGGAGGCGGGCGGCCTTTCCGGCGTGCCGCTGTTCGAAAGGTCGACGTCCGTGCTCGCCAGGATGCGCAAGCGCGTCGGCCTTGATCTGCCGATCATCGGCGTCGGCGGCGTCTCCTCGGCCGAGACCGCGCTGGAGAAGATCAGGGCGGGTGCCGATCTCGTCCAGCTCTATTCCTGCATGGTCTATGAAGGCCCCGGCCTGGCAGGCGATATCGTGCGCGGCCTCTCGAAACTCCTGGACCGCGAAAAGGCCGGCTCGATCCGCGAACTGCGCGATACCAGGGTCGATTACTGGGCAGCGCGAAAGGTCTGATCGGCCCGTTGCTTGACCAGCATCGCCAGGAGGAAACCGCGAAAGAGCAGGAAGGCGTTCATCGCCAGCCAGAGGCCGTGATTGCCGAAGAGCGGCACGAAGACCGCGAGCATCAAGAGATAGCCGGCAAAAGATATCAGCATCCGGTTGCGCATGTCGACCGACCATGTGGCGCCGATGAAGACCCCGTCCATCAGGAAGGCGAGCGCGCCGGTCAGTCCGGTGACCGCTGCCCAGGGCAGATAGGTTTCGGCCGCCTGCCGCACCTCCGGCGAGGTAGTCAGCACCGAGATCAGCCAGGGGCCGGCGAGGAAGAAGAAGGCCGAGCCGAGCGCCGCCAGCCCGAAGGACCAAAAGGTCGTGAGCTTCAGCCCGCGGTCGAAGGCCGGCCGGTAGCGCGCGCCGATTGCCCGGCCGATGATCTGTTCGGCGGCATTGGCAAGCCCGTCGAGATAATAGCCGGAGAGCAGGAAGAAATTCATCACCACGGCATTGGCGGCAAGCGTCACTGCGCCGAAGCTGGTGCCGATCCGCGTCATGATGGTGAAGGCGCCGATCAGCACGAAGGTGCGGATCAGGATGTCGCGGTTGAGCGCGAAAAGCTCAGCCAGCTGGTGCCGGGAAAAGACCTCGGACCATGCCGGCCGGGCTGCTTTACCGAAGCCGCGCAGCACGATGACAAGCCCGGCGATCGCGCCGACGGTTTCGCCGGCCATCGTCCCCCAGGCGACCCCTGCCACGCCCCAATCGAGCGTCAGGCCGAGATAGATGGAAAGCAGGATGTTGATGCCGTTGATGATCGCCTGCAGCAGCAGTCCGATGTTGCCCTGTCCGCGCCCGAGCACGAAGCCAAGGATGGCATAATTTGCCAATGCCGCGGGTGCCGCCAGCATGCGGATGGAAAAATAGGTGCTGGTCGCCTCGGCGATCGCGCCTTCCGCCCCCATCAGCCTCAACCCCGCCGTCATCAGCAGCGGCGAAAAACAGAGCAGCGCCAGTCCGCAGCCAAGCGCCGAAATCATCGCCCGGGAAAAGACCGCCTGCTGCTCGTGCTGGTCGCGACGGCCATAGGCCTGCGCTGTCAGCCCGGTCGTCGAGGCGCGCAGGAAGTTGAAGCTGCCGAGGATCAGATCGAAGAGCATCGCGCCGATCGCCAGCCCGGCCAGCGCTTCCGCATTGCCCATGCGGCCGACGACGGCGGTGTTCGTCAGCCCGAGGAGCGGCGTCGTCATGAAACCGAGCGTCATCGGAACGGCGATCGACAGCACCATCAGGTGCGTCACGTCGAATGCAAGCGCGTTATGATTGCTGCGTGTATCCATGCCGGCCTCGTCGCGGCAGCGCCACGCGTCGTTTCAGACGCGCAAAAGACGCTGCATCACCTGAACTGCTGCAGGCGGAATCACCTCAGCTCGAAAGCACCATGGCCCAATAGGGCAGGTTCCTGGAAGATGTATTATGGGCGACGGCAACGCCAAGGCCGCCATAACGACCGAGCATGTTTTCCAGGTGATGCGGCGAGTTGATCCAGGCCTTCACCACGGCATCGACGCTCTGCTGGCCGGAGGCGATGTTTTCCGCTGCCGGCAACCGCACGCCGCTCGCCTTGACGCGCGCGCCAAAACTGTCGGTCATGCCCATGAGATGCGCCATCTTGCCGGCGCTCGCCATGCGTTTCGCCTGGAAAAGAGCGGCAGTACTCGCCGCCGGATCGACGGCAAGCGGCGGCAGGCCGTTTTTGGCCCTGAGCTGGTTGACGAGCGGCAGCACGCTCGCCGTCTCGTCCTCGCCCTCCGACGGCGTGCCGGCCATCCTCGGGGTCGTGGTGCAGCCGGCAATGCCCGCGGCGAGCGCAAGTCCGGAAAGGCGCAGCAGGCCGCGTCTGGAAAGATCGATGGATGTCATATTACCGGCGATAGCTGAAAAGACGAAGGATGATGAAGAGCGGGATGACGATCGTCGCGCCGAGGATCAGATAGTCGCCGACGCGCCCGAGGGCCGAGAAGCCGCGGTACCAGATCTCCAGGATGAAATCGCGTATGCCGTAAATGATGCCCCACGGCGTCAGGCCGAAGACGGTCATGACGAAACCGACGATCAGCGACACCACGATAAGCTTTATCAATGTGCGGCCGATTGAATCGCCGAGGAACCTGTTCGCCTGATCGGACATAAGCCATCTCCTGTTTGCCCTTGGAATAAGGTCGCGGCGCGGCGCCCGCAAGCCCTTTCCGGAATTGGCCGCTTCGCCTCTGAAATAGGACTTGAGTTTTTTTGTGGCCGCCGCCAAATGCGGGCGAATCCATAGGTCAATTCATGCAGCCCCACCAACTTTCCTCCGGCGACGTCATTGCCGACCGCCGCGCCGACTACGCCAGGATGCTCGAAGAAGGCGGTGAGCCGGAAGCGGCTGCCGAGCTGATGGAACAGGCCCTCGAGCTCGTGCCTGGCTGGGCCGCCGGCTGGTATCGCCTCGCCACCTACCTGGAAAAGGCGGGCAGGGGTGAGGCCGCGATCGAGGCCTATCGCAGGACGCTTGCTCTCGGTCCCGATGACATTTTCGGCGCCGCCCTCAAGCTCGCCCTTCTCGGCGACGGTGCCGTGCCCGACCGGCCGCCGAGCCGCTATGTCGAGCGCCTCTTCGACGACTATGCCGACCGTTTCGAATCAGCGCTTGTCGAAAAGCTCGACTACAGCGTCCCGCAGAAGCTTGCAGCGCTCATCGCCTCCACCGGCAGGCGCTACGAACGCGCCGTCGATCTCGGCTGCGGCACCGGCCTGCTCGGTCCTGAAATCCGTGGCAGTGTCGGCCGCCTCGAAGGCTTCGATCTTTCGCAGAACATGCTGGCTAAGGCCGCCGAGAAACATGTCTATGACAGTCTCGCCCAGGCCGATCTCTGGCTCGCACCCGATCTCTCCGGCCTCTTTGCCGATGCAGCGCGCCATCGCGCCGACCTGGTGACGGCAGCCGATGTGCTGATGTATCTCGGCAATCTCGAGAGCGTCTTTGCCATCGTCGGAGACCTCGCTGCATCAGGCGCCGATATCGCCTTTTCCGTCGAGGATGCAGGGGACGGCGAGCGCTTTCATCTCGCTCCGTCGCTGCGCTATGCCCATTCGGAAAACTATGTCAGGATGCTTCTTGCCCGTCACGGGCTGGAAATCCTGAAGACCGTCAAGTCGGTCATTCGCAAAGATGGCGGAAAACCGGTTTCCGGCATTCTGTTCCTTGCGCAGAAGCCCGTGTGAGCGAACATTTCTTGCGATTTTCTAATAGGTCAGCATTGCTTACCTATTTCGCTTGATCAGAACATCGAAAAGCCCGATACTGCATCGCATCGGCAGAGCGCCCGGCAATATCACGCCGAGGCGCTCGGGCTCCTTTCATGATCCAAAATTCCGCCGCGCCGGCTTTTCCCAAGCGCGTTCTTGAACTCGTCTGCCGTGGAGACTGGCGACATGACACAGCTCATCAATGCCCTTGGCTTCTGGAATACCACTGCGACGCGCCACACCCCCGTCGAAGACGTGCAGGGCATATTCTCCGGCAGCCTCGTCGCCGCTCTCGGCCTCTATGTGCTCGCCAGCGCCGGCCTTCTCACCGGCAGCACGGCCGGCGTGGCTTTTCTCCTGCATTATGCCTTCGGCGTCAATTTCGGCCTTACCTTCTTCCTGCTCAACCTGCCGTTCTTCTATCTCTCCTGGAAGCGCCTCGGCATGGCCTTCACCATCAAGACCTTCATCGCCATCGGCCTGACCTCGGTGCTTGCCGATGTGCAGTCGCGCTTCTTGTCCATTTCAAGCATTCATCCGGCCTGGGCAGCACTTCTCGGCGGCCTGCTGCTCGGCTTCGGCCTGCTGGCGCTTTATCGTCACCGCGCCAGCCTCGGCGGTGTCGGCATTCTCGGCATCTATCTGCAGGAGCGTTTCGGGATCCGCGCCGGCCTCGTCCAGCTCGCCATCGACATGTGCGTGCTCGCCGCTGCCTTCTTCGTCACCACGCCGCCCGTCGTCTTCTATTCGGTGCTCGGCGCCGTCGTCCTCAACCTCTTCGTCGCCATTAACCACCGCGCCGACCGCTACATTGCGCTTTAGTTTTACGCATGTCGTAAAACCGCCGCACACTTTTGCGCGACATGCTCCAACGTTACAAAACGGTAAGCCATTCTAAACAAAACGTAACTTGCCTATGATCGGTCGCGGCGCCAAACTTTTCTCGCGCCGGATTTGATGAGGTGAGCTATGTCAGATTTGGAAAAACTTGTGAGACGCCGTATGCAGGAAGAATATGCCAAGGGCGCTTCCGCAGAAGAAATTGCGAAAGTCGTCCGCGACCTATTCAACAGCATCGACCTCTCGGGCAATCGGTTTGACGCCGTTGCCGTACGGGCCACCAGGGATCACGAGTGACCCGATATTCGACCGACCCGAGATTTTCGGGTCGGTTGCCAGGATGATTTCCCTGTAAGCAGATATCGATCAGGCTGCCTTCTGCGCCGCATCAATCGGATGCTGCGAGCGGAAGCCGACGGCAAGCCGGTTCCAGATGTTGATGGCGCCGATCGCCACCGTGATTTTCGTCATTTCTTCCTCGGAAAAATGCGCCTTTAGCGTCTCGTAGTCGACGTCCGGCGCGCCTGTTTTGGCGATATTGGTCACTGAATCCACCCAGCCGAGCAGCGCCCGTTCGCGGGCATCATAGACCGGCGATTCCCGCCAGACGCACATCAGGTTGATCCATTGTTCGGAGAGCCCATCGTGGCGGGCTTCCTTCACATGCATGTCGACGCAATAGGCGCAGCCGTTGATCTGCGAGGCGCGCAGCTTGATCAGGTGGATGAACCGGCGCTCCAGCCCGGAGGACTGGACATATTGCTCGAGCGCGGCGACTGCCTTGTAGGCATCGGGAGCGGCTTTGGCGAAGTTGAAACGTGGTTGCATGCTCTTTCTCCTTTGTTATGGCTCAACGAGCCGTCTTGCGTTCATGGATTTCAAGGAAGGCGCAGCCTCGTGCTGCGATCGATCCGTCGTCGACGGCGGTGAGTTCGATGCCGATATCGGCGAGGCTCGTCTTGGCGAGTTCGGCGCGATAGACCCGTTCGGCTTTCAGCATCGCCGCGTTGATGGTGCAGGGCTGGGCGAACAAGCGATCGGAGACCGGGTTCGGTCCGCGCTGGCGGATTTCGGCGCAGCGGAACGCCGGCGCAGACCCCTCGACCGCGAGCACGATGTCGAGCAACGAAATCTCCTTCGGCGCTTTTGCCAGCCGATATCCGCCCTTCGGCCCCGGTACGGTATCGAGGATGCCGGCGCCCGACAGCGCCTGCAGATGCTTCAGCAGATAGCTTGTCGAGACGCCGTGGAATTCCGCCAGTGCGGCGGCCGACAGCACGCTGCCTTCGGAGAGGCCGGAAAGCATCGCAACGCTGTGAATGGCCTGCTCAACCCCATCACCCATTTTCATGCTCGTGGCCTCCTCAATTCGTGGATAAAAAATATCCACGATTATGCCGGCTGTCAAGAGGTGTGCTCGCTGCTGCCACTTGCCTTTATCCTGACCCCGGATAGAAGACGGAAAAGCCGACAGGGGAACAACATGGCATCCAACGCTTTCGCAGGCCTTCTGAATTCCAGCGCCGATCGTCATTCGCTGTTCGACGACGCCCAGGGCATCGTCGCCGGCAGCATGCTCGCCGTGCTCGGCGTATCGCTTCTCTCCGGCGCGGGGCTGCTGGCCGGCGGCACGGCAGGCCTTGCCTTCCTCGCCCATTATGCGACCGGCTTCAGCTTCGGCCTCTGTTTCTTCGTCGTGAACCTGCCCTTCTATTATCTCGCCTTCCGCCGCTTGGGCGCCGCCTTCACCATCAAGACCTTCGCCGCCATTGCGCTGACCTCGGTCCTGTCCGAATTCGTTCCGGGCTTCATCAGCATGGCGCGTGTCGATCCTCTCGCCGGTGCGCTCTTCGGCGGCCTCGTCATCGGCGCCGGCATGCTGGCGCTCTTCCGCCATCGCGCCAGCCTCGGCGGCATCGGCATTCTCGCCCTCTACATCCAGGATCGCTTCGGCTGGCGCGCCGGCTTCGTCCAGCTTGGCTTCGACGGCATCATCTTGGCGCTCTCCTTCTTCGTCGCCAGCCCCTTCATCATCGTCTGCTCCGTGCTCGGTGCGATCGTTCTCAACCTCACGATTGCCATCAACCACCGCAAGGACCGCTATATCGCCATGTAAAAAGCCGCCGCTCTTCTTTTTCCCCGGCGTTTGACTACTTTCAGGGCGTGGACCAGATCGATTCCGACGCTCGTGCTTTGCTTCCTGCCGCCTTTACCCGCTGGTTTGCGGAAAAGGGCTGGCGACCGCGCGCGCATCAGCTGGAACTGCTTGCCCGCGCCGAGGCCGGCGAAAGTACGCTGCTGATTGCGCCGACCGGCGCCGGCAAGACGCTCGCCGGTTTCCTGCCCTCGCTCACCGATCTCACCCGCCGCGGCAAGATCCCCCCCGGCTCCGCCTTCACCGGCATCCACACGCTCTATGTCTCGCCGCTGAAGGCGCTTGCCATCGATATCGAGCGCAACCTGATGAAGCCGGTCGAGGAGATGGGCCTGCCGGTCACCGTCGAAAACCGCACCGGCGATACGCCGAACGCCAAGCGCCAACGCCAGAAGCTCAACCCGCCGGATATTCTGCTGACGACGCCCGAACAGGTTGCCCTGCTGCTGGCCAACCGGGAGGCCGAGCGCTTCTTCAAGGACCTGAAATATATCGTCCTCGACGAGCTGCATTCGCTGGTCACCTCCAAGCGCGGCCATATGCTTTCGCTCGGCTTGGCTCGCCTGCGCCGCCTTGCCCCCGGCCTCAGGACGATCGGCCTGTCGGCCACCGTCGCCGAACCGATGGATTTGCAGAAGTGGCTAGTCGGCCAGGAAGAGGGCAGGGAACATCATGCCGGCCTCGTCGTCATCGAAGGGGGCGCCAAGCCCGATATCTCGATCCTGTCGACCGAAGAGCGCATTCCCTGGGCCGGCCATTCCGCCCGATATGCCATTCCCGACGTGTACCGCCAGCTCGTCGAACATCGCACGACGCTGCTCTTCGTCAACACCCGCAGCCAGGCGGAGATGCTTTTCCAGGCGCTCTGGACGATCAATGACGACAACCTGCCGATCGCGCTCCATCACGGCTCGCTCGATGTTGCCCAGCGCCGCAAGGTCGAGGCGGCAATGGCCGAAAACCGGCTGCGCGCCGTCGTCGCCACCTCCACCCTCGACCTCGGCATCGACTGGGGCGATGTCGATCTCGTCATCCATGTCGGCGCGCCGAAGGGCGCCTCGCGTCTTGCTCAGCGCATCGGCCGCGCCAATCACCGCATGGACGAGCCGTCGAAAGCAATCCTCGTGCCGGCCAACCGTTTCGAGGTCATGGAGTGCCAGGCAGCGCTCGACGCCAATTATATCGGCGCGCAGGATACCCCGCCGGTCGGCCGCGGCGCGCTCGACGTGCTCGCCCAGCATGTCCTCGGCATGGCCTGCGCCGAACCCTTCGACATGCTGGAACTTTACGATGAAATCATCAGCGCCTCGCCCTATGCCGATCTGAGCTGGGAGACCTTCGAGCGCGTCGTCGATTTTGTCGCGACAGGGGGTTATGCGCTCCGCACCTATGAGCGTTACGCCCGTATCCGCAAGACTGCGGAGGGCCGCTGGCGCGTCTCCAATCCGGCGGTCGCCCAGCAATATCGCCTCAACCTTGGCACCATCGTCGAAAGCCCGATGCTGAATATCCGCATGGTCAAGCGCGGCGAGGGCGGTAGGATCGGCCGCGGCGGCGCCACGCTGGGGAAGGTCGAGGAATATTTTCTCGAGCAGTTGTCGCCGGGCGATACCTTCGTCTTCTCCGGCAAGGTGCTGCGCTTCGAGGGCATCCGCGAAAATGAGTGCCTGGCGTCGCAGGCCTTTTCGCTCGATCCGAAGATCCCCTCCTATAATGGCGGCAAGTTTCCGCTGTCGACCTATCTCGCCGAGCAGGTGCGGGCGATGATCGCCGATCCCGATCGCTGGCGCCACCTGCCGGATCAGGTGCGCGACTGGCTGTCGCTGCAGGACGACAAGTCGATGCTGCCGAAGCGCGACGAGTTCCTGATCGAAACCTTCCCGCGCGGCAGCCGCGGCTACATGGTCGCCTATCCCTTCGAAGGCCGTCTCGCCCACCAGACGCTCGGCATGCTGCTCACCCGCCGGCTGGAGCGGATAGGCGCCAAGCCCCTCGGTTTCGTCGCCACCGATTATTCGCTTGCCATCTGGGGCCTTGAGGATATGGGGCTGATGATCGGCAATGGTCGGCTCAACCTCTCCGACCTCTTCGACGAGGATATGCTTGGCGACGATCTCGAAGCCTGGCTGGACGAATCCTTCCTGTTGAAGCGCACCTTCCGCAATTGCGCCGTGATTGCAGGCTTGATCGAGCGCCGTCATCCGGGCAAGGAAAAGAGCGGCCGCCAGATCACCGTCTCCGCCGATCTGATCTACGACGTGCTCCGCAGCCACGAGCCGGATCACATCCTCTTGCAGGCGACGCGGCAGGATGCGGCGACGGGACTTTTGGATATTGGCCGTCTTGGCGATATGCTGAGACGAATCAGGGGCCACATCACCCACCGCGCTCTCGACCATATTTCCCCGCTCGCCGTGCCGGTGATGCTGGAAATCGGACGCGAGGCGGTCCCGGGCGAGGCCCATGACGCACTCCTGGCCGAAGCGGCGGACGATCTGATCGCCGAAGCGCTCGCTTGACGAGAATCGGGCCTGATGGGAATTAGGGCCTGACGATTTAGGCCTGACGACGATTTAGGAATGACGACCGTGATGAACCGCCTGGCGCTGGCGCGCGACATATCGGGACTGACGATGCCGGGCATCGAGACATCGGTCCATGGCATTGCCGCCGTCTGCGATCCGCTCGGCGCCCTCTATCTGCCCGATGCCGGCCTGCTCGTCGTCTCCGACCTGCATCTGGAAAAGGGCGCAGCCTTTGCGCGCCGCGGCATGATGCTGCCGCCTTACGATACGCTGGCGACGCTGACCGTGCTTGCCGCCGTCATTTCCCGCTATAACCCGAAGCTCGTCATCTCGCTCGGCGACAATTTCCACGACCGTATCGGCTCGAAGCATCTGCCGGAGAATTTTCGCGCCCTGATCGTTGAGATGGCTCGCGGCCGCGAATGGATCTGGATCAATGGCAACCATGATCCGGATGGCATCGTCGATCTGCCGGGCACATCCGCCGACGAGATGCATTATGCCGGCCTGACCTTCCGGCACGAGCCGAAGAACGGCTTGCAGAGCGGCGAAATCGCCGGCCACCTGCACCCGTCGGCGACCGTCCGCCGCCGCGAGAAATCCGTCCGCCGCCCGTGTTTTGCCACCGACGGCGCCCGCCTCCTGATGCCGGCCTTCGGTGTCATGAGCGGCGGTCTGGATCTTGGCCATCAGGCAATGAAGGGCCTGTTCGAAAAGGCTTTGCTGGTAGCGCATCTGTTGGGGCGCGATCGGGTTTATTCGGTCAGGTACGGGAATTTGTGGGGGTAGTGCCCTTCATATTTGGACGGCACCGCCTAAACTCAATCGCACTCCTGCAACTGCCGCTGATAGGTCCCTGCCATCCGCGCAAACTTCTGCGCCGTCTGCTGCAACTGCCTGTTTGAGCGCCAGTCGCCGCGTTTGTACCCTGTCGGACCGGAATAATAGGCAAGGTAAAGATTATAGGCATCGTTCAGCGGAATGCCGGTCTCCAGGCTGTTCTGGTAATGATACCAGCCGATGAAATCGATCGCGTCGGCGAAGTTCGCCCGCCGCGCGGTCCAGTTCCTCGTCTGCGACTGATAGTGATCCCAGGTCCCGTCGAGCGCCTGCGAATAGCCGTAGGCGGTCGAAGGACGGGTCCAGGGAATGAAGCCGAACAGCTTGGTGCGCGGCGGCCGCGCATAGGGCTGGAAGCCGGATTCGGTATACATCGTCGCCATCAGGATCGGCACGGGCACGCCGTACTTCTTCTCCGTTCGTTCGGCTGCGCTCTGCCAGCTGGAGAAGAGCCCGTCGCGCTCGTCGAAGACGGCACAGATGTTCCTCGTCTGCTTCGGCGCCGTCGCGCAGCCGGAAAGCAGCGCGAGACCCACGGCCGTCAGAACGATACGAGTACGCATGACAAAACCTCTCGTTTCAGAGAGATTACTAACTCGTAAATGTTAAAAACCGGTTTTTAGTCGAATGCGAACTTCCCAGGCTGCCTCCTTGTGCGGCCGGGGATCGATACCCTGGCCTGACCATCGGGACGGCATCCCATCCACTACGCTTTGACGGGCTCGTAGCGCAGGATCACCGCACCGCCTTCCGTCGTCGAGGATTCGATGAGCTTTAGCGGCATCTGGCCCTCTGCCGGTTTGAAAAGCGGATTGCCGCCGCCGAGGATCACCGGCACCAGGCAAACCCTGATTTCGTCGATAAGGCCGGCCTTCAGCAGAGTGTCGGCAAGCTCGGCGCTGCCGAAGATGAAAATCGTCTTGCCGTCCTCCTGCTTCAGCCGCGTCAATTCGGGGATCGGATCGCTGACGACACGGGCATTGTTCCAGCCGGGCTCGCTCATCGTCCGCGACACGGAGATCTTGGCGATGCCGTTCATATAGGCCTTGATCTCACCTTCGCCCTCGGCAGTCGGCCAGTAGGAGGCCATGCCCTCATAGGTCTTGCGGCCGAAGACCAGCAGATCGCCTTCCCTGCCGAACTGTTCGGCATAGCGCTGCAGTTCAGGTCCCCAGGCGAAATTGTGGAAGTCGATATCCCAAGGCTTCGTGCCTTCGAAATAACCATCGAGTGTCATCAGGTTCCAGACAACAAGCTTTCTCATTTCCATCCTCCTTCTGAATTGTCATCCATCAAAACTGATTGCGTTTGACAACTGGTTGAAAGCTAGGTCGACTGATAGCGAAATGCAAGCGGTTTTTTTGGAGTAGAGCATTCGGGCAAGCAGCTGCTCCCGCAGGCCTTCGTCCTCAGCGCCTTGCTGAGCCTATTTTCGGGAGGAAATCCTGAGGGCCTTGGCTGTGGATCAGTCCTTGCGGAAGATCAGGCTGGCACCCCAGCCGGTGATGACGGCGAGCAGCACGGCCGCTAAGCCGTAGAGGATCGGCTGCTCATGCGCCGCATCGGTGATCGTCTGCTCAATGCCGGTCTTGATGACCCGCAGCGGCAACGATTTTTCGGTGACGAAAAGGCCGCTCTTGAACAGGTAGGCGCGCACGGTGTGCACCCCGTTGGGAATGTTTGCCGGCAGGCGCAGGCTCGCCTTGAACAGGTTGGACGAAACGAACCGCACGCCGCTGGGGTTGCGGTCATAGAGCCCGCCGCCCTGCTGCAGCCGCCGGAAAGCCTCGCGGAACTCGCCGAGATTGCTCCCGTCGCCGACGAAGCCGACCGGCGTCAGCGGAATGTGGTCGATGCCGATCCCCTGATCGGTCAGGTCTAGCGGCGTCACCACGTCGTCGATCATACGCGAGCTCGACATCGAATAGGAATGCGGCACCGCTTCGAAGGTCATCGAGCGGGTGTTCACCCAAATGCCGAAGACGCGTTCCTTCCTGCGCACCGTCGCATCCTCGCGCGGGCCTTCCAGCACCACGACCACGTCATACTGGCCGACGGCGAGCAGCAACTGGTCGGTATTCGAGAGCGCCCCGAAGATGGTCAGATCCGCGCCGTGGAAATCCGAGGTGATGGCGATTTCGCTGGTCGAGGTGCCGATTTCCAGCCCTTCACGCACCGCTTCCGTTGCCTGCCCCGGTAGCCACTGCGCCGCGGCTACCGCCGGCAGCAGGCAAAGCAACGCGATGACGGCGGCAACCAGGCGCATCAGTTGCCCGCTCCCATCACCACCGAATAGACGTCCGCCGGCGTCACTACCAGCGCGACCGCAAGACGTACGCCGACGGCGAGCACCAGCAGGCCGAGCAGGGCGCGCAGCTGCTCGCCGCGCAGTTTCTGGCCGACGCGCACGCCGTATTGCGCCCCGATGACACCCGCTACCATCAGGATGAAGGCGAGCACGATGTCGACGGAAAAGTTCGTCGCTGCCTGCACGATCGTCGTATAGGCGGTCACGAAGATGATCTGGAACAGCGAGGTGCCGACGACGACATTGGTCGGGATACGCAACAGGTAGATCATCGCCGGCACCATGATGAAGCCGCCGCCGACACCCATGATCGAGGTGAGGATTCCGATCGCAAAGCCGAGGGCCACGATCGGAATGACGCTGAGAAAGATCTTTGATTTCTTGAAGCGCACCTTCAGCGGCAGCTTATGCACCCAGTGCTGGTGGCCGGGCTTGCGCGGTGCGGGCGGCTCGTTGCGCGCTGCCCGCCGCATGGCGTTGACGCTTTCGAGCAGCATCAGTCCGCCGACGGTGCCGAGGAAGATGACATACATCAGCGAGATGATGAGATCGAGTTGGCCGACGGCGCGCAACAGCGAGAAGATCCAGATCCCGACCGTCGCACCCGCAAGGCCGCCGACCAGCAGCACCGTGCCGAGCTTGACGTCGAGCGAGCCGCGCCGGAAATGCGAGATCGCGCCAGATATCGACGACGCCACGACCTGATTGGCACCGGTCGCGACGGCGACAACCGGGGGGATGTTGTAGAAGATCAACAGTGGCGTGATGAGAAAACCGCCGCCGACGCCGAACATTCCAGACAGGAATCCGACGGCCGCCCCCATGCCGAGAATGATGAAGATGTTCACCGACAATTCTGCGATGGGCAGATAGATTGTCACAGCCGACCCCGAATGATGACCGCTCCTGCCGGGCGGTTTCTTGTCACGTCCCCGTTCGAATGCGCACCATACTGTGAAATCGTTGCCAGAGGCTTTCGATCGGCCCCGTGATTAGCCATAGAGATTGACGGAGAGATCGGTGGCAGAGGATTCGCCGGATGCGCGGATCGATATGTCCGGGCATAATCCGGCTTTTTTCAGGTTTTGTGACAGGCGACGGCAAAATTGAGAAAGCCTTGCGGCATAGTGCCGCCAGGCATTTTTCATCGCCCGCAATAGAGAGACAATCCTGCGTCAACGCAACGCGTCGCCTCAGATCGCCTTGCTGCCCTGCTTGTTGCGTTCGAGCAGCGCCTTCACGGTCGCATCGGTCACCTTGCCGTCCGGCTCCTGCCCGACGGACTTCTGGAAGTTTTTGATCGCCGTCACGGTCTTCGCGCCCATTTCGCCGTCCGGCACGCCGGCGTCGAAGCCGTTATTGTTGAGGATCGCCTGGATGTTGCGGATCGCCTTTTTCATGTCGACGCTCGCTGTCTTCGCGCCGGTTCCCGCCCATTCATCGGGGATGTCGATCGCGTTCGTGCGGTGGTCGACCGGCTCGGCCTTCCAGAGATCGGCCTTGGCGCGCGCCCGTTCGAGCTGGTCGGGCTTCATGGCTTTGGCCACTTCGTCGCGCTTCTGCGCCGCATCCTTGTCGCCACCCTTGGCGGCGATCGCAAACCATTTGTAGGATTCTTCGAGATCCGCCGGAACCCCGTTGCCGCGTGCGCAGAGGATCGCCAGGTTGAACTGGCTGTCGGTGATGCCGAGGTTCGCGGCCTTGGTGAACCACGAGGCGGCCGTCGCATAATCCTGTTGGCCGAGGGCGCCGGAGGCGTAGAGGACGGCAAGATTGTGCATGGCGCTGGCATTGCCCTGGTTTGCCGCTTGCTCGTAAAAACCCTTTGCCTTGGCGATGTCGCGTTCGACGCCGTTGCCCTTCTCGTACATGCTGCCGAGCCGGTATTCGGCCGGTGCAAAGCCCTTGTCGGCGGAAAGCTGGTACCAGCTTGCGGCCTGCTTCTGATCGACCGTCATGCCGTTGCGGCCGTCCGAATAACGCGCGCCGATCTCGAACAGCGCCAGCGCATCGCCGCCGCTCGCCGCATCGGCAAGCGATTTCGGCTGGACGGTGTCGGGAATGGTGATGGCAGCCTGCGGTGCGGGTGCTGCCGCAGCCGGCGCGTTCGGAACGAAGCCCGATGTCTCCTGTGCCGCACCCGACGGACCGGGAGGGGCAAATGTCGCAGCCCCTTCGCCGTCAAGCGGCGTCATATCGGTCAGATGCTCGCCGGCAGCCGGCGGAGTTGCTTCTGGCTGCGCCTGTTCGGCGGCGGGCGGCGTGGCATCCGCTGCCGGAGCGGTCGTTCCCAGAGCGGCGGCATCCGACTGGGCAGGTGTCGCGTCAGGCAAGGCCGGCGGCGGGTTTTCCGCGCCGGTCAGCGCCGAGACTTCTGCTGGCGGCTGCGGCGCGCGCTCGCCGCTTGTCAGCGTTCGGGCAAGCGGAAAGGCCATGATGGCGAGTAGCACGGCGCCGACCGCCAGCAGGATCGGCCGCCGGTAGCGCGAAAAAGCGCTGGTCTTGCCCGTCTTGTCAGAAGCCTTGCCGGCCTTGTCGGCATTCGTGCCCTTCTTCTCGGCCTTGCCGGCTGCCTGCTTCGGATTGGCATCCACCTCCATCGCGGCCGCCTGCGCCGCACGGCGCGCCGCAGCGATATAATCGGCGCGATCGGTTTCGCCGGCAGGTTTGCCACGTGCCGCACTCTGACTGGCGCGAACCCGTTCAAGGATCTTCTTCACGTCAGGTGTGCCCGAGCCCGGCTCGAGCAGTTCGTTTGCCGCATCCGTCGGCACCACATCGGTGGGATCGATCGACGGCGCGGGGTCGATCATCGGGCGTTCGGTCGCCCGGCTCTCGGCCTTCTTGCCGGGTATCAGCCGCTTGCCGAGGCTGGCGAGCAGGCTGGCCTTTGCCGGTGCCTGTGTCCCTGCCGATGTCGCTGCCGTCTCCGTTGTCCTGGTCGCGGCTTCGATGGCGATCGCGCTCGTTTCGCTCATGGCTGTGGTTTGCGCCGGGGCGGCAGGTTCGGCGGCGACCTCGGTCGTGCGGATAACAGGAGAAGCCTTCGCTGTCGGGGCAGCGGCCGGCGTCCTGTTCATCGCGGCTTCGGCCACCATCAGCGCATAGGGATCGACATCGAAATCGACGTCGGCGATCGGCATCTGCGCGGCCGGTCGGCCGCGATCTTCCATGCCGTCCAGCCGATCGGCGATATGCACCAACGTCTCGTGCAGCGCCTGGAAAGTCTTGTGCGTGCGTTCCTCGCTGTCGCGGCTGAGATCCTCGAGGTGGCGCAGATCCTCGGCCAGCGCCGTCAGCGCCGACATGTCGGCGGCGGGCATGACACCCTGCGGGCCGCCATGGCGCGAATAGGCTTCGACGACGGCCTCTGCCGCCTGGCGTGCGGCCTCGATGATATATTCATCGCTCGTCGCCATGTAATCTTCGATCGCGCCCATGCGCTGGTCGAGTTCGGGGGGTATTACAGCGCTTTCGCGCGGCGCGCTCATCAACGCCGACAGATTGGCGATCTGGTCTTCGAGGTTCTTCAGCGCCTGCGGATCGGTCGGCGCTGCCGATGTGCTCTCTTCCAGCCGGGCGGCAATGTCGCTCAGCCGTCCTTCGAGACGCAGGAAGGCGCCGTCGTCGACTAACGCGGCCGGTGCCGGCGCCTGCTGCTGATGGGCCATCTCGTCGATGCGGCGGGCGAGATGGTCGAGCCGCTGGGCCAGCACATCGTTGACGGCGCCGTTCTCAAGTGCGTCGATCTTGCGGGAAATGTCGGAAAGCGTGCCGGTGAGGTCGGCCTGCGGCGCAGTCTCCTGCGTGCGCTCCAGCAGATAGGAAAGATGTTCCAGGCGTTCGTCGAGCCGCGACGTCGATTCCGCCTTCGTCAGCTCCTCGACGCGTCCCGTCAGGGCCTCCAGCCGCATCGCCAGTTCGTCGGCCGGGTTCACGCGGCTGGCCGCATCATGGCTCATCAGGTCGATCTGGTCGGCGAGCGCCGCAAGCCGGCTTTCCAGCCGCTGCATCAGACCCGGATCATTCGCAGTGGCGGTGCGCCCGCTTGCCGCGATCGCCCGGCTGATCTCGTCGAGCCGCATATCCATGGCCGCGAACTGTTCGGACATGACCCGGTCGTGCGGCTGGATCATATTGCCGAAATGCTCCATCGCCGTGGCGATCGAGATCAGCTTGTCTTCCAGCGCCCGAACAGCCGGGCTTTCGCCCATGCCGCCGATATGGCGCTTGATGTCGTCGAGCCGATAGGCGAGCGAAACGAGTTCCTCCTGCAGCCCCTCGGTATCGAGCGCCGCAAGCCGGTTTTCGAAACCGTCCCAGCGGTTTTCCATATGGCGCAGCGAATCCTCGCGCGCCAGCCCGTCCATCAGCGAGCGCAGCTCTTCGAAGTCCTCGCGAAGGCCGGCAGCCTCCGGTGCAGCGGAGCGGCCGGTCAGTTGCGTGATGCTCTGGGCCAGGCGGCCCATGTCCGCGCGTATGTCGTCGGCGAAACGGCCGTCTCCGGCATTTGTCTTGATTTCGCGCAGCTCGGCGCGCAGCGCGTTCATCTCGCGGGTGACGCCCTCGGAAATGTCGCGCTTCAGGTCTTGTCGCAAGTTGACGAGCGCCTGGGCAATCTCCGTCATCGTGTCGTCGCCGGCGCGGAAGGCGGGTGCTGGCACTGCGGCGGCGGCGCGCGGTGCAGGTTCACGAAGTTGCGGGGCCTGTTCGCGTGCATAGGGCCGCTCGCGGCTGGCTTCGAGTGCGCGCTGGCGTTGACGGATTTCGGCGAGCGGATCCGGCCGCGGCTCGGGCGGGGCCTTTGCGGGCCGGGGAGCATGGGAACCGGCATAAGGATCGCGCTCGGCCGTTGCCGTGCGCGGCCGCTGTTCGCGCCCGCTTCCCATCAGCCCTTCGATGCGCGCCTCCAGCCCTTCGATCGTGCGGTTCAGCGCATCGAGCGAGGTCCTGTCGGACTGTCGGGAAGGATTTGATCGCGATCCGTTCATCTTCTTGCTCGCTTCGACTGCTCGACCCCTCGTCAGAGCTCGATCTTTGGCTTTTCGTCTGCTGCCCGCTTTAAGCGGACCGGAGCGCACCATTCATAAGACGATAGTCAATTAGACTTTCCTCAGGCTGAACGATGTAGCGGCATCCTAGGGGAACGCGAGACTGGGGAAAGGATGCGGATCACTACTGCTCAATCCGCACCTTTCACGAAACGTGGTAAACAAGCCGTTAATGCCGATGGGAATTTTTTAACGTTTGTGTTCCAAACGCCGTTTTTGGCGGCAATTGCCGCCGAACGCGTCATATCGAATGGCCGCTCGCGCGCTCAGGCCGGCCTGGATATCGCAGCTCGATCTTCACGCCTTCAGGGCCATAGACGAAGACTGGCCGAGATCGGTGTCGGGAATATCGTAATATTCGTAGCGATAGCCGCCCAGCAGGGCTCAGAAGCTCTCCGTCCAGGGCCGGACTTCAACCTCCAGCGACCATGCGCTGCGGTGCTGGCGAAGCACATCGATATAGGTCTGGGCGATCGCATCCGGCAGCAGCGTGCCATCCGGCTTCTCCACCCGGTCCGGCCGGATCTGCGAGCGCACCGCGCCGTCGATGACGAAATGCGCGACATGAATGCCCATCGGCCCGAGTTCGCGGGCGGCACTCTGGGCAAGGCCGCGCAGCGCGAATTTGCCCATCGCGAAGGGGGCCGATTGCGCAAAACCCTTCACGCTTGCCGACGCGCCGGTGATGAGGATGGCGCCGCGGCCGCGCGGGATCATCCGCCGTGCCGCCTGCTGCACCACCAGGAAACCGCCGAAAGCAGTGGTCGCAATCGCCTTCTCGACATCGGCGGGATCGAGTTCGGCGAGCGGGCCGCGCTGACGCGCGCTGGCATTGAAGATCACCACGTCAGGCCCGCCGATTGCGGCAGCGGCCTCTTCGAAGAGTGCCACGACGCTCGCCGGCTGCGAGACGTCGGCAGTAAAGGCGCTGGCGCCCGTTTCATCGACCAGCGCCTGGAGTTTTTCGATATTGCGGGCGGCGAGCCCCACCTTGAAGCCCTGCGCCGACAATTGCCGGGCAAGCGATGCGCTGATGCCGGAGCCCGCACCGACGATGAGTGCGCTCTCATAGGGAATATCGGTCATGATGTCTTCCTCGATGAATCGTCCTGATGACGTAGGAAGCCTGAGCGGCCTTCGCCATAACTCGGCCGGAATTTCAGCGCGCTGCGTCGAATCGATCGAGTAGGCGCTGATGCGCGAGAGATGGATGAAGGGAAGGCCGGTCTGCGCAGACCAGTCGTTGAACGCGGGCTCGAGGTCGAAGGCGCGACGGCTCTTCGCGCAGAGGCGCTCCTACGGCTTGTCGATCAAAAGAGGAGCCACCAACGGTTTTGGTTTGTTACCCTTGTAAAACATTAGTCTTGCTAACGAACAGTAGCTCTTCAGATCGCCTTTGGCTTCTTTCTCAAGCCGCTTCATTTCTGACCGGAAATAGGGATCAAGGGACGGTGAGATACCGGTTCCGTACTCATACCCGGCGAAGAAATCGCCATTTAATTCAAGCTTTCCGCAATACATACCCGCAACGATCGCCCCGGCGGAATAAGATAGAAACTGCTCTTTCGTCAACATGGGATGGGGCGGGGGTTCCTGCGCAATTACCACTGAACAACTGATCAACAATCCTGTGGCGGCACCAATTACCTGTTTCAAATGCGATTTCCCGAACGCCCTATTTCAATACGCTCCGCTATAGCAGCCGGCCACTGAACGATCGCAACCAATTTTTCGCGATGGTTAAGACAGTGCTACTGACCTACCGCGATGCTGTGATTTGCTGCCGCCGGCCCGAAGCGCTGGCCGCGCGATGATAGACGCTTCCGCTTGTACCCCGTTCTGCGATGGACAAGGAAGATGAGATTGCGTCTGTTCCTCCCGGCGCTTTGTCGCCGCGGATTCGTGCCCTCGAATTTTTTCAAAAAAAGACGACACAAGCGCAGAATTTGACGTTTACGCAAACGTCAATATTTTGTAAGACAGTGCCCAAGGCCGGCGCGACCCGGTCAGCCGAATGGGAGGAATTTGAGAGATGCCAGTCTACAAGGCCCCGGTGAACGATACGCTTTTCGTCCTCAACGACGTGCTGGGTCTCGAACGCTATAACAATCTGCCGGGTTTTGCCGACGCGACCCCCGATATGATCGAGGCGATCCTCGGCGAGGCCGGAAGGGTTGCAGAGGAAGCTCTCTTTCCGCTGAACTATTCCGGCGACCAGGAAGGCTGCACGCGTCACGATGATGCGAGCGTCTCGACACCGAAGGGTTTCAAGGAAGCCTATAAAGCCTATCGCGAAGGCGGCTGGATCGGTCTTGCGGTGCCGGAGGAATTCGGCGGCCAGGGGCTTCCCTATACGCTGCATACCGCCGTCGGCGAATATACTTCGGCAGCCAACATGTCGCTGATGATGTATCCCGGCCTGACGCAGGGTGCGATCGCGGCACTCCTCGTCCACGGTTCCGATGAGCAGAAGGCCACCTATCTGCCGAAGATGGTGGATGGCACGTGGTCCGGCACCATGAACCTCACCGAGCCGCATTGCGGCACCGATCTCGGCATGCTGCGCACCAAGGCGGTGCCGCAGGCTGACGGCAGCTATAAGATCTCCGGCCAGAAGATCTTCATCTCCGCCGGCGAGCACGACCTGACCGACAATATCGTCCATCTGGTGCTGGCCCGTATCGAGGGCGCGCCGGAGGGCACCAAGGGCATCTCGCTCTTCATCGTTCCGAAAATCCTCGTCGGTAAGGACGGCGTGCTCGGCGCCCGAAACGCTGTCTCCTGCGGTGCGATCGAGCACAAGATGGGCATCCACGCCAACGCCACCTGCGTGATGAATTACGACGAGGCGACCGGCTTCCTGATCGGCGCCGAAAACCGCGGCCTCAACGCCATGTTCGTGATGATGAACGAGGCCCGCCTGATGGTCGGCCTGCAGGGCATCGCCATTTCCGAGATCGCCTATCAGAACGCCGCCAGCTATGCCCGCGACCGCATCCAGGGCCGCTCGCTGTCCGGCCCCAAGGCGCCGGGTAAGAAGGCCGATCCGATCATCGTCCATCCGGACATTCGCCGCACGCTGATGACCATCCGCGCCTTCAACGAGGGCGGCCGCGCATTCCTGCTGTGGACCGCGCTCAAGTCCGATATCGCCCACCGCGCCAGCGACGAGAAGGAGCGCCAGACGGCCGACGATATTCTCGGCCTCGTCACCCCGATCCTGAAGGGCGTGATGACCGACAAGGGCTTCGATCACGCCGTCATGGCCCAGCAGGTCTTCGGTGGCCACGGCTATATCGAAGAGCACGGCATGAGCCAGTATGTGCGGGATGCCCGCATCGCCATGATCTATGAGGGCGCCAACGGCATCCAGGCGCTCGATCTCGTCGGCCGTAAGCTCGCCTTGAACGGTGGCCGTGCCGCCATGGCCCTCTTCAAGGAAATCGGTGATTTCTGCGAGGAGAACCGCGGCAACGAAAAGCTCTCCTTCTTCACCAAGCATCTGAAGAAGGGCTTGAACGACGTCCAGGGCGCGACCATGTGGTTCATGCAGAACGCCATGGCCAAGCCCGACAATGCCGGCGCCGGCTCGACCGACTACATGCACCTCTTCGGCGTGGTCATTCTCGGCTATATGTGGGCGAAGATGGCGAAAGCCGCCGAGGACGGCCTTGCATCCGGCGATGCCGCCCGCGAGGATTACCTGAAGAACAAGCTGATCACCGCCCGCTTCTTCATGGAACGCCTGATGCCGGAAACCGCGCTTCGCAAGGCCCGCATCGAAGCCGGCGCCGACACGATGATGGAACTGGCCGCCGATGCGTTTTGATTGTGTCCCTTCTCCTCAGCGGGGGTCCGAAGGACGGGTCGAGACCCGTGGCTCGACCCCGGTCAGGTGGCCCGAAGGGTCGAAAAAAATGAAATTCACCGGCGCCGCCGCGCCGTCAGGGAGATGAGACAATGACCGAGGTTTTCATTTACGACCACGTGCGTACGCCGCGCGGCCGCGGCAAGAAGGACGGCGCCCTGCATGAGGTGCCCTCCGTCCGCCTCGCGGCAAAGACGCTGGAAGCGATCCGCGATCGCAACGGGCTCGATACGGAAACGGTCGACGACATCATCATGGGCTGCGTCGATCCGGTCATGGATGCCGGCGCCGTGATCCCCAAGGCTGCCGCCTTCGAAGCCGGTTACTCCACGAAGGCACCCGGCATGCAGATCTCCCGCTTCTGCGCCTCCGGCCTCGATGCCGTCAATTTCGGCGCCGGCAAGATCGCCCAAGGGGCCGACGATATCGTCATCGCAGGCGGCGTCGAAAGCATGTCCCGCGTCGGTCTCGGCATGTCCGGCGGCGCCTGGTTCATGGACCCTTCGGTGAATTTCCCGGCCTATTTCATGCCGCAGGGTGTCTCAGCCGATCTGATCGCCACCAAATACGGCTTCAGCAGAACCGATGTCGACGCTTATGCGGTCGAGAGCCAGAAGCGTGCCGCCCATGCCTGGGAAAAGGGCTGGTTCGACAAGTCGGTCGTCCCGGTCAAGGACCAGAACGGCCTGACGATCCTTGATAAGGACGAACACATGCGCCCCGGCACCGATATGCAGGCGCTCGCCTCCCTCAATCCGTCCTTCCAGATGCCCGGCGAGATGGGCGGCTTCGAGGCCGTCGGAATCCAGGCCCATCCTGAGATCGAGCGCATCAACTATGTCCACCATGCAGGCAATTCCTCCGGCATCGTCGATGGTGCCAGTGTCGTCCTGCTCGGCTCCAAAGCCGGCGGTGAGAGCATGGGCAAAAAGCCGCGCGCCCGCATCAAGGCTTTCGCCAATATCGGCTCCGATCCGGCCTTGATGCTGACCGGGCCTGTCGACGTCACCGAGAAACTGTTGAAACGATCAGGCTTGAGCCTTTCCGACATCGACCTCTTCGAGTTGAATGAGGCCTTCGCTGCCGTCGTGCTGCGCTACATGCAGGCCTTCGACATCGACCATGACAGGATCAACGTCAATGGCGGCGCCATCGCCATGGGCCATCCGCTCGGCGCCACCGGCGCGATGATCCTTGGCACCGTGCTGGACGAACTTGAACGCCGCGACCTCAACACCGCGCTGGTGACACTCTGCATCGGCGCCGGCATGGGCACGGCAACGGTAATCGAAAGGGTCTGATGATGGGCTTCAACACCGGCACGATCGAAACCGAATATGCCGAGGTCAGCGAGCACTGGTCGCCCCGCGTCATCGCCGATCTCAACGGCCAGAGCGTCAAGCTCGCCAAGGTTAAGGACCAGCTCGCCTGGCATTCCCACCGCGACGAGGACGAACTCTTCCTCATCTGGAAAGGGGCGCTTACCATCGAATATCGCGACCGCCCGCATGTGCATCTGAAAGCCGGCGATTTTCATGTCGTGCCGAGAGGTGTCGAGCATAATCCGGTTGCGCAGGAGGAATGCTGGATCGTGCTTTTCGAGCCGTCTGAGACCAAGCATACCGGCGATATCGTCACCGAAAAGACGAAGACCTTAGACGCCCAGCGCAGCCATTTGCCGGCCTGATCGGGGAGGAACCCAATGACCTACACCAATTTCACGCTCGAAACCGACGCCGACGGCATAACTCTCGTCACCTGGGACATGCCCGGCAAATCGATGAACGTCTTCACCGCCGAGGTGATGGCCGAACTCGACGCCATCATCGACGCCACGACCGCCGATGCCGCCATCAAGGGTGTCGTCGTCACCTCGGGCAAGTCCTCCTTCTCGGGCGGCGCCGATCTGTCGATGATCAAGTCGATGTTCAGCTCCTATCAGGAGGAGAAGGCAAAGAGCCCAGAGACGGCCGTACAAAACCTCTTCGGTCTGGTCGGCCGCATGAGCGGTCTGTTCCGCAAGCTCGAAACATCGGGCAAGCCCTGGGTTTCCGCTATCAACGGCACCTGCATGGGCGGCGCTTTCGAACTGTCGCTCGCCTGCCACGGCCGCGTCGCCTCCAATGCCAAGAGTGTCAAGATCGCGCTGCCCGAGGTGAAGGTCGGTATCTTCCCCGGTGCGGGCGGCACGCAGCGTGTGCCGCGTCTGGCAAACGCCCAGGATGCGCTGCAAATGATGACGACGGGCCAGTCGCTGACCGGCTCTCGCGCCAAGGCGATGAACCTCGTGCATCAGGTGGTCGAGCCCGATCAGTTGATCCCGGCCGCAAAGCAGATGATCAAGGATGGTCTGAAGCCGATCGCCCCGTGGGACGAGAAGGGCTTTAAGGCACCGGGGGGCGGCATCTGGACGCCGGCTTCCGCCCAGCTCTGGCCGGCAGCCCCGGCGATCCTGCGCAGGGAAACATCGGGCAATTATCCGGCAGCGCTTGCCATCCTGAAATGTGTCTACGAAGGCCTGCAGGTGCCGTTCGACACCGGCCTGAAGATCGAGCAGCGTTATTTCACCGAGGTGCTGCAGACCCGCGAAGCCTTCTCGATGATCCGCTCGCTGTTCATTTCCATGCAGGAGCTCGGCAAGGGCGCCCGCCGCCCGGCCGGTCACGCGAAAACCGAGCTGAAACATGTCGGCGTCGTCGGCGCCGGCTTCATGGGCGCCTCGATTGCTTATGTCACCGCCGCCGCCGGCATTCCCGTGACGCTGATCGATCGCGACATCGAAGCGGCGACCAAGGGCAAGGCCGTCTCGGAAGGCCTGGTCAAGGATTCGGTCGGTAAGGGACGTCTTACGCAGGATGAGGCTGCCGCATTGCTCTCCCGAATCACGCCCTCGGCAGACTATGCCGACCTCGCCAATGCCGATCTCGTCATCGAGGCGGTGTTCGAGGATCGCGAGGTGAAGAAAGCGGTCATCGAGGCGGTCGAAGCGGTGCTGCCGGAAGGCGCGGTCTTCGCCTCCAATACCTCGACACTGCCGATATCCGGTCTCGCCAAGAATTCGAAACGCCCGGCCGATTTCATCGGCATTCACTTCTTCTCGCCTGTCGAGAAGATGATGCTGACCGAGGTCATCCTCGGAAGCGACACCGGCGACAGGGCGCTGGCTGTCGCTCTCGACTATGTTGCAGCCATCAAGAAGACGCCGATCGTCGTCAACGACACCCGCGGCTTCTTCGTCAATCGTTGCGTGCTGCGCTACATGTCGGAAAGCTACGACATGCTGATCGAGGGCGTGCCGCCTGTCATGATCGAGAATGCCGCCAAGATGGCCGGCATGCCGGTCGGTCCGCTGGCGCTGAACGACGAGGTCGCCATCGACCTCTCGCTGAAAATCCTCAAGGCGACGGTCGCCGATCTCGGCGAAAAAGCCATCGACCCCAGGCATATGGAACTCATCTCCCGCATGGTGGAAAAGGAGGGCCGTTTCGGCCGCAAGAATTCCAAGGGCTTCTACGACTACCCGCCGAAACCGGCGAAGAAGTCCCTCTGGCCCGACCTCAAGACCCTCTACCCGCAGAAGCCGGCGGATGAGGTTGACGTCAACGTCCTCAAACAGCGTTTCCTCGTCACCATCGCGCTGGAAGCCGCCCGCACCGTCGAGGAAGGCATCGTCACCGATCCGCGTGAGGCCGATGTCGGCTCGATCCTCGGATTCGGCTTCGCGCCCTATACCGGCGGAGCGCTGAGCTATATCGACGGCATGGGCGCAAAGGCTTTCGTGGAACTGGCGGAAAAGTTAGCTTCTGCTTACGGAAGCCACTTCAAGCCGACACCGCTGCTGAAGGACATGGCCGCCAAGGGCGAGACGTTCTACGGCCGGTTCGATCCCTATGCGAAGATGGGGCAGGCGGCTTAGGCCGCCTTTACCATCCTGCCGTGGGGCAGAGGTGGCGATCACGGCACGACGTCAAGATTCCCCCATCGGCCCGACTCGACTTTCCCTTGCCGCGGCCTTGTCACGGACACAATTTCCGATTACATGTTCGCGCATCGATCTTGCTAGATGAACTTTGAAACGGCCTTTGTGTCGTTCCTGGCGAACTTCCTCCAAAATCGGTTTTCATCGCTGCTCGGCATTTATCCGAGCTGCAGTCTTCTATGAACGATTCAAAAAGGATATCGTCATGAGCACAGGTACCGTAAAGTGGTTCAACGCAACCAAGGGCTTCGGCTTCATTCAGCCGGATGACGGCGCAGCCGACGTTTTCGTCCACATCTCCGCCGTTGAACGCGCTGGCATGCGCGATCTCAAGGATGGCCAGAAGCTGTCTTACGAGCTCGTCCGCGACAACAAGTCCGGCAAGATGTCGGCAGACCGCCTCCAGGCGGCCTGAGCCTTCAAGGCTCTAAATATCATCTCCGGATCGTGACCACGGATGTACTGGCACGGTTCGTTGAGATAGCAGGGAAGGTCGGGTTAACCCGGCCTTTTTTTGTTTCTCGTTGGCTGATGTTGTGCCCTTTCCCAAGAAATGCGTCCGCGACACCCCCCTCTGCCCTGCCGGGCATCTCCCCCACAGGTGGGGAGATCGGCAAGTGGCCGGCCCATCGGACCTCTTCGGCGTCTTGCCGCAGCTGACATGTTGAAGCGTTGATTGTTTGGGGAAGCCGGCGCCCCCAGCCAATCTCCCCACCTGTGGGGGAGATGCCCGGCAGGGCAGAGGGGGGTGCTCACGGTACGACCTTAAAGAATCTTTCGCATCACCAAGCCGAATGCGTCACCAGCGACAACAAGCGCCGCAAGACAGGTAAACGCGCTCAACCGCCTGCCGTCTCGCCACCCTCCAGCATCTCCATGACCCGCGCCATCACCGCCCGCGCCGCATCGAGCTCGGTTGATGTAAACGCTGCGCCCAGCCCATCGGCCCACACGGCTTGGGCGATCTCTATGACACCGAGCCGCGCCGCCCCTCCTTCCGTCAGCCGCACCAGCTTGGCGCGCTGGTGTTGCGGGTTGTCGGCATAGGCGATCAGGCCTTCGCTCTCCAGCACGTCGGCAAGCCGCTGCACGCCCTGGCGGGCGAGGCCGAGCGCGCGGGCGATCTGCGCCACCGACATGTTGCCGCGCCTTGCCGCGGCCAGAACCTGCCAGCGCGCGCTGGTTTGCCCTGCCGGCTTTGCCAACTGGTCGCCCGCCGCCGTCAGATGGCCGGCGAGGCGAAGGGCGGTGATCGCGAAAGCGGAAAAAGCATCCCCCTCCATCGTCCGCTCCGGTCGATTTTGTTTGACAACATGTTGTCGATTTTGTATCTCATCCATAATGACAACATATTGTCATATCCGAAAACTGAAGGCAACGCCGAAGGAGGAGAGCGCCATGAAGAAAACCTACAAGGGAAGCTGCCATTGCGGCAAAGTGCACTACGAGGTGGAAATGGACCTCGATGAGGGCACCGGCCGCTGCAATTGTTCGATCTGCGCCAAGCGTCGCTATTGGGGCGCCAACGTCAAGCCGGAGGATTTCCGGCTGATGTGCGACCAGGCGGAAACGTCCGACTATCAGTTCAACACCAGGAGCGGTCATCATCGCTTCTGCCGCACCTGCGGTGTGCCGGCCTATGGCGACGGTTATGTCGAAGCGATCGGTGGCGCCTATGTCTCGATCAACATCGCCTGCCTCGACGATATCACACCCGAGGAACTGGCGGCGCTTCCAATTCGTTACGCCGACGGCAGGCACGATGCCTGGTGGAACGAACCGGCGGTGACGAGTTATCTCTGATGCATGATGCGAGTGTTTTCGCACGAACATCATGCTCAATTTTTAAGTCACTGTCGAATTGCCGTCCTCCCATTCGTCCTATGTCCATAACGGAGAAGGAGACCGATTGTGAAAGACCAGGCGAATGTCAGGATCGAGGAAGAGGCGATTATCGCCATGCTGATGATGCGGGCCAAGGCGCTGGGCGAAAAGAATGCCAAGGACGCGCTTTCTTACGAGGCGGAGGATTCCGTCGAATTTTCGCTGGCCCCGCCGCTCGCCTATTACGGCCAGGATGAAGCGGGTCTGCAGGCCTGGTTCGATACCTGGGAAGGCCCGATCGGCGGCGAGGTGCGCGATGCCAAACTGACGGCCGGCGAGGATGTCGCTTTCTGGAGTGGCCTCATGCATATGACGGGAACCAAGACCGATGGCGCCGAGGTCGATCTCTGGTTTCGCCAGACGCTGGGCCTCGTCAAGCAGGATGGCCGATGGTTGGTTGCCCACCAGCACGCCTCGGTGCCCTTCGCCATGGACGGCAGCGGCCGGGCGCTGCTCGATCTCAAGCCATGAAGAAAGTCAGGCAGCACTCCCCGCGACCTTCCGCCTGTCGGCGCGAATGCTCACCAATCCGACGCCCATCAAAAGCAGGATAGCCGTCGCATAGATATCCGTCGTCAATGCGTAACCGGCCGATTTCGCCAGGAACCCGGCAAGGATCGCCGGCAGGCTGAAGGCGAGGTAGCTCTGGACGTAGAAGGCCGATAGCAGCCCGGCCCGCTCGTCCGCCTTGGCAAGCGGCATGATGGTGCCGATCGACCCGAGGAAATTGGTGCCGAAACCGACGCCGGTGAAAATCGTGCCGACGAGCAGCAGCGGCACATTGGCAAGATGGACGCCGGCAACGACCGTCAGGATGCCGAGCGTCTTGGCCGACACGCCGAAAACCAGATTGGCCGAGGCCGTCTTGCTGCGTCTGAGATAGACGGCGATCGCTCCGCTCACCATCAGCGCCGTGACGACGGCCCCGCCCGTCAGCGGCGCCCGGCTGCCGGTCGTGCTGGCGACCAGCGACGGGACCAGCGAGAGATAGAAGCCGGCAAGCGTCCAGTTGGCGATGTTGATCGGCGTCACCAGCGAGAGCGGCCGCTTCACCTGCGGCGGAACGGTGACCCGCGGTATCAGCGAGCCGAGCGCGCCCGGCCGCGTGCCACCGGTCTCGCCCGTCAGCCAGGTGCCGGCCGCCTGCAGCGTGAAGGCGACAAGCAACAGCGCATAGGTGAGATGCATCGGGAAGGGGCCGTATTGGATCAGGGCGCTGGTGCCCGCTGCCCCCACCGCCATGCCGGAAAGCGGCGCGATCGAATTGACGATCTGTCCCTTTGCCCGGTCGACATCGACGAGCGCCGCTCCGATCGAGGCGCCGGCGATCCCGGTTGCCAGCCCCTGCACGATCCGCGCCGCGATCAGCCAGGCGGGACTGCTTGCGGCGACGAAGAGCGCCATGGAGACGATTTCGAGCACGAGGGCGATAAAGATCACCGGCTTGCGGCCGAGATGATCCGAGATCGAACCGGCGATCAGCAGCGCCGCCAGCAGCGCGAAGGCGTAGACCGCGAAGATCACCGTGATCAGCACCGGCGAAACGGAGAAGTTTTCCTGATAGATCCGGTAGAGCGGCGTCGGCGCCGCGGAGGCGCCGAAAAAGGTCGCGAGCGTCAGCGCATGAAAGCCGATCGAGGGGCGCGGCGAATTCTCGGTGGATTTGGCTGCGGCGAACATATATAAGCCCCTTAAAGCTAAGCCATTGCGTTAGCTACGTAAGGCAGGCGCTCTATAAAAGCAAATTATTTGCGTTAATAGGTCTGTCAAAGATTTTGAACCATCGGTGCCGAGGAGAGAAGTCGGGTTGCCAGCATGACTGTGAAAGAGAATCTCCGTCCGGGCGGCAGAAGCGCGCGGGTTCAGGCATCGGTGCACAAGGCGGTCCGTGAGCTGATGGCCGAGATGAGCCGCGCCGACGTGACGATCCCGCTGATTGCCGGCAAGGCGGGGGTGACGCCGTCGACCATCTATCGCCGCTGGGGCGACCTGCAGGAGCTTCTCGCCGATGTCGCCGTTGATCGGCTGCGGCCGGATATGCAGCCGGTCGATGCCGGCAGCGGCAAGGCCGATCTTCAAGCCTGGGCCGAGCAATATGCCGAGGAAATGTCCTCCGGCCCGGGCCGCGAGATGATCCGCGACGTGCTGGCGGCGCAGGCGGGCGCGAATGCCTGTAAATGCAGCGAATATACCCGCCAGCAGATCGACGTCATCGCCGAGAGGGCGAAGGCTCGCGGCGAGGCTTTTCCGGATGTCGAACGCGTCATGGACCAGGTCGTGGCGCCGATCATGTACCGCATCCTGTTCGGCGATGTGCCGGCGACAGCGCGTGTGCGCGATCTGGTTGCGCGTGTCATGAGCGCGACGGACTGAGTTTTCAGTTACTCCGCGGCGGCGCGCTTGAGGCCGGAAATCTGGGTGATATAGGCGCGCAGCGCCGCCGGGCGTACCGGCTTGTGCTGAACGGCGATACCGTATCGCTCGGCCTCGCTGCGCACCTCCGGCGTGCGGTCGGCCGTGATCATCAGGGCAGGGATATCGGCGCCGAACTGTCGGCGCAGATGCAGGATGGCGGCAATGCCGGTGCCGTCGCCGAGATGATAATCGGCGATGACGATGTCTGGCGGTCCCTTCCGGCTATCGAGGGCGGTGACCTCGACGAGGCTATCCAGCGCCTCCACCTCGCAGCCCCAGCCGCTGATCAACAGCCGCATGCCTTCGAGGATCTTCGGCTCGTTATCGATGCAGAGGATCTTCAACCCGCTCAGGGGCTGGCCGGGACGGTCGGCGGGGGCAACTGCTGCTGCCGCCGCGGCCGGGCGCGAGACGTCGAGCGGCATGGCGATGCGGAACTCTGTGCCCTTGCCATGCGTCGACTGCAGCTCGACCGGATGGTTGAGCACGCGGGCGATGCGGTCGACGATCGACAGGCCGAGCCCGAGGCCGGAGGCGGTTTTGGCACCTTCGTCCAGCCGTGCGAATTCCTTGAACACGGTGCGGAATTTCGACGGCGGGATGCCGATGCCGGAATCGATCACCTGGATGATCACCTGGTTGCCGCGCCGCCGCGCCCCGACCAGCACCTTGCCGGTGATGGTGTATTTGATGGCGTTGGAGACGAGGTTCTGCACCAGCCGGCGCAGAAGATTGGGATCGGAGCGGACGCGCAGCGATGTCGGCATGACCACCAGCTTAAGCTGCTTTTCCCGCGCGATCGGCGCAAAATCGGTCTCGATGCGCTTGAGCAGGTCGGAGAGCGCGACGGCGGCGAGCCGCGGCCGCATGGCGCCGGTATCGAGCCTGGATATATCGAGCACCGCGCCGAGAATGGTCTCGACCGATTCCAGTGCGGAATCGATGTTGCGCACGATCGGGCTGTTGTCGGATTGCGCCATGCGCTCGACCAGAGCCGAGGAATAAAGCCGGGCGGCATTGAGTGGCTGCAGGATGTCGTGGCCGGCGGCGGCGAAAAAGCGTGTCTTGCCGATATTCGCCTCGTCGGCGGCCGCGCGCGCCTCGCCGAGTTCGCGGTTGACGCGGGTCAGCTCGGCCGTGCGTTCGGCGACGCGCTGCTCCAGCGTCTCGTTCGCCTGTTTCAGCGCCTGGTCGGCGTTCACGCGCTGGGTGATGTCGGTGAACGTGGCGACGATACCCTTGTCCGGCATGGCGTTGGAGCGCACCTCGATGATCCGCTCGCCGCCGCCGAGCACCAGCGAGAAGGGTTTGTCGAGCGTCAGGAAATGTCGCACCGTCTGGCTGAGATCGCCAGGCGCGATATCGCCGCGCTGGATGAGCGTGGTGACGATATCAGACAAGGGAAAACCGACCTGTCCGGCACTTTCCGGCAGATCCAGCAATTGCCGGAAGCGCCGGTTCCATATCGTCAGCCGGTTGGAACTGTCGAAGACGGCAATGCCTTGGTCCATCTGCGAAAGCGCCGTCTGCAGCATGTCCTGGTTATATTGCAGCGCCTCGCTCGCCTGGTCGAGCAGCCAGGCGGTGTCGGAAGAGGCATCCTCGATCTTCTGCAGGATCAATGACAGCACCAACCTGGCCGAGGACGAACCGATGGCGCTGCCGAGCAGTTGCTCGCTGAAATGGATGAGCGCCATGTCGGCCGGCTGCTCGTCTTCCAGTTTACGGCCGGAGCTTTGTTCGTAAGTAGTCAACGAACGCTGCATGCGTTCTTCGCCAAGATAACGTGAGATCGCTGCTTTCAGATCGCCGACGCTGATGCGGGTCTTCCAGCCGCGCGTGGCAAATTGCGAGCGCGAATGCCGCTTGACGAAGATGCCGGCCTGAATGCGTTCCAGAGGCTTTGCGTTGCGGGTGAGCGAGCCGACGACGAAGAAAGCGCTGTTGACGAGCAGGCTCATCGCCGTCGCATTGACCAGCGGATCCGCGTCGGGCGCGGTGAACAGCGTGGTCCCGGGAAAGATGAAGCCGAGTACGGCGCTCGCAACATAGGAATAGTCGGGGCCGCCGAGCGAGGGCAGGAATAGCAGGTAGATCCAGATGATGAAGCCGGAGGAAAGCCCGAGGATTGCGCCGCGCGCATTCGCCCGCCGCCAGATCAGCCCGCCGAAGAGCGCTGGGGCGATTTGCGCGATCGCGGCAAAGGAAAGAAGGCCGATCGAGGCAAGGCCGGCGGTGCTGTCGGTCGAACGGTAATAGGCGTAGCCGAACAGCAGCACGGCGAAAATGGCGCTGCGGCGGATGTTGAGCAGTGTCTTGGCGAAATTGTCGCGCAGGCTGGCGCGACCGGCAAGTTTGCGCCGGAGGAAGATCGGCATGACGATGTCGTTCGACACCATGATCGACAGCGCCACGGAATCGACGATCACCATCGCCGTTGCAGCGGAGAAACCGCCGATGAAGATGATCAGCGAAATGACGGGCATCTGGCCGGCAAGCGGCAGCGACAGCATGTAGAAATCGGCATTGCCGGTGCCGCCGAAGGTCAGCAGCCCGCCGATCGCCACCGGCAGCACGAAGAGATTGATGGCGATGAGATAGCTGGGAAACAGGAAACCCGCGAGTTTCAGCTGTTTCGGTGTCCGGTTTTCGACAACCGTCACGTGGAATTGCCGCGGCAGCAGGATGATCGCAAAGGCCGACAAGATGATCAGGGTGATCCAGCGGCTGATCGGCGTGTGGTAGCTAAGCGCCGACATGACCAGCTCATTGTCGACGGTCTTGCGCCAGAGATCGGTCGGACCGTCGAACAGAAACCAGATGACGCAGACGCCGGCCGTCAGGAAGGCGACGAGCTTGACCACGGATTCCATCGAGACGGCGAGGATCAGGCCATCCTGGTGTTCCGTCGCATCCGTATGCCGCGTGCCGAACATGATGGCGAAACAGGCAAGCACCAGCGTCGCGGCGAGCGGCAGGTCGAGGAAATAGAGGTTGCCGCTGCCTATGCCGTAATCGGACGGATTGACCATGGCGCTGACGGTGCTCGAGATCGCCTTGAGCTGCAGCGCGATATAAGGAATGGCGCCGATCAGCGAGATCAGCGCGACGATCGTGGCGACCGTCGGGTTCTTGCCGTAGCGCGCGGCGACGAAATCGGCGACCGAGGTGAGCTTCTCCGCCTTGGCGAGCTCGATGATGCGGCGAAGCAGCGGCATGCCGAGGGTAAAGACCAGGATCGGGCCGATATAGATGCCGGCAAATTCCAAGCCGCGCTGCGCCGCAAGCCCGACGCTGCCGAAATAGGTCCAGGAGGTGCAGTAGATCGCAAGGCTCAGCGCATAGACGACGGGCCATCCGCCTTCCAGCGTGCCCGGGCCGCGATTTAGCGTGCCCTGGCCGCGGTTCTTGCGGTCGCCATAGCTTGCCACGGCGAAAAGCAGGAGCAGATAGCCGAAGGCAGACGCGAATATAACCCAGCCTGGAAGCATTGACCCTCCGCCGGCGGAAAAACCGCCGGGACCTCCCGCAACGTGGCCAGCTTAAGTCATTTTAGACGCTTTGAAAATTGCTGGACATATAGGCCTTAAGTCAAAGACCGCGGGGGAGGTATTGTCGAATAATTGCGATTGCCGATTGATTAATTGCAATGAAGATGTAGCTAATGAAACCCATTGCATGTCATTGAAAATGCGTCAAAGGGAGACGGATCCAATGCTCAATGAGTTCAAGGCCTTTATCGCTCGCGGCAATGTCATGGATCTTGCTGTCGGCGTCATCATCGGCGGCGCTTTCGGTGGCATCGTCAAATCTTTGGTGGATGACCTTATCATGCCGATCGTCGGCGCCATTTTCGGCGGCTTCGATTTTTCGAATTACTTCCTCCCACTCTCGTCGGCCGTCAACGCGCAGTCGCTCGCCGCAGCCCGGGAGCAGGGAGCGGTGTTTGCCTATGGCAGCTTCCTCACCGTGCTCATCAACTTCCTGATTCTCGCCTGGATCATTTTTCTGATGGTCAAGGGCGTGAACACCCTGCGTGCCCAGGTCGAGCGCCAGGAAAAGGTGGCACCGGAAGAGCTGCCAGCGCCGCCGGCAGACGTTCAGCTGCTGACGGAAATCCGTGATCTTCTCGCCACGCGCCCGACGGCTTGATCCCGTCCGCTTCGGCCGGGCTCATTCATCACCAAAATCGATATGCCATCACTGGATGTCATGGGATTTGCCGGCGCAAATCCGCTATGAAGGCGGAAACCGGAGATATGCATGTCGATTGTCAGCAGCCTCAGCCCGCGCGCCCTGGCGGCGCCCGAAAGCGGGATCGTCGAACTCGTCAACTATGCCCGTGGCCGTGAAGGCCTGCTGCCGCTCTGGGTGGGTGAGGGCGATCTGCCGACGCCCGATTTCATCAGCAGGGCGGCGATGGATGCGCTTGCCGCCGGCGAGACCTTTTACACCTGGCAGCGCGGCATTCCGGAGCTTCGCCAGGCGCTTTCGGATTATTACAACAGACATTTCGGAATCCGGCTTCCGGTCGAGCATTTCTACGTTACCGGTTCCGGCATGCAGGCGATCCAGATCGCCGTGCAGGCGCTGACCTCGCCGGGCGATGAACTGATTTACCTCTCGCCTTCCTGGCCAAACATTGCCGCCGCCCTCGAGATAGCAGGTGCGCGCTCCGTTGGTGTCGAGCTGCAGTTTGAAGGCGGCAAATGGGCGGTCGATCTTGACCGCATCGAAACGGCAATCACCCCGAAGACCAAGGGCATCTTCATTAACACGCCGTCGAACCCGACGGGCTGGACGGCAACGAAGCAGGATCTTGGCGATATCCTGGCGCTTGCCCGCAAGCACGACCTCTGGATCCTGGCAGATGAAATCTACGCCCGCTACTATTTTGCCGGCGGCCGCGCGCCCTCTTTCCTCGATGTGATGGACGAGGGCGACAAGATCATCTTCGTCAATTCCTTTTCGAAGAACTGGTCGATGACCGGCTGGCGCGTCGGCTGGATCGTAGCGCCACCTGAAATGGGCCAGGTGCTCGAAAATCTCATCCAGTATTCGACATCGGGGGTGGCGCAGTTCATGCAGAAAGGCGCTGTCGCAGCCCTTGATCACGGCGACGATTTCGTCGCTGTCAATATCGCCAAGGCGGCCCGCTCCCGCGATATTCTCTGCGATGCGCTGATTGCCACCAACCGCGTCGAGACGCTGAAGCCGGACGGCGCGATCTATGCCTTCCTGAAGATCGACGGCGTCGCAGACAGCCGCAAGGCAGCGCTCGACATCGTCGACAAGACAGGCGTCGGCCTTGCTCCCGGCACCGCTTTCGGACCGGGCGGCGAACTTTTCCTGCGCGCCTGTTTCCTGCGTGATCCCACGCAGGTGGCGATCGCGGCTGAGCGTCTCTGCGACTATATCCTCAAGCTCTGACCAACATTGGCCACAAGGCCCCACCTGGTGGTCGGCCCAAGCCGATTTTGTGCCGGAATCGGCGGATCGATAAAACTCTAGCAAAGCCCGAAATCGGCCTCTAACCACGACTCCAAACATACCCGTTCAAAGGCCTTCCAACGGCCGTTCGATAAGAAAATTGGAAAGAAAAACCGGCGCCTGATGCCCCTGCTTATAAAAACGAAAGCAGGGATGCGGGACATGGCGGTTTTGGTGACGGGCGGGGCCGGATATATCGGTAGTCACATGGTTTGGGCGCTGCTCGATGCGGGCGAGGATGTGGTCGTGCTCGATCGCCTCTCCACGGGCTTTCGCTGGGCCGTGGCGCCGGCGGCGCGTTTCTATCTCGGCGACGTTGCCGATCCCGATATATTGAAAAAGGTCTTCATCGAAAACGACATCGAGGCGATCATCCATTTCGCCGGCTCCGCCGTCGTTCCGGTCTCGGTCGCCGATCCGCTCTCCTACTACGACAACAATTCCGGCAAGACCCGGGCGCTGCTGAGCGCTTCGGTCAAGGCCGGTATCCGCAACTTCGTCTTCTCTTCGACGGCGGCCGTCTACGGCCAGCAAAAGACCGACCTGCCGGTGAAGGAGACGGCCCCCCTCAATCCGGAAAATCCTTACGGCCAGTCGAAGCTGATGACCGAATTCATGCTGCGCGATGCCGCCGCCGCTTATGACTTTAACTATGTCGCGCTTCGCTATTTCAACGTCGCCGGCGCCGACCCGCACCGCCGCGCCGGCCAGTCGACCTCAGGCGCCACGCACCTCATCAAGGTCGCCTGCGAGGCAGCGCTCGGCAAGCGCGACGGCGTCAATGTCTACGGCATCGACTATCCCACCCATGACGGCACCGGTGTGCGCGACTACATTCATGTCAGCGATCTCACGGATGCACATCTGAAGGCGCTGCAGCACCTGCGCAGGGACAAGGGCTCGCTGGTTGCCAATTGCGGTTATGGCAGCGGCTATTCCGTGCTCGACGTGCTGAACATGGTCACCCGCCTGCACGGCCATTCCTTCAAGATCCACATGGCGCCGCGCCGTGCCGGCGATTCGGCAAGCGTCGTCGCGGACGCTTCGCTCGCAAGGCAGGTGCTCGACTGGAAGCCCAGATACGATTCGCTGGAAACCATCGTCCAGAGCTCGCTCGATTGGGAACTGTTCCTGTCGAACAAGAACGTCGACGACCTGCACAGCATCCACCGGGCACTCGCCGCCGCGTCGTTCTGAGCGACCGACCTGCCGGTTCCTGCATGACACGACTTGAATAGGGAAAAATCAAGCTTTCTCTGGCGGGCTCTGGCTGACGGAAAGGAGAAGATGAAGAACTTTCTGGCCTCATTGCAGCTGCAAAAAGACAACCCGACGCTTCTGACGGCGCAGTTCCGGGCCCTGTCGTCGCAGATCCCCATTCTCTATGTCCTCTTGATCATCAACGCCCTTGCGGTGGCGATCATCCACCTCAAATCCGCGCCCCTTTGGCTCTCGCTCTACATTCCCGTGGTCTTGAGTGTCGTCTGTGTCTTCCGTCTCTGCTGGTGGGAGATCCGGGGCAAGGAAAACGTCACCGCCGAGCGGGCCTATAGGCTGATGAAGGTGACGATATCGGGGGCCGGCATCCTGGCTGTCGCTTTCGGCGGCTGGGCGATCACGCTTTACCAATATGGCGATGCTTCCCAGCAGGGTCAGATCGCCTATTTTCTCGTCGTGACAGGCATTTCCTGCATCTTTTGCCTTATGCACCTGCCGGTGGCGGCAGCCCTCACCACGGTCATCACCTTCTGCGCCATGGTCGCGACCTTCTTGTTCTCGGGCAATCCCGTTTTCGTCGCGACGGCCATCAGCGGCCTCTTCCTGATCCTGCCCTTCCTCAGGGTGATCAATAGCTATTTCCAGAATTTCGTCGGTCTCGTGCAGTTGACCGAGGAATTGAAACAGAAGCAGGCGGAAGCCGAGGAGCTGAACCTCGTCAACAGCCGTAACGCGCTGCATGACCAGCTGACCGGCCTTGCCAACCGCCGCAGCTTCTTTCTCTCGTTGGAAAAACGGCTGCAGAAGAATCCGTCCTCGCCGCCCGTCCTCGGCATTCTCGATCTCGACGGCTTCAAGCCGGTCAACGACGTCTTCGGCCATGCCGCCGGCGACCTCGTGCTCAAGGAGACGGCCCGCCGCTTCGTCGCGCTGGTCGGCGAAGAGGGCATCGTCTCCCGTCTCGGCGGTGATGAGTTCGGGATCATCTTCCCCTGTTCGATGACGCGCCAGGCGATCGCCGATCTTGGCCAGGCGCTCTGTGCTGCCGTCCGCGATCCTTTCGAAATCCCCGACGGCTCGGTCCGCGTCTTCGGTTCCTGCGGTATCGTCTATCCCGACATCGGCGAGTACACCGCCGAAGATCTCTACGAGAAAGCGGACTTCGCCCTCTACCAGGTCAAGAGCAAGCGCAGCAGCGGCGTCGAATTCTTCTCGGCCGAGCACGAGAAGATCCTGACGCAGCGCCACCTGATCGAACTCGAGTTGCAGGCGAACGATTTCGCCAAGGAATTGAAACTCGACTATCAGCCGATCGTCGAATTGAAGAGCGGCCGCGTCGTCGCTTACGAGGCGCTCGCCCGCTGGGACAGCGCCCGCTTCGGCCGCATTAGCCCAGACGCCTTCATCCCGGCGGCCGAGCGCACGGCCGTCATCGGCCGCATGACGCGCATCCTTTTCGCCAAGGCGCTCGAAGCGCTGGCGATCATTCCCCGGCATCTGAGCCTGTCTTTCAATCTCTCGGCGCGCGATATCTGCGACCACGAGACCTCGATGGCGCTGCTTGCCATGATCACCCGATCCGGCATCGATCCGAAGCGTATCGAATTCGAGATTACCGAGACGGCATTACTCTCCGATTTCGACACCGCCGATCAGGTGATATCAATGCTGCGCGCTGCCGGCATCTCGATCGCGCTGGACGACTTCGGCACCGGCTATTCAAGCCTCAGCCATATTCATCGTCTCGGCTTCGACAAGCTGAAGATCGACAAATCCTTCGTGATGAATTTCGATCGTGATGCCCGTTGCATGAACATCACCCGCTCGGTCGCCAATCTCTGCCAGAATCTCGGCATCGCCTCCGTCGCCGAAGGCGTCGAAAGCGAAGAGATCGCCGAGGGATTGAAGGCGATGGGCGTTCGTCTGGCGCAGGGCTATCATTTCTCGCGGCCGCTGCCGCTGGAACTTGCCATCGATTACGCCGCCCGGTGCGAGGCCGAAGCCTCCGCCCGCAATTCGTTGTCTGCCTGAGCCGACCTTAAATCGACTGGAGTGATGCTTCACCGTCGTCTATTCATGGTCGCAACAGATGAGGTGAACCATGCAGGACGGCGAAGTCATCATTGAACGGCGGGGCACCGCAGGCGTCATCCGGCTCAACCGGCCGCGGGCACTGAACAGCCTGACGCTGCCGATGATCCGGGCGATCACCGAAGCCCTTCACGCTTTTGCCGGCGATTCCGAGGTGGCGAGCGTCGTGATGGCGGGGAAAGGCGAACGCGGCTTCTGCGCCGGCGGCGATATCCGCGCCCTGCATGAGAGCGCCCGCGCCGGCGATGGCCTGGCGGGAAGCTTCTGGCGCGAGGAATTCCGCCTCAATCATATGATTGCCTCCTATCCCAAACCCTATGTCGCGCTGATGGACGGCATCACCATGGGCGGCGGCGTCGGCCTGTCGTCGCACGGCCGCCACCGCATGGTCACCGAGCGCACGCGCCTTGCCATGCCCGAAACCGGCATCGGCTATGTCCCGGATGTCGGGGCCACCTGGCTGCTGCCGCGCGCACCCGGCGAGACCGGAACATGGCTCGGTCTGACAGGGCTCGATATCGGTGCGGCCGATACAATCCACGCTCGCCTTGCCGATCTTCAGATCGCCTCGTCACGGCTTGACGAGGTGATCGATGCTCTCTCCGGCCTGCCGCGCGCCAGCTCATCCGGCGATGTCGATGCCGTGCTGCAGGCGCTTTCTGAGCCTCAGGGAGAAAGCCGGCTCAGGCAGAACGCGGCGGTAATCGATCGCGCATTCCGTTTCGACAGCGTCGAGGAGATCCTGGCAGCACTTGCCAATGAGGAGGGCGAATTCGCCTCCGAGACGCGCCGGGTGCTGCTGACGCGTTCACCAACCAGCCTGAAGCTCGCTTTGCGGCTGCTCAGAGCCGGCCGCGGCAGCGCCTCGCTCGCCGAATGCCTCGGCCGTGAACTCGGCGCCTGCCTGCAAATGCTTGATAATCCCGATTTCTTCGAGGGCATCCGCGCCGCCGTCATCGACAAGGACCGCAATCCGAAATGGTCGCCGGCCTCGGTCGAGGCTGTTGAAGCAGCAAGGATCGAGCATTTCCTGAAACCGGCCGAACCGCCGCTTTCACTCTGAACGCTATCCAGCCTATCGCCACATGCCGCGCATGCGGGCGCCGACATCGATGCGCACCTGCCGCGCCTGCTGCTGGGCGGCGCTGCCAGATTTCACCTGCGGCCAGCTGCAGGCTTCGAAGAACTGCAGCAGCGTTGCCGGAATGAAGCGGCTGCGTGAGGCATAGACGTGCCGGTCGCCCTGCGAGTTCTGCCCATAGGTGAAGAAGCGTTGCGGAACGACGAGGTCGAGACCATCCCGAGCGCGCGTCATGGCGACATAGAGCAGCCGGCGTTCCTCTTCGATTTCGGCGGTGGTGCCGACGGCGAGGTCGCTCGGTATGCATCCGTCGACGACATTCAGCATGAAGACCCTCGTCCATTCCTGGCCCTTGGCGGAATGGATGGTGGACAGGATGAGATAGTCTTCGTCGAGAAGCGGTACGCCCGCCTGGTCGCTGGTCGCATCCGGCGGATCGAGGGTGAGCTCGGTAAGAAAGCGCTCGCGTGAGGCATAACCGCTAGCGATCTGCTCGAGCTGCAACAAGTCGGCCTGTCGCGTCGCGGCATCCTCGTGCAGCCGTTCCAGATGCGGTGCGTACCATTCCCGTGCCAGGCCGATCTCTGCCGGCCAGCCGGCCTTGCCGGTCTTCAGCTCCTGCAGCATCGAAACGAACGTTGTCCAGTCCTCGCCGGAGCGCGGTGGCGCCGGCATGGCGCCAAGAGCAGTAATCGGGTTGGCATCCTCGGCCATCAGGTCGAGCGTCTTCTGCGCCGTCGACGGCCCGACGCCTGGCAGGATCTGCATCAGCCGGAAGCCGGCCACCCGGTCGCGCGGGTTCTGCGCGAAGCGAAGGGCGGCCAGCATGTCCTTCACATGCGCGCTGTCGAGAAACTTCAGCCCGCCGAACTTGACGAAGGGAATGTTCCGCCGGGTCAGCTCGACTTCCAGCGGCCCGCTGTGATGCGAGGCACGGAAGAGCACGGCCTGCTGTTTGAGCGTGAGGCCTTCCTCGCGGTTGTCGAGCACCATGTCGGTGATGTAGCGCGCCTGCTCGGCCTCATCGCGCACCGTGACGAGGCGCGGCCGCTCGGACGATTGCCGCTCGGTCCAGAGGTTCTTGGTGAAGCGCTCCGAGGCGAGGTCGATGACGGCGTTGGCGGCGGCGAGGATCGGCTGCGTCGAGCGGTAGTTACGGTCGAGCGTGACGATATTGGCGGCCGGGCTGAAGGCGGCGGGAAAATCGAGGATGTTGCGCACCGTCGCGGCACGGAAGGAATAGATCGACTGGGCATCGTCGCCGACGACGGTCAACCCCTGGCCTTGGGGCTTCAGCGCCAGCAGGATCGAGGCCTGCAACCGGTTGGTGTCCTGATATTCGTCGACCAGCACATGGTCGAAACGGCTGCCGATATCCTCGGCAATCATTTCTTCGCCAACCATCTGCGCCCAGTAGAGCAGCAGATCGTCGTAATCGAGCACGTTCTGGCTCTGCTTGGCCTCGACATAACAGGCGAAAAGTTCGCGCAGCTGTTTCTCCCACGTCGCGCACCAGGGAAAGACGTCGCGCAGCACGAGGTCGAGCGCGGTTTCCGAATTCACCGCCCTGGAATAGATGGCAAGGCAGGTGCCTTTTGTGGGAAAACGGCTTTCCGTCTTCGAGAAGCCGAGGTCGTGCCGGATCAGGTTCATCAGATCGGCACTGTCTTCGCGGTCGTGGATGGTAAACCCAGGATCGAGACCGATCTGCTCCGCATAATCGCGCAACAGCCGCGCGCCGATGCCGTGGAAGGTGCCGGACCAGGAAAGCGCGTCCGCCATCACGCCGGCATTCGAACCAAGCACATCGCGGCAGATGCGCTCGACACGCCGCGCCATCTCGGCGGCTGCCCGGCGCGAGAAGGTCATCAGCAGGATGCGGCGGGGATCGGCGCCCTTGACGATGAGATGGGCGACCCGATGCGCCAACGTATTCGTCTTGCCGGAGCCGGCGCCGGCAATGACCAGCAGCGGCCCGGCAATATGGCTGCCGTCGATGAGCGTGCCATGCTCGACGGCCATGCGCTGCTGCGGATTGAGCTTTTCGAGATACATCCAGCCGTCCGGTCGGGCTCCCGCAGAATCACTGGGGAAGGATTAGATGTTCCTTGAATGTTCGCGATTGCCGCCGCTGTCAAGCGATCTGGCGCGCTGGCAACATCTCAGTCGGGGAAATCCGGACCGATCTCGCGCCGCACCAGCTTCAGGCTGCGGTCGGGCTGAAGGATATAGGTTTCCTCCACGCGCTGTCCCGTCCCGTTGTAGAACTGGTGGTAGACGGCGCTGCCGACCGGCGACTTGCTGAGCTTCGTTCGCGGCTGGCCGCCATAGGTAATGCTGCCGGGAATGGGTTCCAGCGCCGGGCTATCGGCCGAGGAACAGCCGGCAAGCAAAGCCCCGGCAAACAAGGCGGACAGAAGCGCTTTCATCGTCATCATCCCTCTTTCGACTACAGCCAGATATGGAAGCGGCGGCGCCTTTCGCCAAGGGTAGCCATGCCACCGCGCAGGTATCGCTGTCGAGCAGGCTCTTCTTTTCCGGGGGACGCAACGAATGCGTCGCTGCGGCGTTAACAGACATCAGCCAACATTAGGAAACGTTCACGGTGCTCGGCTTTCCAGCATTCACGGGGCATGACGAGCCCGGCCGGCAGGGTCATAGCGATGCCGCGACGCGCGCCTCGGTAGAGAGCGCCCTTCATGCGGCCGCCGATATCGAAGCCGGCGAAATCACCGTCAGCATATCGGGCTCCTATGTCATCCTGGAAGGTTTCGTGCGCCGGCGGGGCGATGTCGAGCGGGCGATCGAGATAGCCGAGGGCGTCGTCGGCCGGGGCTATGTGCGTGCTCGCTTGCTGCGACGCTAGCTGGCTCGCGCGCATCTCTCTGCGATGCATGAAGGGAACCAAAATGCTCTCTCGCGTGTTGAAAGGCCGGACCTAAACGCTGGAGACTCTCATGCAGTTGCTTCCTCGCCTCTGGGCAACGACCTTGATAGTGGGTTGCGGTGTCTTTGCCGGCTCCGCCCATGCTTCACTGGAAACCGGCACGAATTATTCCGCTTTGCCGAAGGACCAGGTCGCCCTCAACGAATATACCGGTGCCGTCGCCTGCACAACGGTAGAGCCTCACTATCTGCCCTCCTTCATCCGCGCAGCAGATGGCACGATCATCGGTGTCGGCTATGTTGAGATCGAGAGTGAGAGCGGCGCGGATTGCTGAAAAAAGGGCGGTCCTGTTCGGACGAGGCTCGCCTGCGTTTCCGCAGAGGGTACGAGCCTCTAACCATCATCATGATGGCTGGGTCGTCTTCTATTGATGCACGTGTACCAGGCGCAACGCCCTTTGCACCAAAACTCGGCACGCATTTGTTGCAGGGTTAAACCAAAATTAAAGCCCAAAATTAAAGCATTGTTCCGTTCCGGCACGCTTGCGCGCCCAGAAGGCGAAAATCGCCCGAAATTCCTTGCCGAAGTGCTAATGCAGCTTCAGCTTCGCCTCTTCGGCGGCCGCCAGGAACTCGGCTCTTGCTTCTTCCACGCTCTTGCGCCCATCGAGCGCTGCCCGGCAGGCGCTGCGGGCCTTAATATAACGAAGCCCGCGCATACTCGGCCACAGATCCGCCAGGCACTTCAGCGCATCGAACGGCCCATTGACCGTTCGCGCATCGGCACCTTCGAAACCAACCTTGACCGGGCTGTTCCATCTTTCAGTTGCCATCGACGCTCCTCCACGATTTTCGACAGAAACGAAGTGCAGCATCTCCCAGTTCCTCCGGGGAGACTTTGCGATAGTTAATATTCTAGCGTGATTTTCACGGTCAGCAATGGGCGGATCGTCGCTGATGCCGCAACGAATGGTTTCGCCTCGACCCATGACAGGAAAGCCTATGGCTGCCAGCTGATGAGAAACGCTAACTTATGAGGTGTTTTCGCCGGGAAGGGTAGAGTCGAGATTGACTGTCTTTTCAAGAAAACTGGTGCTGCCGAGTGGGATTGAACCACCGACCTCACCCTTACCAAGGGTGTGCTCTACCACTGAGCTACGGCAGCAGGACCAGATCGCGCGAGCCGGGTGGCTCAATCGCGAGAACGGGGGGCTATTGCCACAGCTTGGCGGCCAGCGCAAGCCGCAAATTCCAACTTCGCGTCGATTGGGATGAAGGGCCTTTTGGATTGGTGCGAATTCGGCTAATCCTGTCGCATGAACGAAAAGACCGAAACCGGCCAGCAGAGCCGCAAACAAGCGATCGAAGCGCAGGCGAAACTGCGCCGCGAACGCGCCGCCGAAAAGCTCAGGGAAAATCTGGGGCGGCGCAAACAGCAGGTCCGCGCCCGCCGCTCTGGCCAAGCCGATGAAACAAATGGGCTGCCCGCCGCAAAAATGGACGAATCGTAATGTTCCGTCCGTCGCGAATTGAAGCGTCTCGATAAATCCCCTAAACACCTCACTCCTTATTTCAAGGCAGAACTTTCAGGAAAGGCGGGCGCTGCCCGTAAGCGCACATGGATCGTATCAGAATCGTCGGCGGTAATGAGCTGAATGGCATCATTCCGATTTCCGGCGCCAAGAATGCCGCACTGCCGCTGATGATCGCCTCGCTGCTGACCAGCGATACGCTGACGCTCGAAAACGTGCCGCATCTGGCCGATGTCGAACTATTGATGCGCATCCTCGGCAATCACGGCGTCGACGTTGCCGTCAACGGCCGCCGCGAGCGCCAGGAAGACTCCTATGCGCGCACGATCCATTTCACCTGCCGCACCATCGTCGATACGACGGCATCCTACGAACTGGTCTCGAAGATGCGCGCCTCCTTCTGGGTCATCGGCCCGCTCTTGGCGCGCGAAGGCCATTGCCGCGTGTCGCTGCCGGGCGGCTGCGCCATCGGCACGCGTCCCGTCGATCTCTTCATCGAGGGCCTGACGGCGCTCGGCGCCACCATGGAAATCGATGCCGGTTATATCAACGCCAAGGCGCCTGCCGGCGGCCTGATCGGTGCACGCTACACCTTCCCGAAGGTCTCCGTTGGCGCCACCCACGTGATGATGATGGCGGCAACGCTTGCCCGCGGCACGACTGTCATCGGCAATGCCGCCCGCGAGCCTGAGGTCGTCGACCTCGCCAACTGCCTGAACGCCATGGGCGCCAGGATATCGGGCGCGGGTACCGCGACGATCACCGTCGAAGGCGTCACCTCGCTTTCCGGCGCCCGCCACCGCGTGCTGCCGGACCGCATCGAGACCGGCACCTATGCCATGGCCGTCGCCATGGCCGGCGGCGACGTCGTGCTGGAGAATACCGACATGGCGTTGCTCGAAACCGCGCTGGAAACGCTGCGCCGCGCCGGTGCGGAGATCTCGTCGACCAACAACGGCATGCGCATCAAGCGCAACGGCGCCGGCATCAGGCCGGTCGATATCGTCACCGATCCCTTCCCGGGCTTTCCGACCGATCTGCAGGCGCAGTTCATGGCGCTGATGACCCGTTCTTCCGGCGTCTCGCACGTCACCGAGACCATCTTCGAAAACCGCTTCATGCATGTGCAGGAGCTTGCCCGCCTCGGCGCCAGGATCTCGCTGTCCGGCCAGACGGCGAAGATCGAGGGTGTCGAGCGCCTGCGCGGTGCGCCGGTCATGGCGACCGATCTGCGCGCTTCTGTCTCGCTCGTCATCGCCGGCCTTGCCGCTGAGGGCGAGACCACGGTGTCTCGCGTCTATCACCTCGACCGCGGTTTCGAGCGGCTCGAGGAGAAGCTGACCCGCTGCGGCGCGATCGTCGAGCGCATCAGCGAGTAAGCGCGCCCTTATCCCGGTTGCGTAATCCGTCGCCGCATCTTATTTCCCTTTTGACGCATCGCCATTCCGGCGATGCCCGCTGGGGATGAGGCTGAATGACCGACCTGAAGCTTATTGCGCTCGATGACGAGGACCTTGCGGTCGTTTCCGCGCATATGCAGGACAGTGTCTTCAAGGTCGGAGACGTCGACTGGTCGCCGCGCGACGCGCAGTTCGCGCTTGCAGCCAATCGTTTCGTCTGGGAAGGTGCCGAGCGCAAGCGCAAGGGTTTCGAGCGCCGCCGTGCTGCCCTGGTTTTCAAGCGCGTGCTTGCCGTTCGTTCGCTTGGCATCGATCGTGGCAAACGCGACGAAGTGCTGTCGCTGCTGGCGCTGCGCTTCGAGAAGAAGGGCGAGGGGCCCGATGGTACGATCGAGCTGGCGCTATCAGGCACGGCCTCGATTGCGCTCGATGTCGAATGCATCGAGGTCCAGCTGGCCGATATCGGCGGCGCCTGGGAGGCCTCCTCCAAGCCTCGCCACCGCTGACATGACGCCCTAAAGTTTGAACATCGCAGTTTCGAGTTGAGAAGGAATATCAGCTTTGGCAATCTGGCTGGATCAGGCATCGGAAGGTTTCGAGCAGCATTTTGCCGCCTTTCTGACGACGAAGCGGGAGGTCTCCGATGATGTGAACGTCGTCGTTCGCGCCATCATCGATGATATCAGAGCCCGCGGCGATGTGGCGCTGGCCGAATATTCGCTGAAGTTCGACGGCATCGATTACGCCACCGTCCCTATGCGCGTCACAGCTGAAGAGATCGACGCCGCCGTCGAGACGGTGCCTTCGGAAGTGCTGGGGGCGCTGAAGCTCGCGGCACTGCGCATCGAATCCCACCATCGCCGGCAGCTGCCGAAGGACGATATTTACGAGGACGATATGGGTGTCGGTCTCGGCTCGCGCTGGACGGCGATCGAAGCAGTCGGGCTCTATGTTCCGGGCGGCACAGCGAGCTATCCGAGCTCGGTGCTGATGAATGCCGTTCCGGCCAAGGTCGCCGGCGTCGATCGCATCGTCATCGCCGTTCCGGCCACCGGCGGCGCCGTCAATCCGGCGGTGCTTGCCGCTGCCAAGCTTGTCGGTGTCACCGAGATTTATCGCGTCGGCGGCGCCCAGGCGATCGCGGCTCTTGCCTATGGCACCGAGACGATCGCCCCGGTCGCCAAGATCACCGGCCCCGGCAATGCCTATGTCGCCGCCGCCAAGCGCCATGTCTTCGGCACCGTCGGCATCGATATGATCGCCGGCCCTTCCGAGGTGCTGGTGATTGCAGACAAGGAAAATAATCCGGATTGGATCGCAGCCGACCTCTTGGCCCAGGCTGAGCACGATGTCAGCGCCCAGGCGATCCTTATCACCGACGATGCCGCATTCGGCAAGGCGGTGGAGCAGGCGGTCGAACGCCAGCTGAAGACGCTGAACCGGGCCGAGACGGCGGCGGCAAGCTGGCGCGACTTCGGCGCGGTCATCCTCGTTGCCGATCTGAAACAGGCCATTCCCTTGGCAAACCGCATCGCCGCCGAGCATTTGGAGCTCGCCGTCGTCGATCCGGACCGTCTGCTCGACGGCATCCGCAATGCCGGCGCGATCTTCATCGGCGCTCATACGCCTGAAGTGATCGGCGACTATGTCGGCGGTTCGAACCATGTGCTGCCGACGGCGCGGTCGGCGCGCTTCTCCTCCGGCCTTTCGGTGCTCGATTTCGTCAAGCGCACCTCGATCCTGCGCCTTGGACCGCAGCAACTGCGCACCCTCGGCCCGGCGGCGATCGCCCTTGCGGTCTCCGAAGGCCTTGATGCCCATGCGCGATCGGTCGCGATCCGCCTCAACCTCGAAAGGTGAGGGCATGGCGAAGGGCGATTTCCGGCTTTGCGACGTCGTCCTTGACGATACGATCGGCCGTTCGACGCCCGATGTCGAGCATGAGCGCGCCGTCGCCATCTTCGATCTGATCGAGGAAAACAGCTTTGCGCCGCTCGGCCATGCTGGCGGACCCTACCGGTTGAACATCTCGCTGGTCGATTCGAAGCTGGTTTTCGCCATCACCACCGAAGAGGGCGGCACTGTTGCCACCCATATCCTGTCGCTCACGCCTTTCCGGCGGATCGTCAAGGATTACTTCATGATCTGCGAGAGCTATTACGAAGCGATCCGTTCGTCGACGCCAAGCCGCATCGAGGCGATCGACATGGGCCGGCGCGGCATCCACAATGAAGGCTCGCAGACGCTGAAGGATAGGCTGGCCGGCAAGATAGAGGTCGATTTCGACACCGCCCGGCGGCTTTTCACCTTGGTCTGCGTGCTCTACTGGCGCGGATGACGGCCATGGAGCTCGCCGCCGACATCGAAGAGGGAAAGCGGCCGGGCGCCATCCTCTTCATGTGCGGGATGAATGCTATCCGCTCGCCGATGGCCGAAGCGATCGCCCGTAGCATTCTGCCGGCCAATACCTATATCAGGTCTGCCGGCGTTCGCGCCGGCGAGCGCGATCCCTTTGTGGATGTCGTGCTCGAGGAGATCGGGCTTTCCCTCGGGCGCCGCCAGCCGCAGACGCTGGAAGAGCTCGAGGACGATTACTTCGATCTGATCATCACGCTGTCGCCCCAGGCCCATCATGCGGCGCTCGAGCTGACGCGGTCGAGTGCGGTGGATGTCGTCTACTGGCCGACCATGGATCCGACGGTTGCAATCGGGACGCGCGAGCAGATTCTGGAGAGCTACCGCGAAGTCCGCGATCACCTGGCCGGCCTCATCGAAAGCCGGCTACTCAAACGAAATGGCATTGCCGCGCAATCGGCTTGAAAACAAATAAAGGAAAGCCTGATCAACGAGGTTCACAAACCTGCGTTGATTGTGTAGTTTCCGCCCAAATTTTAAAGGCGCGCGCTGCGCTGCCTATTCAACCCACAGGAAGAAAACACTTATATGCCTAAAGAAGAAGTCCTCGAATTCCCGGGAATCGTCACCGAACTTCTGCCGAATGCGACGTTCCGCGTGAAGCTCGAAAACGAACACGAGATCATCGCCCATACTGCCGGCCGCATGCGCAAGAACCGCATCCGCGTTCTTGCCGGCGACAAGGTGCTTGTGGAAATGACGCCCTACGATCTGACCAAGGGCCGCATCACCTACCGTTTCAAGTAAGTTTGCCCGAAGGTCCTGCAAGGGTTCTTGCTCCCGTCTGCCGATGGTCGAGGTTCCATGGCGCTGAAATACAAGCTCATTCTGGCCTCGGGCTCGCCCCGTCGCGTTGACCTGCTCAACCAGGCCGGCATCGAGCCTTCGCGCCTGATGCCGATGGATATCGACGAGGCGCCGAAGAAGTCGGAGCATCCGCGTTCGCTCGCCCGCAGGCTTTCGGCGGAAAAGGCCGAAGCAGCCCTTGCCGCCATCAAGGGCGATATCACCTGGAAGGGCAGCTATATCCTGTCTGCCGATACGGTGGTCGCCGTCGGCCGGCGCATCCTCGGCAAGGCTGAGTTCGCCGACGAGGCGTTGAATTCGCTGCATCTCCTTTCGGGGCGCAACCATATGGTCTACACCGGCGTTTGCCTGGTGACGCCGGATCGCAAGATCCGTCAGAAGATCGTCGAGACCAAGGTCCGCTTCAAGCGTCTCTCCGGCTTCGAGATCGAGAACTACCTGGCCTCCGGCCAGTGGCGCGGCAAGGCAGGCGCCTACGGCATCCAGGGCCTCGCCGGCACCTTCGTGCAGAAGATGGTGGGCTCCTACACCAATGTCGTCGGCCTGCCGCTTTATGAAACCATTCTGCTTTTGACCGGCGAAGGCTTCGATGTGCATAGCCGGTGGCCCGAGGGCTGAGCCCGACGGCCGATGCTTGAAGTGCGTCCCGATCTTTCAGATCCGCGCGTCGCGCTTTAAGGCTTTGTTTTTACGTATGTCGTTGTCGCAAAACCGCTGCACACTTTTACGCGACATGCTTTAGGACGGACCGATATGCCTGAAGACAAGAAACCGGCCGCCAAGGTCGAACCGCTGCGCAAGACGCGCCCTTGCCCCGAATGCGGCAAACCTTCCCACCGCGAACATTACCCCTTCTGCTCCAACCGCTGCCGTGAGGCCGATCTCTCCCGCTGGCTGACCGGCGCCTATGCCATTCCGGTTGCCGACGACGAGACCAAGGCCGATTATCCCGATGACGAAAACTAGAGAATTTCGCCTGCGAAGCTCTTATTTTTCCTCATGAATCCGCAAAGCGGGCAAGACCGTCAAAAAAGAGTCATTTGACGCTTGCCATGGGCGAACAAGATGCTATAACCCCGCTCGCTTCCGGGGTGAACCAAGGCCCCGCGGTTCCTTTTCCAAAAGGAACTATCGGAAGCAGGTTAGCCCAGGTAGCTCAGTTGGTAGAGCAGCGGATTGAAAATCCGCGTGTCACTGGTTCGATTCCGGTCCTGGGCACCACTCATAAATCACTGCTTTTGCGTATGTTTTAGCTCCTTAAGTTAATGTGGTCCCGCCGCATCTAGACACTATTTTTTGTCTTCTGGACGCTTTTCGTTTTTTCGTCTGTTCACCTCGGCATCGAAATCGCCGACCGTCTCGGCCATCTTCTTGGATGTGTCAGCCTGACGCGAATAGTGCTTGGCCATGCCCTCGGTCTTCTGCCCGAGCACCTCAGCGATCGTCGCGTAGTTCTTGCCCATCTCGCGCAGAATGGTTGCGACGGGTGTGTCTGAGGCCTCAGCCAGACCAGGTTGACGGTGCGCCTTCGTCATCGCCGAGCCGTGGCCGGCTGCCACGAAGCGATAGATAGCCGTCGATAACATGCGCTGCCGGGTTCGCCCCTCGCAGCTTTCCGTCCTTGCGGCGGCCGGTACGCTGGCGGAGGGCTGTGGAGATTGAGTGTGCCCTCCCGGCCCAATGTTGCATCCTTCTTTTAAGCTCCGCCCAGGTCGGCGCCGGCCGGGTAGCGTCATCGAATGGAACCAACCTCGGTCATGGCCGTTATCAGCTAGGGAGTCCCACCATGAGCAACGCCCGTCAGGCGCGAACGAGATGGTGGTGGTCCCCCGAGGAGAACGCACATGGATCTCACAACCCTTCTCATAATCGTTGTGATGGTTCTTTTGCTAGGCGGCGGCGGCTGGTACGGCCGGGGACGCTGGTATTAAACGACGGCCTACGTGGTACGCATCACTGGGTTGATGAGCGCTCGGCTAACTGAGCGCGGCGGGATGGCGATGTCGTTCCAGTCAATTTTTGCGTTCCATCGATTCCATTATCGATCCGCTGTGCGCAGTCAAGCCAGTAGGGTTGCTTCGGTGCGCCGACGATTTATGCTGTCGATGTAAACTTCTAACATCACTTGACCGTAGACGACGGCAACAAGTAGACCCCAGTCGCGTTGGTACAGGGCCAGAAGGCGGCCAACAAACCGCTCTGTATAGAGGTTAGTTTCGCCCTTTCGATGTCTTCGCCAGCATCTCGCTCAGCGTTGCCGCCGAGAGCATGGATTCGGCCAAAAGCTTTTTGAGCTTCTGGTTCTCTTCCTCCAGTGCTCTCAATCTTTTGGCATGGAGACCGACATTTCCGAACTGCAAGGATTGCCACCGATAGAAGGTCGGCTCGCTGATACCGTACCTGTGGCAAACATCTGCCACCGTCACTCCGGCTTGGTGCTCCTTCAGAATGCCAGTAATCTGGTCGTCGTCGAATTTTCTCTTGCCCATCACCGCCTCAGTCCTCCCGAAATGCTCTGTTGAAACTGTCGAGGAGTGGTCTGATGGCATAGAGCGCCACGCTGCTTTGGCCCGTTTCGATCAGTGTCTGTGCGGGCATGCCCGCGACCAATTCGACATCACTCATTTTCGCCAGCCGCTCGTCCGTTACACGGATCGTCGCGGCAAAGTAGGGCTGGCCGCTCTGCGCATCGATGAGACGGTCCGCCGAAACATACTCGACCCGGCCTTTCAGGAGTGGAACGCGCCGCTGATTGTATGGAAGGAGGTGAACCTGTGCCTCGAGCCCCGCACGGACGAGATTGATGTCTTCCGGCCTGACGTGGGCAGACACGACAAGGCGATCGGAGCGTGGCAGAAGATCGACGATCGGTTCACCCGCGCCGATCACCCCTCCTGATGTGTGGACGCGCAGGTTCATGATTGTTCCATCGTCGGGAGCGCGGATATCGGTCCTTGCGAGTTGATCGTCGATCGCCCGCAAGCGCTCGCGCAGGTGCATGATCCGGCTTTCCGTATCGCGCATGCCTTGGGCGACTTCGCTCAAACGGTCGCTCTCAAGCTTTGCGAGATCGGCCTGTGAGCCGCTGATCACCTGGTAGGCGCGAGAGATCTGTGCCTCTACTTGACCCTGCTGGCCATCGAGGTCTGCTTTTTCCCGCTGGAGGTTGAGAAGTCTGCTCCTTCTTTCCAGTCCTTTGGCGCTAAGGATCGTAACCTGATCCAGTTCTTGCTGCGAGATTGTCGCTCTGTCGGCCAGTGCCGCCTTCTGCGCGCCAAGTCCGACGATTTCCTGCCGCACCTGCGCGATCTTTTCATTGGCGATCTGAATTTCCGCCTGCATGACGCGGCGACGGGCTTCGAAGATTTTCTGTTGCCCGATCAGAATCGCGCTGACCGAAGGATATCTGTCCATGGCTGCCCTGAGGTCCTCAGGATAGGCGACATGGTCGCCGCCCGTCTGCTCCGCAAGCAGGCGGGCGCGGCTTCCTTCGGCGTCCCAAAGTTGCCCTTGAATGCTGTCGCGCTCCGAGCGAGACTTCGTGTCGTCGAGTTTTATCACGATCTGTCCGGCCATGACCGCATCGCCGTTTTTAACGAGTATCCGTCGGACAATCCCGCCTTCCAGATGCTGAATGGTCTTGCGGCTGGACTCCGGTTCGATAACGCCCGATGCAATTGCAGCGCTTTTCAGCGGCGCCAGGACAGACCAGATTCCTAATCCGACTATGAACACCAGAATCAACAGGTTGCCCGTCCAGACAACGCCTCTGAGCCCCGGCATCGGCGAGGGGGGCGCGGGTCCGCGCTGTTTCGACTCGATCACCGGCAAATAGGCCGTCTGTTGCCTGGCCAACCGCCGACCCGTCCTGGGCGAATTTGAAAATTTCGCCGGCGTTGCGTCCAGTTGAACAAGGGCCATGGCGGCGTCCCTCCCTACGTTCCTGTTCGAGACGGTGGTTGAAGATAAGTTTCATAAATACGCTCGCTGTCGCCGAAGGCAGCCACAGTCCCATTACGCATGATGGCAATCTTGTTGGTGACCGGCAGGATCCCCATCCGGTGCGTTATGATAACGACGGTCATCCCCCTGGATTTCATGCGCTCGATTGCCGCAAACAGCATGCGTTCGCCGTCATAATCCAGGCTCGAATTCGGATCGTCGAGAACGATCAGAGACGGATTTCCGTAGGCCGCCCGTGCCAGTCCCAGCTGTTGGCGCTGAGCTCGAAGGAGCAGGTTTCCACCTTCACCGATATCGGTCTCGTAGCCCTGCGGCAGCCGCATGATCGCCTCGTGCAATCCAACCAGCTTTGCGGCGTCGATCGCTTTGCCGGGATCTCCTCCGTCCAGCCGGCCGATCACATCCTTGATCGCTCCGCCGAAGAGTTCGATGTCCTGCGGCAGGTATCCGACGTGGCAACTCCCCCCGCAAAGGCGCAGAGCCGAGATATCGACCCCACCGAGAAGAGCATATCCGCGCGTTGCTGGCACAACGCCTGCCATGACGCGACCAAGTGTCGATTTTCCCGATCCCGACGGGCCGATGAGCGCTATGCAATCGCCGGGCGCGAGGCGCAATGTGATATCGGTCAATATCGGCCGATCAGCGAAGGGTTTGAAATAGCTCACATTATCGAGAACGAGGCCATTGGGTTCCGGCAGCGGCACCATTCGGGCATCGCAATCCGATGCAACTGTTATCAGCATTCTGTTCAAGCGATTGAAGGCATTGCGCGCAAACGTAAAGGAGCGCCATGCCCCTATTGCCCCCTCGATTGGTGCGAGCCCGCGGCCGAGCAGCAGGCTCGCAACGAAGATGATCCCGGGACTGCCGCTGTTTACGAGCACCAGCCATGTCGCGGATCCCATCATGAGGATCTGCGCCAGTGTGCGGATCGATTTTGAGAAACCAAGAATGATCTCGGTGCGATGCATCGCGATGTCCTGCGCCCTTCTTGCCATTTCCGCATCGCGGTAGACGATCAGCGCTGCGCCATCCTGCATGCCCATTGCCCTGATGACCTCGATGTTTTTGAGGGCGGTCGCAAATCGCAGATAGCTCCTCGAAAGGGCAAGATTGGCGTGGGCAAGCGGCTCCCGCGTCGCCAGTTCCGTCATGAACGCAAACAGCAGAAGTGCAACGGCGCTCAGGAGACCGATGGTCCCAAGCAACGGATGAACAAGAAAGAGCAGGAGCAGGAATAGCGGCGCCCAAGGAACGTCAAAAAACAGCGAGCTGGCCGGTGAATCGAGGAACTGGCGTAATGCAGCCAGGTCCCTGTAGCATTCCGTGGCGGCTCCCGTATCGGCGCGAGCGGCATATTCGAATGATGAGGTGAGCACCATGGGCCGTAGCCTGTGGTCCAGCCAACTGCCGATGCGCGAAAGAGCTGCCCTGCGCACGATATCCAGCGTGGATCCGACCAGCACGGCGATGGCGATGATCATCGTCAGCATCAGGAGCGTGTCGGCGCTTCGGCTCGACAGGACCCTGTCATAGATCTGCAGGAGATAGATGGAAGGCGCGAGAAGAAAGAGATTGTAGCCGCAGCTGTAGAGGAAGACCAACCCAAAGGCTCCGGCACAAGCCCTAAGCGCAACAACAAGCTGTGTCGGCGGGCGCGGTGGCTTTATGGAAATCGTTGTCATTATCAGATCTCGCTGCACTTGATACTGACAAGAAGAGGCTGCTTACTTTGAGGGCCGCCGGCCGAAACCAGCGGCCCTTGAAGTCTGAGTTCAGGAGCCGAGATGGTCGACGTCGATATGGCCGAAGGCGTTTATGAAGTGATCGAGAGAATTGTTCACCGTCGTCGTTTCGGGATCGGTGTGAACCAAAGCTGACGAGATATCGCCGCCCAGAGCGTTGTTCCCGTTGCCGCCGTTGCCGCCGACACCTGCGAGGATGGTGGCATGCTGATCGGCCACAAGCTGCGTATATTGTGTCGCGGTCGTAGCCGCATTCACGGTAGCCGTGTCGCCGCCGCTCGAGTTTCCTTGGCTGCCGTTGGAGTTTGAATCTCCCCCCGCGCCGCCGTCGCCGCTGTTCGTGACCGCCGCCAGGAAGCCGTTCTTGGCCTGAGCAAAGCCACCGTCTTCGCCACTGCCGGCGTCCCAACCTGCCTTCTGCCAAACGTGATCGCCATTGTGCAGATCGGTCGTTGCCCCGTAGACCTTTTGCACGGGGTCTACATAGGCAACCGGGTTGTAGTTGATGTTCCCATCGTTGTGGCCATCACCGCCGTTGCCGGCATTCGCGTCACCCGCATCCGGGTTGTTGAGATGAATCGTGTCGGATATTTGTGGAATAGGCATTGATGTCACTCCTTAATTGGTTTCATCCGTGTTCGTTTTACGGTGTCCCCCTACGGCGTGCGTTTCCAGCATGTCACCGCAGCCAATACAACCGCAGGCGAATATTGCCTGCGATTTAATCTGTGGCCTATCTAGATATTCGGTGACATTCATTCGGGCGTATACTTGGATGTGGTGGAGCGTTATTTGGATTGGTACTTAGTGATTTGGTGCAGGGTGGCATGGTCGATCATGTCTGCGACCTCGTCGAAGCGACATCAGGACCTCTGATCCAAAGGCGGATTTAGAGCCTTTCCGGGTTAGATTGAAGCATTCTGCCCTGGCGGAAAGATGCCCGGCCCTTCGGGTTGGCTGAAACGGGCCGCCTGATCGACCGGCCGGCTTGGCCGTAGAGCTGGGCTACGACGCGCGCCGGCCGGTCGACCATCCGACTCCGTTTGAGCCAACAGAATGCTGCAATCTAACCCGGAAAGGCTCTAATGCTCGCAAACTCGCACAACGGGCGCTGCGGTCATGACAGCCAAATGGCTACAGCACTAGCCGACAGGATGTAGACGAATTGCAGGCTCTGCTTTTTCCACGTTCAGATGCACAATGCCTGAACAATTCAGGCTGCATAGCGCCGCATGCTCGGTGGATGTGCGGTCGACCGCGAATGGAGACGGTAATGGCGGAAACTCGTCCCTTATTGGAAGGCCTGCCCAAGACGGGCACCGATCAACACCTCGCCTCCAACGTGGCCGCGGGGCATCTGGCGCTGGTGCCGACTTGGCTTCCACTGGATGTCGCTTCCGGTTCGAGCCATAATTCAGCCGGCAGCGGTGGTGACGGGATCAGCGAAGGCGTGATCAGCAGCAACGCACTGGCTGTCTTCACGCCGTCCAATGCCGCTATTGCGGGACCTCATTCGGGTGCAGACGCCTTTCAGGGCAACGACGCGCTCATCAATCAGCATCCCACCGAAATGGCGGGGATAGGCGGGAATGGTGGAAGCGGCAATGTTGCCATCGGCGGCGGCGATGGCGCCAATCATGCCGGCACCGGGGGCAATGGGCTCTTCTACGGTGGACTCGTCAGCACCGAAGTCGCGGTGTTTGCCCCCGTGAATACTGCCGTGGCTGCCGGCCCCGGCGCGGAGGCTCAGGCCGAGCAATCGAACAATGCACTGTTCCTGCAGGGCGCGACCCAGATTGGCGGCATGGGCGGCTCGGGCGGAGACCATAACGTCGCGAGCCACGGCACGTCGATGAGCCCGGGAACTGCGCTTACATTGACCGGCGACTTTTATGCGGGCCATGGCGGTGATGGTTATTTCGTCGGCAGCATGGTCGACGTGAGTATTGCCATCTTTTCACCGATCAACATCGCTGTGGGCGCCGTAGGCGGCTCCGCAGAGGCTCATCAGACAAACAATGTCATTTTCGATCAGGGCACTGTGCAGATTGCAGGCATCGGCGGCAATGGCGGTGGCTTCAACCTGTCGTCAGATACGATTTTTACCGGCAATCACGCGGGTGGCGGCGGTGGGGACGGATCGTCAACCGGCAGCATGGTAGACGTCAATTTCGGCTATTTCCATCCCATCAACATTGCCGTTCCCGCCGGCGGGACGGCGGACGCCCAGCAGATCGATCATGTTCTCTACGACCAACATGCGCTCCAGTTGGCCGGCATCGCGGGCCACGGCGGAGAAGGCAACCTCACCGACGCCCATTCGGCTCTCGTAGACGACATTCTGGCCTTCATGCATACCTAGAGAAGGATGATTTTAGGCCGGGTCGCCGAAAACCGCTCACACTTTTCGGCATCATTCTCCCGGGGATAGAATCCCAATTTTGCATTGCGAGGCTCAACTGCACGAAACCGTTCTTCGTGCGATCTTTCAGCTATATGTTGAATTGCTTCCTCCACCCGGCATTCGTCTCCTTGGCCGCTATGGCACGATGGGCTCACCGAGATGCCGAACATTCCACCATGACCTCATCCGCATTGTCGCCGATTTCGGCCGCCAGAGGCCGTCACCTTCGGCCGGTATCGGGCGGTGCCGGCGCAGTGCTGCCTAAGGGAGAACGATGCCAACTGGTATTAAGGCGTCATCGGAGCGCAGTTTCACTAATCATAACGGGTAATCAGCCATCCTGTACTTTTGTTGCTTTTCGCGTTTGTCGTTTTGCTGTCGGGGTCCGCGGCTGCTTTGAATTGAGATATGGAAACAAAGCCGAGCCGATCGGCAGCTCGTTATATCCAATGGCGCTTTCCGAAATGGGTCTGTAGCAGATCGATTGCCTTTTCAGTGCCTTTGAAAGCTTTGTTGACCCGCTCGCCGTACGTGAATTCGGCGAAGGCTGGAAAGTCTGCAGCGGCAAGTCGAACCATCAGGCCTTTATGAAAAAGCTCTTCAATATGCTCTGCAATCCCAGTTATCTATCGTTGATATCTTATAGACTATAAGAATTATCATGAGAGATCAGACTATTGATATCTGAAATACACTCACTTTTTATCATGACATGTAGTGAGAACAGGAATAATATGAATAGCCGTTGCGTTGCAAATATTCTTGGGGGAGCGCGCAAGTGTCCGACATTGCTGGAATTAGGCGCCGTATGGGGCGCAATGCACCAACTGTGATCATCATTGAGCATTCTACATTAGCGCGCACGACCGTGGTGAAGCTTCTTGAGCGTGAACTCGTCGGGTGGAACGTTATAGATTTGATTTCGACTGAGAGTCTCGATCGAGCTCTTGGATCCGAGGTGCGTTTGATTGTATTGGATCTGGCCGGCAGAGGTGTTGAGAGCACTAGCCTGCGTGATGATCTCGCGGCGATTGCTGCACGTTTTCCTGAGGCTACTGTCACGTTGCTCTCGGGTACGGATGACGCCATCATAGCCCGTCAGGCACTCAAGATGGGCATCCGCGGCTTTTTCTCGACTTCACTTCCCGTTGACATTGCCCTTGCCGGTCTTCGTCTCGTTCTGGCAGGAGGAACATTTTTCCCGCAGCTATTGGGAGCTGTTACAAACGGCTCGAGCGAGCATAATCCGGCCAGAAATGAGGCCGAAAAGAACTTGGATGATAGGACGCAGTACCTGGCGATTGCTGATTTCACCCCCCGGGAAGCGGATGTCCTCGCGGCGCTGCAATGCGGTTGTTCAAATAAGGTAATTGCAGGAAAACTCAATTTGTCGGGGCATACGGTGAAGATGCATTTGCAACACATAATGCGTAAGTTGCAGGCGCAGAACCGCACTGAAGTGGTTGCCCGCTTAGTCCAAAGAGCCGCCGGTGGGCCTGACGTCTCGCCGAGTTAGCCAGTGTCGCCAGTAGCGGGGGAGTATCGGCGGGCGTTTCAACTGGTTTCATATCGTGATGCCTTGATGGGAACCGCGAGTCCGGCCGTCCGTTACCCTTCGAGGAACGGAGGAAATGGACATGCGCAAGAAAAAAGCCATCGTCGAGGCAGCGCTCGAGTCCGAGTACGAGCGCCAGGCACTGGGGATCATGAATACGGAGCAAGCTCTCAAGCTTGAAGATTCCGACGGTCTTGTCTTCAGTCATCCGGATAAAGAGGCCGGAGTGACGGATCACTTCGTTGATCAAGATGAGCTGCGCCGATTGGTGCGGCGGTCAACCTCGCCGCCTCCCGTATTGCAATCGCAGGATCGTACGACACGTTAGCTGCTGAACTTCAGGCAATCATATAGCCGCCGTCCACCGGCATCGATATGCCGTTCACCATGGCAGCCTCATCGGACAGCAGGAAAAGAACAACCTCGGCGATGTCAGCCGGCTCAGCGAAACGACCGACGGGAATTCGCTTCATCATCCCTGCGGCTTTCTCGGGATCGCTCCATGCCTTCACCGCCATTGGCGTCAACGTCACCGTTGGGTGGACGCCGTTCGCGCGAATGCCGTGAGGTGCGAGCTCCTTTGCCATGACGCGTGTCAAGCCATCCAATCCACCTTTCGACGCACAATAGGCAGCGTGGTCGGGGATGCCGACGAAGGACGCGACCGACGAGACATTGACGATGGCGCCCTTGCGGTCCTCCTTGATCAGCGAGCGGGCATATTCCTGGGCGACGATCATTGGAGCACGCGTGTTGACCGCAACGAGACGATCGAATGCTTCGACGGTTGTCTCCAGGAACGGCTGGAGCTCGGTCGTACCGGCGCAGTTGATAAGGAAATCTGCGGGAAGGGCGGCGATCGCTGCCTCTCTGGTCGCATCGGCGTCTGCGAGATCGACCTGGATTGCCCGGCAGCCGAATTCCCCTCGTAGCGCTTCGACGTCGGCACCGCTGCGGGTCAGGGCAACGATCTGCGCACCCCGTTCGACGAGCATCCTTACAATTTCGCGTCCGATGCCTTTGCCGGCGCCGGTCACGATCACCGTCTTTCCTCTGAACTCCATGGATCGTCCTCCTAAAGTCTCTGGCCCGTTTCCCGATCGAAGATATGCGCACGTCGGGGATCGATGTGGAAGTACATCGTCCGTCCGGGGTCGACCTCGATACGCTCGCGGATCAGGGCGTCGATCGGTACACCTCCCGTGCGGCCGAAGATCAATGTCTCCGAACCCGTGGGCTCGAACACCGAGACTTCGACCGGAACGCCTTCTTCGCCGATCGTGATGTGCTCCGGTCGGATGCCGTAGGTAACGGCTCGTCCTTCATCCGCATTTGTATCCGCCATCGGAAGGGCGATGCCCTGGTCGGTGATGACGATCTTCCTACCGTCGCTTGTGGCTATGCGGCCATGAAGGAAGTTCATCGATGGGCTGCCGATGAAGCCGGCGACGAAAAGGTTGACCGGAAAGTCATAGAGATCGAGAGGCTTGCCGATCTGCTCGACCCTGCCATCGCGCATCACCACGATCTTGTTGGCCATCGTCATCGCCTCGATCTGATCGTGCGTGACGTAGACGGTGGTGGTCTTCAGCCGCTGGTGAAGCTCCTTGATCTCGACGCGCATGGTGACGCGGAGCTTGGCGTCGAGGTTCGACAATGGCTCGTCGAACAGGAAGACCTGCGGATCGCGGACGATGGCACGGCCCATCGCCACGCGTTGACGCTGTCCGCCCGACAGTTGCTTCGGATAGCGGTCGAGATAACGCGTCAGGTCGAGGATCTCGGCTGCCCTGCCGACCTTTTCGTCGATCTCCGCCTTCGGACGCTTGGCCATCTTCAGCGGAAAGCCCATATTCTCGGCGACCGTCTTGTGGGGATAGAGAGCGTAGCTCTGAAACACCATCGCGATGTCACGCTCCTTCGGGGGAGCGTTGGTGACAACACGGCTGCCGATCCGGATGTCTCCGCTGCTGACCGTCTCCAGCCCGGCGATCATCCGGAGCAGGGTGGACTTGCCGCAGCCGGATGGACCGACCAGCACGACGAATTCGCCGTCCTCGATGTCGACGCTGACGCCGTGCATGACTTGAAGAGAGCCATATTTCTTGGTGACGTCGCTAACCTGTACGTTTGCCAATGTCGTTCCCCCTAAAGCAGCGCAGTGTGTGTTTTGATGTCGTTGCCGGAATTCATCATCTCATCCCTTCCAGACGATGTAGGCGCCAAGGACTGCCGAGATCGCCGCCGCGAACCATACCGAAAGCCCGAACGGCTCGATGAACCGCATCCAGAACAGCGAGAGCGCGACCCAGATCACGATCGAAATGAAGAGCCGGTCGAACCAGTTCGTTTCGATCGGCAGAAACCCCGGCTTGGGTTCGTTATTTCCTGATTGAGACGTCATCGTTTCATCCTTTCACGGCGCCGAAGGTCAGGCCGGCGACGATGTGACGCTGGACCACCGAAAAGACGATGAGCGCCGGAACCAATGTCAGCATGGAGATCGCGGCCATGATGCCCCAGGCCGTCCCCGTCGTCGTCACATATTCCGACAGGCCGGTGGTGAGTGTCCGCGCATGGAAGTTGGTGAGCGTCGCCGCCAGCAGGTATTCGTTCCACGCAAACACCCAGGTCAGGATCAGCGTCACTGCAAGTCCGGGCCGTGCCAATGGAAAGATGATATCATAGAGGACGGTCCATGGGCTCGCACCATCCATATAGGCCGCCTCGTCCAATTCCTTCGGAATGCCTTCCACGGTCGGGCGCAGCGTCCAGATGGCGAAGGGAAGGTTGAAGGAGCAATAGACCAGGATCATGCCCAGCTTGGAATCGGCGAGCGAGAAGTCGCCGATCCTGTAGACCTGCGTCAAAAGCAGGAAAAGCGGCAGGAGGAAGACCGCCGGCGGCGCCATGCGGTTGGTAATCGTCCAGAAGAAGATGCTTTCCTTGCCGGCGAGGTCGAAGCGCGTCAGGGCATAGCAGGCAAGGAAGCCGAGCGTGGTGACGAGCAGCGCGTTGCCCGACGAAATGATCAGCGAGTTGAGCATGTATCCGCGCAAGGTCGGATTGGTCAGCACGTCCTGGTAATTCTTCCAGAAGAAGCTCCGGAGAATAACATCGGGTGTCGAAAACAGGTCGAAGGGCTGTTTCACCGATATGACGAAGAGCCAATAGATCGGGAATAGGGTGACGAAGCTTATCAACGTCCACAGGAGGACCGGAAGCCAGGGACTTTTGGTCTTCATCGCTTCAACCTCTCTTCACGCGGGGTGCAATCAAGCCGACATAGAGCAGCCAGCAGACGACGATGGTGAGATAGAGGACGATGACGGAGATCGCCGAACCGTAGCCGTAGTTCGTCTTGGGAAAGACTTCCCTGAAGATATGGACGCCGATGTAGCGCGTCGAAGAACCCGGACCGCCGCCGGTCAGCATCAGGACTTCGTCGACGGTGCGCAGTGCATCCATCAGCCTGATGAACACCGTGGCGAGCAGGGCCGGGCGGATCAGGGGGAGCGTGATGTGCCAGAAGATCTGGCTCTTGCCGGCGCCGTCGATCTGCGCCTGCTCGAAAGGGTCTGATGGAAGCGAGACGAGTGCGGCGATCAGCGAGAGGGTGACGAGCGGCGTCCAGTGCCAGATGTCCATGATGACCGTGACGGTGAAGGCCGCAACGGCGCTCTGGCCGATATTCAGATCGTAGCCGAACCAGCTCCTGAGGAGATAGGGAATGATGCCGATGGATGGGGTGGTCATCAGCTTCCAGACGGAGCCGACAATGATTGGCGCCATGATCAGCGGCAGAGTGTGGATCGTGCGAAACACCGCTTTTCCGGGAAAGTCCTTGAGCAGCGCCTGGGCGAGGATGTAGCCGAGGACCAGCTCCGACACGACCGCGAAGAAGACGAATGTCAGGGTTATGCCGAGCGATGCCAGGAACTGCGGATCGAAGACGAGCCGCCGATAGTTCTCAGCCCAGTTGAAGATCATGCCCGGATTGGCCGCGAACGGGTTCCATGAATGGAAAGAGACCCAGAGGACATAGATGAATGGAAATATCCCGAACAGTCCGAGGATCACTATGGTCGGTGACAGCAACAGCCACCCGAGCTTCTGCGAATGCATCGCCTATCCCCCATTGAACACTATGTGGACGTCCGCTCCATCAGGGAGCGAAAAGATGACGGGTCGTCGGAACGACCCGTCAGTTGGGGAGGATGTTTTATTTGCGATAGCCGAGCGAGGTGAGCTCCTCTTCGGCCTTTGCCGCCATCTGGTCGAGGCCTTCATCAGGCCCGATCTTGCCGGTCAGGATGTCGTAGAAGATGGGAGCGGTCGCTTCGCGCACCTGAGCATGGAAGGGGTAGGGAGGAGCGCCGGCGAAGAGCTTGCCGTCGTCCTTCAGCATCGTGTAGAAGCCGCCGAGTTTGGTGTCCATCTCCTTCACTTTCGGATCGTCGAACGTCGCCGTATTGGTGATGCGCGGTGCGGCGATCGCCCAATCGGGCTGCACTTCGTTCTGACCGATGAATTCGAGGAACAGCAGTGACGCTTCCTTGTTCTTGGAGGTGACCGGCACGCCGAAGGCGCCGCCATCGTAGTAGCCGATATAACCCTTTCCGGCTTTCGCGTCGTCCAGCACGCCCGGCTCGAGCGGCGGCAGAGCGAAACCGACCTGGCCGACCACCTTCGACTGCGCCGGGTCGCTTGCGATCCATGCGGCATTCTCACCGTAGATCAGTCCCTGGGCGACACGGCCTGCGGCGAAGGTCGTCGCGGTTTCCGTCCAGGTTGACTGCGTCGATTCCGGAGGAGCGATGTCGCGCAGGTGCAGCCAGTACTTCAACGCAGCCTTCGCCTTGTCGCCGTTCATTGCTCCGCCATGTTCGACCGTCGCCGCATAGTTGTTCTTGGCGTCGATGCCCCAATTGTAGACGCCGAAGGTTGGCGCGATGGACTCGAAGAATTCATACCAGGACGCCGGATGGCCTGTATGTGCCTGAGCGGTCGTGCCCCAGAGCTCCATGCCGTTGTCCTTGCCGTACTTCGTGAAGAATTCGGCGATCTCGGTGTATTCCGCGTGTGTGGTCGCGGGCTTCAGGTCCTTACCGGTTTCCTTCTTGAAGGCTTCCTTGATCTTCGGATCGTCGAAGAGGTCCTTGCGATAGAGATAGGCCTTCAGGAAGGCTTCCATCGGAACGCCGAAGAGATCGCCGCTCGAGTCCTTGAAGTAGTCGGCAAAGCTGGTGAAGTTGGCGTCGTCGTAGGTCGGCGCCTTCAGATCCGGCTGGTCCTTCAGCGTCTTCGTGATGTCGACGAGGAAATTCCTGGCGAGATAGGAGTAGATGATGTCCTGCTCGATATAGACCATGTCATAGATGCCGGTCTTGGCTTCCATGTCCTTGATGGCCTTGTCGTACATCTGATCCCAGGACGTCGTCTCGATGTCGACCTTGATGCCGGTCTTCTTTTCGAATTCAGGAGCGAGCACGTTCCTGATGTAGTTCGAGGGCGGGGTGCTTTCGGTGACGCCGTGCAGTGTCACGCCCTTGAATTTGGCGCCGGCGTCGGACCAGAAATCAGCCCAGGCAGGCGAAGCGGTAGTGGCGAGGCTGAGCGTCAGCGCAAGCGCGCTAGCCTTCAAAGCATAATTCATTTTCAATCCTCCCAAAGTGCAGCGAGATCATTTCGCCGGCCTTTTGTGTAGGCCAAAAAAACCACTGACGCAATATTTGTTGTCTAAACATGCAAATCGTGGACCTATCCCTTTGATTTTTGCAGAAACTAATTTCCGGCAAAGGACGGAATGAAGCGGTGAAAGTCTTAAAATATTGCGTTGCAAGGTAATTTTGCAAAGCAGCAAAAAACTTACAGCTAAAATTATTTGTTGTCTTGCCAAACTAAATGGCATAGCACTGTGCGCAACCAAAGGCATTTTTTGGAGGAAAAGGCTATGCGTCGATTGGGTATCCATTCATTTGTATGGACAGGCGGCCAAACGCAGGAAGGGCTGGAAATGGCCCTCAACAAGACGGCCGAACACGGATATCGCACCATCGAATTTGCCTATCTGCGTCCTGAGAAATTCAATCTCGATCGACTGGCAAAGCTTGCGCAATCGCTTGACGTGGAGATTGGCGTGACGATGGGTCTGCCGCTCGACAAAGACGTATCGAGCGAGGATACCTCTGCGGTGTTAGCCGGCAAGCAGACGCTGGCCGACGCCATTCGTGCGGTCCGTGATATCGGCGGCAACAAGCTTGGCGGGATTCTCTATTCCGCGCACACCAAGTACAATCGCCAGCCGACGAAGAAGGGCTGGGACAACAGCGTCGCCGCGATCGCCGCGACCGCCGAAGTCGCCAGGCAGGCGAACGTCGATCTCGTGCTGGAGGTTGTCAACCGGTTCGAGACGAACCTGCTGAATACCACGGCGCAGGGGCTGAAGTTCATCGCCGAGACGGGGTCGGAGCATGTCCGCCTCCACCTCGACACATTCCATATGAACATCGAGGAAGCCAATCCAGCCGCCGCGATCCGCCTGGCCGGCGACAAGATCGGCTACTTCCACATCGGCGAGAGCAACCGCGGTTACCTCGGCGACGGCGTCATCAACTTCGATCTGATCTTCGACGCTCTGCTCGACATAGACTACAAGCGCGACATCGTGTTCGAAAGCTTCTCGACGACGGTCGTGGACGAGGGCCTGTCGCTCGCCTGCGCGATCTGGCGCGACACCTGGGAGGATAATGATCCGCTTGCGGCGCACGCGAAGCGCTATATCGAGCTGAAATATGACGAGGCCAAGCGCCGCCGCGCCACAAACGCGCGGCCCTGATTATCCTTCTGACAGCCTGTTCCAGTCGTGTAAGGGTTGGGCCGACTGAAGGGAATTGAAATATGAACGACACCGTCTCCATCGGAAGTTCGCCGCGCAGGATCCGACAGAACAATATCGTCGCCGCCTTACAGACGATCTATGCCCACCGAAGCCTCAGCCGGGCGGATCTCGCCCGGAAGCTCGGGATGAATCGCTCGTCCTCGGGAGAGATCGTCGCCGAGCTGACGGAAGGTGGATTCGTTCAGGAGTCGGACGAGAGCGGCAAGCAGCGCCTGGAGCATTCCCGTGCCGGTCGTCCGGGCATCATGCTCGAACTGGTACCCGATGCCGCTTTCTTCGTTGGGATAGAGATTGGCGTCGAACATATATCGGCTGCAGTTGTCGATCTCTCCGCCGAGGTCCGGGCATGTCGGAAAATCGCGTTCGACACGCCGTCTTCGACGGTGGAGGAGGCCGTAGCGCAGGGCGTCGAGCTCATTGTCGGCGAGATGACGAAGGGGATGATCGGACGGTGCAAGGGTCTCGGCATATCGGCGCCGGCCCACATCCGGCCGAACGGAATTGTCACTCTCGCACCCATCATCGGCTGGCGAGACGTGTCGTTGAAGGAGATTGGCCAATCGGCATTCCAGGCCGCCGTCCCGGCTGCCGTCCCGATCGCGGTTGAAAACGACGCCAACGCGTTTGCGATCGGCGACAGCTATCGTCACGGCGTCTCAGGCGTGACCCTGTTCCTGCTGATGGAAACCGGTGTCGGTGGTGGCATCATGATCGATGGCAAGCTATTCCGGGGCGGCCACGGCCTGGCGGGAGAAATCGGCCACACCCTGGTACCGGGAAGCGGCGGTCAGAAGTTTGAACAGCTGATCGGTCGCGAAGTGCTGATCAGGCAGTATCGCGAGGCTATTGGACGTAAGCACGTCGATCTGCAGGAATTCCTTGGCGACGTTCATGACCGTGTCCCGGCCGCGGTCAATATTGCCGAAACCTGGTCGCGCCATCTCGCATACGCATTGCTGCAGGCCTGTCGTCTGCTCGACCCGGACAGGATCGTGCTGGGTGGCTCCGTGGCATCTCTCTACCCGATGGTGGCCGCCCGCGTGGCGGTCCACATGTCGGAGGGCCAGAATATACCTTTCCCCATGCCGGAGATCGTCGTGGACGATGATGCGGAGTTCGGTTCCGCCTTCGGCGCGGCGTGCATGTTGCACCAGCGCTTTCTGTCATTGGAGAGCGAGGAGTTCGGCGGCGAGGACGGTGCGCCCATCCAGTCGGCGACGAGTTGATGACAACTATCGAAAGCGGATTGCAAATGACTTCAGTACTGGCTCCGGACCCGCTCGGTCCCACGGTTTGCGTAGGGGAGATCCTCGTCGAGATCGTCGCCACGACGGTCGGTGAGGGGTTTCTTAAAGCTCAGCCGCTTGTCGGCCCGTTCGCGAGCGGAGCGCCGGCGATCTTCATCTCGCAATGCGGGCGCCTGGGCGGCAAGGCCGCAATGGTGGGCGCCGTCGGCGATGATGATTTCGGTCGTGTCAATACCGATCGCCTCAAACGCGACGGCGTCGATGTTTCGACGATCTCGATCGATCCGGACTATCCCACGGGAAGCGCCTTTGTCCGCTACCGCAAGGATGGCTCCCGCGATTTCGTCTACAACATCGCCAAGTCCGCTGCCGCACGCTTCGGCTGGTCTCAAACCGTCGCCGATCTCATCAATCGGAGCGGCCATCTTCACGTGATGGGTTCGGCCCTATCGGTCGCCAGTGCGCGCGCGGTGATCGACAGGGCGGTCGACATCGTCAAGGCGCGCGGGGGAACGCTCTCGGTGGATCCGAACATTCGCAAGGAATTGAAGCTGGACGAGGATACCGAGCACCGCTTTTCCGAGCTTGTCGCTGCCGCCGATCTGCTTCTGCCGTCCGGAGAGGAGCTTGGGCGTGCCGCAGGTGTCGAAGGGGAGGCAGACGCGACCCGCCGCTTGTTCGAGATGGGCGTCAAGGAGATCGTGCTGAAGCGCGGCGCCGAGGGCGCGACCTATTTTGGCAGTCAAGGAGACCGCATCGACGCTCCGGCATTTGTCGTTGAAGAGGTCGATCCCACCGGCGCCGGCGACTGCTTCGGCGGTGCTTATCTCACCTGTCGGCGGCTCGGAATGTCTCCGCAGCAAGCTCTGACCTATGCTTCGGCCGCCGGCGCCCGCAACGTGACGGTCCTCGGTCCGATGGAGGGCGCCGGCACTCGGCAGGAACTCGATGCATTTATCGCTTCAACGGAAAGGCGCCGGTGATGCAGGTGCATCTCAACGAACTGGCCAGGCTGAGGATCGAAGGCCAGCCGAGAGGCGTGACCTCCGTCTGCTCGGCCCATCCGATCGTGCTGCGCGCCGCGCTCCGACACGGACGGCAACAGGCAAGCACCGTCCTCATCGAAGCAACCTGCAACCAGGTCAATCACCTCGGCGGCTATACCGGAATGACACCAAGCGACCTCGTGTCCCTCGTGATGAAGATTGGGGCGGAGGAAGGGTGCCCCGTAAATCTGATCGTTCTCGGCGGCGATCACCTCGGCCCCAATCCTTGGCGCGACCGCCCGGCGGAAGAGGCCATGGCCGAGGCCGAGAAGATGGTTGCCGCCTATGTCGACGCCGGATTCCGCAAGATTCACCTCGATGCCTCGATGGGCTGCAAGGGCGAGCCGGTGGCGCTCGACGACGAAACCACGGCCCATCGTGCCGCCCGGCTGGCGGCGGTTGCCGAGGCCTCGGCGAAAAAGACCGGCGGCGCAATGCCGGTTTACGTCATCGGCACCGAAGTGCCGCCGCCAGGCGGGGCCGATCATGCCCTGACAACCATCGAACCGACGGCGGCCGCAGCGGCGCTGAAGACGATCGAAGTCCACCGCCGGGTCTTTGCCGAGGCCGGACTCGACCAAGCGTTTGGACGGGCCATCGGTCTGGTCGTTCAGCCGGGCGTCGAGTTCGGCAATCAGAATGTCATCCTTTATGGTCGCAGCAAGATAGATGCGCTGAAATCGGTGCTCGCTAAGGAGCCGCAGTTCGTCTTCGAGGCGCACTCGACGGACTATCAGGGAACCCGGCCGTTGACGGCGCTGGTGCAGGACGGCTTTCCCATTCTGAAGGTCGGTCCCGAGCTGACCTTCGTCCTGCGCGAGGCGCTCTACGCGCTGGATGCGATCGCTTCGGACCTCTTACCCGATTACGGCCAGCGTCCGCTCTATCAGGCGATGGAGGCGCTGATGCTCGATCAGCCAGGCAACTGGAGCCGCCACTACCATGGCACAGACGCCGAGATGCGCTGGCTGCGGCACTATTCGCTGTCTGACCGCATCCGCTATTATTGGGCGTCGGCTGAAGCGCAAGATGCCGTCCGGCACCTGTGCGAGGCCATTCGAGGGCAAACCGTGCCGCTGCCATTGCTTTGGCAGCATATGCCGGCCGCACAGGATTTCGCAGATGCGCCGCTCGATCCGGAACAGGTTTTGATCTGGAGAGTGACGAAGAGTCTCGCGGACTATCACGCCGCCTGCGGCGTCGGGAATAATTGACAATCAGGATCAAGACAGGAGGAAAAATCGATGACGGAACTGAATGGGAAGATCGCGGCGGTCACGGGTGCTGCGTCCGGAATAGGACTCGCTTCGACGGAGGCAATGCTCGCCGCTGGCGCGACGGTCGTGCTGGTGGACCGCGATGAGAAGGCCCTTGGGACGGTTTGCGCCCGTCTTGGCGAGCGCGCTATTCCGCTCAAGATCAACTTGCTGGATCCGGGCGAGTGTGCGGGACTGCTCGAGGGCGTCCTGTCGAAGACAGGCAAACTCGATATCCTGCATGCCAATGCAGGGACTTATATCGGCGGCGATCTGATCGAAACCGATCTCGATACTATCGATCGGATGCTCAATCTCAACGTCAATGTTGTCATCAAGAACGTTCGAAACGTCATTCCGCACATGATCGAACGTGGCACTGGCGACATTGTCGTCACCAGCTCCGTCGCCGGACATTCGGCGATTCCATGGGAACCCGTCTATTCGTCGTCGAAGTGGGCGATGACGTGCTTTGTCCAGACAATGCGACGCCAGCTTCTGAAAAGTGGCATTCGTGTGGGGTCGGTTTCTCCAGGGCCGGTGATCAGCGCTCTGCTTGCGGACTGGCCGGAGGAAAACCTTCGCAAGGCCAAGGAGGCAGGAGCTTTGATCGAGCCCAAGGAAGTCGCCGACGCGATCATCTTCATGCTGACCCGGCCGCGCAACGTCACCATCCGCGACATTGTGGTGCTTCCAAGCGCCTTTGACATCTGAAGGAGCCCGAACATGAGTTACCAGGAGAAATTTCGGCTCGATGGCGAACGGGCGGTGGTCACAGGCGGAGGGCGTGCGATCGGCCTCTGCTGCACCGAGGCGCTGGCGGAGGCGGGCGCTGCCGTCGTCGTCATCGAACGCGGCGAGGCCGACGCCGAGCAAGCGCTTGCGCTACGCGACAAAGGCTACGACGTCGAAGTCCGGGTCGGCGACGTCACCGACGCGGCCCGAATGGACGCGATCGCGGCTGAGCTTGCCGATGGCGGCCGGCCGGCGACGATCCTCGTCAACAATGCCGGAATTGGCCAGAGCGGCATTCCGGCGCAGGATCTCACCGACGCGGATTGGCTGCGCATGATGGACGTCAATCTCAATGGCGTCTTCTGGTGCTCGCGCGCCTTCGGCCGTCCCATGATTTCGATGAAGCGCGGTGCCATCGTCAACCTCGGCTCGATGTCGGGGCACATCTGCAACCGGCCCCAGCCTCAGACGGCCTATAACGTCTCCAAGGCGGCGGTCCATCACCTCACGCGCTCGTTGGCCGCCGAGTGGGCGCATCACGGCATCAGGGTAAACGCCGTCGCCCCCACCTATATCGAGACACCGATGGTGGTGGCCGTCGAAGCCAATCGCGAGCGTATTCCGCTCTGGCTCGCCGACACGCCGATGGGGAGGATGGGAACGCCGGAGGAGGTTGCAAGCGCGGTCCTCTTCCTCGCGTCGGACGCGGCCAGCCTAATGACCGGGGCGATCGTCAACGTCGATGCAGGATTCACCTGCTGGTAGGCCCTCCTGGACGAGGTGCGAGCAGCGCCTCGTCCACACCTGGAAACCAGTATGGAAACGTTACCACATAATCTTGACTCGCATTCCTGCTGCGTTTAACCAAATGTGGAAACGTTGCCATATTGGGAGGAAGCTTTCATGAAATCCGCGCGTATCAACCGACTTTTCGGCGTGTCTGGAAATTGTTTTGACGTTGCTATCGATCACGGCATGTTCAATGAACGGACCTTCCTTTCCGGCATCGAGAACATGAAGACGGCCATCGAGGTGATCGCGGACGCTGCGCCGGACGCAATTCAGCTTCCGCCGGGGACGGCACCCCTTCTGCAGGCTATTCCCGGCAAACATCGCCCGGCACTGGTGCTGCGCACCGACATCGCCAACATCTATGGCAATCCCCTGCCGTCTCAGCTGTTTTCCGAGATGATCGACAGGGCGGTGGAGCAGGGCGTTGCGTTGGATGCCGCCTGTGTCGTCGTCAATCTTTTGATGCTGCCGGACCAGCCGGAAGTCTACCGCGCTTGCGTGCGCAATGTGAACAGCCTGAAGCGCGAATGCGAGATCCACGGCATGCCGCTGATGGTCGAGCCGCTTGTCATGCAGGACAATTCCAAGGGGGCCTACATGGTCGACGGCGCGATCGACAAGATCCTGCCGCTTGTGCGTCAGGCGGCCGAACTCGGTGCTGATATCATCAAGGCCGACCCCTGCGACAATGTCGAGGAATATCACCGTGTGGTCGAGATCGCCCAAGGTCTGCCGGTGCTGGTGCGCGGCGGCGGTCGCGTTTCGGATCAGGAAATCCTGATCCGCACCAAGCAGTTGATGGAGCAGGGCGCCCATGGCATCGTTTATGGCCGCAACGTCATTCAACACAACAATCCCGCCGGCATGACGCGGGCCTTGATGGCGATTGTCCATGACAAGGCTTCCGTCGAGCAAGCCTCGCTGCATATTGGCTGACGCGCGTCTGGGAGGACATGTCATGACGAAAATATTCCGCTTCGGCGTCATCGGCTGCGGTCTGATGGGGCGCGAGTTCGCGAGTGCTGCGGCGCGCTGGCTGCATCTGGCCGATGTGAAGGCGCGACCGGAAATCGTCGCCGTCTGTGATACCAACGCGACGCTGCTCGACTGGTTCAGGGACCATGTGCCGACCGTTCGCCAGTTCACTGCCGACTATAGCGAGCTTCTGGCCAATCCCGAGGTCGATGCGGTCTATTGCGCTGTCCCGCATGTGCTGCACCAGCAGTTCTACATCGACATACTGAAGGCCGGAAAGCATCTTCTTGGCGAAAAGCCCTTCGGCATGGACGCCACGCAGAACCGGGAGATCATGGCGGTTCTCGCCGAGCATCCCGAGCTCCTGGTCCGCTGCTCGTCGGAAATGCCGTTCTTCCCTGGTGCACAGAAGGTTATCGCGCTGGCAAAAAGCGGCGAAATGGGGGACATCCTCGAAGTCGAGGCCGGTTTCCTGCACTCTTCGGATATCGACCGGCAGAAGCCGATCAACTGGAAGCGCATGGCCGAGATCAATGGCGATTATGGCTGCATGGGCGATCTCGGCATGCATGTGCTGCACGTGCCGCTGCGTCTCGGCTGGCGCCCGACCACCCTGCATGCGCAACTGGTCAAAAAGGTCACGGAACGTCCCGACGGCAAGGGTGGCATGCTGCCCTGCACCACCTGGGACAATGCCACGATCAGCAGCCGCGTGCACACTGGGGATCAAGATTTCCCGATGGTGCTGAAAACCTGGCGCATCGCGCCCGGCGAATCCAACAGCTGGTACATTCGGGTTCTCGGCATGAAGAAGAGCGCGTTCTTCAGCACGAAGTCGCCGCGCCAGTGGCAGTGGATGGATTATAATGGCGGTGCGCAGGCCTGGAGCACCGAGGATCTCGGCTACGGCTCGCTGTTTCCATGCATTACAGGCAAGATTTTCGAATTCGGTTTTGCCGACGCGATACAGCAGATGTGGGCGGCCTTCGTCGACGAGCTTGCCGGCGGCAATGCCAACGGCTTCGGCTGCGCGACCCCGGCGGAGGCGCAGGCGCATCATGCGGTCTTGACGGCTGCCCTCAAATCCGGCCGTGAGGACGTGGTGGTGCCGGTCGCCTATGACGGGGCGTCCGTCTGATGCAGCGCTCCGAGATCAACGCCGCGTTACGGCGGGCAACCGAAACCCTCGAGCGCTGGCACTGGTCTCTGCCGGCATGGGGCTATTGGACGGCGGCGGATTTTGCCTCTCGCCCGGAGGCATCAGCCTATTTGCGCGCCCATCAGCTGGGTTGGGACGTCACCGATTTCGGCTCGAACCGGTTTGCCGAATGCGGCCTTGTGCTGTTCTGCCTGCGCAATGGCATCGTTGATGTCGAGGGGGAGCGGACCTATGCCGAAAAGCTGCTCTTCGTTGGGGAAGGGCAGGTCACGCCGACGCACCGTCATGCGGCAAAGATGGAAGACATCATCAATCGCGCCGGCGGTGATCTCGTCATCGAATTCGCCGCAACCGATGCCGATGGCAATGTGCTGGCGGAGGATGTGACGGTGCCGGTAGACGGGCTGCCGCACCGGCTCGCTGCATGGGAGCCGTTGGTTCTTCAGCCTGGCCAAGGCGTGACGATCCGCACCGGGCTTTACCACCGCTTTTACGGCAGGATAGGCGGCGGACCTGTCCTTGTCGGCGAGGTCAGCCAGGTCAACGACGACAACAGCGATAATTTCTTTCTGGAGCCGATCGGGCGCTTTGCCGCGATCGAGGAAGACGAGCCGCCGCTGAGACCCTTGTGGAACGAAGGAGTCAACTGATGCGAACCGGGGAGGAGGTTCACGATCGCGACAGTCAGAAGCAGGGCGGCATCGTTTGCGCGGGAAACTTCATCGTCGATCGCGTCCACACCCTGTCCTATTGGCCCGAACAGGGCAATCTTACGCATATCCTGCACCAGGATCTGGGTGTGGGGGGCGGGGCGGCCAATGTCGTCGCCGATCTGGCCTCGCTCGGATTTCCTGGAAAGCTGGCGGCGGCCGGATGCATCGGCACTGATCAGGACGGGGAGATCGTCAAGGCCCGCCTTACGGCTGCCGGCGTCGATGTCGGTGGGCTGACGGCGCTTGCCGACCGGGTGACGGCGCATACGCATGTCATGAATGTACCCGGCCAGAACCGGACCTTTTTCTATCATGGCGGCGCCAACGATGCCGTCACGGACAAGCTTGTCTCACCCGCGGCCTTCGCCAAGGCCGGTTATCGGCTGTTCTATCTCGGTTATCTGATGCTGCTGCCGGGTCTCGACCGCATTGGCCCCGACGGCCGTTCGGGAGCGTCGCGCCTGCTGGAGGCCGCGCGCCGCGCGGGGCTCACGACATGCGTGGATTTGGTATCGAGCGAAGACCCGGACTTTGCGGCCAAGGTCGGCGTCGCTCTGCCCTTCTGCGATTTCCTGATCATCAACGAGATGGAGGCGGGTCGGGCAACCGGCGTTACCGTTCGCGATGCGGAGGGAGATTTGATCGAGGCGGGGCTTTTGGAAGCGGGAGAGCGCCTGCTTGCGGCGGGTGTCGCCAAGGGTGCGATCATCCATGCGCCGGAAACCTGCTTCTGGTTTGCAGCAGGCGCTTCCCCGATCATCACGCGATCACGGCCCGTCGATCCCAGTGACATCGTCAGCACGGTCGGCGCCGGAGACGCCTTCTGCGCCGCTGTGCTCTACGGCCTGCATGAGAACTGGCCGGTCGAGCATATCTGCGCCGTCGCCCATGCGGTGGCCGCGCGTTGCCTTGGGGGTGCGACGGCCACGGATGGCATCCCCGACATATCCGTCCTCCTTCAGGAGGCGACGGAGACGAACCCGCAACCCGCTTGACCCATCGGAGTCGCCTCGGGAGAGGGCGGCGCCGATCATCGTCCAGCCGGAATGGAGGAGCAGACATGAAGCTATTCACTATGGCAGCCGTAGACGGCAATCTTGCCGATTTGGGCGCGACCGGGGAGGCAGGGCGATGACATATGCGGAAACGGGACGGCTCTCCGGCAAGGTGGCATTGGTCACGGGAGGCGCGAGCGGCATCGGCAAGGCGGTCTGCGAACGCTTTGCCGCCGAAGGCGCCAGGGTTGTCGTGGCGGATCTCGACGGTGAACGATGCGCACGAGTGGCGGAAGCGATCGGCCCTGATGCCCGGGGTGTGGCGCTTGATGTGACCAGCCAGGACAGCATTGAAGAAGCTGTCCGCTTCACCATCGCCAACGCCGGCAAGATCGACATCCTGGTCAACGCCGCAGGCATTTACGAGGTCGAGTCCATCCTGGAAATATCTCGGGAACGGACCGCGAAAGTATTTCAGGTCAACATCGAAGGCCTGATCTTCATGACGCAGGCCGTTGCCCGGCACATGGTGGAGAGAGGGGCAGGTGGACGCATCATCAACTTCTCGTCCCAGGCTGGGCGCCGGGGCGAAGGACCGGCTGTGGCTTACTGCGCCTCCAAGGCAGCCGTCATCAGCATCACGCAAAGCAGCGCTCTGGAGCTGATCCGCTACGGGATCAACGTCAACGCCATCGCTCCCGGCGTCGTCGATACGCCGATGTGGGACGTCGTCGATGCAAAGCTCGGCAGCCGGGAAGGTTTGAAACCCGGCGACGTCAAGCGCCGCGTGGCCGCCGCCGTGCCCGCCGGACGATTTGGCGCCCCCCAAGAACAAGCTGCCATGGCGGCCTTCCTGGCCGGACCCGATGCAGCATACATCGTGGCGCAGTGCTACAATGTCGATGGCGGCAATGTCATGAGCTGAGCACTTGGTTTCATCAGCCGGAGTAGGCAATCGAACTTGATGTCTGGAGGAGTGGAATGAGAGCTGTACGTTTGGAGTCGATCGGGTCTTTGACCATGCGCAGCGTCGAGAAGCCGGTTGCCGGGCCAAGCGAGCTGCTTGTCCGGGTTGTAGTGGCCGGCATCTGCGGTTCCGATCGCCACATGTACAAGGGCGAGTATCCGACAGCGATCCCCGTCACGCTGGGCCACGAATTCTCCGGCATAGTCGAAGGGATCGGCGATGGGGTGACACGGTTTACCGGCGGTGAGTTGGTGACGGTCGACCCGAATATCTCCTGCGGCACCTGTCGGGCCTGCACGCAGGCGCGGCCGAATTTATGCGAGAGCTTGACCGCCATCGGCGTGACACGGGATGGCGGCTTTGCCGAATATGTGGCGGTGCCGCAGGCCCAGGCCTTCGTCCTGCCGGCCGGCCTCGATCCCGTTCACGGCGCCTTCGGTGAACCGCTGGCCTGCTGTATCCACGCCATCGACAAGGCAAGGATTCGTCCGGGCGACAGCGTCGCCATCCTCGGCGGGGGCGTGATCGGCCTGCTCATGGTGCAACTGGCCCGCCTGGCTGGGGCAGGCGAGATCATTTTGATTACGCGCCAGCAATCGAGACGCCAAACCGCTCTGCGCCTGGGGGCCACGCACGCCTTCGACCCGGCCGCTTCAGACACAATCGCTTCCGTTCGAGAGGTCACCAAAGGCGGCGCCGACGTGGTCATCGAGTGCGCTGGCGTCAGCGACACGCTTCAAACCGGTCTGAAGATGGCGCGGCGCGGTGGTACCTTCGTGCTTTTCGGGGTGACGCCGGCGGGTGTCGAGGTGCCGGTTCTGCCCTTCGATCTGCTCGTAAACGAAGTCGATATCAGGCCGGCCTACCTCAACCCCTTCACTCATTCGCGCGCTGCGGCAATGGTCGCGAGCGGGGTGTTGGAGCTGGACGCATTGGTCACAAAAACCATAGGTCTCGAGGAGGTCGCCGACGTGGTGGGCAACGCGCCATTGCCGGGCGAGATCAAGGTCATTGTCCGGCCCTAGTCTAGCTTGGCCGCGCCCCGCCCGGCTGTCAGGCCACACCACCTGCTCAGTTGCGGACGGGACCGGTGGAATCGCGCTCGATCAGGGTGACCTGCACTTTGACGATCGCACCCTGTCCAGTTTCGTCCCCTGCTCGGTGCTCCTCGATCAGCGCTTCCAGCAGCCGTGCTGCCTGCCGCCCGACATCGCGGATCGGCTGTGCGACCGTTGTCAGCCGCGGAAAGACGTAGGCGGCCTCCGGCAGATCGTCGAAGCCGACGACCGAATAGTCGTTCGGAACGGAAAATCCGCGATCCTGGATGGCATGGATGGCGGCAATCGCTGAAACGTCGGTCGTGCCGATGATCGCGGTGACCTCGGGTCGAGACGCCAGCAATTCCCGCGCCAGCCGGTAGGTTTCTGCAAAGCTGTGCTCTTCGGCCATCGCCACGATGGCAGGCGCGATGCCATCTTTCGCCATTTCCGCCGTGATGCCCTGCAGGCGAAGCTGGATCGGCTGGCTGTGGGCCGGCGCACCGACGATGGCGATCGCCCGATGGCCGAGATCGATCAGATGGCGCGCCATCAGCCGTCCGCCCTCCTCGTGATCGGCCATGACAGCGTCGTCGGCGATGCCGCTCAGCTCGCGGTCAATGGCGATGATCGGAATGTGAGCGTCGCGCAGCACTCCGAAATGCTCGATGCTGCCGAAGGCGCTTGCCACGATGACGCCGTCAACGCGCTGAGCGAGCAGCATGGAGATATAACGCACCTCGTGATCCATGTTTTCCGCCGTGCTGCAGATCAACGTCTGATAGCCGTGCTGGAACAGCTCCTGCTCGATTGCATGGGCGAGGATACCGAAGAAGGGCACTTCAATCGACGGCAGCATCAATCCGATCATCCGGCTTGGTGCACCGCGCAACATACGTGCGCCTTTGCTGGGTGTGTAGTTCAGCGTTCGGATTGCAGCCTCGACCCGATCCCTGAGCTCAGGCGAGGCGTAACCGCTGTTGTTGAGCACGCGCGAGACCGAAGAGACCGATGTTCCTGCAAGTTTAGCGATATGTCTGATGCTGGTCGTCACCTGCTCGCATTTCTTTCTCTACAGCGCCGCGCGTCTTTTTCAGACCCGCATGGGACGCTAGCACAGCAGCGGTCGAACATTCATGAGACGGGCTGCTGAAGTTCACCTTCATTTCATCATCCACTAGATCACTAGCGGGATGCCGCATCAAGCGCGCGCCGCAAGTGCGGGCTCCCGTCCATGCCTCAGCGACGACTCGTCCACATACCGAATATTTTGGCAATCACTTTCCCATTCTTGCGTCGTAGCTGCCCATGGACAGTTTTTTGCTCGTCGGAAAAATCAATAAGGTCGAAGAAAACGCTTTCATTTTGGTCGATATTTCCAAGGAAGAAAACGTCCTTACGGACGATCGGCCCCTTGCAGGGAAACCAGTTTTCCAAGGCGCGATCGGCGAGTGCCTGATACTCGGCAAAGTAAAACAGTCCCGCGCCGTTGAATTCCTGCGAGGCGCTAGGATCAAACCGAAAGGTTCTGAGCGCTCTGTGAGCGAGGACAGGAAACCCGAAATGCGTTCCCAACCGCCCATTCCGGATGTCTGCAGCATTCTGGGCGAGAAGGCTGGACTGGAACCGCTGTCCCTGCGGCTCAGGCAACGTTACACGGGCGATCGAGTGATTGTTGTCTTTGATCGTTCTGTGAACGAAGGTTGAGATGAGTTCGACCGCGCCAACGCTTCGTCCGTGGATAGACAACTCATGTCGGGTCGACGTCCGGGTTCGCGAGACTGCGGACAGTCTCGAATGAATGGTCAAAATGTTGTTCGCCTGCACGACGTCGAAACATGCATCCGTCAGCGACGTTGCACAGATCGCGGCATAGGCCTCCTCTCCACCGGCCGTTCTGAAATCCGCATTGTCGAGCCCGAGATGACAGGCGAGCATCAGCCAGTGACGATGGCCGAGTTCTTTCATCAGCCAGGTCTCCGACAGCCCGTTTCCATTCAGATGCGGCATGCCCAGCAGTATATGCGGATCAAGGGCACGTTCCATCAGGTCGCGTGCCGAAGGTCCTGCGGGCGGAAAATCGAGAAGGGCTGCGCTCATCATCAGGCGCTGACCGATTGCTTGAGAGAGGATGCCTGTGCCGAAAGCCGAGCTGCGAGATGCCCGACTACATGTTCGGCATCCTTGCCGACGCTGAGGAAACGCCCCGAGCCCCAGGTCCAGAGCCAGGGAAGTCCGAGCACGTAGACGCCATCGACAACAGTGACGCCGCGGCGATGAACGGGATAGGCGTTGCCGTCGAAGATCGGCAGGCCGATGAAGGACCAATCCGGGCTGAATCCCGTGGCCCAGATGACCGAGCTGATCCCCTCCGCCTTGAGGTCGAGTTCGCCAATCTCCGCCTCAGGCTCCCAGACAGGGACATAGGGGGAACCGGCCGGAGCATCGATACCCTTTTCGGCGATATGCCGGTCTATCAGGGCATTGATGCCGTTATAGACACGGTCTGCACCGTCGAGATTGGCCTTCAGGTTCGGCTCGAACAGCATCCGGCCGGCGGCGACGCCGGACATGCGGCCATAAAGCGCCATGCCCTCCAGTGCGAACTTGCGCAGATCGATATCACGCCCGCCCTCGCGTCCCGTCAGGTAATGGTTGGTGTCGTGCTTCTTCTTCGTCATGCCATCATGTTCGACGGTGATGTCGTATTGGCCGATATCGGAAAGCCAGTCGACCACATCGCGGCCGCGATAGAACCGGGCGCAACGTGGCGCATTGCCGGTGACGAGATGCACCTTGCGGCCGGCAAGATGCAGATCCTCTGCAATCTGGCAGCCGGACTGACCGGAGCCGACCACGATGACGCCGCCTTCCGGCAGTTGGTCGGCATTGCGGTAGGCGGCGGTGTGGATCTGCATGATGTCCTCGGGCAGGCGCTCGGCAGCACGCGGAATGGCCGGATCCGCATAGAGGCTGGTGGCGATCACCACGGCATCGGCAGTCACCGCCCCAGCCGAGGTCTCGAGCCGGAAGAGGCCGCCATGCTTTTCGAGCGACGTCACGCTGGTTTGCTCGAGGACTGGCGCCTCGACCCTTTTCACAAAGCGAGCGACATAGGCGAGGATCTCGTCCTTGACCATAAAACCGTGAGGATCCGTGCCGTCATAGGGATGGTCGGGAAGCTGGCATTGCCAGTTCGGCGTCACCAGGCAGAAGGCGTCCCATCGCTCGTTCTTCCACTTATGCGCAACGGTCTTCTTCTCGAAAACCACGTGATCAATGCCGTGCCTCTTCAGATAGTGAGAGGCCGACAGCCCGGCCTGGCCACCGCCGATGACAACCGCACTGTAGTGGTTCTTGAGGGATGGTGTGGTCATGATGGGTCCTTTCAAAAGATGAAGGTTTTGCAGTGGACGCGGGCATCTGCGTCATGCAGGAAGGCGACAGCGACGCTTTCAATTCGGGCGAGTTGGTCGTTTGCGGATGAACACGCAAAACCAAACTTCGCCTCCACGCGATCGCTGGCGATGGTAAGCGCCCTGCGGCTGCGATCCATGAAATCGGCGACCGAATAGCTTTCACCCTCGGTGAAAAACTCACGGATGATCAGGGAGGGGGAATAACAGGTCTCCTCCTGGCCATCCGGCCAGGTTATGACGAACCGCATTTCAGGCATGGTCGGCCTCCAACAGTGTGTGATAGCGGGCAAGATGGGCTGTTGCGGTTTGCTGCCAGCCATGGCGGGCTGCAACCGCGAGACCACGGGGGATGATCTGCTCGCGGATCGGCGCGACCAGCGCCAGCGCCATGCCCTCGGCAATGGAGACCGGATGGTGCGGATCGCACCAGATCGCATCGCCGGGACCCAGATATTCGGTGAAGGGCGCAATCGAGGATGTCACGACCGGAATGCCGCTGGCCATGGCTTCCAGAACGACGAGGCCGAAGCCTTCCTTGAGCGAAGGGAACACCAGCGCATCCGCCAATCGGTAGAGGCTCGGCATGTCGGCATCCGCGATCGCTCCGGTGATATGCACCGCTGCGGCGTCCCGACCGAGGCAGGCGAGGCAAGAACGGAACTCCTCCTGATAGTCGCCATGGTCCAGGAGGGAGGCGCCGCCGGCAATGACAAGCTGGGCATCCGGCCGGATGGCGCGGACCTGACGAAAAGCTTCGAGAATACCAAGGGTGTTCTTTCGCGCCTCGATGCCGCCGACACTGAGGAAGATCGGTCCGCTTCCAAGCTGCAGTCTGTCGCGCAGAGCGACCTGCTCGCCGCTCCAGGCAGGCGAGAAGCGGTCGGTGTCGACGCCATTGCCCACCACTGTCGCCTCAATGCCGCGATCATCTCTCAGCCTGTCCTGCCAGAGGCGGCTGACGGCGAAGAAGATATCGGCGGCGTCGATCGCACGATCCTGCAGAGCCATCAGGCGCGGATCGGCGAATTGGTCGATGTGGTGGACGGTGCGGGCAAAACTCGGGATCAGGCCCTCCAGCTTGAGGGTCGCCAGCGCATTGCTGGAAATGCCGTCATGGGCGTGAAACAGGTCGAAGCCATTGGTTCCGGTTCTGCGGAAATAGCCGACATAGTCGGCAATCCGCTGCTCGACCATTTGCGTCATGTCGGCGGGTGCAGGCTGCACGGCAATGCAAGCCGTGCCGCAGGAGGGTTGACGAAAGAAGCCCGTCCCCTTGGCATCAGGCGCGTGCAGGACCACCTCATGACCAAGCGAGGCCAGCGCTTCCGAAAGCTGCATGGCATGAACCACGCCGCCACGCGGATTGGTGGAATGGGTCAGCATGGCAATGCGCAGGGTTCGATGCGACGGGAGGCTCATGCGGCGGCGTCCTGTCGGCCGAGTTGCAGCAGCGGTGTTTCGGCATGATTGCGCACCACTGCACGGCTCCCACCATCGACCAGCGCGACTTCGGCGCCGGCCACGACCGCGCCGATGACCGCAGCGCTGATGCCGCGCGCGGTGAAGCGGGTGAGGACATCGGCCACATGTTCCGGGGCGACCGAGAGCAGGTAGCCGAAGCTCGGAAAGGTGACGAGCCAGCGATCGAGGCTGACACCGGCGGGCAGGGGAATGGCCGTGACGTCGATGTCGATGCCGACATGCGAACATTCGGCCAGCATGATGGCCGTGCCGACGATGCCGCCCTGGCTGATATCCTTCGCAGACAGCGCCAGCCCGGCCTCGGCGATCTCGGGCAGCAATTCGAGGTCGCTGCGCAGGCGTGCCGGCGCCGCATTGGTGGCGGCTTCCCAGTTGTTGAAAGGTTCGCGGTAGCGGCCGCGATGGTCGATCGCTGCAACCAGCACATCGCCGGGCTTCGCGTCGAAGCTCGTCAGCAGTTTCTTGGCGCGACCGAGAATGGCGACCGACAATTGGCCGCGTTCGGTGCGGATATTGGTATGGCCGCCGACGATCGGTACGCCAAAGGCGCTGGATGCCGCCCGCATGCCCTCCAGAACGGGTGTCGCGCCAGCCTCGCCATCGGCCCAGACGGCATCAACCACGGCGATCGGTCGGCCGCCCATGGCAACGACGTCGGAGATATTGACCATGACGCCGCACCAGCCGGCGAACCAGGGGTCGGCGGCGACGAACTCGTTCATGAAGCCTTCAATGGCAAAAAGCAGATAGCCGTCGCCATCGGGCAGCGCGGCGCAATCGTCGCCGACGGCAATCTGCTGCCCCTGCAGGCCGAGGCTTGCCGCGATCGTGCCTATATCCTGCTTGGCGGCGATGCCGCTGCTTGTCGAGAGTTTTGCCGCCAGGGCCTTGATGTCGATCGCGACCATCCTCACGCCACCTTTCTGGAAAGGGCGGTGAAGCCTGCCTCGGGTGTGGCGCAGGGCGGATAATAGGCAAGGTCGGCCTTCATCCTGAGATGCGGCTTGCCATAGACCTCGAACTCCTCGATCACATTCCAGTGCAGCCTGCGGAACAGCAGGCCGTTCTGCACCTGCACATTGGCGAGGAAAGTGTGGCATCCGATCGCATTGGCGGAGGACACGGCGAGCTTGATCAGGGTCGCCCCGAGGGCGCCGATCTTGCGAAAATCCGGATGGACTGCCAGTCGCGAGCCCCACCAGAGACCGGGTTCCGCCTGATGGATGCGCACCGTTCCGACCAGCTGGTCGGCGGCAATACCGAGCATGGAGAGAGCCACGATCGGGATGGCGTGATCATCGATCGCATCGCGGTCGTCGCCCTCGAAGATCTGCTGTTCCTCGCAGAAGACGGCACGGCGCAGCGCATGCGCTTGGCTGCGCTCCCAGGCGGAGGTCGCGAACTTCACCTGGAACTCGCTCGATCGATAGGGAGCAAAGGCTTCGAGCATCATTTGGTGAGCATCCTTTCATAGGTGGAAAGGGCGGAGCAGGCGCCGCATTTGCCGCAGCCGGCCTTGATGTCGACGGCCTTCAAGCCGCTGGCGACCAGCATCCTGGACAAGGGTCCGAGGATCGAGTGCATGAAGTCGGGCCTCGGCGCCGGGTGGCTTTCGAGCGGCGTGCCGGAGATCGGCACGAAGGGCACGACGAAGGGATAGACGCCGAGCGCAACCAGCTTTTCGCAGATATCCAGAATGGCTTTACGGCTGTCGCCGAGCCCCGCCAGGATATAGGTCGAGACCTGGCCGCGCCCGAAGACCTCCACTGCGGCCTTGAACGATCCCATGTATTTGGCGATCGAGACCTGCGCCTTGCCCGGCATGATGCGAGCACGCACCTCCGGCGTCACGGCTTCCAGATGCATGCCGAGAGCATCGACGCCGGCCTCCTTCATGCGGGTGAACCATATATCGTCTTCCGGCGGCTCGCATTGCGCCTGGATGGGAATGTTGACGGCCGCCTTGATGGCGCGGGCGCTGTCGGCGAGGATCGCAGCACCGCGGTCGTCGCCCTTCGGCGTGCCGGTGGTCATCACCATGTGCTTGACGCCGTCCAGTTCGACGGCGGCCTTGGCGACTTCCGCGAGCTGCTCTGGCGTCTTGTGGGCGATGGTGCGGCCGGCGGCCAGCGATTGGCCGATGGCGCAGAACTGACAGGTCTTGGTGCGGCTCTGGTAGCGGATGCAGGTCTGCAGCACGGTCGTGGCAAGCACGTCCTTGCCGTGCAGAACGGCGATCTGCGAATAAGGAATGCCGTCGGCGGTCGAGCGCTCGTAGAAGCGTGGACGCAGGGGAAAGGAGACCTCGCCCAGCACCGTGCCATCCCGGCTGATACGGCTGCGGCCCATATCATCCGGCTTTTCCACCAGATAGGGGCTCTCGAATGCAGGTGCGGTGTGAACCGGCACCATCACCGTCATGCCGTCAATGGTCAGTGCCTTATGGTCGGAAGGTCCGGCACCACCTCGGCGGCTTTCATGTCCGGCCTTGGGGTCAACGAGCCGGGCTCCGTAGGACTGCAATTCGTTGATCAGAACCTCGGTCGGCAGACGTGTCGTATTCTCCATCGGAAGGGGTCCTTGCTTCGGCTGTGGGGAGGGACGGCTGGTTGGTAGTGACCATCGGCGCAGTGGCTCGGCCATCCATGACAAGATGCAGCAGCTCAGGTCGGGCATAATGGCCGACCGAATCCATCATCCGCTTGCGTTTGACGATCAGGCTCATGTCGAGATCGGCGATCAGGATGCCTTCGCCTTCTGTCAGTGGTGGCACGACGTGTTTGCCTTCGGGCGAGATGATCGCGGTCATGCAGCCGCCGCGCAGGGCCTTCTGCAGGCCTGCGTCGGACGTGATGGAGGCGATCTGCCCGTCGGTCAGCCAGCCTGTGGCGTTGACCACGAAGCAACCGCTTTCCAGCGCATGGTGGCGGATGGTGACTTCCATCTGGTCGGCAAAAATCGGCCCGACCATGGAGCCTGGAAACTGGGCGATATGGATGTCCTCGTGCTGCGCCATCAGGGCGTAGCGGGCCAGAGGATTGTAATGCTCCCAGCAGGCTAGCGCCCCAAGGCGTCCGACAGCGCTATCGACCACCTTCAGGCCGGAGGCGTCGCCCTGGCCCCAGATCATCCGCTCGTGAAAGGTCGGGGTGATCTTGCGACGCTTGAGGATCAGCGTGCCATCGGCATCAAACAGCAGCTGGGCATTATAGAGCGATCCGTGGTCACGCTCGTTGACGCCAAGCGCCACTACGATGCCATGCTCGCGGGCGGCTGCCGAGACGGCATCGGTGGCAGCGCTCGGCACCGTAACGGCCTCCTCGTAAAGTCGCACGTGCTCCTTGCCGGAGAGAACGGGCGGCAGCACGAAAGAAAAATAGGGGTACCAGGGGACGAAGGTTTCGGGAAAGACGATCAGCTCGGCGCCTTTGGCGGACGCTTCGCGAATTGCATCCAGCACGCGGGCCAGTGTTTTCTCGCGCGAGGTCAGATCCGGCGCGATCTGCGCGGCGGCAACCCGGACGCTCGGTTTTTTCTCCATGACGAATCCTCGATTGACGGTGGGGAGGCGGAGCGCCAGGCTCCGCCCCTTATTCTTCGGCGCGCGCCTGGTGCTTAGAGCGTCCAGGTATCCAGGATGAAGGCGCCATCGCGACGATGGATCAGGATCAGGTCGAGAACGTCGAGCGGACTGATCGGCGTGATGCCGGGGATCAGCGCGCCTTCGCCATGGCCGTAAAGCGCCTGAAGGGCAAAACGGCAGGCATAGACCTTGCCGCCTTCCTCCATGAACTTGACGATCTGGTTGTTGAAATTCAGATGGCCGGGAAAGGCCTCCGCACCGAGCGTCGGAAAACCGCGCTGGACGCCGAGCGTCACGCCCGGGCCATAGAGAAGGATCGAGGCCTCGAAACCTTTCCGCTTCAGGCGTGTCGCCTGCAGCAGGTTGACGAATCCGATCGATCCTTCGAAGGCCACGGTATGGAAGGTGACGAGGGCTTTTTCGCCTTCGCCGGCCTGTACGTCCTCGAAAACCTTGTCCTCGTAATCGACAAGAAAGTCGCCTTTTTGATTGGCTGGCTTGGTCACTGCGGGCATGGATGGCTCCTTGATTGAAATCCGATCCCCATCCGGGGGAGCATCCATCCAATTGCAAGCGCTATGCCATATTGCTTATGCACAAATAGCAGTCAAATATGCGAGTAATGCATTCAAATATGCAATCAATTGTGAGAGTTAAAAGTCTGAAAGCTAATTTTCTGTGCGACAGAATGCAAGAATCGAATGCACGAAAGCCCAAATCAGATGCATTCAATTGGCGTCAATCCTTGGGAGCAGCCATGATATTTGTGCAGCACGAGCCTCTGTCACCTGTTTACGCTGGGGCTTTGGGAAGAGATGACTAGACTCGCGACGCTTTCTGGTGTCGGATCTAGCTATATTGAATGCACTCAATTAATGCAGTTGGATGTATATGTAGGGGCGTTCGCAAGGCGGCCAACGGAGTACGCCGTCAATTCCGTCGACGGCGGAGGAAGGAGGCGAAAGAGGATGCTCGGATTCCCTTGTCCCCGATTATGCCCGTGTCGCTCTTATGTCGGCTCGACTCAATGCTCGGAAAGTCGTGACCTTGGCGGCAAGCCATGCTTTGCCTCAATCAAAGCCTCTGGAGGTCGCGGCCCTTATCGATGAGGCGACCGTAGACGTCTCGAAGTAAGAACAGGGTGCTTGTGGCGGGGGTGACAATAAGCGCACCCCCCGCTTTCACGCCTTGCGTGCTCCGGTTTCGAGCACGATACACCGCAACGAAACTGTTCGGAGTCTGGCCATTCCGCATTGATCGACAAGCTTCACCGCGAGAGCTACAGAATAGCCTGATCGATAGCAGCCCGTTGAGCGGACACATGATGAACGACACTGTCCTCCTGTTTCACGGCATTGCCCGGACGAAGAAAAGTATGGCGAAGCTCGCCAGCTTCCTGTCCGGCCACGGTTATCGGGTTGTGAATGTCGGTTACCCCTCCACCAAGTTTTCGATCAGCGACCTCATCGACATCGTCCGACCTGAGATCGACGGCGCTGCCAAGGAGGCAGGCGAGGGCAGGGTCCATTTCGTGGGTTATTCGATGGGTGGGTTGATCATCCGTGCTTTTCTGACGCGTTATCGCCCAGCCAACCTGGGAAGGGTGGTCATGGTCGGAACGCCGAACAACGGCAGTCAGGTTGCCGATTTCCTCAAGGGTTGGCCCTTATACAGGACGGTCTATGGACCGGCAGGGCAGCAGCTGATTACGGATCAAACCGCAATGACCGACCTGTTCGGCACAGTGGATTATGAACTTGGCATCATCGCTGGGAACCGAACCATCGACCCGGTCTCTTCGCTTATCATCGGCCTCAGGGTTCCGAATGATGGAAAGGTTTCGGTGGAGAGCACGCGTCTCGACGGCGCGGCGGCGCATATCGTCATTCCGGCAAACCACACTTTCTTGCCCGTCAACGGGATTATGTGGAGCCAGACCCTGTCGTTTCTGAAAGACGGGCGGTTCACAAGCTGACACGATGTACTTTCACCTTCGCTTGGTCTCCGCGATCACTTGAACAGTGCCTGCGGGAAGGCGAAGCCTGTAACATACTTGCTAGCTAAGCCAGATGATTTCCAAATATTCAAACATCCGCCACATGCCCTCTGCTTAATCCCCGCTGCACCAGTATCGAAGGAAATGCCATGACCGCCATCCTGCGAAAGAAAATTCACGGCGCGTCCACACGCGGACAGGTCATCGACGGTGCGCCCGATGTCGGCGTCGCCTATCAGGTGTTTTCCGATACGGTGATCGAAGACGTTATCGTCAAGAACTCTCCTCGAGGCTTCAAATTTCACAATGGCAAGAACCTCACCGTCAGGCGCTGTGAAACAGAGAATGTGAAGGGCGACGGCATCTACCTGACGAAGACGACGCACGTGCTGTTGGAGAATAATCGCATCGGCGCGGCTCCGGGCGAGGGAGCAGACTGCTGCCAGTTCGCCTATCAAAACAGCGACGACAATATCAGCTCCGATATCGTGATCCGCGGTAACCTCTTCCTGCAGTCGCCGGCGAGCGCATCGAACAAGGGCGCGCTGGTCTGCGACAAAACTCGAAAATACCTGGTCGAATACAATTTCATCGGCGGCAAGAATTTCTCCTTTTCGTCGATTGGGGATGACGCCGTGGTGCGCAGCAACATCATGCGCGATGGCAGGATGAATGATTATTCCTTCGGCTACGGCATCGGCGACAAGGCCGACCACGCCGGCCATCACATTTATGACAACTGGATCGAGAACGCCAATCGTGGCGTCAGCCTAAGCGGCTTTTCGGATCAGGAACGGGCATTTCGCAAAGACATCGATATCCACGACAACGTCATTAGCCAATGCGACATCGCGTTCTTCGCCAACCGTCGGTGGTCCGGCAGCTTTCGGCGCAACATATTCCTGCGGTGCGAGCAGGACATCGTTCTCAAGGGAAACGGCAAAACGACTGCAGGTGATATCGATGGCAACTATCGCAACGATGGCAGCTTTCTGAATGTCACCCCGCCGCCGCTTCGCTTCAAGCCCGACGGCAACGCTTCCGTTGCCTCCGGCGAATGGACATCCGAGCCCGACGAAATCCGCATCCAGTGGCGGAACAAGGGGATCGATATTCCAGGCGCCAATAGGCCTTCCATTACGGTCGAGCCTGGCATGGAATTGTCATGCGTCCTGCTGGCCCGCAAGGAGCAGAACTGGATGCTGGCGATCGCTGAGACTGCCTATGACGATTTCACGCCGCGCGCATGGGAGGAACACATGCTGCCTTGGCGCAAGCGCTACCTCTCGACTTAGGCGGCATATCGCTTGGCTGCACGGCGCTGTAACTCTTTCAATCCTCGCATCGCGCTAAAATCAGGATCGGCGCCAACGAAGCCTCATGGCCTTTCCTGCACTGAGCGCTTTGCGAACCGGTTCATCGTAGAGGCGGGTGACGACAATGGCCAATACGACGATCAGCGGAAGAACGACGGCAAAGATCGCCCAGGCCGGCGGTTGTCCGAGGCCAGCGGCTTTCCAGGCTCCCAACAGCAATCCCAGCAGCGGAACATGAATTGCATAGAGCGCGTAGGACGCCTCTCCCGCAATAAGAAGGGGCTGCCGCAGCATGCCATCGAAGTTGGCTGTGTAAAGGACAAGCACGGCGATAGGAAATAAAGCAGTGATGACAATCAGGTCCTTTATGCCAACCCAGGCGGCTGGCGCCTGGAAGACAAGAAGAGCAGTCGCGACAACGATTGTTGTCACCGCGGCTGCTTTTCCGATGCCCGAAGGGGAAAGCCGCTGCCGGTAGCGGTACATCAGGATACCGAGGCTGAAAGAAAAGAGAACGCGGGGAAATCCGGAGAGCAAGGCCCCGTCGAGCGGGATCAGGTCAGCGCTTCCATGGGCCAGCGTTTGCGCCGCCAGCCAACCCCATGACGCAAGGAGGATGACAGCGAGCACACCGTTGGACAGCAATCTCGCCGTATAGCCGTAGGCGAGATTGATCACGATCTCCAGGAATAGAGACCATGACGGACCGTTGAAGGGGAACAGGTTCGGCGCCTTCAGCGATGTTCCACCGATCGCCGGCAGGAAGAACATCGAGGCAATCAACGAGGTGGCAAACAGCAGGGGATCCATTTGCTGATTTCTGCTGAGCGACATGCCTGCATATGCGAGGACGCCGAGCAGTAAACCGAGCAGATAGAGGGGATACAAGCGGATAAGACGCTTGACGGCGAAATCATTGGCAGAAAGCGAAGACTCTTGAATGAGTTTCCTCTCATAGGCGTGGCCGATCACGAAGCCGCTGAGACAAAAAAACAAGTCGACGGCGAGATAGGCGGCAGGTGCTGCATCAAATCCGACAAAACCTTCGGTGTGATGCACTGCCACACAAATAGCCGCCAAGCCACGAATCCCATCGAGGCCAACCAGTCTACGATTATTTGAAGTCATCTTTTTAGCCTGATGCATGTTGCGCGCCTGCCTGGTTCGGCTTGCGGAAGCGGGACAGGAACTCCGGGCCAAGGCTCGAAAGTGCGATCACCGTATGGGGCCATAAGATGAAGGGGGCGAGCATCATTCCGGCTTCGGTGAATGCGCCGATCAAGATCAGCAGGATAATGACAACCTCCTTTCTCTTGGTGATGGCGAGGGCTCGATTGAGAGGCGACGAGGTCATCTTCGCCACGAGCCGCACCACGACGAACGACGTCCAGATTATGGTCGCGGGTATGCCCATGTTCAGCGCAAGTTCGATGTAGGTGTTGTGGGTGGATTGAGCGTCCCACGTTAGGCGAACATATTGCTCCATGATATCGGGCTGTCGGAACAAGGCAAATCCCCAGCCTGAAAGCGGCCGCTCGTAGATCAGCGGCAGCAGCTGTTCCCAGACATTCGTACGTCCGCTGAGCGTAAGGTCTTTCCCGAATGACTCGGCAATCGCCTGTGCCACACCCATCAACGCGACGGAGACGACGAAGCCCAGCAGAGCGAATGCAAGAAGAACGACGAAGGATCTGAATATCCGGCCTGGAAAGCGCTGAATCCAGCTCATTCCGTAGTATACAGCTATTCCAATTGAAAGCAGGATGATCGCCGTTGATGATTTCGCCAGCACGATGAGCACGAGGTAGAGCAGCATTGCCGCCCATCGCAGGAGATCATAATAGCGCAGACGCCACATCGGCAGGGCTGGAAGCAGCAAGATGAAGTTTGTTGCCGAAAACTGGCCGAGCATGTTTTTGTGGTAGAACGCCCCTTTCACCATCCCGGCATAGCTGCCTCTCATCACCGCAAACCGGGGAAAGGCTGCCGTGTAAAGAATATTGATGAAAGCCGTCGCGATGGCAAATTTCGCCAGGCTTTCAAATGTGTCAACGGCTCCATAACGGGCTCTGTAAAGAAGGGGTCCAGCTGTCAGCAATGCGACGGCCACGAGAGCTCGGAGCGAGGCTGTAACGCTGACGGAAAAAGCGATCGAGAGAAAGACGCATAAGAAGACTATGCCAAGCAGCGGCGAGGCGCTGCGGAGCAATTCAACGACTCGCCTGGGCTCCAGCAAACAGTAGAGGCCAATGAGTGGAACGAGCGACATCAGCAGCAGTCGCATTGGCATGGGATCTTTGCCGACACCCTCCTGGAAGTCGGCGGGCAGCCCGTACCACATGCCAGTCGCTCTCCAGAGGGAAATATAAAATATTGCCGAAAGGACGATCCGAACGAGGGTTTCACGCCGAATGCGATATTGCGCACGAGCTCTGGGTCTATGTCTTTGCAGGCCAATCGGTTGGTAGCTGTCAAATGAGGTGCTCATGACATTCCGCCTTACGTTTTGGTAACCACCTGAGCGGCAAAAATCAAAGCTGCAGACCCGCTGCGGCGAGGAAGCTCGTGATCAGCTTGTATGCCCCTTCATTGAAATGAAGATGGTCAGGCTTGTAGTTGGAACATTCTTTATCGCTTGGCTTACCGCACCGCAACATATCATCGTTCATTTGAACGAACGTGACACCCGGCATTTCAGCCAATGACGATGCGACAAGTTGGTTGGCCGGAATTCGTACATCCTCGTAGAAGGCATAGCGCTTGCCCCGAGGCGGTATGGATAACGCGTAAATATGGGCGCCCGGCCAAAGAGCGCGAACCTTGCTAACAACAGCCACGACACCAGTTGCTACTGCGCATGGCGCAGTTTTCGCACCCAGGTTGTTCGTGCCGATAAGCACGACGACATCCGCGGGATGGAAATCCGGAAGGTCTAAACCCTCGAGACGGTACAATGCATTTTGCGTGGTGTCGCCGGCGACCGCGAGGTTCATCACCGGGCGGGTGGGAAAGCTGTCCTTGATCCAGGGCTGCCAGAGTTCGACGAGGGAATCACCGACAAGAGCCATGTTGTATCGGGCCGATCTGGCGCGATAGCTCGGAAGAGCGCGATTAAGTCGCTTGCTTGCCTGCTTTTGCTGAGCCGAGGCATTCGTGGCTTTTGTCGGGTCAGGGCATTCCTGTGCGAAGGACGTGCCAGCATTGCCGACGATGAGAAAGAAATTGCATGCGAGGACGATGACGAGGTTGGCGAAAAGTCGCAACATTCAGATTACCGATATCCTGACGTCTTGGGGCTTTCATTATTGAAGAGGAAAATGGCGGTGGCAAGGAAAGAGTGGCTCTGGTCCCTCCGCCCGCAATGCTCGGGCATGGCAGCCGATCCATGAAAGGGAAATGCACCCACCGCATCTGATCAACGAAATCTTCAATTGCCGGAACCAAAGACCGAACCCGCCGTTGATTGCAATGCCCAACCGTGTCCGGGAGACAGGACAGACATGGCACGTCAGACATTCTGGAAAGGCTATCTCAAGCTCTCGCTCGTCACCGCGGCCGTCTCGCTGACGCCGGCAACGACCGAAAGCAACAAGGTCCGTTTCCACGTCCTCAATCGCCAGACGAAGAACCGCGTCGAAAGCCGTTATGTCGACAGCGTCACCCACAAACCGGTGGCCGAGCGGGACCAGGTGAAGGGCTATCCGCGCGGCGAAGACGACTATGTCCTTCTCGAGGACGAAGAGATCGAGGAAGTCGGGCTCGAAAGCACCCGCACCATCGAGATCGACACATTCGTGCCGCGCGGCTCGATCGATTGGATCTGGTACGACAAACCGCATTTTCTGGCGCCGGAGGACAAGGTCGGCGTGGAAGCCTTTTGCGTCATCCGCGAGGCGATGAAGGCAAATGACGTCGTCGGCATTGCCCGCCTTGTCCTTTATCGCCGCGAGCGTGCGGTGCTGCTGGAACCGCTGGGCAAAGGCATCGTTCTGTGGACCCTGCGTTATGGCGACGAGGTGCGTGATCCCGTTGCCGAACTCGACGACAAAACCGAGATCGACACCAAGCTGCTGACGCTGATGAAGCAACTGGTGAAGGAAGAGACGAAGGATTGGAGCCCGACCATGGTGCAGGATCCGATCCAGAAACGTCTAAAGTCGATGATCCGCGGCAAGCAGCAGAGCCTGAAGAAGGCGGCGCCCGCGCAAAAACCTGCACCGGTGAAATCGACCGGCAATGTCATCAATATCATGGATGCGTTGAAGAAAAGCCTGGCTGCGGAAGATGGGCGCAAGCCCCGTTAGCTACGGTCGGCAGAAGCATCTGCGCTATCGCCTCTTCTTCTCCAGCGGTTTCGCCGAGGCGAAAAACCCGTCCTAGGGATCTCTCGGCAAGGCATCGAGCCGCATCGGCCGTGAAATCGCGTTTCGCCTGATAGGTTTCGAGAGCCATCTCAGCTTGCCTTCTTGCTGCGGCTGTCGCTGCGCGAAGGCGCCTTCTTCTTCGCCGGGACCTTCTTTGCTGGCGCCTTGCCGCTCATCTTCGCGCTCTGGCGCAGCGCTTCCATCAGGTCGACGACCTTGCGTTCCGGAGCCGGTTTCTTCTTCGGTGGCGCCCGGCCCTCGATCTTCGCCTTCACCAGCTCGACAAGGGCAGCCTCGTAGCGATCTTCGTATGTGCTCGGTTCGAAGCTGCCGTGCTTGGTGCCAATGATATGGCCCGCAAGTTCGATCATTTCCTTGTCGAACTTGATGTCGGGAATGTCTTCGAAAACCGTATCGGCCGAGCGCACCTCGTAGTCGAAATTCAGCATCGTCGCGACGATGTAGTTGTCATGCGGGCGGATCAGCAGCGTCCGGTTGCGCCGGAAAAGCACGGCTTCGGCCAGAGCCGCGACCTTGCCGTCACGCATGCCCCTGGCGATCAGCGACAGCGCCTCCTCATCATGTTCGTCGACGGGCGCGAGATAGTAAGGGCGGTCGAAATAAAGCTTGTCGATATCGTCGTAGGCAATGAAAGCCTTGATATTGAGGACCTTGTCGCTTTCCGGCATGATTTCGGCGATCTCGTCGCCCTCGATGACGATGTAGTCGCCATTCTCCATCTGGTAGCCCTTGACCTGGTCGCTCCGCTCGACCGGCTTGCCGGTCTCGCTATCGACGAATTGCCGTTCCACCCGGTGGCCGGTCCTGCGGTTGATGATGTTGAAGGAGACGCGGTCGGAGGAGGAAACGGCGGTGTAGAGCCCGACGGCGCAGGCAAGGTCGCCCACCTTCAGATGACCCTTCCAGCTTGCCCGAGCGGCCATTCCATCCTCCGTCGCAGATCAGAGCCGGCTGCCGCTCTTGTCGGTTTCGAGTTCCTGAAATGCCCAGCCGCGGCCGTCGGGTGCGGGATAGGCGAGCAACGCATCGCCATTGCCGATCTTCTGGCGCGATGCAGCGTCCTTGGCATGGATAATCGCTTCATCCGCTGTCGCATAGGTCTCCGAAAGTGTGTCGCCGAGCTTATAGGCCCAGCCATTGTCATGCGGCACGACCTGATAGGTGATATCGGCCATTTCGAATCTCCTCTCTCAACTAAATAGGGTGCATGATGTCGGCGGCTAGTTCCGATTTGGTTTGCGCCGTTCGTCGAGCGCAACGATCTTCTCCAGCGATGCGATATCCTCGCTGGTGACGACCGGAACCGGATCGGCAGCGATGGCTTCCAGCACTTCCTGGGAGACGGCGCCGTTGCGGATCGCCCATTCCAGCGTTTCGCGCGTCTCCCGCTCGGCCTTCAGCTGCGCATAGAGCGCGACGATCAGCCGATCGCGCGCATCCATCCGCCGGCCTTGGTTATCCATGCTGCGGACATGCACCATCGCAATCCACCTTTGTCACTGATTTCGTTCAGGTGTATTCAACTGATGAGGGATGGAAAGGTTCCGAAACCGGTGGGCGGGCTTTGCCATTGCCGCATCAGGCGGAATCACTATCTGCAGGATATTAGCGAGAGGATTTCAATATGGCCGATCTCAAGGTTCGTCCCCGCCCGACCGGCGCCACCGCCGTGGTCGGCCGCACCGGTTTCCCGCATGTCACCTCCGCCACCAAGGGCGAGATCGATATCGTCACCGCGCCGTCGCAGCCGGGCTTCAATCCGCTCGATCTGCTCTATTCCTCGCTCTCGGCCTGCCTGGTGCTGAGCGCCCGCATCGTCGCCAGCCAGATGGGCGTTCTCGACAAGATCAGCGAGATCACCGCCGAGGTCACCGGTGAGAAGGCGACGGAAGGCCTTTCGCGCGTTGCCAAGTTCAACATCGCTTTTTCGATCAAGGGCGATATCGACGAAGAAACCCGACAGAAAATCGCCCATGCCGCCGAAGACGAGATCTGCACGGTGAGCAACACCATCCGCGGCAATCCCGAGTTCTCGACGACGATATCGGCGTAAGGCTAAATCTACATAATAATTATAGACAATCGGGGAGGAGGATTGCGTGACCACTGCCCCGCTTCTATGCTCAGGCATCGAAAGCAATGATCCCGGCCACCATGCAGCCCAAGCCTCTCCCGACATCTGAACAGCCCGTCGTCGCCATCATCGGTGGCGGTGTCTCCGGCGCCGGTGTCGCCTATCATCTAGCGAGAGCCAACTGCGGCAAGCCTGCCATCGTGGTCTTCGAGCCGCGCGCCGAACTCGGCCGCGGCCTTGCCTATGACACGGCCGATCCGGCCCACCGCATCAATGTTCCAGCCGCCAAGATGAGCCTGCAGCCCGATGACCTCGGCGAATTCCTGGCCTGGATCGAAGCCCGTGACGCCGTCGCCGGCGACCCTGAGGCCAGGCAGCCCGATGGCTCGCTCTTCCCCCGGCGCCGGCTGTTCGGCGAATATGTCGCCTCGCTGCTGAAGCCGCTACTGGAAGACGGTAGCGTGCGTCATTGCCGCGCTGCGGTGACGGCTGTCGAAGCCCGTGCCGGTCGTTGGTCGATCCTCGACGACAGAGGCGGCGTGACGGAGGCCGATATCGTCGCGATCGCCACCAGCCATCCGCCGCCGATAGCCCCCGGCCGGCTTGCGACCCGGCTTGCTGCCCATCCCCGTTTCGTCGCCGATACCACCAAGCCGGGCGTGCTCGAAGTGATCCGCCCGCAGGACCGGGTGCTGATCATCGGCAACGGCCTGACGGCCGCCGATGTCATTGCCTCGCTGGCGCAGCGCGGGCATGACGGTCCGGTCACCGCGATCTCGCGCCGCGGTCTGCGGTCTCGCGGGCATGCGCCGGTACCGCAGGAACTCTTCGGCGACTTCGTCTCCGATGCGGCCCATTCAGCCGTGTCGCTGCTGAGAGGGATCCGCGCCGCCATAGGTGCGGCGAAGGCGCAGGGCATAAGCTGGCATGGGGTGATCGATCAGGTGCGGGCGCAGGGATACGATCTCTGGCAGGCGCTGCCGGTTGCCGAACGACGCCGTCTCGTCCGCCATCTGCGTCCCTATTGGGATGTGCATCGTTTCCGCATCGCCCCGCAGGTCGAGGCGGTGCTCGACGCGGCGGTTGCTGCAGGTCGCCTCGATATCCTGGCCGGCTCGGTTGCCGATGCGCGCATCGAGGGCGAGTTCATTCTTTGCACCCTGCACCCGCGTCATCAGCGTCAGCCGCTGGAGAGACGTTATGACGCCGTCGTCGTCACCACCGGCCCGGCGCATGGCGGCATTCTTGAAACCCAGCCCTGGCTTGCGGCACTTGCGACAGACGGCCACCTGTCGCTCGATCCGACCGGGCTCGGCCTTGCCTGCACCGAGCGCTCGGAGGCGATCGGCCCGTCAGGAAAGGCAGATCCTTCGCTGCTGATCTCCGGCCCGCTGGCGCGCGGCACGTTCGGCGAGCTGATGGGACTGCCGCAGGTGACCGAGCATGCCTTCTTCATCGCCGGTGAGATCGCCGAAAAGCTGCGGACGAGCGCGACGAATAGGCATCCTGCCTGATTTTCCACCAATATGTCGCTCTTCGACTGTCCCCGGTGATCGACTTCTGATACGCATTCCGCGGCTAACATCAGCCCCCTGTTCGGGCGATCGAAAAATATCGAGACCATGTCGCAGGCTGCCTCTACCCTTTCCGAAGCCTCGCCTTCCAATCGTTTTGCCCTGGCGGCGCTCCTTCTCGGCGGGGCGGCGATCGGCGGCTCGCCGATTTTCGTCAGACTGTCCGAGGTCGGACCGATGGCGACGGCCTTCTGGCGTGTGGCGCTGGCGCTGATCCCGATCCTCATCGTCTCGTTCGTGAAGAAGGATGCAGGGCCGAAGCCGCAAAGCCTTTCCGACTATGGCATGCTGGCTCTCCCGGGCGTCATGTTGGCGCTCGATCTCGCCGCCTGGCACCTTTCGCTCACCATGACCTCGGTCGCCAACGCGACGCTGCTGGCAAATCTCGCGCCTGTTTTCGTCACGCTGATCGCCGTCCTGTTTTTCGGGGCGAGAACCAGTGTCGTCTTCCTAATGGGACTGGTGCTGGCACTCGCCGGAGTGGTTATTCTGAAAGGCGGACCGGCAGGGCTCGGTAACGGCGATTTGAGCGGCGACGGCGCCGCGCTGATCGCCGCCTTCTTCTATGCCTGCTATATCCTGGCGATCGGCAGGTTGCGCAGCCGCTTCGATACGATCCGCATCATGCTCTGGAGCACGGCATCGGCAGCCGTCTGCATCTTTCCGATAGCCTTCTTCTTCGAAGGCCAGATGCTGCCCGCAACCGTCTTTGGCTGGTCGATCCTCTTCGGCCTCGCCTTTGTCAGCCATGCCGGCGGGCAGGTGGCGATCACCTATGCGCTCGCCTATCTGCCGCCGGCCTTTTCATCGCTGACGCTGCTGCTTCAGCCGGTCGTCGCCGCTATCCTCGCCTGGGCGCTGCTCAATGAGGCGATCGGGATGATGCAGGCGCTGGGCGCCGCGGTGGTGCTCGCCGGCATCATGGTTGCCCGGACGTCTCGCGCGCCGGCTTAACCGCTTGCTGCTCCAGCGGCTGCGGATCATCACCCATCCTCTGCAGCAGCCACTTCTGGATGATCGGTACATCGGCATCGCCGAGGTCGTGACCACCGGGGATAACGTCGGAATCGACGGTGGCGCCCGAACTTTTCAGCTTCTCTTCCAAGTCGCTCGCATATTTGCCGTAGGCATCCGTCTTGCCGCTGATGACGAGCAGGTCGGTGCCCTTGAGATCGGCGTGCGGATAGTCGCTGAGCACCGGCATGGAGCGCAGCAGCACCGCCTTGTGAACAAGGTTCGGGTGCAGGTAGAGCAGCGAGTTCAGGAGGTTGGCGCCATTGGAATAGCCAACATAGACCACCTTCTTGGGATCGAGGCCGTAGGACTTGACGGCGCCTTCGATGAAGGCCGCAAAGGCTTCGGCCTCAGTCTTGATGTCGTTCTGATCGAAGGAGAAGGGTGTAATACGCTTGTACCAGCGTGGAAAACCCTCTTCCGTCGCGCGCCCTCGCACGCCCATCAGGGTTGCTCGAGGCGCCACCTTGTTCAGGAGCGGCATTAACGTCGTCTCATTGCCACCCGAGCCATGAAGGAGCACGAAGACACTACCGTCGGGATTCGGCGGCGTATAGAAGCGGTGAACGAACGGCAGTTCTCGGTAGTTGATGCGGGGCTGGCCGGGCATCGAAAACTGGGGCAGAATCACCTTCAGGTCGTCGAGATTGGTGATCGTTTCCGGCGGCGCGAAGAGCTTGGTGCCGAGGGATGCATGCTCTTCGTCAACAGTCATGCCGGGCTTGTCGGTGGCAAGCTCCACCAGCGTGCCGCCGGGTTCGCGGGCATAAAGCGAGCGGAAATATTTGCGGTCGTGCATGTTGGTCGGCGACCCATCCGTCGCTTCCAGTGCCTTGCGCACCGAAAGCAGCGTCTTCTCGTCGGCGGCGCGGAAGGCAACGTGATCGACCGTGCCGGTGCCCGGCGCACCGGACCAGAAGCCGCGTGCATCGCGCACGTCGATGACGTCGCCAGATTGCGACACCAGCCTGTCGATCGTGCCGCGGTTGGCCTGGAAGCGGTAACCGAAATGCGTTTCGAGGAAGCTGCGGCTTTCGGCGGGCTTCTCAGTCAGCATGGTCGCGCCGCGCACGCGCTGAACGACATGCTCGACCGGGATCGAGGCGCCGTCCCAGGCGGCCGGCGATGCGAGGTCCTTTGCGCCCGCGAGCTTGAGGATGATGTTGTCAGGGTCCTTCAGCCGTAGGACAGGCTCGCCGAATTCGTCGGCCGGTCCCTCGGATCTCAGACCGAAGCTCATGGCCCGCGTCAGCCAGTAGCCGATGCTGGCGGGATCGATTGCCAACGAAATTTCGCTGATCTGGCCGTAACCGGCTCGGCCGGGCGCACCATCTTCCCAAGCGAGGAAGGTGAGGAGGGATCCCGGCGTTCCCGCCGCATCGCCATAGAACAGATGAAGCTGCGTCGCGTCCTCGTAACCGGCTGTCTGCTTGACGAGCCGCATGCCGAGAAATCCCGCGTAGAAGTCCACATTCGCCTGCACCTTGCGGGTGACGGCCGTGACGTGATGTATGCCTGATACCATCGAGAGCAGTCCTGATTGAAGCGGTGTCGTCAGGAGCGCGAGTATGAGAGCTGCGAAGGTCATACCGTTGCCAATGACGATCGCTTAATTTTGTTCCGCACAAAGCGCAAGCGAATCGCCGCGCTGCAACAACTCCAAATGTTCGACATCTTCAAGCGCCTCTTCCAGTTGCTGCAGGGTCGGCGGCTTGACCATATAGGCGCGCGCGCCGAGATTTCTGGCCCGCCGCATGTCGCTCTCGTCGCTGGACGTGCTGAGAATGCAGACGGGAATTCGCTTGAGGCGGATGTCGGCTGAAAGTGCATGCAGCACCTCGAAGCCGTCCATGATCGGCATGTTGATGTCGAGCAGCATCAGGTCGATCTGCGGCACATCGACGATGCCGGCGCGTTCTTCGAGCAGCCGCATCGCCTCGCGTCCGTTGGTGGCGACATGCAGGTTGAAATTCACCTTGTCCCGCCGCATCAGCTTGATCTTCAGAAGCTGAATGTCGGCCGGGCTGTCTTCGACGAGCAGCACTTCGGCGAGCCTGCCCGGACCTTCGCCTGGCTGCGCCGCCGGCCTGGCGCTGTGGGGGACGGCGGATGTGGCTGATGGCGCGGGCCTCGCCTCGGCGAGCGGCACGTCGAGAATAAAGGTGGCGCCTGGCCCATTTTCTGCCTCGCACCAGATCGAGCCGCCATGCATCTGCGCGATGCGGCGGCAGATGGCAAGGCCGAGCCCGGTGCCTTCGATGCCGCGGCCGACGAGACGCTTGAACGGCTGGAAGATCAGCTCACGGTGCGCGGGGTCGATGCCGGGCCCGTTGTCACGTACCGTGAGGCGGCAGGTATCGCCCTGCGCCTCGCCTGTAATGCTGATCTCCGGAACCTTATGCTCGCAATAGCGGACGGCATTCGACACCAGGTTCTGCAGGAGCTGGGTCAGCAGCGTCGCGTCGCCCATGACCTCCGGCAGCGCCCCGCGGATGATGACGGCTCCGCGGCTTTCGGTCTGCTGGCGCAGATTGTCCTCCACTTGGTCGAGCACATCGGAGAGCGAGACCGGCTTGAGCTCCAACCCGCCGGAGGCCTCGAGCTTGGTGAAGCCCGAGACCTTGACGATCAAGTCTTCCATATGGTCGGCGGCGCTGAGCACGTAATCCAGCAGTTCCCGGTCTTCGGCCGGAAGCGCTGCAGAACCGTGCAGGATGCGGCTGAAGGATTTGATCGTCCGGAGCGGCTCCTTCAAATCATGGGCCATGGCGCGGGTGAAGATCTCAAGCGATTGCCGCTTCTGCTCCAGCTTTGCTTCCAGCATGCCGTGCATGATGGCGTTCTGAATGCAGCGATGCAGTGTCTCGGGCGACAGCGAATCCTTTGTCAGATAGTCGCGTGCCCCGCTCTTCATCACCTCGACTGCGACGGTTTCGTTGCCCTGACCGGTCAGCATGATGACGTTGGCGGCGGGATCATCCTCCAGGATATCGGCAAGAACGCCGAGTCCGTCGCGCCCCGGCAGCGAATAGTCGAGCAGAATGCAGTCCGGCCGTTTCCGGCCGTTCAGCGCACGACCCTCTTCGCCCGTCTCCGCCTCCACGACGGTATAGGCAGTGCTGGAAACGCGGCCCAATATGCGGCGATAGACCTCGAGATCGTCGATGTTGTCGTCAATAATGAGAATAGAGCAGTGTTCCGCCAATCTGTCAGTCCTCGAGTGGCAGGATCGCGATTTCGAACCAGTATTCCTTTAGCCGCTGGATCGCGGCGAAGAGCCCGTCGAGATCCACCGGCTTCTGCACATAGGTATTGGCGCCGAGCGCATAGCAGCCTTCGATATCGCGTTCGTCGTCGGAGGTGGTCAGGATCACCACCGGGATCTTGCGCCAGCCGGCGTTCGACTTGATCGCCTCCAGCGTCTTCCGACCATCAAGGCCCGGCATGTTGAGGTCGAGCAGGATCAGCCCGGGTTTCGGCACCATCTCGGCCAGCATGTCGAGCGCTTCCTGACCGGAGGCCGCCCAGCGGATCGAATTGCGCAGGTTGGTGCGTTTGAAGGCGCGCATCGTCGCTTCGAAATCGTCTTCGCTGTCCTCGACGATCAGGATCGGTTGCGTATCACGCTGCTGCATTCTGCCCCTCGCGCTTTTTTCCCAGAGTGAAGTAGAATGTCGTGCCGGTGCCGACCTCGGATTCCAGCCAGATATCGCCATTGTGCCGCGCGATGATCTTGCGAACGAAGGTGAGGCCCGCTCCGGTCCCGTCGTCGGAATCCTGTGACTTTTCCAGCCGTTTGAAAATGCGGAAAATATCCTCGTGGAATTCCTGCGGAATGCCCTTGCCGTTATCCTTAACGAAAAACACGTTGCGGGCAACCGTGCCGTCCTTGCCGACGAACCGATCAAGATAGCCGATCGAGACGAGCGGAGCGGGCTTGTCGTTGTATTTGATCGCGTTGGTAATGAGATTACGGAACACTTCAGTCAGCCGCGGCGCGTCGCAGACCACCTCCGGCAGCCGGCCGTCGATGATCACCTTGGCGTGCCGTTCCTCGAGCAGCAACTCCATCGTCGCGACGACATCCTTGACGATCAGGCCGATATCGGTGCGTTTGACCGCCAGCTGCTGGCGTCCGAGCCGGGAGAAATAAAGAAGGTCGTTGACGAGCTTCTCCATGCGCTGGCTGAGGCGCACGAGCCGGTTCAGCCGGCGTACGCCGTCCACGTCGAGCTTGTCTTCATAATCCTCCAACAGGAAACGGGAGTGGTTGTGCAGGCCGCGCAGCGGTTCCTTGAGATCATGCGAGGCGATATAGGCGAATTCATCGAGGTCGTGGTTGCTGCGCTCGAGCTCGGCCGTATAGGCCTCGAGCTGGAAAAGCGTCGTTTTCATCCGTTCTTCCTGCCGGACGCGCTCGCTGATGTCGCGCACGATACCGACGAAGGTCTTCGTATGGCCGGTGACGACGGCGCTGATGGAAAGATCGATCGGAAAGACGATGCCGTTCTTGCGTCGCCCGGAGACCATGCGCGTCGTACCGATGATGCGCTCCTCGCCGGTCTGCCGGTAATGGGCGAGATAGCCGTCGTGCTCGGAATGGTAGGGTTCGGGCATCAGCATCTTAATGTTCCGGCCGATCGTCTCCTGCGGGGAGTAACCGAACATGCTTTCAGCCGCCGGGTTGAAATTCCTGATCGTTCCACGCTCGTCGATGACGATGACGGCATCAGGCGTGCCGCGCACCAGCGCGCCGAAGCGGACGCGCTCGGTTTCAAGATTGTAGTTGTTGCGCATGAAATAGAAGACGAGGATCGCTATCAGCCAAAGCGTGGCAGCCGTAATCGTGCGGTTGGCGATTTCCTGCCAGAACGCCGCCTCGTTGTGCCTGACGGCGAAGAAGCCGAGCATCAGGAGCACGGTGCAGGCAAAGGCGAAGAAAAGCGGCGCGTTCCGGTTTCCGAACCAGAGTGCCGTCAGCACCAGCGGCACGTAGAGAATGCCGTTGGCGACACCCAGCGGCGTATAGAGATCGACGAGAAGACCGGTGAAGCAGACCGCGGCCGGGATCCAGAGCGGGATTTGCGCCCGGTTTGCTGGCTGCATCCACCAGGAGCGGGCGAGAAGTCCCGAGCCGAAGATCACCATGCCGACCGCCGTATGCAGCGCCATCGCCGCATAAGGCCCCCAGCGGTAGCCCTGTTCGGCATCGGTGACATAGCTGGCCAGCGCGATCATGCCGAGGGTGATGACGACATAGCTCGTCAATTCCTGCACCACCTGGTTTCTCGACTTCTCCACCTGGAGCGAGAGTAGCAGCGAAAGATTGGCGATCAGGAAAACCAGCGCCGTGTTCGGCCCCATGCCGCCGCCGATCTCAGCGATGAAATCCGGCGAAACCAGGAAGCGCGAGATCAACACGTCGACATTGTGAAAAGTCCGCCCGATCATGACGATTTCCACAAGCCGGGCCGCGGCGATCGCCGCCGCAAGCCCCGCTGTGATCGTCGCCGTTATTCGAAAACGGCGGGCGGCGAGTGTCGAAGCGGCAAGCCCCGCGCCGGAAAGCACGAAGCAGAGCGCGGTGTTGAAGGCCATCGACGGAAAGCCAGGAACCAGCGAAATGACAATCTCGACCTGCAGCAGCCAGCCGGCAAGCGCCGTCACGCCGAGAAGGAACATCAGGCAGCCGACGGCAATCGCAAAGGCACGGTAGTGCCTCCGCTGGTCTTGCAGGTCCACGTCGCTGCTATCCTGCACCCGCGTATTCTCCTTGGTTTGCGCGGTCATTTTTTCCGAAATCAACGAATACTCAATAGGCAAGGGAAGCCGATGCCGCCCTTTTTGCGAAATGCCTCGCAGTAAGGTATATCGAATTTTCGTGAAACCGCGGTATCGTGATTTCTAAGGACAGCGACGTTCGTTCGAACAATATCCAATCACGGTGGTGGATGCCGACCCTATTTTACGTCGATGACAGCAGGGATGACCTCTTCTATCTCGAATATATCAGCCGGAAGCAGCAGATAGAGGTCGATCTATTCTGCTTTTCGACCGCCGATATGGCGCTGGAGGCGTTGGAGGCGCGCGCGGCGGAGGGCAAGGCCGTGCCCGATCTGCTGATCACCGATCTCTACATGCCGCTCGACAGCGGCACTGGCCTGGTGATGAGCCTGCGCAGGGATGTTCGGTTCAAGGCGATGCGGCTTGCAATCTGCAGCGGATCGGATGCCGATGAGGATCGCGCGCGTGCGCTCGAGGCCGGCGCCGATTTCTATCTCGAAAAACCGCTTGACCTTGCCGCAATCATTCTCAATCTGGAAGTGTAGGAAACGACGTAAGCCCGGCCGCCTATTCTCTGCCGCTCGCCTGGAGCATGCGACAAACCGCAATTGACAAGGTCGGGAGCGCATCACAAGATGCAACCGAAGCGAAGGAAATGGAACGCAAAATAAGCGCTGAGAGAACCGATCAACCCGCGTTCGCCGCCACGAACATCAGCCAACCCCTTAGCTGAATGGGTCTATCGGTTCTCTCGCGCTTACGTCTGGCACTGCCTTCTCGCATTCATGGATGTTGAACACGAGAAGATTTACGATACCCAGGTAAGAACTACTGCCCCTCAGTAAAATCTGCCCGTGCATCACCTGTCGTTGAGATAATTGATGATTTCCGCCTTACATATCGAAAGTCCCCGTTTTCGATATCTCTCATCAACTTGTCTCGCATTTTTTGTAGCTCTTCGCGTCTAAGACGTATATCCCAAGATTTCGGGATCGGAAGCATCGGCGAGAGGAGAGGAAGAGTGGGAATGAACAATGCCCCGGCAATTCCCTTTCACGCCGGACCGGAGCTGAGCCGGGCGATCAACCGCACCGATTTTTTCCGTCTGCTGAAGTCGGCGGCGCAGCATTACAACTTCGACAATTTCGCGCTTGCCCGCATTTCCGAGGCTTCCGCCCCTTTCGGCGAACGCGATATCGTCATCACCAATGTTGCCGAGCGGCGTGTCGGCCTTTTCATCACGACATTGAAGGAAGCGCTGGGCACCGTCCGGGCGAAGACCGCCCAGTTCCTGGCAACGCCGGTCCATGGCAGGAGCGCACAGCCGCAAGATTATCCGTCCGATCTTGTTTTCAACGAGTTCCTGAGCGGCGTCTTTCTCTTCATCCCGCTGTTCACGCCGGAAGGGCGGCGATATTGCCTCGTCCTCAGCGGCGAGCGCCAGGAGCCGGATCAGAGCGAGATCGCCGATATGCTTCTCGACGCCATGCGTATTTTCGACAAGCTCTACGAGGAAATCCTGACGCCGGAAATGTCCGGACGGCTGACCCAGCGCGAATCGGAAATCGTCAAATGGACGAGCGAAGGCAAGACGTCGGCGGAAATCGCCATCATTCTCGGTCTCTCCGAACATACGGTCAATTCGCACATCACCGCGGCCGCGCGCAAACTTGACGCCGTCAACCGCGTTCATATGGTGGCGATCGCCTTGAGGAATGGTTTGGTTTCGTGAAGTTGGTTTCGGGATTGGGGAAATGAGACGATGATCACCGAAACGGGCCGAAGGAACGCCGTGAAGGTTCTCTTTGTCGACGACGAATTCATCGAATTCCGTGCGCTCAAGAAGAAGATCGCCGATCTCTCAGAGCCGGCCGTCGAGGTCGAATATGCGCCTTCGATCAGTGACGCGCTGGAAAAGATCCGCTTGGCGCGGTTCGATCTCATCCTGCTCGACAACCGCCTTCTGCCGAACGCCGATTTCCGCGAAACGGTGCCGGAACTGCGCGGCTTCGGCTACACCGGCCCGATCGGCGTCGTCTCGACCGATATATCGGGCGGCTATTTCCAGGAGTTCCCGGATTACGGCGTCGATTTCCGCATCGGCAAGGACGAAATCGATGCCCAGACGCTGCAGCACATCATCCGCGAATATGTGACCTATGACGTCCCGGATTTCTGGAAGGACGATTACAGCATCTAAAGCGCGTCGCGATCTCTCAGATTCGCTTGTCGCGCTTTGGCAAAACCGCTGCACGCTTTTGCTGAAATTGCTCTGATCTCAGGCAATCGGAAGGCGGATGATGAAGCGACTGCCGCTTTCATCCGAATGTTCGAGGCTGATATCGCCGCCAAGCGCCATCAGAAACTCCCGCGTCGTCGTCAGTCCAAGACCGGCGCCCTGGACCGTTCCCGGCTTCGGCAATTTCCAGAAAGGCTCGAATATTCGCTCCCGATAAGCGGGATCGATGCCCGTCCCGTTGTCGGAAATCCGGATGAACCAGTCCGTCCCCTCGCGCTCCGCCGTGATGGCCACATGCGGCGCCGCTTCCCCGCGATAAATGAGGGCATTGGTCAGCAAGTGCCGCAGCACCAGACCGAAGAGGGCAGGGTCGGTACGGATGGAGGGCAGTCCGTCACTTTCGAGCGTCGCCTCGCCGCCCGCCGTCTCGTCGGTCAGTTCGGCCCAGATATTTTCGGCGAGCGCCTGCAGATCGACCTCTTCAGGCGTCACCTGGGGTGTGCCGCCGGCAAGGCTCATCAATGCCTTGGTGAGGCGATGCGCCGTCTGCGCCTTTTCCATGATCATCCGCAGGCTCTGAAGCTGTTCACCGTCGAGCGTCGCCTCGAGATCGTCGAGCAGCAGCTCGGCATACATGGTGATATGGCGGAGCGGCGATTGCAGGTCGTGCGAGGCGGTTGCGAGAAAACGTTTGATGCGCTCCTCACTGTCTCCGGCAACGGTGGTCTCCGGCGGTCTCGTTGGGTCGGATGACATCTGGCGGTTTCCCCGATCTCTCACAGCGCCGCGTGTCTTTTCAGACGCGCAAAGGACGCTGTAACACTTTGAATTGGCAGATAATGCCGTAGCCGACAATAGAAAGAGGGCGCCGGCTCTGCAACCGGCGCCCTCTTCAAGGATGCGTTAACGGGATTTTAGCTCGCGGACTTGCGCGGGCGACCCTCTTCCGGCGGAATGATCTCGACTGCCTCATCGGTTGCCGGTGCCGCCTTGGCATGGCGGCGGCGCCAGTCGCCGAGGAAGAGCAGGATGGGTGCCGCGATGAAGATCGACGAGGCGCCGGCGACGAGAATGCCGAAGACCATCGGGATCGCGAAGCTCGAGACCGCGCTGCCGCCCCAGATCGCCATCGGCACCAGCGCGAGGAAGGCCGTCGCATTGGTGTAAAGGCTTCGCGCCAAGGTCTCGTTGATCGACTTGTCGATGATCTCGCGCAGCGGCATCGACTTATAGAGCCGCATGTTTTCGCGCATGCGGTCATAGACGACGACCTTGTCGTTTACCGAATAACCGACAAGCGTCAGGATGGCGGCGATCGCCGTCAGGTTGAAGTCGAGGCCGGTGATCGCGAAGAAGCCGATCGCCTTGGTGACGTCGAGCACCAGCGTGACGATCGCGCCGACGGCAAACGGCCATTCGAACCGCACCCAGATATAGATGAGCATCGCAAAGCTTGCGATCACCACCGACAGGATGCCGGCCCAGGCAAGCTCGCCGCTGACCTTCGGACCGATGACGTCGGTGCCTTCGACTGTGGCGGTCGGATCGATCTTGGCGACTTCGGCCTTCAGCTTGGTAACCGCTGCCGTCTGCGCCTCTTCGCCGCCCTCCTGCCGCTGCGCGCGAACGAGGATGCTGTTCTTGTCGCCGAAGGACTGCAGCGTGATTTCGCCGAGGCCGAGACTGTCCAAACCTTCGCGGAACTTCGCAAGATCAGCAGCCCCTTGCGTCTTGACGGCCATCTGGATGCCGCCGCGGAAATCGACGCCGTAGTTGAGGCCCGGATGAATGAAGAGCACGACGGAGGCAATCGAAAGCAGCGCCGAAACGGTGACGCCGAAGAAGCGCGCCTTCATGAATTCGATGTGCTTGTCATAGGGGCTGAACGGGATCAATGGCCGGATGTTCAGCACCTTGAACTTGCGGCGGCGGGTGATCTCGATCATCGCGACGCGCACGAAGGCGACTGAGGTGAACATCGAGATGATCAGGCCGAGCGCCATGGTCACGGCAAAGCCGCGAACCGGCCCGGAACCGAAAAAGAACAGGATGGCCGCAGCGATCAGGGCCGTCATATTGCCGTCGATGATGGTCGAATAGGCACGATTGAAGCCCGTATCGATGGCGGCAAAGGCGCCCTTACCTTTGCGGGTCTCTTCACGAATACGCTCGTTGATGAGAACGTTGGCGTCGACCGCAAGGCCGATGCCGAGCACGACACCGGCAATGCCCGGTAGCGTCAGCGTCGCACCAACCAGCGTTAGCGCCGAGAAGGTCAGGATGGTGTGGATCAACAGCGCGATATTCGCCAGGATGCCCCAGGTGCCATAGAGAACGAAGATGAAGAGTGCGACGAGAGCAAAGCCGACTAGGCCGGAATAAATACCCATCTTGATGGCGTCGGCGCCGAGGTCGGCGCCGACGGTGCGTTCCTCGATGACCGTCAGCTTGGCGGGCAGGGCGCCGGCACGCAGCATGGCGGCAAGCGTCGTTGCGCTGTCGGCCGAGAAGCTGCCGGAGATCTGGCCGGAGCCGCCGGTGATCGGCTCGCGGATGACCGGCGCGCTCAGCACCTTGTTGTCGAGGACGATGGCGAAGGGATTGCCGACGTTCTGACGGGTGATTTCGGCAAAGCGGGTGGCGCCGGCGCTGTCGAAGCGGAAGCTGACGATCGGCTCACGCGTGTTCGGATCGAAGCTGACACGGGCATCCGAAAGGCGATCGCCGGAGATCTCGACGCGGTCGAGGACCGGATAGGAATTGCCTTCATCGTCCTTCAGTATGGTCACGCCGGGTCCGGGCGCGTTGTTCGGCGCCAGCATATGGAACGACATCTTGGCGGTGGAGCCGAGAAGTTCGCGCAGGCGCGACGGATCCTGCGCGCCCGGAAGCTGGACGAGCACCCGGTTGGCGCCGATGCGCTGGATGGTCGGCTCGGAGACGCCGACCTGGTCGACGCGCTGGCGGATGACTTCAAGGCTCTGCTGGACGGCATTGTCGACATTGGCGGCGATGCCGGCCCGCGAGAAGCCGACGGTGATGGTGGCGCCGTTCGCCGTGACATCAAGATCCGCCTGGCCGGCGCTGAGGCCGGTGCTGATCGGGTTGGCAAGCGTCTTGAGTTCGGTGACGGCAGCATCGCTCTGTGAGGCATCGGCGAGCGTCACGACGATCTGGTTCTGGCTGCGGACCACGGCTTTCGGCTGGATGCCCTTTTCGCGCAGCACGCGGCGCGCGTCCTGAAGCAGCGATTGCAGCCGCTCCTTGGTCAGGTCGGCTTCGTCGACTTCCAGAACGAGGTGCGAACCGCCGCGAAGGTCGAGGCCGAGCGACACCTGCTCATGCGGCAGCCAGGCCGGCAAGCGCTGGAGGACGGATTGCGGCAGGACGTTCGGCAGGGCGATCAATAGGCCGAGTAGGATGATCACCGCATAGGTGACCACCAGCCATCGTGAAGTACGCATGTTGTATTCCTTGATATCGAGGGCCGGCGCTCGGGCGCTGGCGGCATGTCGTCAATGGTCGGAAGCGCCGATCGGCGCGAGCGTCAGGCAGCGGCCGGCGGTGCGCGCGGCTGATGGGTCCTGAAGACTGCGGCATGAAGCGAAGCTTCAAATGCCGGAAGAGGCGCGGCCATGGTCCAGCCGGAAAGATCGACAGCCGGGGCGGCGGCAAGGGCAAGCGGTCCGGCGTCATGCGCCGCCTGCTTTGGTGCAAGCTTGCGTTCACTGGCAAGCAACCCGCGCACGGCATCGCGCGCAGTCAGCTGCGCTGGCTGCGAATCCCGATCGGAAGAGGAAAGCGTATTGGCGGCGGCGGCCGGCGAGATCACCAGATTGCCGCCGAAAAGCAGGCCGAGATAGGCAAGGACGGCGACGAGGAGGGAAGCGGCGATACGGCTCGTCAGACGGCGCTGGTCCAGCTCCACCTTCTCCGTCCCGGCGATGTCACTCCCGTATCGGCTCAAAAGCGCGCCAATCTCTCATTCTTTTTCCGGCGGAGGGTCATCCGTCGGCATAATTGTATCAGGCCCATGCCCGTCTTCATAGGGCACACTCTCATGATGCACTTGAGCGAGCCGGTCAACCATGCCCAGCGCGATTTCACGCTCGCCCATGATGACGGTGTCGGCGCCATATTGCTTCAGCTCATCGACCTCGGCGTCGGAATGGGCGCGGGCGACGATGAGGATCGATGGATTGACGCTGCGGGCCTGCTCGGCGATGCGGCAGGCTTCGAAGGCGTTCGGGATGGCGATGGCAATGCTGCGGGCGCCAGAGAGATTGGCAAGGTCGAGCGTTTCCCGCATCACCGCATTGCCCGACAGAGTTTCGATACCCTGCGCCTTCAGCTCGCCGATGCGCTTGTCGGAGTCCTCGATGACGAGAAAAGGTGTGGCAGACGACTTGAGATTCTGTCCGACGATGCTGCCAACCCGCCCGTAGCCGACGAGAATGGAGTGGCCGATGAGGGCGGTCGGGTGCACCTCGTCGTCTTCGGGCGGTATCTCCTCCTGCGCTGCTGTTGCATCTGCAGTGGGAGCAGGATCTGCCACGACGTCTTCGCGCTTTGCACCATCCAGCAGCGGCCGCATGCGGTCGCAGAGGAAGAACAGCAGCGGATTAAGGATGATCGAGATGATGGCGCCGGCAAGGATCAGATCGCGGCCCTCCCCCGGCAGCAGCCCAAGTTCGACGCCGAGGGCGGCGAGGATGAAGGAGAATTCGCCGATCTGGCCGAGGCTTGCCGAAATCGTCAGCGCCGTGCCGAGCGGCTTCTTGAAGGCGAGCACGATCAGGAAGGCGGCGACGGATTTGCCGATGACGATGATGAAGATGGTGGCGAGGATCGGCAGCGGCTTGTCGATCAGGATGTTCGGATCGAACAGCATGCCGACCGAGACGAAGAACAGCACGGCAAAGGCGTCGCGTAGCGGCAGGCTTTCCTGCGCGGCTCGATGGCTGAGCTCGCTTTCGGCAAGCACCATGCCGGCAAAGAAGGCGCCGAGCGCCAGCGACACGCCGAAGAGCTTCGCCGCTCCGAAGGCGACGCCGAGTGCGATCGCCAGCACGCCGAGCCGGAAGAGTTCCCGCGAACCGGTATGGGCGATGCGGTGCATCGTCCATGGAATGAGCTTACGGCCGAAAACCAGCATCAGCGCCACGAACAGCGCCACCTTCACCAGCGTCATGGCGATCATGCCGCCGATGCCGAGATCGAGGTCGAACAGGTGGTTGAGCCCGGCCGAGAGCGGCTCGACAGGAGCGTGACCCTCACCGCCGATGCTGGCTGCGGCCGGGATCAGCACCAGCGCCAGCACCATGGCGAGATCCTCGACGATCAGCCAGCCGACGGCGATCCTGCCGCGCTCGGTTTCGACGAGGCGTCGCTCCTGCAGCGCCTTCAGGAGCACGACGGTGGAAGCGACCGAAAGCGCCAGGCCGAAGACCAGGCTGCCGCCGGTCGGCCAGCCCATGAAGGCGCCAAGCCCCCAGCCGAGCAATGTCGCGAAGGCGATCTGCACGATCGCGCCGGGCACGGCAATGCCGCGCACCGACAGCAGATCTTTCAGGGAGAAATGCAGCCCGACGCCGAACATCAGCAGGATGACGCCGATTTCGGCAAGTTCCGGCGCAAGATTCTGATCCGCCACATAACCTGGCGTATGCGGCCCCACAAGCACGCCGGCGATCAGATAACCGACGAGCGGCGGCATACGCAGTCGATGGGCGAAGGCGCCGAAGATGAAAGCCAGTACGAGGCCGCCGACGATTGTCGAAATCAAGGGCGTATCGTGTGGCATCGTTGTCTCCCGATCTGGAAATCCCGTTCCTAATATGACATATATGGTCTATATCGACCAATATGGGCAACTTGAAATCATGGGTCAAGGCGCAAGAGAAACAATTCTCACCCCCGCTCTCTGCCGCGCGGCGCGCGGCCTGCTGGACTGGACCCAGACCGACCTTGCCGCAAAGGCCGCCGTCTCGCGCAGCACCATCCGCGATTACGAGGGCCGACACCACGACATCCATCGCGCGACGGAGGCGCAGCTGCGCCTCGCCTTCGAGGAAGGCGGCGTAAACTTTGTAGAGATCGAAGGGGTGGGCATAGGCCTCTGCCTGGCCTCTGCTTAATTCCTTAGAGCCTTTCCGGATTAGATTGAAGCATTCTGCCGGAGCAGGTTTTCGCCAGGGCAAAGGCGATTGGCGAAGGGCATATCTCTGGTACGTCCGAGCCGATCGCCTTTGGCCGGCTTGGCCGTAGAGCTGGGCTACGACGCGCGCCGGCCGGTCGACCATCCGACTCCGTTTGAGCCAACAGAATGCTGCAATCTAACCCGGAAAGGCTCTAAATCGGAATCGATTGGCTCAGGGCGCTAGGCAGGCGGCAGAGACCTTGTAAACGGAGAGCGCTTTGCCCTTGTAATAGCCCTCCGTCGGCTGCCAGTTCTTCAGCAGCTCGGGCGTCTCGGTGGCGCAGCTGAAGGGACCGTCCGTCAGGAAAAGCACCTTGCCGGTGACGTCGGCCGGCAGTGCGAATTCCTGCTCGTAATAGCTCTCTGGAAGGCCCGCCGGCGCGCGCGCATAGATCCTGTAGGATGTGTCGCGCAGCGTATAGAAAAGATCGGCGACCATGTCGCGATTATTGGTGACGATGATGTCGGTGCCGGCCTGGCCGGCAAGTGCTGCGGCCTCGCGGCTGACCTCGGCGCGGCCGAGATAGCGCTTCATCAGCTCGTCGCCGTTCGGCAGCAGCAACTGATGCGGAAAAATCGTCGCCAGCGGAAAGAGCAGGCTGGCGATGCCGTTGATGGTCAGCGACAGCCTGAGCCCCTTCGGCCACATCCGGTAAAGCAGCCAGACGGCAAGGATGGTGCCTGCGACATAGGCAGTCACCGCCCAGTTGGCATAGGCCTTGGCGACCGTTGCCTGCAGCGTGATGAGCACCACCACCGGCATCGACAGCCAGACCAGCATCCTTTCCCGATCGTCGCTCCTGCCCCTGATCATGCGGTAGACCGCCCAGAGCATCGCGAAGAAGATAATCGGCCCGACGACGCCGAACTGGGCAGCGAAGAATTCAAGCCCGCGCCGGAGATTAATGCCGAGTTCGCTCCAATGGGCGATGTCCTGGGTATGCCGCACCGTCGTGTTGTCGTGCTGCAGGTTCCACCAGAGGTTCGGCAGTGCGACGACCGCCGCGACCGCGACCGCGATGATGAAATCCCGAATGGCGATGCGCGCCGCTGGAATGAGGAGGAGGGCAATCGCGCCGCCCGGAACGACGAACAGCACGGCATATTTCGTCAAAAAGGCGAGGCCGACGCCAAGGCCCATGACCAGCGCCAGCCCGACCGAGCGCCGCTGCGTCAGGCCGAAATAGGCAAGCAACGCGATCGCGATGAAGAATAGCAGGATCACGTCGGTCGAGAAGAACACCGAAGAAAGCGCCACACCGGGGAGCGTGATGTAGGTGGCGCCCGTCCAGCCTTCGATCTCCGGCCCGACGAAACGTTTTGCCGTCTTCATCAGCACCAGTGCCGCCGCCATATGGATCAGCGGTCCGAGCAGCCGGATCCAATAGATGGCGTTTGAGCCGGAAAGCTCGGTCATCGCCCGGATCACCCACGCAATCATCGGCGGCTTGGAATAATAGCCCAGGTCGAGGTTTTGCGACCAGAACCAGTACTGCGCCTCGTCGACGAAAAGGTCCGTCGTATCGAAATTGAGCATGACGACGCGCCAAAGCGTGAAGCCAAGAACGATAAGGAGACCAGATCTGGGGGACATGAACCGATAGTTCCGCTGACATGAAAGGCGCGAGTGCGATACACTAAAGGTGCCGGACTGCCAACGGGGAAGGGTGGGTTTTAGAACACCCGAAGGGCGCGGATATCGCGGTTTGCGGCGAGGGAATCGAGGCGGGCGACGGCTGCAAGCAGCGTCATTGCAATCACGCAGGCACCCAATCCGAGAACAATCATTGCTCTGTCCTTGTCGACGTCATGTCTTGGTTATCGACCGGCATATAACACGGAGCTTGCGTGTGCCTTGTAGCAGCCATGCAACTCCGCAACAGTATTTGCTGCGAACGGCCTTGAATTGCTTCAAAAGCCTGCACCGCGAAAGGCTTATTAACCTTCAAGCAAGGAATTAACCATAAACATTGGTGTACACGTCGGAATGGGAAGATGCACTCGTTCCCACCAGGCATGACGCCGTCCCGCCGTACCGGGTTGATCCGGTATCCATCTCTTCAGACAGCTCCGAAACATAGCTGATCAGGGGGTTTCGATCCGCCGGTTGTAACCGGTGGTGAGGACCGTCTTAACGCTTCGCGTTCAACGGATGCTGCGCAAGTTTTTGGCCGGGCCTTCGCCCGGAAAGTGGTTGGGGACAGGCGTTGAGGCAGGACATGCCATCAGATCAGGCTCGTGGAGCGCAGGCAGGCAGCTTGCGTGACCGCCTGCGCTTTGCCGGTCTCGATGCCGAACAGTGCGAGCTGGTGCGTCGGAACCGGCCGGCGCTCGAAGCGCATCTGAAGGCAGGCCTCAGGGATCTCTTCCATAGATTCCAGTCATTCCCCGATGCGTCGCGCAATTTCGAGAGCGAGCGTCAGGTCGAGCGCCTGCACGATCTGCAGTCCTCGCATTGGGACGTGCTGACGGATGCGCGGTTCGACAGCCTCTATGCCGAGCGCGTCAAGGTTCTCTCCGATACCGAGAGCAAGATGGGCCTCGACCCGCGCTGGCACGTGGCCGGCCACGGCGTCATGCTGGAGCATGTCGTTTCCGGCCTCGCCGAAGAGATCGCCGGCCGTCCGCTGCTGCCGTCGGCCAAGCGCCGCGCCCGCGAAATCTCCGATCTGATGACGGCGATCATCCGCATCGTCATGGTCGATGTGGAAATCGCCGTCTCGCTCCGCTTCAATGCGCTGCGCGCCGCCCAGAGCCGCGCGCTCGCTGGTCAGCGCGCCGACAACGAGGCCGAAATCGCTCGGATATTCGGCGATGTCATCGAAAGCCTGTCCGCACGCGACCTGACGCGGCGCGCGCCCGTCGACGGCGAAGGCGCCTATGGCGGCATCGCCGCCGCGCTGAACGGCGCGTTGGACGGCCTCCAGGCCGAGTTCACCGCCATCACCGAGCGCACGCTCAAGGCCGAAGCGGCGACAGGCTCGCTTGCCGGTCTGTCCAGGCAGTTCGCCGGCACGGCTTCCGGCCAGGCCGACCGGCTGCAGCTTTCAGCCGCTGCCCTTGCCGATATCGCGGGCAGTGTGCGCGACGGTGCCGCCGACAGCCGCGCTGCCGAACAGGCGGCCGCCACGACGCGCGCCGCCGTCGAGGAAAGCGGCGAGGTCGTCGGCCGCGCGATCAGCGCCATGGCCGATATCGAGCAGTCGGCCGAAAAGATCGGCCAGATCATCGGCGCGATCGACGAGATCGCCTTCCAGACCAATCTTCTGGCGCTGAATGCCGGCATCGAAGCGGCTCGCGCCGGCGATTCCGGCCGCGGCTTTGCCGTCGTCGCCCAGGAAGTCCGCGCCCTTGCCCAGCGTTCGGCCGAAGCCGCCCGCGAGATCAAGACGTTGGTGACGACGACCAAGGCGCAGGTCGACGCCGGCGTGCAGATGGTCGGCCGCACACAGGATTCGATCGGCAGCATCGTGCGTCAGGTCACCGATATCAACGCCGCTATCGCCGGCATCGCCACCCGAACCGGCGAACATGCCGCCAGCCTCGACAGCGTGACAGCCGACGTCAAAGGCTTGGGTGGCGAGGTGGCCGATAGCGCCGGCCTTGCGGAGCGCTCGGCCGAAGGCGCCGACCACCTCCACACCGTCATTCTCGAGCTCGGCCAGACGATTCGCGAATTCCGCATCGCCCGGGAAAACGCCACTGCCGGGCGCCCGGCGCCGGCGCGCGTGACACCGCCGCGCGCCCTTGACGGCGCGACCCGGCCGGCACCGGTCGTGGACGAATACGAAAATGACGATTTTGGCCTTCCGCAAGCGTTCGCAAGCGTCGGAGGTGGGCGGAATGTTTACTAACCTATCGGATGATTGCCTCAGCTCGTCTTTTCGGGCCGGGGACACGGGGACAAGGAAAAGCTGATGGCAGCAAAGAAGAGTGGCAAGACGCTGGATTTGACGGCGGTGCTCGACCTCAACGAGGCTTCCGCCTTGCGCGATAAACTCCTCTCGCTGCGGGGTAGCGGTCTTTCGATAGACGCTTCCGGCGTCGAACGGATCGGTGCTCTTTGCGCCCAGGTTCTGATGTCCGCCGAGAAGACCTGGGAGCAGGACAAGCAGCCGTTCACCTTCTCCAAGGTGTCCGACGCATTTCAGAAAACCATGCAGCTGGTTGGCGTCAATATTGACCACCTGCTTGCCAAGGAGATTCGGCAATGAAGAAAAAAGTGCTGACCGTGGATGATTCCCGCACCATCCGAAACATGCTTCTCGTGACGCTGAACAATGCCGGCTTCGAGACGATCCAGGCGGAAGACGGCATCGAGGGCCTCGAGATCCTCGAAGAGTCCAATCCTGACGTCATCGTGACCGACATCAACATGCCGCGCCTCGACGGGTTCGGCTTCATCGAAGGTGTCCGCCGGAACGAGAAATATCGGGCGATCCCGATCCTGGTCCTGACCACCGAAAGCGACGCGGAAAAGAAGAACCGCGCCCGCCAGGCCGGTGCCACAGGCTGGATCGTCAAGCCTTTCGACCCGGCCAAGCTGATCGATGCCATTGAGCGTGTAACCGCTTAAACCCAGGATTTGCTCCTATGGATATGAACGAAATCAAAGAGATCTTTTTCCAGGAGTGCGAGGAACAGCTCGCCGAATTGGAATCCGGTCTTCTGAAAATGAATGATGGCGATCGCGATCCGGAAACCGTCAATGCGGTGTTCCGTGCCGTCCATTCGATCAAGGGTGGCGCCGGCGCCTTCGGCCTTGACGATCTGGTCGCCTTCGCCCATGTTTTCGAGACCACTCTCGATTGCGTTCGATCCAACAAGCTTGAGCCGAACCAGGACGTCCTGAAGGTGATGCTGAAGTCGGCCGATGTGCTGGCCGACCTGACGAATGCTGCGCGCGACGGCGGCAGCGTCGATGAAAGCCGCAGCCGCGGCCTCGTCAAGGAACTCGAGGCGCTGGCCAACGGCGAATTGCCGTCTCCCTCGGCGTCAGTCGAGGCGCCTGCGCCAAAGGCCGCTCCGGCGCCGACCCCGAAGCCGACTGACGACAGCGGCTTCCAGCCGGTCCCCTTTTCCTTCGACGATTTTGGCGGCGAAGACGATGCGGGCGGCATGCCGACCTATGAAGTTATCTTCAAGCCGCGCTACGAACTCTATTCCAAGGGCAATGACGCCACCCTGCTGCTGCGCGATCTCTCGCGCCTGGGTGAAATGACGATCTATTGCAATACGGATGATCTGCCGGGTCTCGAGGAACTCGATCCGGAAGGCGCTTATTTCTTCTGGAACGTCACGATCAAGACGGACAAGGGCGAGGACGCCATCCGCACCGTCTTCGAATTCGCCGAGTGGGATTGCGAACTGACGGTAAAGCCGGTCGAAGAAGCACGAGCCGACGCGACGAGCAACGACGAACTGCCGATGGTGCCGGTTCCCTTCGATCTGTCGATCCTCGACGAAACGGGTGCAATGGAAGAGGTTTCCGCCTCAGACGCCCGGGCCGAGGAGACGGCCGCAGCCGTTGCTGCCGCCGAGACTGCCTCCAACGTCACGCAGATGGCCGCAGCCGCCGCCCGTGTCGAGAAGAAGGAATCGGCAGCCGCCGCAGCGGCCGCTGCAAGTGCTGCCGCCCAGAACAATGCCGCTGGCGCCGGCCAGACGATCCGCGTCGATCTCGACCGTGTCGATCGCCTCATCAACCTCGTCGGCGAATTGGTCATCAACCAGGCGATGCTGTCGCAGAGCGTCATCGAGAACGACACGACCGGCACCTCCTCGATCAATATGGGCCTCGAGGAGCTGCAGCAGCTTACCCGCGAGATCCAGGACTCGGTCATGGCCATCCGCGCGCAGCCGGTGAAGCCGGTCTTCCAGCGCATGTCGCGTATCGTCCGCGAAATCGCCGACATGACCGGCAAGTCGATCCGCCTGATCACCGAAGGTGAAAATACCGAAGTCGACAAGACGGTCATCGACAAGCTCGCCGAACCGCTGACCCACATGATCCGCAACGCCGTCGACCACGGCATCGAAACGCCCGAAAAGCGTGCGGCCGCCGGCAAGAATACCGAAGGCACCGTCCGCCTGACCGCCAAGCATCGTTCGGGACGCATCCTGATCGAGCTTGCCGACGACGGCGCCGGCATCAACCGCGAGAAGGTCCGCCAGAAGGCGATCGACAACGACCTCATCCCGGCCGATGCCAACCTGTCGGACGAGGAAATCGACAACCTGATCTTCCTGCCGGGTTTCTCGACGGCCGACAAGATCTCCGACATTTCAGGCCGTGGCGTCGGCATGGACGTCGTCAAGCGTTCGATCCAGGCGCTCGGCGGCCGTATCAACATCACCTCGAAGCCGGGCCACGGCTCGGTCTTCACCATGAGCCTGCCGCTGACGCTCGCCGTCCTCGACGGCATGGTGGTCACAGTCGCCGGCCAGACGCTGGTCGTGCCGCTGACGGCGATCGTCGAAACCTTGCAGCCGGAAGCGGCCGCGATCCACTCCTTCGGTGCGAACCACCGACTGATCTCGATCCGCAACTCGTTCTGCCCGCTCGTCGATGTCGGCCGTATCCTGAACTTCCGCGCCACCCAGGCGAACCCAGTCGAGGGCGTGGCGCTTCTGGTGGAATCCGAAGGCGGCGGCCAGCGCGCCCTGATGGTCGACGCCATACAGGGTCAGCGCCAGGTGGTCATCAAGAGCCTGGAAGCGAACTACACGCACGTGCCGGGCATTGCCGCCGCCACCATTCTCGGTGACGGTCGCGTCGCTCTGATCCTCGATGTCGACGCGGTTGTCGGCGCTTCGCGCGGCCAGTCGCTCAAAGCGGAAATGTCGTTAGCAGCGGTGGGATAAGGAATGTCGTACACTGTAAAAAATCTGAACGAGGGGGATCGCGAGCTGATCGCGTTCCGCATCGGGGATCAGGAATTTTGCGTGAACATCATGTCGGTTCGCGAAATCCGCGGCTGGACCCCGGCGACCGCGATGCCGCATTCGCCTGGCTATATGCTGGGCGTCATCAACCTGCGCGGCGCGGTGCTGCCGATCATCGATCTTGCGGCTCGGCTCGGCATGAAGCCGGCCGATCCGACCGCCCGTCATGTCATCATCGTCGCCCAGGTCCGGCGCAAGGTCGTCGGCCTGCTGGTCGATGCCGTTTCCGATATCCTGACGGTGACCGACGAAACCATCCAGCCGACGCCCGAAATCTCCTCGGAACTCGAGCGTCAATTTGCCCGCGGCATTCTCGCCATCGAGAAGCGCATGATCTGCCTGATCGAACTCGAATCCCTCTTTCCAGAGACCGAAAGCGAAGCCGCATGAATGTAATGGGCGCAAAAGATCAGAGGCAGGGATCCGACGAGGTCCTGGCAAGCGGAGAATATCCGCTGACACGCCGCGACCTCACCGAGATCGCCGCGATGATCTATTCGGATGCCGGAATCTTCCTCAACGAGACGAAGGCTTCGCTCGTCTATTCGCGCCTGTCGAAGCATATCCGCAATCTCGGCCTGTCCGGCTTCCGGGAATATTGCGACCTCGTCGCTTCGCCGGCGGGTGCTGCGCCGCGCCGCGAGATGCTTTCGCATCTGACGACCAACTTTACCCGCTTCTTCCGCGAAAACCACCATTTCGACCATTTGCGCGACCATGTCCTGCCGGAGCTTCTGCAGCGGGCGAGATCGGGCGGCAGGGTGCGCATCTGGTCGGCCGCCTCTTCCGACGGGCAGGAACCCTATTCGATCGCGCTGACGGTGCTGTCGCTGATGCCGAATGTCGCGGATTACGACTTCAAGATCCTGGCGACCGACATCGATCCGAAGATCCTCGCGATCGCCCGGGCCGGCGCCTATGACGAAAATGCGCTCGAAACCGTGTCGCCGGCCATGCGCAAGCAATGGTTCAGCGAAGTCGAGGTGCAGGGCCGCCGGAAGTTCCAGGTCGACGACCGCGTCAAGCGGCTGATCACCTACAACGAACTGAACCTGATGGCGCAATGGCCGTTCAAGGGCAAGTTCGACGTCATCTTCTGCCGCAACGTCGTCATCTATTTCGACGAGCCGACGCAGATGAAGATCTGGCAGCGTTTCGCCGGCCTGCTGCCGGAAGGCGGCCATCTCTATATCGGCCATTCCGAGCGTGTGTCGGGTGAGGCAAAACACGTCTTCGACAATATCGGCATCACGACCTATCGCTACACGGCCAAAGGTCTCGGGAGGAAGGCATGAGCGCGCCGGCAAGGGTTCTCGTTGTTGACGACTCGCCGACGATGCGGGGGTTGATCACCGCCGTGCTGAGTTCCGACCCCGAGGTCAACGTCATCGGCCAGGCCGGCGACGCGCTGGAAGCGCGCGAGGCGATCAAGCGGCTGAACCCCGACGTCCTGACGCTCGACATCGAGATGCCGAATATGAACGGTCTCGATTTCCTCGAAAAGATCATGACGCTGCGTCCGATGCCGGTGATCATGGTATCCACGATGACCCATCGCGGCGCCGAGGCGACGCTTGCGGCGCTGGAGATCGGCGCGTTCGACTGCGTCGGCAAGCCGGCGCCGGGCGAACTCAGGCCTTTCGGCGACCTCGCCGAGAAGGTCAAGGCCGCCGCGCGCACGCAACGCCAGTATTCCCAGCCCGTCGCCGCCGTCGCGCCACCGCCCTCGGTCGCCGATTTCCGCGTCGGCCGCAAGATCGTCGCGATCGGCTCGTCGACTGGCGGCGTCGAGGCGCTGATTGCCGTGCTGCAGAAATTCCCGGCGAATTGCCCGCCGACCGTCATCACCCAGCATATGCCGCCGACCTTCACCAAGAGCTTTGCCGAACGGCTGAACCGCCTCTGTGCGCCGGTGGTGCAGGAAGCGACCGACGGTGCCCGTCTCGAAATCGGCAAGATCTATCTGGCGCCCGGCGGCGAGCGTCACCTGCAGGTCAGCGGCGCCTCGGCGCCGTGCTGCCGTCTCGTTGACCGGGCGCCGGTCAACGGTCACCGCCCCTCGGTGGACGTGCTATTCGATTCGGTCGCGGAACTGGCGGGGCGTAATGCCGTCGGCGTGATTTTGACCGGAATGGGCCGCGATGGCGCCGCCGGATTGTTGAAAATGCGCCACGCCGGCGCCAGAACGCTCGGCCAGAACGAAAAAACCTGTGTCGTTTACGGAATGCCAAGGGTTGCTCATGAACTTGGCGCCGTTGAGCAGCAGCTGCCGCTGTCTGCCATCGGTGAAGAAATATTGAAAATGACAGCCGCCCGAAAGGAAGGGACCGAATAAATGTCGATCGCGGAGAAAATCAAAGTTCTGATCGTCGACGATCAGGTAACGAGCCGGTTGCTGCTCAGCGACGCGCTGACCCAGCTCGGTTTCAAGCAGATCACGTCGGCCGGCGACGGTGAGCAGGGCATGAAGATCATGGCCGAGCAGCCGCACCACCTGGTGATCTCGGATTTCAACATGCCGAAGATGGATGGCATCGGCTTCCTTCAGGCGGTTCGCACCAACCCCAACACCAAGAAAGCGGCCTTCATCATCCTGACCGCCCAGGGCGACCGCGCACTGGTGCAGAAGGCGGCCCAGCTCGGCGCCAACAACGTGCTCGCCAAGCCATTCACGATCGAGAAGATGAAGGCGGCCATCGAAGCCGTGTTTGGAGCCCTGAAATGATCACTGAGGGGGCAGCCCGCCGCGTGCACATCATTCAGGGCGAGTACAAGGTTCTGAACGATCCGAATGCGGTCCTCTCGACCATTCTCGGTTCGTGCGTGGCTGCGTGCCTCAGAGATCCTGTCGCCGGTGTCGGCGGCATGAACCATTTTTTGCTGCCCGGTTCGGCGACGTCGCCGACATCAGGCGGCGATGCCACGCGCTACGGCGTGCATCTGATGGAACTTCTGATCAACGGTCTTCTGAAGCAGGGCGCCCGGCGCGACCGGCTGGAGGCAAAGATCTTCGGCGGCGCGAAGACGATCTCGACATTCTCCAATGTCGGTGAGCAGAACGCGGCCTTCGCCATGCAGTTCCTCAGGGATGAAGGCATTCCGGTGGTCGGTTCCTCGACCGGCGGAGAGCATGGACGCAAGCTTGAATATTGGCCGGTCTCCGGTCGTGCCCGGCAATACCCCCTGACCGGCGCCGAAACGCAGAGAACCGTCGCTCTCGAGCAGCGCCCCGCCGCTCCGCAGAAGCCCGTCGAAACCAGTATCGAATTTTTTTGATGGCGAGGATTTTCATATGACATTTACCCAGATGATGGAGCCGCCTGCGCCAGTCGAAGCGCTGAGCGACATCCTGATGCGCATCGTGTCCGAACTGCACGATGTCGCCTACCTCATCGAGCGCATCGAGCCGCAGCTTCTCGAAATCGGCGGCGCCGAAATCCTGAACTCGCCGGATGCCATGAAGGTCATGCAGGGCATCGATCTGGCCGTGCAGAAATCGCGTGGTCTTGCCGAATTTATCGACACCATCACCGGCGAAATCCCGCACGGCTGGGCAGTCGACGTCGCAACCGCGCTCAGCCTCGTCAAGCTGGCGGAAATGCAGAAGGCATTGGGCGGCGCTACACGCCACGGCCATTCCCAGCCATTGAGCAAGGCAGCTGGCGACTTCGATTTCTTCTAGAACGTCTCCGTTTTTCTCCGAGTCACGGAAACGCTCTCTCCTTGTTCTTGCGCAATTCCGGACGTAAACCGCTGCGCACTTTTGCTGGAATTACCTTAGGCCTTTTCGCTCCCGCACGCTCTCACGAAACGCTCGCACAAGTTTCGCCGACTATTCGTCTGATGAGGCAATAAGCCTGCTTTGTCTTTGACGGATCGTGCGAGAACAGAATGAATCTGTTAAATCAATTAGTTCAGATCTTTAAGAACTTCGGTTCCCTGGGCCGAACACGCCTGATGATTCTCGGAGGCGTCGGTGCCGTTTCCATTGCAATCGTCCTTGCGGCCGCCCTTTTCGTCAACAAGCCGGCACAGGAAACGCTCTATGTCGGTCTGGACTCGCCGGATCTCAACCAGATCAGCATGGCGCTTGCCGAAGCCAACATCAATTTCCAGGTTGGCACGGATGGCTCCAGCATCAGCGTTCCCGCGGGGATGACGGGCAAGGCCCGCCTGATGCTTGCCGAGCGCGGCCTGCCGAACAGCGCCAATGCCGGTTACGAACTCTTCGACAATGTCGGCTCCCTCGGCCTGACCTCCTTCATGCAGGAGGTGACGCGGGTTCGAGCGCTGGAAGGCGAAATCGCCCGCACCATCCAGTCGATCTCGGGTATAACAGCCGCGCGCGTCCATATCGTCATGCCGGAGGTTGGAAACTTCCGGAAGGCGGAGCAGAAACCGACTGCCTCCGTCATGATTCGCGCAAGCGCCACCACCGGGCGCAGCGCGGCGACCTCGATCCGCCACCTCGTTGCCTCGGCCGTTCCGGGGCTTGACGTCGATGACGTGACGATCCTCGATTCCGCCGGCCAGCTGCTCGCTTCCGGCGACGAGGCGAGCAACAGCTCGCTGAACCGCTCGCTCAACATCGTCCAGAATGTTCAGCAGGAAGTCGAATCCAACATCGACAAGGCGCTGGCGCCCTTCCTCGGCATGGACAACTTCCGCTCCAGCGTCACCGCCGATCTCAACACCGACGCCCAGCAGATTCAGGAAACGACCTACGATCCCGAATCCAAGGTCGAACGCTCGGTCCGCTCGACGAAGGAAGCCCAGCAGTCGCAGCAGAAGCAATCCGATAGCGCGACGACGGTCGAGCAGAACATTCCGCAGGCGGCTCCCGAGGCCGGCGGTTCTGCCGGGCCCGAATCGCAGGACAAGTCCGACAAGCGCGAAGAGCAGACCAACTACGAAATCAACAGCAAGACGACGGCGACGACCCGCAACAGCTACAAGGTCGAAAAGCTTTCGATCGCCGTGGTGGTCAATAAGGGCCGCATCGCCAAGATGGTCGGTGAGCCCGCCGACCAGACCAAGGTCGACGCCTATCTTGCCGAAATGCAAAAGATCGTCGCTTCGGCGGCCGGCATCGACGCCAAGCGCGGCGACGTCGTCACCGTCACCGCCATGGACTTCCTCGAGAACCAGCTGCTTGAAGACGCCACCGGTGGCGTCCGCGTCATGGACATGCTGAGCCGCAACCTTGCCGGCATCATCAACTCGCTCGCCTTTGTCGCGGTCGCCTTCGTGGTGGTCTGGATGGGCCTGCGACCTCTGGTGCGCAGCGTCAGCGGCAACGGCAGCTCCCCGGCTTTCGGCGACGCGACGCCGGAAGCGGCCGGCCTCGAGCTGCCGGACTTCGCGCCTGCATCGGGCGCACCCGGCGGCGCTCTCATGGACGGCTTCGGGTCCGACTTCGGCTTCGACAGTACCGAGGATCTGCTCAGCCTCGGCGACGACGATGGAAACTTCAATCGTCGCGTCAAGGAAGGCCCGGAACGCAAGCTTTCCCGTATGGTCGAAATCAACGAGGAACGCGCCGCGAAAATCCTCAGGAAATGGGCGATCGACGACGCAGCGTAAAGGTAAGGCCGGGCAACCGGCCTTTTTTCATATCGGTACCGAACTCGATTACCTAACCGCTGTGCCGAAAAGCCGTGACTGAAATGCGGCTTTAGGGTGATGTGATGAGATGGACTCGCGTAAAACGCGAAGCAAGTTGCGATACCGCCAGAATCATCTTAGCCTCCTTATATCTTGAAGGCTGGAACGAGCGGTCGAATCAGTGCATTGGCGACAGCGAAAGTAAATCCCTAGAAGTCGGAGATGGTGATTTGCATCGGCTGGCTTACCCTTAGGTGATTCGAAATGGGATTCGAGCGGGACTTGGCCTGAATCCTTTACAGAAAAATTGCTGTTGCACCGAGTTCGATCGTTTCTCAGCCGCAGGACATTTGCCAATGGATATGAATGTAATTCAGGCGAGCAAAGGCGAGAGGCAGATGGCGAATTTCGCGAGTGCGGTGGTGCCGGATCTGTTGCCGCGCGATGAGCTGCTCCAGCGCCTCCACGGTGTCGCCAGCACCGGCAGGTTGCAGTCCGGTCTGCGCGCACTGACGGACTACGTGGGTGCTTCGCACTACCTTCTGGCGCGCTGTGATCTCATCCAGGAAAGTGGCCTCGATTTCATCGTTTCGTCGGACTGGCCTTTCGATCTGGTCAGGGACATCGCCAATGATCTGGTCCGCGGCTATGCGCGGTCGACGGAGCTGGAAAAATGCATGCAGGTGTTCCAGCCGAATTTTGCTCTTCTGCCTGACAGTGCCGAGATTCCGGATGGCGCCAGCCGCCAATATTGTTCGGTGACCTTCAATGTCGGCCGGTCGCGGCTGGCCTTGATGTTCCTGTTCGGCGAGGGGTTCATCCTTTCGCCGGAGCGCCTGCGGGATGTCGGCCTGCTTGCAGGTTATGTCGCGAGCTTCCTGCGCTGCGGTGGTACGAAGGTCGATCGCGATTTCGAATTGACCGACCGCGAGCTGGAATGCCTGTTCTGGATCGCCGAAGGCAAGACCAGCGACGAGATCGCGATGATCCTCGGAATCTCCCGCAATACCATCAACAACTACATCACCAGCGTGATGCGCAAGACGGCGACCAAGACCAGGTCCGAGGCCATTGCCTTCGCCGTCCGCAATAATCTCGTATAGGGGGATCCATGGGTTATCCAGCAGGCAGGACGATGAGCAGCGCCGAGCAGCTGCGCATGGTGCGTGTGAACAGGATTTCCAGCCGGTCCGATCTTTTCCCGCGGCTGATCGCGATGCAGAAGCTGGCCGACGCGCAAGGCTTCGCGATCTTCCGCGTCAACGGCTCGGGCCTTCCGGCAAAGCAGAGGCTTGTCTGCGAGCTCGAGAACTGGGGGTCTTCCAATGCCGGTTTCGGCAAGGCCTTCACGGATGCCTACGGCGATATTCTTCTCGATCATATCGACAAGTCGCTGCTGCCGCTCTCATGGGCCGGCGGTTACGACCGTGCGGCACCCGGTCCGGCAGACTTCTCGCCGTTCATGACGCGACTGCAGGACGGTATTCTGCCTTTTTCCGGCCTTGCCTTTCCGGTGCGGCTCGGCGCCGTCGGCAATGGTTTCATCCTTTTCACCGGCGATGAGATCGATCCCTCGAGCGATACCATCGTCGAGCTGCACGGTCGCTGCTGCCATATCATGATGGATCTGCTCTCGCTCGACGAACGCCGCACGGCTGCCGCCGAGGCGCTCAGCGAACGCGAGATCGCCTGTCTGCAGCTTGCCGGCGACGGACGCATCAGCGAAGAGATTGCCGACAAGCTCGGCCTGTCCGTGCACACCGTGAACGCCTATCTCGGCTCGGCGACCATCAAGCTCGATTCCGTCAATCGCATCCAGGCGATCGCCAAGGCGATCCGGCTCGGTTATATCAGCTGAACCCACGCAGTGCTTTACAGCGTCGCGCATCCTTTAAGACACGCAAAGGGTGCTGTAAGCCGAATAAAAGCTCGAATGTCTTGAAAGAAAGTCAGCCGGCCAGCGCCTGCGGCGGCTGGTTGACGCTGTAACGCGCTTCCCGAAGGCTCTTTTTGAGGAAGATGGTGTTCTCGTCCGGATCGGCCGAGGGCTCCTGGAAAGCGATATGGCTGATCTCGATGCCGGCATGATCTTCGGCAAGGGTGAGTTGTGCGTAGACGGTGACGCCGCGCGGCTTGATTTCCAGATCGAGAACGACTTCGGGCTTGCCGCCCCAATCCAGCGTATAATTGCCGCCCAGGCCGAAATTCACCGTGCCCGGATGAAAGAAAAGCTCCGCCGCCGAAGCGACGAGATCGGAAAGGTTGCCGTAATACTCGAAGCGCAGCAGGGAAATAAGGTCAGAAGCATCCAGAAGGCGCAGTTCAGTGGCGACCGGGCTGATCGCGTCTGCGAGGATCTTTTCACGCTGGGTAGAGTGGGGGCATTTTTTCATTCGGCTTATCTTACCCGTTTGTTCTTGGCGTCCGCAGCGTAGACCCGGTGGATGAGCTCCGCTACCGCCTTATAGAAGACTGACGGTATGACACTATCGATCGAGACTTGCGCAAACATGGAGCGCGCAAGTGGCGGATCTTCGAACACCGGTATGCCGTTCTTTTCGGCGATCTCCCTAATTTTGAGCGCAATCAGGTCCTGACCCTTGGCCAGCACCACCGGCGCATCGTTCTCTTCACGCGCGTAACGCAGCGCCACCGCATAGTGCGTCGGGTTGGCAATCACCAGCGTCGCGCGGTCAACGTTGGCGATCATGCGCCGGCGCGCCCGGTCGCGCATCAGCGAGCGCTGCCGGCTCTTGACGAAGGGGTCGCCCTGAGCCTGCTTGTTTTCTTCCTTCACCTCGTGCCGCGTCATCTTCAGCTCGGTGAACCAGTGATGGCGCGTCCAGAAAAGATCGGCAATGGCGACGATCGCGGTGGCGATCAGCATGACGATGATGATCTTGCGCATCGCCGCCATCATTCGCACCAGAATCGTCTGCGGATCGGAGAACATCGCGTCGATCGAGCCGAAATATTCGCTCCTGAGCACGAAGAACAGGATCACCCCGACGACGACCACCTTGAACAGCGATTTTCCGAATTCGACCAGGCCGGGCAGGCTGAAGAGCCGTGACCAGCCTTTGATCGGCGAGATACGCGAGGTCTGCGGGCGGATGCGCTCAAGCACCAGTGTCGGCAGATTCTGGAAGACGGAGGAGGCGACGCCGAACACCATGAACAAGATGAAGGCGGGCGCCAGCAGCGCGGCACTTGCCCAGCCGATCCGGACGAACAGCGCCAGGACATCTGGTCCCGTCTCGATCTTCCACTGGTCGGGCTGTTCGAAGATGTCGCGCAGCATTTCAGTCATGCGTCCGACGCTGTCGGGAAGGAAGAATACGAGGTAAATGAAGGTCGCAAGGATGGTCGCAAAGATCGAAAGTTCGCGCGAAGACGGTACGTTGCCCTTTTCCGCGGCATCGCTTTGCTTTTTCGCGGTTGGGGCTTCTGTTTTGCTGTCCTTGTCATCGTCTGCCAAGTCGCGGCCCTCCGTCAAAGAAATAAGCCGCAGCCAATGCATGTCGCCCAAAAACGTGCAGCGCTTTTGGGATGACGACATGCATCAGAACAAAGACTTAAAGCGCGTCGCAAGAACCGAGTTCTATGCGACACGCTTTAGCGCGCGGTCCGTTGCTGGAAGGGTAGTCGCCTGTGGCACGGCGATCAACAGCCACCGTTCGGCATGCCGGATTTGTCAACAGTCTCGACGTGTTAGGCGGCCGCCGAAGCGTCGCCTTCCTTTTCCTTGAGCTCGATCTGGCCGGAATTGGCCAGGCGAATCGCTTCCTGCGCCACGGCGCGGCGGGCAATCGCGATCTCGCGCGGATTGACGCCGCCCATGCCGCTCTGCAGATCCGATTCGATCATGCGGCGCTGGCGTGGGCTGATGGCGGAGAGAACCGATTCGCGGATCTCGGGGGGCGACCCGCGCAGCGCGACGGTGAGTACGTCCGCCGAGATGTCGTTGAGCAGCATGACGCGGCTGCGCTGCGGCATATACATGAGGTCCTCGAACAGGAAGATCTTCGGGCGAACCTTGTTGACCGACTCGCGGCTGATCGATTCGAGCGAGGTGAGCAGCGTGTCGACCTGCGGCTTGTCGAGTTCGTTCATCAGATCGGCAACCTTCGTCGAGCCGGCCGCATTGCGCTCTGCCTCGACCTCGGCAAGCAGCGTCATGACCTGGTTTTCGATGATCTGCGCAGCCTTCGGGCTGACCGCCTTCATGTTGACCGTTCTGTTCATGATGTCGGCGCGGCGGTTGTCGGGAAGCTGCAGCAGCACCTTGGCGCCGAAGGCGGAGGGCATCATCGAAAGAATATAGGCGACGGTCTGCGGATGCTCGCGCAGCAGGAACTGTGCGACGAACGTCGGCTCCGCCTCGCTGAGGCGATCCCAGATCGAGGTTTCGTAGGCCTGGAATGCAGTGCGGCGGCCGAGCAGGCTGTCGACCTCGTCGGGCGTCAGGCCTTCTTCAAGAATGGCCTCGATCGCCTTGGCGTTGTCCATCAGTCCGGCGCCCTCGGTGAAGAGGTCTTCGAACTCGGAGACGAGCAACAGGAGCTCGTCCGGCGGAATAGCGCGCAGCGACTGGGCGGATGAGATAATGGTCTGCAGTTCGGCCTGGGTGAAATATTTCAACAGCCGGCCGGCGACGCCCTTTCCCATGGCGAGAAGAACAGCCGCCGCCTTTTCAGCCTGGGTCAACGGTTTCCCGGCTAGTGCGCCGCCGAAATCGTCAAAGTCCATCATGGTCTAACCTCTCCGTCCCACACAGGGATCAGGCTTTTTTCGTACTCAAAACTTCAATCAGTTTCACACCGAATCGCGTGTCGTCGTTATCAAGCACCGTAATTTCACCGCGGGCAATCCTGCGGCCGTTCACCATGATCTCGACGGGTTCACCGATCTTCTTGTCGAGGGCGATCGTCGCCCCTTCATTGAGGTTCATCAGGCCGGAGACCTGCATGCGGCTGGTGCCGAGCATGATCTGGACGTCGATCGGGATGTCCATGATCAGGTCGAAGTTGGAATTCAAAGCGCTGCCGAGCGGGGCCGGCGACGCCTCGAAGGAGGGGCTGCTGCCGAAATCCATGCCGGCTGCCGGGCTGGCATCGCCGCCGCCGAAGTCGCCGCCGAAATCATCGCCGCCAAACGGGGTTTCCGAAGTCTCGCCACCAAAGGCCGCCAGATCCGTTCCTGCTGCGAACGGATCGCTCTGCAGGTCGCCGCCAAACTGCGACAGGTCGCCATCGGCATCCTGCTTCAGCACGCCGCGCAGATCGTCGATTGCCTGGTCGAGATCGGCTTCGCTGCCCGGAAGATCCAGGGAGAGGTCGCTGTTCTGCTGTGTTTTCTTCGTAGCCATGAAATCACTATTCCAGTTGAAACTTGCCTCAAACTGCCTTTGCAGCCCAAAAGCCAGAGAACCGATTAATTCATTAAATGACGGATGAGCTCGTCATCCGAGTTCATCGTATCCTTGACGCGAACCATGTAGTTTTCGCCTGAACGCCCGAACTCGCACACATACAATTCCTTGCTGTTGGCGCTGACCTCGACACGCACGTCGCCGTGGTCGCGGAACGGAATGACGTCGCCGACCATCAGCTTCGATATCGTGCGCAGCGTCAGATCCTGCAGCCTGATCCTGGCCTCGAGCGTGACATGTGAGCGGCGGACCTGGTCGCCGAGCTGTTCGGTCCATTCCGCTGAGTTGCTGCTGGCCTGGCGTTTCGGCTTCGGCGGCGTCACCTTTGTCTTGAGCAGTGCCGTCTGCGGAACGATCAACGAAAATTCCGAAACGATGCCGGCAAGCGTGATCGACATGTTGATGGCGGCCGCGAATTCATCCGGACGATCCTCCTGCGGCCGGGCGCGCATGTCATGGGAGTACGGGGCCGAAAGGCTCGGTTCGAAACCGCCCGGCGCGTTGACGGCCGATCGCAGCACCTTGGCGATCTTGTCGAAGACCATGACCGCCAGATCGAGCTCGATGATCGACAGCAGCCGGTCAGCCGGTTCCTCGATCGTATCGGCTGTGGCGCCGAGCAGATGCTCCATCAGCGTGATGACGAAGCCGTTGCCGCAGGCAAGCGTAATGTTTTGCGACCAGTTGCGCAGCGTCGCGTCGACGAGCGTGACGTTCGCGCTCAGGTCTTCGATCAGGTGGTTCTTGTAACCGATCTCGCAGCCGAGATAGTTGACCGTTACGTCGAGGCCGGTCTCGCTTTTGATGACGTCGGGAAAGAATTCGCTGTAGATTTCCCCGAAGGAGCTGCAGATCTTGGCGACCCTGCCTCTGTCGCCAAGCCCGCCTGTCAGCTTGGCGAGGAGGGCAGGATCCATTGCCGGTTTGTCATGCGAAGCATTGCTCATAGTCATTTAAGCCGCCTTGTTTTCGCCACCTGGGTTCATCATTTCCTGCTCGACCGCATCGATGGACGGACGCTCGTAAGCCGAGATCGTCTTGCGGCCGTATTCGAGAGCGACCTGCGGCACCGAACCGTTCATGTAGGCAAGCAGCGTCTGCTTGACGATGACGTAGAGGCGGTGCTGCTTGTTGCGCACGATCTTGATCTGGGAGACCAGCGGCGAGCAGACGCAGTAGGACAAGAGAATACCGAGGAAGGTGCCGACAAGCGCCGAGCCGATCAGGTGACCGAGCACTTCGGGCGAATCGTTGATGTGGGCCATCGCCTTGATGACGCCGAGAACGGCCGCGACGATACCGATCGCCGGGAAGGAATCGCCCATGATCTGGATCGCGTGGTAGGGCTTCATCTTGTCGTGCATGATGGTGTTAAGCTCTTCATCCATCAGCGCCTCGATCTCGTGGCTGCGGGCGTTGCCGATGATGATCAAGCGCACGTAATCGCAGATGAATGCCGTCAGTTCCTTGTTCTTCAGAACGGTCGGAGCCGATTGAAAGATCGTCGATTCGGCCGGATTGTCGATATGGGCTTCGATTTCGTTTCGCGACTTGGTGCGCAGGTCGCGCATCAGCGAATAGAGCACGCCGAGCGTATCGAGATAGTTGCGTTCCTTCGGCACGGCGTGTTTGAAGGCTTCGCCGAGCGCCTTGCCGGAATCCTTCACCACCTTCATCGGGTTCGCCATGATGAAGCTGCCGAGACCGGCACCGCCGATGATGACGAATTCGAAGGGCTGGAACAGAGCGTTCACGTCGCCGCCCATCGCCATGAAGCTGCCGATGACACAGCCGCAAGTCACTATAAATCCGATAATGATGTTCATCGTCAGCCCAATCTGAACGTTGCTTTTCTTTGAGACCGATAGGGTTTCTGCCTTGCGTGAGGCTGATGAAAGGCCCGATCGCGAGGCATTTCCGCGTGCCAGCTTCGCGCAAGCATCTACCGTCAGTCTAAAGGGGACGAATGGGTGCGCGCACCCGTTTCTGAGATGCCGCCTCAGCGAAATCCCGGCCGAACCACATGAGACGACGCCCGGCTTTTCGTTCCGTTCATCGCCAATGCTTGGAGCTTACCGACATGCAATCCGGTCTTTATGTTTCTCTGTCGTCGCAGATGGCTCTCGAAAAGCGTCTGACCACCATCGCAGACAACATGGCGAACGTGAACACGACCGGTTTTCGCGCCACCGAGGTGAAGTTCGACGAGATGGTGGCGGCCACCAGGAACAAGCTGAACACCAAGGTCGCCTTCGTTTCCCAGGGCAACGACTACCTGAACCAGGGAAATGGCGAATTGCAGCACACCGGCAACATGCTCGATTTCGCCGTCAAGGGTGATGCCTGGTTTGCGCTCGACACGCCGGCCGGCCAGGTTCTGACGAGGGATGGCCGCTTCACGATCAAGGATACCGGCGAACTTGTCTCAATCCGCGGATACCCGGTACTTGACGCCGGCGGCGCGCCGATCCAACTCAACACGACAGGCGGCGAGCCGGCCGTCGGCACCGACGGCATCATCTATCAGGGTGGCCGCCAGATCGGCTCGCTCGGGCTGTTCGAGGCCGATATCAGCAAGGGTTACCTGCGCTACGAAAACAGCGGCATCATGACCACCGACCAGCCGCGCGCCGTCGTCGACCGCTTCAATGTCGGTGTCGAGCAGGGTTATCTCGAAAACTCCAACGTCAACGCCATGCGCGAGATCACCCAGCTGATCGAGGTCAACCGCGCCTTCGAGAGCGTGTCATCGCTGATGCGCGACAGCGAAGATTCCTTCAAGGAAGCCGTCCAGACGCTTGGGGGCAGCCGCTAATGCATGTCGCTCAAAGTGTCCGGCGGTTTTGGGAGAACGACATGCACAAGAACAAACATCTAAAATACGTCGCTGCGCGCGACGTATTTTAGGGTGGGATTTGAAGCATGAGCACCACGCTACTATCAGCGGACGGCCTTTCTCCCAAGCTGGCGCATCTGGCGGGGCTCGTTGACCGATACGCATCGCCGGAGTTCGCGGTTGCCCATGGCGGCCGCGTGCAGACCATCGCTGCCGGCCACTACACGGTTCACGGTCTCTCCCGCCATGTTCGTCTCGGCGAGTTCGTGGCCCATAAATCGGCGACCGGCATTCATCTCGGCGAGGTCGTGCGCGTCGAGCCGGAACTGATCTATGTCTGCCCGATCGAACCCGGCGAGCCGATTGGCATCCACGATACCGTCATCCGCAAGGGCGCCTTCCGCATTTCACCGACGGACAGCTGGTGTGGGCGCACCGTCAACTCGCTCTGCGAGCCGATCGACGGGCTGGGGCCGATCACCGAGGGCCTCGATCGCCGCTCGATCTCCAATACCGCGCCGCCCTCGATGACCCGCAAGCGTGTCGAGACCGGCTTCAAGACCGGCGTGCGCGCGATCGACATCTTTTCGCCGCTCTGCCTCGGCCAGCGCCTCGGCATCTTCGCCGGTTCCGGCGTCGGCAAGTCGACGCTTCTGTCCATGCTCGCCCGCGCCGATGCCTTCGACAAGGTTGTCATTGCGCTCGTCGGCGAACGTGGCCGCGAGGTGCGCGAATTCATCGAGGATACGCTCGGCAGCAATATGAAGAAGGCGATCGCCGTCGTCGCCACCAGCGACGAGAGCCCGATGCTGCGCAAGATGGCGCCGCTGACGGCGGTCACCATCGCCGAGCATTTCCGCGACAAGGGCGAGAACGTCCTCTTCATCGTCGATAGCGTCACGCGTTTCGCCCATGCGATCCGCGAGGTGGCGACCGCCTCCGGCGAGCCGCCGATCGCGCGCGGTTATCCCGCCTCCGTCTTCACCGAACTGCCGCGCCTCTTGGAACGCGCCGGTCCCGGCCCCGAGGGCGCCGGCACCATCACGGCGATCATCTCGATCCTCGTCGACGGCGACAATCACAATGACCCGATCGCCGATTCGACCCGCGGCATCCTCGACGGTCATATCGTCCTGCAGCGCAGCCTCGCCGAAGAAGGGCGTTATCCCCCGATCGATCCGCTCGCTTCGATCTCGCGTCTTGCCCGCAAGGCCTGGACGCCGGATCAGGAAAAGCTGGTATCGCGGCTGAAGGTGCTGATCCATCGTTTCGAAGAGACGCGCGACCTGCGCATGATCGGCGGCTACCGTCAGGGTGCTGATCCCGATCTCGACATGGCGATCAAGCAGGTGCCGATTATTTACGACGTTCTGAAGCAGTCTCCAGGCGATCGCGACTCGCTCGACGCTTTCGCCGATCTCGCCGGCGCGCTCAAGGCTGCAGCCGGCATGGGCAATCAGGGCGGCCCTATTCAGAGGAGAGGCTAGACGTGGCTGATTTCGACGACGAACGTATCGCTTCCCTGAAGCCGCGCAGGAAAGCCGCCATCCTGGATCGGTTTCTGACCTTCGCCGGCCTGGCGCTTGCCGGCGCCTCCGCCTTCTTTCCCTGGTACGTCTTCTTCAACGCGGACAAATTCGGCATCAATGTCGCCGCCAGCGAGAATTCGCGTGAACTGCCGGATTGGCCGGCCCGCAACGTCTTCAGCGTCTCGCCGCTTGCCATGGTCAACAAGAACGAGGCGGACAAGAAGGCCCCGCCGATCGATCCGCTGACGACGGCGACGGTCTCCGATCTCGGCAAGGAGCGCGATGGCCGCGCCATACAGGAAAATCAGCCTTTCCCCGGCAAATCTTCCTTCCGCCTGCTGCATGTTTCCAACGGCCGGGCGCTGATCGAGGATCCGTCGGGCATGTACGTGGTGCGCATCGGCTCGATCCTGCCCGACGAAAGCCGCCTTGCGACACTCGAACAGCGCGACGGGAAATGGGTGATCGTCACCTCCAAGGGCGAGATCTACCAGAACAACTGAACTTGTCCACAAACGCCGAAGGCAACAGGGGCTCCGCCGCGAACCGGCCGCAGCCCCTTTTTTATTCCGGCATTCGTTGGACCGATTCCGATTTAAGGAATGACGTAGTAATTCAAAGAGTTACGGCGTCCTTGCGCGTCCGAAAGACGCGCGGCGCTGTCATAGCGGCGGCGTTCGGCGAAAACCGCCTCGAAGCCTGAATTCCCGTAAGTCCCACGCAAGATTACCGCACTAGGTTCGGGACAGTAAAAACGGAGAGTTCTCATGCAACCGATCCAACTTTTCGACTTGGCTTCGCGGCAGGCGGAATGGCTGACGATCCGTCAGCAGGTTGTTGCCGGCAACATCGCGAATGCCAATACCCCGAAATTCCGTGCCAAGGACGTTACGCCCTTTGACGCGGTGCTCGACAATTCCAATATCAACATGGCGCGCACCAATCCGGCGCATCTCAGCGGCAACGATTTCAGCGACAGCGGCGATATCGACGTCAAGGACGCCGCGCTCGACCAGGAAATCGGCGTCCAGGAATCCGGCAATACGGTCGGTTTGGCCGAAGAGCTCTCCAAGTCGGGCGATATCAAGCGCCAGTACGATCTGAACACCTCGCTGGTCAGTTCCTTCAACCGCATGATGTTGATGACCGTCAGGAGGTAAAGTCATGGATCCGCTTTCAGCAGCAATGAAAATCGCCGGTTCCGGGCTCGAGGCGCAGTCGACGCGCCTGCGTATCGTTTCGGAAAACATTGCCAATGCCCGCTCGACCGGCGACACGCCCGGTGCCGACCCCTACCGCCGCAAGACGATCACCTTCGGCCAGCAGATGGATCGTACCAACGGCGTCGAGACTGTCAACGTCAAGAAGGTCGGCGTCGACGAAGGCGACTTCAGCACTGAATTCGATCCCAGCAATCCGGCTGCGGACCAGAAGGGCGTCGTCAAACTGCCGAACGTCAATATCCTGGTCGAGATGGCCGACATGCGCGAAGCCAACCGCTCGTATGACGCCAATCTGCAGACCATCAAACAGACCCGCGATCTCATCTCCTCCACGATCGACCTCCTGAAGAGCCAATAATAATGATCAGCAGCGTCCAGAATGTCAGCAACCTTTCGATGACCCGTGCGCTCGGCGCCGTTGACACCGAAAATTCCGCCTCGTCGTCTGTCGCCACTATGCCGGGCGCCGCAGGTGCGCCCAATGGCATGAGCTTCGCCTCCGTCATGGGCAACATGGCGAGCGACGCGGTCAACAGCCTGAAGGGTGCGGAAAGCATGTCCTTTGCCGGTATCAAGGGCACGGCGTCGACGCGCGAAGTCGTCGATTCCATGCTCCAGGCCGAGCAGACGCTGCAGACCGCGATTGCCATCCGCGACAAGGTCGTCTCGGCCTTTCTCGAAGTCACCAAGATGCAGATGTAACTGATTTGAGGACGAACACATGAGAGCGCTCGCCATCGCAGCAACGGGCATGGATGCCCAGCAGACCAATCTGGAAGTCATCGCGAACAACATCGCGAACATCAATACGACCGGTTTCAAGCGCGCCCGCGCCGAATTCTCGGATCTTCTCTACCAGACCGAACGTGCCAAGGGTGTCGCCAACCGCGCCAACCAGGCCGTCGTTCCGGAAGGTGCCAATATCGGCCTCGGCGTCCAGACCTCGGCGGTCCGCAACCTGCATCTCCAGGGCGAACTGACCCAGACCGGCAACGATCTCGACGTGGCGCTGATCGGCAAGGGCTTCTTCCAGATCCAGTCGACTGACGGTACGACGCTTTACACCCGCGCCGGCGCTTTCAACAAAAACGACCAGGGCCAGCTCGTCACCATCGACGGCTACGAGGTCCTTCCCGGCATCACCATTCCGACGGGCTCGACCGAACTGACGATCAGCCGCTCCGGCCAGGTCTCGGCGAAGCTGCCGGGAGCGACGGAGGCGACCGAGCTTGGCCAGTTGACTCTTGCCGACTTTGTCAACGAGGCGGGCCTCCAGCCGCTCGGCGACAATCTCTTCCAGGAAACGCCGGCCTCCGGCGAAGCCGTCATCGGCAATCCTGACGAGGAAGGCTTCGCCTACATGAAGCAGGGTTACCTGGAATCTTCGAACGTCGACCCGGTGAAGGAAATCACCGAGCTGATCTCGGCCCAGCGCGCTTACGAAATGAATTCCAAGGTGATCACCACCGCTGATGAAATGGCCTCCATCGTCAGCAAGAACCTGAAGTAAAGGGAAGGGCCGAAACATGATGTTTTGCCGGGCAGGACACATCTCAGGATGGGTGGCGGCAGCCACGATCGCAGTCGCGGGCATTTTCCTGCCCGCGGACGTGGATGCAGGCATGGGTTATGCCGTCGTCCCGACGACGATCATCTATCCCGGCGACACATTGTCGTCGAGCCAGCTTCAGGAGGTCGAGGTCACCAATCCCAACCTCGCCGGCGATTATGCCAAATCCATTTCCCAGGTCGAAGGCATGGTCTCCAAGCGCACGCTGTTGCCGGGCCGCACGATTTCGGTTTCGGGCCTGCGCGAAGCCTATACGGTGACGCGCGGCTCTTCGATCCGTCTGGTCTTATCGCTCGGCGCGATGACGATCTCCGCCGCCGGCACGCCGCTCGAAGACGGCACGATCGGGCAAGTCGTTCGCGCGCGCAATATGGACTCCGGCGTTATCGTCAGCGGCACGGTGCTTGCGGACGGCACGGTCCATGTGAGGGCAAAATGAGATTGTTCTTCCGTTTCCTCACCCTTGTCGCGGTTCTCGCCATGAGTTTGGCTGATGTCGCGCCCGCCTGGGCGCTGACCTCCCGCATCAAGGATATCGCCTCCCTTCAGGCCGGGCGCGATAACCAGTTGATCGGTTATGGCCTCATTGTCGGCCTGCAGGGAACCGGCGACGGCTTCCGTGCCTCGCCCTTCACCGAGCAGTCGATGCGGGCGATGCTGCAGAATCTCGGCATCTCGACGCAGGGCGGTCAGTCCAACGCCAAGAATACCGCGGCCGTGATGGTCACCGCCAACCTGCCGCCCTTCGCAAGTCCCGGCAGTCGTATCGACGTGACGGTGAGCTCGCTCGGCGACGCGACGTCGCTGCGCGGCGGCACGCTCGTCATGACCTCGCTCTCCGGCGCCGACGGTCAGATCTACGCCGTCGCGCAGGGCGCCGTCATCGTCTCCGGTTTCCAGGCGCAGGGCCAGGCGGCGACCGTGACCGAAGGCGTCACCACCGCAGGCCGCGTGCCGGGCGGCGCGATCATCGAACGTGAACTGCCGTCCCGCTTCAAGGACTCGGTCAATCTCGTCCTGCAGCTGCGTAACCCAGACTTCTCGACGGCGATCCGTATCGCCGACATCGTCAACGGTTACGCCTCGGCGCGCTTCGGCGGCCCGGTCGCCGAAGCCAAGGATTCGCAGGAAGTCGTGATCCAGAAGCCGCGCGCGGCCGATCTCACCCGGCTGATGGCCGACGTCGAAAACCTCATCGTCGAAACCGACACGCCGGCCAAGGTGGTCATCAACGAGCGCACCGGAACGATCGTTATCGGCTCCGACGTCCGCGTTTCGCCGGTCGCCGTCAGCTACGGCACCTTGACTGTCCAGGTCACCGAGACGCCGCAGATCATCCAGCCCGAACCCTTCTCACGCGGCCGGACAGCCGTCCAGCCGCAGACCGATATCGCCGCCGAGCAGACCGGCGGGCGCGTCGCCATCATCGATGGTCCAGATCTCAGGACCCTTGTCGCCGGCCTCAACAATATCGGTGTGAAACCGGATGGCATCATCGCCATTCTCCAGGGCATCAAGTCGGCAGGCGCTCTGCAGGCGGAGCTTGTGCTGCAATGATAAAGATCATCAACCCTGACATGACGGTTCTGCAATTGCTGCGCCGGCTGGCGTTGCCGGCCGCGGGCCTCGTCCTTCTGTCGATCCCCAGCGCCTTCGCGCAGGAACATGCGTCGGCAGGCGACATCACCTCCCAGGATGAGATCAAGCAGTTCTGCACCAACATCGCCGAGCCCGCCCGCGACCAGCGTTACCTCCTGCAGAAGCAGGAATTGGAAAAGCTTCGCGCCGATATCGACGCCCGCATCGCGGAAATGGACAAGCGCAAGGCCGAATACCAGGACTGGCTGAAGCGCCGCGACGATTTCCTGAAGCAGGCCGAAGCCGGCCTCACCGAAATCTACAGGAAGATGAAGCCGGATGCGGCCGCACTTCAGTTGCAGGACATGAAGATCGAGGTGGCCTCCGCCGTGATCATGCGGCTCGGCCCACGTCAGTCGAGCCTCATCCTCAACGAGATGGACCCTGAGAAGGCTGCGGTCATCGCCAGCGTCATCGCCAGTGCGTCCGATCCCAATACGTCGAAGGATCCTTCATGAATATGCGTTTCCCGGCCGCGATCGCCGCCCTCGCACTCCTTGCAGGTTGCCAGTCTCCGACGGCGGTCAGCGAGATCGGCCGTGCGCCTGCCATGAGCCCGATCGGCAGCGGCCTCGCCTACGGCCAGACGCCGCAGATGGCGCTTTATCCAAAGCAGCCGCGCGCCGTGGCGCAGGGCTATTCGCTGTGGAGCGATTCACAGGCCGCCCTCTTCAAGGATGCGCGCGCGCTCAACGTCGGCGACATCTTGACCGTCGACATCCAGATCAACGACAAGGCCTCCTTCGACAACGAGACCAACCGCAGCCGCACCAATTCGAGCGGCATGAACTGGGATGTCAACGCTCAGATCTTCGGCTGGACGCCGGAGTCGAAGACCGACCTGACTTATGGCTCCGACACCAGCACCGACGGCAAGGGCAAGATCGAGCGCACCGATAAGCTCACCCTTCTGGTCGCCGCCGTCGTCACCGGCATTCTCGAAAACGGCAACCTCGTCATATCAGGCTCGCAGGAAGTTCGCCTGAACCAGGAGCTGCGCATCCTGAATGTCGCCGGTATCGTTCGTCCGCAGGACGTCAATGCCGACAACCAGATCTCCTACGACAAGATCGCCGAAGCCCGCATCTCGTACGGCGGCCGCGGCCGCCTGATGGAAGTGCAGCAGCCTCCGCGCGGCCAGCAGGCCGTCGATCTTTTCTCGCCGCTTTGAGGCTGAACGACGATGGCAGAGCCAGACGCAAGCGCAGGTCAATCGCAGAAGAAATCCGGCTCGCTGATGACGATCATCGGCATCGCCGTCCTGACCCTGCTCGGCGCCGGCGGCGGCTGGGCGGTCGGCACGATCGTCGCGCCCAACATCAAGGGCGCCAAGGAGGTCGAGCAGGCCAAGGATGCGGAGGCGAAGAAGAAGGCCGAGGAAGGCCTGGCGCGCATCTCGACCGAGGCCAACAACGTCGTCCAGCTCGAGCCGATCACCTCGAACCTCGCCTACCCCTCCGAAAATTGGGTGCGACTCGAAGTCGCGCTGCTGTTCAATGGGCCGCCGGATGTCAAGGTTTCCGAGGATATTCACCAGGATATCCTCGCCTATATCAGGACTGTTTCCCTCCAGCAGATCGAGGGGCCGCGGGGCTTTCAATATCTCAAGGATGACATACAGGAACGTGTTGACCTTCGCTCGCAAGGGCGGGTATCGAAGGTCATGTTCAGGACATTTGTCATCGAATGATTCGTCTCATAGTTTTCCTTGCCGCCATGATGGCGGTACCGGAACTGGCGGTGGCACAGCAGCTGCCGACTGACTTGTTGAATATACCGGTCGATGGCTCCGTCGCCGCCTGGATCATCCGCACATTCGGCCTGCTGACCATTCTTTCGGTCGCGCCGGGCATCCTGATCATGGTGACGAGCTTTCCGCGCTTCATCATCGCTTTTTCGATCCTCCGCTCAGGGATGGGCCTCTCCTCGACGCCCTCCAACATGATCCTGCTGTCGCTGTCGCTGTTCATGACCTTCTACGTCATGTCGCCGACCTTCGATCAGGCCTGGCAGAACGGCGTGCAGCCACTGCTTGCCAATCAGATCAACGAGACCGAGTCCGTCCAGCGCATTGCTGAACCCTTCCGCACCTTCATGGCGGCCAATACCCGCGACAAGGATCTGGCGCTCTTCGTCGATCTGGCGCGCGAGCGCGGACAAAACATCCAGACGACCGAACCGATCGACTACCGCGTGCTGATCCCGGCCTTCATGATTTCCGAGATCCGCCGCGGCTTCGAAATCGGCTTCCTCGTCGTGCTGCCGTTCCTCGTCATCGACCTCATCGTCGCGACCATCACCATGGCGATGGGCATGATGATGCTGCCGCCGACCTCGATCTCGCTGCCATTCAAGATTCTCTTCTTTGTGCTGATCGACGGCTGGAACCTGCTCGTCGGCAGCCTGGTGCGCTCGTTCAGCTGACCGGCTGCCGCCGCTTGGATATTCGCCAATGAAAGAACCCGCCGGACTGCTCTGGCGGGTTCTTTCATTATGCAGCAATTCAAAGTGCTACGGCGTCCTTCACGCGCCTGAAAGACGCGCGCTGTAGCGGTCGAAAAGCCTCACTCGGCCGCGAACGGCGCCGTGCGCGGCGGCAGCGCCGGAATGTCCATGTGATCGGGTGCAAGACCCTGCCTGGCGCGCTCGGCCATGATTTCATAGGCCTGCTCCAGATGGTCGCAGAACCGTTCGGCATCGAAGAGCGGCGCGATATAACGCTTCTCCTTGAGATGCGCCTTATACTCAGCGATCCGTCCGGGATTGTTAGCCAGCTCGACAGCCATATCCTCATAGGCCTGCAGGTCGGCCGCAACGAGATCGGGTAGGTCGATGGCCCTGAGCAGGCTCTCGCTGACGCGTGAGGCGAAGTTGGTGCCCTTGACAGTCAGGACCGGCAGGCCGCCCCAGAGCTGCTCCGAGGTGGTCGTATGGCCGTTGACGGGGAAGGTATCGATGCCGAGGTCGGCCGCCTGCTGACGGTCGATATGTTCTTCATAGGGCGCGCGCGGGCAGAAGATGATCCGCTTGGGCGAAATGCCGGCCGTCTGGAATTGCTTCAAGAGGTTCGTTTGGTTGCGCGGCGTATTTGCCATCAGCCAGAGCACGCTGTTCGGCGCGCGCTTGAGAATGCGGCACCAGCTGTCGATCGTCTCCGGCGTGATCTTGCGATTGCCGTTGAAGGACGCAAAGATGAAGGCCTCTTCCGGCAAGCCGAGCTTTTCGCGGGTGACGGGGCGGGGCTTCGGGCGATGCATCGGGTCGTTCGGCTGGTAGCTCTCCGGCAGCCGGCAGAACTTCTCGTGATAGAAGGGCTTTGCTACATCGGGCAATACCGAATGGTCGCCGATGACATAATCGAGGTCGATATTGACCGTGCTGCCGGGAAAACCGAGCCAGCCGACATGCACCGGCGCCAGCGGCAGGTTGAAGGCCGTCGCGCGGCTGCCTGACGTATGGCCCTTTAGGTCGACCATGATGTCGATATTATGCTGGCGCACCGCTTCCAGCACCGCCTGGTCGGAGAAGCCGTGAACGGTGACGATCCTGCCCCAGCGGCTGCGGTTGGTATCGTTGTGCTTCAGGAACTCCGGTTCGGTATGGCAGAAGAGCGTCACATCGAACCGGTCCTTGTCGTGCAGTTCTAGGATGCGCTGCAGGAGCTTCATCGTCGCGTGGCGATCCCAGAAGTCCGATGACATGTAGCCGATCCGGATCTTGTCCGACCAGCTGTGCGGCTGGCTGCGACGGAAGGACACCCGTTCCGGGTTGAGGGGCGTGGTGCCGATCGTCGCATACCGGTTGAAATCCTCGTTGCCGCACCAATGCAGATGATAGAACGGGTTGTCCTTGCGCAGGATCTCGATATCGCCCTTTGCAAGGGTGGCGTCGATCACTGCCTGATGCTTGCTCGCCTCTTCGAACTCGTTGAATTCCCGGGCGAAAACAAGATGAAGGAAGCGGAATGCGAGATTGCCGGGGAAACGTTTGAAGAGGTTGCGCGCCAGGGCCTGGTTGGTTGCGTCGTGCAGATCGTCGCTGAGAAGCAGGGCTGCCAGACGCATGTGATCGGGATTTTGGCTCTCCGACAGCACCGTCTTGAACGGGCGGATGATATCCCGCTGCTGGCGCTTCAGATAGATCGCGGTGATGATGAATGCGAGTTCCGGGTCTTCCTGCGCCTTGCTGAGGTTTCGCATGGCAATTAGCAAGGCATCGTCCTCGCTGCCGGTCTCGTAGTGCAGCTTGGCAGCCTGTTTCTGATATTCGTAGGCGTTCGGTCCTTCGCAGTTGCCGGCCAGGCCATAAGCTTTCGCGGCATCGGCCTTGAAGCCGAGCTGCACGAGGTTCTTGGCCAGCAGCGCATAGGTCTTGGCGTCCTGCTGAATATCCATGAGCTGGTTGAGCGTCGCCAAGGACTGTGTGTAGCGGCCCATCTGGTAATCCTTGGATGCCGCAGAGAACGAAACTTTGCTGTTCAAAACCCAACTCCGTGAAGGAAATGTTCTGGCATGGCTGTCGGTCGCCGAAGAGCCCATGGATCGTCCTCCCAAAACGGGGTCAGTCCGATGATGCTATCCCGGCATCTGCCATATTGGCATTCGAAGCTTGCTTGAAACCGGTGGCGCGATGACCGCCTGCTTTGTCCGGAAAGCCTTGACCGCCCCAGGAAAGCGCTCTTTTCGCCGGTAAAGTTCGCTTTTGCCGCTCGAATTCGGATGCCATAAATTGTCTTCAGCAGGCATTAACTAAGCCTTGTGAGAAGGCATTAACTATGCCCTGCGAGGAGCCTACAGGGAGTCTGTCATTTTAAGAAGTTGGCAAGCATTGGCTGCGAAATTGCCCTGGACATGACGGGTTTGGGCCAAACAAAAGGCGCCGAGTAGCATGAAGCTGGTCCGTCATCGCCGGTACTATAGTCCGGTATGTCCTCCTTTTTGTATCTTGTTTTCCAGGGGACAGACTTATGACAAGCATTAACACTAATTCTTCCGCAATGGCCGCTCTCCAGACGCTGCGTGCCGTCAACCAGGGCCTCAACCAGACGCAGAACCACGTTTCGTCGGGCTATCGCGTCGAAAAGGCTTCTGACAACGCGGCTTACTGGTCGATCGCGACGACCATGCGTTCGGACAACAAGGCACTCTCGGCTGTTTCCGACGCTCTCGGCGTAGGCGCTGCCAAGGTCGACACCGCTTACACTGCAATGGACAGCGCCATCGACGTCGTCAGCGACATCAAGGCCAAGCTCGTTGCCGCAACTGAAAACGGCGTCGACAAGGCCAAGGTCCAGGAAGAAATCGGTCAGCTGCAGCAGCAGCTCCTGAGCATCGCTCAGTCGGCTTCCTTCAACGGTGAAAACTGGGTTGCTGGCGCAACCGGCACCAAGAGCGTCGTTTCCTCCTTCGTCCGTGACGGCTCCAACGCCGTTTCGATCAAGACGACCGACTATGCTCTCTCGAGCGGTTCGCTCGGCAACGTCCTGTTCGGCATGACCACTGCCGGCGCGGTTGAAACCTCCACGGGTATCCTCGGCACCTCGTCGGGCGCGACCGGTTCGATCTACGCGATGAGCATCACCAACTTCACCGCCGGCCAGATCCAGTCGGCTTTGACCAACGTTGAAGCGGCTCTGAAGGCCATGACCAGCGCCGGCGCTGCTCTCGGCTCGCTCTCCAAGCGTATCGACAGCCAGGACGACTTCGTCAACGCGCTCAGCGACTCGATCGACTCCGGTGTCGGCCGCCTCGTTGACGCCAACATGGAAGAGGAGTCCTCCAAGCTCAGCGCTCTGCAGACCCAGCAGCAGCTGGCGATCCAGTCGCTGTCGATCGCGAATTCCTCTTCGCAGAACATCCTCTCGCTGTTCCGCTAGGACCGGCCCAAGACTTCCAAGTTTCGCGGCCGGGGTCATCCCCGGCCGCGAAATGTTTTAATATAAGGTTAATCAAAATCCTCCTAACTATCAGATATTTTTACGCTATTTCCAATTTGAATTTAGCTTTCCTTAACCATCTTGCTGTCATCTAGGCCCATCGAAACGGCGAGTTAACCCTAACAGGAATGGTTAACAGGCATGATGCTGATCGCTGTGGGCCGGCCGAAATCCGGAATGTCCCTTCTTAAAATCTGCCAACAAGGGGCACGCAAACTATGACGAGCATCAACACCAATAACGCTGCAATGGCAGCTCTCCAGACTCTCCGTGGCATCAATCAGGGTCTCCAGGAAACCCAGTCTCATGTTTCATCCGGCTATCGCGTCGGTAAGGCCTCCGACAACGCGGCTTACTGGTCGATCGCAACGACCATGCGCTCGGACAACAAGGCACTCTCGGCTGTTTCCGACGCTCTCGGCCTTGGTGCCGCCAAGGTCGACACCGCTTACTCCGCCATGGACAGCGCCATCGACGTCGTCGGTGACATCAAGGCCAAGCTCGTTGCCGCAACTGAAAACGGCGTCGACAAGGCCAAGGTCCAGGAAGAAATAAGCCAGTTGCAGCAGCAGCTCCTGAGCATCGCTCAATCGGCCTCCTTCTCGGGTGAAAACTGGGTTGCTGGCGCAACCGGCACCAAGAGCGTAGTTTCCACCTTCGTCCGCGACGCCTCCAACGCCGTTTCGGTCAAGACGACCGACTATGCTCTCTCGAACGGCTCCATGGGCAACGTCCTGTTCGGCATGACCACTACCGGCGCGGTTGAAACCTCCACGGGTATCCTCGGAACTTCGAATGGTGCGGTCGGCTCGGTCTTCGCGATGAGCATCACCACCTTCACGCTCGGCCAGATCCAGTCGGCTTTGACCAACGTTGAATCGGCTCTGAAGGCCATGACTAGCGCCGGCGCTGCTCTCGGCTCGATCTCCAAGCGTATCGAGCTGCAGGAAAACTTTGTCAACGCTCTCAGCGACTCGATCGACTCCGGTGTCGGCCGCCTCGTTGATGCCAACATGGAAGAAGAGTCCTCCAAGCTCAGCGCCCTGCAGACCCAGCAGCAGCTGGCGATCCAGTCGCTGTCCATCGCGAACTCTTCTTCGCAGAACATCCTCACGCTGTTCCGCGGCTAATAACCCTCGGAAATATCGGCCCGCCGGTCTCCGGCGGGTATACAGGAATAGAGCCGCGCTTCGATGGAGCGCGGCTTTTTGATTTCTATTAACCAATGATTAACCATAATGCTGTCTTCTGCGGTCAACGAGACGGCGGGTTAACCAAGTTTAAGAACCGGTTAACAGGCATGAGGCTGGTACCCCGTTCCCGGTAGCTTTCCGGAATGTCCCTTTTTTCCATCTGCCGACAAGGGGCAAACATTTCATGACCAGCATTTTGACGAACGTCGCGGCGATGGCCGCTCTTCAGACACTTCGCGGAATCAACGATAGCCTCGAGGATACGCAGAACCGGGTATCGTCGGGTTACCGCGTCGAAAAGGCAGCTGACAACGCCGCCTACTGGTCGATCGCAACGACCATGCGGTCGGACAATAAGGCTCTCTCGGCCGTTTCCGACGCTCTCGGCCTCGGCGCCGCAAAGGTCGACACCGCTTACTCCGCCATGGACAGCGCCATCGACGTCATCAGCGAAATCAAGGCGAAGATCGTCGCCGCGACCGAAAAGGGTGTCGACAAGACCAAGGTCCAGGAAGAGATCAAACAGCTTCAGGCACAGCTGATGAGCATTGCCCAGTCCGCATCCTTCTCCGGCGAGAACTGGGTGGCCGGCAATTCGACGAAGAGCGTCGTTTCGACCTTCGTCCGCGACGGCAACGGCAATGTTTCGGTCAAGACGACGGACTACGTCCTGAGCTCAGGCTCCATGGGCAACGTTCTCTTCGGCATGACCTCGGTTGGTGCGATCGAGACGACCTCCGGCATCATCGGCACATCAAGCGGTACGATCGGTTCGATCTACACGATGGACATCACCAGCTTCGGCTCGACCGAGATCTCCATGGCGCTGACGGCGATCGAGGCGGGCCTGGAAGCAATGACCAAGGCTGCCTCGCAACTCGGCTCGATTTCCACCCGCATCGACCTGCAGGAAAATTTCGTCGCTTCTCTCAGTGATTCGATCGACTCCGGTGTCGGACGTCTGATCGATGCCGACATGGAAGAGGAATCGAGCAAGCTGACGGCGTTGCAAACGCAGCAGCAGCTGGCCATCCAATCGCTGTCGATTGCCAACTCCAGCGCTCAGAACATCCTCACGCTGTTCCGCAGCTAAGTCGGAGCTGAAACTGGACCGAATCTTGCGCCATCGTCTGGCAGCAAATGAAATGCCTCCTGGACCGCGCCCAAAACGGTGCGGTTCTTTCTTTTATATCAATAGCTTGATCGATATGACGGTCGATGCGCCACGCTCAGTGTTGCGCTCTTGCCCAACAGGTTGATATCGAGTTACCTTCGCCTCGAGTTGATTTGCTTTTGCGATACACCGGCGGAAACCCTGCCGGAGGCATGATGCCACCTCAGTCGCCGCCGGGAATCCGGCCTGCCCTTTCACCTTATTCCGAGACCCTGTCGATGACCGTTAAGATTACCAGCGCGTCCGCGGTGAATGCGCTTGCGGTGCTGCGCAGCATCAACAAAGAAGCCAGCCAGACCCAACAGCAAGTGTCCTCGGGATATCGTATCGAGACGGCCGCCGACGATGCGTCGTACTGGTCGGTCGCGACCGTCATGCGCTCGGACAGCACCAATCTCGGTACGATCGGAGATGCGCTCGGTCTTGGCGCGGCCAAGGTCGATGCGACCTACACGGCGATGACCTCGTCGATCGACCTCCTAAGCCAGATTCGTGCCAAGCTGGTTTCGGCAAGAGAGCCCGGCGCCGATAAGAACAAGATCAACGCCGAGATCAGCGAATACAAGGAGCAGCTGCAGACGATCGTCGAATCGACGTCGTTTGCGGGGGAGAACTGGCTGCTGAACGGCGACGCGGCTGCGCCGCCGACATGGTCGGTCATCTCGAGCTTCGTGCGCGCTCCGACCGGCGAATATCAGGCCCGGACCATCGATTTCCCATCGTCGCAGACCATTCTCATTGACAAGAACAATGCGAATGGCGGCCTGTTGACCAAGTCGGTCGATGCCAACGCGATCAACAACAGCGGCGCGACGTCGCGCAACTACTACCTTTTGAACGCCAACTCGACCACGCCGGCGACAGGTACGGAAATTGCGATCGGCACGAACACGACCGATGCGCAACTCGTCGACATGCTTGATGTGACCGATGCGCTGCTTTCCTCGCTGACGACGACGGCCGCTTCTATCGGCGTGATGAAGGCGCGTATCGACGATCAGATAGACTACACCGCCGATCTGTCCGATTCGATCGACAAGAGTGTCGGCGCGCTCGTCGATACCGACATGGACGAGGCTTCGATCCGGCAGAAGGCGATCGAAACCCAGAAGCAGATGGCGGTCGAAGCGATCTCGATCCTCAACACGGCCGCAAGCAAAATTCTGATCCTGCTGGAATAGGGGTGGGCGCGACCACGGTTGGCCGGCGCCATTCATCCTCGCGCAAGTTTGACTGCCTAGTTTCCGGCACGAAGGCATCGTCCGAATCCGTGCCGGCGCAAGGTCAGCCCCTTGCCCGTTCCGAAGGGGATGCCGGCGCGCAGGGTCACTTTAAGCGGGGGCGGGTATGCCGCATGCCTCCCGAATGCTGGATGGTTTTTTATGAGCATTACGCTTTCCCGGTATTTGAAGGATTTCGGTGAACCGGAATCGTCAGCGCCGATCCTCGACATGAATGACTTCGGCGGCGACGATTTCCCCGAAATGCCGAACGAACCGGCGATCGACATCGAGGCGGAGCGCCGCGAAGCCTATGCGGAAGGTCATGCCGCAGCGACTGTGGAATTGACCGAGAGATACGAACGCGAGGCGCGGACGCTGGCGGAGGTCCATGCGCGGGAACTCGAGGAACTGAAGCTTCGCTACGAGGTCGAGGCGGCGGCGGTCATTGCGTCCCGCATCCGCGATATCGCCGAAGAGGTCGCTCAGCTGGTCAGCGCCGGCGCCGCTGAGGCGATCGCGCCTGTGATGACGGGCGCGCTCGCGGCCAAGGCTGCCGAAAGCCTCGCCGCCCTGCTGCGTGATGCGATCCTCGAAGGCGCGGCAGGAGCGATCGTCGTCAGGGGCCCGACCCGGCTTTTCGACATATTGAAGGCCGAGCTCGGCGAACATGCAGCCGCGGTTCGCCACTTTGAGACCGACGATATCGATCTTGCAGTCGAAATCGGTGATTCCGTCATCGTCACCCGTATGTCCGCCTGGGCGGCCAGCTTGAAGAAAGTTCTGGAATGAGCGAAGGCGAAAACCACCACCACGGCAAGAACGAGATCATCATCGTCAAGAGACATGGCGGCGGTGATCACGATGGCGCCCATGGCGGTGCGTGGAAAATTGCCTATGCCGACTTCATGACGGCGATGATGGCGTTCTTCCTGGTGATGTGGCTGGTCAATGCCGCCAACGAGGAGACCAAGGCCTCGGTCGCGACCTATTTCAATCCGATCAAACTCTCCGACGAAAAGCCGACCCAGAAGGGCCTGAAGAAGCCCGTCGACAACGCCGAGGGCGAGGAGAAGCAGGAGAAGTCGAAACAGAAGGAAGAAGATCCGAACGACGGCAAGGCCGCGGCGGATGGTGACGATCAGACATCGACCTCCGGCGACCAAACCAATTATTCCGAGGCCGATTTCTTCGAAAACCCATATTCGGTTCTTGCCGAAATCGCGCAGGAGGTCGGCCAGCAGGCCAATGTCAGCGCCAAGGGCGATGGCGGTGCCGCCGATTCCGGGCCGGCCACCGGCGCCGATGGCGGCGAGGCCTATCGTGATCCCTTCGATCCGGATTTCTGGACGAAGCAGGTCGAGGTCACGATGGCCGGCAAGCCGTTACCGCCTGGGAAGAGCGACGAGCAGGCGGTCGAGAGCGAGACGACCGAGATCGCCAAGCTTGAGGACGCCAAGCCGATACCGCTGACCACCGATCAGAAGGTCGCCCAGGAGACCAAAGAAACCAAGGAAACCAAGGGCGCGGTCGAGGCCAAGGACGGCAAGACGTCGGGTGGCAAGTCGCCCGAAGACAAGAAGGCCGAAGCTCAGAAGGACGCCGATCATCAGAAGGATGTGGACAAGAGTACCGCCGAGGCCGAGCAGAAGCAGCAGAAGGAAGCCGAGCAGCTGCAGGCGCAGATCGCCCAGCAGATCGGCGGCGTGGCCGGCAAGCTCGCCGAAGGCCTGACCGTGACGGCGTCCGAAGGCGGATTGCTGGTCAGCATCTCCGACCAGACCGACGATTCGATGTTCAATATCGGTTCTGCGGTTCCGCGCCAGGAGATGGTGCTCGCCATGGAAAAGATCGGCGCGATCCTGAAGGAGAGGGGTGGTGCGGTTGCCATCCGCGGCCACACGGACGGTCGCCAGTATAAGGGCACGCAGAACGAGAACTGGCGGCTTTCGATGGACCGCGCTCAGAGCGCCTACTACATGCTTGTGCGCGGCGGGCTTGATGAGAAACGCATCTCCCAGGTCTCCGGCTTTGCCGACCGTCGACTGAAGCTGCCGTCTGACCCGTTCAACGCGACCAACCGCCGGATCGAGATTCTGGTGCAGGCGGATCAAGGATAGTCGAATGGCGCGTCGGCAGCATCGTTACGTCGGATTTGTGGCCCTCGGCCTGGCGATGCTTTCGCCGGCCGCAGCCAATGCGCAGGACCCGGACGATCTCGCACCCTACAAGATGCTGCGCTCGCTGCAATTCGTGCAGGATTCCGTCGTCACCGGCGATCATTCGGCCGGCGAGATGCAGCGCTTCATGCTGGGCACGATCGACGAGCGGCTGCGCACCGTCAATCCTTCGATCTTCGACGACGACCGCAACGTCGACGCGGCGCTGATCTACACGATGAGCGGCGGCAATCCCCAGACGCTCGAATATCTGATCGCCCACGACGTCAACGGCTATTTCGACAACCGCGTCACCGATGTGCTGCGCAAATATCTGAGCGGCAAGGGGCTCCTCGTCGCCAAGACGCTGGAGGAGACGGCCAAGGAATATCGCGACAAGAAGATCGGCCCCTACCTTGCGCTGATCGGCGGCAACGTGCTGATCGCGACGAAACCGACAGACGCGCTGGATCTCTACGACCAGGCGCGTCTTGCCGCCCCGGGTACGATCGTCGAGGAGGCGGCGTTGCGCCGGTCAGTCGCCATTTGCGTCGACAAGGGGATGCTCGACAGGGGAATGGCCTATTCGCAGCGCTATGTCAGACGCTTCTTGCATTCGCCCTATGCCAGCCAGTTCGCCGATCTTTTCGTCACCCTCGTCGTCGGCCACGATCACGACGTGAAACCGCAGGATGTCATCGACATCCTGTCCTTCATGGACGCACCGCGCCAACGCGAGGTTTATCTGCGCATCGCCCGCGCCGCGGCGATATCAGGCAAGCCGGAGCTGGCGCGCATGGCAGTCGGACGTGTGCAGTCGCTGGGCGGCGGCACCGACAATGCTTTCGGTCCGCTGGCGGATTTCTATGGCGGCATGGCCGGCCTGCCCACGGAGGATATCGATCAGGCAGCGAAGAATGTCAGCGGTATCGACGGCAACGCGCTTTCGCCGCGGGATCAGGCGCTGCAGGAAGCGGCGCGATCCGTTGCCGAGCAGATCCTGCGCGCTCCCGACCCGGCAAGCTTGACGCAAGCCTCCAATCCTAACACTGATCATCAAGAAATCACTTCTGAAAAGGCTGCGGCGATAGCCACGCAACCGGGAGCGCCAGGCGCGCTTCCCGAGCCTGTTCCGGGAGGTGTGGCATCGACTGGCCAAAGCCAGGATACCGACCCCTCATTCAACGCATTTGTGACGACCAATCGATCCAAGCTCGACGAGATCGACGGTCTTCTGGCGCAGGAAGGCAACGAACAATGATGGATATAAGCGTCTCGGGCGGAGCCTCCGGTACGGAGACGGCTGCGGTTGCGAAATCCGCGCGGCCGGCCGGAAAAGGTGATGCAGCCGGCCAAAAGGACGGCTTCTCCGATGTGCTTGCCAAGGCAAGCGGCGGTACCGTCACAGACGAGGCCAATGATGCGCAGCCGGATCAGGGCGTGGTTGCCGATGCCAGTGCCGAGAAAGCGGCGCGGACGATCCGTAGCCGCAACAGCGCAAAGCCGTTGATCGACCTGAGCGATGCCGCGCTGAAGGCACAGGCGGAGGTGCAGCCGGAAACGATTGCCAGTGTTGAAAAGGCCGTGGCTAAGCCCATAAAGTCTGAGGTTAAAATGCCGGCCGAGCTCGCCTTCGGCAAGCCCGATCCGAAGGACAGTCCCGCAGACGAGGTCGCTCCGGCGGCCAAGGGTGGCAAACACACCAAGGCCGACGTGCTGGAAACCGATACTGACAAGGTCAGCGACCATGATGACGGCGGCATTTCCGATGTTCTGGGTCTGCTGAAGCAGGAGCCTGCCGACGGGACCGTGACTTTGCCGGCGACTACAGCGCATGACGTCTCCGCCAAGGTCGACGAGGCTGGAGCGGGCGACAAGAAACTCGACGGTATCGAAGCCAAGGCGGGCGGCCATGCGTCGGACGCTCTTGCCGCCGTCAGCGGCAACGTCGAGAGCGGCAAGGCGGATGATATCAAGGCCCCCGGATCGGAGACTGCCGAAGCCGCCGATGGCAAGACATTCAGGATCAGCCGCGCCGATGGCCGCGGCGTGTCGATGGATGTTCATATCGGCACGGATCAGGCCGGGCCGAAAGATGGTTCGAAGAAGGCCGATGTCGAAAACGTTTCGGTGCTCGAATCGCGCCGCTATATCGGCTTGATGCAGAATTCGAATTCCGCCGCTGTCACTGCCGCTCTCTCCGGCGATTCCGAATGGGCGCGCGCCATGGAGCCGAGCTCGGCGCTCTCCAACGCGGCGGAATGGACGAGCACCGGCAAGGTGGTCAATACGTTGAAGATCCAGATGAACCCGCTCGATCTCGGCCTGGTAACGGCGACCATGCGCCTGTCCGGCGACGCCCTCAACGTCGATCTCAAGGTCGAAACCGGGGCGGCCTATCGTCAAATGAAGGAAGATCACGGCAAGATTCTCGAAGCTCTGCGCAGCCAGGGTTACGCCGTCGAAAACGTCACCATCAGCATGGCGCCGGTCGAGCGTCCCGACGCTGGCAACCAGGGCCAGGCCTCCCAGCAGCAGTCGCTCCCTCAGCAGGGGCAGGGCGGCGAGGCGCGCGATCGCCAAAATCAGACGGCACAGCGGACGGACGGAGGCTTCAATGGCGCAGGTGATACCGGTATTGAAGACGCTCGTTCTGGCGGCAGCAGCGGCGCTGGCGGCGTTTACCTCTGAGGCGATCGCCTCCACCGGCGCCTGCGAACGCGAGATCCAGTCGGCAGCGGCCAAATACGGCATCCCGGAAGGCATCCTCTATTCGGTCGGTCTAACGGAGACCGGCCGCAAAGGCTCGCTCTATCCCTATGCCATGAACGTCGAAGGCAAAGCGATCTTTCCGCCCTCGGAGCAGGACGCGATGCGGCTGTTCGATGTCGCCCGCAACAGCGGCGCGAAGCTCATCGACATCGGCTGTATGCAGATCAACCATTACTTTCACGGCGAGAATTTCCGCTCCGCCGAGGAGATGTTCGACCCGCATCGCAACGTCGAGTATGCGGCAAAATTCCTCCGCAACCTGCATGACCGTCATGAGACATGGACGATGGCGGTAGCCAGATACCATGCCGGACCCAACAACGATCCGGCGCAGAAGCAATATGTCTGCCGCGTCATCTCCAATCTCGTCGCCACGGGTTACGGCAAGTGGACTCCCAATGCGAGTAACTTTTGTCGAAATTGATTCAACCAAAGATGGAAGTGGCGTATTGTGACCAAACTGTGTCACAATGTGGCAGGAATCCGGCGTGAATCCCCCGCGCAAGCCATATTTAATCGACCGTTAACTTTTCCACGAAATTTTGGTGTGTATAATCCGACATACCCACTAGATATAGATCAAATCGCTATCAAGATCTTAATCAATTATTAGTTTCTGCCATTAACTTTAACGAGTTGTCGCCGATTCGTGCGATTCGTACCCATAGATCATCGAAGTGCCACACTGATTCGGAGGCGGACGAATGATCGTAGTGGTTGATGAGCGTGAGCTCGTGAAGGATGGATACACATCTCTGTTCGGTCGTGAGGGCATTCCCTCCACCGGCTTTGATCCAGCGGAATTTGGCGAGTGGGTACAGACCGCTGCCGATTCCGATATAGCTGCAGTCGAGGCCTTTCTGATCGGCCAGGGCCAGCGCAACTTCGAACTGCCCCGGGCGATCCGGGATCGGTCGATGGCGCCGGTGATTGCGGTCAGCGACCAGCACTCGCTCGAAAACACTCTTGCGCTTTTCGATTGCGGTGTCGACGACGTGGTGCGCAAACCGGTGCATCCCCGCGAGATCCTCGCAAGGGCGGCTGCGATCCGCCGCCGGCTGAAGGCGATCACCAATTACACCGAGATCGGCGGGATCCGCGTCTTCTCGGATGGTCGTGACCCCGAGATCAACGGCGAGGTCTTCGCACTTCCCCGGCGCGAGCGCCGCATCCTCGAATATTTGATCGCCAATCGCGGCCGCCGGGTCACCAAGACCCAGATCTTCAACGCCATCTACGGCATCTTCGATGAAGAGGTCGAGGAGAACGTCGTCGAAAGCCACATCTCGAAGCTGCGCAAGAAGTTGCGCAAGAAGCTCGGCGTCGATCCGGTCGATTCCAAGCGCTTCCTTGGTTACTGCATCGATTGGGCCTGATTTCTCGGCCGGGCGGCGCCCGGCTGAACTTCGATATCCGGCCTCGCCGCTCGCATGACAGACAGCTTCACGCAAGGCCCGACAAATACTCTCGTGCATAACAGGTAAAACGAGGTTTTCAGATGAGCATTTTCGGCAGCATGAAGACGGCAGTATCGGGGATGAACGCTCAGGCCAACCGCCTCAGCACCGTCGCCGACAACATCGCCAACGTTAACACCACCGGTTACAAGGCTGTGTCGACGAGCTTCTCGTCGCTGGTTCTGCCCTCCTCGGGCGGCAATTACAATTCCGGCGGCGTTCAGACCTCCGTTCGTCAGGCCGTCTCCGACCAGGGTGATATCTCCTACACAACGTCGAGCACCGACCTTGCAATCTCAGGCGACGGCTTCTTCATCGTCCAGGGTCCTGACGGCACGCCGGTGCTGACCCGCGCCGGCGACTTTACCAAGGATGACGAGGGCAACCTCGTCAACGCCGCCGGCTTCATGCTGATGGGCTATTCCTACGATTCCGGCGCTCCAGCCGTCGTCGTCAACGGCTTCGATGGTCTCGTTCCCGTCAATGTCAACCAGGATGGTCTGACCGCCATTGCCTCGACATCCGGTATCTTCAAGGGCAACCTCGATTCCAACGCCAAGATCGCTCCGGTCGCTCCCGCGACGGCTCCAAGTGCAAACCTCGCCACGACGACGACCGATACCAAGAAGGTCTCGATGGTCGCCTATGACCGTCTCGGCAACAAGGTGATGTACGACTTCTACTTCACGAAATCCTCAGTCGCGGCAGCGCCGCCGCCGGCACCTCCGGCTACCGCTGCCACCTGGGAAGTGGCGATGTTCCGCAACGCCGATGCTGCGGTCGGCGGCGCGACCTCCTTCCCTTACTCCACCGCCGCTGTCGGCACCGGAGCGCTGACCTTCGACCGCGATGGCAAGATGACCTCGACCGGCGCCGTTAACATTGTCGATCCAGTGACTGGCCAGACGATTGCCATGGATTTCTCGGCCTTCACACAGCTCGGTGCCGACTTCTCCGGCACCGGTACGCCGAACGGCCAGGCAGCGACCCCGGTCAAGGACGTGACGGTTGACGGCGACGGCATCGTCTACGCGAAATACGAAGACGGCAGCACCAAGCCGCTTTATCGCATTCCGCTGGCCAATGTCGCAAGCCCCGACAAGCTGACGCTGATGAGCGGCAACGTCTACAGCGCCAACGGCCAGTCGGGCGTCACCGTCACCGGCTTCCCGCAGACCAACGGTCTCGGCACGATCAAATCAGGCGCTCTCGAAGGCTCGAACGTCGACCTCGCCGGCGAGCTGACCGAGATGATCGAATCGCAGCGCAGCTATACCGCCAATTCCAAGGTGTTCCAGACGGGATCCGACATTATGGACGTTCTCGTCAACCTCAAGAGATAAGCAAGGTACCGGGTAAGCCATGTCGCTCACGTCAGCACTTAATACCGCGCAGAACATATTCAACAATACGGGCACTCAGAGCAGTGTCGTGTCGAACAATATCTCGAATGCGGGCAACAAAGATTACGTGCGCCGGCAGGCGATGCTCACCACGTCCTTGAATGGCGCGCAGGTCGTCAAGATCGACCGCGCGCAGGAAGAGGCGCTGCTGCGCCAATATCTGAAGACATCCTCTCAGGACAGTGCCCAGCAGGCATTGCTCGGCGGTCTTGAGGACCTCAAGTCGATCGTGGGTGGCAACGACTACGAAACGTCGCCATCCACCTATCTCGGTGTTTTCCAGCAGAAGCTTCAGGCCTTCCGCACAACGCCGGGCAGCACCGTCGCCGCCCAGGGCGCCATCACCGCCGCGCAGGACGTCGCCAACTCGCTGAACAATGCCTCGCAATCCGTTCAGAACGTTCGCGCCGCTGCCGACAAGCAGATCGCCACCGACGTCGATAAGCTGAATACGCTTCTTAGCGACTTCGAGAAGGCCAACAATGCGGTGAAGACCGCCACGGCCTCGGGTGCCGATGCATCCGGCGCCCTCGACGAGCGTGAGAAGGCTCTCAAGCAGATTTCGCAGATCGTCGGCGTCAACGCAACGACGCGCGACAATAACGACATGGTGCTGAGCACGTCTGACGGGACGATCCTCTTCGAGACGATACCGCGCAAGGTGACGTTCAAGTCTCAGGATGTCTATACCGCGACCATCACCGGCAATTCGGTCTATATCGACGGTGTGGCACTTCCACGCGGCAGCGGCTCGACGACGACGGGGCAGGGAAGTCTTCAGTCTCTCCTCCAGGTGCGCGACGAAATCGCCCCGAACTTCCAGAAGCAGCTCGACGAAGTCGCCCGCGGGCTGGTCTCGCTCTTCAAGGAGCAGAACACGGTGGCCGGTCCGGCCTATGTGCCAGGCCTCTTCACCTGGAGCGGCGGCGCGGTCGATACCGGCGCCACCGCGGTTGCCGGCATGGCGGCGACCATCACGGTCAGCAACCGCGTCATCACCTCGCAGGGCGGCGATCCGATGCGCCTGCGCGATGGTGGCGTCAACGCCACCGGCCTCGTCCTCAACACGTCAGGCGCCAGCGGTTATACGACTGAACTCGATCGTCTCTATACCGCGTTGGGCTCCGACATCGATTTCGATCCAGCGGCGGGGACGCCGGTCGGGTTCGACGCCACGACCGGCATCGATTCAAACGTCAGCATCATGGAATTCGCCACGAATTCGCTCGGCTGGCTCGAGCAGTACCGCAGCAACGCCACGACGGCGGCGGAAAACACCTCTGCGGCGCTGTCACGCTCCGACGAAGCCTATTCCAACGAGACGGGCGTCAACCTCGACGAGGAGCTGACGTTGCTCCTCGACATAGAGCAGTCCTACAAGGCGGCGACCAAGATCCTCAACGCCGTTGACGAAATGTTGAAGTCATTGCTGGATATTGCGAGTTAAGCCATGAAGAGCTCATTTATTTCAAGTTCGGCCATTCAGAATGCGATGCGGTTGACGATCCGTCAGGCGCAGAACCAGATGACGAAGGCGACGATGGAAGCGACGACGGGAGTCTATGCCGATATCGGTGTGTCGCTCGGCGGCAACGCCGCCAGGAGCGTGGACTTCAGCCGCGAGGTCGACAGGATAGCGTCGATCAAATCAAGCAACTCGCTTGTCACCGCGCGCATGGAATCCTCGCAGCTCGGCCTTTCCAAGATGAAGGACGTCGGCGACGGCCTCGTTTCGAAGCTGACGGCGCTCCAGGGCAGCCACGATCCCGGCAGCATCACCGTCGCCATCCAATCGGCGACCAGCGCCCTGTCCACGATGATGGATACGGCCAACACCATGGTAAACGGCGAATATCTCTTCTCGGGCATCAATAGCGATGTGCAGCCGCTGACAGACAAGACGGCCGCGACGAGTGCCGCCATCGTCACGCAGTTGAATGCCTACGCCGCCGCTCTTGTCCCGCCGAAGGCAGTCAAGGATCTGACCGGCGCCGAAATGAGCACCTTCATCACCACGACAGTGGAGCCGATGTTCAGCCAGGCAGCCTGGACCGATCCGACGACTGGTTGGTCGCAGGCATCGAACCAGAACATGACGAGCCGCATCAGCAACTCCGAAGTGATCGAATCCTCGACCAATGCCAATTCCGAGGGCATGCGTTACTTCGCGCTCGCCTCAGTGATGACCTCGGCACTGTTGGGTCAGACCCTGAGCACCGATGCGATGAGCACGGTGTCCAAGCAGGCGATCAGCTATACGGCGAAGGCGACCAGCGGCCTGGTTACCCAGGCAAGCCAGCTCGGCCTTTCGCAGGAGCGTGTCAAGAAGTCCAACGACGCTCTCGACGCTCAATCGAACATCATCAAGAACAAGCTCGTCGATCTCCAGGGCGTCGATCCTTACGAAGCCTCGACCCTCGTCAAGACTTTGGAAACGCAACTTGAAACGGCTTACACGATCGTCTCGAAGATCCAGCAGTTGAGTCTTGTAAACTACCTTTGATGAGCAAAGGCGCGCAATAAAGAAGGATGCATGAATGTATCAGTTCTCATATGCCGAAGTCATGCAGGACTCGGTGGCCGACGCAAAAGAGCGGGAATGGCAGGTTCTTGACCGGTCCATAGATCTGCTGTCGTTGGCGCGCGAAAAGGAAAAATACGGCCGGGAAGCCATTGAAGCCCTGTTTTATACGCGCCGGGTCTGGATCAGCTTCATCGAGGATCTCAAACATCCCGACAACCAGCTGGAGATCGGGCTCAGGGCCAACCTCATCTCGATCGCGATCTGGATATTGAAGGAATGCGACAGGATCAGAAAACGTCAGTCTAATAACTACCAGGGCATCATCGACGTTACCACCATCATCAGGGATGGACTTAAATGAAAAGTACACTTCGCATTTCTCTGAAAGCCGGAGAAAGAATCTTCATCAACGGCGCCGTCCTGCGCGTCGACCGCAAGGTCGCGCTGGAATTCCTGAATGATGTGACGTTCCTTCTCGAAAACCACGTCCTCCAGCCGGAGGGCGCCACGACACCGCTGCGTCAGCTCTATTTCATCGCGCAGATGATCCTCATTAACCCCGAGGGCAAGGACCACTCGACGGCGTTGTTCCGCAAGTCGATCACCATGCTGCTCTCCTGCTTCAAAAACGAGGAGATCCTCGCTGAGTTGAAGCGCATCGATGCGCTCGTCTCGACGGGCCGCGCCTTTGACGCGCTCAAGGCGATCCGCGGCCTCTACGCGATCGAAGACAATATCCTCAACAACCACGAAATGCCGCCGACGATGGTCGAGCAGATTCGTAGGGAGATCGCACCATGGCGGTAGATGCAACATCGAACGTGAGCACGTCGAGCACGACAAGCACGACGAGTACGGCCCAGACGAAGGCGACGCTGAACTACGACAATTTCCTTCAGCTGCTCATCGCGCAGATGAAGAACCAGGATCCGACCGATCCGATGGATGCCAGCGAGCAGATGTCGCAGCTGGCAAGCTTCTCGCAGGTCGAACAGACGATCCAGACCAACACCAAGTTGGACACACTTCTGGCAAGCTCGAGCCTTACTCAAGCCAGCAGCTACGTCGGCAAATACATGGAAAGCGCCGACGGTAAGGTCAAGGGCACCATCGAATCCGTCAAGGTTTATTCCGACGGAATCATTGCGACAACCACGGCTGGCGGGAATATACTCGTGCAGGCGGGAATCACTATAGCCGACAAGGCGCCGACCACGTCGACCGACACCAGCGATACCTGATACCCACGGCGCCGCTGCGCGCATAACTGGGGTGATACCAACCAATGGCGGTCCGGCCACGGCAGGGCCGCTTCAAGGCGATATGAGGTTGCCTTCGGATGAATGAAGCTGATGCATTGGATCTGTTTCAGGCGGCAATCTGGACCGTCCTGATTGCCGCCGGTCCCGCCGTCATCGCGGCAATGGTGGTGGGTCTCGTCATTGCCTTGATCCAGGCGCTGACCCAGGTGCAGGAAGCGACACTGACCTTCGTGCCGAAGATCGTCGCGGTGCTGATCACGGTCGGGGTCACAGCACCCTTCGTCGGCTCGCAGATCTCGATTTTCACCAATCTGGTCTTCTCGCGCATCCAGTCTGGCTTCTGAGCCACCTTCGCGCAAGCTTCGCCATTTAACTCTCGATCCGAATTGGGCGGGCTGCATGTCCGCCTCCTCTCATGAAGAGACGGAATCGTCATGGCGCAACCACCTGCACTCCCCCTTCCAAAAGTCGCCCCGAGCCTGCGCGATGTCGGTTTTGCCCTCGGCATCATCGGCATCATCTGCATTCTCTTTCTGCCGATCCCGCCATTCCTGATCGATATGGGACTGGCCTTCTCGATCGCCTTCTCGGTGCTGATCCTGATGGTCGCGCTGTGGATCCAGAAACCGCTCGATTTCTCGTCTTTCCCGACCATTCTGCTGATCGCAACGATGACCCGGCTGGCGCTGAACATCGCGACGACACGCGTGATCCTCTCCCACGGTAATGAAGGCCATGACGCAGCTGGCGGCGTCATCGCCGGTTTTGCAAGCCTGGTGATGTCCGGCGACTTCGTCATCGGTCTGATCGTCTTCCTGATTCTCATCACCATCAACTTCATCGTCATCACCAAGGGCGCCACGCGTATCGCGGAAGTCGGCGCGCGTTTCACCCTCGATGCCATCCCCGGCAAGCAGATGTCGATCGACGCCGATCTCTCGGCCGGCATCATCGATGAGAGGGAAGCCCAGCGCCGGCGCAGGGAGCTCGAGGAGGAAAGCTCCTTCTTCGGTGCGATGGACGGTGCGTCGAAATTCGTGCGCGGCGATGCCGTCGCCGGCCTGATCATCACCTGCATCAACATCTTCGGCGGCATCATCATCGGCTATTTCCGCCACGACATGCCGATCGGCGAAGCCGCTGACGTCTTCGTCAAGCTCTCGGTCGGCGACGGCCTCGTCTCCCAGATGCCGGCTCTCATCGTCTCGCTCGCCGCCGGCCTTCTCGTCTCTCGCGGCGGCACCACCGGCTCCACCGACCAGGCAGTCGTCAATCAGTTGAGCGGTTATCCGCGTGCGCTTTCCGTCTCGGCGGTGCTGATGTTCATCCTGGCCTTGATGCCGGGTCTGCCGTTTGTGCCCTTCGTGGTCCTCGGCGGTCTTCTCGCCTTCGGCGCCTGGTTCATCCCGCGTCAGGTCGAGGCAGAGAACATGCTTCGCCGCGAGCAGGAAGAAAAGAAGGTCGTCCAGAACAAGGAACTGGAAAAGGATTCGGTCAAGGCAGTGCTGCGCACCTCCGAAATCGAGCTCGCACTCGGCAAGATGGTCTCGACGCGCCTGCTTGGCGCCCACCAGGAGCTCGCCTTCCGCGTCGGCAAGATGCGCAAGAAATTCGCCACGCAATACGGCTTCGTCGTGCCCGAGATCAAGGTGACCGACGATATCGCCATCGCTGAAAAGTCTTACCAGATCCGCATCCACGGCACGACGGTCGCTTCCAACCTGCTGCGCGTCGGCGAAGTCCTCGTCGTGACCGGTGCCGGCCGCCGGCCGAGCATTCCCGGCGACGAAATTCGCGAGCCCGCTTTCGGCATGCCTGCCGTCTCGATCCTCGAAAACTTCGCCGACGATCTGAAACGCGAGGGCTTCCAGCCGATCGACAACGTCTCCGTCGTGCTCACTCATATGAGCGAGGTCATCCGCAACAACCTGCCGCAGCTTCTGTCCTACAAGGACGTCAAGGTGCTGATCGATCGGCTCGATCCCGAATACAAGAAGCTCGCCGACGAAATCTGCTCGTCGCATATGTCCTATTCCGGCCTGCAGGCGGTGCTCAAGCTGCTGCTTGCCGAACGTGTCTCGATCCGCAACCTGCACCTCATTCTCGAGGCGGTGGCCGAGCTCGCCCCGCATGTCAGGAAGACCGAGCAGATCGTCGAGCATGTCCGCATCCGCATGGCCCAGCAGCTTTGCGGCGATCTCGCCGACAACGGCGTGCTGCGTGTGCTGCGGCTGGGCAGCAAATGGGATCTCGCTTTCCACCAGGCGCTGAAGCGCGACGCCAAGGGCGAGGTGATCGAATTCGACATCGATCCGCGCAGCCTGGAAGAGTTCAGCGAGCAGGCCACCAAAGTTATCCGTGAGTTCATGGATCGCGGCCTGCCATTCGCACTTGTCACGTCGCCGGAAACACGCTCCTATGTGCGCATGATCATCGAGAGGCTGTTCGCCACGCTGCCGGTCCTGTCGCATGTCGAACTGGCCAAGGGCATCGAGATAAAGATTTTGGGCTCTATTTCATGATAACAGACCCGCAAGGGACCGTTCTCGCGCTGTTTCTGGTTTTCTGCCGGATCGGCGGCTGTGTGCTGGCTCTTCCGGGTTTTTCCTCGGCGCGCGTGCCCCAACAGCTGCGCGTCTTCATCGCCAGCGCACTCTCGATCGCCGTCATGCCGTTGCTCTGGGATACTGTCTATCCGGCCGTTCACACCGGTGCCGGAACCTATATCGGCCTGATCTTCAGCGAATCGCTGATCGGCGTGATGTATGGCATGCTGGCGAGGATCTACACGCTCGGCATGCAGTTCGCCGCCTCGATTACCGCCATGATGGTCGGCTACACCCAGCCGGGTTCCGCCGACATCCTCGAAGACACGCCGGAGACCAGCCTGTCGGCCTTTATCACCTTTGCCGGCATGATGATCCTCTTCATCATGGATTTTCATCACATCGTTTTCCGCGCGCTGATCGATTCCTACACGACCATGCCATTCGGAGGCATGATGCAGATGCGCGCGACGCTGATCTCCTTTACCGACACGCTGGAGCAGACCACCTACATCATGCTGCGGCTGGCGAGCCCGTTTTTGATCTACGGCCTGATCTTCAACGTCTCGATCGGTTTCATCAACAAGCTGGCGCCGCAGATCCCGGTCTACTTCATTTCCACGCCCTATCTGCTGATGGGCGGGCTCTTCCTGATCTATTTCTCGATTGCGGCGATGGTCAGCCAGTTCGGCCAGTCCTTCGGCTCGATCTATATCGGGCGATGAGGCTGTCATGGTCGAAAAGAGCCGCTCCCAAAAGCTCAAGCGACTGCTCTCGGTGCAGCGGCATATCGAAAGAATGGCCGAGAACGACCTAGCCGAAACCAGCCGCCAGCGTGTCGAGGTCAATGTGGCGATGGACGACGTCATCCTCGCGCTCGGCTCGATGGACCCCGTCCACCATGCCTTCTCGCAGAATTACGCCGACCGATTCGGCAGGCTCAGCATCAAGGACCAGCAGCTGACCGGCATGCAGCAGATCCACGAGATGCGGCTGGCGCGCGAGCGCGCCAAGGGTGACCGCTTTGAAGAGGGCATGAAGGAAGCACTCGAGGCCGAGCGCCGCGAGGCCGATGACAACGCCGTCTACGATGTCATCGATCAGCAATTCGCAACGCCAGCCTCCAGCAAGCTTCAAAAACCATAGTCGTTACGATCTTAAATTCAGAGGATTGTAACGTGGCTATTTCGCCCCCCAGTGATCTGGTCCTGGACGTTGTCAAAGCTGCCGACCCCATGGAGGTTCAGGCGGCTCAGGAAAAGTTGAAGGCAAATCGTGCGGCCTTTGCCGCAACGAGCCTCGCCGAGAATGGCAAGGGCTTCTCCAATACGGTCGACGTTCTCGATCATGTCGGCCAGAAGAGCGGCCTCGCCAACATCCAGAACCGCACCAAGACCGAGGAAGTTCCGGAAAGCTACCGGAAGTTCGAGGCCATGGTCCTGCAGAATTTCGTCAAGTCCATGCTGCCGAACGAAAGCGAAGATGTCTACGGCAAGGGCGCGACCGGCGATATCTGGAAAGGCATGATGGCCGAACAGCTTGGCAACACCATGGCCAAAGGAGACGGCATCGGCATCGCCAAGCAGATGTACAGCGAGCAGTTGCGCCGCCAGGAAGGCAAGATCGTCAATGCCTCCACCGACGACGATGACCGCAACACCGCGCTCAGCATGATCGATGACTTCCAGCGCAAGACCTTTGGCACGCCGACGGCGGAAGCCAAGACGGCAAGCGACGCATAATCGAGGATACAATGGAAATAATTTCGAACGAATACAGGATCAAATCCGTTCTCGGACGCCTCGAAATGATCATCGACAATGAGAACACCCGGATCGGCAACGATCCGCAGTTCGATCTCAAGGTCTCCAATGCGCATAAGAGCCGCTGCCTCTACGAGCTGTCGATGCTTTTCCGCGATACTGATCCAGCCGAGCTTGCCGCTGCCCACCTCGATCAGCTGCATGGCCTGAAAAAGAAGCTGGTTCTCAATGCCCGTCGCGTCGAGGCGCATCTCGAAGCGGTTCGCGCTGTCGCCGACCTGCTGAAGAACGCAGTTCAGGACGCCGATGCCGACGGCACCTATTCCCAGGAACAATTCGCCGCGCGTGGAAACTGATGATCAAGCTCGTCCTCACCGGTGTCTGGGTTTGCGCCATCACCTTGGCATCGGTCTATTTCTCGGTGTACCTGGCGACCGCGCCGGCGCCCGCGGCAACAGATTCCAAGCAGAGCGCGCTCGAACTGGTGAAGGGTGAAACGATCACCGTGCCAATCATCGGCAACGGTGCGATTACCGGTTATTTCCTCGGCCGCGTTTCGTTCATGATGAACAAGGACATGCTGAAAGGCGTGACGCTGCCGCTGAGCGAGATGACGACGGACGAGCTTTTCAGCTTGCTGGTAGGCAACAAGATGGTCGATATCGCCCACATCAAATCCTTCGATCCGAAGGCTTTCCGCGAGGAGATCAAGAAGGGCATGAACGAGCGCCTCGGCGGCGAATACGTCGCCGACGTGATGCTGGAGCAGCTCGACTATCTCTCCAAGGAAGAGGTCAAGGAAAGCTCCGCCGGTCAGCCGAAGAAGGTGGGCGCGCCCGTCAAGATCGTCGAGACCGCACCGGCCGCCGAAGCACCGGCGCCAGCGGCCCATTAGATCCGGATGATTTTAGGCCGGATCGGCCTAAAATCTGAATCCGGCTCTAAATCAAAGACGTAGAGCATGATGCCGTCCGAAAGCCGCTGACACTTTTTGGCATCATGCTCTAAACATCATTCGATCATCGACGACAATCGGCGCCAGAGGGCGCCGTTTGTCGTTGGCGCGCGTGGTTAATAAACCACTTATACGAGCATAGAAATTCAAGGAATTTTCCTAAGGGTTGTTTGAAACCGTCCTGTTATATCAGCTGTCACAGCTTGGCATGCGCCGCTTATCCGGGATCGGAGCGACGCCCCCGGCGGGACGCGACCGGGTCCTTTCGAGACCTCCGGTGCGGAAATATAGGCTTGTTTTCCGGGATGTCGGGCGCATGCAGCACCCTCGGCAGGAGGTAGGAATGAATCTGATTGCAAACTTCGCGGTGCTCGCATCGCGGCGGACGATCTTCGATCTGCCGGTCTGCGATCTCGGCTGGGACGACGCCCTCGTTTTCATCAACGAGCTGGCCTCCATTCCCGTCGGCCAGACCGTGGTTTGCTTCGTCAACGCCCACAACATGCTGACGACGCTGCGCGACGACGAATATTACCGGATCATGTCGCACAATCTAGTGCTGCCGGATGGCATCGGCCTCAACATCGCATCACAGATCGCCCATGGCGCGCCGTTTCCCGCCAATCTGAACGGCACCGATTTCGTGCCGGCTTTCCTGACCTTCATGGAGGCTCCGCGCCGCATCGGTCTCATCGGCGGCAAGCGCTCGGTCGTCGAGGCGGCGGCGGAAAATTTCCGCAAGCACACGCCCTGGCACGAATTCGTCGTTGTTTCCGACGGTTACTTCGACAAGGTCGATTCCACTGAAGTCATCGAGGAGCTCGAGCACCAGAAGCTCGATATCCTGATCGTCGGCATGGGAACGCCGCTGCAGGAGAAATGGGTTCACCACAATATCCGCGCCGATCATGCACGCCTGGTGCTGACCGTCGGCGCTCTCTTCGACTTCGTCTCCGGCGCCGTCCCGCGTGCGCCGAAGACGGTGCGGATGATGCGCCTGGAATGGGCCTATCGCTTGCTGCAGGAGCCGGCGCGCCTCTGGCGCCGTTACATCATCGGCATCCCGGTCTTCCTCTTCCATGTTCTGCGCTACCGCTTCCGCCGGCGCGAAAGGATACTCAGCCATCCGGAAGAGCACGGCAGCGAGCTGCAGCCGCGGGCGGAGCGTAAGAAGGCGAGCTGACCTAATAGCGCCGCGTGTCTAACAGGACGCGCGGCTTAGCAATTCTTGCCCGCTGCGGTTAACCATTTCTTTGCCATGAATATTTAGAGTCACTTAATCATCTGCATTCGAGCGGATGAGCGAACTCGGCCATCATGTGCATGAGATGTGGCGCAAATGTACGATATCAGGGCCAGAAACAGTTTCCAGGATCGCGCAGCCGCAGGGCCGCGCGCCCATGACGATTCCTACGGGGCGCCCCAGTCGAGCCGGCCTGATATCGCGCCGCCCGAGGCCGAATTGCTGCGCGCCATCGGCCGCGCGCTGGAAGAACAGCGCGCAAGAGCGGCGCGCACCGCACCGCTGGTTGACCGCATCGAAACCATCCTCGGCAACCGCCTTCGGGCAGCCAACGACGTCGGCCATCCGCTTCTTCAGGAGCCGGCGGGCGATGAAGAACTGAGCGCTCCGACCGACGAGCCGATGATCTCGCCCGAACCATTGGCCGCGGTCCATGAAGAACCCGCCGAGCTCCGGCCGGCAGCGCCGCGGCGTCGAGCAAGCGGGATCGGCCTTGCGATGATGGTGGCCGCCGCGACGATCATCGGCGCGGGCTTGCCGGCGCTGCTCCCATCTTCGCCAGTCCTCTACCGTGCCGAGGCGACGCTTGCGGTGAAGAGCGATGCCGCAAGCCGCGCTGCCTTCACTCAGGCAGCAGTGAGAGGGCTGCTGTCGGCGAGGGTGGTTGCTTCGACGGTTGTCGCCCTGAAACTCGATCATGATCCCGAATTTGCCGGTGCCAGCGCCAATGCGCTCGGCGTCGCTCTCGATCTCCTCTCGGCGACCGGCGCTGCTGCGGATCCGGCTTCGCGCGCCGAGGCCACTTTGAAACATGCGGTCGAGATACTGCCCGATGCCGCCGCCGGCACCATCCTCGTCAGGGTGACGACTGCCGACAGCGGCAAATCCACGCGCATCGCTGCACGGCTTGCCGAAGCGGTGTCCGCAGCAGACGGAGCCGGCGGCAACGTCGAAACCGACGCCGCCTCGCGTAAAGCCTATGACGAGGTCAAGGCGGAGCTTGCCGCCTTCACGGCGAAGAGCGGCGAGGGCAACGTCAAGGTGGCGATCGATCTTCGCCGCCAGATCGACCGGCTTGATGCCGATCTGAAAGCCGCCGACCAGAACATCCTTGCCGCCAAGGCGCAGGCCGACCGGCTCAAGGCCGCAAAACTTGCCGAAGTGCTCGACGGTTCGCTGCCCTCCAATTTGCTTTCGCCGGCTCTGCAGGACTGGCGCGACAAATATGCCGTCGCCAAAACGACGCTTGCGCAGCTTTCGGCCGATCTCGGCCCGCGTCATCCGCGCCTCGTGCAGCAGCAGGCCGAAACTGACGGTCTGAAGGAGAATATGGGCAAGGAGCTTACCCGTCTTGCCCAGGCTGCCAACCTCGCCGCCAAGGCCGCCGTCGATGCACGCAAGGGCCTGAACGATCGCCGCAACACGCTGATCGCCCAGAGCCGGGACACCGGCGTCGATCTCTCCCGCCTGACCGAACTCAGCGACAAGGCGAATGCCGCGCGTTCGCGCCTGGCAGACGCCGCTTCCGCTTCGGCGGAAACGGCCGCCGACGGCCGTATCGTCCTTCTGAAGCCGGCGCTGGCGACGGCGGTATCGGCAACGGATGGCTGGATCGGCCGCTCGCTGATAGGGGCTGCCGCGGGCCTTGTGTTCGGTCTTGCCGCGGCTTTTCTGCTGCGCCTGCCTAAGACCGTCATCGCTCCCGCAAGGGAAGAGATGCCGGTATACCAGCCGCCGGCTTCTCCGCCGTCGGCACCTCAGCCCGTTCCGGCGCCGGTCGACGAAATGGAGCTGCTGCGCTCCGAAATCTCCGGCCTGCGCGACCGGCTTCGTGTTCATGGGCTCGAAGCGCGGCAGCCGCTGCGCTGAACGAACATTTCCTTGCAAGCTTGCTATTGCATTGCCGCTTTCCGACAGGATAGGGCGTTAGCGGGCAATTGACGCTCGCCGAGTATCCATAGATTGACGCGAAACAGGGCGGAGAGACGTGTGACGACAGTAATCGACGGAAAGAACGTAGCTGCATCGGTCATTCAGACGGTCAAGAGTGCGACGGCGGCGCTGGAAAAGAGCAGCGGCGTCACCACCGGCCTTGCGGTCGTCATCGTCGGCGACGATCCGGCAAGCCACGCCTATGTCGGCTCCAAGGGCCGCATGGCCAAGGAGTGCGGCTTCAAGTCCGTTCAGCACACGCTGCCGGCCGAAACGAAGCAGGAGGATCTGGCAGCTCTCGTCGCCACTCTCAACGCCGATCCGTCGATCCACGGTATTTTGGTGCAACTGCCCTTGCCGAAGCCGCTCGACAGCGAGGCGATCATCCAATCGATCCTGCCGGAAAAGGATGTCGACGGCCTGAGCGTCGTCAATGCCGGCAAGCTCGCCACCGGCGACCTGAAGACCGGACTGGTCTCCTGCACCCCGGCCGGCGCCATGGTCTTCGTCCGCCGCACCCATGGCGAGGATCTCTCCGGCCTAAACGCCGTCGTCATCGGCCGCTCCAACTTATTCGGCAAGCCGATGGCGCAATTGCTGCTCAACGCCAATGCGACGGTGACGATTGCTCATTCCAGGACCAAGAATCTCGCGGAGGTCTGCCGCAACGCCGATATCCTGGTGGCCGCTGTCGGCCGGCCGGAGATGGTCAGGGCCGATTGGGTCAAGCCCGGTGCGACGGTCATCGACGTCGGCATCAACCGTGTGGCGGCTCCCGAAAGAGGCGAGGGCAAGACCCGGCTCGTCGGTGACGTCGCCTTCGAGGAGGTCTCGGCGGTCGCCAGCACCATCACACCGGTTCCCGGCGGCGTCGGGCCGATGACCATCGCCATGCTGATGGCCAACACGGTCATCGCCGCCCATCGCACCGCAGGGCAGACACCGCCCCAGTTTTGATTACGGCCGCGGGGCAGGACCGGTCGAGGCCCTGACGATCAGCTCGGTCTTCCAGAGTTCCTGGTCGGGGAAGGGACCGGCCTGCTTTACCGTGCCGATCAGCCGCTGGGCGATGCGAACGCCCGCTGCCCGCAGTGAAGAGCGTGTCGTCGTCAGCGGCACCGAAAAGCTTTCCGGTTTCAGCAGCGGCAGCACGTCGTCATGGGCGATCAGCGAGATATCCTCACCGAGCCGCAATCCGGCTTGGTTGACTGCGCGGATCGCGCCGAGCGCCAGTACCGTGCTGGAGCAGAGGATCGCCGTCGGCCGCTCTGGCAATTGCAGGAAGTGTTCCATCGCCAGCAGGCCTTGTTCGTCCGTCATCAGCGCGTGGCTCATGCAACCCTCCTCGAGCGTGAGCCCGCGCTCGGCAAGGGCTGATATGACGCCGTTCTTCCTGCGGATGGCGAAATCGAGATGCATCGGTCCGTTCATCAGCGCAAAGCGCGTATGGCCGAGCTGCAGCAAGAGCCGCGTCGCATCGTAGAAGGCGCCTTCATTGTCGATGTCGAGATAGGGATAGTCCGGCTCCGAACCGAAGGACCGGCCGTGCACGACATAGGGCATGGAAAGCGATTTCAGCATGGCGAGCCGCGGGTCGTGGCCGCGCATATAGGCGACGAACAGGGCATCAACATTGCCGCTGATCGCAAGGCGGCGCAGCGCCGCCACCTCGTCATCCGGGTCGGCCGGCATGATCACGAAGTGGAAATCATGGCGCACGGCCTCTTCGCCGAGCCCGGCCAGGAATTCACCGAAATGAACGTCGGACTGGTGGCCGGGCGCCGTCGGCATGACGAGGCCGATCGAGCCTGCCTTGCCGGTCGCAAGCCGCTGCGCCGCCTTGTTCGGCCTGTATCCTGTTTCCTTGACCGCCTGAAGCACGCGCTCCCGGGTCGCCTCATTGACCTCGGGATAGCCGTTCAGCGCCCGGCTCACCGTCGTCTGCGACAGCCCCAGCAATTGCGATAGCTGTTTGAGATTCACCTGCTATGCTTCCTCCCAGCCCGCCCCGTTAGCCGTCTTGAAAAGGCCTGCCGCCTCCCAGCGACATCCAAAGCGCTTTCAATTATGTATCATCTGGCGCGCTTGACTCAAGAAAAATCGATCCATATTTCCCGATAGGCGCTGCTGCGCCGCGATATGCCGCGATATCCGGCATGTTCACAGCGGGTTTTCGCGAATTGACTTGACTCCATTCCACCGAAAGTGGAATGAGTTGGGTGTCAAAGCGCTTTGAAATTTCTTTATTGAGGGAATTCAGCGCAGTTGGGATTGTGATGGGAGGATGATCACATGAAAAAGTCATTTTTGATGGGCGTTGCCGTGGCAGCGCTTTTTGCCGGTGCTGCGTCTGCGGCCGATCTGAAATTTGCGCCGGGACAGGATGCCAAGTTCAACTGGAAGAGCTATGACGAATTCAAGGCTGCGCATGCCGATCTGAAGGGTCAGCCGCTGACGATCTTCGGGCCGTGGCGCGGCGAGGACGAGGCGTTCTTCATGAGCGTGCTTGCCTACTTCACCGAAGCCACCGGCATCGATGCCAAATACTCCTCTTCGGAAAACTACGAACAGCAGATCGTCATCGACACGCAGGCGGGCTCGCCGCCAAACATTGCCATTCTGCCGCAGCCGGGCCTGCTCGCCGATCTCGCCAGCAAGGGCTTCCTGACGCCGCTCGGCGACGACAATTCCAAGTGGATCAAGGACAATTACGGCGCCGGCGACAGCTGGGTCGGTTACGGCACCTACAAGGGCAAGGACGGCAAGGAAGCCTTCTACGCCTTCCCTTATAAGGCCGACGTCAAGTCGCTCGTCTGGTATGTTCCGGAGAACTTCGAGGAAGCCGGCTACAAGATCCCGACGACCATGGAAGAGCTGCATGCCCTGACCGACCAGATCGTCAAGGATGGCGGCGTCCCCTGGTGCATCGGTCTTGGTTCCGGCGGCGCCACCGGCTGGCCGGCGACCGATTGGGTCGAGGATATCATGCTGCGCATGCAGCCGCCGGAAGCCTACGACAAGTGGACGACCAACGAGCTGAAGTTCACCGATCCGGCCGTCGTCGCCGCGATCGACGAATTCGGCAAGTTCGCCAAGAACGAGAAATACGTCGACGGCGGCGTCGCGGCCGTGGCCTCGACCGATTTCCGCGACAGCCCGAAGGGCCTCTTCGCGGTTCCGCCGAAGTGCTACATGCACCATCAGGCCTCGTTCATCCCGTCCTTCTTCCCTGAGGGCACGAAGCTCGGCCAGGATGCCGACTTCTTCTACATGCCGACCTTTGCTTCGCATCCCGAACTCGGCAAGCCGGTTCTCGGCGCCGGCACGCTCGTCTCGATCGCCAAGGACTCGAAGACGGCCCGCGCCTTCATCGACTTCCTGAAGACCCCGATCGCGCATGAGGTCTGGATGGCGCAGTCGAGCTTCCTGACGCCGTATAAGAGCGTCAGCACCGAGGCCTATGCCAACCCGCAGATGAAGAAGGAAGGCGACATCCTGACCTCCGCCACCACCTTCCGCTTCGACGGCTCCGACCTGATGCCGGGCAAGATCGGCGCCGGCGCCTTCTGGACGGGCATGGTCGATTTCGTCGGCGGCAAATCCGCTGAAGAGGCCGCTGGCGAAATCCAGAGCGCCTGGGACGGCATCAAGTAATCCTCGAAATTATGCCGCCGGCTTACCGGCGGCATGGCTTGCATGACTGGCCGGGCTCGCAAAGAGCCCGGCCATCGCAGGATATATTGTGATTGGGCTATACAAACAGATTGACGGTGACCGGCGTTGACCCGTCACAATAAAAACCGGTCGGTATAAGATCAGGGGAAGCAGGGGAGGGACGAAATGCTGTCGCAGATAGTGTCCGCTTTGGGCGTCGTGGTCGTCGCGGTTTTCGCGTGCTCGGCCTATTTCTATTTTTCGAACAAGATCCTGGACCTCGCTCTGCCGGTGAAGGATGGCGACATCCGCGCCGCATCGCGCAATCTGAACCGGCGTGCACTTGTCCGGCCTTGGTTGTTCATCGGCCCGGCGCTCTTCCTGCTCATCGTCTATCTCGTCTATCCCGTCGTTGCGACCTTCATCCTCTCCTTCTACGATCGTGCCGGTCTGCAGTTCGTCGGCCTCGCCAACTACAAATGGGCGCTTGGCGACCGCGAATTCCGCCAGTCGATCTTCAACAACATCCTCTGGCTCGCCGTCGTGCCGGCCGCCTGCACCTTCTTCGGCCTCGTCATCGCCGTGATGACCGATCGCATCTGGTGGGGCAATATCGCCAAGAGCATCGTCTTCATGCCGATGGCGATCTCCTTCGTCGGCGCCTCGGTCATTTGGAAATTCATCTATGAATATCGCGGCGGTAACGACGTCCAGATCGGCCTGCTGAACGCCATCGTCCAGACTTTCGGCGGAACGCCGGAGGTGTGGATCTCCATTCCCTTCTGGAACAACTTCTTCTTGATGATCATTCTGATCTGGATCCAGACCGGTTTCGCCATGGTCATTCTGTCGGCCGCTCTTCGCGGCATTCCGGAAGAGACGATCGAGGCCGCCGTCATCGACGGCGCAAATGGCTGGCAGATCTTCTGGCGTATCATGGTACCCCAGATCTGGGGCTCCATCGCCGTCGTCTGGACGACGATCACTATCCTCGTCCTCAAGGTCTTCGACATCGTGCTGACCATGACCAACGGCCAGTGGCAGACGATGGTGCTGGCGAACTTGATGTTCGACTGGATGTTCCGCGGTGGCGGTGATTCCGGCCGAAGTGCCGTCATCGCCATCATCATCATGCTCGCCGTCACGCCGATCATGGTCTGGAACGTGCGCCGCGCCAATCGCGAATTGAAGGGCCACTGAGATGACTGCTATCGGAAGCTACTTCAAAATCGGCCCCGCCCGTCTCTTCGTCCACCTCGCCGTTTTGCTGATCGTCATCGTCTGGCTCATCCCAACGCTCGGCATCTTCGTCAGCGCGTTGCGTGACAAGGACCAGATTGTCGTCTCCGGCTGGTGGACGGCCTTCGTCGGCTCGACGCAGACCGTCGCCGTGCGCTTGGGCACGCCGGACCAACAACGGCAGGAAGGTACCACCTACGTCATCTCAGGCAATGTCCTGGAAGGACAGACCGGCCGTTCAGTCAAGGCCTTCGGCAATCGAGTGCAGCAGCCTGCAGCGTTTGACGCGGGCATGACGGCCGATCTGGGCGACGGTGAAACCCTGCAGATCAACAGCGACGGCAGTTATCGCTACGTGAAGAACGCCGCCTTTTCGCCCGACCAACGCCCGCGGCGCATCTATGCATCCGTCTCGGCGCCGCCGGAATTCACGATGCAGAATTACAAGACGGTTCTGACCGGCGAGGGCATCGGCCAATCCTTCATCAACTCGCTGACCGTGACGATCCCGGCGACGATCATCCCGATCCTGATTGCCGCTTTCGCCGCTTATGCCCTGAGCTGGATGGAGTTTCCCGGCCGCGCGCTCCTGATCGCGCTCGTTGTCGGCCTCATCGTCGTGCCGCTGCAGATGTCGCTGATCCCGCTGCTGCGTCTCTATAACGAGATCGGCAACATGCTCGGCCAGCCGTCGAAGACCTATCCCGGCATCTGGCTGGCTCATACCGCTTTCGGCATGCCGCTCGCCATCTATCTCTTGCGGGCCTATATCGCCGGCCTGCCGAAGGAGATCATCGAATCCGCCCGCGTCGACGGCGCGAGTGATTTCGAGATTTTCGTCCGCATCGTTTTACCTCTGTCCTTCCCGGCACTCGCCTCCTTCGCCATCTTCCAGTTCCTGTGGGTGTGGAACGACCTGCTCGTCGCCATGGTCTTCCTCGGCACCGACAAGGACCACATCGTGCTGACCGGCAGCCTGAACGCGCTGCTCGGCTCGCGCGGCGGCAACTGGGAGATTTTGACTGCGTCAGCCTTCGTCACCATCATCGTGCCGCTGCTCGTCTTCTTCGGGCTTCAGCGTTACCTGGTGCGCGGTCTGCTGGCGGGTTCGGTCAAGGGAGGATGACCATTCCCGAACGTGACTTCAAACAGGATATTCCATGAACGTGGCTTCCCAATCGATCTCGACCCCTGACAAGGACTGGTGGCGCGGCGCGGTGATCTATCAGATCTACCCGCGCTCCTACCAGGATTCGAACGGCGACGGCATCGGCGACCTGAAGGGCATCACCGCCCGCCTGCCGCATGTGGCAAACCTTGGCGTCGATGCGATCTGGATCTCGCCCTTCTTCACCTCGCCGATGCGCGATTTCGGTTATGACGTTTCCGACTACGAAAATGTCGATTCGATCTTCGGCACGCTGGTGGATTTCGACACGATGATCGCCGAGGCCCATCGCCTCGGCATACGCGTGATGATCGACCTCGTCATCTCCCACAGCTCGGATCAGCATCCCTGGTTCGTGCAAAGCCGGTCCAGCAAGACCAACGCCAAGGCCGACTGGTATGTCTGGGCCGATGCCAAGCCGGATGGCACGCCGCCGAACAATTGGCTGTCGATTTTCGGCGGCTCGGCATGGGCGTGGGATCCGACGCGCATGCAATATTACATGCACAACTTCCTGACCTCGCAGCCGGATATGAACCTGCATAACCCGGAAGTGCAGGACCGTCTGCTCGATGTCGTGCGCTTCTGGCTCAATCGCGGCGTCGACGGCTTCCGCCTCGACACCATCAATTTCTATTTCCATGACACGCAACTGCGCGACAATCCGGCGCTTGCGCCCGAGCGCCGCAACGCCTCGACGGCGCCGGCGGTCAATCCCTACAATTTTCAGGAGCATCTCTACGACAAGAACCGGCCCGAAAACCTTGCCTTCCTGAAGCGCTTCCGCGCCGTTCTCGAGGAATTCCCGGCGATCGCCGCCGTCGGCGAAGTCGGCGACAGCCAGCGCGGCCTCGAAATCGTCGGCGAATACACCTCCGGCAACGACAAGATGCATATGTGCTATGCCTTCGAGTTCCTGGCGCCCGATCCGCTGACGCCGGAGCGCGTCGAAGAGGTGATGCAGGATTTCGAAGCGGCGGCACCGGATGGCTGGGCCTGCTGGGCCTTCTCCAATCACGACGTCATGCGCCATGTCAGCCGTTGGGGCGGGCTGGTCGCCGACCACGACGCCTTTGCCAAGCTTTATGCTTCGTTGCTGATGACCATGCGCGGCTCCGTCTGTCTCTATCAGGGCGAGGAGCTGGCATTGACCGAGGCCGATCTCGCCTATCAGGATCTGCAGGACCCCTATGGCATCCAGTTCTGGCCGGAATTCAAGGGCCGCGACGGCTGCCGCACGCCGATGGTCTGGGACAGCCAGGTCGCCCAGGGCGGCTTCTCGACGGTCAAGCCCTGGTTGCCGGTGCCGGTCGAACATATCCTGCGTGCCGTCAGCGTCCAACTGGGCGACGAGACTTCCGTGCTGGAGCACTATCGCCGCTTCATCGCCTTTCGCAAGCTGCACCCAGCTTTTGCCAAGGGCGAGATCGAATTCGAGGAAACACAGGGCGATACCCTGGTCTTCACCCGTGAATACGGCAATGAGAAGCTTCTCTGCATCTTCAACATGAGCCCGGCCGAGGCCGGCGTCATCTTACCGGCGGGAGAATGGCAGGCATTGACGGGCCATGGCTTTACCAGCAACAACTATGGCGACAAGATCGATATTCCGGCCTGGGGGGCGTATTTCGCCCGTCTTGCCTAAGGAACATAGGCCTAAGGAAACACAGGCCCAGGGAACACAGGGAGAGAGAAATGACTGGACTGACGCTGAAGGATATCCGCAAATCCTACGGTTCCGTGGATGTTCTCCATGGTATCGATCTCGATATCAAGCAGGGCGAATTCATCGTCTTCGTCGGTCCGTCCGGCTGTGGCAAGTCCACGCTTCTGCGCATGATCGCCGGTCTCGAGGCGATCACCGGCGGTGAGATGTATATCGATGGCCATCTCGTCAATGACGTGCCGCCCTCCAAGCGCGGCATCGCCATGGTCTTCCAGTCTTATGCGCTCTACCCGCATATGACTGTCTTCGACAACATGGCGTTCGGCATGAAGATCGCCGGCGAGAGCCGCCAGGAGATCGACCGCCGCGTCCGGGCGGCGGCCGAGAGCCTGCAACTGACCCAATATCTCGATCGCCTCCCGAAGGCGCTTTCCGGCGGCCAGCGCCAGCGCGTGGCGATCGGCCGCGCCATCTGCCGCGATCCCAAGGTCTTCCTGTTCGACGAGCCGCTCTCCAACCTCGATGCCGCGCTGCGCGTCGCGACCCGCATCGAGATCGCCCGTCTGAACGAACAGATGGCCGATACGACGATGATCTACGTCACCCATGACCAGGTCGAGGCGATGACGCTTGCTGATCGCATCGTCGTTCTCTCCGCCGGCAATATCGAGCAGGTCGGCGCGCCGCTGGACCTCTACGAGCGCCCGGCAAACCTCTTCGTCGCGAAATTCATCGGCTCGCCGGCGATGAACATCATTCCGGCGACGGTCGCCGGAACCGGAAGCCAGACGACGGTGACGCTGACCGGCGGCATGTCGGTGACCCTCGATGTGGCGACCGATGCGTCGGAAATGGGCAAGCAGGCAAGCTTCGGCGTGCGTCCGGAGGATCTCCGGGTTGCCGATGGCGCCGACTACCTGTTTGAAGGTGAAGTGTCGATCGTCGAAGCGCTCGGCGAAGTGACGCTGCTTTATATCGAGGGCCTGGTTCCCGGCGAGCCGATCGTCGTCAAGCTGCCCGGCATCTACGATGTGAAGAAGGGCCAGAGGATGCGGTTTGCCGCTGACAGGCAGAAGTTGCATCTCTTTGATGCAACCGGTCATACCTACCGAAAGTAAGGCGGCCATTTTTGGGGTAATCACCCCAGGAATTGTGCGGGACGGACCGAATTCTCACTTTCTGTTAAAGATCGGCTGCTACCTTTTCCTCGTCAATTTATGAGGGGGATAAGCAGGTGGCCGCTTCCAATCCGTCACAGCCAAAATCTCATTTCCTGAGCAAGGAAGAATCCTTCATGTACGACCGCGAGGCGCGGTTCAAGATGGAGGACACGATGAATGCCGCGCGCATCGAATATACGGAAAAGGGCGTCATGCACGCGGCTTCGCGCCGCTGCGACATTGTCCGGATCTCGATGAGCAGCGCGACACTCGCGATCCTCACCCAGTTCAGCCTGCCGAAGCAGTTCTATCTGGATATTCCTGATGCCCGCATCACCAAGGTCGGTTGCCTGCTGATGAAGGTCAACGCCAACAATACGATCGACGTCCGCTTTCTGCGCCTGCTGACGCAGAAGGAGCTGAACAAGATCTTCGTCTACAGCACCCATCCGGCGCACCGCGACTACGTTCTCGATATCCGCGCCTAACGGGTATCACTGCACCGATATCGAAAACCCGCGGGGTGCTGCGCGCCCCCCCGCGGGTTTTTGTTTGCCAGAAGCCATCACGCTCAGTGGTGGAAGAGCACGCTCGCACCCTGATCCGAAGGTCCGACGGCGCGGCGGAACGGCGCGAAGAGCTCGCGGCCCATGCCGAATTCATTGTCGGAGAGATCGACGGTCACCGGCTCCCGCTCAGCCAAGTCAGCCGCATCGACGAGCAGCTCGAGTGTGCCCTTGATCGCGTCGAGGCGAATGATGTCGCCCTCGCGGATGCGGGCGATCGGGCCGCCGTCGACCGCTTCCGGCGTGACGTGGATTGCGGCCGGCACCTTGCCGGATGCGCCGGACATACGCCCGTCGGTGAGCAGCGCCACGCGGAAGCCGCGGTCCTGCAGCACGCCGAGCGGCGGCGTCAGCTTGTGCAGTTCCGGCATGCCGTTCGCCTTCGGGCCCTGGAAGCGCACGACGGCGATGAAATCGCGGTTGAGCTTGCCTTCCTTGAAGGCGTCCTGCAGTTCCTGCTGGCTGTGGAAGATGATTGCCGGCGCCTCGATGATGTGACGCTCCGGCTTGACGGCGGATATCTTGATGACCGCCTTGCCGAGATTGCCGCGCAGCATCTTCAGCCCGCCATTCGCCTGGAACGGCGTCTCGATGCTGGAGAGAACCTTGGGATCGACGCTTTTTTCCGGCGACGGCTCGCGCAGGACGCCGCCGTTTTCACCGAGACGGGCGTCGACCGTATAGGCTTGGAGACCCTGGCCGAAGACGGTGCGCACGTCGTCGTGCACCAGACCGTGCTTCAACAGTTCCTTGATGAGGAAACCCATGCCGCCGGCCGCCTGGAAATGGTTCACGTCGGCAAGCCCGTTCGGATAGACGCGGGCAAGCAGCGGGACGACTTCCGAAAGCTCGGCAATGTCCTGCCAAGTGAGCTGGATGCCGGCTGCCCGCGCCATGGCGACGAGGTGCAGCGTATGATTGGTCGAGCCGCCGGTCGCATGCAGGCCGACGACGCCGTTGACGACCGAGCGCTCGTCGATCATTTCGCCAGCCGGCGTGAATTCGTTGCCGAGGGCGGTAATCGCCAGCGCCCGCTTGGCGGCTTCGCGCGTCAGCGCTTCGCGTAGCGGCGTGCCGGGATTGATGAAGGACGAGCCGGGCATGTGGAAGCCCATGATCTCCATCAGCATCTGGTTGGAATTGGCGGTGCCGTAGAAGGTGCAGGTGCCGGGGCCGTGATAGGATTTCGATTCCGCCTCCAGCAGTTCGGCGCGCCCGACCTTGCCCTCGGCAAAGAGCTGGCGCACGCGCGACTTCTCGTCGTTCGGCAGGCCTGTGGTCATCGGACCAGCCGGAACGAAGATCGACGGCAGGTGCCCGAAGGAGAGCGCCGCGATCACCAGACCGGGCACGATCTTGTCGCAGACGCCGAGGAAGAGGGCGGCATCGAACATGTTATGCGACAGGCCGACGCCCGCCGACATGGCGATCAGGTCGCGCGAGAAGAGCGAGAGCTCCATGCCGGGCTGTCCCTGGGTCACGCCATCGCACATCGCCGGCACGCCGCCGGCCACCTGCGCCACGCCGCCTGCTTCGGCCGCTGCCTCGCGGATGATCGCCGGATAGGTCTCGAACGGCTGGTGGGCCGAGAGCATGTCGTTATAGGCGGTGATGATGCCGAGATTGGGGATGCGGTCGCCGGCGAGCGCATCCTTGTCGGCGGGGGAACAGACCGCGAAGCCGTGGGCAAGGTTGGCGCAGCCAAGCACGGAGCGCGCGACACCCTGCGAGGCGGCGGCGCGCAGGCGTTCCAGATAGCGCTCGCGGGTGGGTTTCGAGCGTTCGACGATGCGATCGGTGATCGCAGAAATGCGTGCGTGAGCGGACATGGAATATCCCTGCCTTGTTCGTTGTCTCTATCTGTTTCGGCTCCGGCCTAAAATCTCAATGGATCTAAGGCAGATCAGGGAGCCCAGTAGATCTCGACCGGGGAAGTAGCCCGGCGCAGAACGGCGCGGATCGGCATTTCTGCCTCGTCACCGCTGCCTTCCGCCTTGGCGAGAACGTCTTTTTTGCCTTCGCCCTCAATATGGAGAACCAGGAGTGCGGCATCCTCAAGACTGGAGAAGGTGAAGGTCAGGCGCGGCTCGCCGGCTCCTTCCGCTTCCATGGTGATGATGCCGCGCGGCGTCGATGCATCGATCGCCTTGGCAAGATTGCTGCCGCCGGGAAAGAACGAGGCCGTGTGGCCATCGCCGCCCATGCCGAGGATGACGATGTCGAAGGGTGAACTGATCGCCTTGGTCTTCTCTGTTGCGAGCCTTGCTGCCTCCTCCACGGAGGCCACATCCTGATAGAGCGGCAGGAAGCGTGCCGCCTTCGCCTTGTTCTGCAGCAGATTGGCGTCGACCAGCAGATGGTTCGAGCGCGGATTGTCGGCCGGCACGAAGCGTTCGTCGACAAGCGTGATCGTCACTTTTTCCCAGGCGATGTCGCGTGTCGAAAGCGCCTGGAAGAAGGCCTTCGGTGTGGAGCCGCCGGAAACGGCGATGGAGGCCGTTCCGCGGGCGGCGATCGCTGCCGAAAGCGTATCCGCGACCTTATCGGCGAGACTGCCGGCGAGGTCTGCGGCGCTGGCGAAGGAATGCAGGGTCGATGCCATCGATTTCGTCCTAGATTTCGTCATGCCAGGTGCGGCCGTCACGCTCGATCAGCGCGATGGCCTGGCTCGGCCCCCAGGTGCCGGCCGTATAGCCCTGCACTTGCTGGCCGGTCGTTTCCCAACCCTTGAGGATCGGATCCACCCATTTCCATGCGGCTTCCACTTCGTCGCGGCGCATGAACAATGTCTGGTTGGAGCGGATCACGTCCATCAGCAGACGCTCGTAGGCGTCGGGATTACGGACATTGAAGGCCTGGGCGAAGCTCATGTCGAGCGAGACATTGCGCAGGCGCATGCCGCCTGGACCCGGATCCTTGATCATCAGCGACTGCTTGACGCCCTCGTCCGGCTGCAGGCGGATGATCAGCTGGTTGGCGACGATGCGCCCGGCCGCCTGGTCGAAGATCGCGTGCGGGATCGGCTTGAAGGTGATGACGATCTCGGACATGCGCCCGGTCAGGCGCTTGCCGGTGCGGATGTAGAAGGGAACGCCGGCCCAGCGCCAGTTGTTGATCTCGGCCTTGATGGCGACGAAGGTCTCGGTGTTCGAGACGCCGCCTTCGAGCTCTTCAAGGTAGCCCTTGACCGGGCCGGTGCCCGATGCGCCGGCGCGATACTGGCCGCGGACCGTCGCCTGCTCGACGTTGGAGGCATTGAGCGGCTTCAGCGCGCGCAGCACCTTCAGCTTCTCGTCGCGAACGGCCTCCGAATCCATCGACGAGGGCACTTCCATCGCCGTCAGGCAGAGCAGTTGCAGGATGTGGTTCTGCACCATGTCGCGCAGTGCACCCGCAGTGTCGTAATAGCCGGCGCGGCCTTCGAGGCCGACCGATTCAGCCACGGTGATCTGCACGTGGTCGATGTAGTTGGCGTTCCACAGCGGCTCGTAGAGCGCGTTGGCAAAGCGCAGCGCCATCAGGTTCTGCACCGTCTCCTTGCCGAGATAGTGGTCGATGCGGAAGATCTGCTCTTCCTTGAAGGCGCGGCCGATCGTGTCGTTGAGCTGCAGCGCCGAGGCGAGGTCGCGGCCGATCGGCTTCTCGACGACGATGCGGGTCGACTTGGTGATCAGCTTGTGGTCGTGGATCTTCTGCGAAATGTCGCCGAAGATGCCGGGCGCAACCGCCAGATAGAAGGCGCGCACGCGCTCCTTGCCCTCATCCAGCAATTTCTTCAGCTGATCCCAGCCGCTGTCGGTGCGGGCATCGACCGAGACGTAGTAGAGGCGGGCACAGAACTTCTCCACCTCAGCCTCGTCATATTCGCCCTTCTTCAGGTGTTCCTTCAGCGCATCGCGGGCAAAATTGCGGTATTCCTCGTGGGTCAACGGGCTGCGCGAGGCGCCGATCACGCGGGTCGGTTCGCTGAACTGGCCTTCGATCTGGCGATGATAAAGGGCGGGCAGCAACTTGCGCTCGGCAAGGTCGCCGCTGCCGCCGAAAACGACGTAATCAAAAGGCTCAACGGGAATAATCTGGCTGCTCATGAGCTTGTCTCTCAATCAGGCTTGGTTGACGGCTCTTTTAATCTAATCGATTTAAAAAAGCCAGTGTGCAGTGCAATGAATCTCTCAGGCACCGGTTTTAGAGCGAATTTCCGGAAGAGGAAATCCGCAATCGGACTAAAACTTGTCGCGAAGCGCAAACCACGACAAGGCGAGGAAAAGCAACGGCGCCCGCATGCGCGCACCACCGGGAAAGGCTGGAATATCAAGCGATGTGAAGAGGTCGAGATCGCGAGATTTTCCAAGCACCGTTTCCGCGTAGAGCTTGCCACAGTAGTTTGACAGCATGACGCCATGGCCGGAATAACCGCCGATCGAGATGACGCCGGGCATGACCTCGCGCACGAAGGGCTGGCGCGGCAAGGTGATGCCGACGCTGCCGCCCCAGGCATGGGTGATCTCGATGTCCTTCAGGTCCGGATAGATCTCGGCGATCTGCCGGCGGATGTGCTGCGAAATGTCCCGCGGATTGTCCGAGGTATAGGCCTCGCGCCCGCCGAACAGCAGGCGGCCGTCGCCGAATTTGCGGAAGTAGCGCACGACGAAGCGCGAATCGGCCACAGCCTCGCCCCCGGGCAGCACATCGGGATGCCCGTCGAGCGGCGCCGTGGCGCCGATGAAGGAGCGGATCGGCATGACATGGCTCGCCGTCACCGGCTCGAGGTCGCCGATATGGCCGTTGCAGGCGATCAGAGCGCGCTCAGCGGTGATCGTCCCCCTTTCGGTTTCGATTGTCACCTTGCCGCCGCTTTGGCGGATCGCCGTTGCCTTGGTCATCTCGAAGATTTCAGCGCCCGCGTTGGCGGCGACCCGCGCCAGCCCCACCAGCAGCTTCAGCGGATGAATGTGGCCGGTGCCGACATCGCGCACGCCGCAATGGAAACGCTTCGAACCGAGCCTCTCCTGCGTTTCCTCCTCGTCCATGAAGCTGAGATGCGGATAGCCGTAGCGCTCTGCGGCGATTTCAGCATTTTCATAGTAGTCGCGTTTGTAGCTCGCCTTGTGTGCGACATTGAGCTGGCCGGGCACATAGTCGATCTCGATCTGGTGCTCGCGGGCGAAATCGATGAGATGGCGCTTGGCCGCCTCGGCAAGATCGAACAGCGCCTTCGAGCGTTCGTAGCCGACCTTCTCCTCGAGTTCTTCCGGCCACCATCGCTGACCCGTGCCGAGTTGGCCGCCATTGCGCCCGGACGCCCCGTCGCCGAAGCGGCAGGCGTCAATCAGGACCACCGAAACGCCTGACTTGGCAAGATTATAGGCGGCCTGCAGGCCGGTATAACCGCCGCCGACAATCGCGACGTCGCATGTTCTCGATCCGTCGAGAGCGGGGTAGGTGGGCCGCTCCCCCACGGTTGCCTGATACCAGGACAGCCCGGGCGCGATCGGGCTCTGCCACGTCTCCTGCGATGCCATGATGCTTCCCTCACACGTTGAGCAGAAGGAATTCCCGCTCCCAGGGGCTGATCACCTGCATGAAGGTCTCGAACTCGCCGCGCTTGACGCCGGCATAAAGGCCGATGAACTGCTTGCCGAATATCTCCTCGAAGGCGGGTTCGTCCTCGAGCAGTGCCACGGCTTCCAGCAGGCCGCGCGGCAGGTCGATCGAACCCTCATTGGCCGAATCCTCGGTCGGCGCCGTCGGCTCGATCTCCTTCATGATGCCGAGCAGGCCGGAGGCGAGCGAAGCGGCGAGCGCGAGATAGGGATTGGCGTCCGAACTCGGCAGCCGGTTTTCCACGCGCCGCGCCTGTGGATCGGAGACCGGGACACGGAAGGCGGTCGTCCGGTTGTCGTAACCCCAGGCATTGTTGACCGGGCAGGACATATCGGGCTGCAGGCGCCGGTAGGAATTCACATAGGGCGCCAGCATCGCCATCGCGCTCGGCACGAATTTCTGCATGCCGCCGATGAAATGGAAGAATTCCTTCGAAGCCGAGCCATCGGGATTGGAGAAGATGTTCTTGCCGGTCTCGATATTGACCACCGATTGGTGGATATGCATCGCCGAGCCCGGCTGGCCCTGCATCGGCTTAGCCATGAAGGTCGCGTAGATGTCGTGTTTCAGCGCCGCCTCGCGGATCGTCCGCTTGAACAGGAACACCTGGTCGGCAAGCTCGATCGGATTGCCGTGGCGCAGGTTGATCTCGAGCTGTGCCGGTCCCTCTTCATGGATCAGCGTATCGATCTCCAGCCCCTGCTTCTCCGAGAAATGATAGACGTCGTCGATCAGTTCGTCGAACTCGTTGATGCCGGCGATCGAATAGCCCTGGCCGCCGAGGATCGAGCGGCCGGACCGGCCTTTGGGCGGGTGCAGCGGATAGTCGGGATCGTCGTTCTTGGCGACGAGATAGAATTCGATCTCGGGCGCCACGATCGGTTTCCAGCCGCGCTCATGATAGAGGCTCATGATCCGCTTCAGCACGTTGCGCGGCGTATAGGGCACTTCCCCACCGTCCGAATCGACGATATCGCAGATCACCTGTGCCGTCGGGTCGGTTTCCCAGGGCACGACGGAAAGCGTCGAAAGGTCGGGCATCAGCTTGAGGTCGCTGTCGCGCGGCTCATAGCGGAAGCTTTCCGTCTCGTCGGGATATTCGCCCGAAATCGTATGCCGGTAGATCGCCGACGGCAGCGCCAGCGAGGTGTTCGAAGTGAATTTCGAGCTCGGCATCATCTTGCCGCGCGGAACGCCGGCAAGGTCCGGCGTGATGCATTCGATGTCTTCGATGCCCCTGTCCCTCAGCCACCGCGCTGCTTCCTTCCAGTTCGCAACGCCGCGCAGGGATCCGGGCTCCGGGGGAGTTTTCTTCGAGGCGGGTACGTTTCTGGCAGGCTTCAGCGTCGTCTTTTTTGGGGACATGACACACCGGTTTGCGTTGATCGTGGCGCCATCATAACCAGACTTTGCCAATTGGCGAGGGGTGGCAAACGTTGACTTTCGCCCTTTGATGGAAAAAGAAGAGGTGATTTTGATCGGGGAAACGGGTTTGCAGCGCAAAAGCGACGTTATCGTCATCGGCGCCGGGGCGGCGGGCATGATGGCGGCCATCCGTGCCGGAAAACGCGGCCGCTCGGTCGTCATCCTCGACCATGCCAGGGCGCCTGGCGAGAAGATCCGCATATCAGGCGGCGGCCGCTGCAATTTCACCAATATCCATGCCGGACCGAAGAATTTCCTCTCCGCCAACCCGCATTTCTGCAAGTCGGCGCTTGCCCGTTTCACGCCCGCCGATTTCATCGCCATGGTCGACGGCCACGGCATCGCCTGGCACGAGAAGACGCTGGGCCAGCTTTTCTGCGACGATAGCGCCAAAGACATCATCCGCATGCTGCTGGCGGAGATGCGCATGGCCGGTGCAGTGCTGCATCTTGGCACCGAAGTATCAGGCGTCGAAAAGACCGAAGCCGGCTTCCGGGTATCGACGAGCGAAGGTCACTGTGAAGCATCGTCGCTGATCGTCGCCACCGGCGGCAAGTCGATCCCGAAGATGGGCGCCACCGGCTTTGCCTATCGCCTTGCCGAGCAGTTCGGCTTGGCCGTGCTCGAAACCCGACCCGGCCTCGTGCCGCTGACGCTCGATCCCGGCCTGCTGGAAAGCATCGCGCCGCTCGCCGGCATTGCCGCCCCGGCCGAAATCCGCCACGGCAGGACCGCCTTCCGCGAAGCGCTGCTCTTCACCCATCGCGGGCTGAGCGGCCCCGCCATCCTGCAGATCTCTTCCTATTGGCGCGAGGGCGACGAGGTCGTGGTCTCGATCGAACCGGATATCGACATCGCGGCCCATCTGAAGACGGCAAAACAGATCAATGGCCGTCAATCGCCGCAGACGGCACTCGGCGATATCCTGCCGAAACGGCTGGCCCAATTTCTCGTCGAGCGCGAAAAGAAGATCTCCGGCAACATGGCCGACCTGCCCGACAAGGCGCTGCTGCGTCTTGCCGCCGGCGTCCAGAACTGGGTGGTTAAACCGTCCGGCTCGGAAGGTTACCGCACCGCCGAAGTGACGCTCGGCGGCATCGACACGTCAGCGCTCGATTCCCGCAGCATGGAAGCAAAAGCCGTGCCCGGCCTTTATTTCATCGGCGAATGCGTCGACGTCACAGGCTGGCTCGGCGGCTATAATTTCCAGTGGGCCTGGGCTTCCGGTTTTGCCGCCGGCGAATGCGTCTAAAGCTCTTTGTTTTGATGCATGTCGTGGGCCCAAAACCGCTGCACATTTTTTGACATGCCTAGGAAGTATCTGGAGATACCGATTCAAGACTTCTTAATAGAGGTGCGCCATCCTGTCTCAATTGGCGGTTTGTAAGGTCGTCCCTAAATTAAGCTTTACCGGCAAGCCGATTTGTTGGATTGTTGTTGTGTCAGAGAGAAGTGAGGTTTCGACCATGGACAGAAACGCACGACGCGCCCGCGCCATCGCAATTGCCGAGGCAAAGCCGAACGCCCGGATGGTCGCCCTGCGCTATCTGATGCTTGCAGCTGGCGCCACTGCCGCCAGCCTCGCGCTGCTGCTCTCGCACTTCATCTGATCCTGTCCGCAGACCTGGAACCAACGTTGCGACATGCTCATTGTCGCACCGCGGCGTCGCGGCCCATAACTTGCAACTATTTCACGGCCTTGGCTTATCCCGCCATAGCCGCTTATCCGAAAATTAATATCTAATCTGACACAATTGCTCGCGAATATTTGGGCATATCCAAGTTGTTTGGACGTGAACTGGCAATGACTGCCGCCTGGCCTCCGGGTTCCCCAATGTAAATAAGGACAGCTCGATGTGCACCCGGCTGGCGCCATGTGGCCGCCTGCGGGAGGAGTGGTGTATGAAAGGCCCGGAACGCCATGCTGATTGACAAAATTCTTTCCCGCTTCAGGATCAAGACCAAGGTTCTGATCTTCGTTCTGCCTTTCGTCGTCACCATTTCGGCGGTGGGCCTGACGGGCCTCTATGCTTCCGGACTTCTGCAGGGCCGCATGGAAATATCCAACAGCGTGCTGCAGTCGTTGAGCGGCTTCAAGGATCTCTACGGCTCGATGGACGATTTCCTGCGCGTCACCAGCCAGCAGGCGCGCGACAAGCTGATCGCGGATCTGAAGACCCAGCAAGGTGTGCTCGACCAGACCCTGAGCCAGGTCGGCGACGAGGCCGCCGGCCGCGACAGCCTTGCGGAGGCATCGCGACGCACCAAGGAGATTTCGGGCGTCGTCGACAAGCTCTGGGCGCTGCACGAGCAGGAACAGGCATTGCATGAGCAGATCGACGCAGCGCAGAAGAGCGTGATCAGCACCCGCTTCACTGTGTCCTACCAGGCCGAGGAATTGCAAAATACCGTCCAAAGCGATGAGAGTGCCGCCACCGCTACCCTTCGCACCGCTGATCGCCTGCTGAAGGGCGGCGATTTTCTCGGCACCATCGCCAGCGGCTTCAGCAAGCCGCAGACACCGCAGGACAAGATCGCCTTCATCAACGAACAGATGCCGGAGATCGTCAAATCTCAGCGTCTGATTGCCATCTCGGTTCCGAGCAACCAGAAGAATGTCGTCGACGCGCTGGCTGCGACCATCGACGGCATCAAGACGATCGCCCAGACGCCCAATCCAACCGACGAGACCGCCACCGAACTCGGCCGTCTCGTTTCGCGCTTCCGCCAGACCGCGACCTATACGCAGTTGACCGCGACGCAGAAAATGCGTGACGCGACGCAGGAATTCGCCGCGCTCGACGGCCGGATTGCCCAGGCCAATTCGGTCCTGCAGGATACGAGACGTCTCGAAAATTCCGTCTATTCGCTGCAGATCGTTCTTTCCGATTTCCTCGCCGATTCCAGCAAGGAAAATCTCGTCCGCCTGCAGCAGCAGGCCGGCACGCTCGGCAAGGACATGCAGGTGCTGGTCACCAGCGCCAAGGGCATGGGCTTTGCCGAAGGCATATCCGGCGCGATCCAGCCGGCGCTGGACGTCATCTCCGGCGGCGGCTCGAAGATCGTCGACACGATCGGCGAGCGCGTCGCGGCCTATGCCGCGGCCCGCCAGGAGCTTGACCAGATCTGGAAAAAGCTGACCGATTTTGCCGAACTGCAGAAGCAGACGGCCGGCACCGAGCGCACCCAGGCAAACAGCATCTCCGTCATGACCACCGGCCTCGGCATCCTTGTGTCGATCCTCGGCGGCATTGCCCTTGTGCTGACGCTGCAGCGCCCGATCAGCCAGATCACCGCCGCCATGCGCCGCATTGCCGAAGGGGCGCTGGAAACCAGCATCTCCGGCGAGCAGCGCCACGATGAAATCGGCGACATGGCTCGCGCGCTCGGCATCTTCAAGGAAAACGCCATCTCGAAGATCCGCATCGAGGAGCAGAGCGACGAGGAACGCGCCGCCGCCGAACACGAGCGCCAGCGCAACGACGCCGAAAAGCGCGAGATGGATCGTCAGATCGAATTCGCGGTCAACGCGCTTGCCGCCGGCCTCGAACGCATGTCGCAGGGCGATATCTCGACGACGATCGGAACGCCCTTCATCGGCCGTCTCGAACAGCTTCGCCAGGATTTCAACGGTTCGATGATGCGCCTGCAGGCGACGATGAGCCAGATCCGCGACAATGTCGAGCTGATCCAGGGCAACGGCAACCAGATGGCCCAGTCGGCCGAGGACCTCTCCAAGCGTACCGAACAGCAGGCAGCCTCGCTCGAAGAGACCGCGGCTGCGGTCGACCAGATTACCGTCACGGTTCGCTCGTCGGCTGAACGCGCCAAGGATGCCGACCAGATCGTCCGTCAGGCCAAGCGCAGCGCCGACGATTCCGCCGTCGTGGTCAGCAATGCTATCGACGCGATGAGCCGCATCGAAGGTGCCTCGCGCCAGATCGAGCAGATCATCGGCGTCATCGACGAGATCGCCTTCCAGACCAACCTCCTGGCACTCAACGCCGGCATCGAGGCAGCGCGCGCCGGTGAAGCCGGCAAAGGCTTCGCGGTGGTCGCGATGGAGGTCCGCGAACTGGCCCAGCGCTCTGCCGCCGCGGCGCAGGAGATCAAGGGGCTAATCAACAAGTCGACCAACGAGGTCAATTCCGGCTCGCAATTCGTGCAGGAGACCGGCACGGTGCTCGCCAAGATCAGCGCCCAGATCGTCACGATCAGCCAGCATGTCGAGATGATCGCTCGCGCCAGCCACGACCAATCCAACGCGCTGCAGAGCGTCAACGCGACGGTCAACCAGATGGACCAGATGACCCAGCAGAACGCCGCCATGGTGGAGGAGACGACTGCCGCCAGCCGCGAACTGGCCGACGAGGCCGATTCGCTACGCAGGCTCATCCAGCAGTTCAAGATCGACGGCGAAGCCACCGGCGCGCCGGTCTACCGTGCCGCCTGATTGTTGACCGGCCCCTCTTATTCGAACGGCCCCGGATTTTCCGGGGCCGTTCTTATTTCTGAAAAATTGCGCCGCGACTGAGAAGATTTGAGAGGTCGAATGCCGGGCAGTCTATCAGGCCGGGATAATCGTAAAACGCCCGGGAATGAGGCGATGGATATCTCCGGCGGTCATGATTTACGGAGAATCTTCCTTAACGCTTTTAGTCTAATTTGACCTTGGTCTATCTACCGGGGGTCTCGATGCTGCGCCTTTTCTCTACGTCGATCGTACGCCAGATCGTTGCGATCACGCTGTTTCTGCTGGCGATCAGCACGGCCGCCATTGTCGGCGTGACCTATTACAATCTGAGCCACCATGTCATGGATGGGGCTGTCGCCGATGCGAGGGAAGCCACCCGCGCCATGGCCGTCCTCTACGGCGCGGCCGATCAGGCGGCAAAGATCGAGCTGAAGGACAACCAGCTCTCCGCTGTTACCGAAGACGCCATTCCGGCCCTTGCCGATCATTCGCTGGTCGACCGCACGGCGCAGTCGATCGCCGGTGTTGCGACCATCTTCCAAAAGCAGGGCAGCGACTACGTCCGCATATCCACAAACGTCAAGAAGGAAAACGGCGACCGCGCCGTCGGTACCAAGCTCGTCGCCGAACACCCCGCCCAGCCGGTTCTCGCCAAGGGCGAGGCCTATTACGGCCCGGCGGTGCTTTTCGGCCGCCAGTTCATCACTGGTTACTTCCCCATCAAAAACGCGTCGAGCGCCAATGTCGGCATTCTCTTCATCGGCATTCCGATGGAGGTCTATTACCAGCGCCTGTATGAGCTGCAGATGCTTGTCCTCGGCGTTGGCGCCATCGTCATGCTGATCGTCGGTGTTGTCGCCTTCTATGCGATCCGCCTGTCGGTGAAGCCCTTGCAGGCGCTGACCGCGAGCGTTCACGCGATTTCCGCGGGCGATCTCGAAGGGGCGATCCCGTGTGTCGACAAGAAGAACGAGTTCGGCGATATCGGCCGGGCGCTGGCGCTTTTCCGCGACAGTGCCCGCGCAAGGCGCGACCTGGAAACCCAGGCCGCCGAACAGCGCGCCTTGAGCGATGCCGAACGGGCCAGGAACGATGCCGACAAGCGCTCGCTTGACGACCAGATCGACTTTGCCGTCAACCAGCTTGCCGCCGGCCTCGGGCGCTTGTCGCAGGGCGATGTCTCGCAGACGATCGGCACACCCTTCGTCGGCCGGCTGGAGCAGCTGCGCGTCGATTTCAACGCTTCTCTTTTGCGGCTCCAGGATACGCTATCCGGTATCCGTGATAGCGCCGCGACGATCCAGCGCAACAGCGGCGCCGTCTCCACCTCTGCCGGCGAGCTTTCGAAACGCACCGAGGCGCAGGCGGCCAACCTCGAGGAGACCGCAGCGGCGGTGGAAGAGATTACCGTGACGGTTCGTTCTTCCGCCGAGCGTGCCCGTGAAGCCAACAATGTCGTGGCTGCGACCAAGAAGACGGCCGACAATTCGGGCGCCGTCGTCGGCGATGCCGTCGCCGCCATGGATCGCATCGAGCAGGCTTCGCAGCGTATCGAACAGATCATCGAGGTAATCGACGACATCGCCTTCCAGACCAATCTACTGGCGCTGAATGCCGGCATCGAGGCGGCGCGCGCCGGCGAGGCGGGCAAGGGTTTTGCCGTCGTCGCCCAGGAAGTCCGCGAACTCGCCCAGCGCTCGGCCGATGCGGCGCGCGAGATCAAGTCGCTGATCGAGACATCAAGCCGCGAAGTGACGGCAGGGTCCGAACTGGTCCAAAAGACCGGCAGCGTCCTTGCCTCGATCAGCCAGGAGATCATCGCGATCAGCGGCCATGTCGAGACCATCGCCACCGCCAGCCGAGATCAGTCGGCCGCGCTGCAGGAAGTCAACGGTTCGGTCAACGCCATGGACCAGATGACCCAGAAGAACGCGGCGATGGTTGCCGAGACGACGCAGGCAAGCCGCCTGCTTGCCGGCGAGGCCGATACGCTGATGGCGCTGATCGAGCGGTTCCGCATCGTTGCAGAATCGGCTCCGGCTCATCTCGGAGCAAGAAGAGTCGCCTGAACCGCGCAGCCGCAGCCGCTGCGGGATTGCGCCGCGGCCTTGCGGCGCTTTCTGAGGTTGAGGTCGAGCGACGTCAGCCAGGCGGTAAAGCCAATGAGGCTATCGTTCCCGAACTCGGCATAGAATCTGTCCTCTTCCGCCTTGCAACCGCTTCGCTGGGGATAATGCCGATAGCCGATAGTGCCTGCGATGGTGATCATGTCGATCATGACAATGTCCTTTCCTGTGTAAGACATCACCTGATCTAGGCGTCGAATTTCTCTTTATAAACGGGAAAAATCCCGCTATGTTTTTCATTGATGAAAAACGAAAGTTGGGATTCCTATCAGCTTTTCCTGCAGGTCGCCCGGCTCGGCGGGCTGACGGGGGCGAGCACCGCAAGCGGGCTCAGTCCTGCGACCGTCGGCCGGCGCATGCTCGATCTCGAGCAAGAGATTGGCCGCGCATTGTTTTCGCGCAGCCAGACCGGATACCGTCTGACCCAGGATGGCCAGGCGCTGCTCGATCACCTGCAGGAAATGGAGGCCGCCGCCCGCAAGGTGGCGGCGTGGCGGCAATCCGGCGAGGGCGCCACGACCGTCAGGGTCGCCGCCGGCACCTGGCTTGCCTGGCTGCTGACCGAGAATTTCGCAGCAATCCGCATGCCGGGCGATGCCTTCGCCATTTCGCTCACCATCGGCGAGGCGCGGGCGAGCCTTGCCTATCGCGAGAGCGACATCGGTATTCGCGCCTTCGAGCCTGAGGAGGCCAATCTTGCCGCACGTCTGCTCGGGGAGGTGGCCTATGCCGTCTATATCAGGCGCAACGCCGCCGAGACCGACGAGCGCTGGATTGCCGTCGCTGAGGAAGAGGCGATATCGGCCTATCTGCGCTGGCCGCACGCCCATGCCGGGACGGCGATCGTTGCCACCGTCAATCGGCCGCGTTCGCTGCCGGATCTGGTGCGCGCCGGTGCCGGCAAGACGGTGCTTCCCTGTTTCGTCGGCGATCTCCATCCCGAATTACAGCGGCAGGGCGGCGAGTTGCCGGAATTGCGCCACCGGCAATGGATCGTCATGAATGCCGAGGACCGCCACCGCCCGGAGATCCGCACGGTCGCCGACCGAATGACCAAGCTGATCAAAAGTTATGCCGATCTCTTCGCCGGAAAACGACCGAGCCGCGGCTGAAGCAAGTCGCCTAAACCTGTGCAGCGGTTTTGGGACCACGGCTGCATCAACTGGAGACAGTAAAGCGCCGCGCGTCCGATAGGTCGCGCGGCGATTGACGAAGCGGGCCAGCGTCATGGGCCCCAGCGCCGGTCGGCTTTGGTCAATGCCGGTTGGTAACGACGATCGGGATCAGCAGGTCGCCCCAATTGCCGTCGCCGCCGTGATGACGGGCCGAGCGCACCAGTTCGACCGAGACGCCGGCCTCGACGGCTTTCATGACCGATTGGTTCAACCGATGCAGGTCGTTGGCGAGCATGCGGATCGTCGTCTGCTGATCCTCGCTCATGCTGGTCGTCTGCTCTTCGGCCCGTTCCCGGACGCGTGTAATGGATGCCATGATCTTCTCCTCCTTTTCGGGTTATTCCGCAGCCGGCTTGAACTGCGCATGTTCAGTTGAATCGTGCATCGCCGTGGTCGAAGACCGGCCGCCGGTGATGGCGAGCGACACGGCGTCGAAATAGCCGGTGCCGACCTCGCGCTGATGTTTGGTGGCGGTATAGCCATTGACCTCGGCGGCGAATTCCGCCTGCTGCAGCTCGGAATAGGCCGACATCTGCCGCTGCTTGTAGCCGCGCGCCAGTTCGTACATGCCGTAATTCAGCTGGTGGAAGCCGGCGAGCGTGATGAACTGGAACTTGTAGCCCATCGCGCCGAGCTCGCGCTGGAACTTCGCGATCGTCGCCTCGTCGAGGTTCTTCTTCCAATTGAAGGAAGGCGAGCAATTATAGGCGAGCAGCTTGCCGGGATGGACCTTGTGCACGCCTTCGGCAAAGCGCCGCGCCTGCTCGAGGTCCGGCTTGGAGGTCTCGCACCAGATGAGATCGCAATGCGGCGCATAAGCGACGGCGCGCGCGATGCACGGCTCGATGCCGTTTCGCACTTGATAGAAACCTTCGACCGTGCGGCCGGCATCGTAGTCGACGAAGGGCTGGTCGCGCTCGTCGACGTCGGATGTCAGGAGCTTTGCCGCTTCCGCATCGGTGCGGGCGATGACCAGCGTCGCAACGCCCATGACGTCGGCGGCAAGCCGTGCGGCGTCGAGATTGCGGATATGGGCGGCCGTTGGGATCAGCACTTTGCCGCCGAGATGGCCGCATTTCTTCTCCGAGGCGAGCTGGTCCTCGAAGTGAACGCCAGCGGCGCCGGCCTCGATATAGGCCTTCATGATTTCGAAGGCGTTGAGCGGTCCGCCGAAACCGGCTTCCGCATCGGCAACGATCGGTGCGAACCAGGTTTCGACGGAAAGCCCCTGGGCTTCCGCAGTCTCGATCTGATCGGCGCGCTGCAGCGTGCGGTTGATGCGTTTGGCCAGTTCCGGACCGGCATTGGCCGGATAGAGGGACTGGTCGGGATACATCGCCGATGCCGTATTGGCATCGGCCGCCACCTGCCAGCCGGAGAGATAGATCGCCTTCAGCCCGGCGCGCACCATCTGCATCGCCTGGTTGCCGGAAAGTGCGCCGAGCGCATTGACGAAATCCTCCTGATGCAGAAGCCGCCACAACCGGTCCGCCCCCATTTCAGCCAGCGTGTGGCGCAGCGCCACCGAGCCCCGCAGCCGCTGCACGTCATCGGCCGAGTAGGGTCTCTCGATGCCGTCGAAACGACCAGCCGATGTGTTGGGGACAAGTTTGTAAAAATCGGTCATGCTGCTCTCCTCACTAAAAGCACGACAAAGGTGCTGCGTGACAAGATTGACAATATGACGCGCTTTGACCAGAAAAACCTTTGATTTCCTGCCTGGAAAGAGGTTAAGATGAGGAGTATTGACAGAGCGGCGCTGTGAATTTGTAAAATTTTGTAAATATGAGCGCTCCTTCCTGTCAAAGGGTGTGACATGGCGGAACGAAAGATATTCGCAGGCCCGAAAGTCAGGCGCATCCGCAATGCGCTGGCACTGACGCAGACCGCCATGGCCGAAGCGCTTGAAATATCGCCGTCCTACCTGAACCTGATAGAGCGAAACCAGCGGCCGTTGACGGTGCAGCTCCTTCTCAAGCTTGCAAGCGTCTACAGGGTCGATCTGGAAGAGTTGCGGGGACAGAGCGGCGGCAGTCTCGGCCAACTCAAGGAGGTTTTTGCCGATCCGCTGCTTTCGGGCGAGCTGCCGGGTGATCAGGAGTTGGTAGAGGTGGCCGAGGCCGCACCCAACGCCGCGAGCGGCATGATCAAGCTCTACCGCGCCTATCGCGAGCAGGCGGCAAGGCTGTCCGATCTGACGGCGCTGATGGCCGCCGAAGGGCATGCGCCGGTCGCCGCCGGCCGCTTGCCGCTGGACGAAGTGCGCGAGACGCTGGAGCGCAGGTCCGGTTATTTCGGACAGATCGAGACGGCGGCGGAAGCCTTTGCTGCAACGCTCCCCGGCGGCCTCGATCTTGCCGCCGGGCTGAAGGACTGGTTGCGTTCCGAGCGCGGCATCGCGGTACGTGTCCTGCCCGTCCACGTCATGCCGGATCTGCGCCGCCGTTTCGATCGCCATTCGATGCGGCTTTTCATCTCGGAGCGCCTGTCACAGGCCGACCGTGCGCATGAGATATCAATCGAGGCCGCGACTCTGGCTTTGCTGCCGGCAATCGATGCCGAACTCGCCGATCTCTCGCTCTCCTCCGCCGAGGCACGCCGCATCGCTCGCTTCGAGCTTGCCCGTATCGCCGCGCTCGCGCTCGCAATGCCTTACGAGGCCTTTCTTTCGGCGGCGAAGGCGACGCGCTACGATATTGATATTCTGCGTGCGCGCTTCGGCGTCTCCTTCGGCCAAGCGGCCGCGAGGCTTGCCATGCTGCAGCGTCCCGGGGCGGCCGCCATTCCCTTCTTCCTGATGGAGATCGATGCCGCCGGCCACCGGCTGCGCAGGGCAGGCGCCCAAGGTTTTCCGCAGGCCCGTTTCGGCGGTGGCTGTCCGAAGCTCAATATCCATGCCGCCTTCCTGCAGCCGGGCCAGATCCTCGCCGAAACGGTCGTCATGCCTGACGGCGCATCCTTTCTGACGGTTGCCCGCACCCTGGAGGGACCGAGCGTCGAATTCGGCGAAAGGGTCAGGCGCACCGCGATCCTGATCGGCTGCGATGCCGCCCTTGGCGACGGCGTGGTCTATGGGCAGGCGATGGCGCTCGAGCCGGTCGCGGTCGGTCCGGCCTGTCGCCTCTGCGAGCGGCGCGGCTGCCTTTCCCGCGCCGAGCCGCCGGTGACGAGACCGCTCGGGCTCGACGAGATGGTGGCAGGCCTCAGCGCCTTCGATTTCCAGTGATTGTGAAATCATTGAGGGCGCAGGATTTTACGCTTGTGGGCTGTGAAATTCCTTCTTAGTCTGCGTCGAAAACCAGAGGGAAAAGATGCCCCGGGTGCGGAATCTTTGAACAAACAGGAGAAGTCATGAGGTCAACCATCCTATGCGTGACGGCCGCCGCCGTTACCGCAGTCCTTGCTGCCGCGCCGGCCTATGCGCAGGAGCGCGTGGTCAACGTTTACAATTGGTCGGATTATATCGACGACTCCATCCTGACCGACTTCACCAAGGAAACCGGCATCAAGGTTGTCTATGACACCTTCGATTCCAACGAGACCGTGGAAACCAAGCTGCTTGCCGGCGGCACGGGTTATGACGTCGTCGTTCCCACCGCCGACTTCCTGCAGCGCCAGATCCAGGCCGGCGTCTTCCAGAAGCTCGACAAGTCGAAACTGCCGAACCTTTCCAACATGTGGGATGTGATCCAGCAGCGCACCGCCGAATATGACGCGGGTAATGAACACGCGGTCGATTACATGTGGGGTACGGACGGCATCGGCTACAACGTCAAGAAGGTCGCTGAAATCCTCGGTCCAGATGTCAAGCCCGGCCTCGAAGTGATCTTCGATCCGAAGGTCGCCGAAAAGTTCAAGGATTGCGGCATCTACGTTCTCGACACGCCGAAGGACGTCATCTCCACCGCGTTCCGTTATCTAGGCCTCGACCCGAACTCCACAAAGGCTGAGGATTTCAAGAAGGCCGAAGATCTGCTGACGGCCGTCCGCCCCAATATCCGTAAGTTCCACTCGTCCGAATACATCAATGCGCTTGCCAACGGCGACATCTGCATCGCCTTCGGCTATTCGGGCGACATGCTGCAGGCTCGCGATCGTGCGGCCGAAGCCAAGAACGGCGTCGAGGTCAATTATTCGATTCCCTCGCAGGGCGCCCAGATGTGGTTCGACATGATGGCTATCCCCGCCGATGCGCCCCATGTCGCGGAAGCGCACGAGTTCCTGAACTACATGATGAAGCCTGAGGTCATCGCCAAGGCGAGCGACCACACCTTCTATGCCAACGGCAACAAGGCTTCGCAGCAGTTCGTCAGCAAGGAGATTCTGGAAGACCCGGCGATCTATCCGACCGAAGAGGTGATGAAGAACCTCTTCACGGTTAAGCCGTGGGATCCGAAAACGCAGCGTCTGGGGACGCGCCTCTGGACGAAGGTCGTCACCGGCCAGTAATTCAGCCTAAGGCCCGGACGGAAACGTCCGGGCCTTTCAATTACCGGCCGGGGGTGGAGGCCGGCAGAACCTTGTATTTCGGGGAATAATATGAAGTCTCTCGGCAATATCCGCCGCGCTTTTGCGCCTTGGACCGATCCGTCTGCAAAACCCTTCATTGCTTTCAAGAATGTCACCAAGCGCTTTGGCGATTTTACCGCCGTCGACGATCTGTCGCTGAACATCTATCACCGCGAGTTCTTCGCGCTGCTCGGCGCTTCGGGTTGCGGCAAGTCGACGCTGCTGCGCATGCTCGCCGGTTTCGAACAGCCGACCTCGGGCGAAATCGTGCTCGACGGCACCGACATGGCCGGCACGCCGCCCTACAGGCGGCCGGTCAACATGATGTTCCAGTCCTATGCGCTTTTCCCACACATGACGGTCGAGAAGAATATCGCTTTCGGCCTGAGGCAGGACGGCATGTCGAAGGACGAGATGGCCGAGCGCGTCTCGCAGATGCTGAAGCTAGTCAAGCTGGAGCAGTTCGCCTCCCGCAAGCCGAACCAGCTTTCCGGCGGCCAGCGCCAGCGCGTGGCGCTGGCCCGCTCGCTTGCCAAGCGCCCGAAGGTGCTGCTGCTCGACGAACCGCTCGGCGCGCTCGACAAGAAGCTGCGCGAGGAAACCCAGTTCGAGCTGATGGACCTCCAGCAGAACCTCGGCCTTACCTTCGTCGTCGTCACCCACGACCAGGAAGAGGCGATGACCATGGCCGATCGGATCGCCGTCATGAGCCACGGCAAGGTCGTGCAGGTCGCGACGCCGGCGGAGATCTACGAGGCGCCGAATTCCCGCTTCGTCGCGGATTTCATCGGCGACGTGAACATCTTTGACGGCAGGGTCGCCTCATCGGGCAACGGCACCATCGAGATATCAATCGACAGCGGCTTCAGCGTGCGCGTCGCCACCGCCGAGACACCCTCGACCGGCAGCGCCGTCGGCTTCGCCATCCGGCCGGAAAAGATGCGGGTCGGGCGCACGCCCCCCGCCAACGCTTCGGTCAACGCGGCCAGGGGCGAACTCTGGGACATCGCCTATCTTGGCGACATGACCGTCTTCCATGTGAAATTGCAGAGCGGCACTGTCGTTAAGGCCTCGTCCCTCAATGCGCAGCGCTCCGTCGACGACCCCTTCACTTACGATCAGGAAGTCTGGATCTCTTTCGATGAGAACGCCGGCATTCTGCTGAAGGATTGACATCATGGGCAAGCTCACATCCGGCCTCTACAATCGCCTCGTCATTGCCATCCCCTATACTTGGCTGCTGCTGTTCTTCCTGGCGCCCTTCTTCATCGTTTTCCGCATTTCGCTCTCGACGACGGCAATCGCCATGCCGCCTTACGAGCCCGTCTTCTCGCTTGCCGACGGTTGGGCCGGGCTCTGGAGCAAGATCGGAGAGCTCTCCTTCGACAACTACAGCTACCTCACCGAGGACTCGCTCTATTTCAATGCCTATGTCTCGAGCGTGGTGATTGCCGGAATCTCCACCTTCCTCACACTGCTGATCGCCTATCCGATTGCCTATGGCATGGCACAGGCGCCGCGCACCATTCGCCCGACGCTGGTGATGCTGGTCATCCTGCCGTTCTGGACAAGCTTCCTGATCCGCGTTTATTCCTGGATCGCGATCCTGAAGCCGGAAGGGCTTTTCAACCAGCTTCTCCTATCGCTGCACATCATCGACAGCCCGCTGATCATCCTCAACACCAATACCGCCGTCTATATCGGCATCGTCTATTCCTATCTGCCCTTCATGGTGTTGCCGCTCTATTCGACTCTGGAAAAGATGGACGGTACGCTGATCGAGGCGGCGCAGGATCTTGGTTGCACGCCGATCAAGGCCTTCTGGCGCGTCACCTTTCCGCTGTCGATCCCCGGCGTGGTGGCCGGCTGCATGCTGGTCTTCATTCCCGCCGTCGGTGAATTCGTCATTCCCGACCTGCTCGGCGGTTCGCAGACGTTGATGATCGGCAAGACGCTCTGGAACGAATTCAATGCCAATCGCGATTGGCCGGTTTCCTCGGCGGTAGCAACGATCCTGCTGATGATCCTGGTGATCCCGATCGTCTTCTTCCAGAACGCCCAGGCCAAGGCCGAAGAGCGGGGGAAATAAGTCATGCTGAAATGGACCCGTTTCAACATCATCTCCGTCACGCTCGGTTTTGCCTTTCTCTACCTGCCGATCGTGCTCCTGGTGATCTTCTCCTTCAACGAATCGAAGCTCGTCACCGTCTGGGGCGGCTTCTCCACCAAGTGGTATGTCTCGCTGCTCTCGAACCAGGGCCTGCTCGACGCCGCCTGGGTGACGATCCGTGTCGGCCTGCTGTCGGCAACGGCCGCAACCATCCTCGGCACGATGGCTGCGCTGACGCTGGTGCGCTACACGCGCTTCCGCGGCCGCATGCTGTTTTCGGGCATGATCTACGCGCCGCTCGTCATGCCTGACGTCATCACAGGCCTGTCGCTGTTGCTGCTCTTCGTCGCGATTGGCTTCGACCGCGGCTTCTGGACGATCACGCTCGCGCATACGACGCTGACCATGTGCTTCGTCGCCGTCGTGGTGCAGTCGCGCCTGTTGAGCTTCGATCAATCGATCGAGGAAGCGGCGCAGGATCTCGGCGCGCCGCCAGTGCGGACTTTCTTCGAGATCACCCTGCCGATCATCGCGCCGGCTGTGCTCTCCGGCTGGATCCTTGCTTTCACCCTGTCGCTTGACGATCTGGTGATCGCCAGTTTCACATCGGGGCCGGGCGCCACCACGCTGCCGATGAGGATCTACAGCCAGGTGCGCCTCGGCGTGACGCCGGAAATCAATGCAGTGTGCACGATCCTGATCGCGATCGTGACCGTTGGTGTCATCTGCGCCTCAGTCGTCACCAAGCGCCGTGAAATCCAGCGCCAGCGGGACGAGCGTGCGGCAGCCGACGCCTGATGCCGTGCGGCGCGCTTTATTGCGCCTGAGGCGTATTGCCGAAAAGCGGAACCGGCGAGATCACCGGGTTCGGCCATGAGCCGCCGATGAAGAACGGCAGAAGCGGCAGCTCCGCTGCCTTGGCCGGATCGGTCGCCGCCAGCGATCCGGAAAGCGCCAGCCCATTCGACTGATAGGTGATGACGCCGGAAAGCGTCAGCGTCTGGGTGGCGCCGTCGATGCGGGCGTCGTGCATTTCGGCGGAGCCGTTGGCGAAATCGGCCTGAAGGTTGAGCTGGTTGAAGGCGAAGGCGCCGCCTGCTGCCGCGCTCAGCGGAAAGAACGGTTTTTCGGCTGCCTGCGTCCTTATTGCTGCGGCATCGATGCCGGGAATCGTGCCTTCCCTGGTCCAGAAGTGCAGCCTGCCGGTGACATCGGCAAGGCCCGTCGTCCAGATCGCCTTCGGCGACTGCAGGTCGAGATCGAGCGATCCTGTCGCTAGCGGCAGCGGACCCTTCAGCTGCAGGCGCTCGGCAAGGGCTGCGAAGTCGGCATTGCGGATCGACAGCTGCAGCTTGCCGCCGCCGTCGAAGTCGCGCTGCGTCGCCTCCAGATGCGCGGTCATTTCACCGCCTTCGAACTGGCTGTCGCCGATATCGAATTTCGCCTCGCCGCCGGCAACGATCATGCTGGCGCCGACATCGGAAAGCTCGAAGAGACCCATCTGCGCGCGCCGTGCCGAAAGCCTGACGTCGACATCGAGCACCCGCAGCTGTCCGCTTATGCCGGCGGAGATTTCCTCCGCCTCGCCGGCGGCCAGCCTGAGCGCGAAGGCGTCGAGGAAGGGCTTGAGGTTCATCTGGTCGAAGGCAAGCGTGCCGCCGATCTTCGGTCGTTTGCCGGGCTGGGTGAAAAGGTCCATCACCCCGGTGGCGCTCGCTTCGTTCAGAGAGAGGCTGAGATTGTTGAAACGCAGCCCGTTGCCCGACGACATGATATCGGATTCCAGCGAGGCGCTCTTCAACGTTGCGATGCCGGGGATCGATTTGCCCGACCATGTCAGAAGTGCGGGCACATCGGGAATGCTGGCGGTGATATTGCCGGAAAAGGCCGAAAGGCTGGCGATGCTGGCAATGCCCTGGAAGTGCGCGGTCAAAAGGTTTGATGTGAGCGACGTCCGTGTCTCGGCATTCCTGCCGGCAAAGGCGAGCAGCGGCTGGCGCGAGGCGAAATCGACTTTCAGGTCCTCGCCGTTGATACGGGCGATGACCACCGCCGAGATCGCGCCGGATAGTCTCGGCCAGGCGATATCGGCGGTGACGCTGTCGAAATGATAGGTCGTGGCGGACTTGATGTCGGTGACCACAAGCGTGCCGTCCTCGACGGTCACCGCGCCGATCTCTGCATCGAGATCGGGATCGAGCACCTCAGCTCCGTTTTCGTAACGTACGCCGCTAATCGCGCGAGCGAGCAGGCCGGCATAACTCCAGTCGATCAGCCCTTTTTCGTCGCGCGTCAGCGCCAGCTTGGGGCGCACCAGGTGGAATTCGTGGAAGCTCGTCCGGCCTCTCAACGCGTCGATGAGGCTGAAATCGGCCGACAGGCTTTCAATGCTGCCGAGCAGCTTATCGCCGCTTTCGCGCGGTTGGCGGATGGTGATCTGGTTCAGCGTGATGCGTGGCGTCGGCCAGAATTCGAGAACCGGACTACCCTTGATCTCGGCATGGTAGCCCGTCCATTTGGACAGCGTGTCCTCGATGCCGGAGCGCACGAAACCGGTTGAGATGAGATAGGGGGCGGCAACCCTGAGCGCCACGAAAAGCGCCAGCGCGATCAGCAGGAATACCGTCGACAGGCGGGCGAAGGCCGGAAGCCAGCGCGAAACGGGTCCGATCTTCCTGCGCCACCTGCGATGTCTTGACGTGCTCATGATCTCCGCCGGCAAATTCAGCCGGTCATCCCGTTATGCGCTGATTTCGCCGGATATAGGAAATATCAGGCATATGCAAATCCCTACAGCGCCGCGCGTCTTTTCAGACGCGCAAAGGACGCTGTAGCACTTTCAATTAAATAGTTGGAGCATGATGTCGTCCGAAAATCGCTCACACTTTTCGGCATCATTCTCCAGGCGTCGGAACGCGTCGGTTCCGCGCTTTATAATGCAATGCAGCATGATATAAGGACAGCATTGGGGAGGAGGATTGAATGCAGGATAACAGACCACTTTGGGTACCCTCGCAGGATGCCGTTGCAAAAAGCCCGATCCATGCCTTCATGGAGCGCTGCAATGCCGATTTCGGGCTTTCTCTTTCAGGCTTTGAGGATCTGCATGCATGGTCGGTGGCCGAGCGGGAGAATTTCTGGTCGACCGTCTGGGATTTCTGCGGCGTCAAGGGAGAGCGTGGCGCAGAGGTGTTAGCCAATGGCGACCGCATGCTGGAAGCCCGCTTCTTTCCCGATGCGACGCTGAACTTCGCCGAAAACCTGCTGTCGGGCCGCGGTGAGGGTGATGCAATCATCTTCCGCGGCGAGGACAAGGCCGAGGACCGCTGGTCGTGGGACCGGCTCCGCGTGCTAGTCTCGAAGCTGCAGCAGGCCTTTGCAGCACTCGGCATCGGCAAGGGCGACCGCATCGCCGCGATGATGCCGAACATGCCGGAGACGGTCGCCGCCATGCTCGCCGCCGCCTCGATCGGCGCCATCTGGTCGTCTTGTTCGCCCGATTTCGGCGAGCAGGGCGTGCTCGATCGCTTCGGCCAGATTGAGCCAAGGCTGTTCATCGCCTGCGATGCCTATTGGTATTCCGGCAAGCTGCAGGATGTCGGCGCCAAGGTCACCACGGTCGCAAAAAGCCTGGGTGTCCCGACGGTCATCGTTCATTACGCCGGCGATGCGGAGGCCGTGGCGCGCAAGACGCCGGGGGCTTTAACGCTTGAGGCCTTCGTCGCGCCCTTTGAGGCAAGGGAGGTCGAGTTCACCCGGCTTGGCTTTTCGCACCCGCTCTACATCCTCTTCTCGTCAGGCACGACAGGCGTGCCGAAATGCATCGTGCATTCGGCCGGCGGTACGCTGCTGCAGCACCTCAAGGAGCAGCGGCTGCATTGCGGCCTGCAGGCGGGCGAAAAGCTGTTCTATTTCACCACCTGCGGCTGGATGATGTGGAACTGGCTGGTCAGCGGGCTGGCCAGCGGCGCAACGCTCTGCCTGTTCGACGGCTCGCCCTTCGCCCCCGATGGCAACGTGCTGTTCGACTATGCCGAGGCGGAAAAATTTGCCATCTTCGGCACCTCGGCGAAATATATCGACGCGGTGCGCAAGGGTGGGCTGACGCCGCGCGTCAGCCACGATCTCTCCAGCCTGCGGCTGATGACCTCCACCGGCTCGCCGCTGTCGCCGGAGGGATTCACCTTCGTCTATGAGGGCATCAAGGAAGACGTACAGCTCGCCTCGATCTCAGGCGGCACCGATATCGTCTCCTGCTTCGTGCTCGGCAATCCGCTGCAGCCGGTCTGGCGCGGCGAGATCCAGGGACCTGGCCTCGGCCTTGCGGTCGACGTCTGGAACGATGACGGCAAGCCGGTGCGCGGGGAGAAGGGTGAACTGGTCTGCACCAAGGCCTTCCCCTCGATGCCGGTGATGTTCTGGAACGACCCCGATGGCGCCAAATATCGTGCCGCCTATTTCGACCGGTTCGACAATGTCTGGTGCCACGGCGATTTCGCCGAATGGACGGAGCACGGCGGCCTTGTCATCCACGGCCGCTCGGATGCGACGCTCAATCCTGGTGGAGTGCGCATCGGCACGGCCGAGATCTACAATCAGGTGGAGCAGATGGAGGAGGTGGCCGAGGCGCTATGTATCGGCCAGGACTGGGACGACGACGTGCGCGTCATCCTCTTCGTCCGCCTTGCCCCGGATGTGACGTTGACCGAGGATCTCGTCAAGGCGATCAAGACCCGCATCCGCACTGGCGCCTCGCCGCGGCACGTGCCGGCGAAGATCATCGCGGTTGCCGATATTCCCCGCACCAAATCCGGCAAGATCGTCGAGCTTGCCGTGCGCGAGGTCGTACACGGCCGGCCGGTGAAGAACCAGGAAGCGCTTGCCAATCCAGAGGCTCTAAGACTCTTCGCCGGGCTAAGCGAGCTGAAGGATTGATAGTACTCTTAAGAAGAGCCTTTCCGGGTTAGATTGCAGCATTCTGTTGGCTCAAACGGAGTCGGCCGGTCGATCAGCCGGCCCGTTTCAGCCAACCCGAAGGGCCGGGCATCTTTCCGCCAGGATCAGAGGCGATCGGCTCGGACGTACCAAGGGGTATGCCCTTCGCCAATCGCCTCTGCCCTGACGAAAACCTGCTCCGGCAGAATGCTGCAATCTAACCCGGAAAGGCTCTAGAAGCTTTCACCATCTATCAATCTTCTGTCATGGAAACCTTTCGTTAAGAAAGGTTTGTCAAATGTAAAGCTAACTTAGGGCCGCACATGAACGAGGCGGCTGGAGCCTTCGGGCTTACAACATGACGTTGATCGACTGAGCTCTTGTTGAACAGCACCAAATTCCAAGGCGGCCTCGTGGCTGCCTTTTCTTTATGGCGCTGAAAGCGCGCCAGTCTTCCAGATGCGCAAAGGGCGATGCGTTAGCCGGCCAGCACCCGCTGCGACGGGAAGGTGATCTCGACGAGCGTGCCCTCGTTCGGCGCCGAATTGATCGAGAAGGTCGCCCGGTTGGCATCGACCATCGCCTTGGTCAGCGGCAGGCCGAGGCCGGTGCCGTCGCCGCGATGACGGGATTGGGTCGAGGAGACCTGGCGGAACGGCTTCATCGCCTGGTCGAGTTCGCTGCGCGTCATGCCGATGCCGGTATCGCGGACCCTCAACACAACGCTGCCATTGGCCTCATAGGAGGTGGAAACGACGATCTGCCCGCCTGACGGGGTGAAGCGGATGGCGTTCGACAGGATGTTGAGCGCGATCTGCTTGATCGAGCGCAGATCCGCCACGACCTCGGGCACTGCATGCGACAGCGCCGTGCGGATGATGACGCGCTGGCCGTTCGCCTGCGGCTGTACCAGAGCCACGGCCTCGGAGACCGCCTCATTGAGACCGACGGCGGCAAAATCGAGATCCATCTCGCCCGCCTCGATCTTCGAAATGTCGAGTAGGTCGTTGACGATATCGAGGACGTGCCGGCCGGAGCGGCCGATGTCGTTGGCATATTCGATATAACGCGGATGGCCGATCGGCCCGAAACGTTCGCCCGCCATCATGTCCGAAAAGCCGATGATGGCGTTGAGCGGCGTGCGGATCTCGTGGCTGACGCGGGCGAGGAAATCGGTCTTGTGGGCGTTGGCGGTTTCGGCCGCTCCCTTGGCGTTGCGCAATTCGTCCTCGGTGCGCTTCCACTGGGTGATATCGCGGATGACAGCGCAATAGCCGTTGGAGGAGGTGAGCTGGCCCATCGTCATGAACAGCGGCACGAAGCCGCCGGCGGCCTCGCGGCCGATCACTTCGCGCCCGTCGTTCAACACGCTTGCCACGCCATGGCCGGAGAGGCCGTTCAGATAGTCGATGACTGCCTTCTGGCTCTCATGGGCAAACAGCATGACGAAGGGTTTGCCGCGCGTCTCCTGTTCGTCGTAATTGAAAAGCGCGCTGGCCGACCGGTTCATCGAGCGGATGTCGCCCTCCGTGCCGATGACGACGACGCCGTCGGTCGCCGTTTCCAGGATCGAGCGCAATTCTTCCACTTCGACCTGGAGTTTAGCGACCTTCTCGACCATCCGCTCGGGGCGGCCTTCAGAACGGCCCTCGGACCGGCTTGCGTCGCTGCGGCCATCTTCCTTGCCTTCCACCGGCATCAGCGCCAGCATCAGGGCGTTGGCGTCTTCCCAGCGCACCGATTGCAGCCGCGCGGTCACCGGCGCCAGCGTATCGTCGGCCTTGACGAGCATCATGGTGCCGGAGCCTGCGGCCTTCTCCTCGAGTTCGCGGCGCTGCAGCAGGGCTTCGATGCCGCCCACTTCGCGCAATGCCTCGAGTGAACCGTAGCCCGTCAACCGCATGAATTCCGGATTGGCATGGATCAGCGCATCGCCGATATGGATGAGCACGGCAACTGGCAGCTGGTCGACCGTGCCCACTGAAAGCCCGTCCGTCATCTTGATCCGCGGCGGGATGAAGCTGGTGAGAACCTCGATCTGGCTGGCCGTCTCCTCAAGCCCTTCCGTCGCCTCGTCCTCGACGATGACGGCCGGCTCTTCGGCGGCGCCATCGTCTTCGCGCTCCGCCTCGACGGCATTCTCGAAGATCGCCTCTTGCGGCGCGATCTCCTCGGGCGAGGCTATGTCAGCCTTGTCGGCGGGAGTTTCGGCCTCGAACTCTTCAGGTCCAGAGGCCTCTTCGAAGCTGGCCATGTCGGCGACGGTAGGTTCCGCCGGCACCGGGGCTGCGGGTTCCATCGACGTTGGAGCGGCGGGCTCTTCCTTGCGCGTGCCGAAGGCTTCCAGGCGCTTGGCAATCTCGCGGAAATTCGCCTGTTCGGCGGCCGTCAGTCCGGCGCCGGTGTTGTGGAGCTGAACGATCTTGTCGGAGAAACGGCGATTGGGCGTTTCCGAAATCCGAAGCGCCGGCGGCTCGTCAGAAGGATCCGCTGCCGGCCCGGCGGCAGGCGCTTCGTCGACGACGGTTGCTTGTTCTTCTACGGCATTCTCCGGCGCTGATGTCTCGGCGATCGTCTCTTCGGCAGTGATTTCTTCCGATCCTGTCTCTTCGGTGTCCGGGGTCTCCGGCTCGGCTGCCGTAAACGCCTGGTTGTCGCTCTCTTCCGCTGCGATGGCTTCGGCCGAGACCTCTTGAGGTGCTGCTTCCGCTTCATCGGCCACGTCGGCGGCCGGCTCGGCCACCGGGCCGAGGCTCGCTGCATCATGGCCGATAGCATCAGGGCCGAGTGTCAGGCCGAGCGCCAGCGGATCTTCCTGTGCATCGGAAAGCCGGACGACGCCGAAGCCGCGGAAACCATCGAAGTCGCGGTTGCGGGTATAGGTCGGCAGCGCGGCCAGATCGACCGGAACGACGAGGCTGGTGCCTTCGACCGGCCAGAGGATCGTCTTGCCCGACCATGTGTCGCGGCGGGCGAGCGCCTCGGAAAGCTTGCCGTCGGGATCGAGATTGAAGAGGGCGGCGACATCGCCGAAGGCAGAGCCGATGATGTCGGACGCATGCGGACCGACGGCCTCGGCAAATTCGTGGCTGACCTCGTTGAACCGGCCTTCGGCGTCGATCTTCCAGACGAAGCGTGTGGCACGGCTGTTCGGCCTGAAGACGAAGCCGGGCTCAGCCGCAAGCTGAGGGGCAGCATCGGCGACCACAGGCGTTTCAATGGCTGGCTCTTCGTGGACCGCTTCCGGCGTGTCTTCGATAGGCGTTTCGCTGGCCTCAACAGGCGGTTCCGCCGCCGTTGCCGTTTCCACCGTCTCCGCAATGGAAGTCAAATCGTCCTCGATGACCGCGGCGGGCTCGGTGGCCCCATCCGCGCTGCTATCGATCATGCCGCCGTCGCTCTCCGGCTCCGCATCCGAATGCGTCTCTTCAATCGCCTCGTCTGCGGATGCCGCGGCTGTCTCGGCCGGCTGTTCGTTTTCGCCGGCGATCTCCTCGAGCGTTTCCTCGACCTCTTCGATCCCCGAAACCGCGTCGATGATTTCGGTGAAGCCTGTAGCGGCGACAGGTTCGTCCTGAAGCACTTCGGCCGCCGTCGCGCCTTCTTCCTCTGCGGGCGCATCGATTGAATCGAGCGCGGGCGTATCGACCGGGTGGAGCGCGGGCGCATCGATCGCGTCGAGATGACCGATCGCAGTCTCCACGGCAAAGAGCAGATTGAGCGCCGGATCGTCGCTGAGCTTGCCGACCGCGGCCGGAAGATTGCCTCTGCTGGTGGCGACAGGTCGCTTCACCAATCGGTCGGGATGAGCGCCGGCAAGGTTGATCAAGGTCTTTGCCGTCTGCTCGGAGATCCCGAGCGAGGCAAAGCCCGGCGAAGCCGCGATGACCTCGCCATTGGCGCCGATCACCGCCATATGCGTGTCGGGATCATCAAGTCCCTGCAGCATCTGAGCGGCCGATGCGCCGGCCGCGAGTGGCTTTGCCGAGACCGGCACCGAAAACAGGATGGCCTTTTCGCCCTGGGAAAGGCGGATCAGTTCGGTCGCCGCCTGCACCTGTGCACGCTGGAAGCCCTTGGCGATGCGGATCATCAGGCTTCTGTTGTCACCGATATCGGTCAGCTGGCGCGCGGCGGTTTCCAGCTGACGGAAGGTGATGTCGGTGCGGTCGACCCCCTGATCGAGCAGGTCATAGACTGCCGAATGGCCGAAAAGCTCCGCACCTGCACCATTCGCCCAGAGCAGGCGGGCAAGATCGGCCGAAAACAGCACCATGGCCTCGCCGCGTGAAAAGCGTTCCCGCACCCGTGCATGCACGGCGATATCGATGAACGGATATTGGACTGCGGGCATGTTCGAACCTTGTCGCTGTCGGCCTTCTTAAATTAACGGCTTATTAATAACTGCGGGGCGCATGCCGGTCCAGAAGAGGAGGGGGTTTTCGGCCGGAAAGGTTAACGTCTTGTGCGCTGCACAATAATTGTTGCAATGCACAATGAAATGTCTTATATAAGCATCATCCAACTATCGCAGGCAGCGGCTGCCTCAACCCAAAGGATGCGACCCATGGCTACCATAAAGACCGACGACGTTTTTTCAATTGCTTCTTTCGACCCATCCAAGTTCACGGAATCTTTCCGTGAATTCGCCGAAAAGGGCGCTCAGCAGTCGAAGGATGCCTATGCCAAGCTGAAGACCGCTGGCGAGGAAGCCGGCAAGACGCTCGAAGCCACTGTCCAGACGGCACAAGCCGGCTCGGTCGAGATCGGCCTGAAGGCGATCGACATCCTGCGCATCAATTCTGAGAACTCGCTGTCGCACTTCGAAGCGCTGCTCGGTGTCAAGTCCCCGGCCGAATTCTTCGAGCTGCAGACCTCGTTCATCCGCAAGCAGGCCGAACTCACCGTCGAGCAGGCGAAGTCGATCCAGGAAACCACCAAGCAGGTGGCCGAGAAGCTTGCAAAGCCCTCCAAGGACGCCGCCGAAAAGGCCATGGCTTCCTTCAAGGTTGGTTGATCGGTCTTTACCGACCAAAAATAAAAGGCTGGACCTCGCGTCCAGCCTTTTTGTATATTGACGAGGAATGGGGCTTGAATTCATCTCCAAGTCCTCGTATGTGACCCCCGTCGCGCCAAGCGCGATTTATGCGGTTGTAGCTCAGTTGGTTAGAGCGCAGGTTTGTGGCACCTGAGGTCGGAGGTTCGAGACCCCCCAACCGTACCATCTCCCCCTTGTCCATATCGAAGACATCGGTAACAGATCGTACCTAAGACACGGGTGACAACCTCGGGTCGAACGGGCCGTCTATCGCTCCCAAATTCTCTGTTCGACGGCACGCGCACATCGCCGTCCAGGCGCTAGACCAGCGGCTCTCTGATTTTCCTGGCACTCAAATGCGGCTTCTTTTACGAGATGATCAACGCCTCGACTGGCTCAAGCAGTGGTTGGCGCAACGCACCGGCTGTCGCGACGGATCTGTCAGGGCCTCTAGGCCGTCATCTTTGTAGCAATTGAAGATATGTCGCCGGTCGTGCCCGAGATGACGAATTCCATTCACGCAGCTGGTCAACCGCATGACAGCGAATCTCGCTTGATTATGTCGCTGCCAACTATTCCTTTAAGGAGCTCCAAGTGCCCTTCGCAAACCGTCCGCACCAGTTCGAGCAGTAACGCGGTTTGTTCCGCGAGCCAGCCAAGCGCTTCCTCGCTGATTTCGAAATGTTTCGAATAGCGCGCCTTCACATATGCCTCGTTCAACGTGTTGAACCAGGCTCGCTCACGATGCTGATCCCGAGGAAAAGCCTTAGCTAAGCGCCGATCCTGTTCTTCGGCAAGGGAGCGAAGGAATTTGATGTTGTGGGAAGGGGGGCCATAATTTGTTAGGGTAAGGAGAACGCAGGAATAGGCTTGTTCCAACGCCTGATGGAGCTGGAAGGCTGCGACCCGGAGTTCCTTTTCGCTAACGCAAGATATTGCTATCTTTAGAAAAGACCGCGAAAGTGTTAGCCGATCCTCGTAATGTTCTTTCGCAATTCGGAGTCGATCCTCCGACGAAAGCGGTTCGGGCTCGGCCAATAGCTCATCGTCCAGTTCGTAGAGAACGATGCCTTCCTTGCGAATGTCAGAGAAGAAATACTGCCCTTCCTTGAGGTAGGTGTTCACCTCGCGTCTGGAGTGGACGATGAAGCTCACCGGTGTTTCGATCGAGGCTTCGTGGATCAACCGGTCGGCTGCCTTGTACCAGTACTCGGCGAACTCGCAGAGCTTGCGATTGTTGACGACGATGAGCAGATCGAAATCGGAGCGATACCCCTTCATGGTAAAGGGTTCATCGACCCATCCGCCCTTGGCGTAGGAGCCGAACAGGATGATCTTCAAGATCCTGCCGCGCTTCTTGAAATCGGCCGTGCCTTCCTTCAGCGCGTCCTCGAATTCCTCGTGAAGGATTTCCAGGACGCGGCCGAGTTCTCGCTGCTTGCGAAGCGGCATATGTTCAAGCGACGATTTCATAAGCAATCGATAGGCGAAAGATCCAATATCGTCTACTGGCAATTTTAGCATCGCTCAACTCCTGTTTTGCCCTTATGTCCCATCCGGTTGCCACCCAGCGCTGGGGATTGATGAAACGCGTCAAGCGCTTAGGGACAACGAGCGTCTGATTCCCACGTAGTCCAAACGCCGTGCCCTAGGGCGAACAAAGCGTGAAATAGGGTTCAGATTATACTATCTTGAATAAAACAGTTAAATCGCCTATTTGTCGCAGTTGATGGACCCGCGCGAAAACCGGAGACAAGCGCGGAGCGCGTCAGTCGCTCGGTCTGACTATTGTGAAAGAGCGATTTCGCTCGTTGGTGCAACTGCTCCGAATATGCGAGGACAATCATGGCGATCATGTTCGTCAGAGCGCAGGTGATCAGCCGGGGAGCGGGACGCAACATCGTCGCGGCCGCCGCCTATCGTCATCGCACCAGTATGATGGACGAACTGGCCGGCACGTCGTTCAGCTATCGGCGCGGCGCCTCCGAGCTGGTGCACGAGGAACTGGCCCTGCCGGATCAGGCGCCGGATTGGCTGCGGTCGGCGGTTGAGGGGCGTTCGGTCGCTGGTGCCAGTGAAGCGCTGTGGAATGCTGTTGAAGCTTTCGAGAAACTGGCAAACGCGCGGCTGGCGAGAGAGCTGATTATCGCGCTGCCGGAAGAGCTGACACGGGCCGAGAACATCGCACTGGTGCGCGAATTCGTCCGTGATAATTTCACGTCCGAGGGAATGGTTGCCGATTGGGTCTACCACGACAAGGACGGCAATCCGCACATCCATCTACTGACGACCGTGAGACCGCTGACGGAAGAGGGCTTCGGGCCGAAAAACGCTCCTGTTTTGGGAGAGAATGGCGAGCCATTGCGTTTTGTCACGCCCCGGCGGCCCACAGGTCGGATTGTCTATAAGTCCTGGGGCGGCGACAAGGAGACCTTGCAGGCCTGGAAGATCGCCTGGGCGGAGACGGCCAACCGGCATCTGGCGCTTGCCGGCCACGAGATCCGGCTTGATGGCCGCTCCTATGCCGAACAGGGGCTTGATGGCATTGCCCAAAGACATCTCGGCCCGGAGAAGGCGGCACTCTCCCGCAGGGGCGCCGAGATGTATTTTGCTCCGGCCGACCTTGCCCGTCGCCAGGAGATGGCCGACCGGCTGCTTGCAGATCCTGCGCTTCTGCTGAAGCAGTTGAGCAATGAACGCTCCACCTTCGACGAGCGCGATATCGCCAAGGCGCTGCATCGTTACGTCGACGATCCCGCCGTCTTTGCGAATATCCGCGCGCGGCTGATGGCGTCGGACGATCTGGTCATGCTGAAGCCACAGCAGATCGATGCCGAAACGGGCAAAGCGAGCGAACCCGCCGTCTTCACCACGCGCGCGATCCTTCGCATCGAATATGATATGGCGCGGTCGGCGCAGCTTTTGGCGGAGGGCTGCGGTTTCGGCGTCTCCGATCGAGTGGTTGCAGCCGCGATCAGAAACGTCGAGGCCCGGGATCCGGAAAAACCCTTCAAGCTAGATCCGGAGCAGGTCGACGCCGTCCATCATGTCACCGGCGACAATGGCATTGCCGCCGTCGTCGGTCTTGCCGGCGCCGGCAAGTCCACCTTGCTTGCCGCCGCACGCGTCGCCTGGGAACACGATGGCCGCCGGGTGATTGGTGCTGCCCTTGCCGGCAAAGCCGCCGAAGGGCTGGAAGACAGTTCCGGCATCAGGTCGCGAACACTGGCTTCATGGGAACTCGCCTGGGCCAGCGGTCGCGAGTTGCTCGAACGTGGCAATGTGCTTGTCATCGACGAGGCCGGCATGGTGTCGTCGCAGCAGTTGGCCCGCGTGCTTGACATCGCCGAGCAAGCCCAGGCGAAAGTCGTGCTGGTCGGCGATGCGATGCAGCTACAACCCATCCAGGCGGGTGCTGCGTTCCGGGCGATCACCGAACGCATCGGTTTTGCCGAACTTGCCGGTGTGCGCCGCCAGCACCAGCAATGGGCGCGCGAGGCGTCGCGGCTTTTTGCGCGCGGCGAGGTCGAACAAGGCCTCGATGTCTATGCCCGACATGGCCACCTGATCGAGGCAGGGACACGCGCGGAAACGATTGATCGGATCGTTGCCGATTGGAGCCAAGCGCGCAAACTGGCAATCCAAACGTCGGTCCGCGAAGGCAATGACGGTCGTCTTCGCGGTGACGAGCTTCTTGTACTCGCCCACACCAACGAGGACGTAAAGCGTCTGAACGAGGCGCTGCGAACGGTGATGTCGGAAGAGGGCGCGCTCAGTGAGAGCCGCGCTTTCCGGACCGAACGCGGCGCGCGAGACTTCGCCGCCGGTGACCGCATCATCTTCCTGGAGAATGCCCGTTTCCTCGAACCACGTGCTCCCCGTTTCGGTCCGCAACATGTCAAGAACGGCATGCTCGGCACAGTCGTTTCCACCGGGGACAAACGTGGCGACCCACTGCTGTCGGTGCGTCTCGACAATGGCCGTGATGTCGTCATCAGCGAGGACAGCTATCGCAATGTCGATCATGGCTATGCCGCGACCATTCACAAGTCTCAAGGGTCGACCGTCGAGCAAACCTTGGTGCTTGCCACCGGCATGATGGATCAGCACCTGACCTATGTGTCGCTGACCCGGCATCGCGACCGCGCCGATCTCTATGCGGCAAGGGAAGACTTTGAGGCGACGCCGGAATGGGGACGGAAGCCGCGTGGCGATCATGCCGCCGGCGTCACCGGGGCGCTCGTGGAAACCGGACTAGCCAAGTTCCGCCCGAATGACGAGGATACCGACGATAGTCCCTATGCTGACGTCAGGACGGATGACGGCACCGTCCATCGTCTTTGGGGCGTGAGCCTGCCGAAGGCATTGGAGGAGGGCGGCGTGTCGGAAGGCGACACGGTGACCCTGCGCAAGGATGGAGTGGAGCGGGTGACGATCAAGGTTCCGGTCGTCGACGAGCAAACCGGCCAGAGGCGGTTCGAGGAAAGAGAGGTCGACCGCAACGTCTGGACCGCCAAACGGATCGAAACCAGCAAAGAACGCCAGCAACGCATCGAGCAGGAAAGCCATCGACCGGAACTGTTCAAGCAGTTGGTAGAGCGCCTGTCGCGCTCCGGCGCCAAGACGACGACGCTCGATTTTGAGAGCGAGGCGGGTTATCGCGCCCAGGCGCAAGATTTTGCGCGACGCCGTGGTCTCGATCATCTTTCGCTTGCCGCAGCCGGGGTGGAAGAAAACCTTTCCCGGCGGTGGGCCGGGATCGCCGAGAAACGCGAACAGCTGGCGAAGCTCTGGGAGCGGGCGGGCGTGGCGCTCGGCTTCACGATCGATCGGGAACGGCGGGTCGCCTATAGCGAGCAACGGGCCGAACCCCAACCCGTCTTGGAGGCAGACGTTGTTGGTAGCCGATATCTGATTCCGCCCACCGCAGGCTTCGCCAAGAGCGTGGAGGAAGATGCGCGGCTGGCTCAGCTTGCGTCGCCCGCCTGGAAGGAACGGGAGGCGATCCTGCGGCCGTTGTTGGAGACGATCTATCGTGACCCGGATGCAGCACTTGTCGCGCTGAACGCCCTGGCATCGGATACGAGCATCGAACCGCGCAGGCTTGCCGACGATCTCGCCGCAGCACCGGAGCGGCTCGGCCGCCTGCGTGGTTCTGATCTCATCGTCGATGGTCGTGCGGCACGCGACGAACGAAATGCCGCGATCACCGCCTTGGCAGACCTGCTGCCGCTCGCCCGCGCCCATGCGACGGAGTTCCGAAGAAACGCCGAGCGGTTCGAAAGCCGCGAGCTGCAGCGCCGCGCCCATATGTCATTGCCAATCCCGGCACTCTCCGAAAAGGCGATGACACGTCTTACGGAGATCGAGACGGTGCGCAGGCAAGGTGGTGACGACGCCTACAAAACCGCCTTTGCGCTTGCCGCCGAAGACCGCTCGATCGTCCAGGAGGTCAAGGCGGTCAGCGAGGCGCTGACCGCTCGCTTCGGCTGGAGCGCTTTTACCGCGAAGGCCGATGCGGTTGCCGAGCGCAACATGATCGAGCGTATGCCGGTAGACCTCGCGAGCATCAGAGGCAAGAAGTTAACCCGGCTGTTCGAGGCCGTGAAGCGCTTTGCCGACGAGCAGCATCCTGTCGATCGGCGGGATCGTTCGAAGATCGTCGCCGCGGCGAGTGCCGATCAGGGGATGGAGGCAGACAGGGAGAGTGCCGCCGTGCTGCCCATGCTTGCAGCCGTCACCGAGTTCAAGACCCCTGTCGACGAGGAGGCGAGGTCTCGCGCTCTCGCCACACCACTGTATCGCCAGCAGCGCGCCGCGCTGGCCGACGTGGCATCAACGATCTGGCGCGATCCAGCCGGCGCCGTCGGCAAGATCGAAGACCTGCTTGCTAAAGGTTTTGCTGGCGAGCGCATCGCCGCCGCGGTAACCAATGATCCGGCCGCCTACGGCGCATTGCGCGGTTCCGATCGACTGATGGACCGAATGCTGGCCGCCGGACGGGAGCGCAAAGAGGCGGTGCTGGCCATGCTTGAAGCTGAGGGTCGGCTACGCGCACTCGGTTCGGCCTATGTCAATGTGCTCGAGGCCGAACGTCAGGCTGTGACCGAGGAGCGTCGGCGCATGTCAGTCGCCATTCCCGGCCTCTCGAAGGCGGCGGAAGAGGTGCTCATGCGGCTGACCGCCGAGGCGAAGAACAACGGCCGCAAGCCGAGCGCCCCTGCCTCGGCGCTCGATCCCGGCATCCGCCGCGAGCTTGCCGCCGTCAGCACCGCGCTCGATGAGCGCTTCGGCCGTAGTGCCATCATTCGCGCCGAAAAGGATGTCATCGCCCGCGTGCCACACGCACAGCGCCATGCCTTCGAAGCGATTCAGGAAAAGTTGAAGGTCCTGCAAGAGGCCGTCCGAAGGGAAAGCAGTGAGCGGATCATCTCGGAACGGCGTCAGCGGGTTGTCAGCCGTAGCCGTGGCATCGATCTTTGAAGTCCATCGAAGAACCGAAGGATCGTTGCGATCAAATCGTATGTCGACGTAGGCATCAAGGAAGCTTATCGCGATTTGCCGCCGGCCTCGCGAGTGTAATAATCCGCGGCATTCTCGACATCGTGTGGCGAGGAAAGACAGGGTTGACGGTCACTTTGAGCTTTTTCGCGAGGCGCGGTTTCGCAGATTATCGAAATAGTTGGGCATCAACCGGCTCTATCGTTTCGGATGAAGGACCCTCAAGCGGGAGCGTAGGCAAATGCTCACGATCTTTGTCGCGACTAATCAATTCTCGTTCGTATTCGCCGCTGGGTGCCATAGCCTCGCCCTGCGCGACCTGTTGATCGACGAACTGTTTCAGGTTATCCGGCGCGAGATATGCATAGAAAAACAGCCAGGATGGCAAAAGTTGGCAGGGTGGGAACTCCGGGTCGAAGTCGCCGTTCGAGGGTGCGCCACTCTCGCGAAATTAAATGGCAAGTTCAAATATCTCCAGCGTCTTTTTGAAGCTTGGTTAGATGTTCCTCGCACACGGTCTTGACCAGAATATGCAGGTCGGCCGCACGTTCGCCGAGCCAGGTCAACGCCTCTTCGTTGACTTCGAAGTGCTTCGAATAGCGGGCCTTCACGTAAGCCTCATTGATAGTATTGAACCAGGCACGATAGCGCTGTTGGTCGCGCGGCCAAGCATCCACCAAACGGCGATCGCGGCTTTCCGCCAACTTACGCAGGAAAGTCAGATTATGGGAGGCGGGGCTATAGTTGGACAGCGTCAAAAGTGCAGCCGAATAAGCGTGCTCGATGACTTGATGAAGGAAAAAGGCTGCGTGCTTGTAGCGCCGCTTTTCAACGTACAGCTTGAAACCGTCCAACAAATCAGTTGAGAACGGGAACCTCTCTTCAAAATGCTCCTTGGCAGCTCGGTACTCCTCGGCCTTCGAGAGTGGCTTCGGTTCGGGCAGCGCTTCATCATCGAGCTCGTAAAGGACGATGCCCTCGCGGCGGATGTCGGAGAAGAAGTATTGCCCTTCGTGAAGCGCCGTGTTGACCTCACGCCGCGAGTGAACGATGAAGCTGACAGGCGTCTTGATACCGCGATCGTGGAGAAAGCGGTCGGCCGCCTTGTACCAGTAGGTGGCGAAGTCCGACAGCTTCCTGTTGTTGACGATCACCAGCAGATCATAGTCGGAACGGTAGCCTTTGAGCGTGTGCGGCTCGTCGACCCAGTCGCCACGGGCGTATGATCCAAACAAGATGATCTTGAGGATCCGCCCCATTTTCTTGAACTCGGCCGAGCTATCCTTCAGCGCGTCCTGAAACTCCTCGTGCAGAATATCGACAACGCGGGCCAACTCGCGCTGTTTACGCTCGGGCAGATGGTCGAGGCTAGATTTCATCGGCGGTGGGCATCTTTCATGACAGAACTTTTAGTCATCGTGTTCCAAGAAAACCAGTCCCCCTGCGCTTGCTGCGTGGATCATGATCCTTCGCTTCGGCGACCCTCCGTCTGCCCACGCCTACGTGTCCGTCCTCGATCTCGGCCGTCAAACCGAGCGGCGTGCACGATCAGTGCGAAACCGGCCGACCTATAAAACCGGCCAGATTCATGGTGCCGGATGCTGTCGGAACGAATATCCGCCCGACATAACTTTCAAAATCTATGACCCGCGCCTTTGTTTTCGGATTTCCACAATCCCCTCTGTCCCCAGACGCTCGAAAACCCGGACCCAAAATTTGAAATCGCCCGAGCGACCGTCGGAGCGCGCGCCTATGGCACACCAGGCCGCCGCTGTTTTCGCATGGCGTCCGTAAAGCGAACGGACAGCAGTACATATGTCCCCAACATCTGCATCACTCCAAAAATCCGGTGTGGCCGCGGCGGCGCAGCCGGTTGAAAACCTTTCGAACATTTCGCGCATTAAAAAGCCCCGTAACCGTCCGGAAACAGGCCATCAAAGTATGCCGGACGTCGATCCCACCGAGTGGGCCACGATCACGTGCCGTCCCTGGCAAATATGCGCTTCTGTGCGAAGTGCTTCTCACACTCAACATTATGTTGTAACAAAATGAAATGGCAAGCTATAAAAATACCCGCAGTGCGAGCGCTTTCGCGATTCTTTCGCGATATTTTACGAAGGAGGCTTGATGTGCCACTGAGAGTGAGGCAAGCCGGTGTGAGTTTTGTCGTATCAAAATTAGATATGATGGGGTCAACAGCTGGCGGGGCGAGCCGATGAGCGCACTTCTGACGATCGTATCCCAGGATGCCGACTATTATTTGATGCTGTCATACATCTTGAGAGGGGCCGGATACAGGACGATGCTCGTCGATATTCCAAACGAGGCCGTAGCGATCGCTGAGGAGCGCGGCGCTGCAGCCATCATCATCGACTGCCAGCCGGGTTCACAAATTCTGGCTGATATCGCGTCGAGCCTGGAGGAAAGGGGGCTTGCCGACGACCTCACACTCATCGCGCTCGTTGCCGAAAAGGCCGCCTATCTCGACATCCTGAAAGCCAACGTCGATGAGAGTTTTACAAGGCCAATGCCGCCGGAACGGCTGCTGTCTTACCTTCACGGTGCAATAGGCAATTCCTCTGGCGAAGCGACTAGCCGCCTCGTTCCAATATTTGACGATGTGAAGCTGGACGTCAGCAGCCGGCGTGTTCTGGTGCGAGGCACGCCGGTCAATCTGAGCCCGATCGAGTTTCGTCTGTTGAGTGCCCTTATGGGTGACGCGGGGCGCGTTCTCAGCCGTGCGGAACTGATAGCCGCTGCCTGGCCACAGCCGGTATTCGTCGAGCCGCGAACAGTCGATGTTCATATCGGCCGCCTCCGGCGTGCGTTGAAGCGTGTCCTTGGCCGCGATGTGATCCGCACCGTGCCGAAGGAGGGATACGCGTTCGACATCTCCTAAAGCATGTGAACTTCGCCACGTTCACATCTTCACCGAAACGTCCCGAAAATTTGCTGTCGCCTTCGTTGCATAAACGACGATCACGCGCATAGCGTGAACTCCGTTGAACATTTGGGAGCACAACATGCAAGAGGCAGTTTCGGGCGCCGGATCGGCGAAAACATTCCACAGAAACACCGCGGGCCTGATCAGCCACGCGAGTCCCCACTTTGCCGCCGCCCATCTCGACGGTTTGATGGCCCTCTATGTCCATCCGTCTGACGGTCGAGCGGTGGAGCTGCCGGTTTCGGAGCGCCTATCGGAGCGCGTCGTCGACTTCGTCCGCTGCTCGTATCTCGGGCTCGACAATCACCCATCAATTATCGAAGGCGCAATCGAAACCGTTCGCCGCTACGGAACACTGCACTGGTCCTGCGCCCGGACGCGGCTCAATTTTGCAGTCCTCGGAGACCTCGAGGATGCTCTTTCTGATCTCTTCGGCGCGAGGGTGATCACCTACACAACAGTGCTTGCCGCCAACTTAAGCGCGCTTCCGCTGATTGCGTCCGGCGTTCTGACGGGCGGCAAAAAACCAGTCATGGTATTCGATCGTCTCGCGCATGCAACGCTCGCCTTCAATAAGCCCGTCGTTGCCGAAGAATGTGAGGTCCGAACCATAGGCCACAACGATCTTCAGGCGCTCGAAGAAATTTGCCGGCAGAACGATACGGTCGCCTATGTTTGCGACGGTGTGTATTCCATGGGCGGCTGCGCCCCGATCAAGGAGTTGCGCGAGCTTCAGGAGCGATACGGCCTCTTCCTTTACATCGATGACGCTCACGGCATATCGATCTTCGGCGAAAGAGGCGAGGGTTTTGCCCGTTCGCAAATGCCCGAGGGTCTCGGTGAACGGACGATCATCGCAGCCTCGCTCGGGAAGGGCTTCGGAGCCTCGGGCGGCATGCTGATGCTCGCAACGGCGTTCCAGGAAGAGATCTTCCGGCGCTTTGCTCTCGCGCACGCCTTCTCGGCCTCCATCAATGTTGCCGCGATCGGTGCAGCCCTCGCCTCTCAGTCGCTCCATCGCACACCGGAGCTCGGCGTGCGGCAAAGGGCACTTGCAGAACACATATCTCTTTTCGACGAACTGGTGCCGACCGCACAGGCAGGGTCCCGACTCCCGATCAGGACCGTCGTCGTCGGTGACGAGCTTGCGGCAATCGGCGCTGCCAGACTGGTGCTTGATTCCGGTTACTATACGTCGGCCATTTTCTTCCCGACCGTGGCTAAAGGAAGGGCAGGGCTGCGGATATGCCCGACAGCGGGCCACACGGCTGCCGAAGTGCGCGACGTCGCAGCTGCTGTCAATCGTGCTCTCAAGGGATAAGATCTGTCTCCGCACCTCCGGGCGGCAGCGCCGCCCGATAGGGGATCGTCATCGGATCCAGGCATTCCAACGCTCGAGCATCATCGCGGCATTGTCGTTGATCCATTTAGCATCCGGGATGACGATGTAATCGCGGATGTCCTCGTCGCTCGGCAGTGCGGCGCGTGCAGTCGGCGACATCAACTCGATCGCCTTGAGGCTCGGCGGCGTGCAAAGGAGTTCGTCGCACACCCCGGCCTGCGCCTCCGGATGATCAAGCCAGTAGCCGACCAACTTCAACGCATTTCCGCGGTTCGGCGCATCCTTGATGATCGTCAAGCGATCGCCGACGAGGAACGAGGCCTGCTTGGACCAGGCGATCTGGCGTCCCTCAGCCTTCAGTGTATTTGCGCGCGTCAGCCAGATCTGCCCGATGCTGTAGTCGCCGTTGCGAAAACCCTGAACGCTCTGATCACCGGTCTTCCACCAGAGCGATATCGCCGGGCGGATCTCCTCGAGCTTGTTGAGGGCGCGGTCGATGTCGAGCGGAAAGAGTTTGTCGCGCGGAACGCCATCGGCCAGCAGTGCGGCAGCCATGACCCGCCATGGATCGTCGAAATTTGGAAAGGAACGACCACCGGGAAATTTCGCCTGGTTCCACATATCGGCCCAGCTCAACGGATTCCCATCCTTGAAGGCAGCCGGGTCGTAGGCCATCAGCGTTGCGGTCGAAAAGAGCCTGGCCCCGGCGCTGACGCAGGCATCCTCGACCAGATCTGGCCGGCCCTGGAAAGACTTACAAAACTCTGTCAGGTCTTCAGATGTCAGCCGATGCACTTCTGCGCTCGCCTGGATCTCGCCGTCCGGGTAAAGGTCCCAGGTCACATTGCCGGTCTTGACCATGGCCGCAGCTTTCGCGCGCATCTCGGCATTCGTTGCCGCAACCGAAACAACCTTGATGCCGGTCTTTTCGGTGAACGGATCGAACCAGAATTTTCGAAGCGCGGCATCGTAGGCGCCGCCTGTGGTCGCAATGATGACCTGCTCCTCGGCTTGCGCCGCCCCCGCACCAGCAAGCATGAGGCAAGCCGCAATCAGTGGCTTGATCTTCGTTCGCTTTTTCATCGCGTGTTCCTTTGTCCGGATGAATGTGGCCACGTTAATCCTCCCCGCGGCCGGTAAGGAGATGAATGCTCACCATGAGCAGCAGCGATACCGCGACGAGCAGCGTCGAAACCGCCGCTATGACTGGGGTAAGATTGAAATCGATGTCCTCGAACATCTTGCGGCTGATCGTTTTTCCGCCGGTATCGGAAATGAAGAAGGCGACTGTTGCCTCATCAAACGACGCCAGAAACGCAAAGACCGAAGCCGCAGCCACCGCCGGAGCGATGTTAGGAAGCACAATGCTGAAAAAGGCGCGGCTCCGGCTTGCCCCGCAATTCAGTGCGGCAAGCTCGAGCGACGTATCGAAGCGCTCGAGTGCCGCCGACACGGTGATGATCACGTAGGGAACAGCAAGTACGGTGTGCGCGATCAGGAAACCAGTAAAATTGCCGGTCAGCCTGAGCGGAGAAAAAACCAGATAAAGGGCGACGCCAAAGACGACGTGGGGAACGATCATCGGCCCTAGCGACAATGCCTGCAGAAGGGTCTTTCCCGGTAGATTGCCACGAACAAGCCCGATGGCGGCCAATGTCCCGATGACCGTCGAGGCAATCGTCGTCGCCAGCGCAATCTTCAGACTGAAGATCGTTGCCGCGCGCCAGTCCGGATCGGATAGAAAGTCGATATACCAGCGAAGCGTCAGGCCCTTCGGCGGGAGCTCGATATAGCTGCTGTCGTTCAGTGAAATCGGGATGACGAGTAACGTCGGCAGGACCAGGAAGAACAGGATTGCTCCGATCAGGAAACCACCAAGGAGCCGCAATGCCGCTTTGCCGTAGGGCCGATGGGTGCTGTTGACGGGAGAGGGGGCGAATGAGGCGGTGACTGCGGGCTCAATTGACACTGTTCATTCCTTTGCTAACGGAAAGCGCCTTGCGGAACACAAGGACAAAGATCAGCGTCGTGGTCAGAAGGACGGTCGCGAGCGCTGCGGCAAATGGCCAGTCAAGCAGAACGGTGGTTTGCTGGCCGATCAGTGTTGCCATCATCAATGCTCCAGGCCCGCCGACGAGTGCCGGCGTGATATAAAAACCGATCGCCAGGATGAAGCACATGACGCATCCGGCAAAGATTCCAGGCAAGCTGAGCGGCAAGGTCACGCGCAGGAACGCGTCAAGCTGGCCGGCGCCGAGATTGCGGGCGGCTTGGGCGTAGTCGGCAGGAATAGTGCGAAGAACGTTGTAGACCGGCAGGATCATGAAGGGCATGAGAACATGCGTCATCGCAAGGATCACCGCGCCTTCGGTGTAGATAAGCTTCAACGGACTGCCAATGAGGTCGCTCTCGATCAGCAGACCGTTAACGATGCCGTTTCGCTGCAGCAGCACGATCCAGGCGTAGGATCGCACCAGCACTGAGGTCCATAGTGGCAAGAACACCGCGGCCGATACGATCATCGCAATCTTGCCTTTGGCACGCGCCATGAGAAGGGCAACCGGATATCCGAGCAGCAGGCTCGCCACTGTTACGATTGCACCCGTCTGCAACGTGCGAAGCAGCACTTCCATGTAGAGTGGCTCGGTGACGATCCGCTCGTAATGCTCTAGCGTGAATCCTGGCGCCATTAGGCTCAAAGAGACGAGCCGCCCAATTGGATAGATGAAGCCTCCGGCCAGTAAGAGCATCAACGGTGCAATAAGCAGGAGCGTCAGCGCGTGCGAATACTGGCGCGCCGAGCGTGAGAAAATCCAGCTTGCTGGACGGGTTGGTGCAAGGGGTAGATTATCGATGGCCATGGTCATTTCATGCCTCCGCGACCGCAAAGAGCCGTAGGCCGTCGCGTTCGGCGATGACATCCACGAGTGCCCCCATTGCAAAGGGCACCCGCTTTCCATCAGCAGGGATCTGGACCTGAATGATCTCTCCGCTTCCGAAATCGGAGCGAACGAGATGAAGGTCGAAGGAGCCCGCAAAGACCGACGTTTCGATCCGGCCAGGGAGGGCGTTCTGTCCCCCTGCGCCACGCGCTGCAAGGCCAAGGCGCTCAGGCCGCAGCGCGAGCCGAACGCGATCACCTATCTTTGCCGAACCCTCGAAACCATGGGCAGCACCGGGCGTATCAATGACCACGTCGTCACCCAGTCTGATCGTCTGGCGGCCAGCGGTCTCGCCCAGGAATTCTCCAGTCAGGAAGTTCATCTTGCCGATGAAATCGGCCACAAAGGCACTCTGCGGATTACAGTAAAGGTCCGCCGGGGTTCCGAGCTGCGCGAGTTGCCCCTTTGCCATAACGGCGATCCGGTCGGACATCGTCAACGCCTCCTCCTGATCGTGCGTCACATAGATGACCGTTGCACCGAGGCGCCGCTGAAGCTGCTTGATCTCGATCTGCATGGATTCGCGCAGCTTCTTGTCCAGCGCCCCGAGTGGCTCGTCCATCAAGAGAACAGGCGGTTCGAACACGATTGCTCGCGCGACCGCCACCCGCTGCTGCTGGCCGCCGGAAAGTTCGTGGGGATAGCGCTTGGCATAGTCCGGGAGTTGGACGAGGTCGAGCGCCCGGCCAACCCGTTCTGCTCTGAGGTCTTTGCGGATGCCGCGCATCTTCAGGGGAAAGGCAATATTTTCGGCGACGGTTAGATGCGGGAACAAGGCATAACGCTGGAAGACCATCCCGATATTGCGGCGATCGGGCGATACCGCGGTGACATCGCGCCCGTCGATGATGATGCGTCCGGCAGACGGGCTTTCGAAGCCGGCGATCATTGTCAGAAGCGTCGTCTTGCCCGATCCGGAGGGACCGAGGATCGACAGGAATTCGCCTGCCGAAATGTCCAAGGTCACTGCGCCCACGGCAGTCTGGCTGCCGTAGGCCTTGCCTATGCGATCGATAAAAACAGGCGCACCAATCAAAATGGTATCTCCTTTTGTGTGCTTTGAGATGCATTGAACCCTCCCGGCTCCGCCTGCGCGGCGCCAGGTGCTGTGAGTGTCATGCCGGCAAGGCCGGGAGCTGTTCAGGCATGGCCGAAAGGGCCAAGGCGTTGCTAATATTCACGATCCCGTTATGCTGTCACATTACGTGATCAATTTTTGCGTAATGCATTTTTGTTGCAACAAAAATGTGAAGATGTCAACTCGTGGGGAGTTAATTTTGAACGAGAATACAACTGGAGAAGAATCATCGGTGTCGGATTTGCAGTCTGGGCGCCTCAGCGACTTCGCCTATTCATCTATCAAGGAGCAACTCACGCGGGGTGCTTACAAGCCCGGTCACAAGTTACCAATCCGTTCGGTTGCCGAAATGCTGAACGTTGGTGCCACGCCGGCGCGCGAGGCGATCAACCGACTGGTCTTTGAGGGTGCGCTCGTCATGGTGGGTCCTAAAACCGTCATCGTTCCGCATCTCGATCTTGCTGCACTCTACGAAGTCACGCAGATGCGGCTTGCGCTCGAAGGGTTGGCGACGGAAAAGGGCGCGCTTCGCGCGACCAATGATGTAGTGGACAAGCTCTTGTCGCTGCAGGAGAAAATCACACTTTCGCTCGACGAAAAGCGCTACGGTGATGCTCTGCACGATAATAAGGAATTCCACTTTGCGATCTACCGGTTGTGCGAGATGCCCCACCTCCTTTCGACCATTGAGGCTCTGTGGTTAAGGGTCGGCGCTTCGTTCCACGACCTCTATCCAGAGTTTGCGGAAGCAAAATACGGTGTCCACAACCACCTGGCCGCGATAGAGGGGCTGGTGGATAAAGATCCCTCTGCGGTCCGTGCCGCAATGGAAAACGATATTCGAGACGGCTATCGGCGCCTTAAGAAAGCAGCGCAAGAGCGTCTCAAGCGGCAATAACATCGCGACCGGATTTTTTTGTTGCAACTTCTTTCGGTTCATGATTTTTGTTATAACAAAATTATGAAGGGTTGCGCCGCGACCCGTTTGCCGGAGAAGATTGAATGTTTCATCCTGATATCTTGCGCAATGACCGGGGATTTCCCCGGTCGCGGTCCGAACATTTTTTCAAAAAGGGTCGCCGCGTGTTTCCGACCGGGATCACGCGGGTCACGGTGGATCACGAGCCCAGCCCGCTTTACATTTCGCGCGGGGAGGGAGCCTACCTCATCGATGTTGACGGCAATCGCCTTCTCGACCTCAACAATAATTTCACGACGCTGATACACGGCCACGGCTTCCTTCCTGTTGCCGACGCGGTTGCGGATCTGCTTCATCGCGGAACGTGTTTTTCCAATCCGACCGAGCACGAGATCACGCTGGCAGAGCTATTGATCGAGCGCATTCCGGCGATCGAACATATCCGTTTCGTCAACAGCGGGACCGAGGCGGTAATGTTTGCGATCAAGGCCGCCCGCGCGTTCACCTGCCGACCGGGCATCGCACGGATAGAAGGCGCCTATCACGGCGCTTACGACTGGGCGGAAACGGGGCAGGCGGTGTCGCCGGCTATATGGAACGACCCATTGCGCTCGCTGGCCGTACCAGCCTATCGCGGTATGCCGCCTTCGGTAGGTGAGGAGGTGACCGTTATCCGCTTCAACGACATCGCGGATCTGGAGCGCCGGATTGCTTCGGCTGCCCCTTCACTGGCCTGTATCCTGATCGATCCGATGCCGAGCCGAGCCGGGCTGATAGCTCCCGAACCGAGCTTTTTTGCCGCTGTCGAGGCGATCGCGAAGCAATACGGAATTCTCATCGTTGCCGATGAGGTCCTCAATCTGCGGCAGTCATATCTGGGGGCTTCGGCCCGCTATGGTCTCCACCCGGACCTGGTCGCCGCCGGAAAAATCATCGGCGGAGGTTTTCCCGTCGGGGCGATCGGCGGGCGCAAGGAGGTAATGCGGGTGTTCGCAAGCGACAGTGGTAAGCCACTGCTGCCGCAAGGCGGCACGTTTTCGGCAAACCCCGTATCGATGGTCGCTGGCCGTGTTGCTATGGAAGCGATGACGGATGGCGCTTTCGCTTCACTCGAGAGCCTTGGCGATCGCATCCGGGCTGGGCTTCGAACGGAAATCGAACGCCACGGTGCAGCCTTCAGCGTGACGGGCGCGGCATCCTTATTTCGCATCCATCCGAAAGGAAAGCAGCCAACGGACTTCCGCGAAGCGTATCTCGCGCCGGAAGAGACCGAGTTGATGGCGCGCCTCTCCAGACATTTCCTCAATTGCGGCATCCTGCTTCCCCATGGTGCTGCGGCTTGCCTTTCGACGGCAATGACAATTGCCGACGGTGACGCCGTCATCTCAGCCTTCGCAGACTTCCTTTCAATCCTTGAAGTAACTCCAACTGAAGCAGGCATGTGACCATGGCAACTGATCATCTAACCGTCGCCGAGCGGATCGCTCTTTCCCTCAAGAGGCACGACGTCACCCATATTTTTGCTCAGAGCCTGCCTTCGGCGGTTATCCTCTCGGCCGAAGCAATCGGCATCCGCCAAGTCGCCTACCGACAGGAAAACATGGGAGGGACCATGGCCGATGGCTATGCGCGCCTGTCCGGCAAGGTCGGAGTAGTAGCAGCGCAGAACGGACCAGCCGCAACGCTTCTCGTTCCGCCGCTGGCCGAAGCGCTGAAGGCGAGCGTTCCGGTCGTTGCTCTCGTCCAGGATGTCGAACGAGACCAGGCCGATCGTAATGCATTCCAGGAGCTCGATCATCTTACCCTATTCCAATCCTGCACGAAGTGGGTGCGCAAGGTGCTTGTTGCGGAGCGCATCGACGATTATGTCGATGCTGCCTTCACGGCAGCCGCCTCGGGCCGGCCAGGACCGGCAACTCTCCTGCTCCCCGCCGACCTCTTGCGAGAGCAGATAGCCCCTTCTCCCTTTCGTCGTGAGGCTGTCCTAGGCCACTGGCCGCTCGATCGGTTGCGCGCGCGCGATAGCGACATCGAGCGTGCGGCCTCGATGATCACCGCAGCCCACGCACCCATTGTCATCGCTGGAGGAGGCGTCCATGCAAGCCATGCCGCCGGTGAGCTTTCCGGGCTACAGGACGAAGCCTCGCTTCCCGTGCTGACAACCAATATGGGAAAGGGCGCGGTCGACGAATACCACCCGCTGTCAGCCGGCGTTCTCGGCACTCTCGTCGGGCCAAGATCGCTTGGACGCCATACACTTGCGCTTGTCGAAGAGGCCGATCTCGTCATTTTGGTCGGGACACGAACCAATCAGAATGGCACTGACAGTTGGCGCCAAATTCCCCGGTCCGCGTCAGTCATCCACATCGACGTCGATCCCACCGAAATCGGACGTACCTACGAGGCGGTCCGATTGGCGGGCGATGCGTCGGAAACCATCAGCGCGCTGCGTAGCGCGCTCGCCCGACGCGATCTGTCGCACCGCGCATCGCAGCGCGAGAGGTTGACAGCTCGGATCGCTGGTTTCTGGCGCTCGTTTGAAGTTGAGCGCCAATCTGTTGCTCGTTCGGAGAAAAGTCCGATCCGCCCCGAGCGGGTTATGTCCGACCTGCAGCAAGTGCTTACCGCAGATACGACCGTTGTTTCCGATGCGAGCTATTCCTCGATGTGGATAGCCGGCCAGTTGCGGGCCCTTTCCCCGGGTATGCGCTTCCTGTCGCCGCGGGGCCTTGCTGGACTCGGGTGGGGCTTGCCACTTGCGCTCGGCGCAAAAACGGCAAAGCCGGACAAACCAGTCGTTGCTATCGTGGGAGATGGAGGTTTCGCGCACAGCTGGGCGGAGCTGGAAACCATGGTTCGGAGCAAGCTTCCCATACTCATCATCGTTTTGAACAACGGTATCCTCGGCTTCCAACGTGATGCCGAAACTGTCAAGTTCGGCAGCTTCACGACTGCTTGCAGCTTCGCCGACGTCGATCATCGGCGGATTGCCGAGGCTTGCGGCTGCCCGGCAGTCCGCATCTGCGATCCCGCGGATCTTCCTCGATACCTCGAGCGCGGCCTGCGTGAAGAAGGTCCCTTGCTGATCGAGGTAATAACAGATGCGGCCGCCCATCCGCCACTTTCGCTGTTTGCTGCAATGGATCAAGCGGCATGAGCCGTGGTTGCATCTCACGTGTTGCGGTGGTCAGCGGTGGCACGACCGGGATCGGTCTTGCCACTGCGTTTCGTCTGCTCAGGGCCGGTCATCGGGTTGCCGTCTTCAGCCATGGCGAAGCAAGCGTCATGGCCGCGGGCGCCGCGCTCGCCGAGGCATTTGGACCAGAGCGCTCGCTTGCGAGAAAGGTTGATCTCTGCGAACCGGTGGCAGTCGATTCGTTTTTCGGCGAAGTCGCCCGTGTCTTTGGCGCACCTGGGATCCTCGTCTGCAACGCGGGGATCTCGCCGAAAGGTCCCGACGGCCCTCGTCACGTCGCCGACCTTACCCTTGAAGAGTGGAACGACGTGCTCGCCGTCAACCTGACAGGGACGATGTTGTGCTGCCGGGCCGTTCTGCCTGCCATGAAGGAAAACGGTTATGGGCGCGTTATATTCGTTGGATCTCTTGCCGGCCGGACGAGACCACGGATCGCGGGCGCGAGCTATGCGACGTCCAAAGCTGCACTTTCAGGATTGTCCCGCGTGCTGGTCTCTCAATATGGTCCCTACGGCGTAACATCGAATGTCGTGGCGCCAGGTCGCATCCTGACGCCACTGACAGGCTCCCCGCAAAGCAAGACCAACATCGACGCGCTCGCCCGTATTCCAGCCGGCAGGCTCGGTGCTCCGGACGACGTCGCCGCGGCGATCGCGTTCCTGGCATCGGAGGATGCCGGGTTCGTCAATGGAGCCATCATAGATGTCAACGGTGGCGAGTTCGCGCCGAGCTGAGCTTGCCGTTTCGTCACGGGGGGAAAGGGCGATAAACATGGCTCCGATCATTCTGGTTTGCTCGCAGGACGCCGAGCTTTATCTGCTCCTCGCGCACATTCTGCGTGGTGAGGGTTTCGAGACTCGTCTTGCTGCAAATGACGACGATGTCGTGGACGCTTGCGCATCAGCAGAGCTTTCCGCTGTCGTCTTGGATTGTGCAGGCTGGCCGAGTGATGTTGCGCCCTTATTTGCGCTTTTGAAGGATTCAGGGCTTCCGGTAGGTGCACTTGTCAGCGAGGACACACGTGCACAGCACCTGCAATTGATCAAGGCCGGGCTCGACGAAGGCATCACGCGCCCTTTGTCGCCTTCAAAGCTTCTCGCCTTTCTCCACGGCATAAGCCCGCGGTGGGAGGCTTCGACTTTGCCAAATTTTGCTCCCGTCGAGGTTGTCTTCGCGCGGCACGCCGTCGTGGTTTCAGGCAAGACAATAACGCTCGCGCCTATGGAGGTGAAAATTCTTAGATTTCTATTAGAAAGGCAGGGTCAGATCAGTTCCCGCGAGCAACTCATTGAGGCGGTTTGGCCCGATCCGCACACAGTGGAAAGCCGGACGGTTGACGTGCATATCGGCCGGCTCCGAAAAGCGTTTGCAGGACTCCGCAATTTGAGGATTCGCACCGTTTATGGGGCGGGTTACGTTCTTGACTACCACGACCATTGATGCCGCATATCATGGTCTCTGACGGGCTTGCGGGGGCCGTTTATTGCAATTCAACGACTCGGGAAATTCGTCGCTTTAATTCCTTGGTCACGCAGCTCCGAACGAGCTCAGCTTCTCTAGAAGCTCCTCCGAAATCTCGAACTGGCGCGCCGTTCCACGCCCCATCGAATTCTTGACAATCCTCTCATCCAACATCCCCCGTTTGACCAAGAGATCGACCGTCTCCTTGACGCCACTGCGCGTCAGAGCCGTAATTTCCATGATACTGGAAAGAGTTAGATTTTGATGCGCCTGGTTCATGCTGTAGAGGATCGTCATCATACCGACCTGCTTCAGCCTTGCTTGAGGCGTCTCGTCGTCGAGGGGATGATCGAGGATCTCATGCAGGATGAGACCTGAGAAAGCCAGATTCCGCCATTGGGTCGTGAGTGCTCTTGTCATGTTATTTTACTGTGTTATATAAATCGGTATAAGTTGCTCTACGGGCAAACCACCTCTTCCGCAATGGGATGTCCTTTGGAGGGTCGTCTTCATGAAAAACCTTCTGCTAAACTCAGTCGTGGCTGTCTGCTGCATATTGCCACCTTACCTTACTTCACCTGGCAGGGCGCTAGCAAATGACTGGGGTTGCGAGGTTATCCTATGCCTCTCCAACCCCGGAGGCCCGACGCAATTTGCAGAATGCCGGCCGCCGATCGAGAAGCTCTGGCGCGAGCTTGCCGAGGGGCATTCGTTCCCGACATGCAGCGGCGCCACTTTCCACAGTTCGCGTCCGGGCTATGAGCCGTATTACTGCGAAACCGGGTACCGGCTGGAAAGCAATTATGGTCCGCGCGGGCAAGAAGGAACCTGCGTGTCGACAGCCCTCCAGCCCGTGAGCGATGCATTTTGCCCTCATGTCGGGGACGGGTATAATTTCAGCAACGGCTCGGTTCTGTCCCCGCGATGGCAACTGCTGGATGGACGGCGTCAATGCATGGGCTACTCGACGGCCCGCCCGAACGTCAGATCGCAGCCGCATTATGTCGACGTCACGATCGACGGGGCAGCGACGCAGCGGGTATGGTACTGATCGATGGCCGTCACGTTCGTGGATCTCGCCCAGAACTGCGCGCCCGTGGTGGACGTCAGGACGCTGGCCGCCGTCATCAGTCTCGAGAGCGGCTTCAAACCCTTCGCCATTCGTATCAACAGCGGCCCACCGCTTGAGCGCCAACCCGTATCAAAGGCGGAGGCAATTGAACTCGCGACCTCCCTCGTTGCCGATCGGCAGGACATCCAGATCGGCCTCGGCGGCATTGGCGAGGCGGAGTTGCGCAGACTCAAGCTTTCGATTTCGGATGCGTTCGATCCCTGCCTGAACCTCAAGGCGACGGCCACCTTGCTCGACGGCTATTATCGCCTGGCCTTGCGCGCCGGCGCCGATGCGAAGCAGGCCGAAAAGGTGATGCTTCAGTCCTATTACGGGCGTGACGATCCGTCTGTTGGCGAAATGATCAAATATGACGAGCAGGTCCGCCAGGAAATGGTCCACCTGCCTTCCGACCTGACCTCTCTCGCTATCGCCGAGCCGCATGAAAAAGCCCCTCGCGCGGATCGGCCAGTCAGCCGGGAGACATCCCCGCCCGAACGATTCCTTTCCCAATCCGGTGAAGCCGCATCATGGGACGTCTTCGGCGCCCGGCGGTCATCCCAGGTTCTCGTGTTTCAGAATGATCAATCGGAGCATAGTGAATGATCTCGAAAGCAAACCTTCGCCCTGTCGCGGCCTCTCTCCTGATGGCAGCAGCCATCGTTGTCTGCCTGGTGGAGCCGGCCTTCGCCCAAGCAGCCGGCGTCGAAACCGTCCTGCAGAACATCGTCGACATGCTAACCGGCAACATCGCCCGACTGCTCGCAGTGATCGCCGTCATCATCATCTGCATCGCCTGGATGTTCGGCTACATGGATCTGCGCCGCGCCGGCTTCTGGATCATCGGCATCGGCGGGATTTTCGGCGCGACGGAACTCGTCAATACGATCGTCGGAAGCTGATCATCATGCCGACCGCCGCGATCGAGGAGGATATCCTGTTCCTTGCCTGCACCCGCCCGGCGATGGTCGCCGGCGTGACGATGGAGGCGATGGGCGTGAACGTCATGCTGACGACGATCCTCTACATCACCGCGGGATCAATTGCCTACGCGCTTGTCGGCGTGGTGTTCCAGTTCATATTCCGGACGCTCGTCAAGCACGACCACAACATGTTCCGGATCCTGATCTCCTGGATCGAGACGCGCGGCCGGTCGCGCAACGCGGCCTATTGGGGTGGCGCCACGCTCTCACCCCTGGCGCTCATCCGGTGTTATGACGAAAGGGATTTGAGCCTTGCCTAGCATCGCAACGCTTCGCTCGCGTGAACTCGGGCCGGAAACCTTCATTCCGCACGTCCGCCATGTTGATGAGACAACGATTGCGCTCGAATCCAGGGCGCTGATGGTGATGCTCGCGCTCGATGGCATATCCTTCGAGACCGCCGATGTCCTGGATCTCAACAGTCTGCACCGCGACCTCAATACGCTCTATCGCAACATCGCCGATGAGCGCCTGGCGCTCTGGACACATGTCATTCGCCGCCGCGACAACGACTATCCGGACGGAGAGTTCGCCAATCGTTTTTCGCAGGGGCTGAATGCAAGATACCGCGAACGCATGATCGGAGAGGATCTGTTTCGAAACGATCTGTACCTCTCGCTTGTCTGGCATCCGGGCCGCGATCCCGCCGAAAAAGCAGCCAACCTTCTTTCGCGCCTGCGCAGGGCGCGCCGGACCGGCGTCGAAGTCGACGAGGTTGCCCTGAAGCACCTGCAGGACAAAGTGTCGGACGTGACCGCCGGGCTGAAACGCTTCGAGCCTCGGGTGCTCTCCCTCTACGAGCAGGACGACATCGTCTTCTCCGAACCGAGCGAGGTTCTGCATCAGATCGTCGGCGGCCGGCGGGAGCGCGTTCCGCTGACCGAGGGCAGGATATCCTCGGCGATCTATTCGGATCGGGTGATCTTTGGGCGCGAGACCATCGAGATCCGTCATGAGGCCGAAAGCCGCTATGCCGGCATATTCGGGTTCAAGGAATATCCGGCGACGACCCGCAGCGGCATGCTCGACGGCATCCTGACGGCGCCGTTCGAACTCATCCTGACGCAGTCTTTCGCCTTCGTCTCGAAAGCCGATGCGCGCACGATCATGGGGCGAAAACAGAACCAGATGGTGAGCGCCGGCGACAAGGCAGCGTCGCAGATCGAAGAACTCGGCGATGCCATGGACGACCTGGAATCGAACCGCTTTGTGCTTGGAGAGCACCATCTGGCGCTGTCGGTCTTTGCGCCTTCGGTGAAGGAACTGACTGATCATATGGCGAAAGCACGGGCCTACGTCACCAACGGCGGCGCGGTCGTCGCCCGCGAGGATCTTGGGCTCGAAGCGGCCTGGTGGGGGCAGGTGCCGGGCAATTTCCGCTATCGTGCAAGATCGGGCGCGATCACCTCGCGAAATTTCGCGGCGCTCGCCCCCTATCATTCCTATCCCGCAGGCAAGAAGGACGGCAATGAATGGGGACCGGCCGTCGCCATGCTGAAGACAGCCTCCGGCTCGCCCTTCTATTTCAATTTCCACCATAGCGACCTTGGCAACACCTTCGTCTGCGGCCCGTCGGGCACCGGCAAGACGGTGTTCCTCAACTTCATGCTCTCCCAGCTCGAAAAGCATGATCCCCACATGGTCTTCTTCGACAAGGATCGCGGAGCCGACCTGTTCGTCCGTGCCGCGGGCGGGACTTACCTGCCGCTTCGAAACGGTGTCGCCACCGGTTGCGCGCCGTTGAAGGCACTTGAACTCACCCCGGAGAACAAGGTGTTCCTCGCCCGCTGGGTCGGCCAGCTGGTCGGATCGCCAAAGCGCGAACTGACGGTCTTGGAGCTGCGCGACATCGCCTCGGCAATCGATGGCCTGGCGGATCTGCCGGTCGAAAGACGCTCGATCGGCGCCCTGCGCACCTTCCTCAACAATACCGACCCCGAAGGCATCGCATCGCGGCTCAGGCGCTGGGAGAGGGGAGGGTCGCTCGGCTGGGTGTTCGACAACGGGACCGACGACATCGGGATCGGCGCCAAGTTGATCGGATACGACATGACCGACTTCCTCGACAATGAGGAAATCCGCACCCCGTTGATGGCCTACCTGTTCTTTCGCATCGAGCAGTTGATCGACGGGCGGCGCATCATCATCGTGATCGACGAGTTCTGGAAGGCCTTGCAGGACGAAGGCTTTCGCGACCTCGCGCAGAACAAGCTGAAGACGATCCGCAAACAGAACGGGCTGATGTTGTTTGCGACCCAAAGTCCGCGCGACGCGATCGCCTCGCCGATCGCCCACACGATCATCGAGCAGTGCCCGACGCAGATCTTCCTTCCCAATCCGCGCGGCGACCATGCCGATTACGTCGACGGGTTCAAACTGACGGAGCGCGAGTTCGAACTTCTCTCCCGCGAGCTTTCGGTCGAGAGCCGACGCTTCATCGTCAAGCAGGGGCACAACAGTGTCGTCGCCGAACTGAACCTCAGGGGTTTCGATAACGAACTCGACATCCTGTCCGGTCGAACGGCGAACGTCGAACGCGCCGAGGCGATCCGGGCGGAGGTCGGCGACCGTCTCGAAGACTGGCTGCCGGTGTTTCAGCAAAGAAGGAGAACGGATTGATGGAAAGGGTCAGATTAAGGTGTGCACTCTTGATGGCCATGCTGTCGCCTGTTGGAACCGCATTCGCACAGGGCATTCCTGTTATCGATGAGACGGCGATCGCCAAGCAGATCGAGAGCATCACCCAGCTTAAATCCCAGCTCGACGCGCTCAATCACCAGCTTCAGCAAGCGCAGCAGCTATACGCATCGCTGAACAAGATCACCAATATGGCCGATGTCGCCGGTCTCCTGAACGATCCGTCGATCCGCAAGGCATTGCCGCAGGATTTCAAGGACATCGAAGGGCTGCTCAAAGGGGCGGGCACCGGTGTCTTCGGTAGCTCCGCCTCGAAATTCCTCGACGCGAATTCGACCTATCGCACCAACGCCAATGATTTCTATGCGCAGGAATTGGCCCGCGCCCAGAACCAGAATGCCGGCCAGATGAGCCTCGGCCAGCAGATCTACGATGCCGCCACCAAGCGCATCGCCGGTATCGATGAGCTGCGCCAGCAGATCTCGGGTGCTGCGGATGCCAAGGATATCGCCGATCTTCAGGCACGGCTGCAGGCCGAAACCGCGTTTCTGCAAACCGACGTGCTGCGCATGCAGGCTCTGCAGATGGTCCAGCAAGCACAGGTTCAGGTCGACGACCAGCGCAAGGCCGAGGATTGGCGCAAGCGCCTGGATGCGATGGGAGAGGCGCTCAAATGAAACATCTCCTGCTCGGCATCGTCATGCTCACACTTTCCGGCTGCTTCGGTCGGGGGGACAAGATCTATACCGTCGACGAGCTCATGGCCGATGAGGCCCTGCTGGCGAAGATCACAAGCGAATGCCGCAACAACCCCGGCGCCTTGCGTCAGACGCCCAACTGCCAAAACGCGGAGGCGGCGGACTGGAGGGTTCGGCTTCAGCTTCCGCGTAAATCGCCAGGAGGCTGAGTGATGTACCAGGTCTTCAGCTTCGTCGATGGCCAATTCAAGTCGCCGCTGGAAAATTTCATCTCGTCAGGCACCTCGAACATCGCCAGCTGGATCAGCGGCCCGCTCACCGCGGCGCTGACGCTCTACGTCGTGTTCTATGGCTATCTTGTCTTGCGGGGCTCGGTCCGGGAGCCCATTCTCGAATTTGCGTTTCGGGCGATGAAGCTTGCGGTCATCGTCATGCTGGTGCGCAACGCCAGCGAATATCAGACCTATGTTACCAACATTTTCTTCGAGACGCTGCCGCGCGAGATCTCACAGGCGCTGAACTCGGGGACGGCACCCAGTGCCTCCACCTTCGACAGCCTGCTCGACAAGGGCCAGAATTGCGCGCGCGAAATCTGGGCGCGTGCCACTTGGCCGGCCGACATTGTCACCGGCATCGGCGGGATGATGGCCATCGGCGCGAGCTTCACCGTGGCGGCGATCGGCTATATCGTTTCGCTCTATGCCCGGCTGGCGCTCGCCATCGTGCTGGCGATCGGCCCGATCTTCGTCGCACTTGCGATGTTCCAGTCCACCCGTCGCTTTACCGAATCCTGGATCGGCCAGCTCGCCAATTTCGTCATTCTCCAGGTCCTGGTCGTCGCGATCGGTTCACTGTTGATCAGCTGTATCGACACGACCTTCACGGCGGTCGAAAGCTATACCGACGTCATGATGCGCCCGGTCGCCCTTTGCGCCATCTGCCTTGCCGCCCTTTACGTCTTCTACCAGCTGCCCGGTATTGCCTCCGCACTTGCCGCGGGCGGCGCGTCGCTGACCTACGGCTATGGTGCTGGCCGAGACGCCCACGAAAGTACGCTCGCCTGGGCAGCCACCCATAGCGCCAGAGCGGTTGGGCGGGGCGCCCGTTTCGTCGGCCGGCGCCTCAGATCTTGAGGGGCCGGATGACGACTTCTCCACGACAAACGTTTCAGAGGTTTGCGTTCAAATGATCCGCATTATCGTCTCGCTTCTCCTTGCCATGGAGCTCATCGGCTGTGCTGCGATGTCCCGCCCTTTGCCCAAATGCGACGGCTATTCGCGCCGGCCGCTCAACCGCTCCATGTGGCAATCGGAGGACAACAAGCCGGCCAAGCAAGACGACGCCGACGCTGTCCAGCCGACTGCGACCGGCCACATGTTCCATGGGGAGCGGCCGCCGACGGAGGAGCCGCCCGCCTTCGCGCATTTCGATGCCGTGGGTTCCTATCGGCAGTGCCAGGAGGGGTAAGATGGTGAGAACGGACAGTCTGAAGAGCTATTTCGAAAGAGCGCGCCGCTTCGATCAGGATCGGCTGCTGCAGGTGGAGCGGTCGGCGCGCATCGCCTGGTCCATCGCGATCGCCGCAAGCATGCTTGCCGCCGCTTCGATCGTCGCGGTTGCCGGCCTGACGCCGTTGAAAACGGTCGAGCCCTTCGTCGTGCGGGTCGACAATTCGACCGGCATCGTCGACGTCGTCTCGGCGCTGACTGCGACCGCCGGCACCTATGACGAAGCGGTGACCAAGTACTTCGCCGCCAAATATGTGCGGGCGCGGGAAGCCTATCTCTGGAGCGAGGCCGAGGAGAATTTTCGCACCGTCGCGCTGCTCTCGACCCAGCCGGAACAGACGCGTTTCGCGGCAATTTATCGAGGCGCCAATCCGGACTCTCCGCAGAATATCTACGGCCGCGGTGCAACGTCGCGCATCAACGTCGTCTCGATCTCGCTGATCAACGCCAATGTCGTATCTGTGCGCTATACCAGAACCGTCACCCGCGGTGACGACGTCAGGACCACCCACTGGGTGGCGACACTCACCTTTTCCTATGTCAACGTGCCGATGTCCTCGACCGACCGGCTGACCAATCCGCTTGGTTTTGCCGTCAGCGAGTATCGCGCCGATCCGGAGGCCATCAATTGAAGCCGAGTTTCCTGATCGCCCTGACCATGGTCGCCAGCCTCTCCACGAAGGCGCTGGCGCTCGATATTCCGCGCGGCGCATCGCAGGATAGTCGCGTCCGTTTCATCGACTACCAGCCCTATAACATCACCAAGATCGTCGGCACCTTGCGCTCCTCGGTGCAGATCGAGTTCGCCGCCGACGAGGAGATCGCCCACGTCGCGCTCGGCAACAGCGTCGCATGGGAAGTGGCGCCTGCCGGCAATATCCTGTTCCTGAAGCCCCGCGAAAACCAGCCGGTGACCAACATCTCGGTCGTCACGACCCGGCGGGACGGCTCGACCCGCAGCTACCAGATGGAGCTGACGGTTCGCGATGGCACCGTCGAGGCAGGGCAGAACACCTACTTCTATGTGAAGTATCGTTATCCCGCCGACGAGGCCGAACGCCGGAGACTGGAGGCCGCTGCCCGTACGCAAGCAGCTCAGGCCGGCCAAGCGGACAAGGTCCTTGCTCTTCACGAGGCCTATGGCCCACGCAACTGGCGCTATTCGGCGCAAGGGGCCGTGTCGCTTGAACCGCAGGCCGTCTACGACAATGGCAAGGTCACCACCTTCGCCTTTGTCGGCAACCAGGAAATGCCGGCGATCTACATGGAAAATTCCGATGGCAGCGAGAGCCTCGTGCCGAAATCCGTCGATAACAACCTGGTGCTGGTACACGCGATCAGCCGCAAGTTCATCCTGCGCAGGGGAGGCGACGTTCTCTGCGTCTTCAACGAGGCCTATGATCGTATCGGCATCAATCCCGATACGAATACGACCTCACCCTCTGTCGAGCGCGTCGTGAAGACGCAGGCAGCGGCAGGACAATAGGAGGACGTCATGGCCGAGGAAGACAGCACCCACATTCCCGGGGAGCGCGCGGAGACGACGACGGGCCGCGGCCTCGACAACAATCCGACAGTGAGACGTGGTGCGGTGGCGCTGGCAATCATCGCCTTCGTCGGCTTTGCGCTCTGGTCGATGCGCGGCCAGGATGAGCCCGCCGACGGCGTCCAGCCCGAACGCGTCATCATCCGGCAGACATCGGATTTCGAGCCGGCAAAGGAGCCGGTCGAACCGGTTGCCACGACGTCGGAAACAATTCTGCCGACGCCCGGGATGCCCGAGCAGGCGGGCGAGGATGAGAAGCTTCTCGACGCCGCCCGCCGCGCGCCGGTCATCGCCTATGGTGGTGAAAAGTCTCCCCAGTCTCCCCGAGACCAGAATGCCAGCACCGATGCCGCTTCGAACTACGTTCCGTTCGGAAATAATCCGGGCGGTCTCGGTGCCCAGGCGGAAAACGAGGACCAGCGCTTCAATCGGCTGTTGACGCCGACACAACTGCAGGGCTCGCGCGCCGGAACCCTTGGAAATCGCGACTTCATTGTCGCCATGGGCACCTCCATTCCATGCGTCCTGGAGACGGCACTGTCCTCCGACCAACCCGGATTCACGAGCTGTGTCATCAATCGCGACGTTCTTTCGGACAACGGCCGCGTCGTGCTGATGGAAAAGGGCACGCAGGTCGTCGGTGAATATCGCGGCGGCCTTCGCCGCGGCCAGAAACGCCTGTTTGTGCTCTGGAACCGGGCAAAGACACCGAAGGGCGTGATCATCACCCTGGCGTCGCCGGCAACCGATGCCCTTGGACGTGCCGGTGTCGACGGCTACGTCGATACCCATTGGTGGGAGCGTTTCGGCAGCGCGATCCTTTTGTCGATCGTCGGCGACGCGACCTCCTACGCCAACAGCCAGCTGCAGGATAGCGATGTCGAGGCGGACAACACGACGAGCGCCGGCAAGCAGGCCGCAACCATTGCCGTCGAACAGTCGATCAATATTCCGCCGACCCTGTTGAAGCATCAAGGAGAGCTGGTCTCGATCTTCGTGGCGCGTGATCTCGACTTTTCGAGCGTCTATCGGCTTCGTGTGACCGAACCGCGCAACCGCGTCTTCGATCGGGCGGTTCTTGGCGACTTCAGTCCAGCCTCAACGACCCTGGTCACGAAATAGAGCCGCTCATGACAGAGGGAGCCGACTCCGGCGTCGTGCGCGAGCTGCTGGTACCGCTGTCGCCCTTTCTCCGCGACAAGTCCCTTTACGAGATCATCATCAACTGGCCAACCCAGGTGGTCACCGAGGGGACAGTCGGGTGGCAGACCCACGATCTGCCGGATCTGTCGTTCGACAAGCTGATGCGTCTCGCGCGCGCTGTCGCCAGCTATTCCAACCAGTCGATCGACGAAACCCGACCTATCCTCTCGGCAACGCTGCCCGGCGACGAGCGGATCCAGATCGTGATCCCGCCGGCCACGACAAAGGGAACGGTCAGCGTCACGATCAGAAAGCCGTCGTCGGTGTCGCTGAGCCTGAACGATCTTGATCAAGGCGGCTTGTTCGCCGAGGTGGCAAGGGAAGAAGCAGACGTCTCTGCAATCGACCATAGGCTCCTGGACCTCCATCGAACGGGTTCATACCAGGCCTTTCTTCGAGAAGCGGTCCATGCGCGCAAGAACATCATCATCTCCGGGGCGACGGGCTCCGGTAAGACGACGCTTTCAAAGGCGTTGATCCGCCATATCCCTTCCAGCGAACGCATCATCTCCATCGAAGACACGCCCGAGCTCGTCATCCCGCAGCCGAACCATGTCCGCCTCTTCTACTCCAAAGGTGACCAGGGACTGGCAAAGGTCGGGGCGAAGGATCTGCTCGAATCCTGTCTGCGCATGCGACCCGATCGCATTCTTCTGCAGGAGCTGCGCGACGGCACTGCGTTCTACTACATTCGCAGTGTGAACTCAGGTCATCCGGGTTCGATCACCACCGTCCACGCCGACTCGGCTAGGCTTGCCTTCGAACAACTGACACTGCTGGTGAAGGAATCCGAAGGCGGGCGGGACCTGGAGCGAAACGACATACGCGAGATGCTGAAGATCGCGATCGACGTCATCGTCCAGTGCAAACGCATCGATGGTCGATTTCGGGTGACCGAGATCTATTATCGGGCCGCCGCGATCGGTCCAAACGGTTCATCAAGCGGAGAAGGCTTGAGCTTTTTAACCTCGCGATAGGTATGATCGTCCTCGAGCAAAGCTTCGATCCTAGCTTCTCAATAGGGAGCCGGCACGCTTCCGAAAGATAGCCATGCGACGTGTGAGATCGTCAAGTCCGCACGAAGCGATTGGCCTTTGCTTGCGCGTCCATATCCTTCCGCCGGAAATAAATCGCTCGGCCGCAGCGGATCGGGCTGTGGCCCTGCACGATGATGATCTGCTCGTCCTTGCGCATCGACTGGGTGATCTCGTGCGGCATGATCAGCGGCCGGCGTTGGAAATTGACACTCTCGGATTTGCGCGTGCCGCCGCCTTTCGTGTCCCAGCCGATGTTGCGCGAACGCCCCTGTACTTCAACCGTCATTTCCCCGCATTGGGCGGAAACATTGCGCGCCGTATCGAGCGCCTTAATCGCGGCGTATGAGGCGAAAGCGCAGCCATCGATCCATGACGTCGCGCCATCCTTGCCGAAGTGCCGCTCCAGCTGCCCGACCGATTGATAGAGCAGCATCATGCTGATCCCGTACTTGCGACCGCGATCGCGCGCTTCTTCCAGCACTCGCATATAGCCGAGTAGGTCGACCTCATCGAGCATGAAGAGCGCTCGGCGGCTGAAGCCGCCATCGGCCTGGACCATCGCATTGATCAAAGAGCCGATGATGACGCGCCCGATGCCGGGATAGGAGCGCAGGATCGACGCCGGGATATTGAGGAATACGTCCGTCTTGCCGGTGACGATATCGCTCGACCTGAAAGCGTTGCCGCAGACGAGCGCGGCGTAACTATCCAATGAGAGCCATTGTGTATCCTTCGACGCCGTCGAATAGACACCCGAAAAGGTTTGCTCGGTCATGTTGGTGAAGACACCGAGCGTTTCGCGGATAAAGACAGTTTCCGAGTGTTCCTGAATGTCGCGCAGCATGGCGAGGACGGAGGGTTCCGGCTCGGACACGATCTGGCGCAGGCTGCGTAGGCTTCGCCGGCCGGCATATTCCGGCGACAGCATGACATGGGCGAGCAGTCCGGTCAGGAGATTGTGCGCCTGGTTCTGGAAGTAGGAGCCGGTCGAGGATTCAAAACGCAGGCTTTCGGATAGAAGCATGTGGGCGATGCCGACGATGTCTTCCTCCTTTCGCTTCGAATGCTCGATTCCGTCGAGGACATTGAAGCCCATGATCGGGTTGGCCGGATCGAGCACCATGACCTCGCGTTCGAGAACGCGGGTGCGATGCTCGACCACCATCGGCGCGACCTCGGTGGAAGGATCGAGGCAGATCAAAGGGCCGGTATAACGCAGTGCGGTCGGCAGGACGTTGCTGGTCGTCTTGTATCCACCCGATCCGGCAAAGAAGAGCATATGGGTGGAATCGAAGTCTTGGCTGTAGGTGAGGAGTGGCGCCTTGCCGCCCTGTCCCCACGTGCTGCGATCCTTCGGATCGAAGGGCACTTGGTGGACGGTTTCCTTGTCGACGCGGTAACGCTCGCCGACGACGATCTCGCCTTCGGGCGGAAAGAGCTTTGCCGCCGCTGACATCGAAAGCCAATCGGCATCGCCAAAGGTTCCGCCCCTTGCCCGCTTGACTGCCTCGGGCACGACAACGGAGATCCGGGCGGCGACTGCCACGGCCATAAAACCCGCCAGGGCACCGATGACAGCAATGAAATCCAGGTAGGAAAGGGCCTGGTTCCACGTGACGATGCCGCGCTCCACCGACGGGACCAGGCGCCCATACTCGCGCAACGCGTAAAACCCGGCGATGACTAGAAAGCACAAGAGGCTGGCCACGGCGATCGGCCGCCGGCGATGCAGCGGCAACGCCCAGACGGTCAGAAATCCTGCGAGCGGCCCGAACAGGAGCGCCGGCACGGGTGCCGCTCGCAGGAACCAATATTCGATCTTGCCGGATAGGCCGTAGGCCAGTGCCGTCCATCGCCAGCCGGTGATGTAGACGGTGATCGCTGTCACGACGATAGGCACGAAGACCAGCAGCAGGCTCGGATGAAATCGACTCTTCAACGCCATCAGGCGTTCTCCTCGACGCGCGGGGAAGAAGGATCGAGCGAAGCCCTGAACACCTCTTTGCCGATATCGCGCAACCGCCAATGTTCTTCCGATCCCGTTATCACCCTCGCCAATTCGATGAGGCCACCGAGCAGAAACGCCCGGTCGGCCTTTGATAGGCCGGCCTTCACGACGATGCCGCCGAGCAAGAACTTATCGCGGGCTTCTTTTTTGCGGTCAGCCGTCATGTGAAACTTCCGACGTCGATCCAGCGCCACCAACTGCTGGTGGGCGTGTTTGAGGAGATAGGCCACCAGCCCCTTTCTTCTCCTCTTTGCAAAATCGCGCGGCGATCTCTTCGAAGATCCGCTCGACTTCCTCATCAGCGATCTCCATTTCCGCCAGCCCGGACTTCGTCGCCGCGCGGGCAAACCGCTCGGCCGATTTAACTATCAGAATTCGCCGACGTTCTCGCAGTCTCTCAATCTGCGCATCGAGATCAGAAATCGATGATTTTACGGCCATTGGTGACTCCTTTCCTGAAAATAGCCCCTGAAGATCGATTATACTAACTAGAAAGCAATAGTTAAACGGGCTTTTGTACCTGCCCCAAAACGTCGCAGCCGAATTTTCGGCCGATGGCCGTCTTCTGGAAAAGCGGTATCGGCCCTTCGGTCCGATCGGTTTGAGGGCGCAATATACGTCGCTGTCGCGACGTGCTCGGGAGATCAGGAGACGGCAGTGGCGATCATGTTCGTCAGGGCGCAGGTGATCAGCAGGGGAGCGGGACGCAACGTCGTCTCGGCCGCCGCCTATCGCCACCGCGCCCGGATGATGGACGAACAGGCCGGTACGTCCTTCAGCTACAGGGGCGGGGCCTCCGAGCTGGTCCATGAGGAACTGGCCCTGCCGGACCACATGCCGACCTGGCTGCGGACGGCGATCGGCGGTCGTTCCGTTGCCGGCGCCAGCGAAGTGCTGTGAAATGCGGTCGACGCCTTTGAGAAACGGGCAGACGCGCAGCTGGCGCGTGAGCTTATCATCGCGCTGCCGGAGGAACTGACGCGGGCCGAGAACATCGCGCTGGTGCGGGTTCGTGCGAGACAATCTCACTTCGAAGGGAATGGTCGCGGATTGGGTCTATCACGACAAAGACGGTAATCCGCATGTCCATCTGATGACCACGCAAAGACCACTGACGGGGAGGGGTTTGGACGCAAGAAGGTGGGTCACCAGCGAAGGCGGCGCTCCCTTGCGGATCGTCACCCCTGATCGTCCGAACGGCAAGAACGGCGCCGACCTGATACCGAGAAGCCAACCCCTCTAGTGAGTCCAGGCGTCACCTGGCAATCGTTGAAGGAGAATTCCACGCTCACGAAAGCCTCCGTAGTGCCAAACGAACGGATGAATTTGGGACGCGAAACCAAAAGTTCGGTTCCTATCGCTTCGATGGAACCCATGCCGCACCGGGTCGTTCACCATAGTAACGGGAGAATATGCATGTCGAAAACCCTGCTCTACGGTGCGACGAAGATCGACGAGACCAACAGCGCTTATGCGCCGATCGAAAGTCTCGCCCAGTTCCAGTGGAAGAACCGCGTCTTCGTTGTTTTCGCCGACAGAGATAATTCCCGCGCCGCCCGGCAGGAAAATCAGCTGCTCGCCAGCCGCTCGGCCCTCGATGAGCGTGACCTGGTGGTGCTGAAGGTTTCCGGTGCCGGCGTTCGACCGCTATTCGGTGCAACTGACGGCCTCGACGGCGAAGCGATCCGCCGCGATCTTGAGGCGCCGGAGGTCGGCGAGTTCGCCGCGTTCCTTCTCGGCAAGGACGGCACCGTGAAGCTCAAGGCCAGCGAGCCGATTACCGATGGCGAGCTCTTCGCCATTATCGACAGCATGCCGATGCGCGCTGCCGAATCGCTGAAGCCGGACAAATAACCCCGAACGTCGCGTAAACTGAAATCATGAAAGGGAGGCGGTCATGTCCGTGCCCAACGAACCCATTCCCGATCAGCCGCCAATGCCCGGGCCCGGCTGGAAGCCGGTGCCGCCGATCAAGGAACCGGAGCCGGACAGGCTGCCCGACGAGGCACCCGTTCCCAATCCCGACGAGAACGACGAACCGGCAAAACACACATTCGAGGCTTTTAGAGAAAAATGTGCCGTTCGGCGCTGACGAGTTCCTGCAGGAAATCGGCGACACTCCTGACGCGTAGCAGGTCGCGCGCCGTTTCGTGATAGGTCGTCCAGTAGGCGCGCCGGATCGAAACCTCCGGCAAAATGCGCTGGAGTTCCGGATATTGCCTGGCGATATAATCGTGCAGGATGCCGATGCCGGCGCCTGTTCGTACCGCCTCGGTCTGTCCGATCGCCGTCGAAATCTCGAAGCCTGCATCCCAGCTCCGCATGACTGCGCCGGAAAAATTCAGGGACGCGGTGAAGATCAGGTCTTCGACATAGCCGATGCGGCGATGCGCCTTGAGCGCGTCGACATCGGCGGGTGCTCCCTGTGACGCCAGATAATCCCGCGAGGCATAAAGGCCGAGCGTGTAGTCGGTGAGCTTGGAGGAGACGAGCCGGCCTTGTTCGGGCCGCTCCAGTGTGATGGCGATATCCGCCTCGCGCAGCGACAGTGAGAAAGAGCGCGGCACCGGCACGAGCTGGATCTTCAGCTCCGGATGGCGCTCGATCAACCTGCCCATGCGCGGTGCAAGAAAGGAAACACCGAACCCATCAGGCGCCCCGACACGCACGGTCCCGGCAATTGCCGTATCGGTGTGGCCGAGGCTGGCCTGTACTGCGAGCATTTCCGTTTCCATCCGCTCTGCGGATGCCAGGAACACTTCTCCTTCGGCCGTCAACTCGCAACCATTCGTGCGACGGATGAAAAGCCGCGTCTTCAGCGCCTCTTCCAGCGACGTCAGTCGACGTGAGAGCGTGGCGTGATTGAGCCCCAGCCGCTTCGAGGCGGCAAGGATCTGGCCGGTGCGGGCGACGGCGAGGAAAATACGAACATCGTCCCAGTTCATGGCTTGGCACGCATGGCGATCGGATCGACCTCGATAAGCGTCAACGAGGTCACCATGTGTGCCGTCTGGTTCTTGTACTTAAGGAAATGCGGTGTTCGCAGATGGGCCTCGTATGCTTCCTGGTCGGCGTAGACCTCAAGAATACGGATCCAGTTTGGGTTGTCTCTGATGGAAACAGCGCTCAGGGAAAGGACGCCGTCTTCCAGCGCGAAGGATGCTTCGATTTCTTCCGTGAGCAATGCGCGATAGGTTTCAAGCGTGTCCGGATCGATCTCCAGCTCTGCCATTCTGACGACGGGTTTCCGGCTCATCGGTTTGATCTCCCCAGGGTCTGACTTGTCGACATTTGACTTGTTGGCGTGCAGTGCCAAGTTTGGAAGCAGCCGCAGGGCCTGATGCAATGATAGGGCTATAATTTACGCACAACGGTTGCTTATATCAGCGCATTGATTTGTGCAAATTGAAGTGCGATTGTCGGCCATCCAAAAACAGGAGGAACACCCATGCGTGAGATCGGTCATTTCATCGGCGGCAAGCAGGTTGCCGGCACCAGCGGCCGCACAAGCAACGTCTACAATCCGGCGACGGGCGAAGTGCAGGCGACGGTCGCACTCGCAAGCGTCGAGGAACTGCGCGCTGCCGTCGAAAACGCCAAGGCTGCGCAGCCGAAATGGGCGGCCACCAATCCGCAGCGCCGCGCCCGCGTCTTCTTCAAGTTCGTCGAACTCCTGAACAAGCACATGGACGAGCTTGCCGAAATCCTCTCCAAGGAGCACGGCAAGACGATCGAGGATGCCAAGGGCGACGTCATTCGCGGCCTCGAAGTCTGCGAATTCGTCTGCGGCATTCCCCATCTCGCCAAGGGCGAGTTCACCGAGGGCGCCGGGCCTGCGATCGACATGTATTCGATCCGCCAGCCGGTCGGCATCGGCGCCGGCATCACCCCCTTCAATTTCCCGGGCATGATCCCGATGTGGATGTTTGCGCCGGCGATCGCCTGCGGCAATGCTTTTATCCTGAAGCCCTCCGAGCGTGATCCCTCCCTGCCGATCCGCCTCGCCGAACTGATGATCGAAGCCGGTCTGCCCGCCGGCATCCTCAACGTCGTCAATGGCGACAAGGGTGCCGTCGACGCGATCCTCACCGATCCCGATATCGGCGCCGTCTCCTTCGTCGGCTCGACGCCGATCGCCCGCTACGTCTATGGCACGGCGGCGATGAACGGCAAACGCGCCCAGTGCTTCGGTGGCGCCAAGAACCACATGATCATCATGCCGGATGCAGACCTGGATCAGGCCGTCAACGCGCTGATGGGCGCAGGCTACGGTTCGGCTGGCGAGCGCTGCATGGCGATCTCGGTTGCCGTTCCAGTCGGCGAAGAGACCGCCAACCGCCTCGTCGAGAAGCTGACGCCGAAGATCGAATCCCTGCGCATCGGCCCCTATACCGACGACAAGGCCGACATGGGCCCGCTCGTCACCAAGGAAGCCTATACCCGCGTTCGCGGCCTGATCGACCGCGGCATCGAGGAAGGCGCCAAGCTCGTCGTCGACGGCCGCGATTTCAAGCTCCAGGGTTATGAAGACGGCTATTTCGTCGGCGGCTGCCTGTTCGATCATGTCACGCCCGAGATGGACATCTATAAGACCGAGATCTTCGGACCTGTCCTTTCCGTCGTTCGCGCCGCGAACTACGAGGATGCGCTGTCGCTGCCGATGAAGCACGAATATGGCAACGGCGTCGCCATCTACACCCGTGACGGCGATGCCGCCCGCGATTTCGCATCGCGCATCAACATCGGCATGATCGGCATCAACGTTCCGATCCCGGTTCCGCTCGCCTATCACTCCTTCGGCGGCTGGAAGGCCTCGAGCTTCGGCGACCTCAACCAGCACGGCACGGATTCGATCAAGTTCTGGACGAAGACCAAGACCGTCACCGCCCGCTGGCCCTCGGGCATCAAGAGCGGCGCGGAATTCGTCATGCCGACGATGAAGTGAGCTTCACGACATTCCGATCTGAAATCTGTGATTCGGGGGCTTTTTGGCTCCCGAATTTTTCCTCGTCGTGCTGATTGCCGGCGATATCGGCCGACATCGAGGATGTCCTGAGACAAGGGCGCGGTCTGTTCGCCCTCTCCTATTCCCCCAGTCCGAGGTCAAACTGATGCGCAAGGCAGGCCCGAGCGCAGGCGAGCCAGCCTCGACTACGTCGAGATCCTGGAGCGGGATTGACGTCGCGGCAAATGGCCTCATAAGCTGAATGCGAATTTCATATTTTGGAATTGTTCAAAACTAGCAAACCGCCTATATAGGTCTGAACAGACGAGTCAGGAGAATGGCATGCGGTTGACGAAGCAGACGAACTATGCGGTTCGCATGTTGATGTATTGTGCTGCCAACGACGGGCACTTGAGCCGGATTCCGGAAATCGCCAGGGCCTATGGCGTTTCCGAGCTCTTTCTTTTCAAGATCCTCCAGCCGCTGAACAAGGCCGGTCTGGTCGAAACCGTGCGCGGTCGCAATGGCGGCGTGCGCTTGGGCAAGCCAGCCGCCGACATTAGTCTTTTCGACGTCGTTCGGGTGACGGAAGACAGCTTCGCCATGGCCGAGTGCTTCGAGGATGACGGTGAGGTCGAATGCCCGCTGGTCGACAGCTGCGGTTTGAATTCGGCGCTGCGCAAGGCGCTCAACGCCTTCTTCGCCGTGCTGTCGGAATATTCCATCGACGACCTTGTCAAGGCGCGTCCGCAGATCAATTTCCTTCTCGGAATCACCGGCGAGCCGGCCTATCGCAAACCCGCGATCGTTGCCCCGGCCGCCTGATCAAAAGACCAGGATGAACTTCTGAACCGCGGTTGCCCTGGCAACCGCGGTTTTTGTTTTTGCGGTCATCTCACATAGCCTCCGGACGGGGAAAATGCCGGCTGCGTGTCGCGACGGGCGCGTTTTTATACCAAATGCGACAAAATTTCGGTCTTTTTTGTGCGAATATTTCCGAATGAGGCTGATTTTTGACGGAAAATTTCTAAAATTGTCCAGCTGGAAAAATTTTCTGCGTAGCCCGTTGCTTTCAGTAAATAAATATCGTTCCATCGAGCGTCGACCGAGATGGCAATCTACGGTCTCCAAACATCAAAAAAGAACAACCGGGAAACAATATTATGAAAAAGATCTCTGTCCTGCTGGCAGCGACGGCCTTGATTTCCGTCATGGCGACGTCGGCCTGGTCCAAGACCCTTGTTTATTGCTCCGAGGGCTCGCCGGAAGGCTTCGACCCCAGCCTCTATACGGCAGGCACGACCTTCGACGCGTCGTCGCGCACAGTCTATAGCCGCCTCGTCGAATTCAAGCATGGCGGGACCGAGATCGAGCCGGGCCTGGCTGACAGCTGGAGCGTTTCGGCCGACGGCACGGAATACACCTTCAAGCTTCATCCTGGCGTCAAGTTCCAAACTACCGAGTTCTTCACGCCGACGCGCGATCTCAACGCCGACGACATCATCTTCTCGTTCGAGCGTCAGCTCAAGGCTGACAATCCGTGGAACAAGTATGTCGAGGGCGGCTCTTACGAATACGCCGCCGGCATGGGCTTCCCGGAGCTGATCAAGTCGATCGAGAAGGTCGATGACCTCACCGTCAAGTTCACGCTCAACCATCCCGAAGCGCCGTTCCTCGCCGACCTCGCCATGGACTTCGCCTCGATCGTCTCCAAGGAATATGCTGACAAGCTCGCCGCCGACGGCAAGATGGCGCAGCTCAACCAGCAGCCACTTGGCACCGGCCCGTTCACCTTCGTCGCCTACCAGCCGGATGCCGTCATCCGCTACAAGGCGAACGAAAGCTATTTCAAGGGCAAGGAAAAGATCGACGATCTGGTTTTCGCGATCACCTCTGATGCCGCCGTCCGCGCGCAGAAGCTGAAGGCCGGCGAATGCCACCTCATTCCGTATCCGAATGCGGCTGACGTCGCCGAACTCAAGAAGGACGAGAACCTGACCGTGCTCGAGCAAGCCGGCCTGAACGTTTCGTATCTCGCTTACAACACCTTAATTGCTCCCTTCGACAAGGTCGAAGTCCGCAAGGCGCTGAACATGGCGATCAACAAGCAGGCGATCGTCGACGCCGTCTTCCAGGGTGCCGCAGCCGTTGCCAAGAACCCGATCCCGCCGACCATGTGGTCCTATAACGATGCCGTCGTAGACGACAAGTATGACCCCGATGCGTCGAAGAAGATGCTGGCAGATGCCGGCGTCAAGGATCTGAAGATGAAGATCTGGGCGATGCCGGTTTCGCGTCCGTACATGTTGAACGCGCGCCGCGCCGCAGAATTGATGCAGGCCGACTTGGCCAAGATCGGCGTCGATGCGGAAATCGTCACCCATGAATGGGCCGAATATCTGAAGCTCTCGTCCGACAAGAATCGCGACGGTGCCGTCATCCTCGGCTGGACCGGCGACAATGGCGACCCTGACAACTTCATGGATACGTTGCTTGGCTGCGACGCTGTCGGCGGTAACAACCGCGCTCAGTGGTGCAACAAGGAATTCGACGATCTGATGACGAAGGCCAAGCAGACGGCCGACGTCGCCGAGCGCACGAAGGCTTATGAACAGGCTCAGCTGATCTTCAAGAAGGAAGCTCCCTGGAATACGCTCGACCACTCATTGGTCTTCGTTCCGATGAGCAAGAAGGTCTCGGGTTTCTTCATGGACCCGCTCGGAATTCACCGCTTCGACGGTGTGGACATTTCCGAATAATAAAAAATCTGTAAACTGCCCGGTCAACGCCGGGTGCGGCCGGCGGTCAGGTTCCCCTGACCGCCGGAAACTATTGGAAAACCTGCTATGTTGCGTTTTTTCATCGGCCGCCTCGCGGTGCTGATCCCGACATTCCTTGGCGTTTCGCTGATAGCCTTCTCGTTCATCCGCATGATCCCCGGCGATCCCGTCATGCTTTTGTCGGGTGAACGTGTGATGGCGCCGGAACGTCACGCCCAGATCATGCACGATCTCGGTTTCGACCGGCCCATATATGTGCAGTATTTCGATTATCTCGGAAAAGTGCTGCAAGGCGATCTCGGCACTTCGATCGTCACCAAGCGGCCCGTTCTCGGCGAGTTCTTCACATTGTTCCCGGCAACGCTGGAGCTTTCGCTCTGTGCCATCATTATCGCCGTCTGTCTTGGCGTGCCCGCCGGCGTCTTTGCGGCCGTCAAGCGAGGCACGTGGTTCGATCAGAGCGTGATGGGTGTTGCCCTCATCGGTTATTCCATGCCGATTTTCTGGTGGGGTCTGCTGCTCATCATCTTCTTCTCCGGCTATCTCGGCTGGACGCCGGTTTCCGGCCGCATCTCGCTGATGTATTTCTTCAAGCCGGTCACCGGATTCATGCTCGTCGACAGCCTGCTGTCGGGGCAGAAGGGCGCTTTCGCCTCGGCCGTCAGCTACCTCATTCTGCCGACCATCGTGCTGGCAACCATCCCGCTCGCCGTCATCGCACGCCAGACGCGTTCGGCGATGCTCGAGGTGCTGGGTGAGGACTATGTTCGCACGGCACGCTCCAAAGGCTTGAAGCCGCTGCGTGTCGTCGGCGTGCATGCGCTGCGCAATGCGATGATCCCTGTTATCACCACGATCGGTCTGCAGATCGGCGTTCTTCTTGCCGGCGCCATCCTCACCGAGACGATCTTCTCCTGGCCGGGTATCGGCAAATGGATGGTCGATTCGGTCTTCAAGCGCGATTATGCCGTGGTCCAGGGCGGCCTTCTGCTGATCGCCGGCGTCATCATGCTGGTCAATCTGATTGTTGATGTTCTCTACGGCTTCATCAATCCGCGCATTCGTCATTAGGAGCGGCCCATGAGCACGGTCACCGTCAAAACCGGCCAGCCATCCGCCGTCGCGGAGTTCTGGCATTATTTCTCCCGCAACAAGGGCGCCGTCATCGGCCTGGTGGTTTTCATCATCATTCTGGTCGTCGCAATCCTTGCGCCGCTCTTTGCGCCGCATCAGCCAAACGAGCAGAACCGCCAGGTGCTGCTGGCCGTACCGTTCTGGATGGAGGCGGGCAGCGCCTCCTACCCGCTCGGAACGGATGCCGTCGGCCGCGATATCCTTTCGCGCCTGATCTACGGCGCGCGGTTCTCGCTCTTCATCGGCGTCGTCGTCGTCACGCTTTCGGTCATTTCAGGCGTGCTGATCGGCCTCGTCGCCGGATATTTCCGCGGCAAGATCGATACGGCGATCATGCGCCTGATGGATATCATCCTGGCCTTCCCGTCGCTGCTGCTCGCTCTCGTTCTGGTGGCCGTGCTGGGACCCGGTCTGACCAATGCGATGATCGCGATTTCGCTGGTCAACCAGCCGCATTTCGTTCGGCTGACGCGCGCCTCGGTCATTTCAGAGCGTGAGAAGGAATATGTGATCGCTTCGCGGGTCGCGGGTGCTGGCACCTTCCGGTTGATGTTCAAGACGATTTTGCCGAACTGTCTAGGGCCACTGATCGTTCAGGCGACGCTCGCCTTTTCGGCCGCGATCCTCGATGCCGCCGCCCTCGGCTTCCTCGGCATGGGCGCCCAGCCGCCGACACCCGAATGGGGCACGATGCTCGCCGAATCCCGTGAGTTCATCTCGCGCGCCTGGTGGGTCGTAACATTCCCGGGTCTTGCCATCCTCATCACCGTTCTCGCCATCAACCTGATGGGTGACGGCCTGCGCGATGCGCTCGACCCCAAACTGAAGAGGTCGTGATGCCACTCCTCGAAATCGAAAATCTGACCGTCGAATTCCAGACGTCATCGGGTCTGTTCCGCGCCGTCGACGGCGTGTCGCTCACCTGCGACAAGGGCGAGATCCTGTCGGTCGTCGGTGAATCCGGCTCGGGTAAATCCGTTGCCATGCTGGCACTGATGGGGCTTCTGCCCTGGACGGCGAAGATCACTGCCGATCGCCTGCAGTTCGACGGCCAGGATCTGCGCGGCATTTCCGCCCGCCAGCGCCGCAGGATCGTCGGCAAGGACATGGCGATGATCTTCCAGGAGCCGATGTCGAGCCTCAATCCGTGCTTCACGGTCGGCTTCCAGCTCGGCGAGACACTGCGCTTCCATATGGGCCTCAACCGGAAGGAACGTCGCGAACGTTCGATCGAGCTGCTGAACCTCGTCGGCATTCCGGCGCCTGAAGACCGCCTGTCGAACTTCCCGCATCAGATGTCCGGCGGCATGAGCCAGCGCGTCATGATCGCCATGGCACTCGCCTGCAATCCGAAGCTTCTGATCGCCGACGAGCCGACGACCGCGCTCGACGTGACGATCCAGGCACAGATCCTCGATCTGCTCGTGCGCCTGCAGAAGGAGCACGGCATGGCGCTGGTGCTGATCACCCACGACATGGGTGTCGTTGCTGAAACCGCCGAGCGTGTGCAGGTGCAATATGCCGGCCAGAAGGTCGAGGAGCAGCCGGTGAGGGCGCTGTTTCGCGATCCGCACCATCCCTATACGGCAGCCCTGCTCGCCGCTTTGCCGGAGCGCGCCAAAGTCGGCCAGCGCCTTCCCTCGATCGCCGGTGTCGTTCCGGGCCAGCATGGCCGCCCGACAGGCTGTCTTTTCGCGCCGCGCTGCGGCTACGCCACGGTCGAATGCGATCGTGGCGTCGTCCGCCAGGGGCCGGAGCTCGGGCTGGCGCTGTGCAACTATCCTTTGAAGGATGGCAAGCCGCTCGGGCATCCAGGCGTCATGGCCAATGAAACCGCAGGAGACCTGGTATGACCGGCGCTGTTCTCGAGGGCAGGGATCTCGCCCGCTTCTACACCGTCAACCGCGGTCTCTTCAAAGCCGATGCCACCGTCAAGGCGCTGAACGGCGTCAGCTTCAGTCTCTATTCCGGCAAGACGCTTGCCGTCGTCGGCGAATCCGGCTGCGGCAAGTCGACGCTCGCCCGCCTGGTCACGATGATCGAGGATCCGACGGCCGGCGAATTGCTGATCGACGGCAAGCCCGCCCGCGTCGGCGACCGCAGCCTGCGCAGCCAGGTGCAGATCGTCTTCCAGAATCCTTACGGCTCGCTCAACCCGCGCCAGAAGGTCGGCGCGATCCTCGACGAGCCGCTGAAAATCAATACCGATCTCGATGCGGCCGCCCGCCGCCGCAAGGTGGAGGAGATGATGGCCCGCGTCGGCCTGCGTCCGGAGCATCACGGCCGCTATCCCCATATGTTCTCCGGCGGCCAGCGCCAGCGCATCGCCATTGCCCGCGCCCTGATGCTGCGGCCGAAAGTGCTGGTGCTCGACGAGCCGGTTTCGGCCCTTGATCTGTCGATCCAGGCGCAGGTGCTGAACTTGCTGATGGACCTGCAGAAGGAGATGGGCCTTGCCTATCTCTTCATCTCGCACGGCCTCTCGGTCGTCCATCACATCGCCGACGAGGTGATGGTCATGTATCTCGGCCGCCCGATCGAAACCGGTCCCGCCGCCGAGGTCTTCGCCCGGCCGCGTCATCCCTATACGGCCGCCTTGCTGTCGGCCACGCCGATCGCCGATCCCGAGCGCGAGAAGCACCGCATCCGCTTGCAGGGCGAATTGCCGTCACCGCTGAAGCCCCCCTCCGGCTGCCACTTCAATCCGCGCTGCTGGAAGGCGCAGGACCATTGTCGCCAGGTTTCTCCCGAATTAAGAGGAGAGGGGGCACAACAATATGCCTGTCACTTCCCGCTCGATTGAGCAGGAGATATGGCGTGGGAGAAAACATGCAGGATGAGCGGATGAACAAACCCCATGCGATTATCGTCATGGGCGTCAGCGGCTGCGGCAAATCCTCCGTCGGCGAGAAGCTCGCCGAAGCCCTGCACTTGGCCTTCGTCGAAGGCGATGCGCTTCATCCCGCCGCCAATGTTGAGAAGATGTCGAAGGGCATTCCGCTGACCGATGAGGATCGGATGCCCTGGCTCGACCGCATCGGCGAAGACATCAAGGCCTCGTTGGAGAAGAGCAAGGGCATCATCGTTTCCTGCTCGGCGCTGAAGCGCCTCTATCGCGACAGGCTGAGGGCTGCCGCCGGCGGCAATCTGTTCTTCGTCTATCTCGAAGGTTCCAGGGCGCTGCTGATGAAGCGTATGGGCGAGCGCAAGGGACATTTCATGCCGGTCTCGCTGCTCGATAGCCAACTGGCGACGCTTGAGGTGCCCACAGGCGAGCCGGGCGTCGTCACCGTCGATATCGACGACACGGTGGACGGCATCGCCGGAACGGCGCTCAAGAGCCTTGCAGCACTCGGTATTACGGCTTGAAACGCTGCGGCGAATAGGCCGCGATATCGATGAACGGCGTCTCGCCGGTGATGAGTTCGGCAAGCACGCGGCCGGTCACCGGCCCGAGTGTCAGACCGTGATGGGCATGGCCGAAGGCGAACCACAGGCCCAGATGGCGCGGCGCCTTGCCGATGATCGGCATCATGTCTGGCGTGCATGGGCGCGCGCCCATCCAGGGTTCGGGATCGAGCCTGCCTCCGAGCGGGAAGATGGTGCGCGCCACGGCTTCGGCGCGGTCGAGCTGGACCGGCGTCTTCGGCGCGTCGAGCGTTGCAAACTCCGCTCCTGTCGTCAGGCGGATGCCGCGGTTCATCGGCGCCAGGAGATAGCCGCGTTCGGCATCGAGCGTCCAGTTGTTGAGCACGGCATTGCCCTCGGCGGCATAATGCATGTGATAGCCGCGCTTGACGCCGAGTGGGAAGGAATAGCCAAGCCGGCGCGTCGCAACGGCCGCCCAAGGGCCGAGTGCCATCACTGTATCCTCGGCTTCGAGCGGTCCTTCCCCAGTCATGATCTTCCAGCCGGAGCCGGATGGACCGAGCGAGGCGGCATCACCCGTGACGAACTTGCCGCCGAGGCTCTCGAAATAGCGGCGATAGGCCGAAGTCAGCGCATGCGGGTCGAGCACCGACCAGGGATCGCGCCAGCGGATACCGCCGGCGAAATCGCCGGTCATATAAGGTTCCATGCGGGCGATATCGGCCGGAGCCAGGCTGTCATACTCCACCCCGAATTCGCTCTGCCAAAGTGCTGCCTCGGCAAGAGCGGCGTCGCGTTTGGCTTCAGTGCGGAAAAGCTTCATCCAGCCGTCCTTGCGGATCAGCTCTTCGGCCTGCGACGCCTCGATCAGATCTTTGTGTTCGACAATCGAATTTTCGATCAGCGGCGCATAGGCCCGGGTGATGATCGCGTGACGCCGGGCATTGGAGTTCCACCAGTAGCGGGCGAGAAAAGCGATCTGGCTCGGCAGCGTCCGCAGGTGATAATGCGCGTCGATGCGGTTATTCACAGCATAACGCAGCAAAAGCCCGAGTTGCTGAGGAAAGCCGTAAGGCGCGACACCTTCGCGCTGGATCAGGCCGGCATTGCCGAAGGAGGTTTCGTTGCCCGGATCCTTGCGGTCGATCAGCGCCACCTGCCGGCCGCGCCGCTGAAGATGGATGGCCGTGGAAACCCCGACGATGCCGGCGCCGAGCACGATTGCGTTCTTCGTCATTTCCGCTTGCATTCCGCTTTGTCTATCGGGGTGAAAATGCCCGTGCCGATACCGCGACGCAAACGGAAAATCGCCTTCATTTCAAAATCATTGCGCTTTTCAGTGCGGCATTTTCGGCCTTTACGCGGACATAGAGGACAAGCGCGTTGAGAAGGGAAAAGACGATCGCGTAAAGCGGCAGGCCGAAGGCGAGGGGAAGGGCGGCGATCTCGCCGACGACGATTGTATAGTTCGGATGCCGGAGGAAGCGATAAGGCCCCGATCTGACGAGCGGCGCACCTGGCAGGATGATGATACGCGTCGTCCAGCGGCCTTTCAGCGTCGCCAGCACCCAGAGCCGCAGCACCTGCAGCCCCATGAACACCAGAAACCAGAAGAGCGCGATCGGCCTGCCGGAGGCAAGCAGCCAAAGGCCGATGATCCAGCCGGCATGCAGCGCCACCATGACGGGATAATGCTCGGGTGCCACCTCTTTGGCGCCACTGGCAAGCAGCGCCGCCGTGTTGCGCCGGGCAAGCACCAGCTCCCCCAGCCGCTGCAGCGTCACGAAGGCCAGAAGCGCGATCGACGGCCACATCATGCGATCCTCCTGAGCGTCACGCAGCTGGCCGAAAAGCCCGGCCCCATGGCGATCATCGCAGAGCGCTCCGGCAATCCGGCGCGGATTGCCCGCTCCAGCACGAACAGAATGGTCGGCGACGACATGTTGCCGTATTCGGCAAGCACCGCGCGCTCGTGATCGAGCGTGCCCGGCACCAACGACAGCGCGCTCTCCATTGCGGCCAGCACCTTCATGCCGCCGGGATGGCAGATGAAACGGCCGATATCCTCCACCCTCAGCCCGTTGCGCGCCAGAATGGCCGTCACGGCCGGGCCGAGCTCCTTTTCGGCAAAGGGCGGCAGCGATTGCGCTAGCACGATGCCGAAGCCGCCGTCATCGATCTTCCAGCCCATGATGTCGAGCGTGTCGGGAAAAAGATGCTCGCCGGTCGATTCCACTTCCGCCAGCCCGTCTTCGCCTGATCGCAGCACGCAGGCAGCAGCGCCGTCGCCGAAAAGCGCCGTCGCGATGATGTTCGGCCGTGTCAGTTCGTCCAGCCGGAAGGCCAGCGTGCAAAGCTCGATCGAGACGAAAAGCACAACAGTCCCCGGCCGGTTTCTCGCCAGCCGCGAGGCGATCGCAAAGCCCGACACGCCGGCGGCACAGCCAAGCCCGAAGACCGGAACGCGTTCGATGTCGGGTCTGAAACCCATCCTGCGGCTAAGCTGCGCATCAAGGCTCGGTGTTGTAAAACCGGTGGAGGAGACAGTCACGACACAGTCGACATCGCCGGCCTCAAGCCCTGCCTGGCGAAGGGCGGAGCTGGCGGCCTCGACGAAAAGCCCGCCCGCCACCTCTGCAAAGGCCTGCATCCGGTCCTGCCAGCCATGGGGCTCGTCGAACCAGGCAAGCGGCCGCGCCGCATGGCGCTTGTCGATGCCGGCGCTATCGAAGACGCGGGCAAGATGGCGGAAATCCTCGAAGCGGTCGGCAAACAATCGGGCCGAGGCTTCGACCGCCTGTTTTTGGAAAATGATATGTTCGGGTGCGGCGACGGCGAGGCTGACGAGTTTCACGGTATCGGTCACAGAATTCTCCTTGTCGTTCCCGGCGGAACGAAAAACACGCGGTGCCGATGATTTATTCGACCTCGTCTGCTTCACGAAGCAGTGATGAAGAAAATGGAGACGCCGGCGAATAAAGCCAGATGCAGCGGTGTTCTCTCCTCGCAACGTCACCTTTGAGGAGTTTCCCCATGACGATCACGACAATCCGTATCGCTTCCATCCTTCTCGGCGGCTGCCTCGCCGCTTCAGTTCTCTCCGGCCCGGTCTTTGCGATCGGCGATGACAGCAGCACCACGCCCACCTGCAAGAAGGGCGAGATCTACGACCAGAAGACCAAGAAATGCGTCAAGCAGCAGAGCGCCAACGTCTCCGATGAGAACCGTGCCGACTACGCCTATTCGCTGGCCAAGGCCGGCCGCTATGAAGAGGCGCTTGCCATGCTCGACACGGTCAAGGACCAGAACACCGCCGAGGTGCTGAACTATCGCGGTTACGCCACCCGCAAGCTCGGCCGCACCGACGAGGGCATCTCCTATTATCTGCAGTCGGTAAAGATGGACCCGCAATATGCCAAGGTCCGCGAATATCTCGGCGAAGCCTATGTCATCAAGGGCCGGCTCGATCTCGCCAAGGACCAGCTGAAGTCAATCAAGGCGATCTGCGGCACGACTTGCGAGGAATATCAGGATCTGAACGCCGCAATCCTCAACCCCTCGAAGATCTGATCAGCAGGCCATGGGGCGGGAAAATGGAAGCACGAAAGGGATGTGAGAATGTCGGTCGCGCGCACCCATTTTCCTGCCTATAGTCACGCGAGAACGGAATCGCCCGTTCACGCGGCGGTTTCGACAAATGCAGGATCGGCGGAGGCGGCCATCGCGAGCGAAGCGGATATCAGGAGCGGCCTGACGGAAAATCTGGCAAGGCTCTGGCGTTATGGTCTCGTTCTCTCGCATCAGCGCGATGTCGCCGACGACCTGGTGCAGGCGACCTGCCTTCGCGCGCTGGAGCGCGCCGATCAGTTCATCCCCGGCACCCGGCTCGACCGCTGGCTGTTTTCGATCCTGCATTCGATCTGGTTGAACGAGATCCGCTCCCGCCGGGTGCGCCAGGGCCAGGGTTTCGTCGATGCCGGGGAGACGCTGACCTTCGACGGCGCGCACGACACCGAAACCCATGTGATGGCGGGTCAGGTGCTGAAACAGGTGAATGCGCTGCCCGAGGCGCAAAGGACGGTGGTTTTCCTCGCCTATGTGGAAGGACTTTCCTATCGCGAGGTTGCGTGCATTTTGGATATTCCGATCGGAACCGTGATGAGCCGGCTGGCGGCTGCCCGCGCCAAGCTCTCCGACGCCGGACCGGAAGGGGGACGGCAATGACGACGAAACACACCATTCCCTCCGACGAGGACCTGACCGCCTTCATCGACGGTGAACTGACGGCTGAAGATGCCGCGCGCATTCAAACCATGGTGAACGAAGACGAGAGAACCGCCGAACGGCTGGAATTCCTGGCGCGCGCCAACCTGCCCTTCGAGCAAGCCTTCGCCCCGCTCCTATCGGAAGCGCCGCGCGAGAAGCTGGCGGCGATGCTCGCCGTCATCCCTGTGCAGCAAAGCGCAAGATCCGGCCCCGCGCCCGCATTCGCCACTCGTCGCCGCTTCCTCGGCGCGCTCGCCGCCTCGCTGATCGCCGGCATCGCCATCGACCGCGCTGTCATCGGCATCGGCATCGGCAAAGGCTTTTCGGCCAAGGACGAAAACAGCGAATGGCGCGCCGTGGTTGCCGACTATATCTCGCTCTATACCGCCGAAACGCTCGCCGGCCCCGTCCCTGGCAGGGAGGACCAGGCCGCCCAGCTCGCCGGTCTTGACGAGAAGCTCGGCCTCTCACTCTCCCCCGAAGCCGTCTCGCTTCCGGGCATCGATTTCAAACGCGCCCTGTTGCTGCAATATGATGGTAAGGCGCTCGCCCAGATCGCCTATCTCGACCCCGAAACCGGGCCGATGGCGCTGTGCATCGTCAAGTCTGACGCGGGGCCGAAGGCGGCGGACCTCGAAAGCCGCAAAGGTATGAATGTCGTCTACTGGTCGAGTGCGACGCACGCTTTCATGCTGATCGGCCACGCGGCGGCGGAGCGGATGTCGGCGATTGCGAGCGAGGTGCGGGGGAGGGTGGCGGCGTGAGGACTATGCGAGATAATCGACCACTGCCGTTTTTCAAATCAGGACGGCGTTGATCGCATCTTCTATGAGGCCGGCTTGACCTCCTGAGGATGGGTACGAACGAGCTGTTCACACCTCGAAATAAGGTGCGGGATATTGCCCCAGTCAACAGGTCTGCTGCCCAGCGGGACGGATGTTCGGCTTCATGTTCCGTCCCAGCCGAACCAAGTGGACACGCACTTCAAGGGGAAATTTATCCGTCGTCTTGCTTGTTATAGATCCCACCTTCTCACGAGTTAGGTCTCCGGCAAAGCCGGGGCGGTTCAGCCGTCATTCTGAGCCTAGCTTTCTTCGAAGATATCGTTTAGGTGCCATGCAAGGTGTGGTGGCAAAGAATTATGAGGATGACATGGTGGCCCGAAAGATAGCTGTCATCGGTCTCGGATATGTCGGCTTGCCGGTCGCGGTGGCTTTGGCGGAAAAGTTTCCCTTGGTGGTGGGATTCGACGTCAAAAGATCCCGTATTGAGGCCCTGAAATCTGGCAAGGACGTGACCGGCGAGGTCGACAGTACGGTACTGCATAGTTCATCTCTTAAGATGACCTATGATATTGCCGATGTAAAGGAGTGCAACTTTTATATCGTAGCAGTTCCCACACCTATCGATGACAACCGTCAGCCGGATCTCAGGCCGCTCATTGCAGCGTCCCGCACGGTGGCTTCGTTGCTCAAGGTCGGCGATATCGTCGTTTTCGAATCGACGGTATTCCCGGGCGCTACCGAGGACATATGTGGTCCGATTCTTGCCGAAGTCTCGGGGCTTCGCCAAGGCATGGACTTCAACCTGGGCTATTCGCCTGAACGCATCAATCCAGGTGACAAAAGGCACACGCTCAAGACGATCACGAAGGTGGTGTCGGGAGATACGGCGGAGAGCTTGGACGAGATTGCCGCCGTATATGAAGCCGTTGTTGACGCCGGTGTCTACAGAACATCATCCATCAAGGTGGCGGAAGCGGCAAAGGTTATTGAAAATACCCAGCGCGACTTGAACATCGCTCTCATGAATGAGCTTGCTATCATCTTCGAGCGAATGAATATTCGAACCAGCGAGGTCCTGGCTGCTGCCGGTACCAAATGGAATTTTCTTCCGTTCAGCCCCGGTCTTGTCGGCGGACACTGTATTGGGGTTGATCCATACTACCTGACCGCAAAGGCTGAATCGCTGGGATACCATCCGCAAGTCATCTTGTCCGGGCGACGTATCAACGATGGCATGGGCGCCTTCGTAGCCCAGAAGATGATTAAGATGCTGGTTGCCGCAAAGCGTCCGCTGAATGATGCGCGGATTGGCATTTTCGGACTGACGTTCAAGGAAAATATTCCCGATCTGAGGAATAGTCGCGTCCCAGATATCATCAAGGAACTACGCCAGTTCGGCATCGAGCCCATAGTACATGATCCGTTGGCTTCAGCTGAAGAGGCTTGCGAGGAGTATAATGTGGTGCTGCGGCCCCTCATGGAGTTCAAGCAACTGGATGGGTTGATCCTCGCGGTTCCACATGAGAGCTACGTAAGTGAATTCAATTCGCACATTGCCAAGGTTGTCGAGGGCGGTGTTATCATCGACGTCAAATCTGTCCTCGACAAAGACACTCTCGATGCATCTAAGCGCCTGAACTGGAGCCTCTAATGAGCAAGGTTCTTGTAACGGGAGCCGCAGGCTTTATCGGTTTTCATACCGCGTGCCGTCTGCTTGAGCGAGGTGAAACTGTCGTCGGCTACGATATAGTCAACGATTATTACGACCCAACACTCAAGTACGCGCGGCTAGCGGAACTTGGGAAGTTCGAGAATTTCACATTCATCCGTGGTGATATCTCGAACAAAGCAGCGATGGAAAAGGTCTGGGCGGAGCACGGACCGTTCAAGCGCGTTGTTCACCTCGCCGCGCAAGCCGGAGTCCGCTATTCTCTTGAGAACCCATACAGCTACATCACGAGCAACTGCATGGGGCATATTACCGTACTCGAAATGTGCCGACACACGGAGGGCTTCGAGCATCTCGTCTATGCGAGCTCAAGTTCCGTATATGGCGGCAATCCCGAATTGCCATATTCAATCCAGCATGACGTCAACCGCCCGATCTCGCTCTACGCTGCGACAAAGCGCTCGGATGAACTGATGAGCTACTGCTACAGTCATTTGTTCGGCTTAAAGCAAACGGGTTTGCGTTTTTTCACCGTCTATGGCCCGTGGGGTCGGCCTGACATGGCGCTCTTTATTTTTACAAAGGCAATTGCTGAGGGTAACAAGCTGCCAGTTTTTAACGACGGCCTGATGAAACGCGATTTCACGTTTATCGACGACATTGTCACCGGCATTCTGGCCTGCTTGGACAATCCTCCGGAGCCTGAAAAATCTGAGCCTCCGGCACGGGTGTTCAACATTGGCAACACGCGGAGTGAAAATCTTATGGATTTCATTGCGATCATTGAACAAGAAATGGGGCGGAAGGCCGATATCGAATACCTTCCGATGCAGCCCGGCGATGTCGAAGCCACTTATGCTGACGTAACCGAGACAACCGAGGCTGTCGGATATAGGCCGACGACCAGTATAAACGAGGGCATCCCGAAGTTCGTTTCGTGGTTCAAGAAATACCACAATATCAACTGAGCATCTAGGCGCCGGCGGTCTTGGTGGAGTCGAGGATGTCCTTGGAATTATGGCTGTCGCCCGGCTTGAGCGTCGGCAGATGCTGGCTGACCTCGGCACTGAATCCCTCGACGTCTCCAAAGCCTGCTAGGCCGTCAGTATTGCCCGGCGAACTGGGTAGACAACTTTGACGAAACCTATAAAACTAGAAGGCGATAGGGTACGGCGTTGCAGGAGACACGCCGATTCATACTATATGGAGTTTGCAAGCTTGAACACTACAAGAACGGACACCGTTGACAGTAGCAGCAATCCCGGCAATGGCGTAGATGTGCTAGATGTCGTCCTCATTGTCGCGAAATCAATTCGCGTTATGATTGCGATTCCGCTGTTAGGTTTTTCCATCGTATTGGCCTTTTTTTTCCTGCTGCCCGCGCGTTTTGAATCCGAAGCTTTGGTTCGCATGCCTATCGAAAGGACCTTGCTGCTCCAGTCAGCCAGCTTTCTCGACGACGCAGTCAAGACCAATCAGTGGCTCTTGGCGCAATACGACAAACAATATCAAGCGAGAGAGAAGTTCAGAAAATCTTTGAGGGTTGTCAATATTTCAGGAACGGACATATACCGCCTGCAGTATATCGCCGACACCCCCGCTCATGCAGAACAGGCATTATCATCAATTTTAGCACAGCTCCTGGCTGCATCAAGGCCGTCGCCAGACAGACAGGAAGAACTTAAGACAAAGTTGCTATCGCAAACCAACCTTCAGCAGACCCTGCAAAAATTGCTGGAGCGATTGAGCGGCTCTATCCCAGTTCAGGAAAATCCGGCTACCGAGGTCTCGGGGCAGGCTGTGGTTGCCATTGCAGATGCACTAGAAAAATTCAATCAAGCCATTTTAGCCACAGAGACGTCTTTGAAAGGAAGCGTGTCGGCTTCGGACATACTACAGGCGCCCACTCGCCCGGATGAACCTTTGGCAAAAGGCAGTCTTGCGAAAGCAATCGGCGTGGCTGCGGTTTTGTTTTTGATCATGCTGATGTGGGCGTTCGTCCGGGAAGCCTTCCAGAGAGCCGCGCTGGATAAGAGCGGCCTTAAGAAAATTGAACGCATCAAATCACTGCTTTCCGCTCGTCGAGCTAGGAGCTTGAAAGCATAGCTGCGACGATTGCTGCAGCGATAACGAGGCCGCCATATAAGATCGCAGATTGTGGTAGATCGACATGAGTACCAAAACCGGCGGTCTTGTAATACGGAACCGCCATTAGAATATGGGCCGTGCCAAAGGCGAACGCCACAGCGGTAGGACCAAGAACGAAAATCAGCACCAAGCTCGCGACGAACATTACTCCAAGCGTACATGCGCTCAGTGAGAGCATGGTAAAAGTTCGGGACTGCATGAACAGCGAATGTTGCGCAGGCAGAGTCAAAAAGCGACAGAAATGTCCTGTCGCTACGCCAATTGACGCTGCTACGGCCGTCGCAAGCTGATCGTGATCATTTGTGATGAGATAAAACAGTGGCCATCCCACCAAACACAGACCGATCACGGGTAACGCAAGAATCTTGACGCCGAGATGCATCGCTTCCTTGCCCGTTTGAGCTGCGGAATAGATACCGTGACTGGATTTCACCGCTAGCACGCGCGCGGAATATGATGACCAGAAGGATGTGACAACGACCGCCATTCCACTTCCCACCATTGATCCAAGCGCATAATGGCCTTGAAACGATAGACTGGCGAACCGGCTGAGAACGATCCGATCCGCATTGAGCAGCAACGATGTCATCAGAGAACTAGGTAGCAGAGGAAGAGAGAAATAGACGCCGCGGCGAAGACTTTTCACGTCGAAGGAAAACTTGAACTCACGCAAGGTCAAAAGAATGTTGACGAGTGCACCTGTAGATTCAGCTGCTATCAGCACCTGCAGCGCGCCAACAAGGCCGAGGTCTGCCCAAACTACCAAGCCCAGCCCAGGCAGCAGGATGACGCCATAGAGACCGGTAAGTTGCAGCACTTGCCAAGGTCTCTCCTGAACCTTGGCAACGGACATCAGCAGCGTCCGGAATGTTGCAAAAAGCCACCAGAAGATCGCCCAGGTAAAGGCGGGATCTATTGGTATATCGACATTCGGAAAAAGTGCGCGGATCGTGGAATCGCGAAAAATCCACAGCAGACCCAAGAGACCGGCCTGCGTGAAAGCTCCTCCCAACACGCTAGTCCATATCAACTTGTGGCGATCCGCCTCATCCGTTGCCGCGTAGAAGTGTAGCAACGATTGCGAGAACAGAGTCGTCCCGAAAACTTGCATGAATGACCCGGTCTGGACGAGAATCGTGTAGAAACCCCACTCCTGAGCGGTCAGCGTCCTCATCATCAGAGGTAGGGATAGAAGCGGAAATAGTTGGGCAAGGACACTTGCGAGCGCAAACTGCAGGCTGTTTGAAATGATAACCGACGAGTCGTTTCCCTCTCCGAGACGCGCCAAACTGCGGCGAACTTTTTCGCCTGCGTTTAGTTTTTCAGGATTCATTGAAATAGCCGCCGCGCGATATGGCCAATCGCTTCCTCAGCAGTTTGCTCAGGGGAAATCCATTCGAATAGATAGTTGCAAAATGACTGGGCCTGATCCGTATTTTTTATAGAATTCGCTATCTTGTTGACAGGATCATCGTCTGCCGAAATCCGGCATAGAAGTTCCGGTTTGCTGAAGAAATGCCTATCGAGATGCACCCACCGGTTTGCTTGCGTAAGCTCGGGAAACCTAGCTTGGTCGTTTAACCGCAATTGAATGATCGGGATTCGAGCCGCCGCAGCGTCAATTGCGAATGTTGTTCCCAAGTTGACAACGGCAAAACAGCGAGACAGGAGTTCCAATCTCTCCGCATTGTATTGCTCGTCTAGAAAATACCCGGTGGAACCGTCATTATCCTTGTAACCGGCGACGCTGACGTGAGTGCCCTCGTCGAGCAGATAGTCGAATTCGCCACGCATGCCATTGGGCTTCGGCTTGACGATCAGTTCGATACCCAATTTCCTAGTGGCTTCGCTTATAAGCTTGAGCAACCGCAGTTCCGCAGCAAAAAAAGTTGGGTCAGATCTCTTGCTGAAGGATGCTGGGTAAAGCACGGCAGTCTTGCCAGCGGTTTGCTTTTGATGCCCCTCCAGAACGTATCTCAGCTTGAAGGGATAGCCGATACGAATATCCTCATCGCCCTGGAATTCACGCCAATCTCTTTCGAGCGCGCGATTCCAAACGAAGGCCGTATCCGAACGATAGCCCATTGGGGCTTTCGGTGGGTGATCCCAGCTTTCCATCAAGGATACAACATCAAGATCGGGGTGGCACAAAAGATGACGGACATCCGACCGCGTGACTACCAGTATCCTGTTGCTCGGAAAAACCTTCGGCACGAAGGGACCATAGAGGCGCTCAAGATAGGCATTGATCTCCTGTCTTGGTGCGCTGGGGAATGCCGATCTCAATCGAAGAGAAATCCCAGCAGGTCCGGCTTTGGAACACGCCGGATCCCATTCTCGAAAACGATAGGTATCGGAAAATCCGGGCCCGGCAACAAGCAACTCTGTATATCGGTGCGCAAGACGCATTATGCGCGCCTTAGCTACCAATTCATTGTAGCTGCGTGTTCGTGAAGCCGTCCATCTCAACCGTTGTTCGACAAATTCCCTGTATCGGTCAGGAACGAAAAGAATCGTCTCCACGCCTGCATCATCTAGCCTCTGCAGCGTCGGCTCGACGGCATTATAGTTTATAAGCGTGCTCGCCAGCACGGTGATCGCATTCGACGAAACGCTCACACTGTTCCTCATTCCAAGTTGGAGCACGGCACGCAAGGGAGATCGGGACGGCCGCGGTCAGGCCTTTTGTCCCCACACGAGGAATGCCTGACCATCTCCTTCCTGGCAAAGCCAGGGGTTCTTACCTGTCTGCTGATGCCGCCTTTTAAGAACCATTTCGAAATGCTTTACGAGAGCGTGTTCAGCATCTGGCGGCAGCAGCGTGAAGGGAAAATCAGGAGAATTGCTGATCATCGGAAGTGGATATGTCCCGCTGGCGCCGACATTCTTCAAACCTGCGGCACCCATCGCAGCAAGGTAGGGTGGAGACAGCTCATCGGATCTAAAAAGCGGCGTTTTCGCCTCAGAAGGCATCAGCGGTAGAATCGCCCGAAGAATATCGCAAATCCATCCATAGTCCTTCTGCACGTTCTCAGGGATATGTGGAACGACATAGCCGATGAACAGGCCATTTGGGGCGAGAATCCGCACTTGCTCGGCTATGGCGCTTTCGATCTTCTCAAAATGCTCCAGGAGACCAATGGAGAACACCAGATCATAAGCGCCTGTCTCGAACGGCATGTCGAGGCAGTCGCCAACCTCGAATCTTGCGTTCAGCCCGTGTGCACCGAATGCAGCACGCGCAAGACTGATCGCAGCCGGGGAAATATCGAGGAGAGTGCAATCCCAACCCGCATCGGCAAAATATGCGCTTAAAGATCCGCGCCCGCAGCCGACCTCGAGAACCCGTTTGCCAGCGAGGTTTGCCGGTAGTAGCTCCTGGAAAGTCTTCCAATGTTGACGAAAGGCCAGCTGGATCTGATTTTCAGGTTCGCCGCGAGTCCAGTGCAGGTAGTGAGCCTCCTTCGCGGAACTCCAATTGCGTTCGAAGCTGTCGCCGTCGCCACGATATTTGGCCATGAGTTATCTCCTCAAAAGAAATTCTGCCATCTGGAAATCACGTTCTTCGTCGATGGTCAGCGCACGCTCCTCAGAGACGACGAGGCAGAATATGCGCTCCCCATAAATCGACCGCCGCTGAATAAGTGTTTCCGTGCTGATTACATAGACAAGCCCGGTTCGGATGAAATAGTCAGGCAAATCCTGCCTACGTGACATTCGTTGCTCTGCGTCCAGCAACCATGTCACCTCGTCGTCCGCCGAAAGGGAAAACATCGTTGCCGGGTGCCTTTGACCGGCGTGAAAGCCGGTTACCACCGTATCCGCTTGCTTGGCGATTGCCATTGCTACAGCGGCATCGATATCGCCTGCCGTGACCGTGGGACTGGTCGCCTGCACGAGCGCGACGTAGTCGTAATCTGAATCACCTTCTCTTGCCAAGGCATCCAGCGCATGTAGGATCACGTCCACGACAAGGCTGGTGTCTTGCGAAATTTCCGCCGGTCGTATCCACGGCACTTCCAGCCCACTCGCCGCCGCCGCTCGCGCGATCTCGTCGTCGTCTGTACTACAGATGGCGCGGCGCACGGATGAAGATGCAGAAAGCGCCTCTCCCGCCCAACCAATCAGGGGCCGGCCGTTCAGCGGTCGCACGTTCTTTCCAGGTATTCCCCGCGACCCGCCCCGCGCCGGAAGCAATCCAAGAACCTTTTTTTCCACGTCAGCCGCCAAACTTTCTAAATGCCACATCCGCGATACTTTCCTCTGTGACATGCATCGCGTCAGAGGTACAGCCTCCGATATGAGGAGTGATCAGCACATTGAAGCCGTCTTTTGCAGCTTTGACCAAGGGGGACTCCGCTATCCAATCCACGCCCTCGTCTTCGTCCCTCAAAACATCGACGGCAACACCCCCCAGCTTTCCGTTTCGAAGAGCGTCAGCGAGAGCAGCTTCGTCGATCAGCCCGCCACGCGCTGTGTTGATGACAAGGGCATGAGAACGCATCGCAGCAATCTCCGAATTCCCGAGAAAACCGCGATTTGCTTCCGTCAGCGATGCATGGATGGATATGATGTCGGCCTCCTTCAATAGAGGAATCAAATCCGATCTGCGCGCATCCAGTTCAGCAAATCTCTCTTGCGGCTGATGCGGATCATATGCGACAATATTCATGGAAAGCGCCTTCGCATAGCGCGCCATATGTCCCCCGATTCGGCCGAGACCTACAATCCCCAAGGTCATCCGTGACAGCTGTCTAGATCGAAATTTATTTCTATTCCAGTTGCCATTTCCGACCACGTCTCTCAAGGCTGATGGGACAGCCCGCAACAGCGCTATCATAAGCCCCAGAGTAAGCTCGGCGGTCGATGTGACGTTGTTGATCGCATCCCGACACTCTGCCAGCGAGATCACCTCGATGCCGCGGCAGCGGCACTCTTCCACGTCGATGTGCGTGAGGCCGGTTGTCGGTGAAATCACTGCACGCAGCGATGGGAAGCGATCGAGCAGTTTTCGATCTATCCTATAGGCCAGCCGAACAACGAGGATCGACACCTCTCCCTCGGATTCCGCCTGTGCCAACCAAACCTTGCCCATTTGCCGGTAGGTTGCCAAAGCATGCGGACTGTAGTTTTCGGGCTCAAGGATTAGGGTGTTAGTTTTCTGATACATAGTGCAGCATTTTCTGCCGGTAGGGCTGGAAACTCTTGATCTTCTCGATCATGCGCATGCTTGCTTCGCCATCACCATAGAGGTTGGAGATTGGATAGCGACCGTGTGTGACCTGGGACCTAATGGCATCCATGATCGATCGTTTCTGTGGTGGGACAGCGATCAGATTTCCGCCGTGTTCCCGGCCGGTCTGCCTTGCTCCCACCAGGACAACGGGTGTTCCGGAAAACGTACTGTCCCTGATGAAGCTCGATGAGTTCCCGATAGCGCATATCGTCTTCTTGAGACACTTCTGGAACGTTATCGGATCGAGGTTTTTAACAAGGTGCAGCCAATCAGCCCTGTTATGCTCGCGATAGGTCCGCAAAGCCTTGGATATGTCATCGGCACCCGCGTCGATATTGGGCCAGATCCAGAGGGTTGGTTGTGCCAGTTCGGCCAGTGCATCAATAAGTTGCTGAATCTGCTGCCGCTCACTGCCGAAATGCGTTGTCACCGGATGATATATCACGAGAAAGAATGGATTATCCGCACTTAGCGGCCCACCTACTCCAGTCTTCGCGAACAGGTCGGCGGGCAAACTCGTGTCAAGAGACCTGATATAGTCGCCTGACGGACACCCGACATTGAAAACGGTGTCAGGCCTCTCACCCATTCTCGTGATGAACTCCGCGGATCGCTTCGTCGAGGGAAAATGTAGGTGGGCGAACTTTGTAATCGCGTGACGTGCGCTTTCGTCGATCGAGCCGGAAACCTCGCCGCCCTGAATATGGGCAAGAGGGATGTTCATATAAGCGGCGGCAATCGCAGCGGCGAGAGCTTCGTAACGATCCCCGATCAGCAGCACCATGTCGGGCTGAAGACGTTGAAATTCGGTCGAGAATTCTATCACGCCCAAACCGATGCTTTTCGCCATCGTTGCCGGGATAGAGCCCTCGACTTCCAGAAACACTCGACCGTCAATCTTGAAGCCATCGGCGCTAACAATTTTCTCGGCCTGACCGAAACGCTCAAGCAACATGGTGCCCGCGCATACGGTAAGGAGGTCAAGGTCGGGATCTGCCTGTATAGCGCGCATTACAGGATGCATGCGCCCGTAATTTGCTCGATCCACCAGCACTGCGCAAACTCTGCGAACTGACTCAACCATCTAAATCACTCTCTTTCAGTTGCTCATCGGCGCGATAATCGCGTTTGAGTATCTTGCCTACAACATCGTCAAGCATTCGGGCGGGCATGCCGGTTCCCGGCTTTTTCAATGCAATGTCCCGGAGATTCAATTTGTGCCCCTTCTGCAGGTCCGTCTTGCAATACAAACTCTTGCCGAAAAGAATGCTCAACTCCTTTTTGTCCCGAGCCTCGACATCCTTATCCACCGGAGCCAGCATCATCGCTTCCGTGAAACGAATGCCGTCAACGAGCCGCCGGAGTTCCTCCGTCGTAACAGAGGCGGGCACATCAGGCCCGAAACACTCCTTGGAGAAAACCGTATGCACCTCTATCAAGTTCGCGCCTAGCGTCACCGCCGACAGACTGGGATAAATGGTGCCGCTATGATCTGACAGGCCCACGGGCACGCCATATCGCGATTTCATATCGCTGATTAGGTTCAAGCCAATCTTGTCAGGCGGGCACGGATAAGCCGTGGTGCATTGAAAAACCGCAATCTCCGCACCATTGTTTCTTACGACCGAAAAGGCGTCGTCCAGATCCGACCAGCTCGACATTCCGCTCGACAGAAGGACGGGTTTTCCAGTTCGCGCCATCATCTTCAGCATCGGAAGATTGCCGACCTCCCCAGATCCTACCTTCCAGGCAGGAACGCCAAGTCTGTCCAGCAGCTCCACGGCTTCAAAAGAAAACGGTGTTGATAGAAATATCAAGCCTCTCTGTCGCGCATGATCAAAGAGGCCTGCCCACTGCTCACTAGAAAATTCCATCCGGCGCCAGTAGTCGTAACGGGTGGCATCCTGTGGAAAAACCCTCACACGGAACTTTTCGTCAGGGGTCGACTCCGCCTCCGCTATATGGGTTTGGAACTTGACCGCATTTGCGCCGGATTTTGCGACGGCGTCGATATAGGCATGGGCGGCACCGAGACTTCCGTCGTGGGCCTGGGCAACTTCCCCGATTACGAAACATGGGAAGCCGTTGCCAATTGGGGATTCTTCAATCTTCAAAGCGTTCTTCCAGGTCGAATTGCATTACCTCGATGAAAGTCCGCAGAGATGCTAGGCGAACCTAATCTTGTCCGGACCTCTCGACGGAATTAGGGCTTGATAGCGCACGCAAGCCTCTCATGGCAAGCGTGACACGGTTACACGAGTGTTACGCGTGTCGGTAGTTTGACCTCCCGAGATATATATCCTAATGCGTGAGCATGCGCGCCGCTAATCAGCGTTAACAGCTAGTGAAGGAAAGCCCAATGACATCTCCAAGATACCTTGTCAGCGGCCCTTACGGCAGTGGCAACCTTGGTGATGACGCGATCGCTCTAGAGATTTTGAATCAGATCGAGCGACACGGCGGAGTAGTACATCTTGCAGGAATTGATGCCCGTCGCTTTTTAAAATCGACAGGGAGGAAGGTCGGATTCGTTCAGAGACTCAATCTGCGAGGACTGAACGTCTCTGTGGTGGGAACGCTGTGGAAGTGTGATGTGGTCGTCATCGGCGGAGGAGAACAATTTTCGGAACCGCGCCTCGCAAATCCGTTGTGGGGACATCTCGCGACAAATTTTCAGCTTTATTTGCTGGCAAAGATTTTCCGAAAGAAATTTGCTGCCGTAGGCGTTGGAGTAAGCGATGGGCTATCGTCGCTCGGACGCTTTGCGATGCGCCGAATTGCGCTCGGAGCCGATTTTTTCAGTGTTAGGGATGAAGGATCACTCCAGCGTCTAAAGGCTCTTGCTCCAGGCGCAGATATCCTTTTGTCCGCCGATCCCGCGTTTCTTGGAGAACGAATTGATAAGGAAGAGGCCCGCTGCCAACTCTGTCGGCGATTCGACATTGAATCTTCGTCTAAGATTGTCGTTGTGATGCCGTCCAACGACAAGTTCCACTCGATGGCCTATATTGAACAGCTTAACGCGTCTGTGAAAAAGCTGAACGAAGCGGGGGTCGAGGTCATTTATGCTGTATCGGATTCCCAGGAAGGCTATGATAGCGAGATCTTCAACAAGGGACTGCTACATACATCCAAAAGGACGCGTTGGGCTCCGCCCGCCTCTCTGTCTCTCGTGCAACTGATTGAGATGATCACCGCCGCTGATTGCCTGGTAAGTTCCAGAATGCATCCCTTGATATTTGCCACATGCCAGATGACACCATTCGTATGCCTGTCCCGTGCTGGTAAAATGGATGCCTTCATGAAGATATTAGGTGATGACAGCTATTTGAGAATGAACTTCACCCCAGTCCAGCTCGTAGAGCTTATCATGACGAAATTGAATGCTGCCACGCCTGAGATCTATGATCCAAGTGTCATCCGCGCTCGAGCAAAAGCCTCTGCACAGTTCGACACTCTCGCAAAACTTGCCTTCAAATAAGGTGGCGTCAGTGGCCCTGAGCAAAAACATTTTCGCACTCTTGCTGTTTGTCATTGCGCTCTGTCTCAACTTCGATTTTGTTCTGCAGGTATTCGCGGGAAAATCGGTTGTCCTTAATTTCTGGGCACTGATACCGGTGTTGATGGTACTGTTTTACCTCCCGTGGAACCTGTTTAGATGCGATACATCCTCGATTACCCTGGTGATCTGTCTCTTTTCATTGGTGCTTGTGGCAAGCGGCGTGCGAAATATGCTGATGGTCGGTCCAACCGGCTTTGTTTGGGGATTTCTGTCATATGGCCTGTGGCTGGGACTTTTCCTTTGGACACAAAAACAATCGCCGCGATTTCTTTTCAAAGTGATCGTCAACCTTTTTCTCTTTTCTGCGCTCCTTCATGCGTCTGTGGCATTGTATGAACTTCTGTCCGGCCAGGCACTCATAAAGTTCGTGACCATTGGGCCTTCGGTCGAACGCCGCTATGGAATTTCATTCAGTCTTGCCGTTTTGGGACTGCAGCTAGGTTGCGGCGCACTTGCAGCCCTTGCAGCCTTGCGTCTATGCCAGTCTCTGACACAAAAGGTCTTAATCGTGCTCTGTTTTTATCTTATCGTGATGGCGCTTTACGCTTCAGCGATCAGGGCGCCGCTTCTTTATCTTTTCATGGCCGCGATCGCAGTCACCGTCTTACGATATTTATCCCGTGTCACAAATATTATGAATGTAATGCTCGTCGCGGCCCTTATTATTGTTAGCGCCATTGTATTGGATCGATTGGGCGAAGTGAACCTCAATTTCGTCGGCTCTGCGTTCGAATTGTCCGATAGCGGCAACATGGGAAGGTTGGACCGCTATTCAGCGTCAATAAGTCTTTTAATGGAAAACTGGTGGGCGCCGATTTTCGGCTATGGCCCCGCAATGCTGACCCAGATCCCCGTCTCCTTCGGATTGGAGGATTTCGGGACCGAGAGCAGTGCCCTGAAGACCGTTCTCGAACTAGGGGCTCTAGGAGTATTACCTCTGATGATCCATGTGTCGGTGCTTTCCATGCGACTATTCGGCGCTGACGGCCTGGCAATCATAAAGGCGAACATCGAAGCCTTCGCCATGATGGCTTTCATCGCACTTGAATGTCTGACGAGCGAAATATTTAAATCCTGGATAGGTTCTTTCTATTTTGTGCTCGTTCTGGGCCTGATAACTCGGTTGACGCTGTTTCCACAGACGGCGGACGTGGAAGACCGATCACCTGACCGTCGGTTCAAAAGCAGGATCTAATAGTTGTGAGATATGCGATTAACGCGCTTTTCGTGCGATGGGGTATCAATGCGGGTACCGAGACTTACGTCACAAACATCGTAAGGCCCTGGTATGAAAACCAACCTAGTGGCTGCGAGTTTATATTCTATTGCAATCAGTTGCCGCCTTGGTGGAAAGGCGACCGTCCTTGGTTTCGAGCCGTAATTCTGCAAAGGGCAAAGCGGGTTGGTTGGCGGATCTTCTATGAGCAGTTATGGCTGCCGCTCGTCGACCTCGCCAGTTGCGATGCACTCTTCGCTCCGGGATACGTTGGAAGTGCACTCCTGAAAAAACGCCAAGTGATCACTGTTCATGATGCTTTTGCGTGGTTGTATCCGGGCGAAATTGGGCACCTGCGCAGTCTATACTGGCGGGTTTTTATCCCTTTGTCGTTGCGATCGCGAAATTCTTTGATCACTGTATCTGCAAGCACGGCCGCTGATCTCAAACGGCTCTGCCACATTGATCACCAACAAATTCATGTCATCCATGAGGCGGGGTCTCATCTTTCAGCAATGAACGAAGGCGGCGCCATTCTCGAGCGCCTTGGATTGGAGGCTGGGAAATATTTCCATTGTGTTGGTTTTTTCAAGAAGATCAAGAATCCATATACAATATTGAAAGCTTACCGCGCTTACTGCGCAACAATTGGCAATAATTCTCCAAACAAACTTGTGCTTGTTGGCCATGTTGGAAACGACGTGGGACGGGAAATAGCGGAATATGCTTCTAAAATCCCAGGTGTAATCCTGGCAGGACGATTGCCTGACGCTTCCCTTTCAGATCTTTATCGCAATAGCGCCGCCCTGATTTTTGCCTCCCTTTATGAGGGATTTGGAATTCCCATCCTGGAGGCACAGGAACTTGGCTGCCCTGTTGTCACATCACAATCCTCCTCGATGCCGGAGGTTGCTGGAGACGGCGCTTTATTCGTAGATCAAAATAGTGCTTCTGAGATAGCGACAGCCCTTTCGAAGATCTCGGAGAAGGCTGAGGCAGAGGCACTCGTTGGTAAGGGCAAGCTCAATTATGAGAAATTTTCATGGCAGGAGGCAAGCAGTATGACGCTTGATGTCCTCCGAAGGTTCAAGAGATGAAACGAAAAGTCATCATCACTGGCAGCAGCGGCTTTATAGGGAGAAGCTTGGTGCCGTATCTTCTGCAGCGAGGCTATGACGTAATCGCTTTGGATAAAACCGTCGACAATGCTCCTGAATTTGAAGCCGGTCACCAGTGCAATCTGCTGGATCGGGAACGATTAATCCACCTGTTTACCGAGATCAGACCAGATGCCGTCATACACCTAGCCGCGAGGACGGATTTGGACGAAAAGGTGAATATTGAAGGTTACGACGTCAATATCAATGGCGTTCGAAACCTTATCGATGCGGTTAAGGCCGCAGGGACGGTGAACCGGGTTCTTTTCACGTCGTCCCAGCTCGTATGCAAAGTAGGGTATATCCCCCGATTCGAAGAGGATTACAGACCGAACACGCTGTATGGCGAGAGCAAGGTGCGGGGCGAACAAATCGTCCGAAATTCAGATCTTCACGGGATAACCTGGTGCATTCTACGCCCGACGACAATCTGGGGGGAAGGAATGTCTCCCCACTATCAACGACTTCTGCAGGCGCTCAAACGCGGCAGGTATTTCCACGTGGGTCGAGCGCCGCTCTTTAAATCCTACGGCTATGTCGGAAACGCCATTTACCAATACGCCAAATTTCTGGAAGCCGCTTCAGAACACATCGACGGCAGGACATTCTATATTGCCGATTATGCACCCCTGTCTCTTCGCGAATGGACCACAATGTTGGCGGGCACGCTTGGAGGTCGTAGGATCATAACCCTCCCCAAAAGCGTTTCCACCCTTATTGCGAAGGCAGGCGATGGACTTAATGCTCTCGGGATCAAGCGTTTCCCCTTCAACTCGTTTCGCCTCAATAATATCCTCACCGAATATCAGTTTGACATGTCAGAGACGAAAAAAATCTGTGGGCCGTTGCCATTCTCCATGCAGGATGGCGTAAAGCGAACTGCACGCTGGTTTCTTGGTAAAACGTAAAGGTTTCGCAGCTGAGATGGCTCTGAAGATTTCCATTATCACACCGACTTTCAACTCCTCGCCTTTCATCATTGACAACATGCAATCCGTGCGTCGCCAAGTCTATACCGATTGGGAGCAAATCATTGTGGATGGGGCATCGACAGACGACACACTCGCAAAAATCAAAACTCTTTCCCTCGCAGGAACCAAGCTCGTTTCGGAGCCAGATGAGGGAATTTATGATGCGATGAATAAGGGTATTGCGCTTGCTGAAGGTGATGTTGTCGGGTTTCTGAACTCGGACGATTTCTATGCGCATGATCAGGTTCTTGCCAGGATTGCAAGCATAATGGCTGACACTAGTGTCGATGCTTGCTATGCCGATCTTGACTACGTCGATAAGTGCGATACTCAGAAAATCACAAGGATGTGGCGTTCGCAGCCCTACCACGACGGGCTGTTCGAAAAAGGTTGGATGCCGGCGCACCCGACATTTTATGTCCGCCGTGACATTCTCAATCGGTCGGGAGGCTTTGATCTTGCCTTCCCGCGCCAGGCGGATTTCGAGCTATGCATGAGGCTTCTGGCAAAATACAGAATCCAAGCGCGATATTACGAGGATGTTTGGGTCAAGATGCGCACCGGGGGGGCATCTAACAACTCCGTCTCAGGAGTTCTCAAGGGAAATCTGGAAGCCTATCGAGCATGCAGGAAGAACCAGCTCCAGATTAACGTCATGTTCATACCTATAAAAATTGCGTCACGCATACCACAGTTTGTAGCTGCGTTTCTCAACAGGCAATAAGGCAATAGGTTACGCAGCGCACTCATAAACCGGGTTTGCAAAGCGAGACTTTGTTTATTAATGCCCCGATTTGGAGGCCTCTCATGACCCGTCGCCGGTTTGATCGTAAGCGTCCGGTGAGGGCCGCCTTGCGAGGTTGATGCGAACATTGGAAGTCCTAGTGCAAGCACTAGGGATAGTCCTATGACGAAGCATCCAATTGAAGTCATCACGTCTGTCGAGCGCCGTCGGCGGTGGTCTCGCGAGGATAAGGAGCGGCTCGTTGCAGCCTGCCTCGAGCCGGGAGCGGTTCTTTCCGAGATTGCGCGATCGGCCGGCATCCACGTGAGCCAGCTCTTTCGGTGGCGCAAGGAACTCTGCCGGATCGAGGAGCCGTCGATGCAGGTATCGAGCACCTTGGTGCCCGTGATCGTTTCGGAGGCCGCGCCTGCAGCCCAGCCCGCTGCCTTGGAAGCGCCGGCCCCATCGCAGCCCCGCCGGAAGCGTAGCGATGTGACAATTGAGCTGGGCCGCGGTCGCCGTGTCCGCGTGGACAGCGACATCGACACGGAGGCGCTTGGCCGCATTCTCGATTGTGTGCTGGGTCGGCGATGATCCCGGTTCCGAATGGGGTGAAGGTCTGGTTGGCAACCGGCCATACGGACATGCGCAAGGGCTTTCCGGGTCTGTCGCTGATGGTGCAAGAGACGCTGAAGCGCGATCCGATGTGCGGGCATCTGTTCGTCTTCCGCGGTCGTGGCGGTGGCCTGATTAAGGTTATATGGCATGACGGCCAGGGAGCCTGCCTGTTCACAAAAAAGCTAGAACGCGGACGCTTCATATGGCCATCGGCAGCCGACGGCTCGGTGGTGATCACGCCGGCGCAGCTCGGTTATTTGCTAGAAGGGATCGACTGGCGAATGCCGCAAAAAACCTGGCGACCGACCTCGGCCGGATAAGCAAAAACACTGGAATGGCGGGGTCGAATATGATTCCATTGGCCCATGAACGATGCGACTGAACAGCTTCCTGACGACCTTACCAGCGCACTTGCGGCCTTGGCGGAGGAGCGTGCCCGGCGCATCACAGCCGAGGCGGAAGCAATGATCGCCAAGGCGGAAGCCGCCAGCGCAAAGGCACTCGTGTCGCATTCCGAGGCGCTGATTGCGCGGTTGAAGCTGGAGATCGACAAGGTTCGAAGGGAGCTCTACGGCAGTCGGTCCGAGCGCAAGGCGCGGCTCCTGGAGCAGATGGAGCTGCAACTCGAGGAACTCGAAGCAGACGCCGGCGAAGATGAACTGGCGGCGGCGATCGCAGCCAGTGCCTCGACCGTCAGGGCCTTCGAGCGCAAGCGTCCTTCACGCAAGCCGTTTCCCGAGCATCTCCCGCGCGAGCGTGTCGTCATCACTGCCCCGACAAACTGCTCCTGCTGCGGCTCGGCCAAGCTGTCGAAGCTCGGCGAGGATATCACCGAGACCCTGGAGGTCATCCCTCGTCAGTGGAAGGTCATTCAGACCGTGCGGGAGAAGTTCTCCTGCCGCGAATGCGAGAAGATCACCCAGCCGCCAGCACCCTTCCATGTGACACCCCGCGGCTTTGCCGGCCCGAACCTTCTGGCGATGATTCTGTTCGAGAAGTTCGCCCAGCATCAGCCGCTCAATCGCCAAAGCGAACGCTATGCCCGCGAGGGCGTCGACCTCAGCCTGTCGACGCTTGCCGACCAGGTCGGCGCGTGTGCCGCAGCCCTCAAGCCAATCCATTCGCTGATCGAGGCCCATGTCCTGGCCGCCGAGCGGCTGCATGGCGACGACACGACCGTGCCGATCCTGGCGAAGGGAAAGACCGATACGGGCCGCATCTGGACCTATGTTCGGGATGACCGATCGTTCGGTGGGCTGTCACCGCCCGCCGCCCTCTACTACGCCTCGCGGGATCGGCGGCAGGACCATCCCGAGCGTCACCTGAAGACCTTCACCGGCACTTTGCAGGCAGATGCCTATGGCGGCTACAATCCGTTGTTCAAGGCAGATCGCAATCCTGCGCCCCTGACGCAGGCACTGTGCTGGGCACACTCGCGCCGTAAATTCTTCGTGCTCGCAGACATCGCCGCGAGCGCCAAACGTGGAAAGATCGCCGCGCCGATCTCGCCGATGGCGCTGGAGGCCGTCAAAGGGATTGACGCCCTGTTTGACATCGAGCGGGAGATCAACGGCCTTGCCGCCGAGCAGCGACGGGAGCACCGTCGCAGGGACAGCCAGCCGCTTGTCGAAGAACTGCACGATTGGCTCCAAACCGAGCGGGCAAAGCTGTCGCGCAGTTCTCCCGTCGCCGAGGCAATCGACTACATGCTTAAGCGCTGGAATGGCTTTGCCTCATTCCTCGACGATGGCCGGATTTGCCTGACGAACAATGCCGCCGAACGTGCGCTGCGAGGCTTCGCGCTCGGCAGGAAGTCCTGGCTCTTCGCCGGATCGGATCGTGGTGCCGATCGCGCCGCATTCATGGCGACACTGATCATGAGCGCCAAGCTCAACGACATCGATCCGCAGGCTTGGCTTGCCGACGTCCTCGCCAACATTGCGGACACGCCGATCAGCAGGCTGGAGAAATTGCTGCCGTGGAACTGGACACCGACGCAAACAGCAGCCGTTGCGGCATAGGATCAACGATGGATCGCAAAACCAACCGAGCTATCATTCGGAAAATATTGCTCACCGAGTGGGACCCCATCGGCGTGTCGGGCATTCCTGAAGCGCAAGACGAATATGATGCCTATGCCGATACCGTCTTTGACATGCTGGTCAACCAAACCGCCTCAGTTGATGCCATCGCGCAGTATCTCTTTAAGATCGCAACCGAGCATATGGGGCTTTCACACCCAGGACTTGCTAAGCGTTGCGACAAGGCTGCAAGAGCTGCCGCGGCATTCCAGTCAGACCTCTGAGCCTGCAGGGCCAGATGCGGTACTCACCGCATGCTTACGTTTGATCTCACCGATTTCGAATGAACTGTCATCCAGCCGTTGTTGCCGAATAAGCCGCGCGGTGTGCCACGCGTTGACGACCGGCGGGTGTGACCTGATGTGGTGGACGGCCTCCGCTCCCGGCATCGCAATATGCCAAAGTGTGGCAGTCGAAGCCACATCAGGAGAGGCGTCCATGTGCTTGCGCCCGTCGTCCAAAGCTAATTCTCCCCAGCTTGAAGCTGGCCGTTGACCTCTTCAGGCTGCCGTATTGGCTCGGCGCCGGTGAAAGCCAGATCCGAGACCTCACCTGTTGACGAATAGCCGGAAACAAGGTCCGCCAATGTCGCACGTGCAGCAATCATATCGTTCCGGTCCAATGCCGCGTTGAGCGCGTTGAGCCTTCGCGACAGCTCTGGCCAGGACAGGAAATCCTCGCGCGCCTTCATAATCCGAGGATGTTCGGTTGTTTCAGGATTATCCCCGATCAGCAGTTCTTCATAGAGCTTCTCGCCGGGCCTGAGACCGGTAACGGAAAGCTCGATATCGCCCTCGGAATTGTTCTCGTCGCGGACCGTCAACCCGGAAAGCTCTACCATTTTGCGGGCGAGATCTGCGATGCGAACGGGCTCCCCCATGTCGAGCAAGAAGACATCGCCGCCGTCGGCCATCGCGCCGGCCTGTATGACGAG